>CBINJP010000001.1:0-326886 GCA_966251045.1 uncultured Sphingomonas sp.
GGCGGGGCGGGGGGTGTCGTGGGGTGCGTTTGTCGGTATTGGGGCCGCCCCCCCCGGTGGGGGGGGGGGGGGGGGGCGCGCGCCCCAGTGCGGCTGGGGTCGGCGCCTGCGGACAGGCCCCTCTCCCCGACCCTCTCCCCGCAAGCGGGGAGAGGGAGAATTTTCATCTCGCGATGGGCACGTAATTGAGTTTCTTGAGGTCGGTGATCAGCGTCCCGGCATAGCAACCGGGAACGGGCAAGGTTCCCATCGCCCAGGCCATGATGTCGACGTCCTGCTCTTCCAGCATCTGCTCGAACAGCAACGCCTCCGCTTCGCTCCAGCCGGCGTGGTGCTCGTCGAAAAAGCCGCCGATCAGCAGGTCGGCTTCGCGGGTGCCGCGGTGCCAGGCGCGGAAGCGGAGGCGTTTGAGGCGGGTTTCGAGGTCCATATATTCCAACGGCGATTGGCCGGCAGCGCTGGAATGCGCCGTCGGCTTGGGTGTAGAGCGCAGATAGACATGCGCCCGGACCTTCTCAACCCGCTCTTTGCCGAGATCACCGCGCTGAAAGGCATTGGCGCAGCGCTGGCCAAGCCGCTGGAGCGCTTGGGGATGGCGCGAGTGGTGGATGTGGCGTTCCACCTGCCCACCGGCTTCATCGACAAGCTGGCGCGCGAGGAGTTGATGCAGGCCGATGTCGGACGGACGATCGCGATCCCGCTGACCGCGGTGAACTACCGGTTCGGAGGCTCGGCGCGGGCGCCGGCGCGGGTGCAGGCGGTGGATGCCTTCGGCAATTACGTCAGCCTCGTCTTCTTCGGCGGCAATTCGGGCTGGGCGAAGAAGTTGCTGCCGCTCAACGAGCGGCGCTGGGTTTCGGGGCGGCTCGATCAGTACGGGCAGGAGCTGCAGATCGTGCATCCCGAGGTTTCGGAGGAAGCCGAGGGCGGCGGGCGCGAGGCGGTCTATCCCTGCTCCGAGGGGATTACCTCGAAGCGGATCGCGGCGCTTGCCAGCCAGGCGATCGAGCGGGCGCCGGAGCTGCCCGAATGGATCGAGCCGAGCCTGAAGGCGAAGCATGACTGGCCGGGCTGGCACGAAGCGCTGGCGCGGATTCACGCCGACCCGGCGGACGCCAAGGCGCGCGAGCGGCTGGCCTATGACGAGGTGTTCGCGAACCAGCTCGCATTGCTGCTGGTGCGTGGCGAGGCGCGGTCGAAGCGGGGGCGGGCGCTCACGGGCGACGGGCGGCTGCGCGACGCTTTGCGGCTGCCTTATTCTCCCACCGGGGCGCAGGCGCGGACGATGCGCGAGATCGAAGGCGACATGGCGCAGACCCAGCCGATGCTGCGGCTGCTGCAGGGCGATGTCGGATCGGGCAAGACCCTGGTGGCGCTGATGGCGCTGCTGATTGCGGCGGAGGCGGGGGCGCAGGGCGCGTTGCTGGCGCCGACCGAGATATTGGCGCGGCAGCATTTCGAGAACCTGTCGCGGATGCTGGCGGGGCTCGACGTGCGGATCGCGATCCTCACCGGGCGCGACAAGGGCAAAGCGCGCGAGGCGACGCTGATGGGGGTGGCTTCGGGTGAGATCGACATTTTGATCGGGACGCATGCGATCTTCCAGGAGGGGGTGCGGTATCGCGACCTGGGCCTGGTGGTGGTGGACGAGCAGCACCGCTTCGGCGTGGCGGAGCGGATGATGCTGCAGGCCAAGGCCACGGTGCCCCCGCACCTGCTGGTGATGACCGCGACCCCGATCCCGCGCACGCTCCAGCTGGCGAGCCATGGCGAGATGGATGTCAGCAAGCTCGACGAGATGCCGCCGGGACGTGAGCCGATCCAGACGACGGTGATCTCGGAAGAGCGGCTGGGCGATGTGGTCGACGGGCTGGGGCGGCATCTGGCGGCGGGGAAACAGGCCTATTGGGTGTGCCCGCTGGTCGAGGAGAGCGAGAAGACCGATCTCGCCGCGGCCGAGGCGCGCGCGGCGGCGCTGACCGAGCGGTTCGGTGGCAAGGTGGGGCTGGTCCATGGGCGGATGAAGGGGCCCGAGAAGGACGCGGTGATGGCGCGCTTCGCTGCGGGCGAACTGGGGGTGCTGGTCGCGACCACGGTGATCGAGGTGGGTGTGGATGTGCCCAACGCCACGCTGATCGTGATCGAGCATGCCGACCGGTTCGGGCTGGCGCAGCTGCACCAGTTGCGCGGGCGGGTCGGGCGGGGCGGGGGGCAGTCGCACTGCATCCTGCTGCGCGGGGGGAGCCTCAGCGAGACCTCGCGGGCGCGGCTGGGTCTGATGCGCGATACCACCGACGGCTTCCTGATCGCCGAGCGCGACCTGGAGTTGCGCGGGGCGGGAGAGCTGCTGGGGACGCGCCAGTCGGGCGAGCAGACCTTCCGGCTGGCCACACCCGAGAGCCTGTCGGCGCTGATCGTCGCGGCCAATGCGGATGCGCGGTTGCTGGAGGATCAGGACCGGGGATTGAAGACCGAGCGGGGGCAGGCGGCGCGGGTGGCGCTGTACCTGTTCGAGCGGGATGCGGCGGTGAGCCTGCTCAGGGCCGGTTAGGGCTTGGCCTTCATCATCATCGCGATGAGTTCGTAATATCCGGCCAGGTCGATCGCGGGGTCGAACTGGCAGCCGATGCGGCCGCCCAGCGACCAGCGAATGTCCGCCGCGACCACGCCGACGACGGGAAGGGTGACGCGGATGCGGTCGCCGATCTCGAAATCGCGCTCGCAGCGCGCCATCATGCCGTGCGGCGAGAGATTGACGATGACGAGATTGATCTGGCGCGCATCCGGCCCGAACGCCTTGGCACGATAATGGACGTCCTCGCGTCCTTCGCGCCTGCCATCGGCAAAAGCCAGATTTCCAAAGCCCAGACTCACACGCGCTCCATTCAACTCGAAGCCACATCCACGGGGATACTCAGACCCGTGTGAATCCCTATGCAACGAAACTGCTTAACGACAATCTATTGCTGGGGTTCCGGATTGATACGGATCGTATCAGCCCGAAACGACCAGCCCGTGCTTTTTCTTGCCCGCCGAGACTCGCGCTCCCGGCGATACCAGGGCGGCCTCGTCCTCGACCTTGTCGCCATCGATGCGCGCGCCGCCGCCCTGGATCAGGCGGCGGGCCTCGCCCTTCGAGGCGCACAGGCCGAGGCCGACCAGCGCATCGACGATGGCGATCGGGCCCGAAGCGGTGAAGCTGGGCAGCGCCTCGCCCGCGCTGCCTTCCTCGAAGGTGCGGCGCGCGGTCTCGGCGGCTTCGTCGGCGGCCGCCTGGCCGCGGCACAGCGCGGTGGCGGCGTTCGCGAGCGTCTTCTTCGCTTCGTTGATCTCAGCGCCTTCGAGTGACTCCAGCCGGGCAATCTCGTCGAGCGGGAGATCGGTGAACAGGCGCAGGAAGCGGCCGACATCGCGGTCGTCGGTGTTCCGCCAGAACTGCCAGTAATCGTAAGCCGAAAGCTGCTCCTCGTTGAGCCACACCGCGCCCGCCGCGGTCTTGCCCATCTTGGCGCCATCGGCGGTGGTGATCAGCGGGGTGGTCAGCCCGAACACCTCGACACCATCGATGCGGCGGGTGAGCTCGATGCCGTTGACGATATTCCCCCATTGGTCCGACCCGCCCATCTGGAGGCGGCAGCCGGCGACGCGCGACAGCTCCAGGAAATCATAGGCCTGGAGGATCATGTAATTGAATTCGAGGAAGGTCAGCGGCTGTTCGCGATCGAGGCGCAGCTTGACCGAATCGAACGCCAGCATCCGGTTGATCGTGAAATGCCGGCCCACGTCGCGGAGGAAGGGGACATATTCGAGCGCGTCGAGCCAGTCGGCATTGTCGACCATGATCGCGTCGGTCGGGCCGTCGCCGAAGGTCAGGAAGCGTTCGAAGACGCGGCGGATGCTCGCGATATTGGCGTTGATATCCTCGGTGGTGAGCAGCTTGCGCGACTCGTCCTTGCCCGAGGGATCGCCCACTTTGGTCGTCCCGCCGCCCATCAGCACGATCGGCTTGTGCCCCGCCTGCTGGAGCCGGCGCAGCATCATGATCTGGACCATCGACCCGACATGGAGCGAGGGCGCGGTGGCATCGAAGCCGATATAGGCGGGCACGATCTGCCTGGCAGCGAGCGCATCGAGCGCGGCGGCGTCGGTCACCTGGTGGATATAACCACGCGAGGAGAGCAGGCGGAGCAGATCGGAGCTGTATTCGGTCATGGCGCGGCGGCGCTTAGCACAGATTGCGGGCGCGTCATCAGCGTGATTCGCGGGTTTGATCGTCCCGTCAGGGTCATGGAAGTCACGCCTTTTGTAACCTTTGCCCGAGGGGAATTGCGCAAAATCGCCGGGGTGAGGGGCGCCATGCCGGATGCGGATTGCCGTATCATCTGTCAGGGTGGAGCAGGCGAATTCCAAATAGGAAAGGGCGAAATGTGGCGGCAATCGAAGTCGATCCGGCCAAGGTGCGCGAGTTCAAGGACGCCGGCGCCTTCCATGCCTGGCTGGGCGAGCATCATGACCGCGAGGACGAAGTGTGGATCAAGATCCACAAGGTCGGCTCGGGCCTGCCCTCGATCACGCCCAAGGAGGCGATCCTTGTGGTGCTGTGCTGGGGCTGGATCGACGCGGTGCGCAAGAGCTTCGACGCTACGAGCTATCTCCAGCGCTACACGCCGCGGACTCGGAAGAGCATCTGGAGCCGGATCAATGTCGAGAATGTCGCGCGGCTGATCAAGGAAGGCCGGATGACCGAACATGGGCTGCGCGAGGTCGAGGCTGCCAAGGCCGACGGGCGCTGGGACAAGGCCTATGGCAGCGGCAAGGCGATGGCGATCCCGGACGATCTGCAGGCGGCGATCGATGCGGAGCCCGAGGCCAAGGCGATGCTGGCCAGGCTGACCGCGCAGAACCGGTTCGCGCTGGCCTTTCGGACGCACAATATGAAGACCGAGGCAGGGCGGAAGAAGAAGATCGCGGGATTTGTCGAGATGCTGAAGCGCGGGGAGACGATCTACCCGCAGAAGAGCTAATTCCTCCCCCGGAGGGGGAGGTGGCAGCCGCAGGCTGACGGAGGGGGGCTTCCACGGGCGATATCGCCTGTGGCGGGCCCCCTCCACCACCGCTTCGCGGCGGTCCCCCTCCCCGTTCCGGGGAGGAATTTACCCCCGCTCCTCCCAGGCGAAATCGTAGAAGACGCGGAAGATGTTGCCGTCGGGGTCCTGCGCGAAGAATTCGTAGAGCTTGTGGGGTTGCGCCTCGGGCGGGGCGGCGATGATCGCGCCCGCGTCCGCCCATTCGCGGTAAAGCGCGTCGATCTCATCGCGGTTCGACAGGTTGAGCCAGAGGGTGATCGGGGCTTGGTTGCCGAGATGCTTGCGATAGCCGGCGTTGGTCATGAAGGCCCGCGTCTCGCCGCGCGACAGGCTGGCGAGGCCGAGCTGTTCGTCCGCCCAGTCGATGTTGAAGCCGAACTGGTCGCGGTAATAGGCGAGCGACTTCGCGAGGTCCGCAACCGGGATTTCGGGGCAGACGGGTGGGAAGATCATGGGCTGCACCTAACAAATCCTCCCCCGGAGGGGGAGGGGGACCGCGAAGCGGTGGAGGGGGTTTCCCACCGGCGTTGTCACTCGTGGCGGACCCCCTCCGTCGCCCTGCGGGCGCCACCTCCCCCACCGGGGGAGGATTCTGAAAAGGGACCCTTGCCTGACGGGCACAAACGTCTTCAAATCCGTCCAGACCAGAAAGGCCCCCAATGCCCGCTTTCCCCAAGGATATCTTCACCGAGCCCGCCGATGTCGATCCCGACACGCTGGCGAATCTCGGGCCGCTCACCCGGCTGGCGGGGATTTGGGAAGGGCGGATGGGAATCGACCTGGCGCCGAAGGATGACGGGCCCGAGCAGCGCGCCTTCATCGAGCGGGCGGTATTCCAGCCGATCGATCCGCAGGCGAACGGGCCGCAGCTTTTCTACGGGCTGCGCTATCACCTGCACATCAACACCGAGGAAGAGGCCATCACCTTCCACGACCAGACCGGATACTGGCTGTGGGAGCCCGCGACCGGGCTGATCCTTCAGACGCTGGCGATTCCGCGCGGGCAATCGCTGCTGGCGAAGGGGCGGGCCGAGGGGCCCGACCGGATCGTCGTGGAGGCCGCGCGGGGATCGACCGAGAATGGGATCACTTCGACCGCCTTCCTCGAATATGCCTTTCGTACCGATGCCTACCGGCTGGAGCTGACCTTCAATCCCGACGGTTCGTACAGCTATGTCAGCGACACCACGCTGATCGTGCGCGGGCGGAGCGAGCCCTTCCTGCATCGCGACCGCAACACGCTTGTGAAGGTGGCGGAGGCCCAGCCCAATCCGCTGATGCTGTTGACGCTGCGCGCCGAGCCGGCTGGGCCGGTGGAATGAAGCTCGTCCCGCATCCGGCCGCGCCGCCTCGCGCCGATCTCTCGGTCCGGGCCGAAATCCTGGTGCGCGCCGATGGCATAAGGCTGGCGGAATATGTCGTGACTGGCGATGTCGACGCGGTGCTGTGGCCCGCGAAGACCGCCCCAGCCCGCCGCGACGGATTGTGGCAGACGACCTGCTTCGAGCTGTTCGCGGCGGATCGCGGTTCCGACCATTATTACGAGTTCAACTTCTCGCCCTCGGGCCAATGGGCGGCCTATGACTTCAACGGCTATCGCGGCGCGATGCGCGACCGGCCGGTTTCGGGCAATGTGGCGATCGAAAGCGCCAAGGGCCGATCGGCCTTCGCGCAGCTCGTGGTGCTCGATGCGCCGATCGATGGGCGGCGTGTGGGGTTGACCGCGGTGATCGAGGAACTGGGCGGGACCAAATCATACTGGGCGCTCGTGCATCCTTCGCCCGAGCCGAATTTCCATCATTCGGATAGCTTTGTGCTCGAACTTCCGGCAGCACCCGCGCCATGAACTTCGGTATCGACCGGCTGCTCGCCGACCCTGAACTGCGCCGCCCGCTGGAGGGCAAGCGCGTGGCCCTGCTCGCGCATCCCGCATCGGTGACGGCGGACCTCACCCATTCGCTCGATGCGCTGGTGGCGTGCGGGCTCAATGTCAGCGCGGTGTTCGGGCCGCAGCATGGCGTGCGGGGCGACCTGCAGGACAACATGATGGAATCGCCGGACTATACCGATCCCACTTACGGGATGCCGGTGTTCAGCCTGTACGGCGAGGTGCGGCGGCCGACCGGGCAGTCGATGCATACGTTCGATACGATCCTGATCGACCTGCAGGATGTCGGGTGCCGCATCTACACCTTCGTCACGACCTTGCTCTACGTGCTCGAGGCGGCGGCGCAGCATGGCAAGTCGGTGTGGGTGCTCGACCGGCCCAATCCCGCGGGGCAGCCGGTGGAGGGGACCACGCTGGTGGCCGGGTGGGAGAGCTTTGTGGGCGCCGGGCCGATGGTGATGCGGCACGGCATGACGCTGGGCGAGATGGGGCATTGGTTCATCGATCACTTCAAGCTGGACGTCGATTACCGCGTGATCGCGATGGAAGGCTGGTCGCCCGAAGCCGCGCCGGGGTTTGGCTGGCCGGAGGATCGCGTGTGGATCAATCCGAGCCCCAATGCGGCCAATGTGAACATGGCGCGCGCCTATGCGGGCACGGTGATGCTCGAGGGGACCACGCTCTCCGAAGGGCGCGGGACCACGCGGCCGCTCGAGCTGTTCGGCGCGCCCGATATCGATGCGCGCAAGCTGATCGCGGAGATGCGGCGGATCGCGCCGGAATGGCTGGCGGGCTGCACGCTGCGCGATATCTGGTTTCAGCCGACCTTCCACAAGCATGTCGGCCAGCTCTGCGCGGGTGTCTTCATCCATGCCGAGGGGGCGGCTTACGACCATGAGGCCTTCCGGCCGTGGCGGGTGCAGGCGCTTGGCTTCAAGGCGATCCGGTCGCTCTATCCCGATTACGATCTGTGGCGCGATTTCCCCTACGAGTATGAGTTCGGCAAGCTGGCGATCGACGTGATCAATGGCGGGACGAGCCTGCGCGAATGGGTCGACGACAGCGAAGCCGCGCCGGGCGACCTGGATGCCATCGCGGGGCCCGACGAGGGAGCGTGGGACGCGCTACGGGCGAAGTATCTGCTCTACTGAGCGAGATCGCCCGCACCGAGCAGCCCCAGCGCGGTCTTGAACCACCAGGGGGATCCCCACAGCGCGTGCATCACGGTGGCGGGCACGATCGCGACCCCCAGCCAGATCCAATAGGCGCGCTGGACGCGCTTCAGCCGGTAAAGGTCCCACAGGATCATCGGCGCGAGCACGGCCAGCGGCCAGAGCTCGACCGTCCAGGCGGCGCCGGGCATGCTGCTGGGCAGCCAGGTCATCCGGTCGGTCGCGGCGGGAAGTGGCGCGGCGGTGGCGAGGAACATCAGGCGCTTGTGGGTTTCCGAATCGGAGAGGCGCACGCTGAGCGCGATCGCCACCAGCACCGCGAACACCAAGCCGGCGCGGATCTGGATCAGCATGATGTTCATGACCAGCGGCAGGACCTTGTTCAGCTCCGCCGCGACCGGGGGCGGGCCGTGGCGGATGCCATCGATGATCTGGCCGTCCATCGTGGGGATCAGGAAGAAGCCGGCGACAACCATCGCGGGCGCGAGCACCATCCCCAGCAGGCCGAGCTGCATGTGAAGTCCCCGCCGGCCGGTCGCCATCAGCACGGCCTGAACGAGCAACAGGCTCAGCCAGCTTCCCATCAGCAGGGCATGGACATGGAGGATCGGCGGCAGCGGCGGCCGGGCTCCGGCGGCGACATTCGCCAGCATCCGATTGGAATCGGGGATGAATCCGACCAGCACGGTGACGATGAAGAGCGCTGCCATGAACACATAAATCCAGCGGTCGGCGAATGCGGTGAAGCCGCCGCCGCTGCGTTCGATCACGATATCGTCCGTTGCCGTCGCCATGATCGGGGCCCCCCTCCGATTGCGTTGCCTGCACGTTCTAGCAGTTATAGCCGGCGCATGGAATGTCGAAACGTCCGCGCAACGTCTTTGACCGCCTCGCGGTTTGCGTCGGCCTGGCAATGCATCTAACCAGCCGCACATGCTCGCAGGACTGATTTTCGCAATCGACGAGGCGGCGGACCGGCCGGGGACGCTGGCGGCGACCTTGCCGTTCGGGGGCATGACCCTGCTCGAATACCAGGTGCGGCTGCTGACCGGCGCGGGGGTGGGCCAGATCATGGTCGCGGTCGGGAGGATGACGCCGGCGCTGCTCAACGCGGTCAATCGCGCGGCGAAGCGCGGGGCGGCGATCGAGGTGGTGCGATCGGCCGAGGAGGCTTCGGAGAAGATCGCGGCCGATGCGCGCGTGCTGGTGCTCGCCGATGGGCTGGTGACCACCGATCCGGTGATCGACCGAATGGCGGCCGAGGGCGCGCAGGCGCTGCTGGTCACCGACGACCCGGCCTCGCCCGCGGCGATCGAGCGGCTCGACATGAAGGATTGCTGGGCGGGGATCGCGCGAGTGAGCGGGGCGCAGCTCGGCGAGATCGCGACGATGCCGGCGGATTACGACTTCCAGTCGGCGCTGCTGCGGGTCGCGGTGCAGGCGGGCGCCGAGCATGTGATGCTCACCGCCGGCTGGGCGAAGAGCGGGCATGTCGTCGAGCGCAGCGCGGCGGCGCTGGCGACGCGCGGCAACGACGTGCTCGCGGCGCTGACCGAGCGGCGGACGAGCTGGGCGGATCGCTGGGTGTTCAACCGGCTCGCGCGGATGACGCTGCCCGGGCTGACCGCGCGCAATGTGCCGGGCTGGGCGGTGGAGGCTGGCGGCACGGTGTTCGCGCTCGGGGCGCTGGGCGGCATCGCTTATGGCTGGCCCGGGGCCGCGATGGCCGCGACTCTGGTGTCGGCGGCATTGCTGGCGGGCGGGGCGGCGATGGCGGCGCTGGCGGGGCAGGCGAAGCGCGCGGATATCCTCGAGATCGGCATCACCATCCTGTTCGCCGCGGCGACGCTCGGCGTGGGCGCGACGACCCGGCTGGGGGCGGGAAACTGGACCCCGGCGGTGCTCGCGCTGGTCGCGGTGGCGGCACAGCTGCTGGTGGAGCGTTCGCCGGCGCGGCACAAGCGCTGGTGGTCCAGCCCGGCGGCGCACCTGCTGATCCTGACTCCGTTCGTGCTCGGGGGTTACGCTGCGGCGGGGCTTGCCACGGTTGCGATATATGCATTCGCGACACTCGCGGCGGCGGTTGAGGCGACACGCGAAAAAGCTTAGCTTGGTCTTAAGGACACTCCCGCTAGTTTGAGGTCGATGTCGGACAATCCCGTCGACACGCGCGATGGCGCCACCATCGGCGCGAAAAAGCTGCTCGCCCGCGCAGCGGCCGCGGACGTGCGCGCTTTCCACGCGCTGATGATCGCGGTGGACGACTTCTTCCTCCCCGAGGATGCGCGGCTCGATGAGCGGACGCGCTCCGCGCTGGCGGCGCTGATGCGCTCGCTGGTCGAGACGGTGGACGCCGAGATCCGCGAGCATGGCGCGCGTTTGCTGGGCGCGCAGGGCGAATCGGCGCTGGCGGCCAGGCTGGGCGACGGGCGCCACTCGGTGCTCGCGCGGCTTTCCAAATCGGGACTGCTCCGCGATCCCGAGCTGATGGCGGAGCTGATCGCGCGGGTCCGGCAGGAGCTTTTGGGCAATGCCTTGCCGATGCAGGGCGCGGTCGATCCCGAAAGGCCCAGCCTTATCAACCGTTTCGTTCAGCATCCCGACCGAGTCGTGGCCGCGGGCGCGATGGCGGTGCTGATCGCCGAATCGCGTCGCCGAGGCGGTCCCGAAACGGGACAGCTGACTCAGACCGAACTGCCCGCCGAACTGCATCACCGGCTCGTCTGGTGGGTCGCCGCCGCGCTGCGCGAACGCGTCGCGGAGGGCGCCGTGGGCGCGGTCGATGCACTCGACAAGGCGCTGTCCGACGCCGCGCAGCGCAGCCTGACCGCCTATGACGAGGGCGACCGGCTGGAGGCGACCGCGATGCGCTTTGCCGCCGCGATCGACGCCCAGCCGGGCGAATTGCCGCACCTGCTGGTGGAGTCGCTGGGCGACCGGCGGATCGTGCTGTTCACCGCGCTGCTCGCGCTCGCGCTGGGCGTGAACTACGCGCTCGCGCGTGATATCGTCGTCGATCCCGCGGGGGACCGGCTGTGGCTCGCGCTGCGGGCACTGGATCTGACGCGGGATACGATTGCCAAGGTGGGTTATGCGCTGTGTGAGGCCGATCCGCGGCGTGACCTGGAGAGCTTCGCCGACACGCTCGACGCGATCGCCGCGATCGATGCGGGCGAGGCGCGCGATGCGCTGGCGCCGATGAAGCTGCATCCCGATTATCGTGCCGCGGTACTCGCGCTTGGCCGCGCGGGAGGGGGGGCGTGAACGCGATCGACTCCTCGCTCCCCCTCGCCATCGCGCATATCGATTCGGAGGGCCGGCTGCTCGAGGCCGAGGACCGGCTGGCCGAACTGAACGCGCGCGCGGGCGGGGCGATAGGGCAGCCGCTCGCGGTGCCGCAGATCGCGACGCTGGCGCGGCTTGCGCAGCGGCTGGGGATCGGCATTTCGCGCAACGTGATCGCCGCCGATGGCGAGGAGGATCTCGAGCTGTGGGTGCGCGCCGAGCCGCTCGACGGCGGGGTGCGGCTCGAGGTCAGCGGCTGGCGGCTGCGGCCCCTGTGGCGCGCCGCGGCGACCGAGCCCGAGCGCGACGGCGACTTCTTCCGCTCGGCCGCCGACTGGCTGTGGGAGACCGACGCCTCGCTGCGCATCACCTTCCTCTCGATCGAGGCGGGCGCGCGCTACGGCTTCGATACCAGCGCGATGCTGGGCCAGCCGATCACGCGGCTGTTCGCGCTCGAAGAGGATGAGGCGGGCAATCTCCCAATCCTGAGCGCGGTGGCGGCGCAGGCGCGGTTCGATGGGCAGAAGGCCGAATTGCGCGGGACCGGCCGCATGGTGCGGCTCGACGCGACGCCGCGCACCGATCCGGGCGGGCGCTTCGCGGGGTTCGTCGGCGCGGCGCATATGCTCGACCTGATCGAGCCGCTGCCGGACTCCGGGCCCAAGGTGGATGCGCCGGTGCCGGAAGCGCCGTTCGGAGGCTTTCCCGATTCGTTCAGCCAGCGGCTCGACCGCGCGCTGCGCGGGCCGCTGGGCAGGATTATCGCCAACGCCGACAGCATCAGCGCCCAGACCGAAGGACCGCTCAAGCCCGACTATGCCGAATATGCCGGCGACATCGCCAATGCCGGGCGGCACCTGCTCGGCCTGGTCGACGATCTGGTCGACTTGCAGGCGATCGAGCGAGAGGATTTCAGCACCGCTCCGGAGCCGCTCGACCTGGCCGATGTCGCGCGGCGCGCGGGCGGCCTGCTCGCGGTGCGGGCGGCGCAGGCCGAGGTGCGCGTCGACAAGCCCGCGGCGAGCGAGACGATGCCCGTGACCGGCGAATTCCGCCGCGCGCTGCAGGTGCTGGTCAATCTGATCGGCAATGCGGTGCGCTACTCGCCGCCGGGCGGGATGGTGTGGATCCGCATGGAACGCGATGGCGACATGGGCTGCGTGATCGTCGCCGACCAGGGCAAGGGCATCGCGTTCGAGGATCAGGAACGCATCTTCGAGAAGTTCGGCCGGGTCGATCCGACCGAGCCGGGCGGGAGCGGCCTCGGCCTCTATATCGCGCGGCGGCTGGCGCGGGCGATGGGCGGCGACATCACCGTCGACAGCGCGCCGGGAATGGGCGCGCGCTTCGTCTTCACCTTGCCCTTCCGCGATCCCGTCCGCGGGGCTGCTTTCGGCGCCTGAAACATTCCGGACACATACGGATTGCGCGTTATCCGTAGTTTAACCAGGGCGTCTTATCCCCTTCTCAAGGGAGGGATTTGGGGATGTCACCTCAGACAGCGGCCAATGATTACACGCCATCCGCGCACCAGCGCGAGGTGGATGCGATGATGGCCGAAATCCGTGCGAGCATGACTCCCGCGAAGCGCCCCCTATTCAAGGAACCGCCGCCGCGGCCCGCAATCTCCTCGAACGCGATCGATCACCGCATCGCCGAGGAACTCGAGATGATCCGCCGCCGGCTCGACCAGATCGGCGACGCGCTGATCGGCGATCCGATCCTGCTGCATCGTCATGCGACCTCGCTGCAGGGGCTCGACCTCACCAATCAGATCCTCGCGCACCTCGCCGACGTCATCAAGGCCGAGGACAAGACCGCCGGCGCCGACGCGGTGCGGATGGACGATCTGCGCGCGCGGCTGAAGCGGCGGACGGCGCTGTAAGGCGCGCGCCACTCGCATTTAATCGCGCCCGGCGTTAGCACGCTCCCATGGCCGACTATCTCTGGGCCCTGTTCGGAGCGGCGATCGGTGCGACCATCATATCGCGCGGGTGGCGGCGCGGCGCGCTCGTCTGGATGGGTTGGACGGTGCGGCGGGCGGATCAGCCCGGACCCTATTGGATCGTGATGGTGCTGGCGGGCGTCCTGATCGTGCACGGCGCCTGGTATCTCGCGACGGGCTGGGGCTGACATTTCCCAGTCGCATGTGCGAGATAGGCCTATCGAATCCGAGGAACCCCCATGTTTGCCCTGCTTGCCCTTCCCGTGCTGCTGAATATTTCGCCGATGGCGGCCGACCGGCTGTTCGTCAGCCCGATGGGAGAGCCCTTCGAGGGCGACAAGGCCAATCCGCCCGCGTTGGCCTGGTTCACCGGCGCCGACGCGGACAAGGACGGGCGGCTGAGCATCTACGAGTTTCAGGACGACGCGCAGCGCTTCTTCAAGATCCTCGATCTCGACAAGAGCGGCGAGATCGATCCGCAGGAGAATGAGCGCTACGAGGTGATGATCCAGCAGGCGATCGCCGATACGGGCGGCGGACTGGGGCGGGGCATCATCAGCTCGAATCTCCCCAACAGCTCGGACGATGGCCCCAGCCGGACGACCGTCTATGTGCGGCACGGAGGCGCCTCGCGCTACAACTGGCTCGGGATTCCGCAGCCGGTGATGTCCGCCGACGCGAACTTCAACCGGGGCGTGACCGCGGCCGAATTCGACCGCGCGGCGATCACGCGCTTCCGCCTGCTCGACAAGAATGGCGATTCGATGCTCGACAAGGACGAGCTGCCGAAGAACTGAGAGTCAGCGGTTCCGCGGCCTTTGCAGGGCGCCGAATCAGGCCTCCGGATCGCCCTTCTTGCGCTTCGGCGGCACCAGCCGGACGCCCGCGACAAGGATCGCGCTGAGAAAGGCGAGGGTGCCGCCGCGCGTGATCCAGATTCGGTTGTCGATCATCGCGCTGCTCGCGGGATAGCGGATCACGCCCAGCCCCTGCAGCATGAAGATCATCCCCGCGATGAAGCCGATGATTCCGGCGAAGATCAGGATTTGCTGGCGCATCGGACCTCCTTCGTCATCCCGGCGCAGGCTGGGATCTCGTGCCGCGGGCACCGCCCGTTCCGCCTGAGACCCCAACGTTCGCTGGGGTGACGATGGGGATCAGCGCTTTTCGACCGGGATATAATCGCGCTGCACCGGTCCGGTGTAAAGCTGGCGCGGGCGGCCGATCTTCTGGTCGGGATCCGAGATCATCTCGTTCCACTGCGCCACCCAGCCGACGGTGCGCGCGAGCGCGAAGAGCGCGGTGAACATGGTGGTCGGGAAGCCGATCGCCGAGAGGATCACGCCCGAATAGAAATCGACGTTCGGGAACAGCTTCTTCTCGATGAAATAATCGTCCTTGAGCGCCATTTCCTCGAGCTGAAGCGCGACGTCGAACAGCGGATCGGTGACGTTGAGCGCGCCGAGCACCTCGCGGACGGTCTTCTGCATCACGGTCGCGCGGGGATCGTAGTTCTTGTAGACGCGGTGGCCGAAGCCCATCAGGCGGAACGGATCGTTCTTGTCCTTGGCGCGGGCGATGTACTCGGGGATGCGCTCCGGCCGGCCGATCTCGCGCAGCATGTTGAGCGCCGCCTCGTTCGCGCCGCCATGCGCGGGACCCCACAGGCAGGCGATGCCCGCGGCGATGCACGCGAAGGGGTTGGCGCCCGACGAGCCGGCGAGCCGCACCGTCGAGGTCGAGGCGTTCTGCTCGTGGTCGGCATGGAGGATGAAGATGCGGTCGAGCGCGCGCTCGACCACGGGATTCACGACATATTCCTCGGCGGGGACGCCGAAGGTCATGCGCAGGAAGTTGCCGGTGTAGCTGAGGTCGTTCTTCGGATAGATGAAGGGCTGACCGATCGTATATTTATACGCCATCGCCGCGATGGTCGGCATCTTGGCGATCAGCCGGTGCGACGCGACCATGCGCTGGTGCGGATCGGTGATATCGGTCGAATCGTGGTAGAAGGCCGAGAGCGCGCCGACGATGCCGCACATCACCGCCATCGGATGGGCATCGCGCCTGAAGCCGCGATAGAAGGTCGCGAGCTGCTCGTGCAGCATGGTGTGGCGCGTGATCGTGTAAACGAACTTGTCGAGCTCCTCCTTGCTGGGAAGCTCGTGGTTGAGCAGCAGATAGCTGACTTCCATGAACGAGCTATGCTCGGCGAGCTGGCCGATGGGGTAGCCGCGGTGGAGCAGAACGCCCTCGTCGCCGTCGATATAGGTCAGGCCCGATTCGCAGCTCGCGGTCGAGGTGAAGCCGGGATCGTAGGTGAACATGCCGGTATTGGCGTAGAGCTTGCGGATGTCGATGACGTCCGGGCCCACGCTGCCGCTGAGCACGCCATAATCGCGATCACCGATCTTGATGGAATTGCCGTCGGTCATCGCATTGGTCCTTTCGTCATTCGTCAGGCCGCGCCCATCTGATCGGCGATCCGGCCCAGGCTCTCGTTGCGCCCCAGCAACAGGAGCACATCGAAAATTCCGGGAGATGTCCGCTTGCCCGTGAGCGCCGCCCGAAGGGGCTGCGCGACCTGGCCAAGCTTGACCCCCGCATCGTCCGCGACAGCGCGTACCGCCGCTTCGAGCGTCTCCGTATCCCAGCTTTGCGCCGCGTCAAGCGCGGCGTGAACCCGGGTCAGGATCGGCTTCGCGCCGCCCTCTAGCAGAGGTGCCGCATCCGCGTCCAATTCCAGTGGGCGGGTGCGAAACAGGAACTCGGCGCCGGAGGCCAACTCAAGGAGATTCGCGGCGCGCGGCTTCAGCTCGGCCATGCTGCGGCGCAGAAGGTCGAGCTGCGATTCGCTGAGTTCGAAACCGAGTCGCGGGGCCACGAGACCAGCGAGCCGGGCATCGTCGGCGGCGCGGATATAATGACCGTTCAGGTTCTCAAGCTTCTTCAGATCGAACCGGCTTGGTGATTTTCCGACCGCGTCGATATCGAACCATTCGATCGCCTGTTCGCGGCTGATGATCTCGTCGTCGCCATGACCCCAGCCGAGGCGGAGCAGATAGTTGAACACCGCTTCGGGCAGCAGGCCGAGCTCGTCACGATAGGCATCGACGCCCAGCGCACCGTGGCGCTTAGAGAGCTTCGCCCCGTCCGCGCCATGGATCAGCGGGATGTGCGCGTAGATCGGCTCGGGCCAGCCCATCGCCTTGTAGATGGGCAGCTGGCGGAAGGCGTTGTTGAGGTGATCGTCGCCGCGAATCACGTGAGTGACGCCCATGTCGTGATCGTCGACCACCACCGCGAGCATATAGGTCGGCGTGCCGTCCGAGCGGAGCAGGACGAGATCGTCGATCTCGCTGTTCTGGACGGTGACCTCGCCCTGGACGCGATCGTGGATCGTCGTGGCGCCTTCGCTCGGCGCCTTGAGGCGGACGACGAAGGGCTTGCCCTCCTCGTTCGGGGTCTTGTCGCGCCAGGGCGAGCGGATGCGGAGCGGCTTCTTGTTCGCCTCGGCCTCGGCGCGCATCGCGGCGAGCTCGTCCTGGGTCAGGTAGCAGCGATAGGCCGCGCCCTTCTCGACCATCTCGTGCGCCACCGCGGCGTGGCGATCGGCGCGCGAGAATTGGTAGGTGACGTCGCCGTCCCAATCGAGGCCAAGCCAGGTCATGCCGTCGAGGATCGCGTCGATCGCGGGCTGGGTGGAGCGGGCGCGATCGGTATCCTCGATCCGCAGCAGGAACTTGCCGCCGTGATGGCGCGCATAGAGCAGGTTGAACAGCGCGGTGCGCGCGCCGCCGATATGCAGGAACCCCGTCGGAGACGGCGCGAAACGGGTGACGACAGCGGTGCCGCCGGTATCAGATGTTGCGCTCAACCGCGCCTGCTCCCAGACTTGAAATTCAATGGCCAGCTCAGCCGCCGAGGCCCTAGGGCTTAAACTCATCTCCCGCAATGGCCGGGACGGAGCGCATGTTGGCGCACGGGTAGGAGCAAGGAGAGAGCGATGGATTTCCATCGTGATCGACGCGCGACGCCGCTGTGCGCCAAAAGGCGCCCACCCCGAAGGGGTCGCCCTGTGAGAGGCGCTGGCTGCGTCAGGCTGCTTGCGCGTAGCACCGCTACGCGACTGCGCGACCTTCCTTGCCAGCGCCGCTCTCCGGGCGATCACGGCTGTTGCGGGAGATGAGTTCAAGCCCAAGCACCGGGGACCTGCCCCTTCAAATGGGGGCGCGCAGCCTGTTCGGCCATATCCCCGGAGCCGTCGAGCGCTGGCTGGAAGGCGAACGCGAGCAGCTGATCCTGTGGCTGCCGGTGGCGCTGGGGGCGGGGATCGCGGCCTGGTTCGTGCTGCCCGGCGTGGCGGAGTGGCGCTGGTTCCTTGCGGCCTGCGCGGCGCTGGCGCTGCTGGGGCTGGCCTTTTCCGGGGCGGGGCGCGCCGGGCGGGTGCTGCTGGTCGGGGCGCTGGCGATGGCGGCGGGATGTTCGCTGGTGTGGTGGCGGGCCGAGAGTGTCGCGGCGCCGGTGCTGGCGCGGCCGGCGCTGGTGAGCGTGCAGGCGAGAGTCGAGCGAGTCGAGCAATTGCCCGCGCGCGGGCTGGTGCGGCTGCGGCTAGCGCCGGAGGGGCGGCCGGATTTGCCGCCGCGCATTCGCGTGAACCTGGCGGAGAAGGATGTGCCGGCGGGGCTGGCGCGGGGCGCGGTGGTGCGGCTGCGTGCGCGGCTGATGCCCCCGCCGCCGCCCGCCGTGCCGGGGGCGTATGACTTCGCGCGGGTGGCGTGGTTCGACGGGATCGGGGCGACGGGGCGGGGCTTCGGGCCGGTCGAGGTGGTGACTCCGGGCGGTACGGCCGGGGCCGATCTCCGGGCCTCCGTGTCGGCGCATATCCAGTCGCGGATCGAGGGCAGCGCGGGCGGGATCGCCAGCGCGCTGGCGACGGGGGACCGCGGCGCGATTTCCGAGGCGGATTCCGAGGCGATGCGGCGTTCCGGCCTCGCGCATCTGCTGTCGGTGAGCGGGCTGCACGTCACGGCGGTGACCGCGGCGGCGATGCTGGTGGTGCTGCGGCTGCTCGCGCTGAGCCCGTGGCTGGCGCTCAGCTGGCGGCTGCCGCTGGTGGCGGCGGGCGCAGGCGCGGCGGCCGCGATCGGCTATACACTGCTGACGGGCGCGGAAGTGCCGACGATCCGGTCCTGTGCAGCCGCGCTGTTGGTACTCCTGGCGCTGAGCTTGGGGCGTGAGGCGATCACCCTGAGGCTGGTCGCGGCGGGGGCCTTGTTCGTGCTGCTGCTCTGGCCCGAGGCGCTGGCGGGCCCGAGCTTCCAGCTGAGCTTCGCGGCGGTGACCGCGATCGTCGCGCTGCATGAGAACCGGACGGTGCGCGGCTGGTTCGAGCGGCGCGAGGAGGGTCGGGGGCGGCGATTTGCCCGCGCGTGCGGCTCGCTGCTGCTCACCGGTATCGCGGTCGAGTTCACGCTGATGCCGATCGCGCTGTTCCATTTCCACCAGGCGGGAGTTTACGGCGCGCTGGCGAACATCGTCGCGATCCCGCTCACCACCTTCGTCATCATGCCGCTGGAAGCGCTGGCGCTGCTGCTCGATGTCGTGGGGCTGGGCGGGCCCTTCTGGTGGCTGACGGGGCAGGCGCTGGGCCTGCTGCTGTGGCTTGCCCATGCGGCGTCGAGCGCGCCCGGGGCAGTGGCGGCGCTCCCCGCGATGCCGGGCGGGGCATTCGCGCTGATGGTGGCGGGCGGGCTTTGGCTCGCGCTGTGGCGGAGCCGGGCGCGGCTGGCTGGCGCGGTGCCGCTGGCGATCGGGGCGGTCTGGGCGCTGATGACGCCGCCGCCGGACCTGCTCGTCACCGGGGACGGGCGGCATCTGGCGATCCGGGTTGAGGGGGGCGGGATGGCGCTGCTGCGCGACCGGGCGGGCGACTACACCCGCGACATGCTGGGCGAGAATAGCGGCGACGACGAGCTGGCGCTGCTTGCCGAGCAGGAAGGCGCGCGATGCAGCGAGGATATCTGCATGATCGACGTCGCTGCGGGCGCAAGGCGCTGGCGGGTGGCGGCGACGCGGAGCGGCTATCTGGTGCCGTGGCGCGAGATGGTGGCGCTTTGCGCTTCGTCCGACATCGTGGTGAGCGACCGGCGGCTTCCCGCTGGCTGCTCGCCGCGCTGGATGAAGCTCGACCGCGAGGCGCTGGCGCGGACCGGCGGCGTCGCGATCACGTTCGCCGATGCGCGGGTGCGGAGCGTCGCGGGCGCGGCGGGACGCCATCCATGGGTTGACCCGCCCCGGGTAATGCCGTCACCACTGCGCCCGACCCGATCACCGAAAGGCCCTTGATGCGTCCGTCCGCCCTGCTCCTCCCGCTGATGCTCGCCACCGCCGCGCCTGCCGCCGCGCAGACTACCGACTGGTCGCAGGCGATCGCCGAATGGACCACGCCGACCAAGCCGTTCCGGATCGCGGGCAATGTCTATTATGTCGGGACGGCGGGGGTTTCGGTCTATCTGATCACCGGTGCCAAGGGGCATATCCTTATCGATGGCGCGATGGCGCCCAGCGTCGACGGGATCGTCGCCAATATCGCGGTGCTGGGCTTCCGGATCGAGGATGTCCGCTACCTTCTGATCAACCATGCCCATTTCGATCATTCGGGCGGGCTGGCGAAGCTCAAGGCGCTGAGCGGGGCGCAGCTGCTCGCAAGCGTGGGCGACGCGCCCGATCTGGAGGGGGGGATGACGGCGGGGCGAGGCGACCTGCTCCCCTTCGAACCGGTGCATGTCGACCGGCTGATCGGCGAGGGCACACATATCCGGCTGGGCGATATCGACATGGTGACGCATCTGACGCCGGGGCACACCAAGGGGTGCACGAGCTGGTCGTACCGGACCGTCGAGGCGGGGCGGCCGCTGGACGTGCTGTTCGCGTGCAGCCTCACCGTGGCGGGGAACGACCTGACCGGGCGGAACCCGGCCTATCCGAACGTGGCCGCCGACTTCCGCCGCACCTTCGCGCTGCTCCGTACGCTGCGCGCCGACATCTTCCTGAACTTCCATCCGGCCGCATTCGGCATGGAGGCCAAACGCGCGCGGCTGGAGGCGGGCGATCCTTTCGCCTTCGTCGATCCGGGCGAGCTGAAGCGCCGCGTCGACGCGGCCGAGAAGGGAGTCGCCACCGAGTTCGCCGCGCAGCGGGGGAAGGCGGCGCGTTGAACCCGTTGCAGCGAATTCCGCCGCATGTGGTGAAGTACGGCTTCCTGTCGCGCGAAAACAATGCCGCGCTGCTCGAATGGGCGCTGGCGCATGAGAGCGAGCTCGAGCCGTCGCCGATCGGCAGGGAGGACATTTATCGCGCCGACACGCGCAATTCGACCTGGATCCGGCGTCCGCTGCCCGAAGCACCGCGCGCGGCCCTGCGCCACGGCATCAGGGCGCTGCTTCCCGAATTGCTCGATGCTGTGGGGCTGGCGCCATTCCCGGTGGACGGGATAGAGCTGAGCCTTGTCGTCTATAATGACGGCGCCTTTTATCGCCGCCATGTCGATACCGCGCCCGGCGGGGTACGCGTCGGCAAGAGGATGCTGACCGGGGTCTATTATTTCCACGCCGAGCCGCGGGGGTTCAGCGGTGGCGCGTTGCGGCTCCACCCGCTGAGCGCGCCGCCCGAGGGCGCCGCGCAATATGTCGAGATCGCGCCCGAGCAGAACAGTCTTGCGGTGTTTCCGTCCTGGGCGCCGCACGAGGTGCGGCCGGTGGCCTGTCCGTCAGGCCTTCACCGCAACTCGCGCTTCGCGATCAACTGCTGGGTGCTGCGCGGGGCCGAGCTCTAGTAGCGCCGCAGCAGCCCCGCCAGCTTACCCTGCACGCGCACCTGATCGGGGCGGTAGCGCTGGGGATCATAGCTGCGGTTGGCGGGATCGAGCCGAATCATCGCGCCTTCCTTGCGGAAAAATTTGAGCGTCGCCTCGGCCTCGTCGATCAGCGCCACGACGATGTCGCCGTCGCGCGCCGTCTCGGCCTTGCGGATCAGGGCATAATCGCCGTCGAGGATGCCGGCCTCGACCATCGAATCGCCCGCGACCTCGAGCGCATAATGCTCACCCATGCCGAGCAGGGCGGCGGGGACCGGGAGCATCGTCGCGCCTTCGAGCGCCTCGATCGGCGTACCCGCGGCGATGCGGCCGTGCAGCGGGATCTCGATCACGTCGTTCGCCGGTTCGGGCAACGAAGCGCGCGCGGAAGTTGAGGCCACGTCCCCCCGCTTCTGCCCCTTCGCATCGGCACGCTCGGGCATCTTGAGCACTTCGAGCGCGCGGGCGCGATTGGCGAGGCGGCGGATGAAGCCGCGCTCCTCCAGCGCCGAGATCAGGCGGTGCACGCCCGACTTCGACTTGAGGTCCAGCGCCTCCTTCATTTCCTCGAACGAGGGCGACACGCCGCTCGCGTTCAGGCGGTCGTTGATGAAGCAGATCAGCTCGTGCTGTTTGCGCGTGAGCATCGACAGGTCCTCTCGTCGGGAACAGACTGGGAACGTTTATGCAATGTTCCGCGCGTCTGTCAAGCGATGTCGAGGATTTCCACCGAGTCGCCCGGTTTCGCGGGGGCCGCATGCGGTTCGCGGACGATCAGGCAGGCCGCGCGGGCGAGGGTGCGGAGCATCGAACTGTCCTGGATCGTCGAGGCGAAAGCCCGGCCGTCGCGCAGCTCGGCGCGGAGATAATCGGTGCGCTCGCCATTGGCGGGAAGCGGCTCGCCCAAGGTCGCGGAGCGGGTCGCCGGCATCGGATCGGCGGCGCCGGCGAGGTGCGCGACCAGCGGGCGGACGAATAGGAACGTGGTGACGAAGGCCGAAACCGGATTGCCGGGGAGGCCGACCACGACCGCCTTGCCCAGCCTTCCCGCCATCATGGGCTTGCCGGGGCGCAGCGCGATGCGCCAGAAATCGATCGCGGCACCCGCGGCCTCGAGCGCGGGGCGGACGAGATCGTGATCGCCGACCGAGGCGCCGCCGGTGGTGACAAGCAGATCGGCGTCGAGCGCGCGGAACGCGGCTTCGAGGCTGGGCTGGTGATCGGGGAGGATGCCGAGATCGACAATCTCGACCGGCAGCCCCGCGAGCTGCGCGGCAAGCATCAGGCGGTTGGTTTCGGGGAGCTGGGCCTCACCGAGGGGCGTGCCGGGCGCGACGAGCTCATCGCCGGTCGCGGCGAGCGCGACGCGGATCTTGCGGCGGACCGGGAGGGCGGCGTGACCGGCGACGCCCGCCAGGGCGAGGCGGGCCGGGGTGAGGGGCTGTCCCGCGGCGATGAGGAGGTCGCCTTCGCTGAAGTCGAGGCCCTTGCGGCGGACATTGCGGCCCCGATGCGCGGGGCCTTCGCCGGCAAGGGCGAGGGTGGCGCCGTTTCGCGCGGTTTCCTCCTGGACCAGCACCGTGTCCGCGCCTTCGGGAATGGGGGCGCCGGTGAAGATGCGGACGGCCTGCTTCGCGGCGACCCGGCCGGGAAAGGCACGGCCGGCGGCGCTTTCGCCGATCACGTCCCAGGGACCGGGCATGTCGGCGAAGCGGATGGCATAGCCGTCCATCGCCGAGAGATCGGCCGAAGGCTGGGTGCGGAGGGCCGCGATGTCCCGGGCGGCCCACCGGTCGGCGGCCTCATGGAGCGGGACGGCTTCAGCAGCGACCGGTTCGCCGAGCGCCAGAAGGCGCGATTGGGCTTGGGCGACGGGGAGGAGCGGCTTCATCGCAGTTAGCGTTGGCGCGGAATGGCGCCGCGTTGCAAGTGCGCTCAGCTCGCCTGCAGCCGCCCCGGTGCGATCAGGGCGAGTTCATGCGGGCGAAGCGGCAGGCGGAATTCGGCGAGGTGGCGCAGATTTTCGGACTCGATCACGCTGATCGGCCAGCCCGCGCTGCCCGGGATACTGATCCAGAGCTGGGTGCCTTTGGGGAAATCGGCGGCGGCTTCGAATTCGACGAGCGTGGGAGTGAGGTTGCGGACCTGGACGTTCCACCAGATCGTGCCCTCGCGCACGCGGCCGGGGGCGTTGAGGCGGATGGCGTTCTTGTCGCTGGTCAGGCCGAAGCCGCGTTCCTCGTCATGGATGCCGGCGGCGCGCGGCGCGGCGGCGCGCGGGCGGTTCTGCACCTCGCGCAGCCAGGGCATCAGCGTCTGCCAGCCCAGTTCCTCGTCGAAGGCGATGCCCGCCAGGCCGCCGCGTTCCCAGCGCACCTTGCCCGAGATCGGCCGCAGGCCATCGATGGCGAGCTGGACCTCGTCGCCCTCCTGCAGCGCCAGCGATGTCTCGATGCCGACGCCCGCCTGCGAGATGTCGCGGGTCCGCGAGAACTCGACATTGTTGCCGCGATGAAGGCAGATCGTCTGATGGATCTCGACACGCGGCACCTGGCGGCGCTCGGCGGGGAGGATGGCGAGATTGCGCGCGAGCGTGCCCACGACATCGACGCCGACGTCGAACACGAAGCCGGCCTCGGCCTCGTCCAGCCAGCTGATCGTGCCCGGGATCGTCTGGCCGTTCTTGAGCTCGAGGATGCGCGCATCGCCTTGCGCGAGATCGCCGGTGGGGAGGCGGAGCGTCGCGCCGGCGGCGGTAAAGCGGCGGATCAGGCAGGGCTCGCGTTCGTGATCGCCCGCGAGCGCGGCCGAATCGAGCGCCGACTCATACCCCTCGGCTGGCGCGGGGAGAGCCGTCGGCAGATCGGCACTGAGCGAAAATATGGTAGACGACGCAAGCACTTCCGACATTCCAAGCCCCGTCCGTTCCCGCGGGAACTCTCGGCCCCGGGGCCTGAAGAAAGCGTTAAATTGTGGGCTCGTTAACCTCCTAGTTCGGGTCAGTCCCGGTCGGGCGCGCCCAGCGGGAAATAGTGACGGTAGCGCCGGGCCTCATCGACCGCGCGGGCGAAGGAAGGCCGCGCGAGCAGGCGTGCGCGATAGGCCCTGAGATTGGCGTGCGCGGCGGGAATCTCATAGGCCCAATCGGCGTAGAAGAGCGAGGGCGCGGCGGCGCAATCGGCGAGCGAGAAGCCGTCGCCCGCGGCCCATTCGCGCCCCGCCATATGCGCGTCGAGCCAGGCATAGGCCTTGTCGAGCGCGCGGTGCACGTAAATGGCGACATGCGGATCGCGATGCTCCTCGGGACGGATCATGTTGTTCACCAGCGGCTGCATCGTATCCATCACATAATTGTCGAAGACGCGGTCGAGCATCCGCACTTCGATCGCGGCATCGGGATCGGCGGGGATCAGCGCGACCGGGCCGGGATGGTGAAGGCCGAGATATTCGATGATCGTCGAGGATTCGAAGATCGTGCGGCCGCCATCGACCAGCACCGGGAACTTGCCCACGGTGTTCAGCGCGGCGAATTCGGCGCCGACGCCCTCGTCCTCGAGCATCTTGTACTCGAAATCGACGCCATTCTCGTAGAGCGCGATCAGCACCTTCTGGCAGTAGGACGAGAAGGGATGGGCGAAGAATTGGGGCTTCATGGGGACGACTCGCAATAGTTAGGCTATTGCCTAACTATTGGATTGAATCGGTAGTGGCAAGTCGAAGCGTCACTGGCCGTTTCCGCGGAACCGATTGCCTGTTCGGATGACACCGGCCTCGAAGACTGCGACGCCGCGCACCGGCTTTCCCTGCGCGTCGTGCGCGGGAGTGAAGAGCTTCTTCGACATGAGGGCCGCGCAGCCCATCTTCCTGACGCGGTCGCTGGGTTTCGAATCGATGACCTCACAGCCATCGACTATGCCGTCGGGCGATACCGTGAGGCGGAAAACGACGTAGAAGGCATCGGCGCTCCCGGCGAGGTTCGCCAGCGTGCGGCGATCCAGCAATTGATTGTTCGGCGCGAGCGACACCGGGGTAGCGCCGCCGCGCGCGAACTGGGCGGGATCGGCGCCCCATTCGACGAGCTGGTCCTTGACGCAGGTCCGCAGGGCACGGACCGCCGCACCCGCGCTTGGGAGCGCATAGGGACCATAGGTCTTCGATGCGATCGTCACGCTGATCGTCGTCGTGCGCGCGAAGGCGTCGAGAAAATCGGGGCCGAGTTCGTTGATGGCGACGCCGCGCCCGGCCTGCGTGCTGACGGGAAAGAGGCCGGCCTTGCCCACCAGGCCTTTGCCATCGGCGAACTGGACGGTGACGGGAATCAACGTGCTGCCGTCCAGACCGGGCATGTCGGGTCCAGCGATGACGAGCGTGTTGAGATTGGTCCCCGGGCGTGTCCAGATCGCGATCATCCGCGGTGCGGGTTCGGTCACGGTCCGATTGAGCGTGCAGGTACCCGGATCCACCTGAAGCGCCCAATCATGCGCGCCCTGAGCAGCGGCGGGAACCGCGGCAGACAGGCACGTGGCAGCAATTGAGATCCGGAAGATGTGTGACATTCGCATAGCCCCCTAGCGAGTGATGCGGGAAGGCTAGGCTGGTGGTTACGGACCCGCAATCTTGCGACCCGCAGCATTGCGCGCTAGGAACATTGCATGAACGAAGTCATACGCTGCGGCTGGGCCGGGGACGATCCGGTGATGCAGGCCTATCACGATACCGAATGGGGCGTGCCCGTCCGCGATTCGCGGCTGCTGTGGGAAATGCTGATGCTGGAGGGCTTCCAGGCTGGGCTTTCGTGGCGGACGATCCTGCACCGGCGCGAAGGCTTCCGCGCGGCGTTCGCGGGGTTCGATCCGGCCAAGGTGGCGGCGTTCGGGGCGGAGGATGTCGAACGGCTGATGGGGGATCCGGGCATCATCCGCGCGCGGGCGAAGATCGAGGCGACGATCGCCGCGGCGCGCATCTACGTCGCGATGGAGGAGGCCGGGGAGTCGTTTTCGGACTGGCTGTGGGGGTTGGCCGGGAGCGAGACGCAGGTGAATGACGGGGTGCATGTGCCCGCGAGCACGCCGGTATCCGAGACGGTCTCGAAGGCGCTCAAGGTGCGGGGGTTCAAGTTCGTCGGGCCGGTGATCGTCTATGCCTGGATGCAGGCGGTGGGGATGGTGAACGACCATGCGCCGGGATGTTTCCGGCGGAACGCGGTCTAGGCCTTCCAGTCACCCGATTTGCCGCCGGTCTTGGAGAGCAGGCGGATGTCGCCGATGGTCATGGCCTTATCGAGCGCCTTGGCCATGTCGTAGATTGTCAGCAGGGCGACGCTGACGGCGGTCAGCGCTTCCATCTCGATGCCGGTCTTGCCGTCGGTCGCGGCGGTGGCGGTGGCGGTGATGCCGGTTTCGTCGGGGGTGAGATCGATGCTGACGCGCGTGAGCGGCAGCGGGTGGCAGAGGGGGATCAGCTCGGCGGTCTTCTTGGCGGCCATGATCCCGGCGACGCGGGCGACGGCGAGGACGTCGCCCTTCTTGACGCTGCCCGCAGCAATCGCGGCGGCGGCTTCGGCGGACATGGTAATGCGCCCGGTGGCGACGGCCTCGCGCGCGGTGACCGGCTTGCCGCCGACATCGACCATGTGCGCGGCGCCGCTTTCGTCGAGATGGGTTAGGTCGCTCATCCGATCAGCTCGCGCGTGGCAGCTTCCACATCCGCCTGACGCATCAGCGCCTCGCCGATCAGGAAGCAGCGAACGCCATGTTCGGCCATGGCATCGAGATCGGCGCGGGTGGTGAGGCCGGACTCCGCGACGAAGGTGCAGCCTTGGGGCGCGCGGCCGACGAGTTCGTAGGTGCGGTCGAAGCTGACCGTGAAGTCCTTGAGATTGCGGTTGTTGACACCGATCAGCCGCGACTTGAGCGCCAGGGCGCGATCCAGTTCGGCCGCATCATGGACCTCGACAAGCACGTCCATGCCCAGCCCGATCGCGGCATCCTCGATCTCGGCCATCTGGGCGTCGTCGAGCGCGGCGACGATGATCAGGATCGCGTCGGCGCCGATGCTCCGCGCCTCGATCACCTGCCAGGGATCGACCATGAAGTCCTTGCGCAGTACCGGGATGGTCACGGCGGCGCGGGCGGCGACGAGGTAATCCTCATGCCCCTGAAACCCCGGCGCGTCGGTGAGGACCGAGAGGCAGGCGGCGCCCCCGGCCTGATAGGCGGCGGCATGCGCGGCGGGATCGAAATCGGCGCGGATCAGGCCCTTGGAGGGGCTGGCTTTCTTGACCTCGGCGATCAGGCCGTAGCCGGTCGCGACCCTGGCATCGAGCGCGGCGCGGAAGCCGCGCGGGGGCGTCTGCGCGAGCGCGGCGGCGCTGAGGTCGGCGAGGCTGGTCGCGGCCTTGCGCCCGGCGACTTCCACGCGTTTCCGTTCGAGAATCTGGTCCAGCATGTCGCTCATGAATAGGCGATCCAGCAGTCGAGCAACGCGTTGGCAAGCCCGTTGTCGAGCACTTCACCGGCTTCCTCGGCGCCTTCGCGCAGGTCGCTCGCGCGGCCCGCGACCATCAGCGCGGCGGCGGCGTTGAGGAGTACGGCGTCGCGATAGGCGCCCTTGTCGCCCAGCAGCAGGCGGCGCAGCGCCAGTGCATTCTCCTCGGGACTGCCGCCCCGGATCGCGCTGAGCGGATGGCGGGGCAGGCCGGCATCCTCGGGCGTGATCCGCGCGGGCAGGCTGGCGCTGCCGACATTGACCGCGATGCTGGGATGCTCGGTCGAAAGCTCGTCGAGCCCCTCGTCGCCCGAGATCACCGCCGCGGCCTCGGTCCCGAGCTGGGTCAGCGCCTCGGCATAGATGGGGGCGTAATCGGGGCGCGCGATGCCGATCAGCTGGCGGGTGACATGCGCGGGGTTCGCGAGCGGGCCCATGAGGTTGAAGATCGTCCGGCGGCCGATGCGGCGGCGGATCGGGCCGATCCGGGCGAGCGCGGGGTGATGGTGCTGGGCGAAAAGGAATGCGATGCCGATGTCGTTCAGGCTCGCCTCGGCGCGCGCGGTAGCACGATCGAGATCGAGGCCGAGCGCCTCGAGCGTGTCGGCGGCGCCGGCCTTGGACGAGGCGGCGCGATTGCCATGCTTGGCGACGGGAACACCGCATGCCGCGACGACCAGGGCGACCGCGGTCGAGACGTTGAGCGTGTGATGCCCGTCGCCGCCGGTGCCGCACACGTCGATCGCACCCTCCGGCGCGGTGACCGAGATCACCCGCGCGCGCATCGCCCGCGCAGCTTCGGCGATCTCGATGCTGGTCTCGCCGCGTTCGGCGAGCGCGATCAGAAAGGCCTCGATCTCGGCCTCGGGCACATCGCCGTCGAGCAGGTCGGCAAAGGCCTGCGCGGCGCTTTCGCGTGCGAGCGGAGTCGCGGGATCGGGGAGGAGAGTGAAGACGGTCACGGTGCCGCTATTCCGTGGCGCGGGAGCGGAGTCGAGATAGATTTGCTAGCTGCCCTTGAGCCGATGGTAGCGGCTGTTGAGCTCGGCGACATCGTTGGGGGTGAGCGTCACCGGGCCGTTCGCCGAACGATAGGTCATCTTCGCGCCGGGGCCGTCGCCGTGGAAGGGCAGGGATTCGAGCGCCTGCTGCATCAGCGGATCGTCGAGCGGGGCGTCGAGCTGGGAAGTCGCCATCGCGGCCCTGGGGATCTTGTGGCCATTCCAGTCGGCCATCTCGACCTCGTTTTTCGGATGCGCGGGCGAGAACAGGCCGCCGACCGCACGGATGCCGAGCGCGACAAGGAAGATGAGCCCCAACCGCCTGGCAATTCCGGTCAGCATCGTTCCGCTCCGCCGCTTCCAAGCGAGTGGAACATCCGGGGCTTAATTTCCGGTTAGGCGGGCGGTTTCGCGTAAATCACCCGTTCGGGCGATGGCGCGGGACGCGCCGGCTCCGCTAGCAGATGTGCAGCAGAGGAGGGTGAAATATGGATTTTCGGGAAGCGACGCCGGTGGCCTTCATCAACGTTACCGAGCGCGAACGGGCGCTAACATTCTACCGCAATATTCTGGGGTTCGAGCTCAGCAGCGCGGACTCTTACGGCGATTTCATCGCGATGGGGCAGGCCCTGATCCGCATGACAGTGATGCCCGGCTACCAGCCGCCGCCATATCCGGTGTGCGGGTGGGAAGTGGCCGATATCGGCGCGGCGGTTGCCCTGTTGGCCGGGCGGGGCGTGACGATGACGATCTACGAGGGGCTGGGGCAGGATGAGCAGGGCATCTGGACCTCGCCCGAGAACGGCTCGAAAGTCGCCTTTTTCAGCGATTCGGAGGGCAATGTTCCGTCGCTCTCGCAGCGCTGAACCCGGCCTTAGGCCAGCGCCTTCGCTTCCAGCCCGGCGAGCCTCAGGAAGTTCGCCAACATCGCATGGCCATGTTCGGTGGCGATGCTTTCGGGGTGGAACTGGACGCCGTGGATCGGGAGCGTGGCATGGCGGAAGCCCATCACGCTGCCGTCGCTGGCGGTGGCGTTGACGATCAGGTCCGCCGGAATGTCATGCACGATCAGCGAGTGATAGCGGGTGGCGGTGAAGGGCGAGGGTAGCCCCTCGAACAGCCCGGTACCGTCATGCGCGACCGGGCAGGTCTTGCCGTGCATCAGCCCGCCGCGGACGACCGCGCCGCCGAAATGCTGGCCGATCGCCTGATGGCCGAGGCAGACCCCGAGCAGCGGCTTGCCGAGTTCGGCGCATGCCTGCACGAGATCGAGGCTGATCCCGGCCTCGTTGGGGGTGCAGGGGCCGGGGGAAATCAGAAAGGCCTGGGCATTGCTCGCGATCGCCTCGCGCGCGGTGAGCGCATCGTTGCGGACGACCTGAACCTCGGCGCCCAGCTCCATCAGGTAATGGACGAGGTTCCAGGTGAAGCTGTCGTAATTGTCGAGGACGAGGATCATGCGGCGGGCTTTAGCCCGCCCGTCATCCCAGCGAAAGCTGGGATCTCGTGCTTCGCGCGTCTCGTTTGCGGGCTGAGACCCCAGCTTTCGCTGGGGTGACGGCTATTATGGATTGATCGCCAGCAACTGCGCGAGATCGGCCTTCCAGAACTTGCCCCAGGTGTGCGTCCCGTGGCCGCGCGTCTCGGTGGTCGCCGGGATCAGGATGAAGCGCGCGCGGGGCATGCGCTTCACCTCGCGCTCGGCGATGCCGAGTTCGGGCGGGTTGATGAAGTCGTCGGCGCTGTTGATCCAGAGCACGGGGACGGTGATCCGCTCGAGCAAGGGCGAAGGGTTGTAGTTCCGCGAGGCCTCGAGCCAGTAGATCGTGTCGTTGGCATCGGCCATGCCGGTGAAGCGCGCCGCCATCGGGCCGGCGAGTTCGGCCTCGAGCTTCTCGCGGGTCGGGAAGCGGTCCTGCAGCATCATTGGATTGCCGCCCGCGATGATGGAAAGGCTGGTCGCGGTGCGCATGCCTGCGACGGGCTGGACGGTATAGTTGCCTCCCATCCACGCCGGATCGGCCTTAATCGCGTCGATCGAAAGCTTGCGCCACAGCCGGTTGCGCCCGGCGATCTCGACCGGCTGGCAGGCGAAGGGGGCGAGGCGTTCGGCGAAACCGGGGTGGGTGGTGCCCCAGACAAAGGCGTGCATGCAGCCCATCGAAGTGCCGAGGATCAGCCGCAGGCGAGTGACGCCGAGCCCATCGACCAGCAAGCGGCGCTGCGCCTCGACCATGTCGTCATAGTCGTAATGCGGGAAGGCCATGCGCAGCCCGTCGCTGGGCCTGGAGGAGCCGCCATGGCCGATATTGTCGGGCAGGATGACATAGGTGGTGGCGAGATCGAACGGCGCGCCGGGGCCGTAGAGTTCGTCGGCGAATTGCGGCTGGAGGAACTGCTTCCCGGTGCCGCCGGTGCCGTGGAGGACCATTACGGCATTGTCGATTTGGCCGGCGGCGTTGCGATGCGGGGTGCCGAGCGTGGTGTAATGGATGCGCAGCTCGGGAAGGCGCTCGCCCGATTTGAAGGCGAAGTTGGCGATGGTGAAATCGCCCTCCCTGGTGGGCCAGTCCTTCGCGGCGGCGGGGGTGGCGAGGATCAGGGCGAGCAGGGCGAGGAGGATGCGCATGGGACTATTCTAGCCATGCCGTCATCCCCGCGAAAGCGGGGCTATTTCCGTCTTTCTTTCGCGTCTTTGTGGCTTTGCGTGAGCAAGAATTTCTCTCACACAAAGACGCTAAGGCACGAAGAAGAAGTCGATTAATCCGCTTCGCGGAAGAAGCTATTTCCGCTTCTGCACCGCCACCACGATCGGGCCGATTTCCGCGCCGCCGTCCTTGCGGTCCGCGACCGGGTCCCAGAGGCGGGAGACCGCGCCGTCGAGGAACAGCGCGTTGGGCGCCTTGATGTGATCGCGGAACAGGCGGGCGAAGCGGCCGAAGGAGACCGGATCATCGCTGATCGCGAACCAGGCCGAACCGTCCGCCGACACGCCAACGCCGTTGCGGATCTGGACCGACTCGCCATTCTCGCTGAATTCGGGGTGGAGCTTGCCGTCGATCACCAGCATCGGGCCAGATTGGGTGGCGATGCGGACATGATCGGGCTTGGCCTTCGCGAAATCGTCGGTGGTGGCGACGTGCCAGCCCGCGGCGTCGCCATAGAAGACGCCGTTGGGCTTCATGTGGAAATTGCCCGGCCCGTCGTTGCGGTTGAGCCGCGTCTGCGCCGCGCCGTCCTCGACATAATAGCCGATCGGCAGGCCGTCCTTGTCGTACATGCCGGCGTTCATCGCGAAGGCCAGGTGCGGGAAGCGCTCGCCGAGCCGCGCCCCCAGCGTGTCGAAATTGCGCATCGGCTTGCCGTCCACGCCCTTGTCGACAAGCAGCAGATCGTGCTTGCCCGGCTCGGCGCGGCAGACGGTGAAGCGCGATCCTTCGAACTCGACCTTGGCGCAGGCGGCGGCGATGCCGTGGCGGCTGGTGGGCGCTCCGCATGCCACAAGGAGAAGGAGTCCGGCGAAGGCGGCGAGCCGGTGGAAACGAGTCATGCGCCCGACTTAGGGCGTGAAAAGCCGGACACAAGCCGCATTGCCGCCATAGTGCGAGGCAACGTTGCACGGCGCAGGGACGTTGAGCGGGGCAGGTACAGGAGTTTCACGTGTTCACCAGATTGCTCATTGCCGTCCCCGCGCTGCTGATCGCCGCCCCGGCCTTCGCGCAGGCGACCGAGTCGAGTGGCCCGCCGCAGCGCGTGCGCAGCGTCATCCTGCATGGGGACGAGACATGCCCGACCGCGAGCACCCCCGACGAGATCGTGGTGTGCGCGAAGAGCGAGGATTCGCCCTATCGCATCCCCCGGGAGTTTCGCGAGTTGCCCGACGAGAGCGCGAAGGCGCAGGCTTGGGGCAGCCGGGTGGAGACGATCACCGAAGTGAACCGCGCGGTGTTGCCGGGGGCGTGCAACCCGATCGGGACATTCGGGCAGACCGGCTGCTCGAGCCAGTTCGTACGGCAATGGCAGCGCGAGAAGGCGGACCAGCGCGCGAAGGAAGACCGGGTGCCCTGACCCAATTCCTCCCCCGGAGGGGGAGGGGGACCGCGAAGCGGTGGAGGGGTAGTATCCACGAGCGATGCCGGCTGCGGAGAATACCCCTCCGTCAGGCTGCGCCTGCCACCTCCCCCTCCGGGGGAGGATTGAGCTACTGCCCGAATCCCGCTTCGCCCGCCTGCCTGATCGCCTCGCGCGCGGCTGCCAGCAGCGCGCCGGCCTTGGCCTCGCACTCGCGCTGTTCGTATGCCGGGTCGCTGTCCGCCACGATCCCCGCGCCGGCCTGGACGTGCATCACGCCATCCTTCACCAGCGCGGTTCTGAGCACGATGCACGAATCCATCGAACCATCGGGCGAGAAATAGCCGACGCCGCCCGCATACGGCCCGCGCGTCTCGGGTTCCAGTTCGGCGATGATCTCGCACGCCCGAACCTTGGGCGCGCCGCTGACGGTGCCCGCCGGAAAGCCCGCGAACAGCGCGTCGAGCGCGTCCTTGCCCTTGCCCAGCGCGCCGACGACGTTCGAGACGATGTGCATGACATGGCTGTAGAATTCGACCGTGTAGCTGTCGGTCACGCGGACGCTGCCGGCCTGCGCCACCCGGCCGACATCGTTGCGGCCGAGATCGAGCAGCATCAGATGCTCGGCGCATTCCTTGGGATCGGCGAGCAGGCTGGCGCGATTGGCTTCGTCCTCGGCGGCGGTCTTGCCGCGCGGTCGGGTGCCGGCGATCGGGCGGATCGTGACTTCGCCGTCGCGCGCGCGGACGAGAATCTCGGGGCTCGATCCGGTCAGGGTGAAGTCGGGCAGGTCGAGATGATAGAGGAAGGGCGAGGGATTCACCCGGCGCAGCGCGCGGTAGAGTTCGAACGGCGGCAGGGTGAAGGGCAGGGTGAAGCGCTGGGCGAGCACGACCTGGAAGATGTCGCCCGCCGCGATGTAATCCTTCGCCGCGGCGACCATCTTCGCATAGCGGCCGGAAGGCAGGACGGGTTCGAGCGCCACGTCCCGCGGCTCGGCCCGGACGGGCGCGGGGAGCTGCGCGGAGGCGAGGCGCGCGGCGGTCGCGTCGATCCGCTCGGCGGCGGCATCCACATCGCCGCCCGGCCACACCGGGGCGACGAGGAACAGGGTATCGGCCAGCCGATCGAAGACGAGGATCACCGTCGGCCGCACGAACATCATGTCGGGCACGCCGATCGGATTGGCGGGCGGACGGGGGAGCTTCTCGACCAGCCCGACCGTCTCGTAGCTGAAATAGCCGACCAGGCAGGCGAGCGCGCGGGGCAATTCGGCGGGAACCGCCATCCGGCACGTGGCGACGAGCGACCGCAGCGCGTCGAGCGCCGGTTCGGCGCAGGGGGCGAAGGCTTCCCGGTCGGTGAGCCAGTGCGGGTTGATCGCCGCCTCGCCGCCGGTCGCGCGGAAGACGAGATCGGGGGCGAGGCCAATCAGGCTGTGCCGCCCGCGCACCGATCCGCCTTCGACCGATTCGAGCAGGAAATCGCCGCGCCCCGGCTCGATCAGCTTGAGCGCCGCCGCCACCGGCGTCTCGGTATCGGCGAGCTGGCGGCGCCACAGCAACGCCGGCCGCCCCGCGATCAGCGCCGCGCGGGCGGCGTCCAGCCCTTCGATCATTCCCGGCGGCTTATTGCGCGCCGCCCGTGCGGCCCATGCGGGCGCGCAGGGACGCGATAGCGGCTTCGTTGCGCGTCACGCCGACGTGGCGCTTGAGCCCCTCGACGAACTGCTCGGCGATTTCCTGGCGCCCGGCCGGGAGGAATTCGGTGCGCGCGCGCTCCATCGCGGCGGCGTTGGCCTTGCCGTCGGTCTCGGTGATCGTGTCGACATAGACGACATAATAGCCCGAGCGATCGGGGCCCTCGATCATCTTGGCGCTCTTCGCCGCCATCGAGAAGGCCATGCGAACCTGCGGCGCATCGGTCGGCTTCAGGTCGCCGCGGACGAAATTGAAGTCCTTGGGCGGCAGCGCACGGATGCCCAGCTTGGCGATCGCCTCGCGCATCGGCGTTCCCCGGTTGATCTCGGCGCGCAGATCGGTCGCGGCCTTGCGCGCCTTGATCATCTGCTGGTCGAGACGATAATCGGCGAGCACCTGCGGCTTGATGCTTTCCAGCGCACGCGGCGCGGCGGGGACGATCCGCTCGACCACCACGATCGCGTAGCCGCCTTCCTTGTCGATCGGAATGATCTCGGGCGTCTGGCTCTCCGGATCGAACTGGAAGCCCGCCGCGGCGATCATCGCGACCGTCGCATCGGGCTTGGCGTCGCCCTTGAGCGGATTGTCGGGATCGGTGCCGTCGGCGACCAGCGCCGGCGTGCGCTGGGCAGTGAGCTTGCCCCGGGCCATCACCTCGTCGAAGGTGGCCTCGTTGCCGATCATGTCCTCGAGGATCTGGCGCTGCGCGGCGACCGCCTGTGCGGTCTTGCGCGTGCTGATCTCCCCGGCCAGCTCGTCGCGAACCTGATCGATCGTCCTGGCGGCGATCCTGTCGATCTTGTCGACCTTGATCACGGCCCAGCCAAAGGGAGTCTGGACCGGGCCGACCACGCCGGCCTGCGCCGCGCCGAACGCCGCATCGGCGACCGCGGGGGACGAATCGGCGGCGAGCTTGGCCTTTTCCACCGCCTCGAAACTGCTCGGTTCCAGCCCGCGCGCCTTGGCGGCGTCGGCGACCGATTTGCCGCCCTTGATCTCGTTTGCGACCGCATCGGCGGCGGCCCGATCGGGCAGGATGATCTGGCTGCCGGTGCGTTTCTCGGTCGCGGCATAGCGCGTGCCCGAACTGGCGAAGGCCTGGGCGATCTCCTGATCGGTCGCGGCGGATTCGGCCTTGAACTGCTCGCTCTTGACCACGGCATAGCGCATCACCCGGCGCTGCGGCACCTGATAGCGGGTCTTGTTGCGCGTGTAGAAGGCAGTCAGCGCCTTGTCGTCGGGATCGGGGCCGGCATCCATGTCCTGCGGCCGGATCAGCGTGGCGAGGCCGGTGCGGCGCTCGAGCAGCAGCGTGGCGTAAGGCGCGGCGAGCCCGTCGGCGATCGGGGTGCGCAGCCGCGGATCGGGCAGCATCCAGCGGAGATAACGCTCGGTCGCGATATCGGTGCGCCATTCGCGGACCGACTTGCCGGTGCGCTGGAGCTGGCCGTCGAACGCCGCCTGGCTGAACTTGCCGTCGATCCCCTGGAAGCGCGTATCGTTGGCGATGGCCGAATCGATCATGGCGCGATCGACCAGCATCCCGGACTTTTTCGAGAATTCCTCGATCGCATGGACGGCGATCAGCTCGTTCATCACATATTCGAAGCCACCGCGCTGGAGCAGCTCCTCCATCGTCATCGGCTGGCCGCCGCGCGCGTTCGCGTCCTGCAGCAGCAGCTGGAGCCGCTTGGTCACTTCGGTCTCGGTGATCGCGTAACCGCCCACGGTGGCGAGCGTGGCGGACCTGCCGCCGCTGCCGCCGCGCACGCCCATGACGTCGCCCGCCGCGAAGGCGACCGCGATGATCCCCAATATGAGGAACACGACGATCTTGCCGAGAAGCGACTTGGTGAAATTGCGGAACGAGTCGAGCATGAAGGGCCGTTCTGTAAAGGAAGCTTCGGCGTGCTTTAGGGTGGGTTCCGTCCGCCTTCAAGCTTGCGCGGCGGCGTCGGGCCGCTATCGGCGGGACATTGTCACGGGAGAGAGCGAATGCGGCGCAAGCTGGTGGCCGGCAACTGGAAGATGCACGGGCTGAAGGGCGACCTGCCCCAGGTGAGCGCGATCGCCGATGCCGCGCGGGCGAACCCGCAAGTCGATGTTGCCTTGTGCCTGCCCTTCACGCTGATCGAGGCGGGGGCGGCGGTGGCCGGCAGCATGCCGGTGGGGGCGCAGGACATGCACGAGAATGACAAGGGCGCGCATACCGGCTGCATCTCGGGCGCGATGCTGGTCGAGGCGGGGGCGAGCGTCGTAATCGTCGGCCATAGCGAACGGCGCGGCGACCAGCATGAGACAAGCCACGACGCCTGGGCCAAGGCTGCGGCGGGGCATCGCCATGGGCTCCACGTCATCCTGTGCTGCGGCGAGACCGAGGCCGAGCGCGACGCGGGCCGTGCCGAGCGGATCGTCCAGTCGCAGATCGAGAAATCGCTGCCCGAGGGCGCCTCGGGCGACTGGCTGACGCTCGCCTATGAGCCGCGCTGGGCGATCGGCACGGGCAAGACCCCGACGCTGGAGGACATCGCCGCGATCCACGCCATCGCGCGGGCGAAGCTGCGGCAGATGGTGGGCGATGCCGCCGACGGGATCCGGATCCTGTATGGCGGTTCGGTGACCGGGGCCAACGCGGCTGCGATCCTGGCGGCCGAGAATGTCGACGGCGCGCTGGTCGGCGGCGCGAGCCTGACCGCGGAGAAGTTCGTGCCGATCATTGAGGCTGCCGCTTCGCTTTCCTGACCTCACCCAGCGTGAGGAACGCCGTCGCGCTCGACAGCAACGCCATCGCGGCGCCCGCCAAGGCCGCGCCGTGGAACGCCGCGATCAGGCCGGGGCCCGCCGACGCGATCACCGCGCCGGCGATGGCGGTGGCGATCAGCCCCCCGGTGCGCGCGATCGCGCTGTTGAAGCCCGAGGCGGTGCCGCTGTGCGTGTCGTCGACCGAGGCGAGCACGGCGGTGGTGAGCGGGGCGGCGACGCTCGACATGCCGATCGCGATCATCAGGGTGCCTGGAAAGACCGAGGCCCAGTAGGACGCGCCCTCGGCCACCAGCAGGTACAGCGCGAAGCCGATCCCGACCACGAACGCGCCGGCGGTCAGGGGCCAGCGCGGCCCGACCTGGGCAGTGAGCCGCCCCATCACCCGTGAGGCGAGCCCCATGCCGAGCGGCATCGGCAGCAGTGCGAGGCCGGCCTGGAGCGCGGTATAGCCGCCCGCCTCGATCAGCACATAGGGGAGCAGGAGCAGCACCCCGCCGAGCGCGCCGTAGAGGAGGAAGGTGAGCAAGGTCAGCCCGGCAAAGGCACGCGAGCCGAACATCGCGACCGGCATCATCGCGCGGTTCCCCCGGTCACGCTCGATCCACAGGAACAGCCCGGTGCAGGCCGCGCCGGCGGCGAGGCCGATGCCGACCATGGCGTTGAGCGCGTGGTGGCTCGACCAGAGCGTCAGCGCCCAGGTCAGCGCGCCGAGCGCGAGCGTCGCGGTGGCGGCGCCGGGCAGGTCGAGCGGGAGCTCGCCCTCGGCGCTCTCCTCGACATAAAGCAAGGCGATCCCGATCGCGGCCAGCGCCACCGGCACGTTGACGTAGAAGATCGCGCGCCAGCCGATGGCGTCGACCAGCCATCCGCCCAGCGGCGGCCCCACCGCGCCGGCCATCGCCCCGACTCCCGCCCAGGTGCCGATCGCCTTGCCGCGCGCCTCGCCGGTAAAGGCATTGCCGAGCGTCGCCAGGCTGTTCGGCAGCAGGATCGCCGCGCCCACGCCCTGCAGCGCGCGCGCCGCCAGCAGCAGCGTAAGATCGGATGCCATCGCGCAGGCGACCGAGGAGAGCGTGAACAGCGCGATACCGCCGATCAGCAGCCGCCTCCGTCCGAAATGATCCCCCGCCGCGCCGCCGATCAGCAGCAGCGCCGAGAGCGGGAGCAGATAGGCGTTGATCGTCCATTGCAGCTCGGCCGGAGTCGCATGGAGATCCTTGCCGATCGCGGGGAGGGCGACATTGGTGACCGAGCCGTCGATAAAGGCGAGGCTCGACGCGAGGATGCAGGCGATCAGGGTCAGCGTCGGGTGGCGCTTGCTCATTCCTCCTTCTGGCGCACCTGCGCCATGATCGCCAGCGGGCGGCCCTCATTGTCGTTGAAGAAGGCCATCCATTCCTCGGTGCCGTCCTCGTGGCGATGGATCATGTGCGGCGCGTCGATGAAGATCGCGCCACGTTCGCCGAGCTGGGCATGGGCGGCGTGGATATCGGGAACGCGAAAATAGAGGATCGATTCGGCGGGGCCGCCATCGCCTTCGGAAAGGAAAAGCCGCGTGCCGCCGCAATCGAAGAATGCGAGATTGCCGAAGGCGTAGAGGAAGGGGAGGCCGAGCGTGTCGCGATAGAAGGCGGTGGCCGCGCCGATCTCCGCCACGCTGCGCGAAATCTGGCCGATCGGGCCTAGGGCGAGGGGTTCGCTCATATCGGGTTCCTTCCCATGAAGATGGCTGTCGCGGCAGATGCCGGTCCACGCGCGAATCTCGGCCCGGCGGGTAAAGCCGAGCTTCCGCATCGCATTGGCGAGATGATATTTGACCGCGTCGTTGCTGTGCCCCAGCCGGCGCGCGATCTCGGGGTTGGTCATGCCGTGGCGCACAGCCTCGACCACGCGCCATTCGGCGGGGGTGAGGATGTCCGGATGGGGCGGGCGGCCTCGGGGCATGTGGCTGACTTAGCCCGCGGGGAGGCGAATTACCCTCCCCGCCGCTTCAGATCAGATGCGCTTTGTGCGCGGCCGCTCAGTTGGGCTTGCCGGTTAGGAGCGCGTCGAACCTGGCCTTGGGCATGTTGATCATCAGCCCCTTGTTGTTCTTGGCGAGCGATTCGAATTCGATTTCGATCTTGCCGAGCGGGCTGGTGATCACCGCGAAATCCATGCCGACCGATGTGATCTTCCCGAGCACGACGCCCTTCGAATCGCGCACGTCGCTGCCCACAGTGACATCCTCGGGCACGATGGGGACGGGGCGCGACGATCGGGTCGGGCCCGCCCGGCGCCCGGCGACGTCGTTGTTGAGCCGGCCATACTCCCTGCCATGCTCGTTCATATTGTTCATTTCGAAGCCGGCCGGCGTGCCGACGGTGGGCGCCGGGGCTGGCGCGGGCGCGGGTGGCGAACCCTGAGCATGCGCCGCACCCGCCAGCGTCAGCCCCGCAGCCACAGCCGAGATTTTCACTATGCGCATCAATCCTCTCCCTTTTTTCGCGATGGTATCGCTAACAGGGGATGCGGGCAATCGCACAGTTGCGCCAGGACCGAAGGATTCCTGTCAGCCGGCGTAGCGGTCCTTGAGCACCTTCCACGTGGCGCGCAGGCTTACCGCGTCGCCGCCCTTGGGGCGGCCCGGCTTGGCCGAGCCCTGCCAGCAGAAGATGTCGAAATGCGCCCATTGCGCGCCGGTGGGGACGAATTCCTTGAGGAACAAGGCCGCGGTCAGCGCGCCGCCCCAGGGGGCTTCGGCGGCGTTGACCATGTCCGCCACGTCGCTCTTCAGCATTTCCTTGTACGGATCGTAGAGCGGCAGGCGCCACATCGGATCGGCCTCGGTCTCCGCCGCCGCGAGCAGCTCCGATGCGAGCGTGTCGTCATTGGCGAACATCGCGGTCAGGTCCGGGCCCAGCGCGACGCGGGCGGCGCCGGTGAGCGTGGCGAAGTTGAAGATCAGCTCGGGCTTGCCTTCCTCGGCCTTGGTGAAGGCGTCGCCCAGGATCAGGCGGCCCTCGGCGTCGGTATTGCTGTTCTCGACGGTGATCCCCTTGCGGCTGACCATCACATCGCCGGGACGCGCCGCCTCGCCCGAGATCGAATTCTCGACCGCGGGGACGAGCATGTGGAGCCTGACCGGCAGCCGCGCGCCCATGATCATCTCGGCCAGCGCCAGCGCGTGCGCCGCGCCGCCCATATCCTTCTTCATCAGCCGCATGCCCGCGGCCGGCTTGATGTCGAGCCCGCCCGAATCGAAGCACACGCCCTTGCCGACAATGGCGATGCGAGGATGATCGGGATTGCCCCATTCGATCTCGATCAGCCGCGGCTCGCGCCCCTTGCCCGCGGCCTTGCCGACCGCGTGGAGCATCCCATAGCCCTTCTCGATCTCGGCGCCCTTGATCACGGTCAGCGTGCCGCCATGGAGCTTGGCGATATCCGCTGCGGCGGCCTCGATATCGGCGGGGCCGAAATCGTTCGCGCCGAGATTGACCCAGTCGCGGATCTTGAAGGTCACATTGGCGAGGCGCAGCGCCTCATCCATCTTCGCGGGATCGCCGGTCAGCAGCACGCGCGGGCCCTGCGCCTTCTCGTCCTTCTTCTTGTAGCGGTCGAACCTGTACTGCGCGGTCAGCCAGCCATAGATCGCCGTGCCGGGCTCGCGGCCCTCGACGCGGTAGCTGCCCTCGGGAAGGACCTCCGCCAGCTTGGCGAGGCACCAGGGCGAGAGTCGGTCGACATTGGCGACCACGCCGAGCGCGGACCAGTCCTCGGGTCCGTCGCCGGGGAGGATCGCGGTGGCGAAGCTCGACGCGGCGAATTTCTGCGCGACGAGGGCGGCGCGGTGGCGCGGCGGCTGGGCGGCGAGCCAGGCGTCATAGCCCTTGGCATCGATAAGGTGAATGGTGCGCGCGGGCTGGCCGCGGTCGGGCTGAACGAGGTGCGATAGATCAGGCATTGGGGTGATCTAGTCACGCAAGGCGGCGAGGGCTAGCCCCACGCGGAATATTGCCCGCATACCGCTGTGAGACGGGCACGCGAAGTCGAGCCGAAGTCGAGTGGAAGTGATTTGCATAATCGCGCCAGATTACGGCAAAAGGAATTCCGTTCGTAGCGTTGCGTTTCCCCCATCCTTTCGAGAGGAATCGACAATGCGTGGCAAACAAATCCTGCTGGTCGCAACCCTTGCAGCCGTCATAGCCAGCGTTCCGGCAGGCGCGCAAGACGTCGATGCGCTAACCAAGCAGGCCAATCTCGAACTGGCCCGGATGAACGTCGAAAAGGCGCGGGCGGAGGCGCAGAAGGCGCAAATCGACGTCGCCAACAACCGGCTGGCGCCGCTGAAGGGCCAGACCGGGGACACCGCGACCGTTTCAACGGGCGAAAAGACCGTCGAAGCGCTGTTGTTGAACCGCGAGGTTATGGGCGGGCTCTCGTTCAGGCTGGTCGAGCAATTGTGCAAACGGGTGACGGGTTGCGCCGCTGAGACGCTTGGACAGGCGTTCTCGAATATCAAACCGGTGATCATCTTCGGATCCACGCCCCCCGATCTTTCCTTCTGGTATGCGTTTCAGGCGGATCGCGCGGTCGTCTGGCGCGATCTCGTCCTTTCCATGGAAATATGGGGCAAGGCGGAGGAGGAGTACAAAGCCGAAAACGATCGGAAGTCCTTCGGCATTTTCAGCTTTAGCGGCGTGGTCGCCGCGGTGGGTGTAGTCCTCCCGCTGCTCAAGACCGACACCACCATCGTGGGCGCGACATGGACGCCGACCGGCGTGGCGGTCATCAGCGCCGTGGAACGCGCGCTTGCCGCAAAGGGATTCGGTGTCGACGACAGCGCCTATCGGGTCACGAGCGGCGTGGAGACGGCCAAGCAGCTGATGGGGGCGAGCTCCTATTTCCCCGACAACCTGACCGCCAAATATGAAGACGCGCGGACGCTGGCCCGCGGCAAGAATCTGTGGAACATCGCCAGCGATCCCAAGTCCGATGCCAAGCTGAAGAACGCCGCCCAGCGAGTGGTCAACGCGATCGCGGCCTATGAGGCGCTGCTGAAGAACCTGACGACCGTGACGCTGGGCACGATGAACGCGACAACTATCGAGCGGATGCGGCAGCTTGAGCGGGATCTGCCGACGCGGCCGCTTCTCTACATCGTCAATGTCGAGGCTGCCTTCACGACGACGACGAAAAAGGGCCTGTTTACGGGGTTCGGCACGGTGCCGGCCTATATCGCCTCCGGCATCGTCGTCGACTATGTCATCGTCAATGGCGACCAGCCAGCGGTGCGCGGAAGTGTGCGTTGCGTCATCTCGAAAAAGAAAATGGAGGATGTGTTCGCCCTGAACGGGAAGACTGTTTGCCAGTAGGCAAGCGCCCTAGCCCAGCGACACCCCGTAAAGATCGTGCTCGTCGGCGTCCTCGATCTCGACGCGGACGATATCGCCCTGCTTGAGATGCCCGGCGTCGCGGAGGTGGACCTCGCCGTCGATCTCCGGCGCATCGGCCTGCGAGCGGCCCGTGGCGCCTTCGCCGTCGACCGCGTCGATGATGACTTCGAGCGTGCGGCCGATCTTGGCCTGCAGCTTGGCGGCGCTGATCGCTGCGGTCTTTTCCATCACGCGGGCGTAGCGCTCTTCCTTGACCTCTTCGGGGACCGGATCGGGCAATGCGTTGGCGGCGGCGCCCTCGACCGGTTCGAAGCGAAAGGCGCCGACGCGATCGAGCTGGGCTTCGTCGAGCCAGTCGAGGAGGTATTGGAAATCCTCCTCGGTCTCGCCAGGGAAGCCGACGACGAAGGTCGAGCGGATCGTGATGTCGGGGGCGATTTCGCGCCAGCTGCGCAGCCGCTCGAGCACCTTCGCCTCATTGGCGGGGCGGCGCATCGTGCGCAGGACGCGGGGGCTGGCGTGCTGGAAGGGGATGTCGAGATAGGGGAGGATCAGCCCCTCGGCCATCAGCGGGATGACCTGATCGACATGGGGGTAGGGGTAGACATAGTGGAGCCGCACCCAGGGGGCGATCTTGCCGAGCTCGCGGGCGAGATCGGTCATGTGGGGGACGACTTCATGGCCCTTCCACATGCGCGGTTCCTTGCGGATATCGACGCCATAGGCCGAGGTGTCCTGGCTGATGACCAGCAATTCCTTGGTGCCCGCTTCGACCAATTTCTCCGCCTCGCGCAGGATCGCGTCGGGGCGGCGCGACACCAGATCGCCGCGGATCGAGGGGATGATGCAGAAGGCGCAGCGATGGTTGCAGCCCTCCGAAATCTTCAGATAGCTGTAATGGCGCGGGGTGAGCTTGAGCCCCGCCTCGGGCACCAGATTGATGAAGGCATTGGCCGGCATCGGCGCGGCCTCGTGGACGGCGCCGACGACTTCTTCGTACGCCTGCGCACCGCTGACCGCGAGCACGCCGGGAAAGCGCGCGCGGATGACCTCGGCTTCCTTGCCGAAGCAGCCGGTGACGATCACGCGGCCATTCTCGGCGATCGCCTCGCCAATGGCTTCCAGCGATTCTTCCTTGGCGCTGTCGAGAAAGCCGCAGGTGTTGACCAGCACCACGTCCGCGCCGGCATAATCGGCGGACATGGCATAGCCGTCCGAGCGGAGCTTGGTCAGGATACGCTCGCTGTCGACCAGATTCTTGGGACAGCCGAGCGACACCATCCCCACCTTGGGGGCTTCAGGGAGTCGCGTTGCCATGATTGGCGCGCCACATAAGGATTTCTCGGGAAAAAGCTAGCTGAGGGGATTCCGCGGGCGTAGCATGCCGCCATCGAAACGATGGAGGGGGTATCTATGGGAACCGAAATTCACTGGCTCGCGGTGATCGTCGCGGGTGTGGCCGCGTTCTTGGTCGGCGGCGTCTGGTACGGCGCGCTGTTCAGCAAGGCGTGGATGGCCGCGCGGGGCGTCACCAAGGAATCGATGGAGGCCGCGGGTGCCAAGAACAATGTCGGGATGCTGTTCGGCATCACCTTCGTGCTCGACCTGGTGATGGCGTTCATCCTCGATCACGTGCTGGGGACGTACAATTACCCCGGACTCAGCGACACGCTGATGATCGCGGGCGGGGTCGCGCTCGGCTTCGTCATCCCGGCGATGATCGTGAACTATCTCTACCAGCAGGCGACGCTGAAGCTGATCCTGATCGATGCCGGCCACTGGCTGTCCGCCTTCCTGGCGATGGGCGCGGCGCTGTCGCTGATGATCTGAGTCAGACCGCGGCGGGCGCGCGGAACACGAACCACGCGCCCGCCGCGATCAGCGCGAAGCCGATCGCGTGATTCGTGGTGAATTTCTCGCCGAGATAGGCGACCGAGAAGACCGCGAAGACGGTGAGAGTGATCACTTCCTGGATCGCCTTGAGCTGGGCGGTCGAATAGACCGCGCTGCCGATCCGGTTGGCGGGCACCGCGAGCATATATTCGGGCAGTGCGATCAGCCAGCTGATCAGGATCGCCCCGAGCAGCGGCGACGTCTTGTCCTTCAGATGGCCGTACCAGGCGAAGGTCATGAAGACGTTCGACGCGATCAGCATGAGGATCGGAGCGATGCGAGCGGTGAGGGCGGCGGTCATGCCGTGACGATCTCCACGATCATGTCGCCAGGTTCCAGCGCTGCCGCCGCGGGGTCCTTGTGCCCGAAGGGTTCGCCGCCGCGATAGATGCGAACGCCGAGGCCCGTCGCGATGGCCGAGAGCGGCTTGCCGACCTCGCCGGGCCGGACGAGGCGCTCGTGGAGCTGGACCTGCCCATGGAACGAGGCGAGATCGGTGAGGTAATCCGCCAGATGCGCGCCGGTGCACGAACTGGCGAGCAGCAGCCCCGCGAAACTGACCGGATTGACGACGGTGGTCGCCCCGGCCGCGCGCGCGGGGAATTCGTTATCCTCGTTGCGCACGATCACGCTGATCGGCAGCGCCGGGGCGAGATGCCGCGCGGTGAGGGTGATCAGGATCGAGGTATCGTCGCGCCCCGCCGTCACGATCATCGATTCGGCTTCGGTCAGCTTGACGTCCTCAAGTACCGAATCGCGCGTCGCGTCGCCATGGAGCACGATGCAGCCGCAGGCGCGCGCGCCTTCCAGATTCTCCTCGACGCAATCGATCACGACGAACTTTCCCGGATCGACTCCACGCGCGATCAGCTCGTCGACCGCCTCCGATCCCGTCTCGCCAAAGCCGGCGACGATGATGTGGCCGGATAGATTTCGCTGGATGATTGCCATGCGCCATTTGTCCCAGGTTCGCTTGAGCACGAAATTATAGGCGGTGCCGAGGAAGAGCAGCACCACGAACACGCGGATCGGCGTGACGACGAACGCGTCGAACATCCGCGCCGAATTGCTGACCGGAACGATATCGCCATAGCCGGTGGTGGTGACCGAGATCGACGTGAAATAGAGGATGTCGAGGAAGGAGACATGGCCGTCCGCCGTGTCCTTCAACCCGTCGCGCTCGATCCAATGGACCCCCACCGCGATCGCCAGCAGTCCGACCACCGCCAGCACGCGCCAGCCGATCGCGACCCACACCGGCAGGGTCGACTTGCGTTTCAGCGTCCCGGTGATCCTGGAGCCCATCGGCTCCGCGATATCAGCGTTGTGGCAGGCGCGGAATAGGGTCCACGGGCGTGCGGCCCTGGCGGATCTCGAAATGCAGCTCGGGGCGGTCGGCAAAGCCCGAATTGCCCGAGAGCGCGATCAGCTGACCCTTCTTGACCGATTGGCCGCGGCGGACGAGCAACTGCCCAGCATGGCCGTACACCGTCGTCCAGGCGTCACCGTGACGGATGATGACGAGCCCGCCCAGCGCGGGAATGTCGCCCCCGGCATAAGCGACGACGCCGTCGGCAGCGGCGAGGATCGGCGTGTCGAGGGGGACCGCGATCTTGATCCCGTCATTGATCTCGCCGCTGGCGCCGGGGCCGAAGCGGCGCACCACCGTTCCCTCCACCGGCCAGCGGAACTGCCCGCTGAGCCGCGAGGGCGTCGAGACGGTGGCGGTCGCGGGGACCGGCCTGGTGGTCGAAGTGGTCGGCGCGCGCGGCTTCTGGTTGGTGGCGAGCGCGGGCTGGCCGCCGGTGACGATATCGTCGATGTCGATATGGAAGCGCGCGGCGCGCTCCTCGAGCGTCTCCGGCCCGGCATCGGGGATCAGGATGCGCTGACCGGTACGCAGGATATACGGCTCTTCCAGATAGTTGACCGTGACCACGCGGCCCCAGTCGACGCCATAGGCGCGCGCGATCGCGATCCCGGTCTCACCGTCGCGGACGACATGATAGCGCCCGGCGGGGATGATCAGCCGCTGGCCGGGCTGGATCGTATAGGGCGGGGCCAGGCCGTTGGCGCGCGCGATCGCTTCCGATCCGGCGCCGGTCTTGACCGCGATCAGCCGGAGCGAATCGCCGTTGCGAACGACATAGCTGCCCGCCGGCACCATCCGCGCATCGGCGGTTACCGGGCGCATCTCCCAGGTCTGGGGCTGGTCCGACAGGGTTTCGGGCGAGAGGTTCAGGCTGGGGCGCGGCGTGGGTGTCGGGCGCGGCGCGGGCCGTTGCGATGCTCGCGGTGTCGGGGCCGGTGTCGGCCGCGAAGCCGGTCGCGTCTGGGGCGCGGGATCGTAGCGCTGCTGCGGAACGAGTGTCGGGACGCAGCCGGTGAGCAGCAGCGCGGCCAGCGACAATGACTTCCTCCCCATGGCCCTTCCCCAACTCCCGGCGTGCATCATATCGCGGGTTTCCCCGCGCGTCACGCTCGGGTCAGCCCGGAGGCAGCGGCTGGACGAGATGGATCAGGTTGCGGTCCGGATCGCGCAGGATCACCGATCGCTGCGGCGGCTGCAATTCGTCGAACGGGCCATAGGCGATATCGACCGAGCTGCTGCGCCAGCGCGCGAGCCACGGAGTCAGGTCGTCGATCTCGAACCCGGCCTTGAAGATGCCGACGTGCCGCTCGGGCATCCCGTCCGAAGGCACCAGATCGGGCCGGGCGAGGATCTCGACCGTGACGAGCGGGCCATCGAGAATGGTGACGGTCAGGTTCGCGTTTTCGGGGCGGACCGTGCGCACCACCTTGAGATCGAAGGTATTGCGATACCAGGCGATCATCGGCCCCGGGTTGCGGGTCGACAGCCCCAGAAAACCCTTCGCTTCGGCGGGCTGGATCAGTGCCACCGCCGCCAACGCCCCGGCGAGAGCCAAGCGGATCATGCCGGCTCGAGCCGGTTGAGCCCGCGCAGATAAGGCTGGAGCGCCTCGGGCACCGCGACCGAACCGTCGGCCTGCTGGTAATTCTCCACCACGGCGACCAGCGTGCGGCCCACCGCGAGGCCGGAACCGTTGAGGGTGTGGACGAAGCGGTTGTGCTTCTCGCCCTCGGGCCGGTAGCGCGCATTCATCCGGCGGGCCTGGAAATCGCCGCAGGTGGAGCAGGACGAAATCTCGCGATACCGATCCTGCCCGGGCAGCCACACTTCGAGATCATAGGTGCGCGCGGCGGTGAAGCCCATGTCGCCGGTGCACAGCTTCATCCGGCGGAAGGGAAGGCCCAGCCGGGTGAGGATATCCTCGGCGCATCCCGTCATCCGCTCGTGCTCGGCCTCGGATTGCTCGGGGGTGGTGATCGAGACCATCTCGACCTTTTCGAACTGATGCTGGCGGATGAAGCCGCGCGTGTCGCGCCCCGCCGCGCCCGCCTCGGAACGGAAGCAGGGCGTCAGCGCGGTGAAGCGCAGCGGCAGTTCCTCTTCGGACAGGATCTTCTCGCGGACGATGTTGGTCAGGCTGACTTCGCTGGTCGGGATCAGCCAGTGGCCGGTATTGGTCTGGAAGCTGTCCTCGGCGAATTTCGGCAACTGCCCGGTGCCGTACATGACCTCGCTGCGGACCAGCACCGGCGGGATCACCGCCTCATAGCCATGCTGCTCGCTCAGCACGTCGAGCATGAACTGGCCGAGCGCGCGGTGGAGCTTCGCGGCGGACCCGCGCAGCAGCGTGAAGCGCGCGCCGGAAAGCGCAACGCCGGTCTCGAAATCGAGGCCGAGCGCCGGGCCGATCGCGTCATGCTCCTTCACCTCGAAATCGAAGCCGGGCAGGGTGCCATGCGTGGCGACGACCGCGTTCTCCTCCTCGCCGGCGCCGTCGGGCACATCGGCGTAGGGGATGTTGGGGAGCATCGAGAGATGGCCGGTCAGCAAATTGTTGGTCGCGACCTCTTCCTGCTCGAGCTGGGTCATGCGGGTCTTGAGCCCGGCGACTTCGTCCTTCAGCATCTCGGCGGTGGCCTGGTCCTTCTGTGCCATCGCCGCGCCGATCGCCTTGGAGGCTTCGTTGCGGCGCGCCTGTGCCGTCTGCAATTCGGTGACGATCGCGCGGCGTTTCTCGTCCAATTCAATCAGTTGCGCGGCCTGCGGATTGAGCCCGCGGCGTGCGAGCCCCGCATCGAAAAGTCCGGGATTTTCCCTAATGGCGCGAATATCATGCATGCGTCAGGGCCTATGACCGGGAGCGGCGGCGGGCGCAACCCGGGCGGGGGAGGCCGGGGTTCTGCAGCAGCGGCATGGGGTGGGACAAGCCGCAACCGACGTCGCTCCGTCCGCGTTACATCGGCAGGAAACTCAAGGAGCCTTGCCATGCGCGTCCCGCACAACGCCTTCGTCCTCGTCGCCGATGGGCGCAAGATGCTGTTCCTCCGGAACGAAGGCGACAGCGAATTCCTCAATCTGCAAGTCGAGAAGAAATTGATCGACCGGCACAATCCCGATCATAACGAACAGGCGACCGACCTGGCGGGCGGGGCATCGGGAACGCGCAAGGCGGGCGCGCAATGGGGCGGGGGCAATATGGAGGAAGTGGACTTCCACCAGCTCGAGGAGGATCGCTTCGCGGCCGAGACCGCGGGCCTGCTCAAGGACTGGGCGCTTCGGAACGAGTTCGAATCGCTGATCGTCGTCGCGCCGCCGCGCACCCTGCGGGAGCTGCGCAAGCATTATCACAAGGAAGTGAGCGATCGGCTGGCGGGCGAGCTGGACAAGGACCTGACCGGGCACACCGTGCCGCAGATCGAGGAAGCGCTGGCGAAAGCCGAATAGCGCCGAAAAGCATCACCCCGGATGTGAGGTCCGGGGTGACGATGCGTTATTGGGCCTGGGTCTCGGCGGTTTTCTTCTTCGCGAGCCGCTTGCGGGCGACCAGCGCGGCGGCGGCGCCGCCGAAGAGGAGGATCATCGGTGGGGCGGGGACGGGCGAGGGGCCGCCCGACGAGCCGCCGCTCGATCCGCTCGATCCGTGGTGACCCGACGAGCCATGACCGTTCGAGCTCCATCCGCTCGACGTGCTCCAGCCGCTCGATCCCTTGGAGCTCGACCCGTAGCTGCTCGACCCCTTGGAGGACGAGCCGTAGCTGCTCGAACCGCTCGAAGTGGATGAGCTGGTCGAGCCCGAAGTCGAGCCCGAGGTCGACGAGGAGTTGGACGACGAGGTCGAACCCGAGGTCGAGGAGGAATTGGACGAGGAGGTCGACGTCGAAACGCCGCTCGACGACGAAGTCGAGGTGCTGACGCCGCTCGACGTCGAGGTGCTGGTGCTGCCCGAGCTGGTCGAGGAGCCGCCGGTCGAGGTCGAGGTGGACGAACCGCCCGTCGATGTCGAGGAGGAGGTGCCGCCGCTGCTGCTCGTCGTCGAAATCGTGATGCCGCTGCTGCCCGAGCTGCCCGAACCCGAGCTGCCGAAGAAGCCGCCGGCGAAGAAACCGCCGATGAAGCCGCCGCCGCCCGACGAGCCGCCGGTGACCGCCGCGCTGCTCGCGCCCGCCGAGGAGGCGACGCCCGAGCCGTAATTCTGGGGAGGCAGCGGAATCGGCGCGCCCTGGGTGGTGACGGTCACCACCGCAGGCGGGCATTGCGCCTGCGTCGTCGTCACCGTGCGGCGGACCACGCGCGTGGCGGGCTTGCGGACGGTGGTGCGGCGAACCGCGGTGCGGCGATAGGTCTGCGCGCTCGCCTTGGGTTGCGAATAGACTCGCGGCGCCTGCTGCCGTTCGGCGACGTAAACGCCGCCGCCTCCGACAATGGCGCCCCCGCAGGTGCAGGCGCAGAGTTTAGCCAAGGCCATGCGAACCGACATGATGTCCCACTCTTCCCCGTTGCTGGCGTGCTCTCCCCGACGGGACCGTCAGCAGCTTGCACGCCGCTCATGCGGTAAAAGTGCAAAACAAACTATTAAGTGCAAGTCCGTTAACCGTTGTTTACCTTCTTCTTGGAAGAAATTTGGGATTTGCAAACCATGATCGCTGGTTAACGTGCGAGTTCGGCACAGAGTCGTGATCTATTCATTACCGGTTTGTTAAAATGGCTGGTTAATTCTTCCCGGTCGCGAATCGCGAACTGGTTCAGCAACGAGCAATTTCCCCCGAAATATGGGACATTTGGCGCGTAAGGCCGTGGAATCATCGGCTTGTTAACCGGCTTGCGCGTAAGTATAGGGCCCTCGGGCAAGGACGGTTTCCGGCCGGTGCGTGCCACCGGAAAACCGGTGTGGAGAGTGGGGAATGGCTTCGGTTTTGGATCGAGTCGACGAACCTGGAAAACGCCCGCCGCATGCGGCGAACGATGGCGATGACGGCTACCGGCCCAGTGCCGATGAGCCGTTCATGAACCCGCGGCAACTCGACTATTTTCGCGAAAAATTGCTGGCCTGGAAGGATGCGATCTATCGCGAGGCGGCGGGGACCCTGTCCCAGCTGCAGAGCGAATCGCTTCGCGAGGCCGACCTGACCGACCGCGCGTCGAGCGAGACCGACTGGTCGATCGAACTGCGCACCCGCGACCGCCAGCGCAAGCTGATCTCGAAAATCGACGCCGCGATGCGCCGGATCGAGGATGGCGAATATGGCTATTGCGAGGTGACCGGCGAGCCGATCAGCCTCGCGCGGCTGGAAGCGCGGCCGATCGCGACGATGACGGTCGAGGCGCAGGAGCGTCACGAGCGCCAGGAAAAAGTCTCTCGCGAAGAGTAGGAAGCTGTCCCGGATCGGGGCCTAAAAACCTCGCCCGGTTAACGCTTTCGATAAGATTCAGGGTCTATTCCTTCCGCACGTGAACATGCGTTTTTCGAGCGGATTGAATGGACCAGTTTTCGCACGATCCTTTGAGCGCCCTGTCGGCCGATGACTTCACCGGCCAGCGTGCTGGCGCGCGCGACAGCCTGATGCTCACCGCGCAATTCCGAATCGCCGGCCGCGATCTGATCCAGGTGCGCGTGCGCAACCTGTCGTCGGGCGGGCTGATGGCCGAATATGCCCAGCCCATCAACAGCGGCACCCCGGTGGATGTCGATGTGCGCGGCGTGGGCTGGGTCAGCGGGCGAATCGCCTGGTCGGCCGAGGGCCGCGTCGGCGTCGCCTTCGATCAGGAGATCGATCCGATGCTCGCGCGCAAGCCCGTGGGCAAGGGCCCCGGCACGCCGAGCTTCGTCAAGCCGATCCTGCCGCGCCGATAAGCGCGCTTCCGCAAAGGCCGCATCAAACCATGCCCCCGGCCGCGATGCGGGGGTTTCAGCGTGTAGCGATCTTCGGGCTCCGAACGCGGTTCGGGGCAGGGGCAAGGCGTGAGGCGCCGCGCGGGCGCCTCCGCCGCCGGGATGGGGCCGCTAGGCTGCGGCCATTTCTTCCTTCACGCGCAACTTCTGTTTCTTCAGGTCCGCGAGCAGGATCGTGTCGGGATGGGGACGCTGCGATTCGCTGGCGATTCGCTTGTCGAGCACGGCATGCTTGGCGGTCAGGGCCGAGTGATGCGCGGTGTGCATGGATGCGTTCCTCCTTCATGAAACAGGCCGGAAGAATGAGTAGAACATCTTTCCAATCCGTTGTCGCTATCCAGTTCGCGCCATTTCGGCGGTTTGCCGAAATCGTGCGCCGGACCGTTTGAGATAGGGCGTTGCGGGATGCCCCCGGTTTCGGGCAGGGGAGTTCGCATGGACGAAAGCGAGATCCTGCGCCGGCTCGAGACATTGCGGTCGGAGCATCGCGACCTCGATGCGGCGATCGACGCATTGATCTTCACGGGGCCCGGGGACCAGCTCCAGGTCGCGCGGCTGAAGAAGCGCAAATTGCTCCTCAAGGACGAGATCGCGCTGCTCCAGGATCAGCTGATCCCGGATATTATCGCCTGATCCTCCTCCCGGAACGGGACGAATATTAAGCATTCAGTTACCACGAATGCTGTGGCAGCTTTCGCGAATGTTCGGGGCAACAGGCACTGCGCGGATCCACCGCAAGCTGAGCGACTCGCTCTATGTCGAGGCCATGCTGCTCGCCGATGAGGCGCGCGGCTATTTCGACGAGATCGGGCGTGACGACCGCGACGGGCTGGAGGCGATCAATCGCGTCGCCTTTTCGTGCGAATCGCTGAAGGTGACGACGCGGCTGATGCACATCATCGCCTGGCTGTTGACCCAGCGCGCGGTCGATTCGGGGGAATTGGCCGCGCGCGACGCTCTGGCACCGTCGAGGCGGCTGGGCAGCGCGCCCGAGACCGACGAGGCGGTGCTCGCCGCGATGCCCGCCCAGGCCGCGACGATCATGCTCACCAGCATCGATCTCTATCGCCGTGTGGCGCGCCTCGACGAGGCGCTCGACGAGCCGGTGGAGGTGGCCAGCCCGGCGCGCAGCATGATGGACCGGCTCGCGCTGGCGTTTTAGCCAATCGTCATCCCGGACTTGATCCGGGATCCATGTACCCAAAACCAGCGTCGAGCGCGTGGCCAGTGGCGCACATGGATGCCGGATCAAGTCCGGCATGACGGCTTCGGTAAAGTTACCCGCAGACTTTCGCCTTCGCCGCGGCATATTCCGCCTTCAGCCGTTCGATCTTGACCGCCGCAGGCTCGACGCAGGTGACCGCGCCGATGCCCTGGCCCGATCCCCAGATCTCCTTCCACGCCTTGGCCCCGCCGAAGTTCATCGTGCTCAAGTCGCCTTCGGGCAGATTGTCCGGGTCCATTCCCGCCGCGACGATCGAGCTGCGCAAATAATTGCCGTGCACCCCGGTGAAGAGGTTCGAATAGACGATGTCCGCCGCGCGGCCCTCGACGATGCCCTGCTTGTAGGGCGGGACGGCATTGGCCTCTTCGGTGGCGATGAAGGCCGATCCGATATAGGCGAGGTCCGCGCCCAGCGCCTGCGCCGCGAGGATCGACTGGCCGGTCGCGATCGCGCCGGAGAGAATCACCGGCCCGTCGAACCATTCGCGGACTTCCTGGACGAAGGGAAAGGGATTGAGCCGCCCCGCATGGCCGCCCGCGCCGGCGGCGACGAGGATCAGCCCGTCGGCGCCCTTTTCGATCGCCTTGTGCGCGAAACGGTCGTCGATCACGTCGTGCAGCGTGATCCCGCCCCATGAATGGACCGCGTCGTTGAGCTCGGGCCGCGCCCCCAGCGAGGTGATGACGATCGGCACCTTCCATTTGGCGCATGCCTGCACGTCATGTTCGAGCCGGACGTTCGACTTGTGGACGATCTGGTTGACCGCGAAGGGCGCGGCGGGCGTGTCGGGATGGTCGCGGTCCCACGCGGCCAGCTCCTCGGTGATCTGGTGGAGCCATTCGTCGAGCAGGGTTTCGGGCCGCGCGTTGAGCGCCGGGAAGGAGCCGACGATCCCCGCCTTGCACTGGGCGATGACCAGATCGGGCACCGAGATGATGAAGAGCGGCGCGCCGATGACGGGCAGCCGGAGGCGATCGAAGAGCGGGGGAAGGGCCATGACCAAGTTTCATAGCGCAACCGGAATGGCTGTCCAGTTGACGTAACGGAAGGGGACAGGTCCGCATTGTTACCGAGGTTGCGCCGCGCTCTCATGTCTGATTTCATGCCGTCAGAGCCGAAAAGGGCCGGGGGAAGAGGGTGCGCGGGATACAGGCGTTTTCGAACGAGGCGGCGATGCTGTGCGCGGGGGCGTTCGCGCTGCTGCTGGCGACGGCGGTCTCGAACTATCTGCGGCTGGACGTGGATACGGGCAGTGCGCCCTTCAGCGAATATATCGGCCAGTTCGCCCTCCCGGCGCTGCCGCTCGGGCTCGTCCTCGCGCTGCTCGCGCTGCGCAGCCAGGCCGCGGCGACGATCGTCGCGGGGCTGGGGACGCTCTTCTATCTGTTCGCCTGGGCGACGCTGGGGCTCTAACCCGTCGCCGCGATCAGCGGAAGGTCGAGCGGGGAGGACCCGCAGGGGCCCTCGTCTTCGTGGACAAGGCCCAACAGGCGGCCGGACAGATCGTCGCCAAGCGGCGAGCGCAGCCAGCGGCCGAATTCCGCGAAGCGCACCCGGTGTACCTTGTCTCTACAGAAGGTGAAGTCGACATAGAATTGCCCGTTGGCATCGCGCGCGCAGTCGAATTGCACCGACACCGTATCGAGCCCTTCGGCGGCGCGGACCGGGCGGCAATTGCCGATCAGCTCGCTCAGGCTGGGAGCGTTGAGCCGGTTCACCACGTCGAACAGCGGCCATAGCGACGCATTCGGGGTGACCAATGCGGCGACCGCCGCCTGATCCTTCGCCTTCGCCGCCTGCATGAGCCGCTCGACCGCCGCCGCGCGCGGCGAACGGGCCTGGGGCGGCAGCGCGAGCGCCAGCAGCCCCAATATCAGAACGAAGGCCGTCACCAGCATCAGCGGCCGGAATCGCCGCCCTCCCGTCTTCCCATCCCCGGTGCTGCCGTCCTCTTCCATCGCACCGGCATTCCACATCCCGGGGTCGACGGCAACGCCGCTATCTGGCGCACTGGATCAGCACGCGCAGCATGCCCGCTTCGCCAAAGGGCGGTGTGGCGTGGCCCGGGCCATCTCCCTCATTGCGGAAGCCGATCCAAACAATGGGGTGTGGCGCGCGCGTGGCGCTCAATCGACGCGCTTGAGGCCCGCCGCATAGTCGCGCTGCTTGCTCGCATAATGCGCCGCCGACATCTTCAGCATCGCCTTCGCCATATCGTCGAGCGGGCGGATCGCCTTGGCCGGCGAGCCCACGATCAGATAGCCGGGCGGGAAGACCTTGCCCTCGGTCACCAGCGCGCCGGCGCCGACGATGCAATCCTCGCCGATCACTGCGCGGTTGAGCACGGTCGCGCCCATGCCGATCAGCGTGCGGTCGCCGACGGTGCAGCCGTGAAGGATGGCGTGGTGGCCGACGGTGACGTCTTCGCCGACGGTGCAGGACACGCCAGGATCCGAATGGAGCATCGCCCCTTCCTGGATATTGCTGCGCGCGCCCACCATGATCGGGGTATTGTCCGCGCGGATCACCGCGCCGAACCAGACGCTGGCGAGCGCGGCGAGGCGGACGTCGCCGATCAGGTCCGCGCTGGGGGCGACCCAGGCGTCTTCGGCGATGGAAGGGCGCTGGCCCGAAATTTCGTAGAGCGGCATGAGCCGCTGTTTAGCTCAGTCCCTCGAAGCTGCCGAGCGGGATATTCATGCCGAGCGCGAGCGCCAGCGCGACCGCGCCGAGCAGCACCGCGAGCGTCGAGGAGAGCGAGAACAGACCCCAGCCCACCATCGTCACCATCTGGGAGGTCGGCCGCTCGAGGCGGTTATTCTGCTGGATCGCGCTGATCACGAACATCGCCAGCATCGCGTACATGAATACGAGAAATTCAGTCATCCAACCCACCCCGGTCAGTCCCGGACTCTGGGTAGCCGCCGAATGGTTAACGACTCAATGACGCGGTGCACCATTTATCGCGTAAGGGCTTCCACTGGCCCTAGATCGGCTTGGGCTCGGCCTTCTTTTTCTGGAAGGGCTTGGCCTCTTTGTCGATCGCGGCCTTCAGCCCTTTGAGCTTTTCCACGTCGCGGCGCAGATACCATTCCTCGCGCTTGTACTGCTCGAACAGCTCGGTCCAGCTGTGCCGCTCGATGGCGCTCGTCACTTCGTCGAACAGATCGTCGAGCAGCGAATCCATCGAATCGATCACCCCCGCCCAATCGGCAAAGGCGTGCGCCAGGTCCGGGCTGGGCCATTCGGGCAACGGATAGGCGCGCATATGCGCGACGAAGGCGGTGGATTCGCGCAGCATCCGGCGAAGATCGCGGACATAGGCGAGCGCATTGTTGGGCAGGGTGGGGGGCACGCGGAGCAGCTCGGCGAACTCGCGGTCGAGCCGTTCGGTCTGTTTCGCCACGCCCTTGAGCAGTCCGCCGACGAACTTCTCGTTCTTGACGCCGGGTTCGGGAAAGCGGTCACGCACGCTGATCAGCAGGTTGATCACCGCCGCGCCGATGCCGAGCACGAGCAGGGCGACGCCGGCCAGGATCCATTCGGGAAGAGTCGCGGCGGCGAACCCGGAGGTCGCGTTACCGGCGCCAGCGGCCTGCGCCGCGGCCGCGTTGCCGAGGCTGATCAGAATCATCCCCACTCCTCCCGCCGGCGAATCGCCGGCCCAGGCGCAAATGGTTAACAGACCTCGGGCGGGAGGCTCAATCCATGGCCGAACCGTTGCGGAGCGATGACGGCAATATTTCGCTGGTCAAGGATCGCTTCATCCTGCCCCTTCGTGCGCGGCCGGCGAATGTTCACCTAAAGCGTCACGCCCCGCTTCCAGATCGCGATCTCGCGTTCGCCGTTGCGCTCGGCGGCGGTTTCCCTGCCCGATGCGATCGCGCGGACGGTGTCGAGCAGTGCGTCCGCCGCCGGGGCCATGCCGTCCACCAGCACCTGCCCGGCGTCGAAATCGATCCAGTTCGGCTTGCGCGCGGCGAGGTCGCTGTTCGAGGCGATCTTGATCGTCGGGACCGGAAAGCCGAGTGGCGTGCCGCGCCCGGTGGTGAAGAGGATCGCGGTCGCCCCCGCCGCCGCGAGCGCGGTCGAGGACACGGCGTCGTTGCCTGGGGCCTCGAGCAAGGTCAGCCCGCGCGCGCGGATGCGCTGGCCGTATCCGATCACGTCGGTGACCGTGGCGTGCCCCGCCTTCTGCACCGCGCCGAGCGACTTCTCCTCCAACGTGGTGATGCCGCCCGCGATATTGCCGGGGGAGGGGTTCTCCGAGACGGGTTCGCCATGGCGGGTGAAATAGGCTTTGAAGTCGTTCACCAGCGCGACGATCTCGCCGAACACTTTCTCGTCGCTGGCGCGCTCCATGAGGAGCTGCTCCGCGCCGAAGATTTCGGGGATTTCGGTGAGGATCGCGGTGCCGCCCGCTTCGGTGACGGCGTCGCTCATCCGGCCGACCAGCGGATTGGCGGTGAGGCCCGAAAAGCCGTCCGAGCCGCCGCATTTGACGCCCAGCACCAGCTCCGACAGCGGCACCATGCTGCGCTCCGAAGCCGCAGCAATTTCGACCAGTTCGTCGACCAGGGCGAGGCCTTCCTCGATCTCGTCGCCCGCCATCTGCGCGCCGAGCGTGCGGATATTGGCGTGCTCGCTGACTTCGGGAAGCAGCGCCCTGGTCTGGTTGGACTCGCAACCCAAGCCCAGGATCAGCACCCCGCCGGCATTGGGATGGCTGGCAAGGCTGGCGAGGATGCTGCGCGTGCCGTCGAGATCGTCGCTGAGCTGCGAGCAGCCGAAGGGGTGGGGGAAGGCGTGGATGCCATCGATCCGCCCCGCATGCTTCGCCGCGGCGCGCTCCGCGATCTTCTGCGCGGTGCGGGCGACGCAGCCGACGGTGGGGAGGATCCAGATCTCGTTGCGCGTGCCTACCCGGCCGTCTGCGCGGCGATAGCCCATGAAGCCCTCGGCTTCGGCGGGCGCGGCGGGGCGTTCGCCGCCCGTCCAGGCATAGTCGCCGCTCGTTTCCAGCGCGGTCGCGACATTATGCGTATGGACATGCTCGCCCGGCGCGATGTCCGCCGTCGCGCGGCCGATCGGGAAGCCGAACTTGAGCACCGGATCGCCCGCCGCGATGGGCTTGACCGCGACCTTGTGGCCCTTGGGAATGGGCTGGGCGAGAGTGACGCCCAATGCTTCCGCGCCCGCTTCCATGTCGCGGAGCGCGGTGGCGGTGCTGTCGTGCGGATCGATCTGGAACAGGGCGAGTGTCATGGCGCTGCTATAGGTCAAACCTGATCGGTGCGCATCGGCATCGGCGCCTTTTCCTGCCGCGCCGGCATTACGCAGTTGAAGTCTCAGCTCGGACTATGGTGGCCGGTTTCCACAAGGGCGTCGCGCGTGATTTCGGCGATGTTCCTGCATCCGGTGAGCGCCATCGCGACGCGCATCTCGGCCTCCATCAGCTGGAGGACATGCGCCACGCCCGCCTCGCCGCGCGCCGCGAGCGCATAGGCCCAGGCGCGTCCGAGCAGCACGCCCTTCGCTCCCAGCGCAAGCATCCGGACGACGTCGAGCCCCGATCGGACGCCGCCATCGGCGAGCACGGTCAGCTGATCGCCCACCGCGTCGGCGATGCCGGGAAGGACGCTGGCGGTGGAGGGCACGCCGTCGAGCTGGCGGCCGCCATGGTTCGACACGACGATCCCGTCCGCCCCCACCTTCGCCGCCTCGCGCGCGTCCTCGGGATCGAGGATGCCCTTGATCACGAACTGCCCGCCCCATTCGGAGCGGATCCAGTCGATATCCTTCCAGGTCAGCGAACCGTCGAAATTGTCCTTGGTCCAGGTCAGGAAATCGACCAGCCCCGAATTCTTGCCCAGCAGCGGCGCGACATTGCCGAGCGTGTGCGGGCGGCCGTGCAGGCCAACGTCCCATGCCCAGCGCGGGTGCGTCATCGCCTGCAGTGTGCGGCGGATGTCGCCGCGCAGGCCGGGGCTGCCGGTGAGGCCCGAATGCACGTCGCGATAGCGCGTGCCGGGGAGGGGGAGGTCGACGGTGAAGAAGAGCGTGGGGCAGCCCAGTTCGCGCGCGGTCGCCAGCATCTCGCGCATGAAGCCGCGGTCCTTGACGACATAGAGCTGGAACCAGATCGGCCTGTCGACACCCGCCGAGACTTCGGTGAGCGGGCAGCAGGAGACAGTCGAGAGGGTGAACTGCACCCCCGCCTTGTGCGCCGCGCGCGCGGCCTGGACCTCGCCCCGCCGCGCGTACATGCCCGAGATGCCGACGGGGCCGAGGCTGAGCGGCATCGCCAGCTCCTGGCCGAGGATGGTCGTGGTCAGGTCGATCTTCGAGATATCGCGGAGCACGCGCTGGCGCAGCTGGACTGCCTCGAGGTCTCCGGTGTTCCGCTTGAGCGTCACCTCGGCATAGGAGCCGCCGTCGATATATTCGAACAGGAAGGGCGGCAGGCGACGGCGTGCGAGTTCGCGATAGTCGAGCGTGGAGGCGGCTTTGCGGATCATGACGGGTCCTACTGGAGATACACGAAAGCGCCGCCATCAATGCGCAGCGCGGCGCCGGCGGGCCTGATCGGCGTTGTAGCCGATATCGGCGCTGATCGCTGCGGCGGTTGCCATCACGTCGCCGGCGAGCGCCTGCATCCGGGCATCGTCCATATATTGCGCGGCGCTCGAGACACTGATCGCGGCGACGATGCCGCCGCTCGCATCGCGGATCGGCGCGGCGACGCAGCGGATGAAATCCTCATTTTCCTGAAGATCGAAGCTGCGCCCGGCCGCGGCATAGGCTTTCATCCGCTCGCGCCAGATGTCCCAGCTCGCCTTGGGTGAGCCGCTGTCCTGATCCTCGAGGAAGAGCTTGCGCCAATGCGCTTCTTCATCGTCGAGCAGTAGCGCCTTGCCGAGCCCGGTGGCGGTGAGTGCGTGACGGTCGCCGACGCGGCTGCTGATCTCGACTCGCCTGCGGCCGGGGATCTTGTCGAGATAGAGCGCGCGCTCATTGTCGAGCACGCCGAGATGGACGGTGTCGCCGGTCCTGGCGGCGAGCGCCTCCAGATGCGGGCGGGCGAGCTGGACGATGTCGGTCCGCTGCTGCGCGAGAAAGCCGAGTTCGAGCAGCTTGGGCCCGAATTGATAGCCGAGCCGGGGGACGAAATTGAGATAGCGGCGCTCGACCAGCGCAGAGGCGAGCCGATGCGCGGTCGAGCGGGTGAGGCCGAGCCGTCGCGCCAGGTCCGCCAGCAGGATCGGGCCGTCGGCCACCGCCTCGATGACGTCGAGCCCGCGCAGCAACGTCTGGCTGCCGGTCTTCGTCTCCGAAGGCGATTCAGGATTTGACGGCATTGTTCTCATTTCACAACATTGTGTTCCATAATGTGGAATTCCTGTGAGAACACCAGCCGGCAGGGGAAAAGCGGATTTGCACCGGATTTTCGCCCGTTGCGCTTGTGTTATATCATATAATGATATTGTGCGCGCCTGCTTGTCCATCGCCGTCACCCAATGGCCAGGTATGGGAGCGCGCGCGCATTTCCGCGCAAAGGGCGGCCCGGACTTCTGGCGGATGCTCGGTTGTTGCATGACACTCTACAAACTGGGCTTTGGCGTGGAGCTGAACCGCGATATTGCGTTCCTCAGCCCATATACACAATGAGGATTCACCGATGAAATTGCTTCGCTACGGCCCTGCAGGAGAGGAAAGGCCCGGATTACTCGATGCCAATGGCGCGATTCGTGACCTTTCGGGAGTGATCGCGGACCTAACGCCCGCCGAGATTTCGCCCGATGGGCTCGCGAGGCTGGCAGCCCTCGATCCGGCGTCGCTGCCCGTGATCGAGGGCAATCCGCGGCTCGGTACGCCGGTGAAGGGCTCGCCGAAATTCCTCGCGATCGGGCTCAACTATGCCGATCATGCCGCCGAATCGGGAATGGAGATTCCGCCCGAGCCGGTCTTTTTCACCAAGGCGACCAGCTGCATCCAGGGTCCCGACGATACCGTCATGATCCCGCGCGGATCGGTGAAGACCGACTGGGAAGTCGAATTGGGCGTGATCATCGGCAAGCGCGCCTCGTACGTCGAGGAAGCCGATGCGCTCGATCATGTCGCGGGCTATTGCGTGGTCCACGACCTTTCCGAGCGCGATTTCCAGCTCAACCGCAGCGGCACCTGGGACAAGGGCAAGGGCTGCGACACGTTCGGCCCCGTCGGCCCCTGGCTGGTGACCGCCGACGAAGTGGGCGATCCGCAGGATCTGGGCATGTGGCTCGAGGTGAACGGCAAGCGCGTGCAGGACGGCAGCACCCGGACGATGGTTTACGGCATCGCCAGGCTGATCTCGTACCTCAGCGAATTCCTGACGCTCGAGCCCGGCGACATCATCACCACCGGAACGCCCCCGGGGGTGGGGATGGGGCAGAAGCCCGACCCCTGGTACCTCAAGCCCGGCGATGTCGTGACGCTGGGCATCGAGAAATTGGGCGGCCAGCGGCAGGAGGTGGTCGCCTGGTCGCGCGGCGCGGCATGATCGGCGAAGGCCGGACAGTTGGCCCCCGGCACGTGTTGGCGTAAGGACGCGCGTCGAGACAGCGGAAGGAAAGGTGTGGCGGACATCGAGGAAGAAGACGGCGAAGGCGAACGCCGCTATCGCGCGCCCGCGCTGGAGAAGGGGCTCGACATTCTCGAGCTGCTCGCGGCGGAGAGCGGGCCGGTCACGCTGACGGGGATCGTCAACCGCCTCGGACGGTCGCATGGCGAGCTGTTCCGCATGGTCCAGGTGCTCGAATTCCGCGGCTATATCGAGCAGGACGCCTCGTCGGACGGTTACCGGCTGAGCGACCGCCTCTTCTCGCTGGGCATGCAGCAGCCGCGCACGCGCACGCTGATCGAAGTCGCGCTGCCGGTGATGCGGCAATTGGCGCTGGCCGTGGGGCAGGCCTGCCATCTGGCGCTGCATACGCAAGGCGAGATGGTAGTGGTGGCGCGGATGGAATCGAGCGAGCAGCTCGGCTTCTCGGTCCGTGTCGGATACCGGCGGCCGCTGCATCAGGCGGCGTCGGGCATCGTGCTCTACGCGTTCCAGCCCGAAGATGTACGGCGGCGCTGGGAGCAGCTGTTCGATCCGCCGCTGGACGAGAAGGAGCTGGCCGACTTCCGCGAGCATGCCGATCAGGTGCGCGCGCGCCATGTCGAGCAGACTCCGAGCCGGTTCGTCGCGGGGGTGACCGATATTTCGGCGCCGGTGATGCGCGGCGGGACCGCGGCGGCGGCGCTGACGGTGCCGTATCTGAAGAAGCTCCAGCCCTCGGTTTCGCGCGGCGAGACCGCGGAGATGGTGCGGCAGGCGGCGGAGAAGATCTCCGCGCAGCTGGTGGAGGGGGATTCGCGGGTTTGAGGTTTGGAAGGAGTTAGATTTTGGGGCGGCGCAGCGACCCGAAAAATCACTTCTTCTTACGTCGTCCAACCCCCATCGATCACATGAATCTGCCCTGTCGTGAACGACGACTCGTCCGATGCCAGATAGAGTGCGAGGGCGGCGATCTCCTCGGCCTTGCCCAGCCGCCCCATCGGCTGCCGCGCCTCGAAATCGGCGCGCGCCTTTTCATAGGCACCCGTCGCGCGCAGCCGATCGTTGAGCGAGGGCGTGTCGACCGTGCCCGGGCAGATCGCGTTGCAGCGGATGCCCTTGCCGACGAAATCGACCGCGACATGCTTGGTCAGCCCGATCACCGCTGCCTTCGACGCGCCATAGGCGAAGCGGTTGGGCACGCCGGTGATCGAGCTTGCCACCGAGGCCATGTTGACGATCGAACCGCCGCCCTTCGCGATCATGGCGGGAAGCGCGGCGCGGATCGTGCGGAACATGGCGGTGACGTTGAGGTCGAACGAGCGCGACCAGTCCGCCTCGCTGCAGTCGAGGATCGTCCCGCCCGCGACCATGCCGGCGCAGTTGAAGAGGATATCGAGCGGGCCGGCTTCGGCGAACACCGCGCCGATCGCCGCCGGATCGAGCACGTCGAGCCGCGCGGTCCGGCAGCCGTCCACGGCGATCGCGTCGCGGTCGGTCGCCCAGACGGTCGCGCCCTCGGCGGCGAACAGTTCGGCGGCGGCGCGGCCGATGCCCGCGCCGGCGCCCGTGATCAGCGCCGTCTTGCCGGCGAGCCTCATGCGGGCCCCCCCAAGGGCACGGGCGCATCGGCGGCGAGCAGGTGCTCCGCCTTGAGTTCGTCCCACAAAGCCGACGGGATCGGCGTCTCGTAGCGCTCCACGGTTTCCTGAACCTCCCTGACGCTCGCCAGCCCGGGAATGACCGAGGCCACCACCGGATGCGCGAGCGGAAATTGCAGCGCCGCCGCGCCGAGCGCAACGCCGTGCCGCGCGCACACCGCTTCGATCGCGGCGGCGCGGGCGACGATCGCCGGCGGCGCGGCTTCGTAATTATAGGTGCGGCCGCCGGTCAGCAGACCCGAATTATAGGGGCCACCGATGACGATCATGGTGCCCTCCGCCGCACAGCGCGGGAAGAATTCGCCGAGCGCGCCCTGCTCCAGCAGCGTGTAGCGGCCGGCCATCAGGACCATGTCGAGATGGACGCGATCCATGATCTCCAGCGCGACTTCGGTTTCGTTGACGCCGATGCCGATGGCGTCGACCGCGCCCTCGTCGCGCAGCCGCTGGAGCGCGCGGAAGCCGCCCCCTTCGAAGAGCTGGGCGAGCATCGCGGGGTGCGCGTCGCCATGCGTGAGACGGCCGATATCGTGGACATAGAGGATGTCGATGCGGTCGAGGCCGAGACGCGTGAGGCTGTCCTCGTGCGAGCGGAGGACGCCATCGTGCGAATAGTCGTAGACCGGCTCGAACGGCTCCTGCGTGAAGAAGCAATTGCGCTCGGGCGGGAAGGGGCCGTCCGCCGGAAGCAGGACGCGGCCGACCTTGGTAGAGACGATGGTGCCCGGCCGGAGCGCGGCGCCGAGGCGGCGTTCGGCGAGGCCAAGGCCGTAATGCGGCGCGGTATCGGCGTAGGTGAGGCCCGATTGCTGCGCAGCATCGACGGTCGCGCGGGCATCCTCCGCCGCGATCTCGCGATAGAGGTTGCCGAGCGGCGCCGTGCCGAAACCGATCCTGGGAAGCGCGATCACGATTGCTCGTCCAGCGCGAAGATGCGCTGCATCTCGATCCATTTCTCGCCCTGCGCGGCATGCGGCAGCGCGCGCTGGAAGCGCCACATCAGCGCTTCCCAATCCCGGTTCTCGGGTGGTTCGGAGGCGGGACGGGGAAAGTCCTGGGCGACTTCGGCGATCATCACCATCCGGTCGCCGGTGCGCCAGATCTCCATGTCGAGAAAGCCGCGCGCACGGATATACTCCACCACCGCGGGCCACACCGCGCCGGGGGCGTGCCGCGCCTCGTAATCGGCGATCAGCGCGGCATCGTCGATCAGATCGAGCGCGAAGCACAGCCGTCCCATAACTCATCCCCTCCAGAACATGGCGATCATAGCCCATATCCGAACTTGCGCCAGCTTCGTCCGGCATATATAAAAATGTTTCTCATCTGCAAACAGGCGATGGGCATTGGAGGGTTCGGTTGACCGTCATTACCAGGCTTCGCGTGCTCGACATCCGTTTCCCGACCTCGGCGGGCCTGGACGGATCGGACGCGATGAATGCCGATCCGGACTATTCGGCCGCCTATTGCATCCTCGATACCGACCGGCCGGGGCTGGCCGGGCACGGCCTGACCTTCACCATCGGGCGCGGCAACGATATCTGCTGCCATGCGATCGAGGCGCTGGCGCCGCTGGTCGAGGGGCTCGATCTCGACTGGATCCGCGAGGATGGCGCGCGCTTCTGGCGGCATGTGACCGGCGACAGCCAGTTGCGCTGGATCGGGCCGGAAAAGGGCGTGATCCATCTGGCGACCGGTGCCGTGGTCAACGCGGTGTGGGACCTGCTCGCCAAGGACGCGGGCAAGCCCTTGTGGCGGCTGATCGGAGAGATGAGCCCCGGCGAGCTGATCGGGCTGATCGACTTTCGTTACATCACCGATTGCGTGACGCCGGAGGAGGGCCTCGCGCTGCTCGAGGCCCGGGCGGCGGGGAAGGCGGAGCGTTTCGCCAGGCTCGAGGCCCATGGCTATCCGGCCTACACCACCTCCGCGGGCTGGCTCGGCTATTCGGACGAGAAGCTGGAGCGGCTGTGCGATGAGGCGGTGGCCGAGGGATTCGGCCATGTGAAGATCAAGGTCGGGCGCAGCGTCGAGGACGATGTGCGCCGCGCCGCCATCGCGCGGCGGGCGCTGGGCCCCGATCGCAAGCTGATGATCGACGCCAATCAGGTGTGGGAAGTCGATGAGGCGATCGCGCGTCTGAAGGCGCTGGCCTTCGCCGATCCCTGGTGGATCGAGGAGCCGACCAGTCCCGACGATGTCGAGGGGCACCGCGCGATCCGCGAGGCGATTGCGCCGATGCGCGTGGCGACCGGCGAGATGTGCCAGAACCGGGTGGTCTTCAAGCAGCTCATCATGCGCGGCGCGATCGACGTGGTGCAGATCGACGCATGCCGGCTTGGCGGCGTCAACGAAGTGCTCGCGGTACTGCTGATGGCGGCCAAGTACGACCTGCCGGTCTGCCCGCATGCCGGGGGCGTGGGGCTGTGCGAATATGTCCAGCACCTCGCGATGATCGACTATCTCAGCTTCGCGGCGACGATGGAGGATCGGGTGATCGAATATGTCGATCATCTCCACGAGCATTTCGTGGATCCCTGCGGGGTCCGTGGCGGCGCCTATCTCGCGCCCGAGGCGCCGGGCTTCTCGATCGAGATGAAGCGCACCACCCTGTCCGCCTTTTTGCACCGCGGCGAGAAAGCGACCGCGGCGTGATCCGACTACCTCACCTCCCTGCGCCGCCGAGCAAGCGGCGGCGCAGGACTTTTCCCGTTGGCGGGTAGGGCGGGAGCGGGTATCCACTTTCACGCGCATCGGCGCTTTGCACTGGCGAATTCCGGCGAGCGACCGGGGCCAGGTATCGGGAGAGACGGCTTGAAGGGATTGCTGGGCGCGGCCGCGATGATCGCGGCGCTGTTTTCAACCGGGGCGATGGCCTCGGAGGTCGTCACCGTGCCGCACGGCGTGGTCGTCACCCCCGATAGCGGGCCCGCGAAGCGCGTTCGCGTAATCGCCTATGGCGATGCGAGCTTCAGGGTGACAGCGTTGCCAGCCGCGGCGCTCGATCTGCCCGCCAGCCTGATGGTGACCGCGCAGCCGGGTGGCAATCCGGAGGTGACCAATGCCAAGGGCGTGGTGACCCTCAAGCTGCCGCGCGCCACCGCCGAGATCCGCCTGTCCGACGGCAATGTCCGCTTCCGCGATGCCAGGGGCAACATCGTGCTGACCGAAAGCGCGCGCGGCGCCTTCGGCCAATCGGCGGAGCCGGGCTATCTGACCATCGCGCAGCAGTTCAACCGCGGCACCGACGAGGGTTTCTTCGGCCTCGGCCAGCACCAGAACCGCCAGATGAATTACAATGGCGAGGACGTCGAGCTCGCCCAGCACAATATGGACATCGCGGTCCCGTTCGTCGTCTCGACGCGCAATTACGGGCTGCTGTGGGACAATAACGGCATCACCCGCTTCGGCAATCCGGTGCCCTATCAGCAACTGGGCGACAAGCTGCCCGTCACCAGTGGCGGCAAGCCGGGCTGGAAGGCGGAATATTATCTGGGCGACAGGCTCGCGATCACGCGCCAGGAAAAGACCATCGATTATGCCTTCATCCGCGATCAGGCGAAATGGCCCGCGGAAGGCAAGGCGCAGACCGTCGCCTCGGGCGAGAGCGGTCAGAACACGGCCGGCGTCGTCGTCGGCAAGCAGAATGTGGTGTGGACCGGCGATGTGGTGCCGACAGTCACCGGCACGCATAAATTCCGGCTCTACGTCTCCAGCTACATCAAGGTCTATGTCGACGGGAAGCTGGTGGTCGATGCCTGGCGCCAGAACTGGAACCCCTGGTTCCGCAATTTCGACCTGCCGATGACGAAGGGCAAGAAGGTCAGCATCCGGATCGAGTGGGAGCCCAATGCCGGCTATATCGCGCTGTACCACAGCGATCCGATGCCCAAGCCCGATCGCCATTCGCTGTGGATGTCGTCGGAGACCGCCAAGGCTGTCGATTATTATTTCGTCGCGGGCGACAATATGGACGGCGTGATCGCGGGATATCGCGCGCTGACCGGCAAGTCGGAGATGTTGCCGCTCTGGGCCTATGGCTTCTGGCAGAGCCGCCAGCGTTACGACACGCAGGAAGAGCTGCTGGGCGTGGTGCGCGAATATCGCAAACGCCAGATCCCGATCGACAATATCGTGCTCGATTGGCGCTACTGGAAGGACGATGCCTGGGGCAGCCACGATTTCGATGCGTCGCGCTTCCCCGATCCGAAGGCGATGGTGGACGAAGCGCACGCGCTGAACACGCGGATCATGATCTCGGTCTGGGCGAAATTCTATCCCTGGACCGAGAATGGCAAGGAACTCGACGCGGCCGGCTATCTGCATCGCCGGCCGCTGGAGGCGGGGCAGAAGGACTGGGTCGGCCCCGGCTATGCCAACACCTTCTACAATCCCTACACCCAGGGTGCGCGGGACATGTTCTTCCGCCAGATGAAGGACAAGCTGGTCGATAAGGGCTTCGATGCCTGGTGGCTCGATTCGGTCGAGCCGGACTGGCATTCGAACCTGTCGATCGAGGAGCGCGCGTATCAGATGGGCCCGACCGCGATGGGTCCCGGCGCGGCGGTATTCAACACCTACCCGCTGGTGCACAATGTCGGCGTCGCGGAAAACCTCCGCAAGGCTCAACCCGACCGGCGGCCCTTCATCCTGACGCGTTCGGGCTTTGGCGGAATCCAGCGGGCCAGCGCGGCGCTCTGGTCCGGCGACGTGGTGTCGCGCTGGGACGATTTCCGTGACCAGATTTCGGCGGGCATGAACATCTCGCTGTCGGGCATTCCGAACTGGACGCACGATATCGGCGGCTTCGCACTGGAGGACCGCTACACGCGGCAGGAGCCGGCGCATCTGGCCGAATGGCGCGAACTCAATCTGCGCTGGTTCCAGTTCGGCGTCTTCTCGCCGCTGTTCCGCAGCCATGGCGAGACGCCCAAGCGCGAGATTTACGAGATCGCGGGCGACGACAAGGCGATGTACGACGCGATGGTCGGCTATAGCCGCCTCCGCTACCGGCTGATGCCCTATATCTACACCATCGCGGCGGACACCTGGCACCGCGACGGGACGATGATGCGCGGGTTGGTCATGGACTTCGGCGCCGACCGCAAGACCTGGAACATCGACGACGAATATATGTTCGGGCCGGCCTTCCTGGTGGCGCCGGTGACGGTGTTCAAGGCAACCTCGCGCGACGTCTATCTGCCCGCGGGCGCGGGCTGGTACGATTTCCGGACCGGCGGCTATTATTCGGGCGGCGTGACCATCAAGGCCAACGCGCCGCGCGAATCCATGCCGCTCTATGTCCGCGCGGGGTCGATCGTGCCGACCGGGCCGGCGATTCAGTGGACCGGCGAGCAGCCCGACGGGCCCATCGTACTCCACGTCTTCACCGGCGCGAATGCCAGCTTCTCGCTTTACCAGGATGACGGGCTTTCCCCCGGCTACAAGAAGGGCGAGTTCGCGCGGGTTCCGGTCAAGTGGGACGAGGCCAGCGGCACGCTGACCATCGGTGAGCGGCAGGGCAGCTATCCGGGGATGCCGGGCAAGCGCGCGATCTCGGTGCGCTTCTATGGCCGCGACAAGGCGGTGGCGCCGGACTTCAGCGAGAACCCCGCGATCAGCCTCGTCTATACAGGCAAGGAACTGGTGGTGAAGCGCTAGGACGTTCCCCGGCGAAGGCGGGGGGCCAGTTTGGAAGGCCCTGAAAAGAGCGGCGAAGTTCACCCAGCTGGGCCCCGGCCTTCGCCGGGGAATTATAGGTTGTAGATGCGACGGGCGTTGGTTTCGAACACCGCCGGATGCGCCTCCACCGGGATCGCCGCCTTCGCCTGCGCCAGCCATCCGGCATAGCTGCCCGCAAGGTTCAGCACCGGCCAGTCGCTGCCCCAGATCAGCCGGTCGGGCGCATAAACATGCGCCACCCACTCGATCGCCCAGCGCACGTCGCGCCCACCCGCTTCGGTGAGCAGGCCGGAGAGCTTGCACGCGACATTGGGCAGCGCCGCGAGTTCGTCCATGTCGCGCTGCCACGCCGTCAGGTTGGTCTCCGCCGCGATCTCCGGCTTGGCGCAGTGATCGATGACAATCTGCAGGCCCGGATGCCGCCGTGCCATCCGCTGGAGCGACGGCAGATGCTGTGGCCGGACCAGCGCGTCGAACACCAGCCCGCGTTCGGCCATGGCGTGCAGGCCGGGGGTGAAACCGAGATTGTCGAGCCAGTCCGCCGGATAGCCCTGCACCATCGGGCGCAGGCCCTTCAGCCATTTGCTGTCCGGGAAATCGGCGCCCGTCAGGTCCGCCCAGCCGACCACGCCGAGGATGAAGTCATGCGCCTCCGCCAACTCCAGCAGCCACGCGGTATCGCGTGCGCTTTCCTGAGATTGCACCAGCACGCTGCCGGTAACCCCGCCGGGTTCCGCGACCGCCTGCCAATCCTCCGGCAGGAAGTCGCGATGGATCGCCGCTTCGGCCGCGGTCGGCCATTTGCAGTCGTGCTCGCCCAGCCGCCAGAAATGCTGGTGGGCGTCGATCACGCCGCCGGCGCCTCCGCGCGGGCGAAGATGAGGATCGCGACGAAGCAGACCGCCGGCACCAGCATCGCCAGCGCGATCGAGCTGCTATCCGAGACATAGCCCATCAGCGCGGTGATGATCGCGCCGCCGATGATCGACATGACGAGCAGCGACGATCCCGCCTTGGTGAGCGGCCCGAGCCCACGGATCGACAGCGCGAAGATCGTGGGGAACATGATCGACATGAACAGGCTCGTCCCGATCAGCGCCCCGAGCCCCACCTGTCCGCCCATCAGCGCACCGATCCCGCAGAGCACGACATTGATCGCCGCGAATGCCGCGAGCAGCCGCGCCGGCGCGATCCGGCTCATCAGCGCGGCGCCGACGAAGCGGCCGATGAAGAGCAGGACGAGCGAGATGGTGATCGCCTGCGCCGCCCATTTCTCGCCGGTGCCGGGCAGTTCGGCCTGGGTGTAGCGGATCAGGAAGCTCCAGATGCCCACCTGCGCGCCGACATAGAAGAATTGCGCGACCACCCCGAGCAGGAAATAGGGCCGGGCGAAGAGCGCGCGATAATCGCCCTTGCTCGCGACCTCGTCGCTGGAATTGGACGCGGCCGGCGGGAATTTGACGAACGCGACCAAAGCCGCCCAGGCGAGCACGAACAGGCCGATATAGAGGTACGGCCCTTTCACCAGCGCTGTCTCGCTGGCGAAATAGGCCGCGCGGGCGACCTCGCTCATCGCCGCGATCTGCTCGGGCGTGTGCTCGACGCCCGAGAGGATGAAGCTGCTGCCGATCAGCACCCCGGTGATCGAGCCGAGCGGGTTGAAGCTCTGCGCGAAGTTGAGGCGGCTTTCTGCGCTGGCCGGGTCGCCCAGCACGGTCACCAGCGGATTGGCGGAGGTTTCGAGGAAAGCGAGGCCGCTCGCCAGCACATAGAGCGCGAGCAGGAAGAAGATGTAATTGTGCGAATCCGCCGCGGGCAGGAACAGGAGCGCACCCGCGCCGAACAGCACGAGCCCGAGCACCACCGCCGCCTTGTAGCCGAAGCGCTTCATGAACAGCGCGGCGGGGATCGCGAAGCAGAAATAGCCGAAATAAAAGGCCGACTGGACGAGCCCGGTCTGAAAATCGGTGAGCGTGAACGCCTTCTTGAAATGCTTCATCAGCACGTCGTTGAGGTTGTTGGCAGCACCCCACAGGAAGAACAGGCTGACGATCAGGATCAGTGGGAGGAGGTAACGCTTCGCCTTGTCGGTCATACCAATCCCTTTCCGTCGATCCTCAGGATCGGAACATAGTCCCAGTGTCCGCCGAGCGGCATGGTGATCTCAAGGCCCGCTTCGGTGCGCTTGAAGGGCATGATGCTGCCACCGATCAGGCTGACGCGCTCGATCACTGCATCCTTCGGGATGGCTTTCAACACCAGCGGTTCGTCTGGCCATATGAGCAGCGCCGCGAACAGCGCGCCGCCCTTGGTCATGTAGCGGACGTCACCCGATTTGAACTCGACCTTGCCCTCGTTGAACGCAGCGCCCGCAACGGTCGTCGGCCCCTCGCCATAGACGCGCCACGGCCGCGAGCCGAAGATCGCCGCGTCGCCGTTGCGCTTCATCCATGTCGTGATCTGCGCGACGATCTTCTCCTCCTCGCTGTCGATCGTGCCGTCGCCGCGGACGGGGATCGAGAGGAGGAGATTGCCGTTCTTCGACACGACGTCGCACAGGCGCTGGATCACCTTTTCGGCGGGAACATAGGCCTTCGCCTCGTACCGCCAGCGGCTGTAATGCCAGTCGCCGATGCAAGTGGCGGTCTGCCATGGCCGCGCGCGCAGCCGGTCGGAAAAGCCGCGCTCGACGCTTTCGACCAAGGCGCGCTGCTGGAAATCGCTGAGGTGATTGACCGTCATCACCACATCGGGCGCGCCGTTCACTTGGGGTCCATGATCGTAATAGTGCGCCAGCGCCTCGAGCCCGACGCTGCCGAAGGGGAGGCCATGGCCGTCCTGATAGATGATGTCGGGCCGGTATTTCTCGACCATGTCCTTCTGGCGGAGCAGCCATTTGGCGACGAAGTGCGGGTTCTGCTCGGGGGCGAACTCCATCCAGCGGCCCGAATGGACATCGACCCAGTCCTGCATCGCCTGCTTCGAGGCGATGCCGTTCGGCGGCACCATCGACGGGCCAGTGTAAAGCTCTTGCGGATCGAGGCCCTCCCACCACTTCCCCGCGCCATCCTCCTTACGCAGCTTGAACGCGTCGTAACGCTCGCCCGCGCGCGGACCCTCGGCGTCATAGCCATAGGCGGTCTGCCACCAGTGCCAGGCGTGCGAACTGTGGTTCGAAACGCCGAAGCGCAGCCCCTCGCGGCGGACGATCTTTTCCCAGGTGCCGATGATGTCGCGCTTCGGGCCGACGCGAAGCGTGTTCCACGCATGGTGCTTGCTGTCGAACGTGTCGAGATTGTCGTGATGGCAGCCGAGCGCCATGAAATATTTGGCGCCCGCCGCCTTGTAGATTCGGATCAGATGCTCGGGGTCCCAATTCTCGGCCTTCCAGCGATTCTCGATCTCCATGAAGCCGGCGTCGGCGGGGTGGCCGTAGTTCTTGAGGTGATGCCCATAGGCGTCGCTTCCCTGCTGGTACATCAGGCGGCCGTACCAGTCGCCATATTCGGGGACGCACTGCGCGCTCCAATGCGCCCAGATGCCGAACTTGGCGTCGCGGAACCAGTCGGGGACACGATACGCGTCGCCGAGCGCGGACCAGTTGGGCCCGATCGGCGCCGCGGCGCGTGCCGGCGACGCCAATGCCGCCGCCGCGCTACCTCCCAGCCCGCCAAGAACCCCTCTGCGCGTGACCCGCATCGCTCTCCCCCAATCGGCTCCATTTCCATGGATGCGATGGAATTTTATCAGAGCAAAAGTCTAGCGGGGGTGGAGGCGGGTGGCAAGCGTGTCGCTAGCCGGCGCTCCAGCCGCCGCCGAGCGAGAGGAACAGGGTGATCGTCAGGTCCGCCAGCTGCGCCTCGGATTCGGCGAGCAAGGCGGAGGTGTCGGCGAGCGAGCGTTCGGCGTCGAGCACGATCTGGAAGCTCTCGGCGCCGTTCTGATAGCGCAGCCGCGCGATGCGGGCGGCCTCCTGCGCGGCGGCCACCGCGCGGCGCAGCGTGGCGACGCGTTCGCCCTCGGCAGCATAGCGGGCAAGCGCGGTCTCGGTCTCGCGCAGCGCGTTCAGCCAGGCGCCGTCGAACTGGGCGAGCGCGCCCTCCGCCCCCGCCTCGGCCTGCGCGATATGAGCGCGCGCGACGCTGGTGTTGGGGAAGGTCCAGGAGATGAGCGGCCCGAGCGAGAAGCGGAAGCCGCGGTTCGAGAAGAGATCGCCGATCGACCCCGCGGTCGATCCGATCGATCCGCCCAGCCGGATGCTGGGGTAGAGCTCGGCGGTCGCGACGCCGACCCGCGCGGTCGCGGCGGCGAGGCGGCGCTCGGCGGCGCGGACATCGGGGCGGCGGGCCAGCAGCGTCGCGCCGTTCCCGACCGGGATGGCCTGGGCGGTGATGGGTGGCGCCTCGCAGGCCGCGACTTCGGCGGGGAATTCGGCGGGGGGCTTGCCCGTCAACACGGCGAGACGGAACAAGGCAGCCTTCCGCGCGGCCTCGAGCCTTGGTACATTGGCGCGGGTCTGTTCGAGCAGCGACGCCGCGCGGTTGGTGTCGAGCGCGGTGCCGCGCCCGCCCTCGAACAGGCGGCGCGTGAGGTCGAAGGTCTGCTCCTGGATGCGCAGCGTCTCGCGCGCGACCCTGAGCTGGCCGCCCGTGCCGCAGGCCTCGGCATAGGCGCGGATCGTTTCGGCGACGACGGTGACGCGGGCGAGATCATAGGCGGCCTGCACCGCCTCCAGATCGGCGCGGCTCGCCTGGATCCCGCGCGCGATGCCGCCGAACAGGTCGAGCTGATAGCCGACATCGATGCCCAGATCGTAGCTCTCGCCGCGCGGGCCGGGCCCGTTCAGGCCGAGCGCCGATCCCGATTGCTGGCCGTAGCCGGCACTCGCGCCGATGGCGGTGCTGGGCAGCCGCGCGGCGCGGCTCTCGTTGAGCCGCGCGCGGGCTTCCTTGAGATTGGCCGCGGCCACGCGGAGATCGGTGTTGGCGGCGAGCGCGTCGCTCACCAGCCGGTCGAGGATCGGCGCGTCGAACAGCTTCCACCATTCGGCGGGGGGCTCGGCGGGAATGAAGGCGGGCCCCACCGCGCCGGTGAACGCGGCCTGGGCGGGAGCTTTCGGCGCAGGCGAGACATAGTCGGGGCCGACCATGCAGCCCGACAACGCCAGCGCGCTCGCGGCAAGCAAGAGGCGTTTCATGATAGTTCTCCCGCCGGCCGCGCATCGGGTTCGGCGACCGGCATCTCTTTCCGGAAACGCCCGAGCTTGCGCATCAGCACATAGAAAATCGGGGTGAAGATCAGCCCGAACAGCGTCACCCCCAACATGCCGAAGGCGACCGCGGTGCCGAGCGACTGGCGCATCTCCTGGCCCGGTCCGCTGGCGATCGCGAGCGGGATCACGCCGAAGATGAAGGCGAAGCTGGTCATCAGGATCGGACGCAGGCGCGAGCGCGCGGCGTGCACCGCGGCCTCGAACCGGTCCATGCCCTGCTCCTCGCCCTGCTTGGCGAATTCGACGATCAGGATCGCGTTCTTCGCGGCGAGGGCGATGAGGACGACGAGGCCGACCTGGGTCAGGATGTTGTTGTCCATGCCGCGCAAATTCACGCCGATCAGCGCCGCGAGGATGCACATCGGCACGATCAGGATCACCGCGAGCGGCAGGGTGAGCGCCTCATATTGCGCCGCCAGCACAAGGAAGACGAACACAACGGCGAGCACGAAGATCAGCGCCGAACTGCCGCCCGATTCCTTTTGCTGATAGGCAAGGCCGGTCCATTCATAGCTGTAGCCCGCCGGAAGCGTGGCCTTGGCGAGCCCCTCCATCGCGTTCAGCGCGTCGCCCGACGAGACGCCGGGCGCGGCGGCGCCGTTGAGCTCGACCGCGGGGAGGAGATTGTAGCGCACGACGCGCGACGGCGCGGTATCGCGCACGAAGCTGGCGACCGACGATAGCGGCACCATCTCGCCGCTCGACGAACGCACCTGCAGCCGGCCGATATCGGCGATGTCGTCGCGCGCCTCGGGTTCGGCCTGCGCGGTCACGCGGAAGGTGCGGCCGAGCAGGTTGAAATCGTTGACATAGGTCGAGCCGATATAGGTGCCGACCGCGTCGAACACCTGTTGCGGCTGGACACCGAGCAACTGCGCGCGGTCGCGGTCGACCTCGGCCTTGATGCGGGGAGTGCCGGTGTTGAACAGCGAGAAGACTTGGGTGACCTTTTTCTCGCCCATCGCCGCGCCCATCATCGCGCCGGTCACGCCCTCCAGCCCGCGATAGCCGGCATTGGCCGACCGGTCCTGGATCATCATCGTGAAGCCGCCGCCATTGCCGAGGCCCTGCACGGCGGGCGGCGAGATCATGAAGATGTTGGCGCCGTCGATCTGCCCGGCGAGCGCGCCGGTGAGCTGGCCCGCGAGCGCGGTTGCCGATGCCTCGGGGCCGCGTTCGGACCAGTCGCTGAGCTTGAGGAACATCACGCCCGCGTTCGACGCCGCCGAGAAGCTGGAGCCGTCGAGCCCCGCGAACGCCGCCCCGCCGGTGACGCCGGGGGTCTTGCTGGCGATGTCGTAGGCGCGGTTGACGAGCTCGGTCGTCCGTTCGAGCGACGAGCCGGGGGGCAGCTGGACCACGCCGATCAGGAAGCCCTGATCCTGGTCGGGAATGAAGCCGGTCGGGGTCGCATTGAGCCGCCAGCCGGTCAGCGCGAGGAGCCCGGCATAGATCACCATCATGATCAGCCCCATGCGGATCACCCGGCCGGTGAAGCGGCCATAACGGTCCGACAGCCAGTCGAAGCCCTGGTTGAACTTCTCCGCGCCCACGCGGATCGGGCGCGTCCAGCGCGAGCCGCCATGCGTCTCGATATCCTCGTGCGGCTTGAGCAGCAGTGCGGCAAGGGCAGGGGAGAGGGTGAGCGAGACCAGCAGCGAGATCGCCGAGGCCGCGGCGATAGTCACCGCGAACTGGCGGTAGAAGATGCCGGGGATGCCCGCGACCATCGCGGTCGGCACGAACACCGAGATCAGCACCAGCCCGATCGCGACCAGCGCGCCCGACACTTCCTTCATGGTGAGATGCGCGGCCTCGCGCGGGTCCATCCCCTCGCGGATATGCTTCTCGACCGCCTCGACCACGACGATCGCGTCGTCGACGACAATGCCTACCGCGAGCACCAGCCCGAACAGCGACAGCGAGTTGATCGAGAAGCCGAGCGCGAGCTGGACCGCGAAGGTGCCGACCAGCGCGATCGGGATGGCGAGGATCGGGATCACCGCCGCGCGCCAGGTCTGGAGGAAGACCAGAACGACCAGCACAACGAGGATGATCGCCTCGACCAAAGTCTCCTGCACCGCCTCGACCGAGGCGGCGACATATTCGGTCGGGTTGTAGGGAATCGAATATTCGAGGCCCTTGGGGAATTCGGCGGAGATCGCCTTCATCTCGTCGAGCACGCGGTCGGCGGCGGAGAGCGAGTTGGCGCCGGGCTGCTGGATCACCGCGAGCGCCAGGCCGCGCTTGCCGTTGAAACTGCCCTGGATCGAATAATCCTGGCTGCCCAGCTCGACGCGGGCGACATCGCTCAGCTTGGTGATCGCTGCGCCCTGCGGGTCACTCTTGATCGTGATGTTCGAGAATTGCTCGACCGTGGCGAGGCGGCCCTGGATATCGACCGGCACTTCGAACGAGGGATTGGCCGAACCCGACGGAGTCTGGCCGAGCGAGCCGCCGGCGACCTGGACGTTCTGGGTGCGCAAGGCCGCGATGATCTCGCCCGCGGTGAGATTGCGCGCGGCGGCCTTGTCGGGGTCGATCCAGACGCGCATCGAATAATTGCCGCCGCCGAAGACGAGGACGTTGCCCACGCCTTCGAGGCGGAGCAGGCGATCCCGAATGGCCGTATTGGCGTAATTGCCGATATAGTCGTTATCGAGCGTGCCGTCGCCGGAGGTCAGCGCGACGATCATCAGGAAGCCCGATTCCTGCTTGTTCACCGTGACGCCGACCTGGCGCACCTGCTCGGGCAGGCGCGGCTCGGCGAGCGCGACGCGATTCTGCACCAGCACCTGCGCGGCATCGAGATCGGTGCCGGGGGCGAAGGTCACGGTGACCTGCGCGGCGCCCTGGCTCGACGAGGAGGACATGTAGAGCATGCCCTCGACGCCATTGACCTCCTGCTCGATCGGTGCGGCCACCGTCTCGGCGATTGTTTCGGCCGAGGCGCCGGCATAGGGGGCGGTGATCGCGATCGTGGGGGGCGCGATCTCGGGATATTGCGACAGCGGCAGCAGCGGGAAGCTGAACGCGCCGATCAGGGTGATGAACACCGCGATCACGCCCGCGAAAATCGGCCGCTCGATGAAGAAGCTGGAGATGTTCATGGATCAGCGCCCCGCGGGCTGCGCGGTCGAGGCGGGGGGAGGGGCCTCGGCGGCGGGCGGGGCGCCTCCGGCGGGCTGCTGGATCTTGCCGGGCTGCGCGGTGACCTTCTGCCCCGGGCGGGCGCGCTGGATGCCGCCGATGATCACGCGGTCCTCGGGCGTGATGCCGCTGCGGATCACGCGCAGCCCGCCGACCAGCGGACCGGTCTGCACCGGGCGCGCGACCACCGTGCCGCTCTTGTCGACGACATAGACGAGCTGGCGCGCGGCATCGGCGACGATGGCCGTGTCGGGCACCAGCAGCGCGCGATAGGGGCGCGACGCCTCGAGCCGCAGGCTGCCGAACATGCCGGGCTTGAGGAAGCCGTTGGCATTGGGAACGATGGCGCGGGCGCGGATCGTGCCCGCGGAGGAATCCACGGCATTGTCGACGAAATCGAGCGTGCCGGCATGGACGTAATCATTCTCGTCGCTCAGCTTGATGCGCACCGGCGTGCCGGCCTGCGTCCCCGCGCCGCCGCGCTGATATTTGAGCAGCAGCGCTTCCGATCCCTGGAAGACGAAATGGAGCGGGCTGACCGAGACGATGGTGGTGAGCACGGTCTGGTCGGCGGTCACCGAGTTGCCGGCATCGACGCGACGTTCGGAGATGCGGCCGGCGATCGGGGCGGTGACGCGCGTGAAGTCGAGATCGAGCTGGCGGGCGCGAACATTGGCCTGCGCGGCGGCGACCTGCGCCTCGCCCGAACGGACGGCGGCGCGGCGCGATTCCACCTCTTCCTTGCTCGCCGCCTGCGACGCGAACAGCGTCTCCGACCGGGCGAGCTCGGTGCGGGCATTGGCGAGCGTGGCCTGCGCCTGCGCGAGCTGCGCCACGGCCTGCGCCAGCGCGGCCCTGGCCGGGCGCGGATCGACGGTGAAGAGCAGCTGGTTCTTGCGGACGAACTCGCCGTCGCGGAAATAGACGCCCGAGAGATAGCCCGTGGCGCGCGGACGCACCTCGACGGTCTGCACTGCCTCGAACCGGCCGACGAAATCGTCCCAGTCGACAATCTCCTGGGACAGCGGGGCCGCGACCGTCACCTGCGGCGCGCCCTGCTGGGGCGGGCCCGAGTCGGTCTTGCCGCCGCAGCCGCCAAGGGCCAGCGCCGCGCCGAGGGCGAGCGTGATAAGCATCTGTCGTTGCATGGAAAACATGGTCACATCCCTGGTCCGGTAGCTGCCCGGTTCCTCCCCAGGGGTTCGCCTTCGTAGCGAGGCGATCTCCCATAACGAGTTTTGGCTAGGCCTACGTAGAAGCCCTGTCAACGGCTGTGGACTTAAAGTCAACACTTGTTGACGTGGAAGCGAAAAATGATAGGGGGAGACGATGGTGCCGCCGACAATCTGTGCCCCGCGGCTGCGCAATGCGGCCGCGACCCGTGAAGCGATGCTCGTCGCCGCGCGCCACCATTTCGCCCGCGAAAGCTATGAGAATGTCGGCCTGCGCGAGATCGCGTCGCATGCCGGGGTCGATCCGGCGCTGGTCGCGCGCTATTTCGGCGGCAAGGAACAGCTCTTCAAGGAGGCGCTGCGCGGCGATGCCCGCCCGTTCGTCGAGGGCGTGCCGCGCGAGGAGCTGCCCGCGCATCTCGCCTCGCTGCTGCTCGATCACGAGAAGGATGAGGACGAGAAATCGGCCAAGGTCGATTGCCTGCTGATCCTGCTGCGCTCCTCGGCCTCGTGCAAGGCGTCCGAAATCGTCAGCGAGGCAATCAGCGAGGATATGCTCGGCCCGATGGCGCGCGCATTGACCGGCGAACATCCCGAGATCCGCGCGGGCCTCGCGCTCGCGGTGCTGATGGGCAGCGGGATCCTGCGCTCGGCGATGGGCATGGGCCCGCTGTGCGAGCCCGCCGCCGCCGAGCTGCGCAAGCGCCTCATCGCCCTGTTCACGGTCGCGCTGGCGGATTCGGTCGCGGCCTAGACGCCAGGCGGCGGAGCGATCCCCGCATCCATCGCGATGCGCAGTGGCGGGACCGGACGCCGCTGCCCGGTCATGTCGCGAGCGCCGCGATCAGCCGTGTCCAGAGCTGCTGATCGAAATCCTTGTCATTCGCCGCCGCGCCGGTCCGGACCACCACCAGCTTCATGCTGGGGACGACATAGAGGCGCCGGTCGAACGCGCCGAGTGCGGCGACCATGTCCGCGGGCGCGGCGGGGATCAGCGGACCCTCCACCCGACCCGCCAGTGCGCGCATCGTATAGGCGCTACCGTTGAGCCACCATAGCCGGCCATAGGCCGGGTTGGTCGCCGAACGGGCGAACAACGCCTTGAGGCCGGCCACGGAAACCACGCGCTTGCCGTCCTTGGCGACGCCATTGTCGAGCACCATCTGGCCGAATAGTGCGGTGTCGCGCGGCGTGGTGACGAGCCCGGTATCGTTGCCGACCGAGGCGAGCGCCGCCGGTCGCTTGCGCCACGCGGTGTCCTTCATCCCCAGCGGTGCGGTCAGCCAGTCATGGGTGATGACTTCCAGCGGCTGGTTTGCCGCGGCGGCGAGGATGCGCTTGGTCACCGCATAGACGGGGGTGTTGTACAAGAAGCGCGTGCCCGGCGGTGCGGCATAGCCGAACCGGTCATCGAGGCCCGAGCTCATCGTCAGCAGGTCGATCACGCGGATCGCGGCTTCCTCCTCCGGCGCCGCCTTCGACCAGCCCGCGCCGAGATAGGCGGAAACCGGCTTGCCGACGTCAATCAGCCCCTTGTCGACCGCGATGGCGATCAGCACCGCGACGAAGCTCTTCTGCTGCGAGGCCACATCCTCGAGCAGCGCGCCCTGCGCGGTGCGGCCATAGACGAAATTGGCGAACATCGCGTCGCCCTCGGGCGCGGGCCAATTTTCCTCGGCCAGGATCCTGCCGTCGCGGATGACGAGGAAGCCGGTGCTGTTCTGGCCGCGCGCATAGTCGAGCAGGCTCGCCATCGCCGCCGAATGCCCGGCATGGGCAGGAGCGGGAGCGCCCGCGAAGGCCGGCGTGGCGGCAGCACCGGCCAACGCGGCCGCGACGAGCATTGCCTTGATGTGCGATCGAACGGTCATCGGGCCTCCGGTTGGCGAATGGCGCGCGGAGCGATTGGACGGCCCGCGGCGCGGATCCAAGGATATGGGAAGAATGGTGGACGCACTAGGGCTCGAACCTAGGACCCGCTGATTAAGAGCCCGGCTCTTTTGCGTCAACCGAGGTCAATCATGGTCAGTTAGGCGCTCGCGGAGGCCTAAAATCGCGACATTCCAGTCACTCAGCGCCACCCGGCGGCACGCGAAGATAGCGGCCGCACGGTGCCTGGCGCGGTGCTTGTAGAAAGGAATGGAATGGCCGTCATCAATCTCACCGAAGCCCGCATCAAGGATATGCCGTTGGGCTCCGGCATCCACAGGGACGAGCAGGTAAAGGGCCTCATGGTCATCTGCCACAAGACCACCAAGAGCTACGCGGTTCAGGGCGATGTTCGCCGGAACGGTCGCCACGTCCGCACCGTTCGGGTCAAGATCGACCGCTGCGACCGGATCGGGCTCAGGGATGCCCGCAACAAGGCCAAGGCCCTGATGAGCCAGATCCAGTCTGGCGTGGACCCGACCGACGGGCCGGAGGAGAGCGGGATCACATTGGAGCGGGCGCTTGAGGCCCATCTCGACGAGAAGCCGCACAGGCCGCGGACCGTCGAGGGCTATCGCTACCAGCTCGACCACTACCTCAAGCCTTGGCGGAAGAAGGCCGTGGCTGACATTTCCCGCCAGATGGTCCGCGACCTGTACGCCGACCTCAAGCGCAAGCATGGGGAGACGACGGCCGCGAGCTCAATGCGGACGCTTCGCGCGGTCGTGAATACTGCCATGAGGATCGACGAGACTCTCGGCAGCAATCCGGTCGCCGCGCTTCATGTGCCTTCGCCGAAGCGCCGCAAGGTCGCGCCGCTCGATCTGGCCGACTGGTGGGTGAGGGTAGAGCGGCTGAGTCCAGTTCGCCGCGATCTGCACATCGCGATGTTGCTGACCGGCGCGCGCCGGTCGTCGCTCGTGCCCGTAAAGCGCGACGATGTGGACGCGGTGCGCGGCGTGATGACTTTTACCCACATGAAGACCTCGGACGATCCGATGTTCTTTCCGATGGGGCGTAGGCTGGCGAGGGCGGTCTCAGCTCGCATGGATGACGACCTGCCGCTTGACAGCGACTGGCTCTGGCCCTCGCCGACCAGCCGCAGCGGTCATGTCGAGGAGCCTAAGGAGGTTGGTCTGCCGAGCCCGCACGCTTATCGGCACCACGCTCGGACGCTCTATATCGCGGCGGGCGTCCCTTATGCCGAGAGCGCTCTGCTGCTCGGCCAGAAGCTCCCCGGCGCTTCCGGCGGCTATGTCCATGCCGACCACCTAGTCGAGCAGTTGCGAGGTCATGCCCAGGCGCTCGAAGACTTCGTCTTTGCGGCGCGACCGCTTCGGCTGATCGAGCTTCCGGGCGGGCAGATCATGGACCCGCTGGGGTTCGTGGTCGTCGAGCATGCGCCCGAAGTGATGGGTCACTTGGTGGCGGCGGGGAGATAGTCCCCGCTTCCAGTCCCAAGAACCTGAGGGGCCGAAAGGCCCCTCTTTTTTGCCCAGGAGCCTTCCATGCCAGCCGAAATGCTCGACGCGATCCGCAATGTCGTAAGGGAGGAGCTGGTAAGGACGGCGAGCCCTTGGCTCGATACGGACGATGCGGCGGCCTATCTCGGCTCGACCTCCGGAACGCTCAAAAACTGGCGGGCTGCTGGCCGTGGCCCTCGGTATCGTATCTTGCAGGATCGGCTCGTTCGGTATCACCGAGATGATCTGGACGCCTTCGTGCTGGACGGGACGCGCTGATGTCGCGGCGTCTCACAGCAGAGGAAGTGGTCGCAGCGACCGGCCTGACTATCGCCAGGCTGCGGCTCATGCATAGCCTTGGCTCCTTCCGCTGCGATGGCGACGGCATGTACCGCGAGGTAGATGTCGAGCGTCTTCTGGAGCGTCGCAGCGAGCGCCGTTGACTGCCAAGCCAAGCGAGAAACGTTAGTCCCACCGACGCGCCCCTTGGCGCAAGGCGTCACCGTACCGATCTAGCCGCGAGTCGTGGCGGGTCGCTGAAGGAGGACGCAGATATGAATTACTCGCCCGCTATCGTCCTGGGCCAGGAGGCAGCTCGCCAGGCTCGTCTCGCCCAGGGACTCATGACGCCCGTTGAGGCGGCCGCATACATCGGAACTACCGAGGGAACGCTCCGCTGGCAGCGCTGCCGCGGTGGAGGCCCGAGCTTCCACAAAGACGGTGGTCGGTACTTCTACCTGAGGGAAGAGCTCGACGCCTACCAAGCCCGTCGCGGGCGGTGAGGAGCAAAGAGGAAAGGGCGCACCCGGCATGGATCGGATGCGCCCTTTGGCCCGGTCTGGGAGGACCACGGAGACAGCCACAAGCAACGCCAGATGCGCAAGGAATTGGAAGTGACTGATACGACGATTACGCCCGAAGTGGCGTCCAAGCAGCCAGTGTTGCTGTTGATCGAGGCTGGCTACGAGATGGTCCCTCTCAACGGCAAGATCCCCATTACTAAAGATTGGCTGACCCGACCGCCGATGACGACCGCCGAGGCGCTTGATCGCCTGGCATCGGGTCGCAACGTCGGAGTCCGCCTCAGGCCCATCGACTTGGTGCTGGATGTCGATCCGCGGAACGGCGGCGACGACCTCGAGCTTGCCCGCTTCCAGGCCGACTTGGGGATTGATCTCTCGCAGTTCCCGCACGTTGTCACGGGTTCCGGCGGCCACCACTACTACATGACGGTAGCCGACGACTTTTTGGCGGTCGGGAAGGTGCCTGGCTACTCGGGCTTGGACCTGAAGGCGTATGGCGGTCAGGTGGTCGCACCTGGTTCACTGCACCCCGAAACTAGGAAGCCGTATGCGTGGGCTGTCGGATCGACCGAACCTTGGGAGCAGCCACGGCCGCCGAAGAGTATGCTCGACCTGATCGAACGGCCTAAGAGGTCTGCTACCTCGGAGCCTGGCAAATACGATGCTGAGCAGCTCGCCGAGATGCTAGAGGCGATCTACCCCGAAGACTTTAGGGACCAAGAGGATTGGCTCAATCTCATGATGAGCTGCCATTATGCCACGCACGGATCGGGGCGCGATGAGTTCGTTCAGTGGTCGATCGGCGATCCCCAGTACGCGAACGACGCGGGTATTATCGGGCGCCGGTGGGACAGCTTGGACCCCGACCGCAAGAACGGTGTGACGGAGCGGCTTCTCGAACGGCTCTGGCGGGAAAGCCCGGTCCATCGGACTCCGGAGCAGGCCCTGTTGGATTTCCCCGATGAGCCGGAGGTTTCAAGCGCCGTCGAGGCGGCCGAGACCAACAAGAAGGGTAAGCAGGAACGTCTCAGGACGGTTATCGAGGGCTGGGCCTACCTGGTTCGGCAGGAGACATATATCCGCTGCTCGGACTGCACTCAGTGGTCGCAGCAGCAGTTCCGCATGTTGCACCAGTCGGCATGGAAGCTCAGCGAGAGCATCCATGAGGCTGTAATCAAAGACAAGCTGGTGGGCTTCCGCAAGGTCGAAAGCCCGGTGTACGAACCCGGCGGGCCCGAGTTCCTACCGGATGGCAACTACAACATCTGGCGGGACGCGGGGATCGGTGCACGTCGCGACGACGCCCTTGCGCAGGTCTTTCTCGACCATGTCGCCTACCTGTTTCCTGACGGCGAGCAGGGCGAGCTTTTGCTCGATTGGCTGCATTATGTCGTCGCGGACGTGCCGGTGAAGGTCAATTTCGCTCCGCTGATCTACGGGCCGATCCAGGGCGCGGGCAAGTCGTACATCGCTGAGGTCGTGACCCGTATGCTGGGTAAGCCGAACGTCGGCCAGGCTGAGAGTGACGATCTCAAGAAGGAGTATAGCGGCTGGGCTGAGAACAGGCAGCTCGCGGTTATCGAAGAACTCATGGATGTGGGGCGGTTGGAAATTGGGAACCGTCTGAAGACGATGATTACGAACCCCGATCTCCGCATTCGGCGGATGTACCGGGATGCCTACACGGTCCCGAACAGGCTCAATCTGCTCGCCTTCTCAAACCACCCCGACGCGCTCAGGCTTGAAAACAGAGACCGCCGCTGGATGGTTCTCCACACACCGGTCGAGCCGAAGGACGATGGGTACTACGCCCGTCTCTTTGGGCTGCTCGACGATGAGCGCTACATCGCGTCGATCCGGTGGATGCTCCAGCACCGCACGCCGGGCTTCAGCGCGAAGGGCGCTGCGCCGATGACCCTCGCGAAGGTTGAGATGGCTGACCTCGCTCGCGATGAGGTTGAGCAGTACCTCAACGAGCGGCTCAGGGATGGGACTACGCCATTCGATTTCGATCTCGTGAGGCTCGACGATGTTCTCGGCCAGATCCGTGCCGAGTTCGGCAATCAGCCGAAGTTGCGGGGGAAGGCTATTAAGTGGCTGCGGGCGATCGGGGCGGTGGACCACGATCGCTACACCAATGCGGATCGCCCTTCCTACACGCTCTGGTCGGTACGAGATCACGAGCGATGGAGGGCGCTTAGCCCTGCTGCCAGGATTGACGCGTGGCTGGCGCAATATGGGCAGCAGACCGGGTAGGGGTCTTGGACCGGTCTTGGCAGGCGTCTTGCCAAGACCGGCGGTTGCAACAAGACCGGCGGCAAGACATGCTCTCTGCTGAGTGCGTGCCTTGCGTTTAAGGCCTAGATTTTACTGCGTTTCTCGATGCTTCACGACGTGCAAGACATGTACTTCTATAAACCTTCCTATTTTGAAGAATATGCATAGGGGGCCGAGCCCGAAGCGGCGAAACGGCACCATGGAGGAAGGTTTGTGAACGGGCGTGTCTTCGGTGTCGTCTCGACATCCTACCGGCCCTGGTCGGGAAGCGCGACCGCTCTCTGTCCGTTCCGAAAACGCGCCCGCGCGCGTAAGGGACTGACCCACTGAGTGGCAATCGGTGGGTCCGGTAGCCCGAACGTCAAGTATCTCAACAGCTTGGATGCCGGGGAGTGGATCAAGCACCGCGCTAGGCACCGTAGCAGCGCCGATAACGGGCTTGCCCGAGCCGAGTCTGTCCCCCAACCTGGACGCATGCCGCTGCCCGAAGACATCGTCGATGGACTGGTCACCAAGGCCGACAAGATACGCGCCCTGAGCGCGTCGGGGCTATCTAAAACCGACATCGCCACCTTCCTTGGCATCAGGTATCAGCATGTCAGGAACACGCTCATTCGCAGCGGCGCTGAGACCCCGGCTGTGGCCACTAAGCCCGCGGCGCCTACCGTACTCAGTCCCGCGCCTTGGCCGATCCAGAGGCTGATTGATGCGGGTTTCCACCTGCTGGGCGACTGCTCGCTCTCAGGCGAGGACGCCTTTGGCTACAGCGCCAAGGCGCCCGCAGAGGCCGGGGTGTATGCCTTCGCCGTTGATGGCTGGATCAAGTACGTTGGCTTGACCCGCGGCACGCTGCGCACCCGCCTCGGACATTACGTCCGCGGTCACAAGGGCCAGAAGACTTCGGCGCACATCAAGGGGCGCATACTGGAGACGCTCCTCGCCGGGCTTCCGGTCCAAGTGCTCGTGGCCACCCCGCCGGGCTTTGAGTGGAACGGCCTGCCGGTGGACGGCGCGGCGGGGTTAGAGACCGGTCTGATCCGGCTCATCAAGCCGGAATGGAACCGGCAGGGAAACAAGTAGGTCCGCATACTGGCATCGTGCGCGCGGGCGACCGCGGCATGCGCGTCGGCATGGCTGGATCACCACGCAAGCGCGCGAAGCGCCTGGGCCTTGACCCCCTAGACGAGCCCGCCTTCGGCGCGTCGGTTGCGCCGCCGCGACCGCGACTGGCTGGCTTCGAGCCTCACAACAAGGCGGCCCTGTCGCCCGAGAACCGCGAGCGCGTGCAGCGTGCGCTGCTTGATGGCTACTCACTGGCCGCGATCGCCAAGGCTCTGCGGGTTAGCACTCCGACGCTCAAGCGGCTGATGGCCGACGACCCCGAACTCCAGGCCGAGGTCGAGGCGCAGCGGTCGTTCGAGGAGACCGAACTTCGCGATATCCTGATGGAGCTCGCCCGCAAGGGCGACACCGTGGCCGCGATCTTCCTGGCGAAGGCTCGCCACGGCTGGCGCGACCGCGACGAGGCCAAGGCGCTTCGGGGCGTTGAAGACGGGAAGGGCGGCGTGCTCCTGGTGCCGGTCGTAGGAAAGCTTGAGGACTGGGAGGCCAGCGCGGCCGCCCAACAGGCCCAATACCGCGAGCGGCCCGAGGTCGAGCCCGCTGCCGAGTTCCGCTCTCGGACCATCGCGGACGACGGGATCATGATGCAGCGTGTGATGCCCGGCGACCTGACCCGCTGATCGCGTATCGGCGGGCGCGGGTTGAATTGACCTATCAGATCAGCGCCATGCCCGCTCGAGTCGCAAAAAGTACCGGGCTAGAGACCGGTTGAAACATCGATCGAAGCCCGATCCGAAAAATAAAGTTGCCCACAGATCAAGCTCTTGAGGCGTCTGGGAAATATCAAAACTCGGCCAAGACCAAGTTTAAAGCTGGGGCTTGCCTCACTTTTAATGCTGTATTGTCAACCATTTAATCCCCTGTATGTGGTGTCCCCCGCGGCGCCATTCGGCGCCTGCAAGGAGGATGAAGATGACGATTGCAGAGTCTCCGCCGGCTTCACAGGCGACCAATAATATCGGCGCAATTGCCAAGATCGTGGACCCTGCGGCGCTCGCGCGTGCGGCGCTGACGGGGGAAGCCATCGACGTCACGGTTAGCGTGCCTGTCAGTGCTTTCGGCCCGGCCTATAAGCTCCTGCGCCCGATCATGGACGATGGCGCTCCGCATCTTGAGGCGTGGCTGACCGAGGAGGGCCGCAGCGAGGAAGAGCTTCGGCTGCTGTGCGGCTTGCTCTGCACCGTCGAGGATAACCTGCCGATGGACACCGCGCACCATTTGGTCCGGCTGGAAAAGTCCGGGTTCGCGCAGCATCTGGACGAGTTCGCCCGGCGGCGCGTGCAGAAGATCGATGCCACGAGCGATGCTCAGGATGTCGTCGCGGCGGCCCTGAAGGGTAAGGATTTGGCAGACGTCCTCAACGCCCTTTCCGCGTCAGGCCTTGATCTCAAGGAGCTGTGTTGGACGATCGGCGTGCATCACCTCGATCTCGACGACGACTTCCTCGTCCCGAAGGCGGGCATCTAACCGCGGATCGTAGGGTCGGAGGGGCGAAAACCCTTCCGACCCAGGGTCTTGTCCAAACCATTCAGCCACAAACACTGGGTCAGACACCGGCCACGGCCATTCAGGGTCGATCTTGGGCGGAAGTGCTGGTCCAGATCTCGATCCCGAGGGGCCATTCGATCGACGTGCATCGGACGGAGCGACGTGAGCTTCGACCAAGCCCGCGATGGCGGGCGATTGCTTGGGCTGCGCCTGGGCATGGTCGTCCCCACGAGTCTCCGGCGAGATGCCAGGAACCTTGAAGGAGATGATCATGCCCGCACCCATTGCCCAGCTCGGCGCCACCTGGCTGAGCCCTACCGATGTCCGATCGGTCGTCACCCGCATTGGCACCAATCGCGCCAAGCACACCGGCATTCTGTTGCGCATCAACGAACAGGTTGGCCGCCGCAAGGAGGAGGTCGAGCGGTCGCTCCGCGGGCTCGACGGCAAGGACCGCGCGTCGGTCGTCAACAAGACCGTGAGCGGCTATCGGGCTGAACTCGTCCGCGAAACCGCCGAGCCCCGCAAGCTGCTCACGCGGGAGCTTGAGCAGCTCCGCCGGTCGGTCCAGTCGGCTTCCACCCATTACCGCAGCCCTGTTCAGATGCTGATGCGCGATACCCTCGGTTCCGAACGCCGTAGCCGGATCATGCAGCAGATCGCGACGTCTGGTCCGGCCGAGCTCGCCAGCCTGGCCGAGTTTGCCGCCGCCCAGAAGGATAAGGATCTTGCGGCGGCACTTTGCAGCCGCGTGGCCGACCTGCCCCGCGCCGAGCGCCCGTTCAGCGCCGCCGACCTCGGTGACGTTATGTTCGGTGAGCTCCACCGCGAGATCAATCAGGCGATGGTCGAGGCAGAGCGGCGCGTCCTTGAGGCACTTGAGGAGGAGCAGCAGGCCGAGACGGGGAGGGGGAGCCCGCAGCGCGCCCTGGAGATCGCGATGCTGAAGAAGCGTGAGACGGCAATCGGTGCCTACCTGCCCGACGACGCTGATGAAGAGGAGGTCGGACAGTGATCGGGAACCCGATATCGACCGCCGCCGACCCGCACGGATACATCGCAACGGTCATGGCCGTGCGGAACCTCTTCCTGCGGCAGGCTATGACCCTAGAGAAGGCGTGGGCCATCCTGTTTCAGGAGGAGCACGGACCGGACATGATGCCCGCCGAGGCCGAAGGCCCGACGCGCGAGGCACTGATGGACTTCGGATACACCGAACACTTCGCCACTCCGGTCGGCGGCGGGGAGACCCAGGTGCTTTGGCTGCGGGCTGACTGGCAGCGGGAGACGATCGAAGAGGTCCCGCTCACCTGAAGGCGCAGTTGCCCACGATCACGCCGCTGGTCGCAAGTTGCGGTCAATTTGGCGACGTGGCGCGGCAACGGCTGCCTATGCGCCTTCAAGCTCGCCTCGGGTGACGGTGAGGGCCTCGGTGGCATACCGGAGCGTGGAACAGAGCCTCTGGTCGCCGATCGCGCCCAGAGGCTCTGATTTGTGATCGGCGGGTCAGCGGGATGGAAAGCCAGCATCTCGAATGGCTTGCCGGTGCAAGATCCCTTAAATACCGAACCAGACACCGGGAGGTAGGTCACTCTGCCTCGCATTGACGTGATTGCGGTCGGGGATGTGAAGGTTAGTATGCGCAATCAACAACGACCTCTGGATGGCTGCGATGGCAAAGATGGCCGATGGAAATGCGATCACCTATAAGATCACGGTGCACGGTGAAGTGTGTGAGGTGACGGTGCTTCAGTCGTCCAAAACCGTATTCATCGCGTACGGAACTTACAAAGGGAGGCCGATTGAGGCGAAAGGCGGGACATCGGGCGGGGCGCGGAACAGATGGCGGGAACTTGCCGATCGATCCGACGATTAAGCGCCTGCTCTCACCTCGGCGCTGGATACGCGTTTCCGGAAAAATCCTTGAGGCTATTCGACAACGCTCGGCAAAGCTGATCGAGTATGCTGTCATCCTCGGGCGGCAGGACGATGCCGATCGCGCCGCCCAGATGCTCGCGCCGATGTTCGAGAAATAGCGCGATCCAAAGCTCAAGCGCAGTTCCCGCCCATTTCCCGGCTTCCTCAGCCCTAGCTCGCGTCTCCGCCTGATATTGCATCGGATCGCCGAGGCTCGCGGACTCTACCAACTCATACCCGTCGATCATGTGGGCGAGTTCAATCGACCTGCTCCACCCCAGGCCTTCCGCCACTTCGAGCCGACTGATGTCGTGACCGCGCCCGGCCAGATGGTCCCGCAACAGCCTGTGGTGCTGGTCGTCGCGACTTTCAAACATGGCCATGGCCAAATCCCGGATGGATTCCATGCGTCGGAACTTGCCCTTCGTTACCTGCCGCAGACCTGAGCGCTCGCCTTGTCCGCGCGTATGCCGGGCGGCCCGGTCGCCCAGTGCGGGCATATCTTCGCCTGGGCCGCCGCCAAGCCAATAGAACGGCCCGATGGCCAATGTGCTCTCATCGACCATGAACCAGACGACGCAGCCACCTGGCTTTCTCGCCAGGGACAGGCCGACATCGACGTGGGCGCGCTTGCCGCCGACCTTGGTCGCCTTCAGCTGGACGTGGCGCATGACGCCCTTGGCCTCGATCACGAGGTCATAGCCGAACCCGTCGAACTCGGATCGCAGCACCTCAAATGGTGTCTTCAGGTCGAGCAGGAGCACTTTCGAGAGCTCGGTGAGGAACGCGTGCTCCAACACCTTCTCGCGCAGCACCGAGTGATCAGGAGCCCACAGGTCGAACATGGTACGACACTGCCGCGCTGTCCGGCCCTGTCAATCAAATAGGGACTATAGTCCCTAGAGCGCGATCGGGTTCGCGTCTCCAGTCTGGCCGATGGACTGGAACGGGATCGTTGCTGCGAACGTGCGCCGGCTGCGGATCGAGCGGAAGCTGACGCAGGAGCAGCTCGCGCACGATGCGGAGATCGATCTGACCTATCTTGGCGGCATTGAACGCGGACGACGCAATCCGTCAGTGTCGGTGATTGGCCGGCTCGCGTTGTCGCTTGACGTGCATCCTGGAGCGTTCTTTCAGGAGTAGGTGGCCGACCATCTGACACCAGAAATGCGTAGCCGGAACATGGCTCGCGTCCGAGGCAAGGACACATCTCCTGAGATGAAGGTGCGGCGCGCTCTATTCGCGGCTGGTTTTCGATACCTTTTGCATGTGAAGCATCTTCCGGGCCGTCCTGACTTGACCCTTGCCCGGTATCGCTTGGCGATCTTCGTCCACGGATGTTTCTGGCACGGTCACGACTGCAAGCGCAGCAAGCGCCCAACCACAAACACCGACTTCTGGAACGAAAAACTGGATCGAAATCTCAAGCGTGATGCTGAGAAGCTGGTCGAGCTGAAGGCATTGGGCTGGGACACTTTTGTGATTTGGCAATGCACCTTGCAACGGGATCTACAAGTTTTGCTTGATCGGCTTGAGGATCAGCAATCCAGTGAGTTGACAAGATAAGAAGCAAAATACTGTGCTAGCTTGGGAGGAACTGCGTTCCCAATCATGCGCGCCACGGGTTCAATCCTGTCGGTCGGATAGAACACATAATCGTCCGGGAAGGATTGCAGTGCAGCTGCCTCTCGCAACGAGATGCCGCGCTGCTGTGAAGTATCGAAATGCCCATATCGACCATTTGAGATGCTATGGCATTTTGTCGTGATGGTAGGCGAGGGGCGCCCTGGATGCATCCGAGTGTAAACGTCGGTAAAGCATCGAGTGTTCAGCTTGCTATTCACCTTGCGATGGCAAGCCAACGACAGGTCGCCGTGTTCTGTATTCTCAAGATAGACGTTCGACTCACCTGGTTTGGCAGCGGCTATGCGCTTCAAGTTGAGTTCGCTGAGTGTCCGCGCCCTATGGTTCGGAACCGAGCTGTGCGTTTCTCCCGCGTTGATACGAGGGAAATGAGCGATAGCTTCCATTGCTGACATAAGGCTCGCGTTTGGATCGCGCTCAGGAACGAGCAACTCGTTCAGCATGAGATCGGCCGCCCGCTCACTTTTCACCAGATCCCGGCGTACGGCGATAAGAATGCTGCGCTTTCGGAACTGCGGAACGCCAAATTTGGACGTGCACACGACCTTACTTCCGGTGACATAGCCGAGTGCTTCTAAGCGCTGCTTGAAGGTGTCCCAGATACCGCCGTACCGAAGATCCTTAATTCCGGCGACATTCTCCGAAAGAATGAGCTCCGGTTCGAACCTTTCAACAAAGGCCGCTGCTTCATTGAGCAGGTTGCGGTCGCGAGCGCGGCCTTCTCGGCGTTCCTCGCTAAGTGTCTTTTTGGATAACTTGGTAAATGGCTGACAGGGCGCGCAGATGGCAAAAAGCAGCGGCGCGTTGGGAGCCCTCTCGCGATAACGAGGGATGAGCTCGCCAAGTTTCTCCATCAATTCCTGCTGCTCGCCCTCGGGATACTCGTCGGTACGAGGGAAAATATCGTACTCAAGGAAACGAGCACAGCAATGGTCGATGCTGCTGTTGGGGTTGTTCTCGCTGTACGTTTCGGCGCACCGTTCATCCTTGTCGATGCCGGCAATGACATAGCCGCCGGCATCGATCAGGCCGCGCGTTGTTCCGCCCGCACCGCAGAAAAAATCGACAGCAAGAAAACGCGGATCAGGGTTAGCTGATCGGCTGGCTTCTGAGCGCTTAGTAGCCATCACATATTAGCCCTGATGAGCTGAACGTCTCGCTCGGAGAACACCCGCCAATTGTTCCGATCCCGGCGCACGTCCTTTATGCGCTTCTCCTTGATCCAGCGGAGGAGCGTGGACTTCGAAATTCCCAATTCGGCCGCTGCGGCTTCAGTGGAATATGTCTTTTGCCCGGTCACGCGCTGCTCCCCCAGCGGATGAATATACTTAAATATACTCAACCCGCAGAAAACCGCAAGTTTTGGCGCGATGCCGGGGTTTGTACCTTCGGCTCTCGCCGCGCCGAACCTCGCAAGATGGAAAATTTCGCTTGCACGTACTCGTACATTCATAAAATATACGAAGATAGATTGCTTCGGAGTGTGAAATGGTACGAGAGTCTGATCGAGGAAAGTTCGTAAAATTGGCAGAAGCCCGCGTAAATAAGGCTTTGAAGGACATTCAGCTAATCGGGAACCTCTCCAATCGCTCCAACTACGACTATACCGATGCCGATGTGGAGACGATCTTCAAGGCCCTGTCGCAGGAGATCGCTGCCTGTAAAAAGCGCTTCGAGATGTCCAAACCGAAAAACGGCGCGGCGGGCTTCAAGCTGGGAGGGCGCTAATGAACTCCAAAGAGCTATGCTTCGCGCTGTTGGAAGCGGAGTCCGAGGAAGAGGTTCTTGCGATCATGAAGGGGTCGCCCGAGATGAGCGACTCTTCCAACTGGAAGCCGCTTGACGGCCGAGAGACGAACTTCAACGTAACCTCAAATCAGGCCTCCGATGGTGGGAAGGCGCTAACCGAGTTGATGACCAATATGGTCGATGCTGTCCTCCTGAGAGCAGCATTACAGCATGGCGTGGATCCGAAGTCTCCGAGTGCGCCGAAGACGATGTATGAGGCGGTCGATAAGTTCATCAAGAACCTCCACGGCGGCAAGCTGGTGAATCTGGACCCAAAGGATGCTTGGCTGAAGGACTTCGCTCAGAAGAACCTCGTCATCGGTGTCACGGGCGCGCGCTCGAAGAAGGAGGGGCTGCCCTGCTACACCTTCGTCGATAACGGCGAAGGTCAGAACCCGGATGCCTTCGAGGATACTTTCCTGTCCCTCAGCGCGGGCAACAAGAAGAGCATTCCCTTCGTCCAAGGCAAGTTTAACATGGGGTCGTCGGGGGTCCTCGGATACTGCGGCCGCCATTGGCTAAAGCTGATCGTCTCGCGAAGGTTTGATGCTCAGGACCAGTGGGGCTGGACGATCATGCGCCGCCGGCCGGGGAATAAGGAGGCGTTGCCGGTTGCGGAGTTCTTCGTTTGGCCAGGCGGGAAAATCCCTCGCTTCAAGGCAGAAGAAATCTACCCACTCCGCACCCGCAATTCGAAGCGCTACGATGGCGTCCACCTCAATACGGGAACGATCGTCAAGCTTTTCGACTACCAGGTGGGTTCTAAGTTTTTGAACTTCCGCGGGTCGCGTGAGGCGCTCAACGAGAACCTGGTCGAGACGATCCTGCCGTTTCGTATCCTCGATCTTCGGCAGACACCCGACCCAAAGCGATCGGGGGATCGCGCGCTCGGCGTCGATCCCCGCGCATTCTATGGAATGGAGTTCTTGCTCCTGAACTCTCATCGTGAGGATGAGGCTGACGATGAAGAAGACGCTGCGGGCACAAACCGCATCTTCGTCGGCAAGTTCTCTGATCCCGACTTGGGAACTGTTTCCATCAGCGCCATCGCGCTCAAACGCGAGTTGCCCGGTTGGCTCAAGCCGAACAACTCAAATCACCGCGTATTCCACGCGGTTAATGGCCAGGTTCAGTTCAAGCAAACGCGCGGATATCTTTCGCAGTGCGGCTTCCCCGCCCTGAAGGACCGAGTGGTCCTTGTTGTGGATGCTAGCGATCTCAGCTTCAGCGCACATAACGAGGTGTGGAAGGGGGACCGCGAACACATCCGCAGCACCATCGACGGCGAGCGCTATCGTGACCTTGTTACGAGCACGATTAAAGGGTCGTCAGAGCTGAAGGACGTCCAGAACAAGGTCGCGCAGGAGGAGCTTGAGCGAGCTTCTAAGGCGGAGAGCAATAGCTTGTTCCAGAAGCTCGTGGATAGGGACCGGACGCTCGCTGGTCTGTTGTCGAGCCGCGACCCTACTATTCGCCTGCCCTCGTCGGGAGGTGGAGCCGGCGGGCACGATACGGGCGCCAACGCATATGACGGTGAGTATAGCCCGACCTTTGTCCGGTTAGAGGAGAAGTTCGCTGCGAGTTTGTCGCTACCAATCAACCGGACGCGCCCTCTCGTTGCCCGAACGGATGTCGAGAATGGATACTTGCAGCGTACCGATAACCCCGGTCGCGTGATCCTGGGCGACGATATTCGTGAGCATTTTATCGTTCGAGAACACCTGAAGGACGGTCGTCTTACACTCTACTTCACCCCCGCAGAGGGCAAGACGACAGTCGGTCAGTCATTCCAAGTGCGCGTGGGCCTTCATGACGAGGCGATGCCTGAGCCGGTTTATGCCGAAGAGTTTGCGATCATCATCGCTGAGGAAGCGGAGGCCCCGGAGGATACCACCAAGCACGAGAAGAAGGACAAGAAGAGCGGTGACGAGGGGGACAGCACCGGCAAGGGGAAGGACGCGCCGACGCATGGGTTGCCGAAGGTAGTCCTGCTCACCAGGGATGGGCGTGAGATCGAAAATTACGTGACGGAAGCGTGGCCTGAAGACTTCACCGAGGCGGACGGAGGCCTCATCCAAGATCTCGGAGGTGGTGAGGTCATCTACAAGGTGAATTACGATAACTCATACCACCTCAAGTATAAGCTTGGGCAACATGGGACTGTCGCTCGAGAAGTCGTGACGGAAAAATACATCTTGGGAATGCGGATCGTTCTGCTTGGTTACGAGCATGCTTTCCGCTCGCTTCAGAAGGTCAAAGGTAGTGAGGCCGCGGGCTTGGCGGAGTACGCGGATGATTTCCGAAGGATGGCCGCCCGCGGTGCGGCATCGACTGTTCTCGCGCTCGCCGAGAATCTCCCGAAGATTGTGGATGCATCCTCGGTTCAGGCGGATGTCGAGTGATTTGCGGTGTCTATTCGGTACTCAGAAAGTCGCTTTCGCGATCGGAGGGTCGCGATGGTAGCTAAGTGACTGAAAAATAAGGAAAGAATGGTGGACGCACTAGGGCTCGAACCTAGGACCCGCTGATTAAGAGTCAGCCGGAGTTGTGTAAAATCAACGCCCGTTCCGACATATTCTCGCTCTGTACCGCGTAGCTACCCTCTGGCGCAACCAAAATTGTCGGAATAGCGACGCTGGCTTCCGCAGCTGATTTTTGGGTCAGCTGCGGAGGAACAAAAAAGGCGCCCCAACCTTGGTTGGAGCGCCTTTTCGACTAGCTGATTGTGCATTGAGGTTCATCTATCATCCGCAGTTGGCGGAGGATCCTGCGCGCGCGCCCTATCGTGATTGGCCCTCACCGCCGCCCACCATTTTTGCCAGCCGAGCAGCTTCACGGTGTTGGCGTCGGCCTCCGCGAGGAGGGTAAGAACTTCGTCACACGTGGCGGCGAAGTAAGCTCGGCAGGTGGCGTCGGGATCTGCGGCGACTGGCGCTCCGCCGCCACCACCCTGATCGGCTCGGGCGGCGGCGAGTTGCCGCAGGCGCTGATCAGCAAGGCGCCGAGAAGCGGCCAGATCATCCTGGACGCGCGCGAGCTGGGCTTGAACATCGGTCGATACCTCCTGCGTTGTGCGAGCGTCGGCGCGCTCGACGGTGATGACGTGGTTTGCGTCCGCCGCTTCGGCCGTCTTGGCGGCCAGCCGCGCATCATCGACCGCCTGGCCGAGAATGCGCACTTGCGTCACCGCGTCGGCGACGGAGAGCGTGACCGGCCGGCCGTGCTTGTCCTTCGCGTGCGCCGCGATCGACACGGCCGACTTGAGCTGATCGCGTTGCCCGGCGAAGTGCCAAGCGAACAGCGAGACGATGGCCAGCGTCAGCCCAAGGCCGAGCTGGACGACGGTCGTGAGCTTGAAGTTGAGCGGGTTCATTGAGCCTCCCTTTCGCCGTTGGGCCACTCGGGGATCGGGACCGTCTGCCCGGCAAGCTCATGGGTGCAGTCACCCAAGAACTGGATCCGGCCATCGGTCACGAAGGTGTGGCAGATCGTGCATTTGAGGTCCGCGAAGTCGTCCTGATCACGCTTGTCCCAAGTGCAGTAGCATTGGTCACCGGCATGGCCGGGGACGTGGTGGCCGGATCGCACTAGGATCGAGGGCGTGAAGGTCGGGGCGCGCGCGTCGCCGTTATAGCCCCAGCAGGGGGCATCGCCCTCGACTCTGACCATATGAGGCTGGTTGCACCCGGGCACCAGAAGCTCACGTGCCCGCCTGCGACGCTGCGGAGGATTGGCGAGAGCGCGCCCATCAGAGCCCCCGCAGGCAAATCGCCCGCTCGCGCTGGCGGCGCAGGGTGAGGCCGCGCACCACCTTGCCACCCGCCCGGTTCCACACGAGGAACGCATCGCATCCGCCGCGCCAGTCGCGGACGCGGAACCGCTTTGCCGCGGTCGACCTGCAGAAGCCGCTCACGCCGATATTGAAGGCGAGCGATACGGCGGCGGCACGCTGATAGTCCCGGCCGGGCTCGCGCAGGGTCGGGACGCACGCCATGACCGGCTCGGCGTGCGCGATGAGCTGCTGCTCGAGGCGGCGGGTGCAGCCCTCGCGCGTCTCGACCATCCCGGCGCGGACACCCTTCGTGTCGCCGTCGCAAATGGTCAGCACGCCCACGATGTCGCGATACGCGGTGCGATGCTCGGCGCCCGCGCGGTGTTCGACCTGCACCGAACCGTCCGCCTGCAGCGAAGCATCGACCTGGCGGCCGCTCTCCTCGGCGGGGACATTGGTGAAGAGCAGCACGGCGGCTGGACCGCCGACCAGCGCGACCAGCGCGGTGCCGATGCCCTTCCGGCTGACCTTGGGAGGCGCGGGGTCCGCATTGAAGCCCACGAGCTGCGCGCGATCATTCATCGGCTTTCCCCTTCTGCTTGTAGAGCCGGACCAGCACGATCAGCGCGGTGAGCACCGGCCCCGCGAGGGGCGGGAGCCAGCCGCGCAGCTCGGCGGGAAGGCTGTGGATCACGGCGACCAGCGTCTCCGGTGCGGCGAGCAGGTAGGTCGCCAGCACGCCGAACAGCGCGGCCAGGCGGACCGACCACCAGCGCCAGGCGGTGTGCCAATCGTCGACGAGGCGCGCGCGAAGGCGCGCCCAAAGAGCGTTCATCGTTTCCTCCATCGTTTAAGGGGTCAGGCTTGGTCGAAGACCTCGGCGATGCCCCGGACGCCGCGGCTGAGAGCGTCGCGCTCAAGCGCTGCCTCAGCCTCGGCCGCGAGGCGTTCGAGGTCGGACGGGACTTGCCGGACCGGGTGAGCGGTGCGCAGGACGTCCGTCATCGGCGCGAGACCGCGGTGGTGGCGGTGGTGAGCCAGGTGCGTCGCCGCGGGCGTTGCCGCCACCAGCAGTGCGCCCAGGAACATGATGAGGAGCCCCTCGATCACGGCCGCGTCTCGGCGCCGGTATAACGATCGTCGACCTTGCCCTCGATCCTAGCCAGCCGCTGGAGGATCTCCGTGTAGCGGTCGTTGATCTGATCGACCCTCTTCTCCATCGCCTCGATGCGCCGCGAATTGTCGCGGACCTGCGCTACGGTGTTGCCCACCGCGAGCAGTGCACCGAGCACGAGGATCAGTGTCGAGATCGCTGGCATCCAGTCTCGCCAAGAAGGCGCGGGGGGAGGGGAGGCGCCCACCGGATCAGCTCGGCGCCGTCACGGTTTCTAAACCGCTGCTGGCTTCCGGCGCGGGAGCTTCGGCGTGCGCGGCACCCTCCGGCGCGGACTCCCCCTCCTCACCCTCGACCACCTTCCTCGGCGCGCGTGCCGGCGCGGAAGGCTGGGCTATCGTGAGGCCGTTGCTGTTCATCAGCATCTGCATGAAGGCCTGCGGCCCCATCTCCATGTAGGCGAGCTTGAACGCCGCGGCCGAGGCCAGCGCGGCCGTCTCCGCGTTCGCCTGTTGAAACCGGCTTACGGCCTGTTGAGCATGTGCCAGTTGCGCGCGAAGGACGTCGATCTCGGACGGCTCGCCCTTCGGCATAGCGGCCGGCTGCGCTGCGGGGCGCGGCTGTGGCCGCGCACTAGCGTTCGGTTTTTTCATCAGGCCTCCTCCTCGGTCGGCGCGTTGGGATCGGTGAACAGCGGCGCCTCGGCGTCATCATCCACCTCGGCGAGCGCGCGGATCCGCGCGGCTTCCACCTCGACGGAGACAGTGAAGCTCATGGCGTTGGTAATCGCCGCTTCGAGAATGGCGCCGACGATCGTGTCGGCCGGCGTATCTTCCGGGAAACACCCGCGATGCGCGGCCATGATGCGCGCGCACCTCGCGGGATCGACATCGCGAACGGCGCTGCCGCCGCCCTCCCCGTCGATCGTCATACTAAAGCTGGTCATCTTTCGCTCCTTTTCGTGAGATCAGGCGGCGAGGCAGGGCACTTTGTATGCCGTGCCCGCCGCGTCGTAGAGGATGATGGTCTTGTCCGGGACGATGGTCTCGGTGACGGCGTTCGCCTCGGTGCGCAGCTTCACCTGCAAGCTCGCAAGGTCGATCTCGTTGGCGAGCAGCACTCGCGCGACACCCGTCGAGATGCGCCGCATGATCCAGTCGCGCGAGGCGTTGCCGGGGCCGAAGCTGACCTGCCCTTCGCCCGCCGCGCTCACCCCGGCAAGCACGCGCGCATAGTCGTCTCCTTCGACCTGCGCATAGAAGCTGGCCGCGGTCGCGGCATCGGCGATCAATTCGTAATTGGCGCTGGGGCCGTCGATCGTGACGAACCCGAAGCGGCTGGGGGTCTCGCCATCGGCCCAGAACGCCCAATTGTCGTTCGCCCCAGCCAGCGCCTCGGCGAAATAGGCGACTTGGAGGCCCATCGCACCACCGTTGGTGAGCAGGGGCGCCGCCGCATAGTGATGATAGAAGTTGGTGACCGTGCCCGTATCGATCGAGGCATAGCTGAACGTGCCATAGTGATTGGCGACGGTCTGGCCGCTGGAACTGAACTGGTAGCGCGGGCGGCTCTGAAAAGCGGCGTAGTGATCGTAGCTGTTGCCCGCCATGATCGTGTACGCGTCGAACGGCGCATAGGCGACCCCGCCGCCACGCCGGACATAGCTGGTGCAGACAAAGCCGTGTGCGCTCCCGCTGAGCCCGTCGAACAGGTTGCGGCTGAGCAGGAAGCCAGGGTCGATGCTGCTGCTCGCCTGCGATCCAAGCGTAAGCTGCGCGCGCGGCGAAACCTTGAACATGCTCGACCCGCCGATCTGCCAATCGGCCAGCAGCGCATTCGCACCGGACGCGGTGTTGGTGATGTTGAGCTTGAACGCGGTCGGGCTGCCGCTCGTGTTCCAGGTGCCGGCGAGATCCACGAACGAGCTGCTCCCCGATCCGGTCACCGAATAGCCGGTGGCGCTGAACGGCACCGTGTCGGCCGCGGGCGAAAGCGCCACCGAGGCGAAGATCGAACCCTTGGCGCGCAGATCGGCATAGTCGCTGTCATCGGCGAGGCGCGACTGGAGCGCCGTCCCGGAGCGCTTCCACGCGGAGAAGGACGACGTCGATCCCCCGAACAGCAGCATCGAGAAATCGGTTCCGGCCGCGTTCTGCAGCATCAGCTTGCCATCGGAGGGCGAACTGAGCTTCGACCGCGTGTTGAAGCTCAGCGTCCCGCCAGCGGCGGGGATCACATGCGCCGCGTTGAGCGCGCCGACCATGTTGACCACGCCGGCCTTGGTCATCTGGAAGAAGCTGACGCCCCCGACCTGCCAGTCGAACACCAGCGAGTTCGCGCCCGACGCCGTGTTGGTGACGTTGAGCTTGAACGCGGTCGCGTGCCCGGTCGTGTTCCAGGTCTGCGCCAGGTTGACCAGGCTCTGGGTGTTCGAGCCGGTGAGGCTGGATCCGCTGACCGACAGCGCCGTCACATTGTTCGCCGGGGTGAGCGTCACGCCCTTCCCCAGGATGCTCCCATCCGGCATCAGCGAGCCCATCGCGGTATAGCTCTGGGGAGCATCGACGAACGTCCCCCAGTTGAACGCCGCGACCGCCGCGTCCGACGACGAAGCCCCCAGCGGGGTCACCTTGTTGGTGGTCGAGAAGTTGCTGTAATGGATCGTCGCGCTGTCGCTGCTTGCCGAAACAAAGCCCCGGTACGGGACCAGCTTGGCGGCCGCGAAGAAGGGCGTGGCGCTATAGATCTCCCGCTCATACGCCTTCGCCTCGATGACGAGGGCGTTCTCCGATTTGATGTGGATGCGGCCGGTCGCGGTCGAACTCCACGTACAGACCGAGTTGGCCTCGGTCCCGGTCGCCGGGGTCTCCCACACCGCCCGGAAATTCTGGGCGAGCTGGCCGCTATTGGGGTCGATCCGGTGCCCGAGGACCACACCCCCGGTCGGCCAATGCGCGATGCCGGCGAGATCGTCGGCATCGTTCGGGTTGTGGAAGTTGATCCCGTTCCACTGTCCGCCCGCGACATAGCCGCCCGCCCCGTCATAGATGGTAGGCATGACCAGCTCGGTCACCAGCTCGCCGTTCGTCTTGAGCGCGGCGAACCGGTTGATCATCCCGACATTCTCCAGCGTCGCGTCGATCTCGGCGAGCGTGAAGACTTCGCGGAGATCGCCGGGGTCCAAGCCATCGTCGAGCGTCGCCGACATGACGAAACCCGCCGTCGAGACGGCGATCGTGCCCAGCGCGACCGACATCGGCGCGATGAGGTTGCGGAAGAGCGAGACCGGCGCCGGCATGGCCTCGGCATCGTCTCCGTCACCCCGCACCAGCACGAGCCGATCGGAGTCGAGCAGTGCCTCGACGTCCGCGATCGCGCCCGGAAATTCCAGATCAGCCGGCATGCTTGGTCTCCCTCAATTCGGTCTTTCCGCGCCGCCGCGCGATCATCGCCTTCTCGAACCGCCCATCCGGCGCGCGCGCCGCGATCTCGGCCGCGAGCGCCATCGGATCGCGCCCCGTGGCCTGCGCCTCGCGCGCGACTAGCCCATCGGTCGCCAGCGTGCCGAGCAGCAGGCGCGCCTCGATCGCCTTCAGCCCATGCTCCAGCGCCAGCGCGAACGCCCCGTGATCGGCATGATGCGCCGCGTCGATCGCGCGCTCGGCTTCGGGCGCGTCGGTCACCCAATTGCCCCTGGCGTCGAGCCGCTCGCCGCGCCGGCCGAACCGCTTCACGCGCATCATCTTGAGCCCGCGCGGATTGTCGCGCTCCGGCACCGGGCGCTCGCGGCCGGGGGTCGAAAACTGGTCGACCACCTCGCCGCCCTCGAGAAGCACGTAGCGCGTCATGGCGCGATCCCCACCGAGAAGCTGCCCGGGCTGATCGTCAGGTTGCGCGTCCCCGATCGCGCGGCCCAGAAGCCGAAAATATAGGTGTCGGCCGCAAGGCCGGTCTCGGTCTGCGAGAGCCCCAGATAGCCCGGGCTGCTCTGCCAGTAATCATTGTCAAAGCTCGCGTTCGAGCCGGTGACCGCGCCATCGGTGAAGTCGGTCCACACCCCCGATCCGGCGACCGACCAGCGCATCTTGCCCAGCATCTGCGCCGAGCCGCTGGAATAGCCCGCGACGCTATAGACCGCCGTCAGCGCGACCGTCGCCTCCTCGCCGGTGGCGAGCGTCATCTCGGGCGTCGCCGCGATCAGCGCGTAGGAAGACGTCACATAGCCCGCCTCAAGCGAGACCGTCGCGTCCTTGCCCGGCCCGGCGCCGGTGCCGGGAGCCGCGCCGGACGACTGGCCGATCGCGACGCGCAGCGGCGTGATCGCCTCGCCATCGACCGAGATCCCCAGATCGAATGTGCCCGGCCCGTCATAGTCTGAAAGCGTCACCCGGCCCTTGTCGTCGCTGCCGTCCGTATTCTCGACGCTCAGATGCCCGGCGAGCCCGCCAGCCTCGGCGAGGATCGAATAGGAGAGCCGGTCGCTGGTGCGGACATCGGCGCCGCCCAGCGTCACGACCGGCGTAAGCACCATCGGGATCTGATCGGTGACCGGCGCGCCGAGATAGTCGGTGAGGATCACGCGGTCCGCCATCGAAGCGACGACCTGGTTGAGCGAGGTGACGTCCGCGATCGGAAACCAGTTCGAAAGCACCGGGTCCCATTCCAGCTCGCGCCCGTCGATCGGGCGGTGCCAGCGCGTCCCCGGCAGCGGATTTGCGGGCGGATCGTCCTGCGAATAGGTCCGCACCGATCCATCGGCCGGGTACCAGCCGCTGCCCAGCAACAGATAGCTTCCGCCGATGACGAGGCGGCTAGCGCCGACCATGAGGCGCCGCGAGGCGCGCAGCCAGCGCCGGTCCTTGTCGTTCGGATCGAGCCAGACGTCGTTGGGGTCGCTCTCTTCGAGGCTCGGCGGCGTATCGCCGCGCCAGGTCTTCGTCTTTTCCTTCAGCTCATCGTCGAGCCCCGGGATGTCCGCGAACTCGGTGGGCGGCGTCAGCCGATCCCACCAGGCATTCGATGTCGCGGGCGGCGCGGGCGGCGCATTGCCCGTGCTGGCGGCGGCGTTGATGTAGCGCCAGCGCGAACCGTCGGCGAGGTCGACGATATGACCATCGCGATAGCTTTCGTCCGGATCATACCGCCCGCGATCGACATAGACCCCGGCGACCTCGCTGAGCGCGTGCACTGCCCAGGTCGGCTCCGCGCCGATGGCGAGCCTCCAGAACGGCGCGTCGATCGCGAGCTGCTCGACGCTCTCCACGGGTGGTAGCGCCGCCCCGGTGGCGTCCAGCGTCATCAGCGGTGCGGAGAAGGCGACCGGTGCGATGAAAAGCTTCCCGAGCCAGTCGACGCCTGCCACCGCGTTCACGCTCGCGGCAATCCTCTGGATCAGCTCACGGGCGGTGGTCTGCTCACCCTGATAGACCGAAATGTTCCACGGTCGCGCAGCGTCGAGCGCGGCGACCGAGGCTTCGTTGATCTTGCCCGCGCCGCCCGAGAGAAGGGCGATGCGCTTGATGACCGAACCGGGCAGGCGGACCCATCCGTCCGGGCCAGCCTTGTCGCCCTTGACCAGATAGCTCAGCTTCCCGGCCGGGGGAGCACCGTGCCGGACAAAGCCTTCGGCAAGGCAGGTCGCCCACTTCCCCGCGGGGATCGTCGCCGCGGCCAACGCAGCATAGCTGGCATAGTCGCCGATCGACGCCTCGAACCGGACCAGCCGCTCGAGCGCGACTTCTACGCCCTCGATCTCGCCATAGGCAGATAGCTGCACCACGCTGTTGATGCTGTCGACCAGCTGGCCAGGCACGTAGCGAGGCGCACCCACCGCGAGTGGCTTGGGCTGGCCCTTTTGCGCGGCCTCCCCCTCGGCGCCCGTCGTGCCCGCATAGGTGGTCAGCAGCGGAGTATCCAGCCACCGATCATCGACCGCAAAGCTGACCGACGCCTTCCCGTTCGCCATGGTCGGCTGCGATGAGAGCCGTCCGTCCTTGCGAAGCAAGAATGACCCCCATGCATCGCCAGCCTCGCCGGTCCAGAGCCGGATTCGCGCGTCTGCGAGTATGTAGCGGCCGAAGTCCGGCCATGCCTCTACTGCGAGCGCCAGCGACGACTGCGGCGTTTCGATCTTTCCGCCGAACGCACCGTCAAAGAAATCGTAGCGGAGCGGCGGCAGTGTCGCGAGCGCGGGCCACCAGACGACACCATTGAGGTGACAGACCCGATCGTCATCGACGCTGGAGGCGCGCAGCGTCACCGGCGCGCCGGCCACGGGGTCGTAGCCGTCGATCTGGATCAGCACTGCGCTCATGTCAGCCGCTCTTCGGGATGGGGATCAGATCGGTCAGGTTCGCGCGCCATTCCCAGCCGCTCGCGGTCCGCCAGATCGTACCGAGCTCGCCGGTGAGGAAGCCGATCCAGCACCGGGCCTGGCGCAGCGCATCCGCGTCGGGATCAGTGATGATCACGACGGCTTCCTGCCCGGCAACATGCTCGAGCAGCGGCTGGATCGCGGTTTCGGCTTCGTCCTTGGTGACTGCGGGAAACGTCAGGCCGAGCACGCGCAGCTTGGCGGCGCGCCTCCGGATCAGGACGCCGTGGGCGGAACGATCGACGCTTCCGAGGTCCTTCACGCCCCAAGCTCCACCGAAGGCGAAATTCCGTTCGAGCTGGATCCTCGTGCCGATGGCCAGCCGCGCGACCGTCACCTGCGCGCTGCTGAGGTTGCCGATGGTGAAGCGCCACCAGCGCCGCGCCGTGATCGTGGTGTCCGCGGCCCAATAGCCGACGCCGCGGCCGTGCGTCGGCATTGTCGCGCCCGCGAGGAAGGGAATGGCGTTCGCCAGCGTCGCCTGGTTGACGCTGAAGCCGCTATTGTCCGCGCTCTCCACCGTGAGCGTCCACGCCCCATCGGCGCCGGTGCAGCCGAAGAACAGCGCGCTGTCGATCGCCTGCGCCGATCCGGCGTCGACCGTGATCGTGACGCTGCCCGCGCCGCCCGCGCTTCGCCAGACGACGCCGGCGTGATCGTTGCCCATATATGCCGCGTCATACCCGGCCGCAGTGGACCCGGCGCTGATCGCGGCCCAAGGCAAGGGGCGCAGCGCCCACGCTTTCGACATCAGGCCATCACCTCGTAGAGCGTGCTCTCGGATTCGGGATCGACTTCGACGCGGCAGACCAACGCGGGTGCGCTGACGCCTTGCTCTGGGTCGACCAGCGTGACCGTCGGGACACCCTCGGTGCCGGGGTCGGGCCAGATCAGCGCATTGACAACAACCTTGAACCGGCGCCGCTCCGCGCCAATCAGCGCGCCGCGCGCGACAATTGCGGTCACCGCATTGGCGGCATCGTCGAAGAACCCCTGCGCGGGATCCTTGCTGCCATCGCGCGCGCGGGGGTACCGCGTCTGGATCGCCGCGTCCGACCACGCCTCGATGCGCGCCGCGCGGGTGGCGGCGTCAATGTCGTCCGAAAGGACAGCCATTACGGATTCGCCGCTCGCGTGAAGAGGCGCGGGGAGCCGCCGACAAAGCCGGGATCGTTCGCAGTCGTTTGCTGACCCAGCAGAGAGTTGATCGACACCAGCGTCGCCGACATCTGCTCCAGCAGTTCGTTCGCCGTCTGCGTGTTGGTCGCGGTCTGCTGGACGAACGGGTCCGAAACGGTGCGGATCGGCTTGGCATTGTCGATATCGCCGATCGCCTTGCCGGTCGCGGCCTGCACCATGTTGAGCGCGTCGAAATATTTCGACGTCGAGCCGTAAAGCTGGCGCTCGATATCCAGATAGGCCTGCGCAGCCTCGCGATATTGCGCCTGATCGATATACTGGCCCTGCGCGATCTTCGCGAGATACGGATCGAGCGCCTGCTTCGCCATCGCCTCCTGATCGCGCAGCGAATAGGGCGACGCGGAACCGAAGTTGAGGCTCTTGAAGAAGTCCTTGAGGTCGGCGGAGGCCTCGCGCGCCTTCGCCTTGGTCTCCTCCAGCTCGATACGATAGAGCTGCTGCGCCTCGGCCATCTGCTGCGCCGACGCACCGCCCTCCTCGAGCGCCTTGATCGCTTCCGCCCACTTCTTGTTCAGCTCGTCGACCGCATAGCCGACGGGGTCGAGATACGCCTTCAGCCGCTTGGGGATATCCTCGATCATCAGCGCCTTGCTGATGGCCTTCTCGATATCGGTGCCGCCCTTCGCGATGATGTTCTTGCTCGCCTGGCTGATCCCGTCGAGCGCGGCATGCGTGAAAGCGTACTGGATCGCATAGGCCATGGCGGCCTGCTCATCCTCGCCGAAGTCCTTGAGGACGTCGGGTCCGAAGTTCTTCGAGTGCAGCGCGGCGCTGGTGGATGTCAGCGCGACGCGGGCGCGGCCGTTCCACGAGCCGACCGTGAGGCCCGGGATGCCGGTGATGGTCGCGCCCAGCTGCTCCGCCAGGCGGTTGATCCCTTCCGCAACCGAGTTCGCCGATCCCGCTGCGGCGCTGATCTGGTTGGAGCCCTTGCCCCAACTGGAGCCGCCCGCGACTTGCCCGTCCTGCAAGGTGAGGTTCGCGCCGCCCCACTTGGGGGATTGGAGCATCGGGAGGATGCCGGACACCAGTTCGAACGCGGCATAGGCGGCGGCGACATAGGGCACGGCGGAGCTTACAGCGCCCAGCGCGCCGCCCGCGCCGCCCTTGACGGCACCGAGCGCGCCCTTGATGCCACCGAGCCCGCCCGCGGCCCCGCCACCGCCGCCGAACAACCCCAGCGCGCCTAGCAGGCCGCCCCCGCCGCGCGCGTTCGAGGTTGCGCCGATATCGCTGAGGATGCTGTTGAGCGACGTCTTCTGGCCGGAAAGCAGCGCGAGCGTCCAGCGTGCTGCGATCTGCGCGATCACGTCGAACATCTCGTCCTTGAAGTCTTCGGCGATGCTGCGCCCGCCGCTCGACAGGGCATTGCGGTAATAATGGGCGAGATCGTCGATCTGGTCGCGCTCGCGGTCGAGCCGATCCTGCTCGGCGCGCTGCACCTCGCGGACCGCGTCGCCCATCTTGTTCTTCAGCTCGCGCGATAGCTGCGCGCGCTCCCGATCGATGGCCACACCTTTTTCAAGGGCCACGTTGAGCCGGCCCTGCACCTGCACCATCGCGACCTGGATGCGTGCCCGGTCTTCCTCAGTCTCGGCGAGCGCATAGGCGGTTTCTAGCTGCGCCATGAGCAGGGTATTCTGCTCGGCGATGGCGGCCTTTTCGTCATCCGTCCATGTCGCACGGTCGCCCGCCGCGCGCACGACACCGGCATAGGCCTCGCCCTGCTGAAGCAGCTTGGCGATCTGATCGTCCAGCCCCGCGCTGACTTGCTGCTGAGCCTTGCGGTCCGCCTCGCTCAGCCGGGCCAGCCGTTCGCCGCTGTCGCGCCGGATTTTCGCGATCTCTACCTCGGTTTCCGCCTGCTGATCCAGTCCCTGCACCCGAAGGCCGAAATAGCGCATCTGCTCGACTTCGATGGACAGCTGCTCGCGCGACGCGGCAAGGATGCGGTCGCGCTGGTCAGCTTCCTCCTTCGCCTTTCGGGCCACATCATACCCATCGGTCCGGTACTGGCCCTTGCTCGGATCGACCGCCTTGCCGCCCTGACGGACCTCATAGTGCAGGTGGGGGCCCTGGCTGTTGCCAGCCCCCTCCGCGCCCTTCTCACCACCTGAAAGACCGATACGGTCACCCTGACCGACCGTGTCTCCCTTCTTCACCAGAAGCGAACTGAGGTGCGCGTAGCGGGTGATGGTACCGCCGCCATGGTCGATCACCACGACATTGCCGTAATTGCCCATCCGCCCCGATTCGATCACCGTCCCGCCGGCCGCTGCGCTGACGTTCGTGCCGACCGGCACGGCAATGTCGATCCCGCCGTGGCGGTGGCCGCCGCGCTGCTCGCCGAACTTGCCGGTCTGGCGCCCGCCCGCCACGGGCGAGATGAAGGTGGTCATCTCGCCATCCCGGGCGTCGCGACCCTCGGCTTGTTGCCGCTTGCGAATCCGCTCTACTTCCGCTTCGTACTTCAGCTTTGCGGCGAGGCGACGCTGCTCGTACTGGTCTTCGGTGATTAGTCCATCGATGCGCGCCTTGGTTAGCTTTTCAGTCTCGGCGCGCAGGGTCGCCGCGGCCTTCGCCTCGTCGCTCATTCTGTCGTCAACGTTGCGGTTGAGGAGGGGCAATTCAACTGCCCGAAACGACTTCTCTCCGTTGACGATTTGCGCTTCGAGATCGGCCTTTTGCTTTTCGAGATCCGTGACGCGCTTCTGCCACCACGAAACGTTTCCCTGCGCAGCCGGGAGCCCGAGCGCCGCTCGATCGCCTGCCTCACCGGGACGCCGGGCCAATTGCTGCTGAACGCGGAGCGCGTCTTGGGCACCGGACAGTTGCTTGCGAGCCTTTGCCAAGTCGTCTTCGGTGGTCTTGAGGCTTGTGCGCGCCGTATCGACTTCTTTTTGAATCTGCGCCTGGCGGAGCTTTACATTGTCTTCGAGCGCGAGGTTAAGTTGCTGGAGAGCCGCCCATTCTTTGTTGATCGCATCAATCACGCCGGGCGCGGTCTTCGCATAGGCCTCCTGAGCCTCCTTCGCGGCGCGCGTCTTCTCGGCATTCTTGACCAGTTCTTCGGTGGCCTTTTCGAGTTCGGTCTTCGTATCGAAGATCTTGTCACCGAACATGACCAGAAGAGAGGCGCCTGCCAGGACTGCGGTGCCCCATCCTCCCGTTAGTGCCGCCGCCCATTTGCTGGTCGCACCGGTCGCGCTTTGAAGAACGTATGCCGCTTGCGAGGCCTGCATGATGAAGGCCATCATGACATTCTGGCCGCCGCCGACCTGAATGAAGAAATCTTGAACCTGCTGCCCGGCCTGCATCATTGCCATACCATGGCCCTTCGCGGCCACGGCGCCCCGGTCTTGGGTGGCGTTCAGGATCCTGTTCTTCTCAATGACCAGTTCGGTGGCGCTCGCGGTCTGGTTCAGCTCCTGCTGGAGCAGGTCGAGCGCATTCGCCTCCTGATGCGTGGTCCGCGCGACATTCTCGGCCTCGATCGCCGCGGCCCGGGCAGCCTGGAGATAGATGCGGGTATTCTCGGACAGGTCCCCGGTTTTTCGCGCCGCCTCCTCCGCCGCGGTTGCAACCTGGCGCAGCGCCGCCGCCTGCGCATCGGCAATGACCGCCGCTTCGCGCGCGCCGGCGACATTCAGATCGAATGATCCGCTCGCATTGCGAGGTGCCGCCAGCGCCCGCTGGGCGATCTGCTGGATGTTCTGGTAGCTGGCTTCGAACGCATTCTTGGTGCGAGTCGCGGTGTCGCGGGCGCGCGCCTCCATCTCGCCGAAGATCCTTGCGCTCTCGGAGCCGAACTGGCTGCCGTTGAGCATCAGGCGCGCGACAATGTCGGTGGTTGAGTTGCCCATCGGCACCTCCCATGACAACGTGGTCTCCCGTACAATCGGGAGACTCCACAACGGCCAAGATCGTTAAGCAGGCGCCGCCTAGTTCGCGGGCGCCGTATCTTCGGAGATCAAGTTTTCTGGTTCGACGGTTTCGCTCAAATCGTCGTCTATTAGCGTCGGCTGGTCCGGCCAGCTTGGCTTGGTGAAGCGGCAAATCCCGTGGTCGCGGAGCGGGGCATTGAAGGAGTTCACCGCATCATAGTCGATCGAAACCCACCTTTGAGTTGGGTTGGTCAAGTTCTCTGGATGCTGTGGATTTATATCGGTTATTTCAACTTTGACGCGCTTATAGGAAGATGGCGCTTTCAGCTTACTCTTGAGGTGCTCCTCGCACATCTTCACTTCGACTGTCTCAGAGCAGGCGCAGAGTGAAGCCGCCAATGTCACGACCAACATAATCCGCATCTAGCCCTCCATCGCGCGCGGGCTAGCCTATCCTTCCGACCCTCGCCACAAAATCCTTCTCAAGCCGCCCTCGCGCGCGCTGGATCACCGGCTCGATCGCGACGCTGTTGGCATGCTTCACCATCGGGACCAGCACGAAGATCACGATCGACTGGACGCCGCGCTGAAACCCCGCGCGGATATCGCGCGCCGTGCGTTGGCGGGTGATAGGCCGATAGCCCCCGGTGCGGCCGTTCGTGGTGCCCTCGGCGATCAGCAGCGCGGAGCGGCGGCCGCCGCGATAGACGAACTTGAGCCGCTGGCCATGCGCCCGTTCCCACTCGCCCGGGGTGAGGTCCCGGCTTCGCCCGCGCGATCCCGCCGCGGCGGTCGGGATCGCGAGCCACTGGCCGCGCTTGCCCTTGATCTGGCCAGGCTCCGTCCAGAACGCCATCGCGCCGCTCGTGCGCGTGCGGCCGTTGAGGAACACTTCACCGGCCGGATTGCGGGCAGGTCCGCCGGCGAGCGGATACGACGCCGACGCCCAGGCGCGCCAAAGCTTGCCCGGCACCGCCGAGCGGGTCACCGCCTCCAGCTCCCGCTCCAGCCATTTGGTCGAATCGGCAACCGCCTGGGTGCCCGCTTTCAAATACTGCCCGGTGAGGCGCCCGGCCATCTCCTTCATCTGCGTGCTGTCGAGCTGAAGATCGATGTCCATCATCGCCGTTCACGCTCCCACGCATCGAGCATCGCGAAGGCGTCCATCAACGCCGCGGGCTGCTCGCCGACGCTGCCAGGGCAGGGGAGGGCGGGCGCGCTGGACTGGATGAACATGCCCGCGCCGGCGACATGGAGATTCGCGCCCATTCTCCGGCAATCGAGCCACAGGTCTACGACGGCGAACGCTTCCGGCGGGGTTTCGATGAGGGGGTTCGTCGGCCAGTGTTCCCCGCCGATGATCCACCCTTTCGGCTCGTGTCCTCGGAAGGCGCCTGGCTCTTGTCGGACGGCAAGGGCGCCGCGGAGTTTTTTGCGTCCCCCGTCGCCCACATGAGGTTGTGGGCATGAAGGCCGACCAGCCGGATCAGGATCGGATCGACGGCCTTCATCGTGTCGAGCAGGATCAGACGGTCGATGCCCGCGCGATATTCGGGAAGCGGCGAGCCGTCGATGTTTCCGCCTTCCCAGCCGGTGCAGAAGCGCCGGAAGGCGAGCGTCGGCATGATCTCCTGCCGCTTCGCTTCCTGCGCGATCAGCGCGCGGAACGCGGGCCAATGGGCCCGGACCGCCTCCCGCGCGCCCTCGATCAGGCCCTGCTCCTCGGCGGGCAGCTTCTGGCCTGGCTCCAGCGCTTCGAACGCGGCCTGCACCTCGCGGATCCGTTCAATGTCGGCGGGATGATCGGCGAGAAGCGCTTCGACGCCCTCCATGAACGCCTGTTCTATCTGGAACGGAAAGATGCGCCCGGCCCCGAATGAGGCTAGCTCCGCCTCGAACTCGCCGCGCTCGAGGACGTCCGCCGCGCGGACCATGAAAGCCGTCTTCGGGTCCCACGGCGGGCTCCACGGCTTCGGGGCGGTGCTGGTGACAACCATGCCGCGCTCCTCAGCTGAAGCTGATGATCCGGTCCATGTCGCGCGCCTGCGCGTCCCGGCCCGGATTGATGCAGCGCCAGCCGCGATCGTCACTGCGAAGTTGGCCGCGGTCGCCATCGTCGGCCTTCACCGCCTGCGCCTGTGGGATCAGCAGCGACCAGCGGTTGCCCGCCGTCTGCCCGAAGCGGAGCGCGATCGGGTACAGGCTGGCCGCCTCGATTTCGGCGATGGCGTCGCGCGTGCTGGCGAGCGTCCGGAGCGGATCAGCGGTGAACATCGGCTCGCGGCCGCCCAGCTGCCCGGCGCCGAAGCCATGGGCGGTGTTAGGATCGGCGACCTGCTCGAGCTGCGACCCCGCCTGCAGCGCCCATCGGGAAATCGGCAACTCGACCCGGTTGACGAGCGCGGCGGAAGCGGCGCCGCTGCCCTTGGTGAGGATCGGCGGCGACTGGCTCGCGAGGACCTGGTTCGTCGGCATGCCGGGCGTGGTGACGCCCATATAGGTGCCGCTGAGGTTGAACGTGGCCATGCCAGCCTTCGCGGTCTCGCCTTCGAGATCCATCACGCCCCGGACGTCCATCCAGGTGTAGAGGTTGCCGTCCTCATACAAAGCGACCGTCGCGCACGGGTGATCCGTGGAGCGGGCGGATGCATCGGCCGGCGAAGTGCCAGCATAGGTCCAGTTGGCCGGGAGCGCCGCGAGCGTCGACGTGGTCAGCGCGTCGAGCGTGTCGGAGAGGGTAGCCAGTTTGCCGCTGGTATAGTTCGTGATCAGCGGGAACTGGCCGGCGCCGGGGCCGACCGAGAGGATCAGCGGCATGCCGGTATAAAGCTGCGCGGTCCCGGTGAAGCCGGTGCCGAGCGTGGCGGTGGTGGTCGAACCGGCCGCCAGCGCGGCGGCGGCAATCGCGGCGGTGAATTGCCCGCGCCAGCCGCACGCCTGCAGCGGCGCATGATAGGGCGGCTTCACCGAGCTCGTGTAGGTCGTTCCGGCGCCCGCGCCCTTCATGAACGCGCGGAAGCTGAGCGGCACGGCCTGGCCGACGATCATCGGCTGCGAGGCGACATAGCTGCCGTTCGCTTCGTTGGCCGACTGGCTGGTGAACGGCGAGCCCTTGCGGAAGCTGCCCGCCTCGAACGGCACGGCGTCGGTCGTTGGATCGAGCGTGGCGATCACGCCCTCCGCCGACTGGAGCTTGATGAGCAGCAGGCTGTTAACCGGGCGAATTACAGGGTCCATTGTACGGTCCTCCTAGGCCAAATAGTGGGGGTCGCCACGACGCGTGGCGTAGGTGATGCGGAAGTCCTGGGCGAAGCTCAGGCGGCGGTCCTTGGACAACTCGAGAACCGAGACACGGCGGTTGCCCCAGATCTCGATGTTCTCGACGATGCCGCCGAGGTTGCTGCCGGCGTCCCCACAAAGCGCGAAGACGACGTCGGCATGAAGCTCAATCATTTCGGCGTGCGTCGCGGCCCCGCCGCTGCCCTTCACATAGCCTTCGACCGTGATTTCAAGGTGGCGACGGCTCGAAAAGCTTTCCTCGGAGTCGGCGGCCATATCCCCGCCGTCGAACCCCGCGAGAGAAGGGAAGACGTCCGGATCGCCGGACGGCATACGCTCATAAGCCTCGCTAAGCTCGACGTCGGCGAGCCGCGTATCGATCTCCGTCCAGATGGCGCCGAGGGCGGTCATGGTGCAGGTGCCTTTTCGACCCAGAGCACCCATGAAACTACGTCGTCCCGCTCATCGCGGTCGATGACGGACCAGCGATTGCCGTTCGCCTCCACGATCAGGTTGCCCTTTCGGGGCTCCTCGGGGAGCAGGGCATACTTGATCTCAAAATTGACTTTGGCTGGCGTGCCATCGAAGCCCTGAAAACCGGGGGCGCCGACATCGCTGCGGATCGCAAAAACATCCGCGTTGTCGAGCCCAGCGCCGGAGTATTTGACCGTGGCGCCGAACGCAGCTTCGATCGTCGCGCCTGCCGCGTCCCAAACGTCCATGTCAGGCCTTGCCGTCGTCGGCCGCGGCTACGGCGCCATGCTTGGCGACCAGGTCTTTGGCTCGCTTGAGGGTGATGGTATTGGCCGCGATCGCATCGCCGACGGTCAATTCCGCGCCACCGTCGCAGAACAGGCCCATATTGTCAGTCGTAGCGCGGTGCAGGGTGATTTTCTTCATGGGTGACCTCGATCGCCAGCGGGCGCAGGATGGAGCAAAGACCGGCCGCCGCGCTGGCGGCCGGTCCTCATTGCGGGGCGGTTGACGGGATCAGGTTGCGATGACGCCCGAGCCCTCGAGCGCGGTGATGATCGCGTTCACCTTGTTGTTGATCGTCGTCATCCGGGCATCGACATCGGTCTTGGAAGCCGCGTTACCGCCCGTACCATCGACGCCCGCCACCGCGCCGAGCGCGATGTCCGCAATCGCCGGCTGCATCACGATCTCGTCGGCGATGCTGAAGATTTGCGGGGTCAGCACGATACGCGCCACCGCAGCAGTCGATGCCTTGGCCGCGGTGAACACGCCAACAGCGGTGTTGCCCGTCGGCGTCACCGTAATCCGGTGGTTCGTGGCATCGTAATAGGCGACATCGCCGATGTCGGCGGCCTGGGTCGAAGCATGCGTCTCGGCCGCGAGGTCGAACACGCCAAGGCGGTCACCCTCGAATTCGTCGCCTTCATCGGCGTTGGCCGATGCGACGACGAACAGGTCGCCGATCTTGTATCCGACGCCCGAAACAACACCCCCGGAGGGGGCGGGGAGCGTGAGGGTGCGACCCTCCTGAACGTAGGTCTTCATGATGGTTCTCCGAATGGATGTGAGGCGGCGCGAGCACCGCCCCCCGATGAGCGCCGCAGCGCGTCAGGTTGTGGCCGCTTACGCGCCCGGGTTCTTGTCGAGGCCGCGGTGGTCGATCGCGGCGGCCGCGAAGTCGAGGCTCGCCTTGAATTCCACCCCGTCGACGGTGAAGCCCATGCGGCTGGACAGTTGCACGCCCTCGGCACCCTCGAGGTAGCTGTACTCGACGGTATCGACCGCCGCATTGCTCGCCGCCATGTAGTAGGCGGTGGTGGAGTGGCCATCGAGCACCGCCTCGACGATCGGCTCCAGCGCCGTGCGGCCGCCACTGCGGAATTCGTTCACATCGGTCGACTTGGCCGGCACGAACTGGGAGCTGGTGTACTGGTAGGCGAGCTGCTCCTGCGTCGCGGGCACGATCAGGAAGGCCGGAGCCAGGTTGAGCTCCTCACCCTGAAGCCCCTTTTGGAGACGCATGCGCGTCCGGCCGGCACCGAGCGTGGTGCCGCTGATCGCCGCGCCGGATCCGGCGAGGTTGCCATGATCGGCATGGAACAGCGCCTTTCCATCGGGCATATTCGGGTTCGAGGTCAGGATCGAATAGACTGTCCGGTTCTCCAGGCGCGAGGCCGCAGCGGCGAAGCCGGTCGTGATGCGCTCGAGCGCGCGCAGATCGTCGTTGACGACCAGCTGACGGGAAAGGCTGATGATCCGGCCGTAAGTGACCAGGGCATAGCTGACTTTGCCGTCCGAAGCGGTGCCGTACTTGAACTCACCCGCTTCGTTGACCTTGAGCAGGTCGGGGAGCGCCGACATCTGGACGACGTCGATGTTCTTGAAGTTCGGCGCGTTCGGCGCGCGCCGCGCCCAGCGCTGATAGCTGGGCTGGTTCTCTTCATACGCCATGCGAAGGCGGCGATTGAGCGCGGAGCCCATCAGCGCCGGGAAGTCGGAGGTCGTGTGCAGCGCGCGCTCGGCGATCTCGTTCGAGGTCATCCCCCGAACGTTGATGCCGCTGGATGCCAGCATCTCCTCCGCCATGCGGAGCATGGACATGCCACGGAACGATCGCCCGGCCTCGCTGAGTTCGGAGCCGGGAGCGAGGCGGTGGAACACCGCATCCTCCATGGCGCGCGCGATCGTGACATTGGAGCCAGCCTGCGCCGGGACGGTATTGCGGGTGACCGCGGGCGTATCGCGCTCGGCGAAGCGGCGCCCGATCTCGGTGAGCAGCGCATCGCGGGTGAACGGCGTGGTGCCGTGTCGTTCGAGCAGCTCCAGCTGCGCGTCGGTGTCGAGCCCGGCATTGGTCGCGGCGGTGCGGACATCGGCACCCGAAACCGTCGCCGGGGCGGACGGAGCGGGAGCGGGAGCGGGAGCGGGAGCCGCGTGCTCGCTGCGCGTGGCCGGGGCCGGGGCGGGCGTTTCGATGACGGTCGTGGTGGCGGCAGGCGCGGCCGCAGCCGCGCCGCCCGGGTGGTTGCGTCGCATATCGTCTTCCTCTTGATGACCGTGAACAGGGGTCCCGGGTGCCGACCGAACCACGGCGTTCGGATCGGCGGGAACGGGTACGAGACTCGCCTCGAGCAGCTCCCAGGCGACAGCGCGCCAGGTCTCGTGGTCGTTCTCATCGGTGGCGGTGATCTGCCACCGCGTGACGCGGTAGCCGATCGAGATGGCGCGCAGCTCGCCGCTGGCGACGCGGGCTTCGATGTCGCGCCCGGCCGGGGTGTCCGCGAACTGCAATACGCCGATCAGCTGGCCGTTTTCGATGCGTGCCGACAGGACGCGGCCGATCACGCCGTCGAGCTGATACTGGTTGTGCGTGTCGAGCAGCGGGCAAACGCCCCCGGTGACGCGGGAAAGCTCGATCGCCTCTTCGCTGATCTCCAGCTCTTCGGTGAAGTACCAGCGCCGCACGGCCGTACCCGCCGACAGCACGGCTTCGACGGTCCGCGCCTCGGCATTGTAGCTGTCGGGCGAAAGCGAAAGGCTGCGCGTGCCGCGGCCTCCCGCCTGCGGCTGACGCCGTTCCTCGGGATCGCCGCCCTCCGGCCCCTGCCGGGTGAGCGGGGCGAACAGCGCCCGGTCGCGCGCGAGAGTGAGCGCGGTGCTGGCCAGCGCAGTCGCGGCGTGGCCGACGATATGGGCGCGCGAAGGGGCGGGCGCTGGGGGCGCCGGTGGGGTGCGTTGCATGGAGGTCTCCGATCAGGCCGCGTTCGCGGCGTCGCCTTCGGTTTTCTTGCCGTCGCCGGCGTCGGGCTTGCTCGCGTTGAGCACCTTGCGCGGGTCGCCATCGAACATGACGCCCTCGCCCAAGGCGGCCTCTACCGAGGCCAGATCCTCGGCATACTGTGCGAGGAATTCGAGATAGTCGTAGCCGCGCTCCTCAACGAGCTGGCTCAGCGTAACCTTGCCCATGCGCAGATTTGCGAGGTCCGCCTGGGCATCCTTGTACGGGTCGACCGAGATGAAGCCGGGCGGTGTCCAGCGCCAGCCGAAGTTCGCCACCGGCAGGAGCTGCGCAGCCATCGCCGCCTCGCGATACCGCGCAATGATGACGCGGCAGGCCTTGTGGATCACCACCAGCCACTGGATGCGCTCCATGCGGCGACGGAAACCGTGATGACCGGCGCGCCAGCTGGAATAGTTGACCTTGGAGAAGTCGCCGGTGGCGTGCTCGTACATCACGCCAGCCGCGGCGGCCGCCTCGCGCAGATACAGCTCAGCGAACTCGCCGATGCCCTGGGGGCTGGATGGCGAATTGAAGCTGACCTCCTCGCCGGGTAACAGCCGCGTGATCATGCCCGGCTCGAACTTGTCGACCAGCTTGCCGTACTTTTTCTTCAGCGCCTCGCCGGTCTTGGGATCGGTGCCCAGCGTGAAGGCCTCATCCTCGGGCGTCTTGATGAAGGCGGCGAGGCACGATTCGACCCGCTTGCGCACTAGCTCTGCGTCGAAATAGCCGCGCAGATCCTTGAGGGGCATGATCGCGGGGGCGAGGAGCGGCATGCCGCGGTCCTGCCCCGGCCGGAGCTTGTTGAAGAGATAGACGATCTCGCTCGCGGGGACACGCGTGCTCTGAAGGCTGCGGGCGCGGAACATGGCGACGTCGCCCGGGTGGGCGGGGAAAAGCCAATAGGCCACCTTGCGGCCGTCCGCGTCATACTCGATGCCGCGATCGATGAGATTGCCCGCGCCAGCTCCGATGCCACCGTTTTTCGTGGTGTCGATGAAGTCCGGCTCGAGCACCTGCATCTGGAACGGTGCAACGGTGGTCCGCGCGTCGAATTGCTGGCGGCGGAACCGGATGATCGACGCACCGCTGTCGAACATTCCCTTGGTCGCGGACCAGAGCAGGCCGTTGAAGTCCTGATCGCCGTCGAAATCGCAGACCTCACCCCACTCGGCCCAGCCGGTGGCCACCCGCTTCGCGTTGCGACCCCTGAGCCCGGTGGGCGCGCCCATGATGCCGGTGCCGACGACATGATCTGCGGCCGTTTCAACGATCTGAAGCGCGTACCCGTTGTTGCGGGAAAGGTCGCGCGCGCGGTTTCGGACGATTTCCTCGGCTGCGCCTGCCTCGGCGTTCGCACTGGCACCCGTCGCCCGCCAGCTCGACGTGCGCTGATCGACCTTCGCCGCGTCATAGGCGCGGCCGTGCAGATCGAGGGCCCGTCGGAAGGCGAGGCGGCGCGCGCCGGCCTCGGGCGAGAAGTATGCGATGCCGCGGTCGAGCCAGTTCATTAGAACGCCGCCACGGACGAACGGGACACCGGCTCGGCCGGAGGAGTTGCTTCACCCTGGATGAGGCGGAGGGTCTCCCGCATCTCACCGAGCGTGCGGTATTTCACCGTCCGGCCGTCCGCGAAGCGGACCTCCATTGCGCCGGTGGCGATCGCCGCCTTGAGCTTGTCGATGTCGGTTTGCGTCCAGGCCATCGACCTCTCCTAAAGCCAGCTGTCGCCATCGCCCGCGGCATCGACCCACGCACCGCCCTGGTGCTCCGGATCCTGCTGCCGGGTGGCAAATGTGTCGGTTGCGGTTTGGACCTGTGGTACCGGATGCTCTTCCGGCGCCGAAGTTGGCGCGAGCAGTTCAAGCCAGCGCTCTTCGGTCCATTTGTCGATGCCCAACAGCCATGCTGCGGCGCGGGCGTAGACGGCGTTGTCCAAGGCCTCGTTGCGGTCCCGAAGCTTCTGCCATTCTAGCGAAACGCCGCCAGATCGAACCCGCTTGCGGACCAGATGCTCCGCGACCAACTGCTTGACCCATTCGTCGGTCGTGCCGGTGGGCAGATAGACGTAGCCGGGCGGATAGGGCTGATCGTCCGTCGGCTTTTCGAGGCGGAGGAAGCCGTAAAGCTCCGATTTCAGCATCGACGTGCCGATCGTGAACAAGCGGACGCCCTTCTTGATCGTCCGGCCGCTCTTGCCGCGAACATCGACCCACACGGGCCCGGCGACCGGGGTTCCGGCACCCACGGATTGCCGACCTTTGATCGCCATCACGAGCCCGGGGTGCCGGCGCGCCCACGCATAGATGTGCATGGTGTTGACGCCGTCGCCGGTGTCGATCGCGACCTTGCCCAGCCGCATGCGGCGGCCGTCGGCGCTGGTCCATTCGCGGGCGATCTGCTCGTCCATGCGCGCCCACGTCCCTTCGTCGGCAGCGTCGCCGTCGATCTCGATGTGTTCGACCAGGACGCGGCGCGGCGGTCCGCCCGGCGTCTCGTTGGGGCCCCAGCCCCAAATATCTCCCTCGAGGCGTCCGCCACCGGATCGCTGGACGTCGAATGATGCAGTCAACAACCCGACCCAAGGCGGTGGGCGGCCAAGCTCGATGCTGGGTTCGCGTCGGTCATAGAGGCGTTGCCAGTCGGGGGCCTCGCCCTTCTCGACGAAGGGTTCGCCGAGCACCGTGTTGACCCAGACCTTGAGCGTTTCGGGGTGCCCCTTGGCGTCAAGGAACGACTTCACCGTTTCGGCAAGCTTCACCCACGGTGAATATGCTTCCCAAATGTGGAAGCCCGCGATGCCGTTGAACGGGGCGGTTGCCCGCCATTCGCCATGGCGGGCCGCGCCCCAGCGCTCGGCGTCGTCCCAATGCGCCCCACATTCCGAGCAGATGTAGGCGGCCTGCTTGTAGAGGTGCTCGCCCTCCGGCCCCTTCGGCCACCACACCTGCTGCCAGCTGAGCACCTGCCGCTCCCCACAGTGGGGACAGGGCACGTAAAACCGGCGCTTGTCCGACAGCTCCCAAGCAGCCTCGATCCGGCTGACACCGGCGATCGTGGGGGTGGAGCCCGAGAGCTTGCGCCGGTTCCAGAAATTGTTCGCGCGCTTGTGCGCGAGGCTGAGCGGGTCACCTTCGGCGCCAGCCGATGCGGGATAGCGGTCGATTTCGTCGGCGAGAACGACGCGGATGGGGCGGGATGCAAGCGACGCCGGGCTGTTCGCGCCCGCGATCGTCAGGTGGCCGCCCGCGAACTTCTTGTGCAGGATGGTGTTGCCACTATCCCGCGCTTTGCTGTCCGCGACCCTGCTAGTAAGGCACTGCGTGTCGCGGATCATCGGCGCGAGCCGGTCCTTCGACCACGCCTCGCCCATCGCCAAGGTCGGCTGCAGGACCAGCATGGGTGCCGGATCCTGATCGATGAAGTACCCGACGATGTTGTTGATGATCTCGGTCCACCCGACCTGGGCGGACTTCATCACAACGGTATGGTCGATGAGCGGATCGCTCACCGAATCCATGATGCCGCGCTGGTATTCGGCGCGGCGGGTGTCCCATTTACCCGCCTCGGCGCTTGCCTCCGCGCTGAGCTGGCGGTTTGCGTCGGCCCACTGGCTTACGGTCAGCCGAGGCGGCGGCTTCAGCACCGGAAACCACTGCTGGACCGTCGACACCAGCAGCGCCGGGACCAGCAAGCTCTCCAGATACTTCGCCTTCGGCGGGCGGGCTTTCCGGGACGATGGTGGTTTCGGCGAGCTCGGCGAGCGCTTCATGCACGAGCTCCGTCAAAGTCTCCTGCACCTCGACGACGGATTTCATCGACACGATGGCGGGGGCGCACCGCGCCGGCAGGCCGATCATCTTGCCGCGAACCCGGGCGAACGCCGATTGAACAGCTAGTTGAACATCGGGGCGGGGGAGCAGCTCGAGCCGCATCTGCGCGACCTTCATCTCCGCCATGTCCGCCTGCGCTGCGGTGAGCCGCTTCATCGCGGCGTCTGACCCCTTGTCCTTCGCACCGCCTGCGGCGTGCTTCGTCCAGGCTTCCATGAACTCCGCGAGCGTCGCGCCATCGGCGGGGAGCGCGCCATTAGCGCGAAGCTCGGCGATCCACCGCGAAGACTTGCCGACAAGGGCGGCTACTTCACTCAGGGTCGGCCTATAACCCGCCAAATCCATGCGTTTTCGACCCTATGATGATGAAGTGCCGAAAAATGCTGTGGCTAGCGCGACGAAGCCCCTTCGGCCCCCGCATAGGCTGGCGGCGGGGAAGGACCCAAGCCGGGGGGGGGGTGGGCGGCCTAGCCCCGGAACAGGGCGCGGACGGCCGCGGCGATGCGCTCCCCCTCCGCGATCTGGCGGTCCGCCTCCTTCACGTCACGCGCGCCCTCGGCGACATCGAAGGCCAGCGCATGGAGGTCGCCGGCCAGATGCTCAAGGTCGCGGGCCCGGGCCGCATTGATGGAAGGGGCCATGGTGCCTCTCCCGCTTGGTTTCAGGAAGCCTTCGGACTTCGCGGGGAGCGCACTCCTCCGCGGTGGGTGGCGAGGGCAGTAAGGTCTAGGACCAGCCGGTCTCTCTCGCCTATGCCGCTAATCGCGCGGCGGGCCCGCTGTTCGGGCTATGTTCGCCAGCCTCTAACCCATCGGGAATAAGAAGGAAAGTGGCGATCTTCACGCTCAGTTTGCCTCCGAGGCGCACGGTGGCGAACTTGCCGTCGCCGCGCTCGACCACGCCGCGCAGCCCCGCATAGCTGCCCTCCTCCATATGGACGGCCGTGCCGGGCTCGATCACGCGGCGCGTCTTCTTGAGCAAGGCACGCTTGGCGCTCGCCTCGGCCGCTCGCAGCGTTTGCATCTGGCGCTCGTTGACCATCGGCACCCGGCCGTCATGGCGCAGCACGCTGAAGCGAGGATGCGGGTTCACCGGCAGGGCGAGGATGGCGAGCAGATCCCGCACCCTATTGGCACGTGCAAAGGCGAAGGTGGGCAGGATGGCCGTCTGCTTCTCCACCATCCGCTTGCTGCGGGGTACACGCATGCGTGTGGTCTGCACCGGGGTCCATACCTCGAACCCCGCCTGCTCCAGCGACCGCACCACGGTCAGCGTGCGAGGCCCGGCCATGCGCAGGATGACCCAATCATCCCCGTCATACCCGTCCTGCCAGCTAACAACCCGGGACGCCGAGGCGCCCGATCCCATGCCCATGCCCATATCAACCCCACCGCTCCTATCCCGTACATTCATGCCGAGAGTCGGGGGTCAACCGGGGGAAGGCCCTATGCGGCGGCGCGCTCCTCGCTGTCCGCTACCGCCTTGGCAGCGTCGTACTGCTCTTGGGTGATCATGCCGCCCTTCAGACCGATATCGAGGATGGCGCGGCCAATATCGGTCCGCGCCATGCCCGCCAGTTCGACGTCGGTGAGGGGCGGGCCCGGTTCCTCCACCGGCCGCTCGCGCTGCCCGGTCCGCATTATGAAGCGCGCCACGGCGATGGCATGCTGCTCGGGGCTGACATAGGCGTCGATCCGCTCCCGCAATTGCCGGATCGTGGGAAACCAGTCCAGTTCGCGCAGGCAGCGGCGGCAAGCGGCTGCGAGGGCGCGTTCATCGCATCCGGCCAGCATGGTCATGTAGGTGTTGAGCTTCAGCCTGCCCGCGAATTCGTCGGTCGCCTGGGCGGGCAGCGACGCGGCGAGCGCCCCGATCGACTGCCGGATCGTGCGGTCGTTGGCGACCTGCACCGGCGCAACCGCCATGGCCACCGGCTCGATCAGCGCAATGTCCGCCGCCGAATAGACCGCGCCGTCAGCATAGGCCCGCTCAAGGACGGCCGTGATGCTCGGCGTCAAGCACGGCATCGAGGAGCCCGTTGCCCCGCCGTCCGCCACCACGATCCCGGTTCCTGCCTCGCTGCTCATCTGCCCTGACCACCCAATTCCGCCATGTTGCTTGCCAATCGACCATCCGCTTGCCGTTGCCCCGCCAGTAGTCGCGGAACTTCGACAGCTCGCGTTCGAGCATCCCGGGCGGCCACACCTCGACCGCACCAGCCGCCATGGTGGCGTTCGGGAACGGCTCGGGTTGCCAATCGTCGGGGAGCTTGTGCGCCCGCTCACGCTTCGCGCCGCGCTCAACCGAAGGAGGCGAAGCCTCCGAAGGTTGAACTGGTTCAAGAACAGGTTCCGTGTCCCGTTTTTGGGACGCTTCCCCGGAGGAAACGGGACCGTTCCGCTTTTGGTACGGTTCCACTTCCGGCACTGTTACGCCACCAGCCGCAGGGGCCTCATCATTGGACGGCACTAGCAGTCGCCAAACGATGATCTGGCGCGTCGCGCCGCGGCGCTCGCCGGTATCGACGATGAGCCTATCCTTGAGCCGCGCCTGCGCGGCGATGATCGTCTTGCGGTCCAGCCCGGTGAATTCGACGATCGCCGCCAACGAGAGGAAGCACAGTTCCTCTTCCCGCACGGCATCCGCCATCGCCCACATGACCAACTTGTCGACCGGCCGGTCATATTGCTGCTGTCGAGCCCAGCATGTTGCCTGCCAGCTCATAGCGAGCACGCTCGGCAGGCGCCGGACCGAAATAGGTCGCGGGTACGAGGATCACCCCGAGCGGTGGGGACATGGCCCGCCTCGAAGAGGATCAGCATATCCGCCAGCCGCACGGGCCATGTGTCGCGCCAGCAAGCGGCGAAGGTGAGCCCATACCGGGTCACCATCACGTGCTCGCCATGTTCATCGAGGATCGGTGTGCGAAACGTCCCGCCCATCTCCGCCTCGAAGGCGATCGCTTCGATGAACAGATGCCGGTGCTCATACCAGAGCCGCCACCATTCGCCGATCTGCTGGTGGTAGCATCGCGCGCAGTCGGTCCTCTCGGGGATGCGCCAAAGCACGTCCCGCTGCTCAAGCCAGGCGAGCACCTCCGGATCGCCCATGCCGAGCTCGCGGAGGGGATATCGCTGAGTGACGTTCGGCATGTTCGGGTAAATCGCGCCGCCCCGCGTCTCCTCGTCTGCCCTCAGTCCCACGTAAATGACGATGGGCCCGTGCTTCGCTTCCTCCGCCAGCCAGCGCATAAACGGGATGATCTTCAACCCCGGCGTGCAATGCCGGTGATTGCGGTTCGGGATCATCTTCTTGTGGCGCGACCAATTGAAGAGCGAGCGGCCCTCCATGATCGGAATAACGCGACTGCCAAGCGTCTCACCCAGCCAAAGCAGATAGGCGAAAACCTCGGGCAGCTCGTCGCCCGTAGGGGTGCAGACGTAGGTATAGGGCCGCGGCTCCTCCGCGCTTTGGATTAGCGCGACGGCCGAGCTGTCGTGGCCCCCGCTTACGGGAATGACGTGGGCGACACCGTTTTCGTCTCGTGCGATCAAGCGACATCCTCGCCAAGCACATGCTGCGCCAGCCGCCTGATCCTGCTGTCATCGCTGAAGCGCACCGGCGCCGCCTGGCCGGGCGCGTTGATCCCCCGGCTCTGGTCAGTCTTCACGCCGAGCATCTCGAGCAGGACCGGATCGCTGCCCTCCTCGGCATGGAGATAGTGCGCAGTGACCTGCTCGGTCTGCCCCGGCCGTCGCAGGCGGCCGATGATCTGGTAATGGACCTGCGGGGACCAATCCAACTCGCCGAACACGACGTCGCGGCAGCTATATTGCAGCCCGTCGAGCCCAACGCCGGAGCGCAGCGAGATCATCATCACCCGGCTATCGCCCTGGGTGAAGGCTTCGACGCTGCGCGCCTTTCCGACGGTCGTTTCCGACCCGGTGTAGAGCACCGGCTTGAGGTCGGCCAATTCGGTGCGCCAGACGTCATAGACCTCGCGATGCCACCCGGCGAGAAGCACGCGCGGGCTGTCCTTGAGCAGCATCCGCACATAGGCGGCCACCGACTTGGCCTTGCCGATGCCGGTGAGCATCCGCATGCGCAGGTCCAGCTCGCGCGCCGCCTTGCCCGCATCGACGAAGCCGCCGCGCAGCACGGCCATCGCCAGCCGCTTGGTCAGCTCTTCGTCGGCGTCGACGGCCGCGTGGTCGAAGCCGATCTCCCAATCGAGGATATTGGCCGGGGGCATCGCCCCGAGCACGGCCGGGTCATCCTCGGCGCGGCGGATGAAATAGCCGGTTTCGCGCAGGTACGAGCCGAGCCCGTCCGGATCCTTCACCACCGGGCCCTTGCCGCACCATTCGCGGACGAACTCCTCCGGCGTGCCGAGCAGGTCGGGCTGGATGAAGCCCATGACCTCGTGCATCTCGTTGCCGTAGTTATAGACCGGCGTGGCGGTGAGGCCGATGCGGAGGCGGGCATGGCGGCAAAGCACGGCGCAGGCCTGCCCCTTGGCCGTCTCGGTGCCCTTGCGCAGCTCCTGCACTTCATCGAACACGGCGGACTTGAACACGCCCTCGGCGATCACTTCGACCCAGCCGGTGATGTTCGAATAGCGGAAGATGTACACGTCGGCGGGCGGCAGGTCGTAGGGCGTCCGCCCGGCGATGATATGGGCGCGCAGGGTAGTGAACTTCTCGATCTGCGCTTTCCACTGTCCCGCCAGGTGCGCCTGCACCACGATCGCGGCGGGCAGCGGCGCGCCCATGGTCAGGGCCGCGATGGCACTGATCGTCTTTCCGAGCCCGACGTCATCGCCGATCATCAGCGCGCCGTTGGCAATGGCGATCTTCGCCGCCGCCGCCTGATAGGGGTAAGGCTGCAGCCCCTCGCGGAAGCCCGCCACGTCGCCGGGGTGCCAATCGGGGAGCAGAAGCCGTTCCCGCTCCGCCAGCCGCGCGGCGATCCGGTCCCGGGCGGCCTGCAGCTCGCCGGCGTCGGTTTCGCCCACCGCGAGCGGATAGCGTTGCATGAACCAGTGCAGGTCGGCCCGGACGTCGTCGGCGTCGGCCACGGCGATGATCTCGGCCGTGGTGCGGACGCGCGGGAACACCCGCTTGAAGGCGATAGCGACGTGGGGGCTCAAATCGGCCAGCCGCCAGCGGCGGGCGATGCGATCGAGCTCGAGGCGTCCGTAGGTCTTCACAGCGCGGCCCTCCCGCACGAAACGACGAACACGGGCTTGCCGTTGATCGTCGCAGGCATGCCCATGGCGGTGCCGGTCACAAGGATCAGCGCGCGGATCTGCTCGCGCTGCGCATAGCGGGTCAGCTGGCGGTAGATATCGCGCCGGCCGTATCGCGCCTTCGCCTCGATCCCCAAACCACCCTCGGCGAGGAAGTCGATGCGCTCGCCTGGCCCCAGCCGCGCTTCCCGCTCGAAGATGACGCCATGCTCGGTCAGCGCGGCCGCGATCGACAGCTGGAGCGCATCTTCGGTGCTCACGCGGAAGCGAGACCGACGCAGGGCGTCGACCACCACTTCCGGCGCGAGCGGCTTCGGCTCGGGCGGCACCGCGAGCAGCATCATCTGCCGCCCCTCGCGCGGATGGCGACGGTCGAGCGTCCGGCACTCGGCGCAGTTGCAGAAGAGGGTATCAGCCATGTGATCCATCCCCCCCCCCCCCCCGATTCGGGCCGCATTCATGCTGCTCTCGCCTCCTGGCGTTGTTCGAGCGGCGCGTTGCAGTTGGCGGCCACTAGGGCGCGCGCGACCCGCCGATTGACGCTGTTGCCGATCATCCTGATCTGCGACGCGATGGGCAGCGGCCCGCGCTTGATCTTGCCGCCCTTCATGACGCGGTCGCAGACCGGATCGAGGACGTAATCGTCCCGGAAGCCCTGCGCCCGCGCCAGCTCGCGCGGGGTGAGCATCCGCATGCCGATATCGACGATGACGAATTCTTCCCCGGCGATCGTGACGGTCACCAGCCCGAAGCGGGGCAACGCGGTCACCGTATGCAAGCCTTCGTCGGCGGCCTGGCCGGTGGCGGTGCCGAAGTATTTGGCGAGGAAGGCGGCCACCATGTACATCCCGGCGCCACCGGCCGTGACGGTATGTGTCGGCTCATCACCGCCCTGATACGGCTGCTCGGCGTTCCGCATGGTCTGCACGTGCGGCGCCAGATGGGTGACGACCTGCCCGATATGCATGCCCTGCGCGCTTGCCGTCGCCGCGGGTTCGTCGATCGGCTGGCCATGGCGGCACGTTCCGCGCAGCTTCACCAGGTGCGACGCAACGACCGCCTGAAGCGGTCCACGCTGGACGATGGTCGAAACCGGCTCCCCGGCCGGGTGGCCCGGGTTGAGTGAGCGGCCCTCGCGAGTTTCGCTGAACTGCGCGAGATGCACCGCGGCGACCCCCAAGGGAGTTGCGCCGCCCGGATGGTCGTTGATGCCGCCGTTGGCGGTGACCGTCGGCGCGGGCTCATTGGCAGGCGAGCCAATGCCCGAAGACGTGTGTTTGGCGATGAAGGCGGACACCACGGCCGCCTTCGCTCCGTCGACACAGGTGCCATAGGGCTTGTGGATATCGAGAACGCGAGGGGCTTGTCCCGGGCGCTCGCCATATCCAGTCTGGATCATTGTCGGCGCGATGAGCGCCGTCTTCGCCCTCTCCGTTGTGGTCGCCACGGGATCTGTCGCGGCGTCCGGTGCAGACTTGCCAAACTGCCGGTCGAGGAACGGGGTCACCAGCGCGAACTCGCCCGACGCCGGGGCGGTGCCGAGCGGTTCATGGGTGGAATGGGTCCCCTGGCCGCGCCGTTTGCCCCTGGCATCCACCTCGCCGTGCGCGACGCGCAGGATAAATGGATCGGAGGCATTGACCACGAACTTCATCACGCCGTGCGCGATGCGGCGCAGCGTGTTTTCCGCGAGCGGCTTCTTGCGATTGAAGATCGAGCGGCAGGGGATCGACCAGTCGATGACATCGCTGGCGGCGGTCCTATAGGGAAGCCTCCCGGGGCCGTGGGTAGCTTCCGGCCAGACGATCGGACGGCCATCGCATCGTGCGATCACGAAGAGCCGCTTGCGAATGGTGGGCTCGCCGAAGTCGCAACCGCGCAGCTCGCGGTGCTCGATCCTGTAACCGTCCTTCTTCAGCGCGGCTTTCCACAGCTGGAAGGTCTTGCCCTCGGGCTTGATCCGTCGCCGCTTGCCCTTCCGCAGCACGGGAGGATCCTGCAACAGAGAGAGCTGCCCGTCGCACTCGCGGCGGCGAACCGGCATGCCGGTTTCGACGTCGATTTCGTCCCATGTCCGGAACTCCTCGACATTCTCCAACATGATCACCCGCGGGCGAAGCTCCGGGCCCAGCCGGCGCGACCAGTGAACAACGACCCATGCGAGGTCGCGGATATTCTTCTCGACCGGTTTGCCGCCCTTGGCCTTGCTGAAGTGCTTGCAGTCGGGGGAGAACCAGGCGAGCGCGACCGGTCGGCCGTCGACGACCTCGCGCGGGTCCGCCTTCCACACCGACTGGCATAGGTGGAGCGTCTGCGGATGGTTCGCCATGTGCATCGCGACCGCCTCGGGATCGTGATTGATGGCAATGTCGACCGGGCGGCCGAACGCCTCCTCGATCCCACTCGACGCCCCGCCGCCACCGGCGAAGTTGTCGACGATCAGCCCTTCCATCATGGGGGTCATTGGCCGCATAGTGGCTCCCGTAGGTTGTGGGGTGGTCATGACGCCGCGAGGTCCCGCAGCTTGCCCGCGAGGGCGGTTGCTTCCGCGGCGTGCTGTTCCAGCATCGCGGCCGCGCCGGTCAGGGCTGCGTTGGGCAATCCCCGCTCGACGCTGAGGTACGAGCGCAAGGTCCGCGGCGCGACGCCAAGCCCCTCCGCCAGCTTCGCTTGGCCGAGCACGTCGGTAGCTTTTTGCAGCCCCACGGTCCTTGCGAGAGCGCGAGCGAAGGGGCTGTGCCGCTTTTCCGGCACGTTTTCCGCTTCCCCGGTCACGCTTCCGCACTCCCGAGCACCGGCGCTTCGCCGTTCCAGCCATCGGCCCGCGCGCGGTCCATCACGGCCGCGCGATCGGGATAATGGTCTCGGCCGACGATCCAGCCGCTCGCCGCGATCAGCCGCTTGGCGGTTTCCTCGCCGAACCGGGGATCATGGACGGCCGCCGAATAGACGGGGATGCCGCGACGGCCGAGATAGCAGCGCGCCTGCTCGAACGGGTCGCGCAGCCGGGCTTCCGCTTCCCTGTTGAGCGCGATTTGGCGCCGGGCAGCCTTCACCTGCTGGTTCGATGCCTTCCGCTTCGCGGTCTTGCTCGCAATGCCGCGCTGGCCCATCGCGACACGAATGGCGTCGATGTCGAAGGGAACGCCCTTGGGCCAAGGGGTTTTGTCGCCAATCTTCATGCTGCCTCCGCGCCCATGAGGTCGAGGAGCGTCGGCGTGGTCGCGGCGCGCTCCGCTTCGCGAAGGAAGGCGAGCGCAAAGCGATAATAATCGGGATTGAGCTCGACGCCGCGGCCGCGGCGGCCCATCAGGACCGCACGCATCGGGACGGTGCCCAGCCCGCCGAAGGGATCGAACACCAGCTCGCCGGGCATGCTGTAGAAGTCGATCAGCCGGTCGACGATATCGAACTGGAGCGGGCAGACGTGCTTTTCCGCCCCCTTGCGCGCCTGCTCGGCGTTGAGGGTCCGCATCCGGACGATATCGTCCCAAATGGCCGGGCTCGACGCGCCGGGCGCGAGCGCCATGAACGTGCGCGGAAGGTGCCCCCGGCCGTCGTTGCGCTCGCGGGCCTCGATCGTCTCGCCGATCGCGACGTGAGCGTCATAGTCATAGACCAGGTGGCGGCTCTCCTCGCGGAAGGCCTTCACCAGCGCTTTTACCGGCATCGCCGTGAACCGCTCGACATGCCCGGCGAGGCTGGGATCGATCGCCGCCAGCTCCTCGGGGGTGAGGGTCCGGTTGCCGCTGCTGCGCCAGTGCGCGTGGGCGTCGACCTGCCACCGGGCGAGGCTGTACCCGTGGGGATCCTTGACCACCGGGTTATCGGCATAGCCGCGAGACTTGTCGGACTGCGGCTTCCGAAAGAGCAGGATATACTCGGGCGAGCCGCAACCCATCTTGGTCGCGTCCTTCAGCATCTCGCTATACGAGAGCCGATAGGTCTGGTTATTTTCGCGCACGACGTCGGTGTCGACGTGCCGCATGCCCATGAACTGGAAGCCGTGCCGCTGGTAGTGGAAGATGCACTTGGCGTGGAACGGGTTGACCGTCGGCACGCCCTCGCCGGTGACCGAGCCGAACAGGATGCGGTCCTTGACGTGGATGCACGCCAGCCGCCCGGGCGCGAGCGCCGCGAACAGCCGCGGGGTCAGGAAGTCCATCTGCCCGAAGAAATGATCGTCGCTGTCGGTGTGCCCGAAGTCGCGATAGCTGGGCGTGTACTCGTAGTGGTTCGAGAACGGGATCGACGTGACGATCAGGTCGACGCTGCCCGGCTCGAGCAGCGCGGCTTCTTCGACGCAATCGTTATGCGCGTAGGTCCAGCGCTCGCCATGTTCCTCCGCGCGCGAGACGGTGATGGTGCGCTTCAGCGCCTCGATCGCGACGTCATGCTGCAGGCCGTGCGTGCGGATGATTTCCGACATGCGCGCCGCCAGCTCATCGTGCCGCGACCACTTCTCCTGAAGGGCGCGCACCACTTCGGTTTCGGTTTCGGCATAGATGATGTCGATCTCGACCGGGTGCGCCTGCTGGAACCGCTGGAGGCGGTGGATCGCCTGGATGAAGTCGTTGAACTTGAACCCGACGCCTACGAAGATCGCGCGGTGGCAATGGCGCTGAAGGTTCGTGCCGCTGCCCAGCATGACCGGCTTGGCGGCGAGCAGGCGGGACATGCCCTCCGCGAACCGCTCGATGATGCCCTCGCGCTTGTCGAGCGGCTGGGTGCCATAGACGCTTTCGACCTCGGGCAGCGCCGCGTCGATCGCCTTCCGCTCATCCTCGAGGTCGTGCCACAGGATGAAGTGATCGGCCGCCGACGCGGCGACGATCGCGGCCGCCTTCGCGACCCGGGCGCCGAGCGTGTCGCGCTTCTCGCGGCTGGCTTGGGTGACGCCGAGCGCGGCATCACGAATCAACCGCTTCTGGCCGTTCTTCTCCTCCCCGGCCGCGGCAAGGTCGGTCTGCACCGGGTGCCAGCGCACCGTGATCGGCGGCAGGTCATAGCCGTCGTCGCTGAAGCCGAGGTCGCTCGGGCGCTGCAGGAACACCGCCCAGCCGTTGAGCCACAGCCAGAATTCCTCCTCCTTGTGGGGATAGAGGGTGAGGTCGTTCGCCTTCTCGCTGTTGCGCTGGAAGAAGCGGGTCAGCGCCTGGCCGGTGTCCATCACGCCGAGGAAGCCGCCGTAATGGATCAGCTCCTTGTAGCGGTTCGGTGAGGGGGTGGCGGTCGCCACGAACCTATACGGCACCGAGGCGAACAGCGGCATGAAGGTCTGGAAGGTGTCGGAGCCATAGGAGCGCAGCACCGACGCCTCATCGAGGCTGACCACCGTGAACCGGGCGACGTCGATCTTGCCGTCGCGCACGCTCTCATAGTTGGTCAGGAACAGCGGCGCGGTGACACCGCCACCAGCCGGGCCGACCTCCGCCAACGCCGCCTCAATCTCCGCGTCGGACTTCACGAACACGATCGCGATGCCGAGCAGCGCGGCATCGCGCATGAACTCGCGCCGGACGCCGAGCGGCGCGACGATCAGCCCGAGGCCGCCGGTGGCCCGCGTGATGATGCGCTCGATTTCCAGCTGCTGGATCGACTTGCCGAGGCCGAAGGCTTCGAACAGAGCGCGGCGGCCGCCCTCGACCGCCCAGCGGATGATATGGCGCTGGTGATCCTTCAGCTCCCGGCCGTCGAGCAGGTGCGTCGCGACCATATCGAGGGTGCAAGGGATGCCCGCCTTCTCGGCCACCGGCACCTTCGCCTCGAGGAATTCTTGATAGGCGGCGTCCATCAATACGCCTCCATCATCTGGCGCATCGCGCGGACGTGCTGGTTGAGCTGGTTGTTCGCGATCACGACGTGCGCGTGGGCGACGGTGCCCGGGATCATCTGCTCGATGACGGCACGCGCCTCGGCGGCGCGGAGGCCCTTTTCCACCTGCAGGCGGCGATATTCGGGGCGCAGCTCGCGCGGGCACCAGGCGAGCTTGGTATCGCTCTGCGCGGCGGCGGCACGGCGCTTCGCCTCGGGGGCCTGAGATTTCGCCTGATGCTCGGGCTTGCTGAGCACGGTGGCGTAGATGCGATGGCCGTGGGCGCGCAGCTTCTCGCGCTGGCTGGCGGGCATGTTCCGGTTGCGCTCGGCGACGCGGGCCCCGATCTGCTCGCGGACCCCGGGTGCATCGAAGAATTCACGACGACGGACCTCGCGCCGGGCGCAGATCGCGGGATCGGAATTCAGGTGCGCGGCCGCGCAGCGACGGCACCAGCCGGACTTGGACTGGCGGCTGATCGTGGCCGGGCACGACTTGCAGATGCGGACCGGCTTGGCCGCCACGGGCGCAAGCTCCGCCTGCGTCCGGTGGTCGCGGAAGGGATACGATCCGTCCAGCTCACGCGGACGCAAGAATTCGCTCGCCGGCGCGACCATCGCCGCGACGACATCAACACTGATGTCCATGCTCTACTCCGACTGGGCCCCGCGCCCGGTGTTCAGTTCCTCAATCGTCCCCGATCGCGTCGGAGAGCTGGGCCACGAGGGCGCGTGCGCGCCGCCTCAGCTCCGCTTTCTCGACGTGGTCGAAGGTGCCGTCTTTCCGGGCTTCGCAGATCGCGCTCACGAGGCTGGCCGCCTCGGCGCCGATCGCATCCCAATTCGTGTCTTCGGTCTCGACGTCCGCGAACCGGACGCCGCCCGGCTCGGTCATCATGTTGATCGCCTCGGCCGGCAGGAACCGGCGCAGACGCAGCACCGCGTGCAGCGGCATCGCGGCACCAGCCGCCCAATTCTTCAGCGTGCTGTCCGGGAAGCCCGATGCGGCCGCCAGCGCGGCGCGCGTGGTGTACAGGCCGGGCCCGACGAACATGGCGAACATGTTCACCTGCCGGGCAGTCACATCCTGCGCCAGCATCGCGATGTCAGACATGATCCGGCGCCTCCTCGGATGATACGCCAGCGACATGATCAGGATCGACCTTCACAGCGGCACCACCGCGCAGCTCGCAATCGGCGGCCGTGCAGACGCGCGCTTCGGGGTGCCATCCGGAGATGCCGCACCGCTGGCAGGTTGCATTGTCGAGAAGAGCCGGGGGCCTCATATGGCCCTCGCTTCCGGGGCCGCGCTTGACAGCGCAGCCCCTTCCGCCATCGTCGAGCTTCCACACAGCGACGAAAGGCGCAGCTCATGGGCGATGGGATCACCGTCCCGCGGAAATGCTATCAATGCGGGGACACCGAGCTTCGTCTCGCCCACGATGGCGACAACAAAGGCTGGATCGTCTGCGATCGATGCGGCGAGCGCCAAATCTCCGTCGCGGAGTTGGACGCCGCCGCGCAACGCGACGATGAGGCCGCCATCAGGCAGACGCTCGGCGTTGACGAGTTTCTCGCCAAACGCCCGACGCGATAGCGCATCTTCCATCCGGAAGCGGATCGATGACGGTTTGATGGAGACAGGCACGTACATCTATGCCGCCTCCACGGTGTCGGTTTTGCCGAGCGGGAAAATTACGTCTTCTGCGGTGATCGCGATACCGAGCTCCTCCGCCTTCTCCAGCACTTTTGGCTGCTTGCCCGCCGGCACGCGCCCAGCCGCCTTCCAGCTCTGCACCGTCGAGGGCGGTTCACCGAGATGATCGGCCATAGGGCGGGTGCCGCCGAATTTGTCGAAGAGCGTCGTCATGGTTCGCCGATGTGCGGTAAACCCGCACGCATGTCAACGGAAAAACCGCACAGACATTGTGCGAATTTTTCGCAACATGCGTTTATGACCGATCCAGCTTCCTCCGTGCCGCTTCGGCTCAAGCAGCTGCGAGAAGCTGCCAGCCCGAAGGTTTCCGTCCGCGCCATGGCGGAGGCGCTCGGGGTCCCGTTTTCCAGTTATCGGCACTATGAGGATCCTGCCGCTTTCAAAAGGCGACACCTCCCCCTCGAATTGACGCGAGAGATTGCCAAGGTTTTGGGCGAGCGGGGCGTGCCAGAGGCTGAAGTGCTGGCGCTCGGCGGCGTAGATGCCAGGGGCGGAGTGCCAATTTCGGCTGAAGATATGGCCGATCAATTGGACGCGGTATTGCTGCCGGAAATCGAGGTCGGCTACTCGATGGGCGGCGGATCGTTCGTAGATGAGTTTCCCGTCGTGCAGCTGGTACCATTCAGCCGGTCATGGCTCGCCAGCATTACCAAGTCCTCGCCTACCGAGTTGTTTGTAGCGCGCGGGGAGGGCGATTCGATGATGCCCACAATTCTCGACCAAGACATCGTGATCGTTGATCGAGCTCAGAACACGGTGCGCGGGCAAGACCGCATATGGGCGCTCGCCTATGGTGGCTTGGGTATGATCAAGAGAGTGCGGCTGCTCGCGGACGGCACCGTTCAGATCAACAGCGACAACGCCGCCGTTTCCCCATTGCATGCGAATGACGATGAGGCATTCATCATTGGCCGCGTCGTCGCGATAGTGCGCAGGATCTAGTCTGCCGCACATTATGTGCGAAAAACCCGCTTGACACTGTGCGGTAATTCCGCACATACATTCTCCAGCACCTGATCTGCCGCACCCGCGGCGAAGGCGCGGGAGATTGGCATGTCGCGTCGGACGACCATCGCAGAGAAGTATTGGTCGAAGACCGAACGCCGCGCGGATGACGAGTGCTGGCCTTGGCTAGGTAGCAAGGATCGTCGCGGCTACGGCATGGTGAAGAGCGGCAACACGACTCGCCGCGCTCATGTTGTCGCCTGGGAGATCGCCAACGCCCGAGCGTTTCCGAGCGGCCTGAGATCGTCCGGCGATGGGCGGCGTGCAATATGCCGAGTGTGCAACCGTGAGCGCAGCGCTCGCGGCTATCACGCACGCAAATCACACAACCAACGAACCATGACGGCGAACGCCGCCTTCTTCGACGCCCTGGAGGGCGACGCGGACCCTGCGCGCTTCGGCGTCATCGGTACATGCTGAGGGATCGAGCGAATGATCTTCTATCGCACACCAGCCGGTGCTTGGGCCGGTACGCAAGCCGAGGCGCGGGAGCTATGCCGCGCGGAGGGCGCCCATCCGGGCGCATGGCGCGAAGTGGACGTGCCGACCAGCAAGCCCGAGCTGCTCGCCTGGTTGCGGGCGCAGGAGCCGCTTCGCGACGATTTCACGGCGCCCGTCCCGGCACCGATGCCCGTGCCCGGCTCGAACATCGTGCTGAAGGAGGGCGAAACCGCGCCCCAGCATGACGCCTATATGCAGCGCGTCCGCCACGACATCGATGTCGAAGAGGCGATCCAGGCGGCGGACCTGCCGCGCATCATCGCGCTATCGCATCAGATCTTCCACCGGCTCAACGAGCATGTCGTGGCCGCCGAGCACGGGAGGCGCGCATGAACCGCGGCGGCATCCTGCTCGCCTGGGCCGCCCTTGCTGTCTTCACGGCCGGTGGCTGGGTGCTGCTCTTTTGGGCGGGGCTGAGGTTGCTCAAGCTGATGCTGGGGGCAGTATGACCCGCTTCGAACCGATCAGCGAGGATCCTGACCTCGTGCAGGCGATCGAGGATTTCGCACCGGCCGCCATGCGCGCCCGTGACCTCGTGGCCCGGGCAATCGCCCTGCCGCGCGGTACGCAGGCCCGCGAGCAGCTCGAGCGGGATATTCGTGGGGAGCTGAACGGATTGGACCTTCGGGCCCGCCGCATCGGCCTCACCGGCGCGGCGCTGTTCGAGGTCATCAACGCGGCTGTCGACATGAAGGCGCGCCGGGGCCGCCCGGTGCCCGCGCGCGATACCAGCCGCACGCTGCTGACCAACATCACGAATGCCCACGCCCGCGTCGAGACGGCTCGGGAAGGGGTGAAACATGCTGCCGCCGAACTGGCGGAGGCGGAAGCCCATCTGGCCGCCTGCGAGGGCGCGGCGGTCGCATGGGGCGCAAGGAGGAGGGGAGAATGACCCAACCGATTGAGGTCGCGAAGGTGAGGGAAGCGGTCCTTGCCGTGCTCGAACTGTTCGCCGGCGACGTGCCCGAGCTGGAGGCATGTCAGGTCGATATCGAGCGGATACCGGGCGAGGAGGGCGAGGTCATCCTCATCATCGACGGCGAGCGCTTCCGCGTGTCCGTCTCGGCGGTGACCTTCTGATGGCCAGCGCCGCCCCCATGCTGGCCCCCGCGCCAGCCCGCACCATCGCCATCGGTGCGATCCGCACCGCCGCGCTCAACGCGCCCGGCATGGGCGCCGCGCGGGTGCTGACCTTCTACGATGAGCAGATGCGCCCGGTCGCGCATGCCGAGGTATCGCCCGCGATCCTCGAGGCGTTCGCCTATGACGCGCTCGCCGTCTCCACGCACGCCGATGGCGGGCAGGGGGTGCTCGGGGCATCGCCGAGCGTGCTCAGCATCCTTGCGCCGGATCGCATGGAGATCCCGCGCAAATGACCGAGCAACCCCTCAAGCGCCAGCCGGACCAGATCTACATCGTCCCGTCCAAGCCCAATGCTTGGTACGGCGACTGGAATGAGGGCGAGCGCTTCAGTGGGTACCAGCTGCTCGCCATGCGGTCGCTCGACCTCGATCCCGCCACCGTCGAGGTCATCACCGTCCGCCGCCAGGCGACCGACCGCGAAATGTGGTGGCCTATCGGCTCACCGCCTCCGGTCTTCGCCTTCGAGTGCCCGGTCATCCACCGCCGCGCGGACGGCAAGGTGCGCGTCATCGCCCCGGCCGGGATGGTCAAGCTCGTGCGGGCGGATGGCTGGGCCGGGTTCCCATGCCGGGAGAACTGGCTTCGTTTCAAGGACGCCTCGGCCGTCCCCGCTGGAAGTGCGGGCGCGTCGGTGTCTCCCGCCCCCGCCGATGCCGAGGTCGGCCGGGGCAACCAGCCGGAGCAACCGCGTTGATCAGCGCCTATCCGCTAAGCTGGCCGCATATGCTGCCTCGCACCGAGGTCAGCCGTCGCGTGTCCAGCCAATTCAAGACCGCGCTCGAACCGGCGCTGAAGAACGTCACGAACTCGCTCCGCCGCTTTGGCGAGGCGACGGGTAAGACGGTCACCAGCATCGTCATCTCGACGAATTACACGCTTGGCGACCGCAACCCGAAGGATCCGGGCGTCGCCGTCTGGTTCGTGTGGGATGGCAAGGAGCGCTGCATCGCAGTCGACCGCTATCCCCGACTGGAGCACAACCTGCAGGCGATCCACCACGTCTTGGAGGCGCGGGTCACCGAGGCGCGCCATGGCGGGCTTCGGATCGTCCAGCAGACCTTCACCGGCTTCATCGCGCTCCCGGCGCCGACGGACGTCAACGGGCGGACCCCCGCGCAGGTGCTCGGCTTGGACGGCAAGTCGTTCTCGCGAGACGACGTGATCGCCGCGCACCGGGAGCTGGCGAAGACCGCGCACCCGGATAAGCAGGAGGGGAGCGGTCAGGCGATGGCGGACCTCAACGCGGCGCGCGATGCGCTGCTCGCGGGGATGCCGGAATGACGCCGATGCAGGTCCGCGCCCTCGACTTCGTGCGCCGGACGATCGCGGCTACCGGCTGCTCGCCCACGCTCGAGGAGATCGGCGATTTCCTCGGCACAGTGAAGAGCGTCGCCTGGCGCGTCGTCGACTGCCTTGTCCGCGAGGGCGCGCTGGTGCGCGTCGGCAAGCTCAAGCGCGGTCTGGCCCTCCCTGACCAGCCTCGCCTTACCGTGGTGCCCACCGAGGCGCTGATCACCGAACTCAAGCGCCGCGCCCGGCTCGGCGAATTCAAGGGACTTTGACCTCCAGCGCCGCGCGCGAGGTGCACCGCGCGGCCGCACAACTATCCGCACCGGGAGACAGACATTGGATAACTATCGTCAGGGGGACGTGCCCCTAATCCCCTACCTCGGGAGCCTTGAAGGCTTCGAGCAGGTCCCGCCTGAGGGCGGCAAGCTGGTCCTCGAATTGGGTGTCGCCACCGGGCATCACCATCGTGTCGAGGGCTGCGGTGTTTCGGATGATGCCATCGCGGACCGCGCTCGGCTCTATCGTGACCCAGCTTCGGGCGCGACGGTTCTGGAGGTCTGCGCCATCGACGTCGAGCTCGTTCACGAGGAGCATGACCCGATCCCGCTGGAGCCCGGCCGGTATCTGCGCCTCGTGCAGGTCGAGGACGATGGCGAAATGATCAGCCAGGTGATCGACTGATGGGCGGGCGCATCGAAAAGCTCACCGATGAGCAAGCCGCGGCGCTGCCGGGCTTCCGCGATCACGGGTTGCGTGTCGGCCTCTCGACGCTGCCATGTGATCGGCCAGCCGCCGAGGCGGCTGTGAAGGCGCATTACGTCGCTCTCGGACGCGCGGAGCCGCGCCTGATCATCTGGCTCGATAGCCCCCTTCAGGGCCTGATCGCCGCGGCGCTGCTAAGCGGCGCGGCGATCTCTGGAGCACCGGTCTGGGATCAGGTCTGGGATCAGGTCCGGGATCAGGTCCGGGATCAGGTCCGGGATCAGGTCTGGGATCAGGTCTGGGATCAGGTCCGGGATCAGGTCCGGGATCAGGTCCGGGATCAGGTCTGGGATCAGGTCTGGGCTCAGGTCTGGGATCAGGTCTGGGATCAGGTCCGGGATCAGGTCTGGGATCAGGTCGGGGATCAGGTCGGGGCTCAGGTCCGGGATCAGGTCTGGGATCAGGTCTGGGCTCAGGTCGGGGCTCAGGTCGGGGCTCAGGTCGGGGCTCAGGTCCGGGATCAGGTCTGGGCTCAGGTCGGGGCTCAGGTCTACCGCTGCGGTTACGGTAGTATGGATATGAATTGGGCCGCATGGGCCAAGGCCCACGCGGCCAATGGGGTGACCCTGCCGCCCGCTGCGCACACGCTGATCAAGGTGAGCGAGGAGTGTGGCTGGTGGTGGCCCTTCGAGCATGCCGTGGTGCTGACCGACCGACCTCGCACGATCGCGCGCGACACCTCAAACCGGCTGCATTGTCTTACCGGTCCGGCAATTGCGTGGGCTGACGGTTGGGGCATCCATGCAGTCAGCGGCGTGCGTGTGCCCGACTGGATCATCGAGCGGCCGAGCGAGATCACGCCGGAGAAGATCAAGGCCGAGAAGAACGCCGAGATCCGGCGCGTGATGGTCCGGTTATATGGCCTCGACCGCTATCTCGCCGATGTCGGCGCGGTCGTGATCGACCAGGCGGCCGAGGATGATCCGCGCATCGGCCTTCGGACTGGCCGGCTTTGCCGCGTCACCGACGATCGCGGCGACTGGCACTTCATCGACGTGCTGAATTCGTCGCCCGAGCCTGACGGCACGGTCAAGCGCTACCAGATGGTGATCAACGGCGACCTCTACCGTGGGGAGGCGTCGAAATCGCTCCTCGCCGCTTGGGCGAGCACGTTCCGCCTGCCGGATGCCGCCCGCTCGCTCGCGTTCGAAACGCCCGAGCAGGCGCGCTTCGCGGTGGAAACGTGATGCCGCTGCTTCAGCTCCTTGCTGCGCCCATCACGCCGGTTGCGGCTTTGCCGCGGCCGGTCGTGGTGGAGCCGCTCGTCGCTGAATTCTCGGCACGCATCCCGATCGGCCTCCAGCGCTCGCGCAAGCGGGGCTGGAGGAGGCCCGCCCACGCGGCATCCGTCAGCCGTGGGACGTTGTTCAGCAATCCGTTCGCGCGGGCTCAATTCGGGCACGCCCGCAGCATCCTCATGTTCGAGGATTGGCTAGAAGGATCGATGTCGGACCTTCGGCTGGAGCGACAGGGTTTCTGCCCCGCAGAGATCGATGCGCTTCACCGCCTGCGCGTGCGTGTTCACGACAATCTCTGGCGCCTTCGACGAAAGGACCTGGTCTGCTCGTGCCCGCTCACCAGCCGCTGGTGTCACCGCAATGCATTGATCGCAGCCGCGAACGACGACCTGTCGGCTGCGGAACTGTTTGAGGCGCAACGCCTCCATAACGAAGCCGAGGCACGCAAGCGCGCTGCCTTTGGCGGGAGGAAATAGCACGATGGGGGCCGCTGAGAAGCACGAGGGCCCGCTGCCCTTCTGGCCAGCCGCCATGACCCGGCCGATGGCGCTCGCCTATACGAACGTCGCCGAAAAGCAGCTCGTGGAGTGGGAGAGGGCGGGGCTTGTCCGCTTCCGGCCGCGGGGGCCTCGCGGGGCAATGATCGCGCCGCGCGCCGACCTTGACGCTGCGCTCGCCGCGCTCTTCGATGCCGCGATAACCGCCGACGACGATATCGAGTTTGATCCCGACTGATGGCCGATGCTCGCCTCCCTGCCTATGTACGCCCGCGTCCGCTTGCCGGGGGCGCGATCGGATATTTTTGGGAGCTGCCCTCGTGGGCGCGGCCGTCCAAGGATCCTGAGAGCGGCCGCCTTGTGCCGGTTATCCGGCACGGGAAGCCATGCCCGCTCGTTTCGACACCGCTGGGCACCGACCTCGCGACGGCCGTCCGCAAGGGCGAAAACCTCAACGAGGCGTTCAAGGAGTGGCGCACCGGCCGGGGAGGCGACGTGCTGGTCAAGGGCGACGTCGCCTGGCTGTTCGCATGGTATCGCGAGCAGGAGCGCTTCACGAAGAACGCGCACAAGACGAAGGTCGACTATCGGAAGCACATGGACGCGCTGTGCGCCTTCGAGACGAAGAAGGGCACGCCGCCGCTGGGCAGGCGTATGGCGGCCAAGGTGGACGCCACCGTCGCCGACAATCTCTATCGCAAGCTGCGCAGCAAGGGCGAGCGCCAGGCGACCTATGCGATGCAGGTCTGTCGCCTCGTCTGGACGTGGGCCGTCCGGCACCACCGCGTCACCGGCGTCACCGAAAACCCGTTCGCTGGCATGGGGCTCAAGAGCACCGCCAAGCGCGGGAACCGCGACACGTCGCGCGCGGAGTACAACCTGTACCGCGAGACGGCGCGCGCGATGGGCTTCCATTCGATGGCCGCCGCCGCCGCGCTCGGCTTCGAGTGCTGCCAGCGGACATGGGACGTGTTCGGCTTCGAGGATCCCGAGGGAAGGCGCAGCCGCGGCATCAGGTGGGATGGGTACCAGCCGGGCGAGCAGATCACGCTCATCCAGGGCAAGACCGGCAACCCGGTGACGCTGCCCCTGTACATCGACGTGCCGGGCGAGGGCGGCGCGATCGAGCGCGTTCAACTCTACCCGGAGCTGGAGGGGGAGCTGGCGCATTGGCGCGAGCTGGCCCCGGCCGGTGAAGACGTGATCATCGTCGAGGATGCGGGCAAGCGGAAGCGCTACAAGCACATGGCCGGGCAGCGCTACAGCGAGCGGCGCATGTCGACCGTGCATCGCCTGATCTGCGAGAAGGCCGGGCTTCCGAAGGACATGACCTTCACCGGCTTCCGGCACGGCGGGCTCACCGAGATCGGCGACGCCGGCGAGGCGGACCCGCGCGCCGTGTCCGGGCACAAGACGCTGGCGGTCACCGCCATCTACAACAAGGCGAGCGCGGAAAAGGCGCGTCGAATCGCTGTCGCTCGACGCGAGCATATCACCCTGCTTGGGGCTCTCGATGGGGCCGAGAACAAACCGGAAATGTCGGAATGACCGTCGGAATGGCTGTCGGAACGCGCAAAGCGAAAGCGGGCAAAAACGGCTGATTTCTGCCGTTCCCGATGGTGGACGCACTAGGGCTCGAACCTAGGACCCGCTGATTAAGAGTCAGCTGCTCTACCAACTGAGCTATGCGTCCATTCCGGGGCATTTCGCGGCGCTTCGGTGGGGCGCCTGCCGTTCGGGAGCGGGGCCGTTAGCATCCGGTTTTGCGGATTGCAAACCCCAAAATCGCCTTTCCGCGCGCGCCGCTCACCAGGTGGTGGTGATCTTGCGGTTCTGGCGGTCGAACGACATCAGCATGCCGAGGCAGATCATGAAGGTCATGACGGCGGTTCCGCCGAAGCTGATCAGGGGCAGGGGAATGCCGACGACGGGCACGAGGCCCATCACCATCGCGATGTTGAACGCGCAGTAGCAGAAGATCGTCGTCGCCAGTCCCGCCGCCGCCAGCCGCGCGAAGCGGCTTTGCGCGCGCACGCCGACATTGATCCCCCAGCGGATCAGCAGCCCGAACGCGATCAGCAGGAAGAAGCCGCCGAGCAGCCCCCATTCCTCCATCATTGTCGCCAGCGCGAAATCGGTATGGCCCTCGGGCAGATAGTCGAGATGGCTCTGGGTGCCGTTGAGGAAGCCCTTGCCGAAGACGCCGCCCGATCCGATCGCGATCTTCGACTGGCTGATATGATAGCCGGTGCCCAGCGGGTCGCTTTCGGGATCGAGGAAGATCAGCACGCGGTTGCGCTGATAGTCGTGGAGCAGGAAATTGACCGCGAGCGGCACGGTCACCGCGAAGCCGAGCGCGCCGCCGATGAACAGGCGCAGCGGGACCCCGGCCAGGAACATCACCGTGATCCCGCCGGCGGTGATCATCAGCGCGGTGCCAAGATCCGGCTGGAGCATGACGAGGCCCGCGGGCAGGCCGATCAGCACCGCAGCCGGCCAGATCGCGCTGAAACGGCGGATGTCGCCGGCCGGCAGCATCTCGTAGAAGCGCGCGAGCGCGAGCACGATCCCTGGCTTCATCAGCTCGGAGGGCTGGAGGCGGATCAGCCCGAGATCGAGCCAGCGCTGGCTACCCCCCGCGACCGCGCCGAGCAGCTCCACCCCGAGCAGCATCGCGAGGATCGCGCCATAAAGCGGGAAGGCGGCGAGCGCCCAGAACCCCTCGGGCACGCGCGACAGCACGATCGCCATGGCGAGGAAGGCGAAGAAGCGGATACCCTGGTTGAACGCCCAGGGCTGGATATTGCCGCTTGCCGCCGAATAGAGGACGGCGAGCCCGAACACGCCGATCACCGTCACGAGCAGGATGATCTTCCACGGCAGCTGCGCGAGCGGCGCGGGGACGAAGCCGGGGCCCAGGGTACTCATTCGTCGGGCTCCGCGATGGTGGTGTTCGCAGCGTCGGTATCGACGGTGTTGGTGGTCGCGGCGGCCGCCGCCTCGGCGACGTTGCTGGCCGCGGCTTCGGTATCCTCGGGGGCGGGCGGCGGCGGCGTGCTCTGCTCGGCCTGGAACGCCTTGGCCTTCGCGGCCATGCGCGTCGCGATATCGCCGCCCCAGCCCGCCTCGAGCTCCACCAGCCGCTGCATCGCCTTGTCGCGATCGTAGAGGAAGGTCAGCACGTCCTTGGCCACCGGCGCGCCGGCTTTCGCGCCGCCCAGGCCATGCTCGATCACCACCGACGCGGCGTAGCGCGGATTGTCGACCGGCGCGAAGCAGATGAACAGGCCGTGATCGCGATATTTCCACTCGCCGCCCTGGCCGCGATTCTTGTCCATGATCCGGCGCACCTGCGCGGTGCCGGTCTTGCCGCCCATGCGGACGCCCTCGATCTGCAGCTTCGAGGCGCCGGCGGTGCCGTGGCCGTTCACCACCTCGTCCATCCCCGCGCGCACGATCGCGATATGCTCCTCGGGGAAGGGCAAAGGCGGGTATTGCTTCGCCTTGCCGAAGATCAGCGACGGCTCAATCATCCGCCCCGATGCGATCCGCGCGGCCGACAGCGCGAGCTGGAACGGGCTGACCAGCACATAGCCCTGGCCGATCGAGGCGTTGAGCGTATCGGACTGGGTCCATTCTTGCTTGTAGCGCTTCAGCTTCCACGCCTCGTCGGGGATGGTACCGTAGCGCTGCGAGGGAAGGGGCAGCTCATGCTCGGCGCCGAAGCCCAGCGCGCGCGCCGCCTCAGCAATCTTGTTGATCCCGACCTCGCGCCCGACCGTGTAGAAATAGGTGTTGCAGCTCCGCGCGATCGCGGTGTGCATCGTCATCGGGCCGTGGCGCCCCAGGCAGCCGAAGCGGCGATTGCCGAGCTGATAGCCGCCATTGCAATAGACGACGCGCGTGGGATCCACCCCCGCGGCCAGCGCCGCGAGCGCGGTGGCGGGTTTGAAGGTCGAGCCGGGCGGGTAGAGGCCTTGCAGCGTCTTGTTCATCAGCGGGATGTGATCGTCCTCGCTCAGCATCCGCCATTCGCTGCTGCTGATCCCGTCGGAGAAGGCGTTGGGATCGTAGGAGGGCATCGAGACCATCGCGAGGATATGCCCGGTCTGGCAATCGAACACCGTCACCGATCCCGATTCATTGCCCAGCCGCCGCGCCGCATATTCCTGCAGGCCCGCATCGACGGTGAGCTTGACCGCCTCGCCGGGCTTGTCGGGCCTTGTCTCGAGCTCGCGGACGGGCCGGCCATGCGCGGTCACCTCGACGCGCTTGGCGCCCGGCGTGCCGCGCAGCTGGTCTTCCATCGTCTTCTCGATGCCGTCCTTGCCCAGCTTGAAGCCAGGGGCGATCAGCAGCGGGTCCTTTTCCTTCTGATATTGTTCCTGCGAGGCCGCGCCGACATAGCCGAGCAGGTGGCCCACGCCCGCGCCAAGCGGATAATAGCGCGCGAAGCTCTCGCTGGGCTGGACGCCGGGCAGATCGGGCATGCGCACGAGCAGCGCGGCATAACGGTCCCAGTCGAGCTTCTCGGTGACCTGGATCGGCCGGAAGCCGCGCGAGCGCTTGAGGTCGGTCTCGAGCCGGGCGACTTCCTCGGGGCTGAGGCCGATGATCTGCTGGAGCGTCTTGAGGAGCTTGTCCTTGTCCTCGATCTGATCGGGGATCATGTCGACGCGGAACGAGGCGCGGTTGAGCGCGAGTTCGCGGCCGTTGCGGTCGACGATCCACCCGCGGCGCGGCGGCGTGAGCGTCAGATTGATGCGGTTGCTCTCGGCGAGCAGGCGGTATTTCTCGCTCTCGAACACCGCGAGCCAGGTCATGCGCCCGGCGAGCACCAGCCCGACCGCGCCCTGAATCCCGCCGAGCATCAGCGCGCGGCGGGAGAAGCTATATGCCTGTGCCGCCTCGGTGATCCGCATCGCCGGCCTCAGCCCTTCGCCGTGCGGCGGTCGAGCCAGCCGCAGAAGCTGGAAACCAGCGGGAAGAGCGCCGCGCAGACGAGGATCTGGAGCAGCAGCGCGGTATCGACATGCGCGGTGAAGCTTGTCGCGAGCAGCCGTCCCGCGATCAGGCAAAAGCCGGCCGCGCCCGCCGCGATCAGCCAGTCCTGCCAGAAATCGCGCCACACCAGCCGCGTGTCGAGGATGTCGATGATGATGAAGCAGAGCGTCCAGAGCAGCATCGCGCTGCCCAAAGGCTGGCCGCTCATCATGTCGTCGACCAGCCCGAGCGGGACCGGCGCCCAGACCTTGAGCGCATCGGCGCGGGTCAGCCGCCAGCCGAGCAGCATCAGCAGCCCGAACGGCGGCAGGAAGGGGAAGGTCGCGATGAAGGGAAGCAGCGTGATGCACGAACCGGCGACGATCGAGGCCGGGGCGAGCCAGCCGGCGCGGGCGCGGTCCTCGGTGCGGCTCAGCGGGATATGGTCCGATCTCATCGGGGCGCCACCTTCGCCGCGGGTGCGGTGGGCGTCGGGCTTGGCGTGGGCTCGGGCAGGAAGGGCTGCTGGACCAGCGCGAAATCGAGTGAATCCGGATTGGCCGCGGGCTGGCCGACCGCGGCCTCGCCCTGAAGGCGGACCACGCGCGCGACCGGGATGTTGGGCGGATAGACCCCGCCGGTGCCCGAGGTGACGAACATGTCGCCGGGCTTGAACCCGCCGCTGGTGATCGTCGCCGACTTGATGTCGAGCTGGCCATCGCCGCGCCCGGTGGCGATCGCGGGAAGGCCGTCGCGGGTACGGCGCACGGGCACGTTGCTGCTCGAATCGATGATGAGCAGCACGCGCGACGTGTTCGGGCTTACCTCGATCACCTGGCCGATCAGCCCATCGGGTTCGCGCACGGGCTGGCCGCGCTTCACGCCCTGCCAGGATCCCGCATTGAGCGTGGCGTAGCGGCGCGTGCTCGAGGCCGAGCTGTTGACGAGGCGCGCCGCGACCACCGACTCCGCCGTCACGTCGCGCAGCTTGAGCATCTCGCGCAGGCGGCGATTTTCCTGGTTGAGCGTGCGCGCGCGCTCGACCAGCGTGTTGTTGTCCGCCAGCTCCTTCTTGAGCCGGTCATTCTCGGCCTTGACGTTCCAATGCTCGGCGATGCCCGCGGGTGTGCCCGCGATGCTGCGCTTGACCCAGTCGAGCCCCGACGAGATCGGCGTGGTGACCTCGGCGAAGAAGCCGCGCACCGCGGCATAGGCGGGCGGATTGAAGGTCGAGAGCAGCAAAAGGCCTGCGCCGATCAGCGCACCGCCGACCGCACCTACATACCCCAAGAATAGGCCGTACTGCGCCCGCCTAGAAAACCCCGGGCGCCGGTCACGTGACGACGCCATCTACCCCTAACCTCTCAAACCTGAATCAACACACCCCGGAATACCGGATCTTCTAGCGCACGACCGGTACCCAGCGCCACACAGGTCAGCGGGTCTTCGGCGATGGTAACGGGCAAACCCGTCTCATCGCGAAGCACTTCGTCAATTCCCTTGAGCAGCGCGCCGCCCCCGGTGAGGACGATGCCCTGGTCGACGATGTCCGCGGCCAGCTCGGGCGCGGTGTTCTCGAGGGCGATGCGCACGCCCTCGACGATCGTGCCGACCGGTTCGCTCAGCGCCTCGGCGATCTGGCCCTGGTTGATCTGGATTTCCTTGGGCACGCCGTTGACGAGGTCGCGGCCCTTGATGTGGATCGTCTGGCCGATGCCGTCCGCGGGCGGCTTGGCGACGCCGACTTCCTGCTTGATCCGCTCCGCGGTGGCTTCGCCGATCAGCAGGTTATGGTTGCGGCGGACATAGGAGACGATCGCCTCGTCCATCTTGTCGCCGCCGACGCGGACCGAGGTGGAGTAGGCGAGGCCGCGCAGCGAGAGCACCGCGACTTCGGTGGTGCCGCCGCCGATATCGACGACCATCGAACCGATCGGTTCGGTCACCGGCATGTCGGCGCCGATCGCGGCCGCCATCGGCTCCTCGATCAGCCAGACCTGCGACGCGCCGGCGTTCTGCGCGGCGTCGCGGATCGCGCGGCGCTCGACCGAGGTCGAGCCCGAAGGAACGCAGATCACGATCTGCGGCCAGCGCATGAAGCGCCGGTTGCCATGCACCTTCTGGATGAAGTGCTTGATCATCTGCTCGGCGACATCGATGTCCGCGATCACGCCGTCGCGCAGCGGACGAATCGCCTCGATCGAACCGGGGGTCTTGCCCATCATCAGCTTGGCGTCGTCGCCCACGGCCTTGACCCGGCGCACGCCGTTGATCGTCTCGACCGCGACGACCGAGGGCTCGTTCAGAACAACGCCCCTTCCGCGCAGATAGACCACTGTGTTCGCCGTCCCCAGGTCGATCGCCATGTCGTGGGACATCATTCGGAAAAAGCGCGAGAAAATCATCAAAAGTCCCGTCCTGCCGCGCTGGCCCGATCAGCGCCGCTGTTCGCACAATATTGTTATCCACAACCCCCGGGAACGGATCGACTCCGGCCTCGGTTTTCTGGCGGATACGGGTCGCGGAATGGCTTCGCTTGGGCTAGAGCGACAAGCGTGTCAATACGCCGTCTCCCGGAACATCTCGTCAACCGAATTGCCGCGGGCGAGGTCGTGGAACGCCCCGCCAGCGCGTTGAAGGAATTGACGGAAAACGCCATCGACGCGGGCGCCGCGCGCATCGCGATCCGCCTCGCCGCTGGCGGAACCGAGCTGGTCGAGGTCATCGATGACGGCTGCGGAATGAGCCCTGCCGAAATGGCGCTCGCGCTGGAGCGCCACGCGACCTCCAAATTGCCCGAGGAGTGGTGGGAGGAGGGCGCGATCGATCGCGTCAGCACGTTGGGCTTTCGCGGCGAGGCGTTGCCCTCGATCGCCAGCGTGGCGCGGCTGAGGCTCGAAAGCCGGGTGCGCGGGAGCGCCGGTAAAGATGGGGGCTGGTCGCTGACCGTCGACAATGGCGAGCGCGTCGCCGATGGACCCGCCGCCTTGCCGCCCGGCACGCGGGTGCGCGTCGAGAGCCTGTTCGAGCGCGTGCCGGCGCGGCGCAAGTTCCTCCGCTCGGCGCGCAGCGAATATGCCGCCTGCCTCGACGTCGTGAAGCGGCTCGCGATGGCGCGGCCCGACATCGCCTTCTCGGTCGAGCATGACGGGCGCCGCGTGCTCCAGGTGCAGGGCGGCGAGACGCGCCCCGAACGCGTCGCGGCGCTGACCGATCGCGCGCTGTTCGACAACAGTGTCGCGATCGATTTCGAGCGCGAGGGACTGATGCTGGGCGGCGTCGCCGGACTGCCGACCTTCAATCGCGGCGTTGCGGATCACCAATATCTCTTCGTCAACGGCCGGCCGGTGAAGGACCGGCTGCTCGCGGGCGCGGTGCGCGGTGCCTATGCCGAGATGCTCGCGCGCGACCGGCATCCGGTGGTGGCGCTGTTCCTCGATGTCCCCGTGGATGCGGTGGATGTGAACGTCCATCCGGCGAAGACCGAAGTGCGGTTCCGCGATCCGGCCCTGGTGCGCGGGATGATCGTCAGCGGACTGCGGCGCGCGCTCGACGAGGCGGGACACCGCAGCGTGCAGCGGCCCAATGCCGATGCGCTTTCGATGTGGCAGCCGGGTACGCTCCTCGACCGTCATCCCAGCGAAAGCTGGGATCTCGCGCCGCAAGCGCCACCCCTGCCGCATGAGACCCCCGCCTTCGCTGGGGTGACGGCCCATGTGTCGGACCGCCGCCCAACCTTCCTCGCTCCGCCACCCCAGGCCCGCGCCGAACCCGCCACCGAAGCCGTTCCCAGCACCACCCAGCACCCCCTCGGCGTCGCCCGGGGCCAGGTCGCCAGGACCTATATCGTCGCCGAGGCCGAGGACGGGCTCGTCCTGGTCGACCAGCATGCCGCGCACGAACGCCTGGTGCTCGAACGGATGCGCCACGCGATGCAGGGCGGGGGCGTGGCCTCGCAGGCGCTGCTGCTTCCGGAGGTGGTCGAGCTCGACGAACCCGGCTGCGACCGTCTCGAAGCCCGCGCCACCGAACTCGCCGCCTTCGGCCTCGACCTCGAACGCTTCGGCCCGCGCGCGATGCTCGTTCGCTCCACTCCGGCGGCGCTGGGGGGAGGGGATGTGCACGGCCTCGTCACCGACCTCGCCGACGAACTAGCCAGCTTCGACGAGGCGCTCTCGCTCAAGGAACGCCTCGACCATGTCGCCGCGACCATGGCCTGCCACGGCTCGGTCCGCGCGGGGCGCATCCTCTCGGTCACCGAGATGAACGCTTTGCTCCGCGAAATGGAAGTCACGCCGCACTCCGGTCAATGCAATCATGGCCGCCCGACCTGGGTGAAGCTGGCGCATGGCGATATCGAGAAATTGTTCGGGCGGAAGTGATCCGCCTACCCCCAAATGGGGGGTTATTTGCGACGCGAAATGACGTCACCTGGCCGCCTGTTACGAACGACATAGGGGCCATTGCTCATGAAGCTGCGTCATCCGTTCCTCGCCGCGCCGGTCGCGGTGGCCTTCGCGCTCACCGGCTGCGCGACCTTTGTGGGTGCCGAGCTCGCGCCCGCCGGCCAGCCGACCACAACGCTGATCGTCACCAACAATAGCGGCATGCCTATCAACGCGCTGACGATCTCGAAGTGCAACGCGATGAGCCACGGGCTCAACCGCCTGTCTTCGGGCGACTATATTCCGCAGGGCGGCAGCCGCAGCTTCACGATCACCGCGGGCTGCTGGGACGTGATGGCCGGAAGCAGCAGCGGCATGGCGGCGGCGAACCAGCGCTACGATGCGAAGATCGGCACGCCCGCGCGGATCACCTTCGGCCCCGTCCAGTAAGCCGCGTCAGTTCCCGCGATAGACAAAGGCCCGCGCGCCGCGCGCCCGGGCCGCCTCGGGGATCGCCGGCGCGCCGTCGGCGGTGCCGCTGAGATCGACGACGCACAAATGGCGTAGCCGGCGATGCTCGGCGCAGCCGACCCCGGCGTAGCGGAAGTCGCCGGTGAAGAGCAGCCTGCGGTGGCCGCGATCGGGCACGCCGTCGTCGACGATCAACTGGCGGACGACATCGTCGGCGTCGTCGAAACCGTAGGAGATGCTCTCGCCGACATAGATGTCGCCTCCGCGCCGCCGGACGCGCTCGCCCGGCGAGGCGCCGTCGCGCGAGACATGGCCTTCATAGCCCAGCCGGCCCTGCTCGTCGGCATGATCGCGCGCGGCGAGCGCGAGGACCTGGCCTTCGCTCAGCGCGGGCAGGGGCCGCTGGCGCTCGAGAAAGGCGATCGCGTCATCGACTGCCGCATGCCCCTCGCGAGTATAGACGCCGTTCTCGTCGCCGGGGAGGAACAGGATGCCGCCGCGAATGTAATTGCGATATTCGCGCAGGTGCGCGGCATAGTCGCGCGGGTGCTGGCGGGCATAGTTGATCCGGTCGAGCACGCCGGCTTCGAGCCGGTAGCGGGCGGAGACGTTATCGGGTGCCGCCGACATGGCGGTCAGCGCGATCCAGCACGCGCCCAGCGCGGCGGAGATGGTGGCAATGGCACGCACGCGAGATCCCCCCGGGAACCCGATCCGCGGCTATTCGCGGATGGAAATCAACGATTTGCGCAAATCGCCTTAATGCCGCGCGAAAACAATCCGTAGAAACCCGGTTAACCCTGCCGGCTCATGGGCGCCCGTCCGCTTTGCGCCCGAAATTGACGACGCACATCGTCCGGTAGACCTTGTGCGGCCCGCATCCCGCCCCGGCGAAGCGGAGCTCGGCGGCAAAGACGGTGCGGCGATGGCCGCGGTCCTTCACGCCGTCATCGACGATGAGCTGGCGGACGACCTCGGTGCCGCTGGGCGGGCCATAGGTGATCGTCTCCGCCACATAGGCGCCGCCGCCGCGCCGCGCGACTCGCACGCCGGCACGGCCGCCATCGGCGGATTCGTGCCCCGTCACGCCGCGCGGCCCCTGTTCGCGGACATGATCGGCCGCGGCGAGCGCGAGCAGGTCCGAATGGGCGATGGGGGGCAAGGGCTGCTGCTTCTCCAGGAAGGCGATCGCTTCATCCACGGCCGCGACGCCTTCGGTTGTGATCAGCCCGTTGGGATTGCCCGGATAGCGGACGATCCGGCCCTGGAAATAGCCGCGATAGGTCTTGAGCCGCGCGGCATAGGCCTGCGGATTGGCGCGCGCGAAATTGATCTCGTCGAGCACGGCGCGTTCGAGCGGCGACCGGGCGAGCGGCGCGGCGCTGGCGGACAGCAGCAGCGCGGCGAGCGGCAGGAGGAAGCGGGCGGCGGTCATGCGCCGAATGTAGCCCGGCCATCCTGTCCCGCAACGGGGCGCCGTTCATTCTGGCGCAACCTTATCGGCGCCGGGTCGTTTTACTGGGGAAGAAACGGACAAGGCATGGTCATGCACAAGGTCGTTCCAGTCGTGCTCGCGCTCATCCCCCTCGCGGTGATGATCGGGGCCTGCGTATCCTGCCCCTGAATCGAGTAACGCGCATTCTTCACCCGAAGAAGAGGGGCCGTGCGGACTGACCGCGCGGCCCTTTCTTCTTAGAGATCGCCGGCATCGCATTGCATACGCAAAGAAAAAGGGCCGTCCCGGTATCCCGAAACGGCCCTGTTTCATTCGGTCCGCGGTAAGGCTTACGCCTCCTCGGCCTCGCCCTCGGCGGCAGGCGCTTCGGCCTGCACCTCGGCGGTGGCGCCGGGCTCCGCATTGGGATCGTACGCCTCGACGAAGCCGGTCTCGTCCTTCTCGAACATCGCCGCCATGACGTCGACGCCCTGCGACTGCATCTCGGCCTCTTCGGGCGAGCGGGCGACGTTGACCTTGACGGTCACCGCCACCTCGGGGTGCAGCGCGACGTTCACTTCGTACACGCCGATCGCCTTGATCGGCTTGTTCAGCACGACCTGCGACTTGTTGACCTTGTGGTTGTCGGCGACCAGCGCCTCGACGATGTCGCGCACCGCGACCGAGCCGTAGAGCTGGCCGGTGTTCGACGCCTGGCGGATCAGGGTGACCGAAACGCCCTCGAGCGTCTTCGATTCCTTCTCCGCGTCGGCGCGCCGATTGGCGTTCTCCGCGACGAGCCGCTCGCGGTTCGCCTCGAACACCTTCTTGTTGGCCGCGTTCGAACGCAGCGCCTTCTTGTTCGGGAGAAGGAAGTTGCGGGCGAACCCGTCCTTCACCTTCACCACGTCGCCGATGACGCCGAGCTTCTCGACGCGCTCAAGCAGAATGACTTCCATGGGATCTGCTCCTTATTTCACGATGTAGGGCAGCAGGCCCAGGTGACGCGAGCGCTTGATGGCCTGGGCCAGCTCGCGCTGCTTCTTCGCGCTCACCGAGGTGATGCGCGAGGGGACGATCTTGCCACGCTCCGAGACGAAGCCCTGCAGCAGCCGGACGTCCTTATAGTCGATCCGGGGCGCATCCTTCGCGGAGAAGGGGCAGCTCTTGCGGCGGCGGAAAAAGGGTCGTGCCATGTCTCTTACTCCCCGTAGCCGGTTTCGTCGCGGTCACGGCGCCCGCGGCGCTCGCGGTCACCCTTGCGCATCATCACCGACGGACCCTCTTCATGGGCGTTGACCTTCACCGTCATGTAACGGATCACGTCCTCGTTGATCTGCGTCTGGCGCTCGAGCTCGGCGACGACGCCCGCGGGGGCATCGATTTCGAGCATCACGTAATGCGCCTTGCGGTTCTTCGCGATGCGATAGGCGATCGAGCGCAGGCCCCAGGACTCGGTCTTCACGACCTTGCCCTTGCCGTCCTCGACGATCTTGGTGGCGGCTTCCGCCAGTGCGTCCACTTGCGCCTGAGCCAGATCCTGGCGCGCAAGGAACACATGCTCGTAAAGAGCCATGTGGTCTTCTCTCTCTTGGCCGATCGCTGACGCCGCACCATGCGGACGCCCCTCCGGCTATCGTCTCAAAAATGCCGAAACCGGCGGAGAATCATGCTCACCGCCGCTTCGGAGGCGGGCCTATGGTCCAAAGCGCGCCGGAACGCAAGCCGTCCCGCGATGGGACAGGCCTCAATGGCTCAGCGCAGCAGCCGCGACGCGGTGACCGACATGGCGAGTCGCACCGGCTGCGAATGCGGCGTGCTGGGGAGCAGCCACTGCGAGGTCTCGGGGGGCTTGTCCTCGGGCTCGGGCGGCGGGGTGGGGAGCGAGAGCGGGCGGCAGACGCCCACCACGTCCCAATATTCGAGGCAGACGATCTGCTCATTCTCGACGCGCGCGATCACCGATCCCTTGGTGCCGCTTTCCAGCAGGAAGTCGCCGCTGATCGTGTAGGCGCCGCGCTTCGGCTTGGTCTTGCGGATATTGGTCATCGATCCCGGGCGGAACCGGTCGAGCGCCCAGCCGAACGCGTCGAGCTCGACCGCGGCGGCGAAGCGCAGCTCGATCGGGCCGGTGCCTTCATATTGGGCGCGCAGGATCTCGTAATGGCGCTTGCGCAGCCAGGCCGCGCGGCGGCGGCGCTCCCACTCGCCATAGTCGCGCACCTTGGTGCCGACGACCTCGAAGGTCAGGGTGATCTGCACCTGCGCGTTGGGGACGCTCTTCACCCCGCCCTGGAAACCCTGCGAGTCGCAGCGCCCCTGCCACACCGAACCGTCGGTCAGGTCGTAGAGGCGGCACGCGGCGCCGACGCGGCGGCCGATCAGCTCGCTGTCACGCAGCCCGCCGGTTCCGCGGAACTTGCCCTTGACGATGTCGCCGTCGAACTCGAGTTCAACCTCCAGGCTGCCGCCGATCCGCTCGGGACAGCGCTTGTCGGGGCGCGGGCAATCCTTCTTCGGCCCGCCGCTGATGGTGAGGGTCGAGACGACCTCGCCGCTATGGTTGCCGAAATAGCTGATTCGCCCGCGAAAATCGTCGGGCAGCACATTGGCCTGGTCGATGGCGGCCTGGTTGTTCACCTGCGCATAAGCGGGCGAAAGCCATGCGGTCAGCAGCAGAACGGCACTCAGGCATAGGCGGATCATGTACGGCACCCCTCTGCGGACTCGGCGTTAACCATATTCCTCATGAGCCCGCCCCACAATGCAAGAAGCGGCGGTGCCTGTGGGACACCGCCGCCTTGCCTCAACCCGCTCGGTTGAACCGGTGATTTACCGCCCGGAATTACCGCAGCGCATTCAGCAGTACCGCCGCGATGATGCCGGTGGTGATGCTCACCAGAACCGCGTCGTTGCCCGACTGGACATAGCGGTAGCCGCGCGGCGGAGCCTTCATGCCGCGATGCTGGCGGTAATCGACCTGGCGATAACGCGGGGCATAGCGGGCGTCGAAACGCTGGCCGCGCTGCCACTTGCGCGCCTGGTACTGGGGCTTCGGCGCCGGCTTGTAGACCTTGACGACCTTGACCGGCTGGCTGCGCTGGGGCCCATGCTGGGGCGCGGCGAGAACCGGGGTGGCGACCATCGACAGCGCGGCGGCGGCGAGAATGAACTTCTTCATGACTGCACTCCTCATCTGGAACGCCGTTGTTGGCGTTGACCCCTGTCTGGGCTCGGGCTGTCGCAAGGATTTGCCGTGGAAGCCGCGAAATGGTGTCAGCCTGTCGCAGGTCTGAAAGCTTCGTTCAGCTTGACCCGTCCAGCACACCGGGCCTAGGCGCGGCGGCTCGTTATTCAGGAGAGGTCCGATGCGCGCATTCATCTTCCCCGGTCAGGGCAGCCAGGCGGTGGGCATGGGCGCGGCGCTGGCCGCCGCCAGCCCGGCCGCGCGCGAAGTCTTCCAGGAAGTCGACGATGCGCTGGGGCAGAGCCTGTTCAAGCTGATGGCCGAGGGGCCCGAGGACCAGCTCCAGCTGACCGCCAACGCCCAGCCCGCGATCATGGCGAATGCGATCGCGGTGCTGCGGGTGCTCGAAAGGGAAGGCGGCATCCGCCTCGCCGACAAGGCCGATTTCGTCGCGGGGCATTCGCTGGGCGAATATACCGCTTTGTGCGCGGCGGGTGCGTTCGACCTGTCGACCACCGCGAAGCTGCTCCGCATCCGCGGCGACGCGATGCAGGCGGCGGTGCCGGTCGGCGTCGGCGCGATGGCGGCATTGCTCGGCGCCGATCTCGCCAAGGCACAGGCGATCGCCGACGCCGCCGCGCACGGCGAAGTCTGCACCGTCGCCAACGACAATGATCCGTCGCAGGTGGTGATTTCAGGCGCGAAGGCCGCGATCGAGCGCGCGGTCGAAATCGCCAAGGACCACGGCGCCAAGCGCGCGCTGCTGCTGCCGGTGTCCGCGCCCTTCCACTGCCCGCTGATGCAGCCCGCCGCCGACGCGATGGCGGAGGCACTGGCGGGCGTGAACCTCCAGGCGCCGCTCGTCCCCGTCTACGCCAACGTCACCGCCGGCCCGGTCGCCGACCCCGACACGATCCGCGCGCTGCTGGTCGAGCAGGTCACCGGCATGGTCCGCTGGCGCGAATCGGTCCAGGCGATGTTCGGCGCGGGGGTGACCGATTTCGTCGAGCTCGGCGGCAAGGTGCTCGGCGGCATGGTCAAGCGCATCACCCCCGACGCGGTGGCGACCAGCGTCGTGACGATGGACGACATCGAGGTGCTGGTGAAGGGGCTTTGACCCAACCGCCGTCATGCTGAACTTGTTTCAGCATCCAAGGGGCCGCAAACGATATCGCCGGTGGATAGTTGGATCCTGAAACAAGTTCAGGATGACGAATTGAGAAAGAAGGACAGGATGATGTTCGACCTCACAGGCATGACCGCCCTCGTCACCGGCGCATCCGGCGGTCTCGGCACCGCGATCGCGAAGGGGCTCGCAGCCCAGGGTGCCCGGCTCGCCATCTCGGGATCGAATGCCGAAAAGCTCGAGGCCTTCCGCGCCGAGCTGGGCGGCGATCATGTCGCGCTCCAGTGCGATCTGTCGAACGCCGAGCAGGTCGACGGCCTCGTCCCCCGCGCGGTCGAGGCGCTGGGGCAGCTCGATATCCTCGTCAACAATGCCGGCGTCACCCGCGACAATCTCGCGATGCGGATGAAGGACGAGGAGTGGGACCAGGTGATCCGCGTCAATCTCGAGGCGGCGTTCCGGCTGATCCGCGCCGCGGCCAAGCCGATGATGAAGGCGCGCTTCGGGCGCATCATCTCGATCACCTCGGTGGTCGGCGCGACCGGCAATCCCGGCCAGGCCAATTACGCCGCCTCAAAGGCCGGGCTGGTCGGCATGTCCAAGGCGCTCGCGCAGGAACTCGCCAGCCGCAACATCACCGTGAACTGCGTGGCCCCCGGCTTCATGCGTTCGGCGATGACCGATGTGCTGCCCGAGGCGCAGAAGACCGCCCTGCTCAGCCGGATTCCGGCGGGCGATCTCGGCACCGGCGAGGATGTCGCCGCGGCGGTGGTCTATCTGGCCTCGAAAGAAGCGGGATATGTCACGGGCCAGACATTGCACGTTAATGGAGGGATGGCGATGATCTGAGCTCTTGGGAGGGCTCAGATGAAATTATTGCTGTCAGCATTCGTGGCGCTGCTGCTCGCCGTTGCGCCGAACTTCGCTCATGCCGCCGATATCGCCACGATCGATTGCATCGCCAATGAGCTTCCCGCGCCCGCGCGCGCGGCATTTGTCGAGGCCGGGCGCCGCTCGGCGCTGGGCGACAGGTCCGACCCGGCGAGCTTCGAGGCGGCGCTGGATCCGTATCGCGCGGCGCTCCGCCTGTGCGCCGCGCGCCACAAATGGAGCGAAAAGGCGGCCGACGCAGCGAACACCTACACCATCTCCTCCTTCGTCCTCGAAGGGACGCTGATCGAGGCGACGCCCGAGGGCATCACCGCCGGGTTGATCGAGACCGCGCTGGCCAAGCTATCTCCGCAGGATCGCGCGCAGCTGCTGGACGGGGACGGCGACTTCATGCCGCTGATCGACGCGCTGGTCGAGGACGGGTTCGAGCTCAAGCAAGGCAATCAGGCAACGCTGGTGGGCGCGGTCACCGGCTCGATGCTGATGCGCGATCAGGCCAGGGCGCTCTTTATCGCAAGCTGAATCAGGGTCTTGCATCGCGCCGTTCGAACCGCGATGCATCCGATCGTCGGGAGGAAGTGGATGAGATATGCGTGGCTTGCACTGACGGCGACCGCGGCGCTTGCGGCCCCGGGCGTCGCCCGGGCCCAGGTGGGTGGCGGAGAGCGTGTCGATCTGGGCGGCGTTCCGCTGCGTCAGGACATCCGGCCGATGGGCTTCCAGCAAGGGCGCTACCGCTCGGGTTTCGAATATACCGCACATTTCGAGGCGGATCAGTGCAAGCGGATGGGCTGCATCATCGTCGTCAACCGGTCGTCCAACTTCGAAGTCACCGAATTTTACATCAATGACGGCGACGTCGATTCGCGCGGCGTTCCCGATTGGGGCGTGAACCAGTTCCAGGGTTTCCACCTCGATCCCAGCCGCGCGGTGTGGACCGTCCGGCCGCTCAAGATGAACTGCGAGACGCTGGTCCGCGTCGTGATGACGAGCCGCACGACCAAGGAGGAGCGCGAGGGCATCCAGGTCCTCGACATGTGCGCGATGAGCAGGAAGGGCGGCTTCGCGACGGTCACCGTCGATGGCGACGACGCGCGCGTCATCCTCGAAAATGGCACCTCGCCCTGACCTTGGCGTCGGGGCGGCGATGGATTAGGGCACCCGCCCACCCGTACTTTCCCGGAGACCGTCCTTGCGCCGCCTTGCCCTGATCCTCGCTCCGGCGATCGCCGCCGTCACCGGCATTGCGCCCTCCCAGGCACAGGCCGACTCCGATTCCCCCGTCGCCTGCGTCTATCGCGTGGTCCACAAGGACGATTATGCGATGCTGGTGAAGGTCGTCCGTCAGGGCATGAAGGGCCAGACCGCCGACGAGAAGGAGCAGGTCAACCGGATCGGCGAGGCGACGATGCGCTGCCGCAAGCAATATGGCTGGGGCAGGAAGAAGGAGGATGCGGCGCTGCGCTGGTTCGCGGGCCGCGTGCTTTCGGGCGATGCGACCTTCAGCCTCAAGAAATACGGGCTCGATTTCGCGAAGCTCCAGGCATTGGTCGCCCTGCTCGATGCCCCCACGCGCGCCGCCTATCTGAGCGGCAATGTCACCGACGAACAGTCGCGGGCGACGCTGGCGGCGCTGGCCGCGGTCGGGATCGACTTCGCGTCGATCCCCGCCGAGGAGCGCGCGACGTTCGCGCAGAAGCTCAGCCAGGGCATTCTCGGTCTGGTACTCCAGCAGGAGGCCGAAACCGCGTTCAGCGCTTGATCGCGGCGGGCGGGACGTTCAGCATGGCGCAAGTCTCGGGAGCTAAGGTCATGTCGATGAGATTTTCCGCCCCCTTTTTCCGCGCCGGGGCGTTTCCCCTCGCCGCGGACATCGTTTGAGACCCGCCGCCGCGGTCATCGGCGCCTGAAGCCAATCCATGCTGGAGAAGTTGATGCTGAAATTCGCTGCTCTCGCCCTGGCGCTCGCCGCGCCGATCGCGATCGCCACGCCCGCGCATGCGGCCGATGTAAAGACGCTGAGCTGCGTCGAGAAAAACTTGGACAAGGCCGGTCGCGCCGCGCTCAATCGGGATCTCGCGAAGAATCTCCAGAATGCGGGCGGCGGGCAGACCTATGGCGAGGATACCGTCGCTGCGCTTCGCGGCGCCGCGCAGACCTGCAAGGCCAAGCATGGCTGGAGCGAGGCCGCCACTCAGGCCGCGATCCTCTACACCGTGCCCAAGGTCGGCTGGCCGCTCGCGGTTCAGATCGGCCGCGCCAATGGACTCAAACCCAATGCGCTCCTCAAGCGCGTCAACGCGCTGACCCCGGAAGAGAAGGCCGAAGGTACCAGCGAGCGGGTGATCAGCAAGCTCGCCACCGCCTCGGCCGAAGCCGGTGAGATCAACGCGGACAATGCCGCGGTCGCCGGCGCGCTCTATGGCCTGCTGACGCTCAAGGAGAAGGCTTATATCGATTTCCAGAAGAGCTGATCGCATGACGATCCGCTTCCTCGCGGCCGTGGCGGCCATGCTGCTGGCGTCGGCGCCGGCGCATGCCGCCGATCTCGCCACGATCGGCTGCATCGCCGACAAGATCGAGCTGCCCATCCGCGCGCAGATCGTGCTCGATGTCGAACGCAACCTGACCGAGGTGGGCAAGAGCCACACCTACAATCCCCGCGTCACCGCCGCGATCGGCGCCGCTGGCGCCCTGTGCGCGAAGGAAAATGACTGGCCCGAGGCGGCGATCGCGCCGGCGCGCCTCTATGCGCTGGCCACGCTGGGCTGGCCGACCGCGCAAAAGGTCGCCACCGAGCGCGGCTTCGACATGGCGGCGCTCGAGGATGCATGGGCCGCGCTGCCCGAGGAGGTTCGCAATTTCCAGCTGCCGCCCGAAACCTATCGGACGCTGGTGATCGGTTACGTCACCGACGAGGCGAAGCAGACTCGCGAGAATGCCGAGCTGATCAACGAATGCTTCGGCTTCCTCAGCATCATCCAATATTCGAGCTACCAGTTCTCGCAGGCCTGACACGTTTTCGTCTTGTTGGTGCCCCTCTTGCAACGGCACCTAGGGCGGACTAGGTGCGTTTCAACGCATTCAGAGCCCAACAGAGAAGGAAAACAGGGACCATGAGCACCGAGGACCGGGTTAAGACGATCGTTGTCGATCACCTCGGCGTCGAAGCCAGCGAAGTGAAGCCCGAGGCGAGCTTCATCGACGATCTGGGCGCTGACAGCCTCGACATCGTCGAGCTGGTGATGGCGTTCGAGGAGGAATTCGGCGTGGAGATCCCGGACGACGCCGCCGAGAAGATCACCACCGTCGGCGACGCGATCAAATATATCAGCGAGCATCAGGAAGGCTGAGTGCTTCCGGCCGCCCGCATGGGCCGGCTTGCTTAAGGCGGCTTCCCGTCCCGGCCATGCGCGAGGGGCGGGGAGCCGTTTCGCTTTCAAGCGTTGTTGCGCTAAGCGCCAATGGTTAAGCGATTGACCTCGTGATAAAGTTAGACGGAGAGATATGATGCGCCGCGTAGTCGTGACCGGCCTTGGGCTCGTCACCCCGCTTGGGGCCGATGTCGAGACCGCCTGGAAGAACATCCTCGCCTCGAAATCGGGTGCGGCGACGATCACGCGTTTCGACGCGACCGATTTCCAGAGCAACTATGCCTGCGAGGTGAAGCCCGCGGACCATGAATATGGCTTCGATCCCTCGAAGCGCGTCGATCACAAGATCCAGCGCCAGGTCGATCCCTTCATCGTCTACGGCATCGACGCCGCGGGCCAGGCGATCGAGGATGCGGGTCTCACCGAGATGGACGAGGCGACCCGGCTGCGCGCCGGCTGCTCGATCGGTTCGGGAATCGGCGGGCTGCCGGGCATCGAGAGCGAGTCGCTGGTGCTCGCCGAAAAGGGCCCGAAGCGCGTCTCGCCGCACTTCGTCCATGGCCGGCTGATCAACCTGATCTCGGGCCAGGTCAGCATCAAATACGGGCTGATGGGCCCCAACCACGCCGTCGTCACCGCCTGCTCGACCGGCGCGCATTCGATCGGCGACGCCGCGCGGATGATCGCGATGGACGATGCCGACATCATGCTCGCGGGCGGCTCCGAAAGCGCGATCTGCCCGATCGGCATCGCCGGTTTCGGCCAGGCGCGTGCGCTTTCGACCGGTTTCCGCGACGATCCCACGCGCGCCAGCCGCCCCTATGACGTCGACCGCGACGGCTTCGTGATGGGCGAGGGCGCGGGCGTCGTCGTCCTCGAGGAATATGAGCACGCCAAGGCGCGCGGCGCGAAAATCTATTGCGAGGTCGTCGGCTATGGCCTGTCGGGCGACGCCTATCACGTCACCGCGCCGCATCCCGAGGGCTCGGGCGCGTTCCGTTCGATGCAGATGGCGATGAAGAAGTCGGGGCTCGATCTGGGCGACATCGACTATATCAACGCGCACGGCACCTCGACTCCGCTCGGCGACGAGCTCGAGCTGGGCGCGGTCCGCCGCCTGTTCGGCAACAACATCGCCAATCTGTCGATGTCGTCGACCAAGTCCGCGATCGGGCATCTGCTCGGCGGCGCGGGCGCGGTGGAGAGCATCTTCTGCATCCTGGCGCTGCGCGACCAGATCGTGCCGCCGACGCTCAATCTCGACAATCCCAGCGAGAATTGCGCGGGCGTCGATCTCGTCCCGTTCAAGGCCAAGGAGCGTGAGGTGAAGGCCGTGCTGAACAACTCGTTCGGCTTCGGCGGGACCAATGCCAGCCTGGTGATGAAAGCTGTCTGACGAGGCGCCAGCGCCTCCGGCTCCGCCCCCGCGAAGAAGGCGGCGGCGGGGCGGCTGCGCGCTGTTCGTTCTGCTGCTGCTCGCGGTCGCCGCGGGGTTCGCGGTGCTTCAGCTCTGGGGCGGTCCCGGCCCGGCGCGCGCGAACACCACAGTGGTCATCGCCGAGGGATCGAGCCTCACCGGCGCCGCGAACCAGCTCGAAAAGGCCGGGGTGATCCGGTCGGCGCGAATGTTCAGCATGCTGGCCCGCGTGCTCGGCGGCGGCACGCCGATCAAGGCAGGGGAATATCGGTTCGCCGCCTATGAGAGCCAGCGGGACGTGCTCGCCGACCTGCAGGGCGGCAAGACGCTCCAGCGCAAGGTCACCGTGGCCGAAGGCGCGCCCTCGGTCCTGGTCCATGACGCGCTGATGAAGGCCGATGGCCTGGTCGGCGAGATCCAGATACCCGCCGAGGGCAGCATCCTGCCCGACACCTATGTCTATACCCGCGGCGAAACGCGGCAGGCGGTGCTCGACCGGATGCAGAAGGCGATGGTCAATTTCCTCGCCAGGGCGTGGCAGAACCGCAAGCCCGGCATCGCGGTGGACAATCCGCGCGATGCGCTGATCCTCGCCTCGATCGTCGAGAAGGAAACCGGCAAGGCCAGCGAGCGCCGCATGGTCGCGGGGGTCTATTCGAACCGCGTGAAGCGCAACATGAAGCTCGAAGCCGATCCGACGGTAATCTATCCGATCACCCGCGGCCGCCCCTTGGGCCGCCGTATCCTGCGCTCCGAACTGCAGGCACAGAACGGTTACAACACCTATGCGATGATCGGCCTGCCCCAGGGCCCGATCACCAACCCCGGGCGCGCGAGCATCGAGGCGGTGCTCGATCCCGAGGCGACCAACGCCATCTTCTTCGTCGCGGACGGCACCGGCGGGCATGTATTCGCCGATACGTACGAGCAGCATGACGCCAATGTGCAGAAATGGCGGGCGATCCGGCGGGCGCGAGGCGAAATTCAGTAACGGATCGTGCTCCGGCGCAGGCCGGAGCCTTGGCAATCGAAGCAATCCGTCACCCAGCGCTCCGGCCTTCGCCGGAGCACGAGACCTATCTCGGCAACCCGGCCGCCTCTCGCGCCAGTTGCTCCACCTCGGCCATGCTCGCGCCCTTGGGCGTCACCCAGCTTCCGCCGACACACAACACCGGATCGAAGCTCAGCCACTCGGGCGCGCTCGCGGCGCTGATCCCGCCGGTGGGGCAGAAATTGCACTGGTAGAAGGGTGCCGCCAGCGCCTTGAGCGCCTTGAGCCCGCCCGAGGTTTCTGCGGGGAAGAATTTGAAGTGCGTGAGCCCCAGATCGAGCCCGCGCATCACATCCCCCGCGGTCGCCACGCCGGGGAGGAAGGGCACGCCGCTGTCGACAATCACATTGCCCAGCCGCTCGGTAAGGCCCGGCGAAACAATGAATTCGGCATCGGCCTTCATCACCTGTTCGAACTGGTCGGTATTCACCACCGTCCCCGCGCCGACGATCGCGCCGGGGACCTTCTTCATCTCGGCGATCGCCTCGATCGCGGCGCCGGTACGCAGCGTCACTTCGAGCACGCGCAGCCCGCCGGCGACCAGCGCCTCGGCGAGCGGCCGCGCGATCGCGGCATCCTCGATCACCAGCACGGGGATCACCGCGCTGGTCCGCATGATATCGGCGATATCCGTCATTGCGCGTGTTCTTGCGCGAAGGCTGCGGCGGCGCCGTACAGGCCAGGTTGGGGATGCGTGATCAGCTTGACGGGGACCGAGGCCATGAGATTGCGGAACCTTCCCTTGGCGACAAAGCGCTCGCCAAAGCCCGATTGCAGCAGATGGTCCTTCAGCCGCAAGCCCAAACCGCCCGCGATCACCACGCCGCACGGCCCGTGCGTCAGCGCGAGGTCGCCCGCGACCGCGCCGAGGCTGAGGCAGAAGCGGTCCATCGCCGCCACCGCGAGGCTGTCCTTGCCCTCGAACGCGAGGTCCCACACCTGCTTGTCGTCCATCCTGCGGACGGCCCGCCCTTCGATCTCGGCCAGCGTCTCGTAAATCGCGACGATGCCGGGGCCGGCGACCACGCGCTCGGTCGAGACGCGCGTGAAATCGCGCCGCAACCGCTTGAGGAGCGTGTCCTCCAGCGCGTCGAGCGGGGCGAAATCGATATGCCCGCCCTCCGTGGCGATGATCTCATAGCCATTTTTGTGGCGGAAGACCTGCGCGACGCCCAGGCCGGTCCCGGGGCCGCAAACCGTGATCGATCCCTTGCCGGGCAGCGATTCGTCAGGGCCGCAGAGATGCACAAAGGCATCGTCGCCCAACTGCGCCACGGCGTGGCCGATCGCGGCGAAATCATTGACCAGGGTCCAGCTTTCGGCGCCCAGCCGCTCGGGAATGAGCTTGGGGCGGATGATCCAGGGATTGTTGGTCAGCTTGATCAATTCGTCATTGACCGGCGAGGCCACAGCGATAGCGGCTGCGGGCGGCAGCGCGCGGCCCAGCGTCTCGCCATAGGCCTGCCAGGCGAGCTGGAGGCTTGGATGATGCGCTACTTTCTGCGTCACCGGCTCGCTGATCGACACCACGCGGCCGCCCGCGACCTCCGCTATCGCGAAGCGCGCATGCGTCCCTCCGATATCGACTGCGACGACTTCCATACGCTCTCCCAGAACCCCCTCCACAGCGCGCCTGTCAACGCTGACTGTCCCGCGCCCTTCTCTGCGGAAGCGCGCTGGTTGTAAAGCCGTGGAAGGGCCTGAAATTCGATGCGCATTGGTAACATTACGCATCAACAGCCCCCGTCGCCCGGCCTAGCCCGGCCTCCTCAACCAAGGAGGCTAAAATGCGTTCGGTTTCTTATCTCGCGCTCGCGGCGGCGGCTCTCTTCGCCATGCCCGCTCAGGCTCAGGATGTCGGCGTCGAGCAGGGCGACTTTCTCGTTCGGCTGCGCGGGATCCTGGTTTCGCCTACCGAGACGGCGGGACCCATCCAGCCCGGCGTTCCGGCCGGATCGGTCAGTGTCGACGACAGCATCATGCCGGAGGTCGATTTCACCTACATGCTCAGCGATCATGTCGGAGCCGAGCTGATCCTCGCGACCACCAAGCACGATATCAACGGCACCGGTGCGGTCGCGGGTCTTGGCCGCGTCGCGAGCACCTGGGTGCTGCCGCCCACGCTGACGCTGCAATATCATTTTGCGCCGAAGAGCCACGTGCGTCCCTATATCGGCGCGGGCGTGAACTACACCGTCTTCTATTCGGGGGAGACGAGCAGTTCGCTGAACGGAGCGCTGGGCGCCACCACGATCAAGCTTGACGACAGCTTCGGCTACGCGCTGCAGGCGGGGATCGATATCGATATCGGCGACAACATGTTCCTGAATGCCGACGTCAAATACATCGACATGGACACGACCGCCCGGCTGCGGACCGGCCCGGCGACGAACACGGTCGATGTCAGCATCGATCCGTTGGTCTTCGGGCTCGGCGTGGGCGTCCGCTTCTGAAGACGGTGCGCTCCCTCCCCGGCACCAGCCGGGGAGGAAGCGCACCCGACACTTTCCTAAAGTCCCGCCGCGGCGAGCATCGCCGAAGCGCCCAGTTCCGCCTCATCCGCGCCCAGCCGCATTATCGCGAAGAGTTCGCGCCCCGTGCCGTCGGCGGGGGCGGGGGCCGCGCATTGCGCGCGCGCCTCCCATTCCGCCGTTTCGACCAGCGCGTTCAGCATGCCCTCCTCGGCGCACAGCCGCACCACATCGCCGTCACGCAGCTTGCCGATCGGTCCGCCACCCAATGCTTCGGGCGACAAATGGATCGCGCACGGCACCTTCCCGCTCGCGCCCGACATCCGCCCGTCGGTGACCAGGGCCACTCTGAATCCGCGATTCTGGAGCACGCCCAGCGGCGGCGTGAGCTTGTGGAGCTCGGGCATCCCATTGGCCTTCGGCCCCTGGAACCGCACCACCACGACCACGTCGCGGTCGAGCTCGCCCGCCTTGAACGCGTCCTGCACTTCCTGCTGGGTCGAAAAGACCCGGCACGGCGCCTCGATCGTCCAGCGCTCGCGCTCGACCGCGCTGACCTTGATGCACGCGCGGCCGAGATTCCCCGCGAGGATGCGGAAGCCGCCCTCGGGCGAGAAAGGCGCGTCGAGCGTGCGGACGATGCTCTCGTCGCCGCTCGTCGCGGGCAGCGCGTGCCAGACCAGCTTGTCGTCATCGATCAAGGGCTTGCGGGCATAAGCCGCCATCCCGTCCGAAGCGATCGTGGCGACATCGGCGTGCATCAGCCCGCCCGCCAGCAGCTCGCGGATCACGAAGGCCGGCCCGCCGGCATCCTCGAACGCGTTCACGTCCGCCGACCCGTTGGGATAGACGCGCGCGAGCAAGGGGACGGCGCGCGAGAGCCGGTCGAAATCGTCCCAGTCGATCGCGATCCCGGCCGCGCGCGCGATCGCGGGCAAATGGATCAGGTGATTGGTCGAGCCGCCCGTCGCGAGCAGGGCGATGGCCGCGTTCACGATCGCCTTTTCGTCGACGATATTGCCGAGCCCGCGATAGTCATTCCCGTTCCAGCCAATCTCGGCGAGCCGATGAACCGCGTGGCGCGTCAGCTCCTGGCGCAGCTTGGTCCCGGGATTGGCGAAGGCCGCGCCGGGGACGTGGAGGCCCATCGCCTCCATCATCATCTGGTTCGAATTGGCGGTGCCGTAAAAGGTGCAGGTGCCCTTCGAATGATAGGCCGCGATCTCGGCCTCGAGCAGCACGTCGCGGCTGACTTTCCCTTCCGCATATTGCTCGCGGACCGCCGCCTTCTCCTTGTTGGGCAGCCCCGAGCGCATCGGCCCGCCCGGGATCAGCACCATCGGCAGATGCCCGAAGCGCAGCGCTCCGATCAGCAGCCCCGGCACGATCTTGTCGCAGATGCCGAGCAAAGCCGCGCCCTCGAAGGTGCGGTGCGAGAGCGCCACCGCGGTGCCCAGCGCGATCGTGTCGCGGCTGAACAGCGAGAGCTCCATCCCCTGATAGCCTTGCGTCACCCCGTCGCACATCGCCGGCACGCCCCCGGCGACCTGCGCGGTCGCACCGGCCTCGTGCGCCCAGACCTTCATCTGCTCGGGATAGCGGTAATAGGTCGCATGCGCCGAGAGCATGTCGTTGTACGCGGTGACGATCCCGATATTCATCGATCGGCCCGCCTTGAGCTGCTCGCGCTGCTCGTCGGTTCCGGCATAAGCATGGGCGAGATTGGCGCAGCCCAGCCGCGGCCGGTCGTTCCCGCTGTCCCGCTCGCGCGCGATCATCGCCAGATAGGCAGCGCGCTTCTCCTTCGATCGCTCGATCACACGGTCCGTGACGGCAGCGATTTCAGGGTGCAAAGCCATCACGGAGCCCAGTGCACGTCCAGCGGCAGCTCGACATCGGCGAGGATGCGGCCGGCGGGGTAGGGGGAGGAGGCACCGCCCTCGATCGCGGCCTCGAGCACCTCGCGCTTCTGCTGTCCGGTGATCGCGATCATCAGCGCCTTGGCCGAGATGATGGCATTGCGGCTCAGCGTCACGCGGGCAACGGGAGCCTCGGGCGGCAGCGGATCGGGCATCACCCCCAGCGCGCGGCGCTCCTTGGGCCCGTTGAGCGCCTCGTCATAATCGGGCCCGGGGAAGATCGACGCGGCATGGCCATCACTGCCGATGCCGAGCAGGCACAGGTCGAGCGGCCAGTGCAGGTCCTGGAGCAGCGCATCCGCCGATCGCCCCGCCGCCTTATAGTCGGGCGCCTTGTCGCTGATCAGCGGAATTACCCGCGCGCCCTTGGGCAGGAAGATCTTGGCGATCGCGGTGACGTTCGACAGCGGGTCGCCCAGCGGCACAATGCGGTCGTCGCCGGGGATGATGGTCACCCGCTTCCAATCGAGCTTGGCCTGGGCGAGTTTCTCGTAGATCGGCAGCGGCGTCTTTCCCCCGGCCAGCGCGATCACCGCGCCGCCGCGCGCATCGAGCGCGCTTTCGATGATGAAGCCGATGTCCCCCGCGACGGCCTCGGCCATCTCGTCGGCATCGTCATATTCCCACCATTCGATCTCGGTCATGCTTGCTCCACCACTTCACTCAAGTCCGTCATGCTGAACTTGTTTCAGCATTCAACGCTCCACGCGCGATGCCGCCGCTTGCGGCACCTTGGACCCTGAAACAAGTTCAGGGTGACGGCTCTATGTAATTCACTCGTTCCAAGTCACCCCATCGCGTTCCGTAAGCGCGATTCCGGCCGAAGGACCCCAATTACCCGAGGCATAGGGTTTCGGCTTGACGTCGTTCGCCTCCCAGCCGGCGCGGATCTGGTCGATCCATTCCCACTGCGCCTCCACTTCGTCGCGGCGGACGAACAGGGTCGGGTCACCCTCGATCAGGTCAAGCAGCAGCCGCTCATAGGCGATCCGCCGCCTTGTCCCCGCGAATTCGGTGTCGAGCGACAGGTTGAGCGGCACCTCGCGCAGCCTGATCCCCTCGCGGTCGAGCCCGGGCTGCTTCGCCATCACCAGCAGCCGGACATATTCCTCGGGCTGGAGCCGGATGATCAGCGTGTTGGCGTGCAACTGCCCGCCGCGCTCCGAAAAGATCGAATGCGGGACGGGCTTGAACTGGACCACGATCTCGCTGCGCCGCTCGGCGAGCCGCTTTCCGGTGCGCAGATAGAAGGGCACGCCCTGCCAGCGCCAGTTGTCGACATGCGCCTTGATCGCGACAAAGGTCTCGGTGTTCGAAGGCTTGCCGAGCTCATCGGTATAGCCCTCGACGATCTCGCCCTTGGATGCCCCCGCGCCATATTGCCCGGTCACCGTCAGGTTGGGCGCATCGGCCAGCGCGATCTTGCGCAGCGAGCGCAGCACCTTGACCTTCTCGTCGCGGATCGCGGTCCCGTCGAAGCGGGCCGGCGGCTCCATCGCGATCAGCGCGACCAGTTGGAGCATATGGTTCTGGACCATATCGCGCAGCGCGCCCGATTCCTCGTAATAGCTGGTCCGCCCCTCGAGCCCGACCGTCTCGGAGACGGTGATCTGGACGTGATCGATCCCCTGCGCGTTCCACACCGGCTCGAACAGCGAATTGCCGAATCGCAGCGCGAGGATGTTCTGGACGGTCTCCTTCCCGAGATAATGGTCGATTCGGAAAGTGCGGTCCTCGGGAAAGGCCGAGGCGACGATATCGTTGATCTCGCGGCTCGACTGCAGATCCTTGCCCAGCGGCTTTTCGAGTCCGATGCGGACATTGTTGCCCGTCAGCCCCGCGCTTTCGAGCCCCTTGATCGTCGGCCCGAACAGCCAGGGCGCGGTCGAAAGGAAGATGGCGAGCCCGTTCGAAATGTCGCCGAGCTTCTCCGCGAGCGCCGCGAATCCCTCGGTCTTCGAGGCGTCGAGCGGCTGATAATGCAATCGTTCGAGGAACTTGCCGACAGCGCTGTCATCCTTCCGGTCGGCGGGAAGGAATTCGTCGAGAGCTTCCGCCGCGAAGTTGCGGTACGCGGCATCGTCATGATCCGATCGCGCGGTGCCGGTGATCGTCAGCCCCTCGGGCAGCAGCCCGTCCGCGTGCAGCCCGTAAAGCGAGGGGAGCAACATGCGCTGCGCGAGATCGCCGGTGGCTCCGAACAGCAGCAGCTTGCCGACAGGCTGAGACATCAGACGCGCGATCCTCTCTCGTTTGCACCGCCTGCTCGACACGAATGTCAGGGAAAGATCAAGCCGTAACAACGGCGTGGCACAGGCCTAGCCCCTGGGTGTGACCGTGTTTCGGAGGAAACGCACCAGTGGCTCCGCATCCCGGTGAAAGAAGCTCCTCGTCCAGAATCCGAGTCCGACAAGCGCGGCAAGAATGCCCCCGAAGATCAGGGCTCCGTTCAGCGAAGTCTGCCCCGAAGACTCGAAACCCCATGTGACCGTGATGGCCGCGATGCTGACGAGCAGCGCCGCTATCGCCCCGTTCAGATCCAATCCCGCGCGTCCGCTGATCCGGGTTCCCGAACCCTGTGCGGCGATGCGGCCGAGGATCATCGGGCCCTGTTGATTATATGGGGTCCACCAAAGGCAGATGAACGGTCCGGCGATCCAGCCCCGCGCACCGTTTTTGGGGTCGAGCCATCGCTTCTTGCGCTTGCGGATGGCGGCCTTCACACGTTCGGGCGACAAGGACGAGTGGATGTCGAACGGCAGGCCGAACGGCTGAAACGCCACGCCTAAAGCACCAGTCCCGCCGCCGGATCGAGCCCCGCCATGATGTTGAGGTTCTGCACCGCCGCGCCCCCGGCGCCCTTGCCGAGATTGTCGAGCGTGGCGACCAGCCGCGCCTGGCCCCGCTCGGCATTGCCGAATACGCGCAGCGTCATCCGGTCCGTCCCGGCATTTTCCTCGATCATCACCAATTGCGTGTCGTCGGCGGCGACGACCTTCACGACCGCCGAATCCTTGTACGCATCGGCCAGCGCGGTCTCGATCGTCGCCAGCGACGGCTTGCGCGGCAGCGCGTGGAGCGGCAGCGGCACTTCGCCGATCATCCCGCGATAGGTGCGCGCGACCGAGGGCAGGAAGATCGGGGGATGCTCGATGCGCGCGTGCTTCTGCATCTCGGGCACATGCTTGTGCGCGAGACCGAGGCCATAGATGCGGAAGGCGGTCCCGGTATGGCCGCGCTTCGACGAATCCTCGAATTCCTCGATCATCGATTTGCCGCCGCCCGAATAGCCCGACACGGCATTGTAGCTGAGCGGGAAGTCCGCCGGCACCAGCCCCGCGCGCACCAGCGGCCGGACGAGCGCGAGGAAGGCGGTGGGGTAGCAGCCCGGATTGGTCACGCGCGGCGCCGCGGCGATCGCTGCCGCCTGGCTCGGCTCCAGCTCGGCAAAGCCATAGGTCCAGCCCTCGGCCACGCGGTGCGCGCTCGATGCGTCGATGATCCTTGTGTCCGGATTGGTCACCATCTCCGCCGCCTCGCGCGCGGCGTCGTCGGGCAGGCAGAGGATGACGAAGTCCGCCGCGTTCAGCGCTTCCTTGCGCTTCTTGCTGTTCTTGCGCGCGGCGTCGTCGAGCGTGATCTGCTCGATATCCTTGCGCCCGGCGATCCGCTCGCGGATCTCGAGCCCCGTCGTGCCCGCCGCGCCGTCGATGAAGAGTTTGATGGTCATAGCCGTCGCCGCGCGGTGATGGGGCCGAACCGCGTAACCACCGCTTCCACGGGTTCGCGCACCACTGAATCGGTGACGTGGATCGCGCTCTCGCCATCGGCCATGATCGCGGCGTGATCGGCGAAGAAGATCAGGTCGCCGCGCGCGAACGGCGTGTCGCCGGGGACTTCCGCGCCCAGCTTCGCCTGCAGGTCGACAAAGCGCGGCGCGGCATGGCCGGTGCGGGTGAGCGCGTAGAAGATCAGCCCGGTGCAGTTGAAGCCGGCGGGCGAGCGGCCGCCCGGCCTGGCGGGCGCGCCGATCAGCCCTTCGGCGACGCTTGCGGGATCACCGCCAAGCGGCGGGGCCGGGGCCGCGGGTTCGTCATAGCTGAGCGCGCCTCTCTCCACGAAACCCACCACGCCGTCGCCCAGGCAGATGCCCCAGGCATAATCGGTCGCGAGTTCGAGCATCTCGAACCCTTCGCCCGGCAATATCTCGGAGAGGATGGCGCCTTCCGCCTGCCGCGAGCTGAGAATCGGAGCCGCTTCCACCGCGCTGCAGAGGATCGCGGCGGCATAATGGGGGGCGAAGACGCGATCGGCGAGCCTGACATCGGCCAGATCGCCGCGCACGGCATCGATCCGGCTATCGACTCGCGTGGAATGACCGGTGAGCGAGAAGCGCTTACGCGTGAGCCCTGCGGGCGACGGGCTCGCTGAGCGAGTCTCCGGCGAGGAAATGCCCGAACTCTGCAAGAAAATCTGCCCCCTCTGTGGTGCGCGCGACGAAGATGTTGCGCTTGTCGGTATCATCGCGCTGGCGGCGCAGATAGCCGAGCGACCCCAGTCTGTTCAAGGCGCGCGTGACGACGGGTTTCGATACGTTGAGCGCCCGCGCGAGCCCGCGCACCGTATGGGGCCCCGGATCGAGATAGACCAGCATCAGCAACGCCATCTGGCGGTTGGTGAGGTCTGGCTCCCCCGAGCGGACATAGTCGATCAGGGTGTTCTTCCACGAAGACAGCGACTTGTCGGACATCGCGTTCACGGCACTCACTCATATTGTTACACCTGCGCGATGGCTAAACGCGCTTAGTGCCCGCAAGGTTTCAGTGCGATTGCGAAATGTTACCTGGGCCATGACGTCAGCGCGGCGGACGGTGCATGTGCAAAGGTTGATTGGAGAGGCGCGCTCCCCTATGTCGCGCCTTCACCGATAAAGGCCCGCCCCTCGAAATGTACACGTTTCTGCTCATCCTCCAGTTCCTCGTTTCCTCCGCGCTGGTCGGGGTGATCCTCATGCAGAAGTCGGAAGGCGGCGGCCTCACCTCGGGCGGCAGCCCCTCGGGCCTGATGTCGGCGCGTGGCGCGGCGGACTTCCTCACACGCACCACCGCGATCCTCGCGGGCGCGTTCGTGCTGCTCAGCATCGCGCTGGCGGTGCTGGCCGCGAGCCGCCACTCGACCCGGGTCGACGCGACGCTCCAGAAGGAAGCGCCACCGATTTCGGCCCCGATCACCGCGCCGCTGCAGAATGCGCCGGCGGCCGGCAACACCGTTGCTCCCGCGAACGCGCCGGTGATCCAGCTTGGCAACACCGTCGAGGCCCCCGCGAAGAAGTAGGCCGCCAAGCCGCTGAAATCATGCGGTTTCCGAAATAAATCTGCGCCGGCCCGATTCGGGCGCTTGTCGGCGCGCGCAAACACACGCTAGGCATTTCCTCCCATGGCGCGGTATATTTTTATCACCGGCGGCGTGGTCTCCTCGCTCGGTAAAGGTTTGATGGCGGCGAGCCTTGCGGCTCTGCTTCAGGCGCGCGGCTATGCCGTCCGCATCCGCAAGTTCGACCCCTATCTCAATGTCGATCCGGGGACGATGTCGCCCTATCAGCATGGCGAGGTCTACGTCACCGACGATGGGGCGGAGACCGATCTCGATCTCGGCCATTACGAGCGCTTCACCGGCGTCGCCTCGCGCCAGTCGGACAATGTCACCTCGGGCCGGATCTACCAGCAGATCATCACGCGCGAGCGCAAGGGCGACTATCTGGGCGCCACCGTCCAGGTGATCCCGCACGTCACCGACGCGATCAAGGCGTTCGCGCAGGACGATGTCGAGGGGCTCGATTTCGTGCTGTGCGAGATCGGCGGCACCGTGGGCGACATCGAATCCTTGCCCTTCATCGAAGCGATCCGCCAACTGCGCAACGATCTCGGCCGCGGCAATTCGGTGAGCATCCACCTGACGCTCGTGCCCTATATCGCGGCCGCGGGCGAGCTGAAGACCAAGCCCACCCAGCACAGCGTGCGCGAGCTGGCGGCGCTCGGCGTCTCGCCCGACGTGCTGGTCTGCCGCTGCGAACAGCCTTTGCCCGACAGCGAGCGCGCCAAGATCGCGCTGTTCTGCAACGTCCCCAAGGAAGCGGTGATCCCCGCGCTCGACGCCAAGTCGATCTACGCGGTGCCCGAGCAATATCATGCCGAGGGCCTCGACCGCGAAGTCCTCAAGGCGTTCGGCATCGAACCCGGCGAATCGCCGCGGCTCACCCGCTGGTCGGACATCATGGACCGGCTCGAAAACCCGGAGGGCGAAGTCACGGTCGGCGTGGTCGGCAAATATGTCGGCCTCCCCGACGCGTACAAGTCGCTCCACGAGGCGCTGGTCCATGGCGGCATCGCCAATCGGGTGAAGGTCAATATCCGCTGGCTCGACGCCGAATTGTTCGAAGGCGGCGAGGACGAGATCGCCGCCCAGCTCGAGCCGATGCACGCGATTCTCGTCCCCGGCGGCTTCGGCGAGCGCGGCAGCGAGGGCAAGATCGCCAGCGTCCGCTTCGCGCGCGAGCGCAACGTGCCCTTTTTCGGCATCTGCCTCGGCATGCAGATGGCGTGCATCGAGGCGGCGCGCGAGGAGGGGCTCGCCGGCGCCTCGACCACCGAGTTCGGCGAGACCGACGCGCCGATCGTCGGCCTCATCACCGAATGGATGAGCAAGGACGGGCTGCAGAAGCGCGAGCAGGGGGGCGATCTGGGCGGCACGATGCGACTCGGCGCCTATCCGGCGCGGCTGACCGGCAACTCGGTGGTCAGCTCGATTTATGGCGCGACCGATATCAGCGAGCGCCACCGTCACCGCTATGAGGTCAACACCCATTACAAGGATGTGCTGGAGAAGGGCGGGCTCGTCTTCTCGGGCATGTCGCCCGACGGCACGCTGCCCGAAATCGTCGAGCGGCCCGATCACCCCTGGTTCGTCGGCGTCCAGTTCCACCCGGAATTGAAGAGCAAGCCCTTCGATCCGCATCCCCTGTTCGCGAGCTTCATCGAAGCGGCGGTGAAACAGAGCCGGCTGGTTTGATCGCTGTTCCCCGGCGAAGGCCGGGGTCCAGTCGGGATTCGACGGAGGTGGCGCCAAAGCGGTGAGGCCATCGCAACTGGCCCCCGGCCTTCGCCGGGGAACGGCAGATGCTATCGGATGAAACCTAGTTCAACCGTTCCAGCCGCCCTGCCTCTTCCTCATATTCGGTCACCATCGCGGCGAGCGTGTCGAGCGTGCGGCGGTCGAGCACGCTGTCGCTCAGGCGGCGGCAGCGCGCGGCCTGCGCGCGCAGATCCTCGGCGCGGCGGCGGTCGGTGACGTCAATCAGCAGGTTCACCGCGCCCGCCAGGCTGCCATCGTCATTGTAGAGCAGGGTGGGGAAGGGCTGAACACGCACCCGCGACCCGTCGGGCCGCTCGGCCCAGGCCTCGACGCCGCGCATCTCGCGGCCCTGCTTGATCGCCAGCGCGAGCGGGCAGCGATCGTGCGGCAGATAGTCGCCGTCGGCGGTGAAAAGCTTCCACGTCACGCACCAGCGGTCGCGGCCCGGCCGCGGCGTCCGCCCGGCGAGCGCGACGCACGCGCGGTTGTAATGCGTCACATGGCCGAGCGCGTCGGTGATGTAGATCGCGGCGGGCAGCGCATCGAGCGCGTCCATCATCGCATCGTCCGGGCCTTCGATGGCCCGGAGCGCCGACTTCAACTGCGATTCCGCGGAATCCAACGCGATGTACACTTACCAATGCCCCTTTTTCCCGGGCACTGAACGCTGATCCAGATCAATGGTTCCCGAAACATGTTAGCGCGAACATGAAAGGCCCGGCGCCTCGGCGCCCCCATGAGCAAAAGGCGCCCGAACCACGGTCCGGGCGCCTCTGCTGCGGCATCCAAAGGGAGGAAGATGCCGCGAGCCGTGTGGACGGCGGCCAGGGGGAGGTGCCGCCGTCCGGGGGTCTTGTTCAGGCCGCGTTGGCAGCCTCATAGGCGATCGCCTGCGGCTCGCTGCCCGAGCGCACCGCGATCTTCTTCGGCTTCATCGCCTCGGGCACTTCGCGCACCAGCTCGATGACGAGCAGGCCGTCGGCCAGGTCCGCATTCTCGACGCGGACGAAATCGGCGAGCTCGAAGCGGCGCTCGAAGCTGCGATTGGCGATGCCGAGATGCAGGAAGGCGCCATGCGCGCCGTCATGCTCGGCCTTCTTGCCGGCGACGGTCAGCAGGTTCTGCTGCGCGGTCACGTCGATCTCGTCGGCCTTGAAACCGGCGACGGCGAGCGTGATCCGGTAGCGGTCATCGGCGACGCGCTCGAGATTGAAGGGGGGATAATTCTCGCTCGCCTGCTGGCGCGCACTGGCTTCGAGCATGTCGAAGAGGCGGTCGAAGCCGATGGTCGAGCGGCGGAAGGGGGAAAAATCGAACTGACGCATTTCAATCCTCATAATCAAGCAATTTGAACGTCTTACCGGCACCCGAAGGTCGCGATGCCGGGGTCTGCCACGGCCCGATCGGCGCCGTGTGAACATTATCTTGGATCAGGGTGCTTCGGTTTCAAGGGCTTCGAACCGCGCGCGTCGCGTACGCCTCAAGCCAGCTAGGCAAACCCCAAGATTTCCTTTATCGACTATTCCTATCGGAATAATGGAGATTAAAGCCCCGAGGTTGAAACAGGGGATTCAAATGAGCCTTTCCAAGCTGACACTGGCGCTGCTCGCGACCGCCGCTTCGATTGCCGTCCCGGGCACCGCCTTCGCGCAGGATACCGTCCAGACCGCCCCCGCGCTGCCCGGCGACCAGGACCGCTCGGAGGAGGACGCCCAGCGTAGCTCGGCCTCGTCGGAGATCATCGTCACCGCGCGCCGACGCGAGGAGCGCGCCCAGACGGTGCCGATCCCGATCTCGGTGGTCGGGGTGAAGGAGCTCGACAGCACCGGCAGCTTCAATGTCCAGCGCCTCCAGCAGATCCAGCCCACGCTGCAATTCTATTCGTCGAACCCGCGCAACAGCTCGGTCAATATCCGCGGCATCGGCGCGCCGCTCGGCCTCACCAACGACGGCATCGATCAGGGCGTCGGCGTCTATATCGACCAGGTCTATTTCAGCCGCGTCGCGGTCGCCACGCTCGATTTCCTAGACATCCAGCAGGTCGAGACGCTGCGCGGCGCGCAGGGCACGCTCTACGGCAAGAACACCGTCGCCGGCGCGATCAATATCACCAGCAAGGCGCCCAGCTTCACGCTGGAGGGCCGCGCCGAGGTGACCGTGGGCAGCCTCGAGTTCAAGCAGGCCAAGGCGTCGATCTCGGGCCCGCTCGCGGACACTGTCGCGGTGCGGCTCGGCATCTCGTCGACCAGCCGCCGCGGCACGATCTACAATGTCGCCAGCGGCACCTGGATCAACGGCCAGGACAATATCGGCCTGCGCGGCGCGCTGCTGTGGAAGGTCGGCGATTCGCTCAAGCTGACGCTGTCGGGCGATTACAACCGCCAGAATCCCAATTGCTGCGCCCAGATCCATGTCCGCTACAGCCCGACCCAGCGCGCCGCGAACCGGCAATATCCGGCGCTGACCGCGGCGTTCAACTATGCGGTGCCCAGCGCCAATCCGTTCGACCGCCTCACCGATGTCGACGCCGAGCTCAACGCGCTCAACGTGCTGGGCGGGGCCTCGCTGCGCGCCGAGCTCGATCTGGGATCGGGCACGCTGACCTCGGTTTCGGCCTGGCGCTTCTGGGAATGGGGCCCGAAGAACGACCGCGACTTCACCGGCCTGCCGATCACCACCTTGTCGCAGAACCCCACCGAGCAGACCCAGTTCACGCAGGAGTTACGCTATGCCGGCGAAGGCAAGGGCTTCGACTATGTCGTCGGCGCCTTCGCCTTCTACCAGGACATCCACACCACCGGCACCCAGCGCCAGGGCCCGGCGGCGAGCCGCTGGCTGATCGCGCCGGGCAATGCGCTGTCGAACGATCCGACGGTGCTCGACGGGCTGACCGCGAGCAACGACATCCGGCTCAAGAATTTCAGCGGCGCGGTCTTCGGCAAGTTCAACTGGGACGTGACCGACCGGATCACGCTCTCGCCCGGCGTCCGGGTCAATTATGACGACAAGGTCGGCTCCTATGTCAGCATCGTCCGCGACGGTCAGGGCGTCCTCGTCCCCGCCACCGGCGGCACGCCGCGCCAAGTCGAACAGCGTACCGCGATCACCCCGCAGTCCTTCACCGGCGAGGCGTTCCGCGCCTGGAACCTGACCTATGATTTCACCGCGTCGTTCAAGCCGGGCCGCGACGTGCTGATCTACGCGACCTATGCCCACACCTTCAAATCGGGCGGGCTCAATCTCAACGGCGTGCCGGTGGTCGCCGGGGTCGCACAGGTCCAGTTCGCGCAGGTGAAGCCCGAAAAGGTCGATCACTTCGAGATCGGCTTCAAATCGCAATTCTTCGGCCGCCGCGCGACGCTCAACGTCACGGGCTTCTGGACCGCGATCAAGGACTATCAGGCGCTGGTCAATGACGGCCAGAACTCGACGCTGCGCGGCTATCTCGCCAATGCAGGCAAGGTCCGGGTGCGCGGGGTCGAGGCCGATTTCTCGGTGCGCCCGTCGGACCGGCTCAGCCTCTACGTCAACGGTGCCTGGACCGATCACCGCTATGTCGACTTCAAGAACGCGCCGTGCCCGCCCGAGCTGGCCGGCGGCGGCACCGGTGCGGTGATTGGGGCGCCCGGTACGCCGGGGACCAACAGTCCGCTGGTCTGCGACATTTCGGGCCAGTGGCTGCCCGGCATCTCCAACTGGGCCTTCTCGTTCGGCGGCGAATATAACGTTCCCGCGAATCTGCTGGGCCAGGACGGCGAATTCTATCTGGGCGCGGACGGCAACACCCGGTCCAAATTCTCGTCCAACGCCTCGCGCTCGCGCTACACCGATATCGAGGGTTACACGCTGGCCAATTTCCGGCTCGGCTTCCGGACCGAGCGGTTCAATCTGTTCGGCTGGGTCCGCAACGCCTTTGACGAGCGCTATTTCGATCTGCTGGCGACCACCCCGGGCAACACCGGTCTGATCGTCGGCAATCCCGGCGATCCGCGCACCTATGGCGCGACGGTGTCGCTCAGCTTCTGAACGCTTCGGCTAGCCTCCCGCCATGGCCGGGGGAGGTTGGGGAGGGGAGGCCGCCGCCCGCGCGGTCTCCCCTTTCGCTATCCGCAAGCGAGTCGTCACCCCGGACTTGATCCGGGGTCCATGTACGACACAAGCCGCATGCATGAGGTGGAAGTCGGCACATGGATGCCGGATCAGGTCCGGCATGACGAAGACCCCCAGACGCGGAAACGCCCGGACTGTTTCCAGCCCGGGCGCCTGCGTGACGATTTGCCTCGTCAGCCCCCTTTGTCAGGGCTCGTCCGCGCGCTTGTTCTTGCCAACAAGCGGGACTGAGCACCTCCCCGAACCACGGCCGTTGCCTGCGTTTCGACAAGGGTTTGCTAGGGTTAGCCGGAGCGCCTGTCACCCCTCTTGGCGCGGTCGGCGGCACTTTGGCCGCACCCTGTGTCCGTTCGGCAACAGCCGATCCGCAACACAGGCGCGGAGCGGCTGCATCGGCGCTCCATCGTATCTCCATTTGCGTGGCGGGCCCCGCCTGCCCTAGAGCGGCCACGCACCACCCCCGGGGATGAACCGCAACGCCATGCTGATTTCGCGCTACGAGCGGATGATTGCCCGCCGCTACCTGCTGCCGGGCCGGGGCGAGGCGTTCATCGCGGTCGTCGCGGGGTTCAGCCTCGTCGCCGTGATGCTCGGAGTCGCCGCGCTGATCGTGGTGATGAGCGTGATGAACGGGTTCCGCGCCGAACTGTTCGACAAGATCACCGGGCTCAACGGCCATGCCGTGATCCAGGGCTATGGCGGCCAACTGCGCGACTGGCGCGAGATCGTCCAGGTCGCGAAGCAGACCCCGGGCGTGACCAGCGCCACGCCGCTGATCGAGCAACCTTTGTTCGCCAGCTTCAACGGCCGCGTCGAGTTCGCGCTGGTCCGGGGGATGCGAGTCGAGGACATCCGCGACAATCCCTCGCTCAAGGGCAAGGAGATTGTCGGGCGGCTCGCCGACATGCAGCCCGGCAGCGAGCAGGTCGCCTTGGGCTCGCGCCTCGCCGAATCGCTCGGCGCGACCGTCGGCAGCGAGATTTCGATCATCAATCCGCAGGGCGCGGCCACGCCCTTCGGCACGATGTTTCGCACCGTGAAATACCGGGTCGCGGCGGTGTTCGAGGTCGGCGTCTATGATTATGACAAGGCCTATGTCGTGATGCCGATGGAGGATGCGCAGACCCTGCTCCTGCTCGGCGACGCGGTCGGCATGGTCGAACTCGACACGGTCGATCCGGACAAAGTGGGGGAGATCATCGCCCCGCTCACCAACAAGGTCTCGAACCGCGCGCAGATCACCGACTGGCGGATGATGAACGCCCAGCTGTTCGAGGCGCTGTCGGTCGACCGGATCGTCACCTTCGTGGTGTTGTCGATCATCATCATCGTCGCCTCGTTCAACATCGTCTCCTCGCTGATCATGCTGGTGCGCTCCAAGACGCGGGACATCGCGGTGCTGCGGACGATGGGCGCCTCGCCCGCCGGACTGATGCGGATCTTCGTGACGGTGGGCACCACGATCGGAACGCTCGGCATCGTCGCGGGCGCGCTGCTCGGCTTTCTCGTCATCCATTTCCGCGAGAATGTTGTCTGGTTCATCGGCAAGGTGACCGGGCAGAATGTCTGGGACCCCTCGATGCGCTTCCTCACCGAGCTTCCCGCCAAGACCGATCCGCTCGAAGTGATCGGCATCTGCGTGATGGCCTTCCTCTTCAGCTTCCTCGCGACGCTCTATCCGGCGTGGAAGGCGGCGAACACTGATCCGGTCCAGGTCCTGCGTTATGAGTAAGGCCAGGCAACTTCCGTTCGGGCTGAGCCTGTCGAAGCCCGCCTCGCGATCGCTAGCCCGCCCTTCGACAAGCTCAGGGCGAACGGTGGAACATGACTGAGCCCGTCCTCCAGACCGCCGATCTGCGCCGCAGCTTCACGCAGGGCGATGTCACCATCGAGGTGCTGCGCGGGATCGATCTCGCGGTTCAGCCCGGCGAGATCGTGGCGCTGCTCGGCCCCTCGGGATCGGGCAAGTCGACCCTGCTCCAGGCGGTGGGCCTGCTCGAGGGCGGATTCGAGGGTTCGATCCGCATCGACGGCAAGGAAGCCGCCCAGCTCGACAGCAACGGCCGCACCGAGATGCGCCGCGACCGGCTGGGCTTCGTCTACCAGTTCCATCACCTGCTGCCCGATTTCAACGCGCTCGAGAATGTCGTGCTGCCCCAGATGATCCACGGCGCCACTCGCGCCGATGCGGACAGGCGCGCGGGCGAGTTGCTCACAGCGCTTGGTCTCGGCGAACGGCTCACCCACCGCCCCAGCCAGCTCTCGGGCGGCGAGCAGCAGCGCGTCGCGGTCGCCCGCGCGCTCGCCAACCGGCCGATGCTGGTGCTCGCCGACGAACCCACCGGCAATCTCGACGAAGCCACCGCCGACAGGGTCTTCGCCGAATTCCTCAATCTGGTCCGCGGCGAGGGCTCGGCGGCGCTGGTGGCAACCCATAACGAGCGGCTGGCCGCGAAAATGGACCGCGTGCTGCGGCTGCACGAGGGCGTGCTGGAATAGCTCCCGATCCTCCCCCTGGCGGGGGAGGGGGACCGCGAAGCGGTGGAGGGGGCTTTCCACAGGCAATACCGTTTGGGGCAAGCCCCCTCCGTCAGCCTTTGGCTGCCACCGCCCCCTCCGGGGGAAGATCGATCATGTATCCGCCCCGTTTTCGGCGCAATCCGCGCTCACGACGAGGCCATGACCGACTGGACCACGACGCCGACGCTTGCGGGCAAGCATGTCACCCTTCGCCCACTCGTCGCGGAGGACCGCGACGCGCTGGTGGCGGCGACCAGCGACGGCAAGCTCTGGGAGCTGTTCTACTCGCTCGCCCCCGGTCCGGAGACGATCGACTTATGGCTCGCCTATACGTTCAACAAGCAGGCGCAGGGCCGCGACATGACCTTCACCGTGCTCGACAGCGCGGGCAAGGTGGTGGGCTCGACGCGCTATCTGCGGATCAACCCCGCCAATCGCCGCGTCGAGATCGGCGGCACCTTCTATGCCCAATCGGTCCAGCGCACGGGCGTGAACACCGAGGCCAAGCTGCTGCTGCTCACCCATGCCTTCGAAACGCTCGGCTGCGTTTGCGTCCAGATCCGCACCGACTGGTTCAACAAGGCATCGCAGCGCGCGATCGAGCGGCTGGGCGCAAAGCAGGACGGCGTGTTGCGCGGCCAGCGGATCATGCCCGACGGCCGCGTGCGCGATACGGTGGTCTATTCGATCCTCGACCATGAGTGGCGCGGCGTGCGAGAGAATCTCCTATTGATGCTCGCTCGGGGAGACCAGAAATGACCGCAATCACCGAAATTCCCGTCGAGGCCGCGAACGGCGCCGAGACCGACCTGTCGGCTTATGCCGGCCGGGTGCTGCTGATCTTCAACACCGCCTCCGCCTGCGGCTTCACGCCCCAGCTCGGCGAGTTCGAAACGCTGTACGAGACGTACAAGGATCGCGGCCTCGCGGTCCTCGCCTTCCCCTGCAACCAGTTCGGCGCGCAGGAGCCGGGCAGCGCGGAGGAGATCGCGACCTTCTGCGAGAAGAATTACGGCGTCACCTTCCCGGTCTTCGCCAAGATCGACGTCAATGGCGAGCACGCCGCGCCGCTCTTCCGCCATCTCAAGAAGGAAGCGCCGGGCCTGCTGGGCTCGGAGGGCATCAAGTGGAACTTCACCAAGTTCCTCGTCGATCGCGCGGGCAAGGTGGTGGAGCGCTATGCCCCCACGACCTCGCCCAAGGATATCGCGAAGGCTATCGAGCGCCTTCTGTAACTGCCCATGCTCCGGCGAAGGCCGGAGCGTTGGCCGCGCTCGATGCGCTTGAGCCTCCAGCGCTCCGGCCTTCGCCGGAGCACGGCGGAGTTCGCACTTCCCCCAATCCGCCACCCATGCTTGTATCCCCCGTCGCATGAGAGGGGGCAATCATGAGCGAACCCGAATCGCTTTCCACCGAGGAGGGCCTGGAAACCCATATCCGTCGGCATAGCTATGACCGGCTGATCATGGTCTCGGACGGCATTTTCGCGATCGCGATCACGCTGGCGGCGCTCGAGATCAAGCTGCCGGAGGAGCTGGAGGGCGATCTTGGTGCGATCGGCCATGCGATGCTGCGGCCGACCGCCGCCTATCTGCTCGCCTTCATGATCGTCGCGATCTTCTGGCTGCAGCACCGCGACCTGTTCGCGCGCTTGCGCCGCGTCGATCCGGTGCTGACCGGGCTCACCCTGCTGCTGCTTTGCCTGATCTCGCTGGTGCCGGTGACGGTGCCCGGTATCTACGCGATCGAGCATAATCCGGCGGGGTTCCAAATCTACCTGATGACGATGGTCGCCTGCGGGGTGATCACGCTCGCCATGTGGGGCTATGCGGCATGGCGGCCCGGGCTGATGCGCGACGAGGTGACGCGCCCCTTCCGCATCGCCCGCACGTTGATGGCGGCGATGCTGCCCGCGGTCTTCCTGATCGCGCTGCTGGTGCCGGTCGATCAGCTGGTCTGGGTGATGATCCCGATCGGCATCACCGCGGGCGTGGTGCGGCGCTTCATCCTGCCGCGCTGGCTCAAGGCGAAGGGGTAAGCGCTAGGTGGTGGGGCGGGAGGAGAGGCGCCCCACCACCGCGCTTAAGGGTTACGGACCAGGCCCGGGAAGGCCGCTTCGTCACAAAGGGGGTCCGCCCCTTCTCGTCAGCCGGCCGCGGAGGGCAGGCAGATCACATATTGGCCGTTGGTCTCCATCGCCCGGCCCTGATTGTCCTCGACCGGCTCGTCGCCGCTGATCAGTTTCCCGAGCCCGGAGAGCGTCCCGAACAGGCTCGCCGCGCCGCGCAGCGGCTTGCCGCGCGGATCGCGCCGTGGCTTGGGGCGGCCGTTCCGGGGATCGCGGCGGCGCGGCGGCGCGACGATGCGGCCCATCCGCGCGGCGACCGAGGCGGCGTCACCCTCGCGCCCGAACTCGCGCCAGACAACGCGGAAGCCCTTGGGCACTTCGGTCCAGTCGCCGCCCTCGGCGCGGATCAGGTCGCAGCCGCAATGGTGGCAGGCGGCGAAATCGAGCCCCTGGTTGTGATGGTGAGTCGCCTGCGCGGTATGGCCGACGACGGTGCAAAGGAGCGTCATGTTCAATGCCCTCCCGAGGCATTTTCAAGGCCGCCCCGGCTGTTGAGCCGGAAGGCGGCGAGGTCGCGGAACTGCTCGTCATCGCTTTCGATCGCGAGGTCGGGGTTCCAGATTTCAAAGCTGTCCCCCGCGCCCACGAACAGGGCGAGGGTTCCGATCTTCCCCAGATGCCGCATGGCAGCCGGGATCTTCAGGGTCGCGCCGGTCCGGGGCATCTTTTCGACGATCCCGAACGTCCGGCGCATCCGGCGATAGTGGTTGCGAGCGTCCTCGCCCCGGGCTTCGTCGGCGAGTCGCCGAGCCTCGGTGCGAGCACTGAGTTGTTCGAGGTGTTCATGGCCGTATCCGACCAGGCAACCATCTGCCGCATGCTTCGAAACCAGCAGTTCGGCGGTGTCACCGGTCAGCGCATCGGACAGGAAACCGGGGATTGTTACGCTCCCATCCTGTCCGACTTCGCACAATGCGCTACCGAGAAACATCTTACTCATCTCACCCTTACTCTTCGCTTCGCCTTCAGTGCCGGTTCATTGAGTCACGCTATTCAAGTCACTCGTTTTGCAGGGGTTTGTAACGCCTGCCTAACAATTGCCATATTAGCGCCTCATTCTGACTACCCGATGAACCGTTCGTTTTTATCGACGAACCGAATTAACCATAATCTGCATCAAGCCGAGTTGAATGGCCATTCGGGTCGAATCCCATCCGGATTCGTCGCTAAGGGGGAGTCGGTAAGGGAGCGTGCGGAGTTCTGCGTTTACCCGCAGGTAAGGTCTGAAAGCTGTTGATAAACCGGCGCTTGCGGGTGGCGGTTTTCCCCGCCGCGCCCTAGGTTGGCCCCATGCATTCCGGGTTCGTACCGCTCAGGATCTTCTCGTCCTACACGATGCTGGAAGGCGCGATCGAGCCCAAGGCGATCGCGAAGCGCGCGCGCGAACTGGGCTTTCCCGCCGCCGCGCTGACGGACCGGAACGGGCTTTATGCCGCGATGCCCTTCTCCGAAGGCTGCACCAAAGCGGGCGTCCAGCCGATCATCGGCACCTTGCTCGCGGTCGCGCGACCGGGCCTGCCCGATGGAGTCGCGGCGCCGATCGACTGGCTCGCCCTCTATGCGCAGGACGAGACGGGCTATGCCAATCTCTGCGAGCTGGTCTCGATGTCGCATCTCGACCGCCCGATCGAGGAAGACGCGCATGTCGCCTTCGAGTCGCTGGAGGGCCGCACCGACGGGCTGATCTGCCTCACCGCGGGCGCCGAGGGCGCGCTCGCGCGGCTCTATGCCGACGGGCAGGATCCCGCCGCCTCGGCCTATGCGACGCGGCTCGAACAGCTCTTCCCCGGCCGCCTCTATATCGAGATCATCCGCCGCCTCGACGAGACCGAGGGCAAGGCCGAACCCCGCCTGCTCGAGCTCGCCTATGCCCGCGACCTGCCCTTGGTCGCGACCAACCCCAGCTGCTTCGCGGACGAAGGCTTCCACGAGGCACATGACGCGATGCTCTGCATCGCCAACTCTTCCTATGTCGCCAGCGACGATCGCCCGCGCAGTTCGCCCGATGCCTGGATGAAGCCCGCGGGCGAGATGAAGACCTTGTTCGCCGACCTGCCCGAGGCGATCGCGAACACGCTTGTCGTCGCCCAGCGCTGCGCGGTGATGGCGCCCAGGCGCAAGCCGATCCTCCCAAGCCTGGCGGGCGATATCGAGGGCGAGGCCGCCCAGCTGCGCGACGATGCCCGCGCCGGGCTGGAGGCGCGGCTCGCCAGGGCGGGGATCACCGATCCCGAAACGCGGCAAACCTATATCGACCGGCTCGAATTCGAGACCCAGGTCATTATCGACATGGGCTTCCCCGGCTATTTCCTGATCGTCGCGGACTTCATCAAATGGGCCAAGTCGCAGGGGATTCCGGTGGGCCCCGGGCGCGGCTCGGGCGCGGGTTCGGTGGTCGCCTGGTCGCTCACCATCACCGATCTCGATCCGATCAAGCTCGGCCTGCTGTTCGAACGCTTCCTCAACCCCGAACGCGTCTCGATGCCGGACTTCGACATCGACTTTTGCGAAACGCGGCGCGGCGAGGTGATCCGCTACGTCCAGGCGAAATATGGCCGCAACCAGGTGGCGCAGATCATCACCTTCGGGACGATGAAGGCGCGCGCGGTGGTCAAGGATGTCGGCCGCGTGCTCCAGATGAGCTATGGCCAGATCGACAGGCTCTCCAAGCTGATCCCCAACCACCCGACCGACCCCTGGACGCTCGAGCGCACCCTCAACGGGGTCAGCGAATTCCATGCCGAGTACAAGCAGCACTCGGACGTCCGCTATCTGGTCGATCTCGCGATGCGGCTCGAGGGCCTGCCGCGCCACAGCTCGACTCACGCCGCGGGCGTGGTGATTGGCGACCGCCCGCTCGCCGAGCTGGTCCCGCTCTACCGCGATCCGCGTTCGGACATGCCCGTCACTCAGTTCGACATGAAATATGTCGAGGTGGCGGGGCTCGTGAAGTTCGACTTTCTGGGCCTCAAGACGCTGTCCGTCCTCCAGCGCGCGACCGAATTGCTCGCTGACCGCCATATCGAAATCGATCTCGACACGCTCGGCTGGGACGACCCGCAGGTCTATGAGCTGCTCCAGCGCGGCGACACGGTGGGGGTGTTCCAGCTCGAATCGGAGGGGATGCGGCGCACGCTGGCCGCGGTCCGCCCGTCCAATTTCGGCGACATCATCGCGCTCGTCTCGCTCTACCGCCCGGGACCGATGGACAACATCCCCAGCTTCGGCGCGCGCAAGAACGGGCGCGAGGAGATCGTCTATCCGCACCCGGCGCTGGAGGGCATCCTCAGCGAAACCTACGGCATCTTCGTCTATCAGGAACAGGTGATGCAGGCCGCGCAGATCCTGGCGGGCTACAGCCTGGGCGGCGCCGATATGCTCCGCCGCGCGATGGGCAAGAAGATCAAGTCGGAGATGGACGCCCAGCGCGCGACCTTCGTCGAAGGCTGCGCGGCGACTCACAATATCCCCGCCGCCAAGGCCAACGAGCTGTTCGACTTGATCGACAAGTTCGCGGGCTATGGCTTCAACAAGTCGCACGCCGCGGCCTATGCGCTGCTCGCCTATCAGACCGCGTGGCTCAAGGCGCATTATCCGCACGAATTCTATGCCGCCTCGATGGCGTTCGACATCGATCAGACCGACAAGCTCGCCGTCTATGCCGACGATATGAAGCGGCTTGGCGTCCAGTGCCTGCCGCCCGACATCAACGCCTCCGAAGCGAGCTTCGTCGTGCAGGAAGGCGAGGGCCAGCTCGCGGTCCGCTATGCGCTCGCCGCGCTCAAGGGCGTGGGCGAGCGGGCGATGGAGCAGCTGGTCGAGGAGCGCGACACGGGCGGCCGTTTCCACTCGCTCGACGATATTGCGCGGCGCGTCGATCCGCGCCTGCTCAACAAGCGCCAGGTCGAGACTTTGGCGGGGGCGGGGGCCTTCGACAGCATCGAGCCCAATCGCGCGGGCGTGTTCGCCGCGGCCGAAACGATCCTCGCGGTCGCCCAGCGCACCCATCAGAACCGCACCAGCGGGCAGGGCGGTCTGTTCGGCGAGAGCGAGCGCGGCGGCGGCGCCATCGCCTTGCCGCGCAGCGCCAGCTGGTCGCTCGCCAACCGCATCAATGCCGAACGCGACGCCTTCGGCTATTATTTCTCGGCGCACCCGCTCGACCGCTATCAGCACCTCGCCCGCGCCAATTCCGCTCGCGCCATCGCGACGCTGGGCGAAGTTCCGATCGCGGAAGGGCAGCGCGTCGGCGCGACCGTCGCGGCGCTGATCGAGGATGCGCGCTGGCGCACCTCGGCGCGGGGCAACCGCTATATGATGGCCACCATCTCGGACACGAGCGGGCAGGTGCCGGTCAGCTGTTTCGACGAGGCGGTGGCGAACGATATGGAGGAATGCGCCCGCGCCGGCGGCTGCGCGATCCTGACCATCGAGATGGACAAGCGCCCGGGCGAGGACACGCCTCGCGTCGCGATCCGCCGCGTGCAATCCTTCGAGCAGATCGCGGGATCGGCACGGCTGCTGCTCGATCTCGAAGTCAGCGATCCCGCCGCGCTTCCTCTGCTGGCCGGTCTGATCGGCGACCAGCGCGACGGCCGCTGCACCGTCCAGCTCAGCGTCCCCATCGGCGCGCGCGAGACCGCCAAGGTGATCCTCGGGCGCAATTTCCGGCTGGACGAGGAAATGGTGGGCCGCATCCGGATGCTGCCGGGGGTGATCTCCGCCGAATTCGGCAGCGCGGATACGGCGCTCGCGGCGGCGGCCTGATCCGCGTTCGGTACAAGTAGCTCACTGTTCCCCCGCCGTCGCGGGCAACGGCGAAAGAAGCGGGACCCCGGCTCAAGGCCGGGATGACAGAGCCTTATGACCCGCGCTGTCCTACACGCCCCTTTTGTGCCAGTTTCGGCAAATGTCCGAACTTCGCCTTTCCGGTATGCCCGCGCCACGCGCAACAATGCTGCGCGGGCGCGCAACGAAAATTCACGAAACGCGTGAAAAGTGCGAAGCTAAGCGCTGGAACGTCGCGCGACGCCTCTCGACTCGGGGCCTGGTCGCAAGCTACGTTCACACGAAAGAGAATATCTTGGGGAGAGACTGATGCTGGGTGGGATGCAGGATTTCGAGCTTCGGGTACCCCGGCTGATCGATCATGCCGCACGCGAGCATTGGAGTCGCGAGCTGGTGACGCGCTGGGCCGACGGCAGCGAAAGCCGCACCACCTGGGCGGGCGTGGCGCGTGATGCCAAGAAGCTCGCGCAGGCGCTCGAGCGGATGGGGATGAAGCCCGGCGACCGGATCGCGACGCTCGGCATGAACCACAGCCCCCACATCGTCGCCTGGTATGGCGCGATCGGTATGGGCGGGGTGATCCACACGATCAATCCGCGCCTGTTCGACGAGCAGCTCGTCTATATCGCCAACCATGCCGAGGACCGCGTCCTCTTCTACGACAAGGCGTTCCAGCCGATTATCGACCGGCTCAAGCCGCACTGGACCACGATCGAGCATTATGTCGTGTTCGACGGTGACGGCGCCGACGGGTTCGAGGCGCTGATCAGCCAGGAGGACGGCAACTATGCCTGGCACGAGGGGCCCGAGCGCGACCCGTGCATGATCTGCTACACCAGCGGCACCACGGGGAATCCCAAGGGCGTCCTCTACGAGCATCGCTCGACGATGATCCACGCCATGGCCGAGGTCGCGCCCTGGGTGTTCAACATGTCGCGCCGCTCGGTGATCCTGCCGATTGTCCCGATGTTCCACGCCGCCGCCTGGGGCCTGCCCTTCGCGGGCGCGCTGGCGGGGGCCAAGTTCGTCTATTCGGCGACTAACGACGCCAGGACGATCTGCGAGCTGATGAACCGCGAGAAGGTGACGCATTCGGCGGGCGTCCCCACCGTCTGGCTCGCCATGTTCAAGCATATGGACGAGACCGGCGACGCGCCCAAATATCTCCAGCAGGTCACGATCGGCGGCTCGGCCGCGCCGCGCGCGATGATTGAGCGGATCATGGACATGGGGGTCGAGGTCAAGCACCTCTGGGGCATGACCGAGACGTCGCCGATCGGCACTTCGGGCACCTTCCCGGTCAATTGGGAAGAGATGAGCAAGGATGAACGGCTCGACCTGATCAGCAAGCAGGGTAGCCCCCCGTTCGGGATCGAGCTGCGCGTCGTCGATGACGAGGGCAGGGTCCAGCCGCGCGACGGCAAGAGCTCGGGCCGGCTCCAGGTGCGCGGACCCTGGGTGGTGAAGCGCTACTTCAAGGCCGAGGAGGATGCGGTCGAGGACGGCCAGTGGTTCGATACCGGCGACGTCTCGGTGATGCATCCCGATGGGGTGATGCAGATCACCGACCGCGCCAAGGACGTCATCAAGTCGGGCGGCGAATGGATCAGCTCGGTCGACCTCGAGAACGCGGCCTGCGGTTGCCCCGGCGTGCACGAGGCCGCGGCGATTGGGGTGTATCACCCCAAATGGGACGAGCGCCCGATCCTGCTGATCGTCCGCAAGCCGGGCGGCGAGGTGAGTGCAGCCGAGGTTCAGGAACACCTCGCCAAACATGTCGCCAAATGGTGGCTCCCCGACGAAATCGTCTTCGTCGACGAGCTGCCGCACACGGCGACCGGCAAGATCCTGAAGACCGCGCTTCGCGAGCAGTACAAGGATTACAAGCTGGCCGCCGCCTGACGGGAGAAGTCGCGATGCGGATCGGCGCGTTCCTGCTGGCCTTGCTGGCGATGCTGACCGCGCTTCCCGCCGCCGCGCAGAGCCACGCCCCGATCCGCGAGACAGTCGCGCGCTGGTATGGGGAACTGGCCAAGCGGGGCGAGGGCCGGCCCTACCTGCTCACCGCGCCGGGCTTCATCGATGCCTCGCCGCACTATCGCCATATCGACAATGGCTCGGCGGCGCTCGGCCCGATCTATTACACCTCGCTCGCCGCGAAGGCGCTCACGTTCCGTTACGATATCGAGACCATCGAGGCCGATGCCCGCTTCGCCAAGGTCCGGGTTTGGGAGCGCGGCTATTTCTATGCCTATGCCGCGCAGACGACCTATGAGAACGCCGCTGCGACCTTGTTCGTGCTGGAAAAGCAGAAGGACGGGCGCTGGCTGATCCTCGCGCACCAGTCGAGCAGCATCGGTATCCCGCCGAACAAGGTCACCAGCCCGATGCCGGACCTGCGCGATCTCTTTTATTCGACCGAGGGCAAGGGCCGCGATCCGGCCAAGGATGCGGAGGCCGCGAAGCGCTTCTGAGGCGCCGGACTTGCCATGCGGCCAGCGCCGCGCCAGTCTGCGCGAAATGGAAACGGTGAACATCGGATCGGCGGGCGCTTCGGGGGTCACCCTTGGTGCACGGCCCGAGGCGGTTCGCGTGGTGCCGCATGAGACCGCGGTCGTCGTGATCGACATGCAGAACGCCTATGCCTCGCCCGGCGGCTATGTCGATCAGGCCGGCTTCGACATTTCGGGCGCCGCGGGGACGATCGGCAAGATCGCGCAGGTGCTGGAAACCGCGCGGGGTGCCGGCATCCAGGTGGTCTATCTGCAGAATGGCTGGGACCCCGACTATGTCGAGGCGGGCGGGCCGGGTTCGCCCAACTGGCACAAGAGCAACGCGCTCAAGACGATGCGTCGTAAACCCGAACTCAAGGGCAAGCTGCTCGCGCGCGGCGGCTGGGATTACGAGCTGGTCGATGCGCTCAAGCCCCAGCCGGGCGACATCACGCTCCACAAGACGCGCTACTCGGCCTTCTTCAATTCGCAGCTCGACAGCGTGCTGCGCGCGTGCGGAATCAAGACGATCGTGTTCGTCGGCATCGCTACGAACGTGTGCGTCGAAAGCACGCTGCGCGACGGTTTCCACCTCGAATATTTCGGGGTGATGCTGGAGGATGCGACGCATCATCTGGGGCCCCCGGCGATGCAGGAGGCGACTGTCTACAATGTCGAGAAATTCTTCGGCTGGGTGAGCACGACCGCGGATTTCTGCGGGTCGTTCGGCCAGCTTCCCAAGGAGTGATGCGATGCCGTTCGAAGCGATCAACCCGCCCCAATTCCCCACCCCCATCGCTCCCTATTCGGCCGGGGCGAAGGCGGGGAACACCGTTTATGTCTCCGGCGTGCTGGCGCTGGGCGAGGGCGGGGCGGTGCTCCATGTCGGCGACGCGGCGGCGCAGACAAGGCACGTGATGGAGGTGATCAAGATCACCCTCGAGGCGGCCGGGGCGACGATGGCGGACGTGGCGATGAACCACATCTTCCTGAAGGACCTCGCGGATTACGCCGCGTTCAACGCGGTCTATGCCGAATATTTCCCGGGGCAGAAGCCCGCGCGCTACTGCATCAAATGCGACCTGGTGAAGCCGGATTGCCTCGTGGAAGTCGCCAGCGTTGCCCATATTGGCTAGCCGTTCCCCGGCGAAGGCCGGGGCCCAGTTGCTGCCGGCCCGAAGCTGGGCCCCGGCCTGCGCCGGGGAACAGAAGTGCTGATCGACGGGCTCTACTGGGAAGAACATGGCAGCGGCCCGCCGCTGATCCTGTCGGCGGGCCTTGGCGGCTCGGGCAATTACTGGTTGCCGAACCTATCCGCGCTCGCGGCCAGCCACCGCGTCATCCTCTACGATCATCGCGGCACCGGGCGGAGCGACCGGGCCTTGCCCGAGACGGTCACCGTCGAGCAGATGGGCGACGATATCCTCGCGCTAATCGAGGGTCTGGGCCTCGAAAACCCAACCATCGTCGGCCACGCCGCGGGCGGGGTCGCGGGGCTCGCGGCGGCGCTCAGCGCTCCGGACAAGATCGGCGGGCTTATCCTCGTCAACGCCTGGTCGAAGCTCGATCCGCACTTCGCCCGCTGCTTCGAAGCGCGGCTGGAGCTGCTCCGCCACTGCGGCCCGCGCGCCTATATCCGCGCCCAGCCGCTCTTCCTTTTCCCGGCCAACTGGATCTCGGAAAATGCCGAGCGGCTGGCCAGGGAGGACGAGCATCACCTCGCCCATTTCGCCGGCGCCGAGGCCTATGAGAGGCGGATCGCGGCGCTTTCCGCCTTCGATATCGACGCACGACTGTCACAAATCCGCGCGCGGACTCTTGCGCTCGCCGCCGAGGATGACATGCTCGTGCCATCCAACTGCTCCCGGCGCCTCGCCGAGGGCATTTCGGGGGCAAGGCTGGTGATGATGGAATGGGGCGGACATGGCTGCAACGTCACCGATCCCGCCGGCTTCAACGCCCATGTCCTCGAATTTCTAGGGAGCTAACACCATGCAGGTCGGCGTCTTCGTCCCCATCAACAACAATGGCTGGCTGATCAGCGAGAACGCGCCCCAGTACATCCCCGATTTCGACATGAACAAGACGATCGCCCAGTCGGCGGAGAAGCACGGGCTCGATTTCCTCCTCTCGATGATCAAGCTGCGCGGCTTCGGCGGCAAGACCGAGTTCTGGGAATATGGGATGGAGAGCTTCACGCTGATGGCGGGGCTCGCCGCGGTGACGAGCAAGATCAAGATCTATGCGACCTGCCCCACGCTCGTCATCCCGCCCGCCTTCGCCGCGCGGATGTGCAACACGATCGACAGCATCAGCCATGGCCGCTTCGGGCTCAACCTGATCACCGGCTGGCAGCGCCCCGAATATAGCCAGATGGGGCTGTGGCCCGGCGACGAGCATTTCCGCAACCGCTACCAGATGCTCGGCGAATACGCCCATATCCTGCGCGAGCTGTGGGAGACGGGACGGAGCGACTTCAAGGGCGACTATTACCAGATGGACGACTGCCTCGTCCGCCCCACGCCGAGCGGCGACATGAAGATCATCTGCGCGGGCTCGTCGGACGACGGCCTCGCCTTCTCCGCCAAATATGCCGATTACGCCTTCTGCCTCGGCAAGGGGGTCAACACCCCCAAGGCGTTCGGCTTCAACAATGAGCGCCTCGCGCTGGCGACCGAGAAGACCGGGCGCGACGTCAGTATGTTCGTCCTCGTCATGCTGATCATGGCCGAGACCGACGAAGAGGCCGAGGCCAAGTGGAAATCCTATAATGACGGCGTCGATGTCGATGCGATTGCCTGGCTCGCCAATCAGGGCGCGGCCGACAAGAACAACCCCACCACCAATGTCCGCCAGCTCGCCGCGCCCGAAGGGGCGGTGAACATCAACATGGGCACGCTCGTCGGCAGCTATGGCAAGATCGCGGCGATGCTCGACGAGATGGCCGAGGTGCCGAACACCGGCGGCGTGCTGCTGACCTTCGACGATTTCATCCAGGGGGTGGAGGATTTCGGGACCCGGGTGCAGCCGCTGATGAAGAGCCGGCGGAAGGGGTGAGGGGGCTTATGTATAATTAAATGGAGGCCAAAGCGGGTTCCGCGTGAGCGGAAACGGGCGGACATTGCCTATGCGTGTCGCGTGAGTTGACGGTTCAAAGAGCGGCTCCGATGCTCTGGGGCGCGGACAGCTAAGCCGTTGAAATCCAACATTGCAAGGGGGGTCTTGAGCTGTGCCGTGCTCCGGCGAAGGCCGGAGCGTTGGCGGCAGGCGATGCGTGATCGGCCAGGGCTCCGGCCTTCGCCGGAGCACGCTGTTCCTCGATCAGGCTACTCCGCCCGCCGCCGCGATGGTCCGGTTGCTGGCGTGGAGCTTGGTCCGCACCGCCCGGGCGAAGCTGCGCTCCAGCATCGCGCCCAGCTCGGGGTCGGTGTCGAGATAGGTCCGCAGCGTTGCCGCAGGCATGCACCAGAAGCGCGCCGGCCCCGCGAGGCGCACCGTGGCGGTCGCCGGGTCTCCGGTGAGGATCGAGGCCTCGCCGATCAGGTCGCCCGGGCCGCATGAGGCGACCTGGCGGCCGTCGCTGAGCACCAGGGCGGTGCCGCTCGCCAGCCAGGTGATCCGCTCGACCGGCGATCCCTCGCTGGTGAGTTCGTCGCCCATCGTGCCGTTGAGCCACATGCCGCCGTCGATCAGGAAGCGTGCGCTGTGGCGGGGCACGCCGGCGAGGAAGCTGGCGAGCATCGCCTCCTCGTCGCCGGTGAAACGCGCGCTGCGATCGGCGATCATGTCGCGTCCGAGCACGACGAGGCAGCAGGCGAGCACCAGCCCCATCCACCCCATGGTCGCGACATCGCCGGTCCAGAAGACCGCGTGCGCCAGCGCGGCGGCGGCGGAAAGGGCGATGAACAGCCGCGGCCATTTGCGCGAGGTCACCACCGCGAGCACCAGCAGCAAATAGCTCAGTTGAAGAACCAGCGATCCGCCCGAGAACATATTCCCTCCGCTCGGGACCGGTTATGCGGCAGATCGCGTCCCGCGGCTAGTACGCGCGGGGATCGGCGGTGCCGCATGGCCGGAGCCGGGCGGCCGCTCGCCCGCGCGCCATGAGGCCGGGGTCACGCCGAATTCGCCGTAGAACCAGCGCGTGAACGAGCTCGGCGTCGAATAGCCGATCATCCGCGCGATCTCGCTGACCGGGTGGCTCGAATGGGTGAGATGGTCGATCGCCAGCTCGCGCCGCGCGGTGTTGAGCAGCGCGCCGAAGCTCTGCCCCTCCTTTTCGAGCAGCCGCTGGAGCGTTCGCGGCGGCATCCCCAGATTCTCGCTGACCTGTTCGAGCGTCGCGCGGCCGAGCGGGAGCATCAGGTCGAGCGAGCGCCGCACCTGCTGCGAGGTCGAGGCGGTCGCGGTGCTGGGCGAGAGCAGGTCGAGATAGGTCTCGGCATAGCGCGCCATCTCGGCGTCCGTGGTGGAATAGCGCGCATCGAGCGCCGCGCGGTCCGAGATGAAGCCGTTGAAGTCGCTGTTGAACACCAGGGGCGCGCCGAAGACGCGGTTGTGCACCGCCAGGTCGCCGGGGGCGGGATGCGTGAAATGCACCGCCTTGGGATGCCAGCGCTCGCCCGAAACCGCGACGATGGCACGGCAGAGGATACCCATGGCGAGCTCGACGCCCTGGCGGTGGATCGTGCCATGGCCCGGCGCGATCCCCATCACAAAGGCGACATCGGGGCCGCGGTCCTCCATCGCCAGCGTGATCGTGTCGCCCAGCAGGTGCTGGTAGCGCGACAGCGCCTGGACCACGCCGCGCACGGTTTCCTGATGCCGGATCACCAGGCTGATCGCGCCGAGATGCGCGAGCGAGCGCGATTCCGCCATCATCAGCCCGAAGCTGATGCAATTGGCCTCGCGCGCGGAATCGGTGAGGAGATCGTTGACCGCCGTGCGCGGCAGCCGCCCGTCGGGATCCTCCAGCATCGCCGGGCTGATCCTGGCGCGCTTGAGCATGGCGTAGGGGTCGAGCCCGACGAAGCGCGCCACGTCGATATAGTTGGTCAAGGCGGCTGCTCGAACCTGCGCCATCACGCCCACCCCGCGCGAGGCAGGGCCCGCGCTCCCTGACCGGGAGCATCTGCCTCGTCCCGGCGAGTGTCAAGCTGGGTGGTTGGCGCATCGACTTTCAGCTTCTGATCCTCCCCCGGAGGGGGGAGGGGAACCATCCGAAGGATGGCGGAGGGGTAGTCTCCACGAGCGCCATCGCCGGGGGAGAATACCCCTCCGTCAGCTACGCTGCCACCTCCCCCTCCGGGGGAGGATTGGCCATCTAAGGCCTTTCCCGCAAGCGCCAGACATTCGCGGCGACCCCGAATTCGGCGGTGAACCAGCGCGAGAAGGAACTGAGCGTCGCATAGCCGACCAGCACCGCGATCGCCTCGATCGACAGCGCCGAGGTGGCGAGGTGGCGCATCGCCAGTTCGCGGCGCACATCGTTGAGCACCGACCCGAAGCTCGCGCCCTCCTTGCCGAGCGTGCGCTGGAGCGCGCGCGGATGCAGCCCGAGATTGGCGCCGACCCCCTCAAGCGTTCCCTGACCCGAGGGAAGCAACATGTAGAGCGCCCGCCGCACGCGCTCGATCACGCCTCCAGCGTCGCGCGCGCGGACCAGGCGCTCGACCGAATCCTCCGCATATCGCGCCATTTCGGGTTCGGCGCCGACGATCGCGACGTCGAGCGAGGCGGTGGCGCAGCTCAGCCCGTTGAACTCGCTGTCGAATTCCACCGGGCATCCCAGCACGCGGTGGTGGATCGAAAGATCGTCGGGCGCGGAATGGACGAAATGCGCGCAGTCGGCGTGCCATGCGCCGCCGGCGATCGCGGTGAAGGCGCGGCGCATCTCGCCCACGGTCAACTCGATCGGCTGGCGCGTCATATGATGATCGGCGAGGATATCGGTGCGGATCACCGCGGTCTCCGGTCCTTCGTCGAGGCTGATCACCAGCCGGTCCGCCAGCACGTGCTGGTAGCGGATCAGCACGCGGATCGCGTCGCGCAGGTTGCGCTGGTGGCGAAACAGCAGGGCGAGCGCCCCCAGCCCCGAGATCGGCCGGGATTCCGCCATCAGCAGGCCGAACCCCATGCAGCCGGATTCGCGCGCCGATTCCTCGACCAGCAACGAGGCGACCCCGCCATCGATCAGCGCGTCGGGATTGGCCAGGGCGGCCCGGCTGAGCCCGACGCGGGCGAGCATCGCATCGGCATCGAGGCCCACCGACTCGGCGACCTCGACATAGTTGGTCAAAACCGCTGCGCGTGCCTTCGTCATGGTGAGGCGGACCTTGCGTTGCTGCAATGCAACATGGGAAGCGAAAGAAATCGTACAATTGGCGCGAAGTGCGAAGCCTGTGTCGTGATCGGAAAAGTGCGACTCCGGAAAAATGCGTAGGGACATCCTTGTCGGCAAAGCGCCGACGCGAGTCACGAACCCCGAAAAAACCGGTGGAAAGGCGGACGGCATTGGCCGGGCTCGCCTTTGCTGGCCGTATGTAACCGTTTGCGTAGCGTGTTTCTGGAGGTAGAATTGCGATCGTTTCAAAGCGTACAGGCGCCGGCCCGTCAGCCCCGCCCGGTTCCCCCCGCCGCGACCCCGCGTCACTTCCATGTGGCGAACCGCCAGGCGCTGCGCCTGCCGCTGACTCATGCCAATGACCGCCATGGCCCCGCGGCGGAATCGCGCCTCACCGCGATGAGCGCGATGGCCTCGACGCTGGTCCATGAGCTCAGCCAGCCGATCACCGCGTCGCAGAATTACCTCCAGGCCACCGCCTATCGCCTGCGCAGCCAGATCGCCGGGCTCGAGGAGATGCTCGAGGTGCTCAACCAGGCGAGCGCCCAGACGCGCAAGGCCGGCGAGATCATCGGCCGGATGCGCGATTTCATGGTGAGCGGCACCATCGCCGGCCAGCGCCACGACCTGCGCGACCTGGTCGCCGCCGCGCTTGCCTCGTTCAAGCCGGCGCTGCCGATCGAGATCGTCGAGGCGCTTGCTCCCGACGCGGTCGATGTCGTCGCGGATCGCGTCCAGATCGGCCAGGTTCTCTCGAACCTGCTCCGCAACGCCGCCGATGCGCTTGCCGGAAGCGAGGAGCGCCGGATCACGATCAGCTCGCGCGCCGCGGGCGCGATGGTCGAGGTGCGGATCGCCGATACCGGGCCCGGCCTGTCCGAGGACGAGATCGCCCGGCTGTTCGAGCCCTTCTACACCACCAAGCCGACCGGGACCGGGTTGGGCATGCCGCTCTGCCGGATGATCGTCGAGGCGCATGGCGGCCGCATCTGGGCCGAGCCGCGGCCCAAGGAAGAAGGCGCGGGCGCGACCATCGTCTTCACGCTTCAGGCGGCGGCGGAGGGCTGATCATGGCGACCGGATATGCCGTCCATGTCGTCGATGCCGACGCGACCGTCCGCGATTCGACCGCGGCGTTGCTCACGCTGCTCGGGCACGAGCCGGTGCTGTGGGAATCGGGCGGCCAGTTCCTCGCGCGCGCCAATCCGCGTCCGCATGAATGCATCCTGCTCGATGTGCGGCTTAGCGGCATGGGCGGGATCGAAGTGCTCGGCCGGCTCGGCGCCTGGGGCATCACCACTCCGGTGGTGATGATGACCGGCGAGGGCCAGCGCTGGCTCGAGGCCGAGTTCCTCGAGCGCGGCGCGGTGTGGGTGCTCGACAAGCCCTTCGTGCTCGGCGACCTCAAGCGCGCGCTGACCATCGCCGAAACCGCGGCGGCGCGGCTGGCGATGCTGCGCACCGGCCCCGCGCCGCAGCGCGTCATCAAGGGTTAGACTTCAGCTTCGTGCCGGACGGGCTTCGTACTCCCGTTCGTTTCCGCGCCGCCGCGTAGCGTATCGGCCGCGAGGGGAGGGGTGGCATCGCCGCCACCCCGCACGAGCGACGAGCGGGAGAGCCTCGTTCCCCCCTGGCTCTCCCGCTTGTCATCCTCCCCCCTTTGCCTATGGTAGCGGTATCATAAGACGGGAGAGGATGGATGGGCGGATTGCGGCGGCTGCTTGCCCCGGTCGTGCTGCTGCTGGCGCTGGCCAGCGGAACCACGGTGATCGCGGCGAGCGCGAAAGGCGAGCGCTGGGTCGCCGCCTGGGCCACCGCGCAGCAGATCCCCGAGGAGCGGAACGCGCTCAAGCCCGAGGAGCTGAAGGATGCGACGCTGCGGCAGATCGTCCGCATCCAGATCGGCGGAAAACGCCTTCGCTTCCGCTTTTCCAACGCCTTCGGGACCCAGCCGCTGACCCTCGGCGCGGCGACCGTCGCGAAATCCGCCGACAATGCGAGCTCGCGAGTCGACCCGGCGAGCCTGATCGCGCTGACCTTCAACGGCAGGAAAAGCGCGGTCATCCCGGCGGGCGCCGAATATTGGACCGATCCGGTGGACATGCCGGTCGCGGCGGGCACCGATCTGGCGCTCTCCATCTATCTGCCCGACGCGCCGGCGCAGCAGACCGGCCATCCCGGATCGCGCGCGACTTCCTATTATCTTCACGGCGATCTCACCGCCGCGCCCGAGCTGAACGGCGCGAAGACGGTGGACCACTGGTACCAGATCGCGGGGATCGAGACCGTCTCGGCCAAGGCGTCGGCGGTGGTCGTCATCGGCGATTCGATCACCGACGGGTCGGGGGTGAAGCCCAACACCAATCTACGCTGGACCGACGCGCTCCAGCTCCGCCTTCGCGCCAGCCGCGATCTGAACCAGATGGCGGTTCTGAACGCCGGGCTCGGCGGCAACCGGCTGTTGCTCGATGGGCTGGGGCCCAATGCGCTCGCGCGGTTCGACCGCGACGTGCTGACCCCGCCGGGGGTGACGCACCTCATCATCCTCGAAGGGGTCAATGATCTGGGGACGCTCACCCGCGACGCCCCCGCCACGCCCGAGCAGCATGCGGCGCTGGTCGAGAAGATGATCGGCGCGCTGCGCCAGATGGTGTCGCGCGCGCGCTCGCGCGGGATCGTGGCGATCGGGGCGACGATCCTGCCCTATGGCGGATCGGGCTATTACCATCCCGACGCGGCGAACGAGGCCGACCGCCAGGCGGTCAATGCCTGGATCCGCGCGCCCGGCAATTTCGACGCGGTGATCGATTTCGACGCGGTGATGCGCGATCCTGCCAGGCCGACGCACATGCTGGCGGCCTATGACAATGGCGACGGACTGCACCCCTCGATCGCGGGCTATCAGGCGATGGCGGATGCGGTGCCGCTGGCGCTGCTGGGTTCGAAGGAGCGCGCAAGCGCGCGCAAACCCAAGCCCGAACCCGCCCCGATGATCGCCTTCACCTTCGACGACCTGCCCGCGCACAGCGCGCTGCCGCCCGGCGTGACGCGGTTGGAGGTCGCCGACGGCGTCATCAAGGCGCTCAAGGCCGCGGATGCCCCGGCGATGGGCTTCATCAACGGCGTCGCGACCGAGCGCGAGCCCGCCTCGGCCCCGGTGCTCGCCAATTGGCGCGCGGCGGGCTTTCCGCTCGGCAATCATGGCTGGAGCCACGCCAATCTCGATCAGCTGAGCGACGACCAGTTCCTGTCCGAGCTCAAGCGCAACGAGCCCTTGCTCCAGTCGCTGATGGGCGGGCAGGACTGGCACTGGTTCCGCTATCCCTTCCTCGCCGAAGGCGGCGCCGATCCGGCCAAGCGCGCGCGCATCCGCACCTTGCTGGCGGGGCAGGGGTACAAGGTGGCGCCCGTGACGATGGATTTCAGCGACTGGGCCTATAACGACACCTATGCCCGCTGCGCCGCCAAGGGCGATGCCGCCGCCATCGCGCAGATGGAGGCCGCCTGGCTCGCCGGGGCGGAGGCGAACATCGTCCGCTACCGCGCCATGTCGAAGGCGCTTTACGGCCGCGACGTGCCCTATGTGCTGCTGATGCATCTCGGCGCGTTCGACGCGCACATGATGCCGCGGCTGCTCGACCTCTACCGCAGGCACGGCTTCCGCTTCGTCAGCCTGGAGGAGGCGATGCGCGATTCCGTCTACAAGGCCGAGGTGAATCCCGCGCTGCCGCCTGAGCCGCAGGGACTGGAAGGCCTTATGAACGCAAGGAATTTGCCGATTCCCACGGGCTATGCGCGTCCGGCGCTGGACTCGATGTGCCGATAGGATAACCTTTACGCGTTTTCGGGTGGGGAATGCGTGTGTTGCGTTGGGTGATCGCTCTGCTGCTGGTGACGTTTGCGGGCATCGCCCCCGCCGCCGCGCCCGCGCCGCCCAAGGGCGTGACCGTCACCGTCACGCGCGGCGAAGGCGACGAATGGTACGCCGATTATCAATTCGACCAGGCATCGCAGGTCTGGTTCTTCCCGCGCTCGGGAGTCGATGAAAAGGGCCAGCCCTGGCGGCTCCAGAACTGGACGGTCGAGACCCCGGGCGTGCGCATGGTCCGCGCCGGCCATTACGACGTGCTCGCCGCCACCACCGGGCCGATCACGCGCGTCCGCATCCGGATGAAGCTCTATACCGAGCAGCCCGATGCCGATTACGCGCCGGTGCTCAAATTCTCGGACGGCGCTGTCGCCTTTTTCTCGGACCAGTTCTTCGTGACTCCGATCGCTTCGGTCGCGGCGGCGCGGGGGCTGTCGATCGATCTCAACGGCATCACCGCCAACGGCATCCCGGTCACTTTGGTGCTGAGCGATCCGAACAAGCGCATGCTGTTGCGCGGCAAGCCGCTCACCGGGCGAGTCACGTTCGCGCTCGATACCGGCAACACCTATATCTACAGTGGCGACGCGCCGGTGATCGATACGCCCAGCTTCTCGGGCGTCCTCGATTCGGGGCTGCCGGTCTGGGTGAAGGACGAGCTGCGCGATTTCACGCCGCGGCTGATGGCGCTCTATCGCGAGAAGCTGGGCGTGCCCGCGATCGGCAAGCCGCAGGCGCTGGTCGCCTGGGGCGGGACCAGGATCGAGGGCATCTCGATGGGCGGGGGCGTCGTCGACGGGATGGTGGTGATGCAGATCCGCGGCGTCCGCGCGCTCGAGAAATCGCCCGAGGTGCTGCAATGGATGCGCTGGTTCATCGGGCATGAATCGGCGCATTTCTGGATGGGTCAGACGCTGCATTACGAACGAGTGAGCGAAGGCTGGATCACAGAGGGCGCGGCCGATTTCCTCGCGACGCGCGCGCTGCAGCAGCTCGTCCCCGAATATGATCCGCGCAAGGATCTGCGCGACGCGATGCACGATTGCCTGCGGATGATCGGCCCGATGGAGGCGCTGTCCAAGTCCGAGGAGCGCGGCGAGCCCAAGGCTCATTATGGTTGCGGCGCGCTGCTCCTCCTCGCCGCCGAGGCCGCGACCAAGCGCTCCAACCCCAAGGCCGACGCCTTCACCTTCGTGCGCGGCATGATCGAATCGAACCGCAACGACACGGTGATCAACGGCCGCGAATGGCTCGAGCGCTTCAAGCTCGCGACGGGCGACGCGGCGCTCACCGCCGAGGTCCGTGCCTTCCTTACCACCGGGGTTCCCGATCCCCGCGCCTTCTGGCGCCGCCTGTTCGCCGCGACCGGGGTCGATCTTCCGGTCGAGCTGAAGCCGATCAAGGAAATGATGAAAACAGGCTGAGCTGGTCGCCCTGCGGCGGCCGGAACAGGTCGGTCCGCACGTTGAACCTTTCGCTGTCGAGGCCGTAGCGCTTCGCCGCCTTGTGGAAGCGCACCCGCAGCAGCTCGGCCCACGGACCTTCACCCTTGAAGCGGGTGTGGAAATTGCCGTCATTGTCCTTGCCGCCGCGGATCGACTGGATGATCGACATCACCTTGCCCGCGCGATCGGGGAAATGCTCGTCGAGCCATGCGCGGAACAGCGGCGCGACTTCCCACGGCAGGCGGACGGGGAGGAAGAAGGCGGCGCGGGCGCCGGCCTCCGCGGCGCGCTCCATGATATGCTCCATCTCGTGATCGGTGATCGCCGGGATGACCGGCGAGATCGAGACATAGGTGGGGATGCCCGCATCGCTGAGCTTGCGGACCGCGGCGAGGCGCTTTTCGGGATGCGGGGCGCGCGGCTCGACCGTCATCGCGATCTTGGGATCGAGCGAGGTGACCGAGATCATCACCGCCGCGAGCTTCCTGGCCGCCATCGGCGCGAGGAGGTCGATATCGCGCGTCACCCGGTCGGACTTGGTGGTGATGGTCAGCGGATGGTCGCACTCGGCGAGCACCTCGATGCAGCCCCGCGTGATCCGCCATTCGGCCTCGATCGGCTGATAGGGATCGGTGTTGGTCCCGAACGCGATCGCCCGGCAGACATAGCCGCGCTTCGCCAGCTCCTCGCGCAGCAGGCGAGGGGCATCGGGCTTGGCGAACAGCCGCGTCTCGAAATCGAGCCCGGGGGAGAGGTCGTGATAGGCGTGGCTCGGTCGCGCGAAGCAATAGATGCAGCCATGCTCGCAGCCGCGATAGGGGTTGATCGAGCGGTCGAAGGCGATGTCGGGCGAAGTGTTCCGCGTGATGATCGTCTTCGGCTTCTCGACCGTGACTGTGGTGCGCAGCGGGGGAGGGCCCTCGTCCACCACTTCCTGCGCGTCGAGCCAGTCGCCATCCGCCTCGCGCTGCTTCAGGTTGAAGCGCGTGCTTTCCCGGTTGAGCGTGGCGCCGCGTGCGGGGCGTGATTTTGCCATTGCGGAAACCTAGCCCCGCGAGTAGAACAATACAAGAACATTGGAGATGGATGATGCTCAGGATCAGCTATATCGAACTGCCGGTGAAGGCGGTGGGCGAGGTGCGCGATTTCTATGCCGGGGCGTTCGGCTGGGATTTCACCGATTTCGGGCCGGACTATGCCTCGACGATGACGGGCGATGTCGATGTCGGGCTCAACGGCACCGCCGAATATCCGATCTCGAACCCCCTGCCGATCGTCGAGGTGAAGTCGGACCTGGAGGGCGCGCTGGACAAGGTCGTCGCCGCGGGCGGAGAGATCACGCTGCCGATCTTCGCCTTTCCGGGCGGGCGCCGGTTCCACTTCCGCGATCCGGCGGGGCATGAACTGGGGGTGTTCATCAACGAGCCTGAGGCTCTCTAATTCCTCCCCCGGAGGGGGAGGGGGACCAGCGAAGCTGGTGGAGGGGTAGTCGCCACATGATACACGGCCCGAAGCGGACACAGAGGCGCGCCAAGAAGCTGCGCCGCGCGATGTCATTGCCGGAGGTGGTCTTGCTTGGCGCGCTTCGAAAGCGTCCGGCCGGACTCAGGTTTCGAAAGCAGCACCCGGCTGGCAGCTACATCCTCGATTTCTTTTTGCCGGAACGTCGGTTGGCGGTTGAGGTGGATGGTGAATGCCACGCAAGAGGCGACAGGCCGGCGCGAGATGAGATCCGGGATGCGTGGCTGAGAACGCGAGGCGTGCAAGTCTTGCGCATTCCTGCGTCGGCGGTTCTGGGCGATTTGGACGCCGTGGTGCGCCACATCGTCGTTGCCGCCCGAGGAGACTACCCCTCCACCGCCTTCGGCGGTCCCCCTCCCCCTCCGGGGGAGGATTAGCGGCCTACCGCTCCATCAGCCGCGGCATCAATTCGACGAAATTGCAGGGGCGGTGCCTGATATCGAGCTGGTCCTTGAGGATCCCGTCCCAGGCGTCGCTCACCGCGCCGGTCGAGCCCGGTAGCGCGAAGATGTAGGTCCCGCGCGCCACGCCCGCGGTCGCGCGGGACTGGATCGTCGAGGTGCCGATGGTGCGGTAGCTGAGCATGCGGAACAGCTCGCCGAAGCCGGGGATCTCCTTGTCCCAGACCCGCGCCAACGCCTCGGGGGTGACGTCGCGGCCGGTGACGCCGGTGCCGCCGGTGGTCAGCACGCAATCGATTTCGGGATCGTCGATCCAGGCGTGGAGGCGGCTGACGATCGCGTCCACATCGTCGGTCACGATCGCCCGGCCGGCGAGGATATGTCCGGCACCCTCCAGCCGCGCGGCCAGCGTGTCGCCCGAGCGGTCGTCGGCCGGCGTCCGCGTATCCGAAACGGTGAGTAGCGCGATCCTGACCGGCTGAAACGCCCGGCTCTCGTCAATGGGCATTGGCGTCGATCGGCATCAGTCGTTTCGGGGCTGCGGGAATTGCTGCCCCGGGCCGATCTTCACCGCGCTGGGGCCGGGCAGACCCGGGAAGCGCGGCCACATCCCCTGCACCAGCGCCTCGCGGCTCGCCGATTTGCGGCCCTCCTGCAATTCGTACATCCAGTAGTTCCGCAGCACGATCATGACATAGCCGCGCGTCTCCCAATAGGGGATGCTCTCGATATAGAGCAGCGGATCGCCATTATCGCGGATCGTGCTGTTCCAGTTGGTCACCGGAGTCGGCCCGGCATTGTAGGACGCGACGACCTTGGGCAGCAGCCCGCCGGTGAAGGGCGAATCGCGCAGCTGCTCGATATAGGATTGGCCGAGCTCCATATTGACCGCGGGCTTGGTCAGGTCCGAGCTGGCATAGGTCACGCCGTTGCGGCGGCCGACATCGACCGCGGCGATCGGCTTCACCTGCATCAGCCCCATCGCGCCGGCCGCGCTGCGCACGTCCGAATTGAAGCGCGATTCCTGGAGCGTGTGGGCGAAGACAAGCGCCTTGTCGACGCGCCAGCCGCCCTGGGGCGACCAGTTGGGCATCGGATAACGCGCCTCGACCAGCGGCCGGGCGCCCGCCGGGCCGTTATGCGAAAGCCAGAGCTGTGCGGCGGGCAGGCTCAGCCGCCCCGCGAGCCGGGTCAGCGCGGTATGTTCGTCGGGGGTGCTGAAGCGCGCCTGCTGCCGGAGCACTTCGTCCGCCAGCCGGTTCTCGCCGATCTCGACCAGGGCCGCGGCGACGCGGACATTGGGGTGCCGCTCGAGCCTGCGCCAATCCTCTGCGATGACGGTCTCGCCGCTGCGCAGCGGGGCATCCTCGATGCCGAGCGCCTGGCGGGCGAGCAGGCCGTAAAAGGTCTCGCCATATTGCGCGGCGCTCTGAAGCCGGGTCTGGGCGCGTTCGGGATGCCCGCACGCGACATCGGCGCGCGAGGCCCAGTAAAGCCCGGCGGAGCGCAATTCGCTGTCGGCGGCGCGGCGCGAGACCGATTCGAACGCGGCGCCCGCGCTCTCGCAGTCGCTCTGCCGCCACGAGGCGAGGCCCTGGATCCAGTCGGCCTGCGCCGCCCAGTCGCCGCTGCCGGCTTGACCCTTGGCGGCGACGCGGCGCGCGTTGGTGTCGTCGCCCGCCACATAATAGATCCACGCGGTCTTCTGGCGCCATTCGGTCGCGGCCTCGGGCGTCATGTCGGCGATATGTTCTTCGACGAGCTTCTCGGCCTCGGGGCCGTTGTCCGCCTTGACGAAGGGCTGGATCGCCAGCGCCACCTCGGTCGAGGCGGAATCGCTGCGCGACGAGCGGGCGCGGATGCGCACCGGCGCCGAATCGAACCAGACGAGCCGCTGCTGATTGGGCAGGCGGGGTGTTTCGGTCGCCCCGCGCGAGCGGGCCATGCGGCTCAGCTGGTCGGCCTGCGGAAGCTCGGGCGCTTCGGCGATCAGCGTCAGCAGCGGCTGGAGCTCGACCTTGGGCGAGCCGGCGGCGGTATAGAGTTCGGCGCGGGCGATCGGGTGGAGCAGGCCCGGCTTCATCGCGTTGAGCGCGGCCTCGGCATCGGCCCAGCGCTTCTCGCGGATCGCCGCGAAGACCTTGCGGTATCCCGCGCGCTGGTCGGCATCGAGCAGGTCGGGAATGCCGTCGCCGTCGCGCTTCACCGCGCCGGCGGCAGGGGCGGCGGCGGGCTGAGTGGCGGCGCGGAGCGTTTCGAAGCGCAGCACCGCTTCGGGCACGGTCATATCGTCCTCGGCGACGATGCGATCCTCGATTCTGGCCTCGATCCGGGCATCGTCATCGGACGGCGCGGCATGAGCGGCAGTCGGAAGCGCGATCAGCGCGGCGGTAATGAAGATACGCAAACTCACTGGCTGGTCCCCCGGCTGAGCAGCAGCAGATGTTTCCAGGCTTCGGCCTTGGCGGCGGACCGTTCCATCAGGAAACGGGGATGGTAGGTCGCGACCACCTCTGTATTTCCGCCAGAATGATTAATGTCATGTATGCCATTTCCAAATGCTGAACCGCTCGTCGTACCCAGTACACGATTCGCCGTCTGGCCGAGCAGCAACAGCTTCTTGGGCGCGACTAGCGCTATGTGATGCAGCGCCAGTTCGACCAGCCGCGCCTCGGAATCGCCGGGCACCTGGCCGGTCAGCGGACGCGCCCAGGCGAGCGAGGCGAGATGCGCCGACTCGCGCTTTCGCCCGATCGCGGCGAGCATCCGGTCGAGCAATCGGCCTTCCGCGCCGTTCATCAGCGAGTCGCTGTCATCGGCCTCGGGAATATCGGTGAGGATCATCAGATCGGCATCGGCGGGACCGCTCGGCGCGATCCGCGCGGTCAGCCAATCGGCCTCGGGCGCGGCGTCGCCCATCCGCCAGGCGATGAAGGCGTCGAGCGTGTCGGGAAGCGGGACGTGCGGCGCTGCCGTAGCGGCAACCGGCTCGCCGGCGGGCCCCGCAACTGCCTCGGGCACGGCAACGGGGCGGGCGAGCCAGTCGCGCGGCTCGTCTTCGGCAAGCGTCTCGACGCCCGCGTCGCGCCACCATTCGAGTGCGCTTGCCAGGCTCTGACGCCACTGATCCCCATATTCCCCGCCCATGCGTTGCATAGGCCAGTGCCTTGACGCGGCGGTCAATCTGGCTTCATCGCCAGAGGGACAAAGCGAGCCGCCCGCACGATGAGCGCGCGCAAACCCGTCCCGAACAAGGACGGTGAGGGAGATGGTGATGAGCGAACGGGAGTCGATGCCTTACGACGTGGTGATCGTCGGGGCGGGGCCTGCGGGACTTTCGGCGGCGATTCGGCTGAAGCAGCTCGCCGCGGAGGCGGGGTCCGAATTGTCGGTCTGCATCCTCGAAAAGGGGTCGGAGGTCGGCGCGCATATCCTGTCGGGCGCGGTGGTCGATCCCAAGGGGCTCGACGAGCTGATCCCGGACTGGCGCGACCAGGATTGCCCGATGGCGCGCACGCCGGTGACCGAGAATCATCACTGGGTGCTGACCAGGAACGGCAAGTCGGCCTTTCCCGAATTCATGACCCCCGGCTTCATGCACAACAAGGGGACCTATACCGGCTCACTGGGGAGCCTGTGCCGCTGGCTGGCGGGCAAGGCCGAGGAGCTGGGGGTCGAGATCTTCCCGGGCTTCGCCGCCGCCGAGATCCTGTTCAACGAGGATGGTTCGGTGAAGGGCGTCGCCACCGGCGACATGGGCGTGGCGCGCGACGGGACCCACAAGCCCGATTACCAGCCCGGGCTCGAGCTCCACGCCAAATACACTTTCTTCGCCGAGGGCGCGCGCGGACACCTCACCAAGCAGCTGATCCGCGATTTCGATCTCGCCAAGGATAGCGAGCCGCAAATCTATGGCATCGGCATCAAGGAGCTGTGGGACATCGACCCCGCCAACCATGTGCCGGGCCGCGTGATCCACACCCAGGGCTGGCCGCTCGACGACGATACCCAGGGCGGCAGCTTCCTCTATCACCAGGCCGACGGGCAGGTCGCGCTCGGCTTCGTGGTGTGGCTCGATTACGCCAACCCGTACCTCTCGCCCTTCCACGAGCTCCAGCGCTGGAAGACCCATCCCGAGATCGCCAAGATCCTGAAGGGCGGCAAGCGCGTCTCCTACGGCGCGCGCGCGATCAGCGATGGCGGATGGCAGGCCGTGCCCAAATTGGTGATGCCGGGCGCGGCTCTGGTCGGCGACGCGGCGGGCTTCCTCAACGTTCCCCGGATCAAGGGCAGCCATATGGCGGTCAAGAGCGGAATGATGGCGGCCGAGGCCGCCTTCGCCGCGGTGCAGGCCGGGCGCGCGGGCGACGAGCTGGCGGCCTATCCGCAGGCCTATGAGGCGAGCTGGGTCTATGAGGAGCTTCGCGGCGTCCGCAACGTCGCGCCTCTGGTCAAGAAGTTTGGCGGCACCTGGGGCACCGTCTTCGCGGGCATTGCGATGTGGTCCGAGGTGCTGGGGCTGCGCTGGCCCTTCACGATGAAGCACAAGCCCGATTACAAATATATGCACCTCGCGGCGAACGCGAAGCCGATCGACTATCCCAAGCCCGATGGGGTGCTGAGCTTCGACAAGCTCTCCTCGGTGTTCCTGTCGAACACCAATCACGAGGAGGATCAGCCGATCCATCTGACGCTGAAAGACCCCGACGTGCCGATCCACGTCAACCTGCCCTTGTACGCCGAGCCGGCGCAGCGTTATTGTCCCGCGGGCGTTTACGAGGTGATTGGCGAAGGCGAGGACGCCCGTTTCCAGATCAACGCGCAGAATTGCGTGCACTGCAAGACGTGCGACATCAAGGACCCCAGCCAGAACATCAACTGGGTGGTGCCCGAAGGCGGAGGCGGACCCAATTATCCGAACATGTAAGCGCCTTGTTGATCGCCTCACGGCGATGTGCGGCACCAGCCCGCTCCCCCACCCGGCCTCCCATAGGCTAACCTATAGTAAGGGAGGCCGGGTGGGGGAGCGGGCTGGTGCCGCGGTCCTGCTAGGCATCGCGCTGAGCGCGGCGGTACCGGCGTACGCCCAGACCGATCTGATGGACTATGTCCGCACCCGCGCCGCCGATGCGGACGGGGCCACCGATATCGCGGCGGCGGGCTATGCCGCCGCGCTGACGCGCAATCCAAACGATCCGGTGATCGCGCTCCATGCTTTCCGGCAGGGACTCGCGGTGGGCGATTACGCGCTGGTGGCGCGCGCCGAGGCGGTGCTGGCGAAGAATCCCGATCCGCCGATCGACGCCCCCATCATCAGCTTCGCGCTCGCGCTCCAATCGGGCAACCGCGCCGCCAGCGACGCCGCGGTGACACGAATGGAGAAGGGGCCGCTCGATTTCATGGTGCCGGTGCTGCGCGCCTGGCTGGCCTTCGATCGCGGCGAGGATCCGCTCCCCTTCCTCGAAAAGCGCGGTGGCAATGCGCTCGCGCGCCGTTTCGCGATGGAGCATCGCGCCTTCCTGCTGATCGCGATGAAGCGGGGCGATGAGGGACTGGCGGGCATCCGTCAGATGCTCGCGGTCAGCGAGAATGACGATCTGCGCATCAATGCCGCGCTGCTGCTGGCCCAGACCGGCAAGCGCAAGGAGGCAGCGGAGCTGCTCGCCGGCGACCGGCCCGATTTCGTCGCGCTCCGCAAGACGCTGGGCAAGGGTCCCAAACCGGGCGCTTCGATCGGCGCCGCGCGGCTGTTCCTCAGTATCGCCGTCGACCTCACGACCGAGGACGCGCCGCTCGAAATTTCGATCCTGCTCACGCGTTCGGCGCTGCTGCTCGATCCCACCGACGATCGTGCGCGCCTTTATCTCGCCGAATCGCTGTCGAAGGAGGGGCTCAATACGCTCGCGCTCGCCGAGCTCGCCAGGATCGGCCCGAAAAGCCCCTATGCGCGCGGCGCCTTCGCCGGAAAGGTCGCGGTGCTCCGCCGCGCCGGGCGGATGCCCGAGGCGGTGGCGCAGGCCAGGGGGCTCGCCGAGGGCCGGGGCGGCACCGCCGCCGACGCGCGCACCTATGGCGAGCTGCTGAACGAAGAGAAGCAATATGACGCCGCCGCCGCCGCCTTCGCGGTCGCGCTGTCGCGGCCGGGCGGCGCGGCGGACTGGTCGCTTCACTATCTGCGCGGCGTGGCGCTCGACCGCGCGGGGCGCTGGAAGGAAGCGCTTCCCCAGCTCCGCCGAGCGATCGAGCTCGGCCCGAACGAGGCGCAGCCGCTCGCCTATCTCGGCAGCGCGATGATCGAGCGCGGCGAGGATGCCGAGGCCGCGATGGCGCTGCTGGTGAAGGCAAGCCGGCTCAAGCGCGACGATCCCGCGATCACCGACTCGCTCGGCTGGGCCTATTACCGGCGCGGCGATCTGGCGCGGGCGCTGCCTCTGCTCGAACGCGCGGCGAAGTCCGATCCGGGCGATCCGAAGATCAACGAGCATCTGGGCGATGCCTATTGGCGCCTGGGCCGGCGCTACGAGGCGCGCTATGCCTGGACGGCCGCCACCATCTATGCCGATGCCGAGGCGAAGACGCGGCTCGAAGGCAAGATCGCCAACGGCCTGTGAGTCCTGATGGCGTGATCGTCGAGCCGGCGCCGGCGAAGCTCAACCTCGCGCTCCATGTCCGCGCGCGGCGCGCGGACGGGTTTCACGAGATCGAGACGCTGTTCGCGTTCGTCGAGGCGGGCGATGTGCTCCGCGTCATGCCCGCGGACGCGCCGGCGCTGACCCTGTCCGGGCCGTTCGCGGGCGAACTGGCGGGGGAAGGCGACAATCTTGTCTGCCGGGCGGCGACAGCGTTCAAGGCGGCGTTCGGGGGCGGCGATGTCGCGATCGAGCTGGTGAAGAACCTGCCCGTCGCCTCGGGGCTGGGCGGAGGATCGGCGGATGCCGCCGCGGCCTTGCGCGCGCTCGCCAGGCTGAACGGCGTGCCGCTCGATCATCCCAAGCTCGCCGCTTGCGCGCTCGCGCTGGGATCGGACGTCCCGGCGTGCCTGTTCGGCCAGACCGCGATCGGGCGGGGCAGGGGCGAACGGCTCGAGGCGATTGACGGCGCGCCCGGCGTGCCGGTGCTGCTCGTCAATCCGCGGGTGCCGGTTTCGACGGCGGCGGTGTTCAGGGCCTGGGAAGGGGTGGATCTCGGCCCGCTCCCCGAAGGACGGATGGGCGCGATCGTCCATGATGGCCGCAACGACCTCGAAGGCCCCGCGCGGGCGATTGCGCCCGAGATCGGCGAAGTGCTCGATGTGCTGGGCGATCAGCCGGGGGTGATGGTCGCGCGCATGTCCGGCTCGGGCGCGACCTGCTTCGCGCTGTTTGAACGGGCGGAGGATTGCGCGGCGGCGCGGCGAGCGATCTGGCCGGATTGGTGGGCGGTGGAGACGCGGCTGGTTTGAGGAGGTGGGGATGTGGTGGAAACTGGGCGGCCTGATTGTCGTGACGCTCGCGGCCGCAATCAGCCTCATTCCAATCCGAACCCATGCCGTATTGTTAGACCCTGACAAGCCTCCGCCGCGCAGCGTGCGGACCATGATCGCCAACATCTATCTGACGCGCGGCGCTGTCATTGCGATCCTGACTGTCCTCTGCGTCGCCGGATTCGTGGCATTCAAGGTTGTTCGTGGAGACTGGTAGCGCGCGCCCGCGTTTACCACGCCCGCAAACCCCCTGTTGTGACTTCCTCCCGCATAAGGACCCCAGCGGATCAGACGCCAGGAGCGGGACGTCCGTCGGTGGTCCATGTTTCGGCATGCGCCATCCCCGCCTTCACAGGCGGACCTGCATGAGGCAGAGCGGCGCGATGATCCGCGTCGATAGCGACGGCCATGTCGCCACCATCACCCTGAACCGTCCCGCGGCACGCAATGCGCTGCCGATCGCCGGCTGGCAGGCGCTCGCCGACGCGGCCGCCGAAATCGCCGCCAGCGATGCCCGCGTCGTGCTGCTGCGCTCGGACGTGCCCGTGATCTTCTCGGCGGGCGCCGACATCGGCGAATTCCAGACCTTCGAGGGCGACGACGCCACCCGCTTCCGCGAGGCAATGCGCGCGGGGATCGAGGGAGTCGCCGCGCTGCCGATGCCGGCGATCGCGGTGATCGATGGCGGATGCTTCGGCGCGGCGATCGCGCTGGTGCTGGCGTGCGATATCCGCGTGGCGGGCGATGGCGCGCAATTCGCCTCGACCCCGGCCAAATTGGGCCTCGGCTATCCGCGTGAGGACGTCGCGCGGCTGGTCGCCCAGATCGGCAAGGGCAACGCGGCCCGCATGCTGTTCACCGGCGAGATCGTCGACGCCGCGGACGCACATGCCATGGGGCTGGTCGAACTGCGCTGGGAAGAGCCCGAACCGCTCGCCCGCACCTTTGCCGACCGGATCGCGGCCAATGCGCCGAGCGCGATGCGATTGCTCAAGCGCACGCTGGCCGACCCATCGGACGCCGCGCTCGACGCTGCCTTCGATGCCTGCTTCTCGGGGCCGGAGTTCGCCGAAGGGGTGGCGGCGTTCCGCGAGCGGCGGAGGCCGTCCTACCCATGACCGAGATGATCGAAGGGGAGGCGGCAGATCTGCTGCTGCTGTGCGACCATGCCTCCAACCATGTGCCCGAGGACATCGATCTCGGCATCGCCCTGGAACTGCTCGACCTTCATATCGCGGTGGATATCGGCGCGGCGCCGGTGACTCGGGCGCTCGCGAAGCGGCTCGACGCGCCGGCGATCCTGGGCGGCGTCTCGCGGCTCGTCCTCGATCTCCATCGCGAGCCGGACCACCCAAACCTGATCCCGAAGACCAGTGATGGCTATCAGATACCAGGTAATCTTCAGATCGAATTTGAAGAGCGGTTCGCCCGCTTCCACATCCCCTATCACGCCACCATCGAGGACCGGATCGCCCGGCATCGGCCGGACCTGATCCTCTCGATCCACAGCTTCACGCCCCAGCTCGAACAGGGCGGCACGCCGCGGCCCTGGCATGTCGGTATCCTCTATAATGAGGACGAGAGCGCCGCGCGGCCCGCGATCGACTGGCTGCGCGCGCGGGGCCTGCCGACCGGCGACAACGAGCCCTATTCGGGCAAATTGCTCAACGCGACGCTCAACCGCCATGCCGAGGCCGCGAACATCCCCTCGATCGCCATCGAGATTCGCAACGACCTGATCCGCGATGAGGCCGGCGTGCAACGCTGGACGGATATTTTAGCACAATTGGCGGATCATTTGCGCAATCATCTTGCGCGATAGGGTCGCCTCGCTTTAGGGCCGCGCCACCATGACCCAGCGATTCGACAAATCCCGCCTGCCGTCGCGCCACGTCTCCGTCGGCCCCGAACGCGCCCCGCACCGCAGCTATTATTACGCGATGGGGCTCACCGAGGAGGAGATTGCCCGCCCCTTCGTCGGCATCGCCAGTGCGGGCAATGACAGCGCGCCATGCAACACCACGCTCGATGCCCAGGCCGACGCCGCGCGCAAGGGCGTGGAGCAGGGCGGTGGCATGCCGCGCCGCTTCAACACCATCACCGTAACCGACGGCATCGCGATGGGGCATCAGGGGATGCACTCGTCGCTCGCCAGTCGTGAGGTGATCGCGGATTCGGTCGAACTCAGCGTGCGCGGGCATTGCTATGACGCGCTGGTCGGATTCGCGGGGTGCGACAAGTCGCTGCCCGGCATGATGATGGCGATGCTGCGGCTGAACGTGCCCAGCATCTTCGTCTATGGCGGATCGATCCTGCCGGGCCGTTTCCACGGCAAGGACGTGAGCGTGAAGGACGTGTTCGAGGTGGTCGGCCGCTATGCCGCCGGCACTTGCCCGATCGACGAGGTCCATGCGCTCGAGCGCGTTGCCTGTCCCGGCCATGGCGCATGCGGCGGGCAGTACACCGCCAATACGATGGCTTGTGTCGGCGAGGCGATCGGATTGTCCTTGCCAAACAGCAATATGGTGCCCGCACCTTATAGCACGCGCGAACAGATTGCGGTCGCGGCGGGCGCGCAGGTGATGGAGCTGCTCGCGGCCAATATCCGACCGCGCGACATCTGCACCCGCGAGGCCTTCGAGAATGCCGCGCGCATCGTCGCCGCGACCGGGGGCTCGACCAATGGCGGGCTCCACCTGCCCGCCATGGCGAGCGAGGCGGGGATCGAGTTCGACCTGTTCGACGTCGCCGAAATCTTCAAGACCACGCCCTATTGCGCCGATCTCCAGCCCGGTGGCCAATATCTGGCGCGCGACATGTATGATGCCGGCGGCGTCTATATGCTGATGAAGTCGCTGCTCGCCGAGGGCTATCTCCACGGCGACTGCATGACCGTGACGGGCAAAACGCTCGCCGAGAATATCGCGCTAGTCACCTGGAATCCCGACCAGAAAGTCATCTTTGACGCCAAGACGCCAATCACGCCGACCGGCGGCGTGGTCGGCCTGAAGGGCACGCTGGCACCCGAGGGGGCGATCGTGAAGGTGGCGGGGCTGCACAATCTCGTCTTCGAGGGGCCGGCCCGCGTGTTCGACCGCGAGGAGCCCTGCTTCGAAGCCGTGGAAAACCGCCAGATCAACGACGGCGAAGTCATCGTGATCCGCTACGAAGGGCCCAAAGGCGGCCCCGGCATGCGCGAGATGCTGTCGACCACCGCCGCGCTCTACGGCCAGGGCATGGGAGAGAAGGTGGCGCTGATCACCGACGGGCGCTTCTCCGGCGCGACACGCGGCTTCTGCATCGGCCATGTCGGCCCCGAGGCGGCGGACTGCGGCCCGATCGCGCTGATCGAGGATGGCGACCGGATCCGCATCGATGCCGAGGCGGGAACGATCGACCTGCTGGTGGACGAGGCGGTGCTCGCCGAGCGCCGGGCGAAATGGGTCCCCCGCGTGAACAACTATCAGGCGGGCGCGCTGTGGCGCTATGCGCAGAATGTCGGCCCGGCCTATAAGGGCGCGGTGACGCACCCGGGAGCCAGCGCCGAAACCCATGTCTACGCGGATATTTGAGGCTGGGGCTGTTACCCAATTATCTCGTCACCCCGGCCTTGAGCCGGGGTCCCGCTTTGGCCCGCGGGTAGAAGCGGGACCCCGGATTAAATCCGGAGTGACGGTTGGGGCGGTGGCGGGCGCCATGCTCCTCCTCACCGCCTGCGACGTAAAGCTTCCCGACAAGGTCGCCGAGGCCAAGGCGCAGAAGAGCGAGCGCGCCATTGCCGAGGCGGAGGGCAAGATCGAATGCCTCACGCCGGGCGCGCAGGCCTTCGCCTATGTCTGCGCGATCGACCGGACCCAGTCGCAGGACGGGCTCTACCTCACGCTCCGCCACCCGGACGGCGGGTTCCGCCGCCTGCTCGTCACCAATGACGGGCGCGGGGTGATCGCCGCGGACGGAGCCGAGCAGGCGCAGGTCGTGCCGCTGGCGGACGATTTGATCGAGGTTTCGATCGCCGGCGCCCACTATCGCTTGCCCGCCACGGTGCGGGGGCCGAAAAAGGCCAGATGATCCCGGTGCTTCCATGATTCCCTCAGGCGCTGCCATCGTCACTGCCGACGCGATGCGCGCCGCCGAGGAGCGCGTGTTCCGCCGCGAGCCGCAGGCCGACGTCATGGAGCGGGCAGGGGCGGCGGTAGCGCGCGAGGCCGCCCGCTTCGCGCTGGGCCGGGCGATCCTCGTGCTGGCGGGGCCCGGGAACAATGGCGGGGACGCCTATGTCGCCGCGCGGCTTCTGAAGGCGATGGGGCATGACGTCAGCGTCGCGGCGCTCGGCGAGCCCAAGGCTGGCGCGGCGCAGGCGATGTTCCGGCAATGGGACGGCCCCACCACCTCGCTCTACGAAGCGCGCCAGCGGCCCTTCGTGATCGACGGGCTGTTCGGCACCGGCCTCGCCCGCGCGGTCGAGCGCGGGCCGCGCGCGCTGATGGCCGACCTCATCAAGGCCGCCGAGTTCTGCCTCGCCATCGATCTCCCTTCGGGGCTCGATACCGATAGCGGCGCGGATCTCGGCGCCTGCCGCGCGACCGTCACGCTTGCGCTCGCCGCGCTCAAGCCCGCGCATGTCCTCGCGGCGGGGCTCGAGAAATGCGGCCATGTCCTGCTCGCCGATATCGGCATCCCGGTGGACTCCGCCTGGCGCACCGTCGCGCGGCCCCGGCTCGCGGCGCCCGGCCCGCACGACCACAAATATAGCCGCGGCATGGTCGCGGTGGTCGAGGGCAGCATGCCCGGCGCGGCGCGGCTCGCGGCGGGCGCGGCGATGGCGGGCGGGGCGGGCTATGTCACGCTCGCCGGCGGCGGCGAAGGCGGTCCCGACGCGTTGGTCCGCCGGCCCATCGACGGCGCCGACGCGCTGGTCGATTTCCTCGCCGATACGCGGATCGACGCGCTGGCGATCGGGCCCGGCCTCGGCCGCGAGCGCCGCGCCGAGAACATGCTCAAGGCGGCCCTGGCCTCCAGCCATGCGCTGGTGCTCGACGGCGACGCGCTCAGTCTGCTCGGCGCCTCGGGCGGGCGCTGGCTGCTGGGCAGGGGCGCGCCGGCCTTCCTGACCCCGCACGCCGCCGAGTTCGACCGGATGTTCCAGACCGAAGGCAGCAAGATCGAGCGCACTCTCGCCGCCGCCGCCGAAACCGGCGCGACCGTCATCCACAAGGGCGGCGACACCGTGATCGCCTCGCCGCGGGGCGAGGTCCGGGTGCTGGCGGGCGCGACGCCATGGCTGTCGACCGCGGGGACGGGCGATGTGCTGGCGGGCTTGCTCGCCGCGCGAGTGGCCGCCGGCGCGCGGGGGATCGAGGCGGCGGAGGCGGCCGTCTGGCTTCACGCCCATGCGGCGCGGCTTGCGGGGCCGGCCTTCATCGCCGATGCGCTGATCGATCGAATCCCGGGGGCAATTTCCGAATGTCTGTAGGCGACACTGAAGATGGGCAGATCGTCCGCGTCGCCGCGCGCGGCGAAGGCGTCACCGCCGATGGCCGCCACGCGCCGCTCTCGGCACCGGGGGACCGCCTGACCGCCGATGGCGCGGTGATCCCCGGTCCGCATCACCAGCGCGCGCCTTGCAAGCATTTCCCGGTCTGCGGCGGCTGCCAGCTCCAGCACCTCGACGACGATGCCTGGAGCCAGTTCATCACCGACCGCGTCACCGGCGCGCTCGCCAGCCACGGCCTCGCGACCGAGGTCCGCGCGCCGCTGCTGTCGCCGCCCAAGACCCGCCGCCGCGCCACCCTCCATGCCGAGCGGCGCGGGCGGCAGATCCATATGGGCTTCACTCAGGCGGGCAGCCACGCGCTCGTCGATCTCGACGAATGCTGGGTGCTCGCGCCCGAACTCTACGCCCTGATCGCGCCGCTCAGGGGACTGCTCGCGGCGCTGATGCCCAATTCGCGGCGGATCAACGTGCATCTGACGATGACCGATCAGGGCCGCGACGTGCTGATCGACGGGATGGATGCCGAGGGGCTCGCCGCCGCCGAGGCGCTCACCGGCTTCGCCCGCCGGCACAAGCTGGCGCGGCTGGCGATCGACGAGGGCTTCGGGCCCACGGCGCGATGGGAGCCCGATCCGGTGACTGTCACGCTGGGCGGCGTACCCGTGCCCTTCCCCGGCGGCAGCTTCCTTCAGGCGACGGCGGAGGGCGAGGCGGCGCTGGTCGCCTCGGTCTACGAAATCGCCGCCGATGCCGCGACGATCGCCGACCTGTTCGCGGGGCTGGGCACCTTCACTTTCGCTTTCCCCAATGCGCGGGTCTACGCGGCGGAGGGCGCGCGCGATCCGTTGCTGTCGCTCAAGGCAGCGGCGGGCATGGCCCAGCGCCAGGTCTTTGCCGATCATCGCGACCTGTTCCGCCGCCCGCTGACCCCCAGCGATCTCAACAATTTCAACGCCGTGATCCTCGATCCGCCGCGCGCGGGCGCCAAGGAGCAGACGGTGGAGCTGGCCGCCTCAAATGTGCCGCTGATCGCCTATGTTTCGTGCAATCCCAATACGTTCGTTCGGGATGCTGAGGTTTTGTGCAAGAGCGGATACAGCCTCGACTGGGTCCAGCCCGTAGGCCAGTTCCGATGGTCCACTCATGTCGAGCTGGCGGCTAGGTTCAGCCGCAAATAGCTGTGCTCCTGCGAAGGCCGGAGTGTTGGATACTTGCCGCCACGGCTCCGGCCTTCGCCGGAGCACAGGGTTCAGGGGTAATCCGCCCGCACGAAGAACAACCCGTCCGAAGGCGCATTGAGCCCCAGCGCCGCGCGATCCTTCGCCTCCAGCGCGGCGCTCACATCGTCGGGTGTCCATTTGCCATGGCCGACCAGCGCGAGGCAGCCCACCATCGAGCGCACCTGATGATGCAGGAACGACCGCGCCGAGGCCCGCACGGTGATCCGCTCGCCATCGCGCGACACGTCGAGCCGGTCGAGCGTCCGCAAGGGGCTGTCCGCCTGGCAATGCGCCGATCGGAAGGTGGTGAAATCGTGCCGCCCCACCAGCCGCGCCGCGCCTTCGGCCATCGCCGCGACATCGAGCTCGTTGGCGATCCGCCATGCGAGGCCCTTCTCGAAGGTCAGCGGCGCGCGGCGCTGGACGATGCGATACTCGTAGTGCCGCGCCACGCACGAAAAGCGCGCATGCCAGCCTCCCGCCACCGTCTCGCACCCCAGGATCGCCACCGGCGCGGGCCGCAGCCTGGCGTTGAGCGCCTCCATCAGCCGGAAGGGCGTGATCGGCCGGGCGATATCGATATGCGCGCGCATGCCGAGCGCATGGACTCCCGCGTCGGTTCGCCCCGCGGCATGGCAGGCGACGGTCTCGCCGGTCACCTCAAACGCGGCCTCCTCGATCGCCTGCTGGACACTGGGGCCGTGATCCTGCCGCTGCCAGCCCATGAAAGGGCGGCCGTCATATTCGACGGTGAGCGCGAAACGGGTCAAAGCTGCGTGCCCGCGGGGATGGGGAAACCGCGGAGCAGTTCCTCAGCCGTCATGACGCCACGGCCCGCGCGCTGGACGAGGAGGGGGCGGATCGCGCCATCGGCACATCCGATCGTCAGCGCATCATCCACTACCGTTCCCCGGCGAAGGCCGGGGTCCAGTTGCGAAACCTCCGAGACTGGGCCCCGGCCTTCGCCGGGGAGCAACTCTGCCTTGAGGACCCGGATTCGCTCGCCCTCGAATTCGAAGAACGCCGCCGGGCTGAACGCCCGGACTTGCCGTTCCACCGCCTTCGCATCCTTCCCGAAGTCCAGCCGCGCCTCGGCCTTGTCGATCTTGGGCGCATAGGTCACGCCCTGCTCGGGCTGCGCCACCGCGGGATAGGCGTCGATATCCGCCAGCACCCGAGCCATCAGCGCCGCGCCCATCGCGCTCAGTTCGTCGGTCAGTTCGCCCGCGGTCTTGCCAGCGATGGCGGTCCGCCCCTCCAGCCGCACCGGCCCGGTATCGAGCCCGGCCTCCATCTGCATAATCCCGACGCCCGTCTCGTCGTCTCCCGCAAGGATCGCCCGCTGGATCGGCGCGGCGCCGCGCCAGCGCGGGAGCAGCGAGGCGTGGACGTTGAGGCAGCCCAGCCGGGGCGCATCGAGCACCGGTTGCGGCAGGATCAGCCCATAGGCCGCGACCACCGCGACATCCGCCTCCAGCGCCGCGAACGCCGCCACCGCCTCGGGCTCCTTGCGGAAGGAGAGAGGCGTGCGGACCTCGATCCCCATTTCCTCCGCCCGCGTCTGCACCGGCGAGGGCGCGATCTTCCCGCGATTCCCCCGCCGCGGCGGCTGGCTATAGGCCGCCACCACCTCGTGCCCCGCATCGACCAGCGCATCCAGCACCGGCACCGCGAACTCGGGGGTTCCCATGAAGATCACACGCATAGGCGCCCCTTAGCCCTATCCGTCATCCCAGCGAAAGCTGGGATCGCATGAGAGGGAGTGCTGTCGCCCGAGACCCCAGCTTTCGCTGGGGTGACGGCGGGTGGCAGAGAGGTTTCCTTTCTGTTCCGCCCTCGCTATCTCCCCTCCATGGCCTCCCCCGAAATCGAAGCGCTCACCCAGGCCCTGTCGCGGCTCCCCGGCCTCGGCCCGCGTTCGGCGCGGCGCGCGGTGCTGCATCTGCTCAAGAAGCGCGAAACCGCGCTCGATCCGCTCCTCTCCGCGCTCAGCCAGGTGAGCCAGCGGCTCGCGACCTGCGGCATCTGCGGCAATGTCGACACCACCGACCCTTGCGCGATCTGCGCCGATCCGCGCCGTGACCAGCGTTCGCTGTGCGTGGTCGAGGAAGTCGCCGATCTCTGGGCGCTCGACCGTTCGCGGCTCTTTCCCGGGCGTTTCCACGTCCTGGGCGGCCGCCTCTCCGCGCTCGAAGGCGTGCGGCCCGAGGACCTCGCCATCGACAGCCTTGTCCGCCGCATCGCCGCGGGCGGGATCGACGAGGTGGTGCTGGCGATGAACGCAACGCTCGAGGGCCAGACCACCGCGCATTACATCGCCGAGCGGATCGAGGCCTATCCGGTCCGCGTCACCCAGCTCGCGCACGGCCTGCCGGTGGGCGGTGAGCTCGACTATCTCGACGAGGGCACGCTGGCGCAGGCGCTCCGCGCAAGGCGGCCGGTGGCTTGAAGTAGAAGATATTTTGGTGGCCGCTGCGCGGCCGAGGCGCGGAGGCGCAGAGATCGGCCTCTGCAGCGATAGCGGCCCTCATCTCTAACGATTGCCAAGCATCTACCGGTTTGAGGGGCGGCTGACGCCGCCGAGAATTACAACCTCTCCGCGCCTCCGCGCCTCGGCCGCGCAGCGGCCCCAAAAACCTTCCTTCTGGCGGCAGAGAAAGTCCCGTGGTTGACGTTCGCAGCCCCCCTTCATAAATCCCCATCCATGGCCCTCCTGCCCATCATCGAAGTGCCGGATCCCCGGCTCCGCTTGGTTTCGACTCCGGTCGAGACGGTGGACGACGAACTGCGCGACCTGATCGGCGACATGTTCGACACCATGTACGACGCCCCCGGCATCGGCCTCGCCGCGATCCAGGTGGGCGTGCCCAAGCGGGTGATCGTGATGGACCTGCAGGAGCAGGAGGACGAGGAAGGCAAGCCGATCCGCGAGCCTCGCGTCTTCATCAATCCCGAGATCGTCGATCCTTCGGAGGAACATTCGGTCTATACCGAGGGCTGCCTGTCGGTCCCCGACCAATATGCCGATGTCGAGCGACCCGCGGCCTGCCGGGTGAAATGGCTCGACGAAAAGGGCGAGGCGCATGACGAGGTCTTCACCGGCCTGCTCGCCACCTGCATCCAGCACGAGATGGATCATCTCGAAGGCGTGGTCTTCCTCGACCATCTCTCGCGCCTCAAGCGCGAGATGATCATGAAAAAGCTGACCAAGGCGCGCAAGGCGGCTTGAGGCCAGCGCCTAGACCGCTGTTCGTTATAAAGTGAAACTGCTACGCCGCGCAGATGCAGGGCGGGGGCTGGCAGTCTAGAATCTTGAATCTGCTGTGGCTGGGACTGTGCTCGACGGTCCCGATCGCTGCGATTGCCGCTCTGTTTCATTTCCTTGGCGTCGATCTATCCATCGATGCGCTTTTCTGGTTCGTGCTGGCGGACATCGGCTTTCTGGCGATTGCCTCGTGCATCGGTGCGCGCGCCTCCGGGAGTCTGAATGGCGGGGAAGCCGGGGCCCCGGTGCTCGAAACCTTCATCATCGCGCTCGGGGTTCTGCCGATCCTGGGCCAGAATCTGATCGGTGGACTGATCTGGCTTAAATTGCAGGATCGAGAGCAGGCGGTTTCGGTGTTGATCGACGACCGGCCGAATCTGTTCACCTTGCTTCTCTGGGCAATCGGACAGAAGGCCGGGTGGGGCGAATTGACCCAGGGGATGCTTCTCCTCTGTATCGGCGGCTTGCTGACGGCGAGCATCGTCATCGCCTTGGCCGCGGCCCGCGCATTGCCCGCGGTGGTCGCCCGGGATTCCGCAGCCCGCCTCATGTTTCTCCATTGTGTGGCGATCTGCCTCTATTCGCTCTGCTTCTTTTTCGTCAGCGTTCCGTTCGCGGCAGGGACGAGCGCGGAACTGCTGCTCGCGCTCGATATCTCCTGGCTTGTCTCGATCATGCTGTCGGTCGTGGCCGGGCCGTTGCTGTTCGGCGTCTATCTCTACGCCATGCGGCGGGACCTGAGCGAGGCCCTTTCGCGGATCGCAGAATGGCGAGAAGGGCCGGTCGGACTCGGCGGCCTTGCCGTCGTCATATCACTCGCGCTGCTCGGGTTCGGTACCTGGGCCGCACGTGATACGATCGCGAACCTGGCCGAGGCGATGGTGCGTTTGCTGGCGGCGGTCTGGAGCGGGCTCGCGCCGTGGGTGGCCGTGGTTGCTGCGCCTGTGCTGCTCCTGGCGATGCTGGCCCCCTTGAGGCGCGCGTTTTCGGCTACGCTGTCCGCAAAGCCGGCGCCGCCGGGGACTGCCCGACCTTCTTCCGCAGCCCGATGGAATTTCGGCGTCCCGACATTGCTTCGCCGGGCACGGGAGGTCTCAGGCAGCCTGTTGGGGCTGATCCGGCGCATCCCGTTTCACCGGCTCGATCCACTGGCCGTCATGGTCATCGCCACGCCCATGGCGTTCCTGGTGCTATGGCTCGTCACGGGTCCCGCGTCCAAGCCTGGTCCGCCGCCTACGCCCCCGACGCCTACGCCCCCGGTGCAACAGGTGCGGAGCCATCCTTATTACACGTTCGACCTCGTCTCACTGGAATGTGACGGCTTGGCTTGGAAGGAAAGGGAGGTGGACCTTGTGGAGGGCGAGCCGCTCGCCTGCGCGATTCCGGAACGCGTACCGCGTGAGGGAATCACCGATGTGATCGTTATTGGGCAGTCATCGCGCGAGGGCCAGACGGTGGGCGAGGGCGCGCGTGCTCTAATTCGCGCGCGCCGCATCGCCCAAATTCTCAGCGTCCCCGGCGGCGCGGACGCGCCTCCCGCTCACATCCTCAATCTGGGCAGGATGCAAGGGGCTGGAGCGCCCACCGAGCAGCGGCGGATACACGTCCTCATTGTCCGGCAGGAGGCCGGGCGGCGGCACTCGCTTCCGTTCGCCCAGCAGCTGGAACTGGCGATCCAGAGCAATCCGCGAATCCGCGGCGGTACGCTTTGCGACTATTACGACACCGCGAGCGGCTCGCGCACGAGCGAACTGTCCTGTGAGCCCGGCAATTGAACGCGACGCCTAGCTCCCGCACCGCTCCAGCGTGATTGGGCGGAAGGTCTTCGATTCGACGCTCATCCGCGCGTTGCCGCCGTCGGGGAAGCGCAGCGCGATGATTTCGGTTGAGGTGATGCCCTCGGCCAGGCACGTCGCCTTGACGTCATAGCCGTTCGCGACATGCGTCACGCTTTCGAAGCCGCACGAGACTTCGCCCGCAGTCGCCAGCTTCTTTTCCTCGAAACGCCACGCGCCGTCGCGGCACAGACCCGGATTGGCCGCCCAGCGGCCGACGAAGCGCGCCGGGGCGCCGGCCGTGGGCGGCGCGGGGTCGGCCGCCGGATCGTCATGCGCCTCTGACGGCGCGCCGATCGCCGCATCGTTGGCGGCGGGCGCGGTTCCGCCCAGCGATCCGGTCGTGCTGGTGTTGGCGACGGGCTCGGGGGCGGGGCTGCACGCGGCAAGCGTCGCGGCGATGGCGAGGATCGGGCTGCGCATGCGCGACCAACCCCGGCGGGCCCGCGCGGTTCCCATGGGTCCGCCCGAAAGATTTTGCTGTCCTACAAGGAATGTTCAGCCTATGTTCCGCCTCGCGCCCGCCATCGCGCGCGGGCGGGCGGGCGCGTATGCACGCGATGGGACTGTGACTCTTGTGACTCTGGGAGGTTCGATTGGACGCCGTTAGCCTGATTCTGATCGTCGTGGCGCTGCTCGGCGGGCTGGGGCTCGGCTGGTTCCTGGGCGGGCGCGGCGCGGCGCAGATGCGGGCGGAGCGGGATGCGCGCGAGGCGGACTTCAAGGCCGCCGCCGCTGACCTGGGCCGCGCGCAGATCGATCTCGCCAAGCTCCAGGCGGAGACGACCGGGCTTGAGGCGCGCTTTTCCGAGATCGCGGGCAAGGCGCTGAGCGAGGCGCAGGAGAATTTCCTCAAGCGTGCCGACGATCGCTTCAAGCAGTCGGAACAGCTCGCGGGCGAACGGCTCAGCTCGCTTCTCCAGCCGGTCAGCGAGCGGCTGCTGCGCTACGAACAGGGCGTCGCCAGGGTCGAGGCCGAGCGCCGCGACGCGTTCGGCGAGCTCAAGGGCCAGATCGAGCAGATGCGGATCGGGCAGGAGCGGGTGAGCAGCGAGGCCGCCAAGCTGGTCAATTCGCTCCGCAACGCCCCCAAGTCGCGCGGCCGCTGGGGCGAGCAGCAGCTTCGCAACGTGCTGGAGACCTGCGGGCTTTCCGAACATGCCGATTTCATGACCGAGGTGAGCGTGGGCGGCGAGGATGGCGGGCGGCTGCGTCCCGATGCGATCGTCCGCGTGCCCGGCGGGCGGGCGCTGGTGATCGACGCCAAGGTCTCGCTCAACGCCTATCAGGATGCGTTCGGCGCGGTCGACGAGAGCGAGCGCCAGATCGGCCTCGCGCAGCACGCGGCCTCGATGAAGAACCACATCAATTCGCTCGGCAACAAGGCCTATTGGAGTCAATTCGACGACGCGCCCGACTATGTGATCATGTTCGTTCCCGGCGAGCATTTTCTGTCCGCCGCGCTCGAGCATGACCCGACCCTGTGGGACTTCGCCTTCGAGAAGCGCGTCCTGCTCGCCACTCCGACCAACCTGATCGCGATCGCGCGCACCGTCGCCGCGGTCTGGCGGCAGGAAAAGCTCGCCAAGGAAGCGCGCCAGATCGGGGAGCTCGGCAAGGAGCTGTACGACCGGCTCGCCAAGGCGCTTGGCGACTTGCGTGTCGTCGGCAGCGGTCTCAACACCGCGGTCAAGAATTTCAATGCCTTCGCGAGCAGTCTTGAGACTCGCGCGCTGGTCTCCGCGCGCAAGCTCAAGGAGCTGAACGTCGAGACGGGCGCGCGCGAGATCGAGGCGATCCCGCCGGTCGAGCTCCTCGCCAGCCATGCCGGCGAACCCGATCCGCTGATCGAAAGCGAAGCGGCGGAATAGGCCGGTCCTGGCCGGGGGCTATCAGCGCCGGTTCGGCACATACTCCGGCGCGAGCACCAACGTCCGCCCGCGCGCGCCGGTCAGCACCAGCTTGCCGTTCCGGTTTCGGCTCACGCTCAGCCGCTCGCCGAGCAGCGCGAGCAGGTCGCGCTCCTGTGCCATCTGGCCACGGCCCATGCAGGCGCGCTTGGTGGTCACCAGCGGCCCGGCGTTCAGTCGGCCGCGATCGAAGGCGAAGCGCCCGGTGAGGCTGTTGCACCCGGTATTGCCGCTGACTCGCCCGTTGGAGAAGGCCAGCGTGACGCGCGTGCCCTGCACTACCGGCCGCCCAGCGATGCTCTGCACCCGCCAATTGCCGTCGACCACCGGCCGTGGCACCTCCACCGCCGCGGCACCGCCGCAGCCTTCGAAGCGCTTGCCGTCGACGGTCACCTGCACCGTGTCCGGATAGGTACGGTCGCTCATGCCGTCGCTGCAGCGCTTGTGAACGATGTTCACGTTGATTCGCCGCGTCTGGTAGATTTCGCCGGCAAAGCCATGGATCACCCTGGGCGTCGCGACGGTGACGGGCGCGCGCAGATTGGGCGATTCGAACCTCATCGTCTGCGGCGTGATGGTCAGTGCCCAGAAGGGCTCGGTGCCCAGCGCCTTGTAGGGCCCGCCGCGCTGCGCATTGGCATCGGCGGGGGTGAGCGCGGCGAGGGTCAGCAGGCCGGCGGCGGCGACGGTCGAGAAATGCATGGTCGAAACTCCTTCGGCCTCCCGATTAGGAGGACGTGGCTGAACGGTGCATTGCCGTAACAATACACTGGCGTTCAGGTTCCGCCAAAGCTTAGTCGGCCGGGAGTTCCCGCAAGATCTGCTCGATCACCGCCTTGCGCGAGCGGCTGGTGAAGTGCCGCATGCCGGTGCGGTCGTCGGTGCAGGCGAAGTCATAGGTGGGCGCTGCGCCCACGAAGGGCTGCATGCCGGCGCGCTCCCCCTCGGCCTCCACCGGCGCGCGATCGGAATAGAAGGTCGTGACGACCCACATGTCGCCGGTCATGGCCGCGCAATCGACCGGCGACCGTGCGCGCAGCGCGATCACATTGTCCTTCCTCTGCGTGCGGAAGAAGCCGAACAGCTCGAGCTCGACGACATCGCCCGTGCGCTTTCCGTGCCCGTTGCTCAGGATGATCAGATCGCCGCTGGGCGGCTTGATCAGCCACCAGTCGCCATCGTCATAGGCGTCGACCGGGCCGGTCTGCGCGGCGGCGGGGACGGCGAGCAGCATGGCTGCAGCGAGCAGGCTGAATTTGATCAAATTTCCCTCCCGGCTGACTGCTGCGCCAGCACCTCATAGGCCATCACTGCGGTCGCGACCGCGGCATTGAGGCTGTCGGCCTTGCCCAGCATCGGGATCTTGACCAGCAGGTCGCATTCGACGGCCATGAAATCGGGCATGCCCTGCGCCTCGTTGCCGGTCAGCAGGAAGGCGGGGGCGGTGTAGCACGCCGCGCGATAGTCGCTCTCGGTATCGAGGCTGAGCCCCACCAGCTGTCCTGGCCCGGACCGCAGCCATTCGCGAAATTCGCCCCAGCTCGCCCGCGCCACCGGCACGGTGAAGAGCGCCCCCATGCTCGCGCGCACCGCCTCGACCGAGAAGGGATCGACGCATTCGTCCACCAGGATCAGCCCGCCCGCGCCGACGGCATCGGCGGTGCGAAGGATGGTGCCGAGATTGCCCGGATCGCGCAGCCGCTCCGCCACCAGCCAGATCGCGTGGGTGGTGCGGTCGAGATCGGCGAGCTTCGCCTCGAATTCGGCATAGACGCCCACCACCGCGCCCGGATTGTCCTTGCCCGAGAGCTTCGAGAGGATGTCTGCGTTGGTCTCGATCGCCCAGCCGGTCTTGCCTTCCACGGCGGCGATCAGTTCCTTCACCAGCGGATGGCCGGCGCTCTCCTTGGTATAGAACAGATATTGCGGCAGCCGCCCCGCCTCGCGCGCTTCGGTCAGGATGCGCAGGCCCTCGGCGAGGAACAGCCCTTCCTCGCGCCGATGCCTTTTGTCGCGCAGATTGCGGACGCGCTTGATGAGAGGATTGGAGAAGGCGGTGATCTCGCGGGGCATCGTGCGCTGATAGCTAGATCGTCCCCCCAGCGAAAGCTGGGGTCTGGTGAGGATCGGACGGCGACGCCTGTGGCACGAGATGCCAGGTTTCGCTGGCATGACGCGGTGGCGGGGCATCAATCCTCCCCGAAACGGTCTTCCACCAGCTGCACCAGCGCCGCCACCGCGGTTTCGGCGCCATCGCCCTCGGCGCTGATCGTGATCGAGTCGCCCATCGCCGCTCCCAGCATCATCAGACCCATGATCGAGGTCGCGGTGACCGACGACCCGTCCTTCTCGACGGTCAGCGATACGGACTGCGAGGAGGCGAGGGTGACGAACTTGGCGCTGGCCCGGGCATGCAGCCCGCGGCGATTGCCGATCAGGACGGTGCGGCGCGTGGGGCTCACGCGGCGGCCTCGCCCAGCACTTCGGAGGCGACGGTGATGTATTTCTTGCCCGCCTCGCGCGCCGCGGCGACCGCGTCGGCCACTTTCATGGTCTTGCGCGCGCCGTCGAGCCGGATGAGCATCGGCAGGTTGATCCCGGCGATCACCTCCACCGTGCCCGCCTGCATCAGCGAGATGGCGAGGTTGGAAGGGGTGCCGCCGAACAGGTCGGTCAGCACGATCACGCCGCGCCCCGCATCCACATCGGCAATGGCTTTCGCGATATCCGCGCGCCGCTCTTCCATATCGTCCTCGGGGCCGATGCAGATCGTCGCGATCCGCTCCTGCTTGCCGACGACATGCTCCATGGCGACGACGAACTCTTCGGCGAGTCGCCCATGGGTCACCAGAACCAGACCGATCATTGACTAAACTCCGCCCCCTGACCCAGCTACCGGCGCTCCTTCTAGTGAGTCCTGCGGTGCGGTCTGTAAATCCCGGTGAGTTACCGTGGGGGAAAATCCCTCACCGCGCAACCGCGCCGCCATCCGTTCGGCGACATGCACCGAACGGTGGCGACCGCCAGTACACCCGAAGGCGATGGTAACATAGGCTTTTCCTTCAGCCTGATAGCGCGGGAGCAGCAGCAGCAGCAGCGACTCGATTTGCGCCATCGCCTGTCCATATGCGGGATCGGCGGCGACATATTCCGCGACCGGTGCGTCGCGCCCTGTTCCGGGGCGCAATTCCTCCACCCAGTGCGGGTTCCTGAGGAACCGCATGTCGAACACCAGGTCGGCATTGCTCGGCAGCCCGCGCGCGAAGCCGAACGACATCACCGACACCACCGTCTCGCCGAGTCGCTCGCCCGAAAATGTCGAGCGGATCTGTTGCGCCAGCTCGTTCGAGGAGAGGCTGGTCGTGTCGATCAGCCGGTTCGACCAGCGGCGCAGCGGCATCAGCAATTCGCGTTCGCGCAGGATGCCGTCGCTGGCCGGCCGGTCCTGCGCCAGCGGATGCCGCCGCCTTGTCTCCGAATAGCGGCGTTCGAGTTCGCTCCCCGCGCTGTCGAGGAAGAGCGTGCCGATATCGTGGCCATGATCCTCGCGCAGCTTCTTGATGCGGCGCACGATGCTCTCGGCGTCGAACCCGCGCGTGCTCACGCCGATTCCCAGCGCCAGCGGGCGATCGTCGTCGCCATCGGCGCTTTCGGCGGGGGCGGTGTCGAGCAGCCGGTTGAGCAGCAGCAGCGGAAGATTGTCGACCGTCTCCCAGCCCAGATCCTCGAGCGTGCGCAGCACGGTCGATTTGCCCGCGCCGGACATGCCGGTGACGAGCAGGATCTGCTTGGGGCGGCGCTTGCTCATTGCCCGTCTTTGGCGGCCATCCGCTTGAGCGCCAGTTCCACCTTGATCGGCGCCGAGGGTTCGAGCGCGGCGAGCGCGAGCACCGGCACATCGATTCCGGCCACGCGCCGCGTTCGGCTATCCTCGGGGAAGCGCGGCGGGGCATCGAGGATGACGATCAGCAGGTCGACGGGAACGCGCTCGACGAACGGCATCTCGACGATACCGACCCCGCGCACTTCGATCTTGCCGGCGATGGTCGCGGGCGGCGCGGCGCAGAGCGCGCCCGACTGGCGCTGGCAGATGGTCTGGTCGTCCGACACCAAAACCGCGCCGCGATCGATCAGCCGCAGCGCCAGGTCCGATTTGCCCTCGCCGGAACGTCCCTCGATCAGCACGGCGCGGCCGTCGATCGCCACGCAGCTCGCATGGATGGTTTCGGATGAAAGCTCGGGTATCCGCGGTTCCGCCATCACTCACTCTCGGCCAGCGGGAGGCGGACAACGAAGCGCGCGCCTCCCAAACGATCTTCGCGAGACTCCACCGCGATGCTTCCCTGATGGCCTTCGACAATCGTGCGCGCGATGGCAAGCCCCAGCCCCGAATGCTGGCCGAAAGCCTCGGTCTCGGGGCGCACCGAATGGAAGCGGCGGAACACGTCCTCGCGCGCTTCCTCGGGGATGCCGGGGCCCTCATCCTCCACCTGCACCGTCAGCATATGGGCATCGCTGCGCGCCGCGATCGAGATCAGCCCGCCGGCGGGGGAGAAGGAGACAGCATTCTCGATGAGATTCTCGAACACCCGCTCCAGCCGCGCGCCTTCGCCGAGGATCACCAGTTTCGCGCCCGGCGCGCGGTCGAACACAAGCCGTATCTCACGCGGCAGCTCGCGCGCCTCGCGCTGCTCGATCAGCGCCTCGATCATTTGGCCGACATCGACCGGTTCGAACTTGGCGCGGCTCAGCTGTGCGTCGAGCCGCGAGGCTTCCGAGATATCGGTAATCAGCCGGTCGAGCCGGTGAACATCGTCGCGGACGATCTCGAGCAGCTGGTCGCGATGCTCCTTCTTCTTGACCGTCGTCAGGCTCTCGACCGCGCTGCGCAGCGAGGCGAGGGGGTTCTTGAGTTCGTGCGTCACGTCCGCCGCGAAGCTCTCGGTCGCGTCGATCCGCGCGCGCAGGGCGCCGCTCATGTCCGAAAGCGCGCGCGCGAGCAGCCCGATCTCGTCGCGGCGCGAGGGCAGGCGGGGCACTACCACTTCGCGCGCGCGCCCCAGCCGCACCCGGATCGCGGCGCGCGCGAGGTGGCGGAGCGGCCGAACGATCGTCCGCGCGAGGAACAGCGAGATCAGGATCGACGCCACCGACACGATCAGCAGCACGATGCCGAGCCGGTAGCGTTCGGAGCGCACCGTCTGGGTGATGTCGCGCGCATTGACCATGGTCATCACCACACCAAGTTCGGCGATCGGCGCGGCGGCGGTGATGATCGGGGTTCGGTCGGGCGCGCGCCAGACGGTCGCGGGGGTGCCGTGCGCGCTTCGCGCGGTGCGGATGTCGGGCCAGTCGAGCCCATGATCGGCCGGGCGTTCGCGATAGAGCGGTGCGCGGTCGGCACCTGCCACCGTGTCGATCACCGCGTCGAGGAAGCGCGCGATCGATTGCCCGGTCGGGTCCTTGTCGGGATCGCGGAGCAGATTGTTGCGCAGCCCCATTGCCCGGCTGTCCGCGAGCATCTTGCCTTCCTGGTCGTACAGCCGGATGCGCGTGCCCGTATCGCGCGCCAGCTTGAGAATCAGCAGCGCGCGGGTTTCCTTAGTCTTGTCCGAGGTGCCGGACGACGCGATCGCCTGTGCGATCAGCTGCGCCTCGCGGCTCGCCTGCGCGACGCGGCTGTCCACGATCCGGCTGCGGTACGAATCGAGGTACGAGAACCCCCCCGCCAGAAGCGCGAGCGCAAAGATGTTCACCGCCAGGATTCGTGGCGTCAGCGAGACGCGGTTGGACCATTTGAGCGCGAGCTCGCGCTCTTCACTCGTCTGAGAAACGGTATCCGGCGCCATACAAGGTCTCGATAGCATCGAACTCGGGATCGATCTGCCGGAACTTGCGGCGTACGCGTTTGATGTGGCTGTCGATGGTGCGGTCGTCGACGTAGATGTCGTCCTGATACGCGGCATCCATCAGCTGGTTGCGCGTCTTCACGATCCCCGGCCGCTGGGCGAGTGTCTCCAGGATCAGGAATTCGGTGACCGTCAGCGTGACGTTGGTGCCGCCCCAGGTGACGCGGTGCCGCGCCGGGTCCATCGTCAGCCGGCCGCGCTCGAGGCTCTCGGCGATCGGCGCTTCCTCGCCCTCGGCCGGCGGCGCGGGCGTCTCGGTGCGGCGCAGGATGGCGCGGATGCGCGCGATCAGCAGGCGCTGGCTGAACGGCTTGGCGATATAATCGTCCGCGCCCATGGCGAGGCCGAGCGCCTCGTCGAGTTCGTCGTCCTTGCTGGTCAGGAAGATCACCGGGATCGCGCTCTTCTCGCGCAGCCGGCGCAGCAGTTCGAGCCCGTCCATCTTGGGCATCTTGATGTCGAGCACCGCGAGATCGGGCGGGTTCTCGACCAGCGCCTTGAGCGCGCTTTCGCCGTCCGAATAGACGCGGGTGAGGAAGCCCTCGGTCTGGAGGGCGATCGAGACCGAAGTCAGGATGTTGCGGTCGTCATCGACCAGCGCGATCGTCGCGGTCATTTTGCCTTTCGGGTGTTGCGGTAATGCATCAGTGGCGGGTTAGCCCAAAGATTGTGGCCGCTCAATGTCATGTCATGGACCGGCGAGTCGCGAACCGCCCCATAAGCGGTCGTTTCGTGGCCGGAAGGGCCGGAACGGCCATAAATTCCGCAGAGATTCAATGGGGTGCCACCGGTTACCGCGCATGTGACAACGTTGCCCGTGTTGACTCGCTTCGCGTCGCGATGCTTGCAGCCGCGAAGACAGCCGCCCGTTCGGGCGACACGGGAGAATCATAAGTGAGTGAGCGTGTGCCGAACCACGGTCTCGATGCCCAGGGCATCGCGACCGAGGCCAAGATCCATTGGAACCTGATCACCGCGCCGCTGGTCGAGCATGCCGTGCGCCGCGGCGAGGGCAGGCTCGCCAAGGACGGTCCGCTGGTCGTGGCGACCGGAAAGCACACCGGGCGCAGCGCCAAGGACAAGTTCATCGTCCGCGACGCGACCACCGAGGACACGATCTGGTGGGGCAGCACAAATGTCGGCATGACCCCCGAGCATTTCGCCGCGCTCAAGGCCGATTTCCTCGCCGAGGTTGCCGCGCGTGATACGCTGTTCGTGCAGGACCTGTTCGGCGGCTCGCAGCCCGAGCATCGCGTGCAGGTCCGCGTGATCAACGAGCTGGCGTGGCATAATCTGTTCATCCGCACGATGCTGGTTCGCCCCGCGGCGGGGGAGCTGGAAGGCTTCGTCCCCGAATATACGATCATCGATCTGCCCAGCTTCCGCGCCGATCCCGCGCGTCACGGCACCCGCAGCGAGACGGTGATCGCGGTCAACTTCACCGAGAAGCTGATCCTGATCGGCGGCACCGCCTATGCCGGTGAGATGAAGAAGAGCGTGTTCGGGCTGCTCAACTATCTGCTGCCCGTCGACGGCATCATGCCGATGCACTGCTCGGCCAATATCGGCCCGAACGGCGATACGGCGGTGTTCTTCGGGCTTTCGGGCACCGGCAAGACCACGCTTTCGGCCGATGCGAGCCGGACGCTGATCGGCGATGACGAGCATGGCTGGTCGGACACCGCGGTCTTCAATTTCGAGGGCGGCTGCTACGCCAAGATGATCAACCTCTCGCCTGAGGCCGAGCCGGAGATCTTCGCGACCTCGAAGCGCTTCGGCACAGTGCTCGAAAATGTCGTGATGAACGAACACCACGAGCTCGACTTCAACGACAACAGCCTCGCCGAGAACAGCCGCGGTTCGTACCCGCTCGAGTTCATCCCGAACACTTCGAGCGAGAATCTCGGCCCCGTACCGCAGAACATCATCTTCCTGACCGCCGACGCCTATGGTGTGCTCCCGCCGATCGCCAAGCTGACCCCCGAACAGGCGATGTATCACTTCCTCTCGGGCTACACCGCGCGAGTGGCCGGTACGGAAATCGGCGTGACCGAGCCCTCGGCGACCTTCTCGACCTGCTTCGGCGCGCCGTTCATGCCGCGCCACCCCAGCGTCTATGGCAACCTCCTCAAGGAGCGGATCGCCAAGGGCGGGGTGAAATGCTGGCTGGTCAACACCGGCTGGACCGGCGGCAAGTACGGCGTCGGCAAGCGCATGCCGATCAAGGCCACCCGCGCGCTGCTCAACGCGGCGCTGGACGGCGTGCTCGATAGCGTCGAATACCGCAAGGATCCCAATTTCGGGTTCATGGTCCCCACCAGCGCGCCGGGAGTCGATTCCGCGATCCTCGATCCGCGACAAACCTGGGCGAACCGGGCGGAATATGACGCGACGGCGGCCAATCTGGTCGACCAGTTCGTGGCCAACTTCGCGCAGTTCGCCGAGCATGTCGACGAGGGGGTGCGGCAAGCAGCGCCGCGGACCTCCGAACCCGCATAATCGGCCCGGTCATCGGATCGGGCCTCACGAAAGCCCGATCAGATGACCGACTATTCGCCACGCCTCTTCACGACCGACGCCGAGATCGAGCATCTCGGCGAAGGCCTGCTCGCGTGCAGCCTCGAACGCCCCGAATGGACTCACGAAGCGCATCTCGCCGCCTGCCTCTATCTGCTCACCCGCCGCCCCGATGTGGATGTCGACGCCGAGATCGGCGGCATCATCTCACGCTTCAACGAGAGCGTGGGCGGGGTGAATGACGAGACGCAGGGCTATCACGACACCATCACTCACGCCTATGTCGCGGGCGTCCGCCTGTTCCTGCGCCAGACGGGCGAGACGGGGCTGAAGGAACGCGTCAACGCATTGCTCCTCTCGCCCGTCGGCCGCCGCGAATGGCCGCTGGGCTTCTATTCGAAGGAACTGCTCTTTGCGGTCCCGGCGCGGATGGGGTTTGTCCAGCCGGACAGGGCGCCCTTGCCATAATCTGACGGGCGGGTGGCTATTTGGCCGCCCGCACCCTATATATCGAATATCGCACGGCAAATCCTTCGTAGGCGCCCGCGGCTGAGAGACCAATGTGCTCCCGCTTACAAATCCGGGAGCCGTTTATGGACCTCAATTATCTCTTCCATCGACATCAGGTTGCGCTGATGCGCGCCGATGCCGCGGCCTGTTCCAGCTCGCGCCACTCCCATCTGGGTCTGGCGCGCGGTTATGCCGAGCGGATTCGCACGCTCCAGCTGGCGCTGGGCGCCGGCGTCGCCGGGGTCGCCTGACGCATGGCCAAAGAGGAGCTTATGACGCTCGACGGCCTCGTCGAGGAAGTGTTGCCCGACGGGCGCTTTCGCGTCTGTCTCGAAAACGACCACCGGGTCATCGTCTATACCGCCGGCAAGATGCGGCGTTACCGCATCCGCACGCTGGCGGGCGATCGGGTGCAGGTCGAAATGTCGCCTTATGATCTGGAAAAGGGCCGCCTCGTCTATCGCGAGCGAGTGGCGAGCAGCGGCTTCGGCCAGCGCAGGGGAGGACGGCGATGATCCAGGACAACGATCCGCCCGCGCCCGAGGAGGCGGCTGAGCGCCCCTCCTACAAGCGCTTTCGCCGCCCGTTCAACGCGGTACGCCTCGATCCCGCCGCCGCGGTGCGGCAGGGCAAGCTGGCATCGCTTTCCTATGAGAAGTTCAGGGACTTCGCGAAGGCGAAGGAATTCATGAACACGCATGACGAGACGCTCGGCGGCCGTCCGATTGATCTGGCGGTCTCCAGCGACGAAGGGCTCGCCGCGGTCGAGGCGTTTCTCACTCGCTAGCAGGTCATGCTATGCTTCGCGCGTGACTTCATCCGCGCACGGAGCAGTATCATGGGTGTTCTCGACGGCATTCTCGGCCAAGTCACTGGAAACGCGGACGTGGCGAACCTCGCGGCCAAGGTCGGCCTCTCGCCCGAACATGTCGAATCGGCGGTCGCGGCGCTGGCCAAGTTCCATCCGATGCAGGGCGACACCGCGGAGGGCGCCGCCGCCGCGACCGGGCTGCCGCTCGACAAGATCCAGGAAGTGATGGGCCATATCGGCGGCGAGGGCGCGCTGGCGAAATATGCCGGGATGCTGGACCGCGACGGCGACGGCAATCCGCTCGACGATATCGCCGGGATGGCGGCGGGTCTGTTCGGCAAGAAGTGACTCGCGCGCCCTCAGGCTGACGGCGGGCAGCTCTTGCGTGGCCCTTCGGGAGCCGGGCTGCCGCCGCCGAGCTGGACTTCCATCGGAAACCAGTTCATCCGCTCGGGGTCGTCCGGCTTGCGGGGCGGCCAGTGCAGCCGCTTGAGCCAGTCGACCGCGTCGCGGTCGCGCGCGGCATCGCCGGTCGAGACGATCAGGAAGACGTCGTTCACCGCGCCCTGATCGTCGATGCGCATGCACGCAGACAGGCTGGCGCCCACCAGGCTCTCGGGCATGGCGGGCAGGCCCTGCGCGGCCGCCGGGGCCGCCGCGAGCAGCGCCGCGAGCCCGAGCGCGATCCGGAGCAGCACGCGGCTCAGCCCTTCCGCTCGGCGATGTGCGCCTCGATCACGCGGCCGAGCACCGTCATCGGCACATTGCCGCCCAGCACCACCGCGTCGTTGAAGGCGCGGAAGTCGTACTTGTCGCCGAGCGCGGTCTGGGCGTGGGTGCGCAGCCGGTTGATCTCGCTGTGCCCGACCTTGTAGCCGCACGCCTGGCCGGGCCATGAGCAATAGCGGTCGACTTCGCTGGTGACTTCGTCGAGGCCGGAGCCGTTGGTGGTCGCGAACCATTCGATCGCCTGCGCCCGCGTCCAGCGCTTGGCATGGAGCCCGGTATCGACCACCAGCCGGCAGGCGCGGAACGCGATGCCCTGAAGATAGCCGAGTCGCTCGACCGGGTTCGCGTCGTACACCCCCAGTTCGTCCGCCAGTTGCTGCGCATAGAGCGCCCAGCCCTCCGAATAGGCGTTGAACGCCAGCAACGAGCGCACCAGCGGCAGCTTGTTGGCATATTCGCCCTGCCAGACATGGCCCGGGATGCTCTCGTGATAAGCGAGGTCGGGCAGGCTGAAGCGGTTGTGCAGCCTGGTGGTGTGCAGGTTGATCCAGAACTTGCCCGGGATCGTCCCGTCGATCGATCCCGCGCCGCCATAGGCGCCGGGCGCGCCCGGCTCGGCCTCGGGGGGCATGCGCTTGACCTCGACATTGCCCTTCACCAGCGTGTGGAATGCGCGCGGCATCAGCGCGCGCATCTCGTCGATCCGCTTGCGCAGGAAGGCCATGATCTCGGCACGGCCCTCGTCATTGTCGGGGTAGAGGAAGCGCGGATCCTTGCCGAGCGCGGTCATCCGCTCGCCCACCGTGCCCTGGCTATAGCCCTCCTTGCGCAGGATCACGTCCATCCGCGCCTGAAGCTCCCTGAGCTCCTCCTGGCCCTGTTTGTGGACTTCATCGGGGGTGCGCGTAGTGGTGGTGCCCGCGCTCAGCGCCCAGGCATAATAGGCATCGCCATCGGGGAATTTCCACACGCCCGCGTCGCCGGTCGCGACGGCGCGGTGCCTTTCGAGCTCGGCGATCTGCTTGTCGAGCGCGGGCGCGACCGCCTGGCTGCAGATGTCGAAGGCGCGCTGGCCGTAATCGCCCTTCATCCCCGCGGTGCGATTGGCGACCGAGGTGACGAGCCCCCAGCCGGCGATCTGGCCGCTGCGCGCCATTTTGAGCTGCTTGAGGCACTTGTCGAGCAGGAAATCGGGCGCGACCACGCCCTTGCTCGCCGCGATCTTCAATCGCTCGGTCTCGCCTGCGAGTTGCCCGGCATAGGCCGCGAGCCGGTCGATATAGGCCTCGGCATCGTCCTTGGTCTCGATCCGGTGATCGGTGTCGAGCAGTTGCGGCGTGTCGAGGAATGCGCCGACATTCTGCGCCACGACATAGGGCGAATTGCGCCACCCCCCGACCGCGACATCGCCATAGCCGAATTTGAGCCCGCCCAGCGCCGATTCGAACGCGGTCTTCACCACATCGACATTGACCTTCATCGTGTGGCTCAGCTGAGTGGTGTCGAGCGTATTCAGCTCCTTGACCGCCTTGGTCAGCCGGTCCGCCAGCGCCAGCTGCCCCTTGGCCGAACGGTCGCCCAGCCGGTGCTTGAGCCGCGCGCGCTTGTCCTTGTCGATTCCCAGCGAAGTCGCGCCCTCGGGCCCGTCCCGCAGCAGCTGCTCGGCGATCCGGTCGATCATCGCCTGCGCCCGTTGCTCGGCGTCGGCGACGAATGCACGGGCGGGAATGGCGGAAAGCGCGGCGGTGGCGCCCGCTCCGATCAGCAGGTCGCGACGATTGATACGCATGTCTTACGGTCTCCGGAGAAATTCAGTCTGTCGGTTCGACGTCGAGCGTGTTGCCCCTGGCGCCGACGATGCGCACATGCGCGCCCGCGGGAGCGTCGGCCCCCTGGGCATTCCATTCGCCGTCGCCCACCCGCACCCGGCCCTTGCCGGCGACGATCGGCTCGGCGACGGTCACCACTTCGCCGATCAGCCTGGCGACGCGGTCGTTGAGCAAGGGATCGGCGCTCTCGACCGGATTGGTGGCATACCAGCGCCGCCCGATCGCCACCGCCGCGACCGAGGCGACCGCGAACAATGCGACTTCGGCGACCAGCGGCATGCCCGGCACCAGCAGCGCCACCACGCCCGTTACCGCCGCGCCGGCGGCGATGAAGACGAGGAAGATGCCCGGGATCAGCAGCTCGACGATCGCCAGCAGCCCGGCGAGCGCGAGCCAGGCGAGCCCCGGCTGTTCGAGGATCGATTCCCAGGTCATTGCTGGCCTCCCGGCGTGAAGGGCGCGGGCCGCGCGCGGGGCGTGGCGGGCGGGGCGGGGGGCGAAGGCGGGCCGCCCAGCGCTTCCTTGGCCAGCTCGCCGATCCCGCCCAGCGTCCCGATCAGCTGAGTCGCTTCGACCGGGAAGAGGATCGTCTTGGCATTGGGTGAGGTCGCGAACTTGGCGACCGCGTCGACATATTTCTGCGCGACGAAATAGTTGATCGCGCTCGCCGATCCCTTGGCGATCGCGTCCGACACCATCTCGGTCGCCTTGGCTTCCGCTTCCGCGGAACGCTCGCGCGCCTCGGCGTCGCGGAAGGCGGCTTCGCGGCGGCCCTCAGCCTCGAGGATCTTGGACTGTTTCTGGCCCTCGGCGCGCAGGATCTCGGAGGCGCGGGTGCCCTCGGCCTCGAGAATGTTGGCGCGCTTCTCGCGCTCGGCCTTCATCTGACGGCCCATCGCATTGACGATATCGGCGGGCGGGCGGATGTCCTTGATCTCGACGCGGGTGATCTTCACACCCCATGGGGTGGTCGCGTGATCGACAACGTTGAGCAGGCGGGCATTGATCTCGTCGCGCTTGGACAGCGTCTCGTCGAGGTCCATCGAGCCCATCACCGTGCGCAAATTGGTCGTCGTCAGCTGGAGCAGCGCGACATAGAGGTCGCTGACTTCATAGGCCGCCTTGGCCGCGTCGAGGACCTGGAAGAACACCACGCCGTCGGTGGAGATCATCGCATTGTCCTTGGTGATGATCTCCTGGCCCGGAATGTCGATCACCTGCTCCATCATGTTCACCTTGCGGCCGACGCGATAGAAAAAGGCGGGATAGAAATTGAGGCCCGGCGCCGCCACCGCGGTGAATCGGCCGAAATATTCGATCGTGTAATGATAGCCCTGCGTGACGACCTTCACACTCGAAAACAGGTAGAGCAGCACGACCACGAGCCCGATGCCCGCCACCATCAACATGTCCATTCCGAGTCCCCTCGCAAAACCTGGCTCTTGCTAGCATAGAGAAGCCCCATGAACACGCCCAACCGACCGGCGCCGCGCACGCTTTTGTTCCTTCCGGCCTCGAATCCGCGCGCGATCGAGAAGGCGCGGGGACTCGATGTCGACATGGTGATCCTCGATCTCGAGGACGCCGTCCGCGACGAGGACAAGGCGATGGCCCGCGCCGCCGCGGTCGAGGCCGCGGCCGAGGGTTTCGGCGACCGGCTCTGCGCGATCCGGGTCAACGGTCTGGGCACTCCCGAACATCCGGCCGATCTCGCCGCCGTCGCCGGTTCGGCCTGCGATTATGCGGTGGTCCCGAAGGTCGAGAGCGCCGCGGAGGCCAGCCGCGTCGTGAGCGCGCTTGCCAAACCGGTGCTGGCGATGATCGAGACTCCCGCCGGCGTGCTCGACGCGCGGCATATCGCCGCGATGCCGGGCGTGGAGGGGCTGATCGCCGGATCGAACGACCTTCGCGCGTCGCTTCACATTCCCTCCGGACGCGAGGGGCTGGCGCTGTCGCTCCAGATGATCGTCCTCGCCGCGCGCGCGGCGGACATCTGGGCGATCGACGGGGTGTATAATTCGCTCGAGGATGCCCGCGGGCTCGCTTCCGAATGCCGCCACGGCCGCTGGCTGGGGTTCGACGGCAAGTCCCTGATCCATCCGAACCAGATCGCGGTGGCGATCCAGGCATTCGGCCCCAATTCGGAGGAGATCGACGAAGCCCGCGCGCTCGTCGAGGCAGCCACTGGCGGCGCCGAGCGTTTCCGGGGCCGGATGATCGAAGCGATGCATGTCGAGCAGGCCCGCGCCCTGCTTGAACGAGTGGATTGGAAAGCGGATGCTGGCTGAACTCAAGGCGATCCATGTCGAGCTGGAGGCGGCGATGGACGAACTCGACCGGCTCACCCAGGATGCCGTGCCCAACCAGACCGCCGTCGCCAGCGCCCGCGCGCGGCTGAGCAAGGCGAGCGGCAAGCGGCGCGGCCTGTTCGATATGGCCTGCAACGCGCTGGGCAAGTCCGCCACGGCCGCCGATGCGGAAAAGCTCCGCCAGGTCCGCGAGCTCAACGCGGCGCAGCTCAAGATCTCGACCGCGCATATCGGCGCCTGGGGCCTGCGCCAGCTCGTCGAAAACTGGCCCGACTATGTCCGCACCGCCGCCCCCATGCGCCAGTCGATGCGCGACCTGATCGCGGCGGACCGCGCGGTGCTTTTTCCGATGCTCGAGCGGGCGCCGTGATGGTCTTCGACCTGCGCGGCGCCCTGCTCAAGAAGGAGGAAGTGGAATCCGCGCGGTTGATGGATTTCGAATTCCGCCTCCGCGCGCGCACGATGCGGCTGCTCGCCGCGCGGATCGGGATGCTGCCGGCCGATCTCGTCGCCCGGATCGCGCATGGCGATGACGAAGCGATCCTCGCGGAACTGGCCGCCAGCCATCCGGATATCGGGACCCATTTCGCCGAGGCCCGCGAAGGCGCGCGCCGCCAGCTCGTCGCCGAACGCGGCGATCCCACGCCGTACAAGCTGGCTTGATCCCGGCGCTTCGCCGCAGCCGATCGGTGCGATTCGGTGACGGACGCGCTTGCGGCCTGCGTGCATCCATGCTGGATTTGGGCCGCCTGCCAAGTCGGGACGGGAGGGAGGACGATATGGCGCTTGCGAAGTGGAAGGTTCCTGCGGGCAGCTTGCTGGGCGGTGGACTCCTGAATGGCGGCCTCAGCTACCTTGCCGCGGATGGCTTTGTTCCGGTCACCATGATCGGCGGGATCGACAAGATCGTCACGGCCAGCTCGGTAAGCACCTTGCTCGCCGCCGCCGTCACCGCCGCATCGCTGATGCTGACCGTTTGGGCCATCGTCGTGGCGAGAGCCGGCGAATTGACCGCGAACCTCGCGAACGATGTGAAAGAGGATATATTGGCGAATATCGATCGCTTCCTGTCCGGCAGCTACGCCTGGTTCCTCAGCTTCGCGGCATTCACGGTCTGCTATATTTTCGTGATCTCGTTCGACGACCTGATCGACGTCACCCGGCAATCCCCCGACAATCCCTTGCATGTCGTCGGATTGGCGGGCTTCGCCCTTTCCGTATCGGACGAGGTGATCGCGCCGACCCTGTTTCTGGTTGGAACCGTATTGCTTCTCGCGGGAACCTTCTCGACCATCCAGGCGGTGAGCGGTTTGCTGCCCCGTCTGACCCTGGCTCAGGCGAACAGGAAAGCGCTGGGCGTGACGGTTGAGCCATAGCCCCCTAGCGCTTCCCGAAACCCGCGTTTACATGGGCCGCCAACTTCCGACTCAGGACTTGGCGCTCCCATGGATATTCCCCTCGGCCTTACCTTCGACGATGTGCTCCTGCTTCCGGGAGAATCGGAGGTTCTGCCCAGCCAGGCCGATACGCGGACCCAGGTGACGCGCGGGCTCGCGCTCAACATTCCGATCCTGTCCTCGGCGATGGATACCGTGACCGAGGATGCGATGGCGATCGTGATGGCGCAGCTGGGCGGCATCGGCGTGCTCCACCGCAATCTCGATATCGAGCAGCAGGTCGAGGCGGTCCGCCAGGTCAAGCGCTTCGAGAGCGGGATGGTCGTCAATCCGATCACCATCGCCCCCACCGGCACGCTCGCCGAGGCGCGGGCGCTGATGGAAGCCAACCGGATCAGCGGCATCCCCGTGGTCGAGGCCGGCGGCAAGCTGGTCGGCATCCTCACCAACCGGGACGTCCGCTTCGCCGGCAATCCCGATCAGCCGGTTTCCGAGCTGATGACGCACGAGAATCTCGCCACCGTCTCGGCCAATGTCGGCAAGGAAGAGGCGCGCCGTCTGCTCCACCAGCGCCGCATCGAAAAGCTGCTGGTGGTCGACGATGCCTATCACTGCGTCGGCCTGATCACCGTCAAGGATATCGAGAAGGCGGTGAACTACCCCAACGCCACCAAGGACGATGCCGGCCGGCTCTGCGTCGCCGCGGCGACCACGGTGGGCGACAAGGGCTTTGCGCGGACCGAGGCCTTGGTCGATGCCGAGTGCGACGTCATCGTGATCGACACCGCGCACGGCCATAATGTCGAGGTCAGCCGCGCGGTCGAACGCGTCAAGAAGCTGTCGAACCGCGTCCAGGTGATCGCCGGCAACATCGCGACCGCCGAGGCGGCCAGGGCGCTGATCGGCGCCGGCGCGGACGGGCTCAAGGTCGGCATCGGCCCAGGATCGATCTGCACCACCCGCGTCGTCGCGGGCGTGGGCGTGCCCCAGCTCACCGCCGTCATGGAGGCCGCCAGCGAAGCCGCCAGATCGGGCGTGCCGGTCGTCGCCGATGGCGGCATCCGCACCTCGGGCGACATCGCCAAGGCGCTGGCTGCGGGGGCGAGCACGGCGATGATCGGCTCGCTGCTCGCGGGCACCGAGGAGGCGCCGGGCGAGACCTTCCTTTACCAGGGCCGCGCCTACAAATCCTATCGCGGCATGGGCAGCGTCGGCGCGATGGCGCGCGGATCGGCCGACCGTTATTTCCAGCAGGACATCAAGGACCAGCTCAAGCTCGTTCCCGAGGGCATCGAAGGCCAGGTCCCCTACAAGGGGCCCGCGCGCGAGGTGATCCACCAGCTCGTCGGCGGGGTGAAGGCGGCGATGGGCTATACCGGATCGCGGACGATCGCTGAGCTCCAGCAAAAGGCGAAGTTCGTCCGCATCACCAATGCCGGGCTGCGCGAAAGCCATGTCCACGATGTGACGATCACGCGTGAGGCGCCCAACTACCCGACACGCTAGGCGCGGTTGGTCCAGCGGTCGGCCGGCGCCACCACATAGTGGCGCCACACATAGCCCCAGGGGATGACCAGCCCGAAGATAAGCGGGAACATCCCGATCGAGAACATGTCGTCGGTCAGTTGCGGCGATTGCATCCCGGCCATGGTCTGCGGCAGGCCGAAACGGAACAGCCAGATCGTCTTCCACACGAACTCGAACAACAGGATCGGCACCATCTTGAGCGGGTAGCGGATCCCGATCAGCGCCATCACGCACAGCCCGCCCAATATCGCGGTGATATCCCGCGCCCTACCGGATCGGGCCAGATCAGCTTGGGCAGGACCTCCGATCCCAGCGAGACCACCCCGGCGAGCGAGCCCAGCCGGATCACGTACAGTCGCGCCAGCGACACTTCCTCGTCGCCGCGCTCCCAGATGCTCGCGGTCATGCCGCCTCTCTCCTGAACCGTTTCCCGATCCGCATCCGCACCAGCCAGAAGGCCATCAGCGCGAAGGGCGCGAAGGCCGGCACGAACAGCCATGGCGACCGATGCATCGCCGCGGGGAGCACGTCCTGCTGGCCGAGAAAGAAGGAGCCGGTCGCGATGAAGAAGGCGAACAGCATCCGCCACAGGTGGCGCGCGATGCGCTGCACCTCGCTCATCCGCCGCCGCAGGATCACGTTGAGATCGAGCAGCCCCGCGAACATGCACAGTCCGCCCAGCGCATAGGCGGGGCCGGGCCCGACCGGGGTCTTCGACATTCCGCTATAGCCACCCCAGATCATCGCCCCGCCGAGCCCCAGCGCCGCTACGCAGCCGATAATCTCGAGCCAGCCCGACCGCCCGCCATGCCGCCGCGCGGCCAGCCAGGAGGTGCCGATGAAATAGAGGACTAGCAGCCCGCTCACCGGCGAACCCGGCGGGTCGCGATAGGGTTCGAGGATCGAGGCGGTGACGCCGAGCGCCGCCATCGATGCGAAGAACACCCGTCCCGCCAGCACATGCGTGCGCTCGCCCTTGCGCACCGTCACCGCGACCGCGCCCGAGGCCAATGCGACCATCCCGCTGGCGATGTGCGCCATCAGGAAGGGGTTCATGCCGCCACCTCCAGCACATCGGCATCCTCGTCGCGATCGTAGCGCAGCAGGTCCCCCGGCTGGCAGCCGAGCACCTCGCAGATCGCCTCGAGCGTCTCGAAGCGGATGCCGCGCGCCTTGCCGGTCTTGAGGATCGAGAGGTTGGCGAGGGTGATGCCCACCCGGCCCGAAAGCTCGGTGAGGGTCATGCGGCGTGCGTAGAGCACGTCGTCCAGGGTCACGACGATCGCCATCAGATCATCGCCTTCAGATCGGCGCGGATGCGCGTGCCTTCCTCGAAGACGCGGGCGAGCACGAACACCAGCACCACCGCCAGCCAGCCGGCCAGGCCGTTCCATTGCCAATCGATCTTCGATCCTGCCTCGGTCATCAGCCGCGCCATCACGCCGGAGATCAGATGGACGACCTGCGCGAACAGCAGGCACCATGCGATCGTCTTCAGCCGCGCGGCGTTTTCGGGGACGAACGGGTCGCCCTCGCGTACTGTCGCGATCATCGCCAGCAGGCGGGTCAACGAGACATGGACGGTGGCGATCAGCGCCAGCGCAATCAGGCCCCACACGCGCAGCGTCCAGAGCAGCATCGCCGGATGGCTCTCCGGACGCCTGGTGAAGAAGTCGATGATGACATCCGCGAACAGGAAGCTGCCGGGCAGCATCAGCGTCACCACGGCGCCGGCGAAGAGGTTGAGCGCGAGCAGGATCCAGAGCAGCACGCGCGACAGTTCGAGCGCGGCGGGTGGGGATGCGGACAAAACGGTTCCTCCCGAATCGTTATCGTTTTACGATATCGAGATTATCGTTTTACGGCAATATCCTTATTGTAAGGCGATGTGGGCGAGCCTCAGCGGAAGCTCGAATAGACCGCCACGCTCTCGGCCACCGCGTCGAAGCGCACCCACAGCGCCACACCCAGCGCGAGCACCACCAGTACCCCCGTCTCGATCATCGCGCGCCGCCGCTCGATCCGCGCGAACAGCGGGAGGAGCAGCAGCGCGCTCAGCGCGAGCGGGAGGACGAGCAGGAAGGGCATGTCGGGCCCCATGGCCTGGAACAGCGCATGCGCGAGCGTGAGCAGGTACCCAACGCCCAGAGCCGCCATTGCGGTCAGCGACCAGTTGCCCACATCGCCCGGCCGCCACCGCGCCACCGCCGCGCCGATCCCGCCGAGCAGCAGCGGGATCTGCAGCACGAACGCCGCCGTCGGCGCCGCTGCCTGCGCCACCACCGCCAGCAACAGGAAGGGCAGGGCGATGGCCGGGAGCAATTCCGTGCCCGTCCGCCGCTCGAGCAGCAGCCCCGCGACCAGCGTCATCGCCGCGAGGCACAGCAATACGGCCTGCACCTCCAGCCGCGGAATCGCCGCCAGCCGGTCGTAATAATTCACCGGCCCATCCGCGCCCGAGGCGAGATTGCCGAGCCACAGCATCACGCCGCCGACGACCAGGATCGCCCCTGCCACCCCCGCGCCACGCCCGATGTGCCGCAGCGTCGTCGTGCCCCGGCCGGCATAGCCATAGGCGCCCAGCGTCACCGCGAGGATCAGCCAGCCCACCCATGCCGGATAGGAGATCAGGAACAGCCCGAAGGCATCGAAGAAGACCGCATCCGGCGCCTTGCCCGGCAGTTCGGGCGCCGCAAGCAGCGCGCGCGTGAGATCGAGCGTCTGGCGGCCCATGTCCTGCAGCGATCCCTGATCGAGCGCATCGGGGGTCGCCAGCGGCGAATGGTAGAGGCCGGGCCGCCCGATAAAGGCGAAGTTGAAACCCGGAATGCCCTGCGCCTTGGCCTCGGTATAATCGGTGTAATTGGGCAGGTTGTTGTAGACGAACACGCTGAGCGAGGTCGCCACCGGCCGGCGCACGGCGCCCGCGAACAGCCCCATCATCGCGCCGTTGTCGGTGCCCGTCTCGAACATCGAGGCGCGCCCGCCGCCGCCACGCGCCTCCAGATTGACGATCACGCCGACCGTCTCGCTGAGCGACTTGTTGGCGAAGAACCATTTGGCGCCGTCGAGCCCGAGTTCCTCGGCATCGGTGAAGAGCACCATCAGCGTCCGCTCGGGCGGCTGCCCGCGCGCCCGGATTGCGCGCACCGTTTCGAGGATCGCCGCCACGCCCGCCGTATCGTCCGACGCACCCGGCGATCCCCATACGCTGTCGTGATGCGCCATCAGCAACAGCGCGGGCTTCGCGGGATCGCGCCCCGGCAGGGTCGCCACCAGATTGACCGCTTCGGGCGCCGGCGCTTCGGAGCCGCGCCATTTGTCGAGCCGCGCCTTCGCCTCCGGCCCGACCGTCGCCGAATCCGTGACGACGCGCATCCCCAGCGACTGGAGCCGCCTCGTCAGATAACCTCGCACCCGCGCATTCTCGGCGCTCCCGGTCGGATGCGGCGCGCGGGCGATCTGCCGGACATCCGCCATCGCGCGCGCGGCGGAAAAATCGGTCGCGGGGGCGGTCGCGGAAATCGGGGAGGGCGTCGTGGTGGCGAACACTGCCAGCAAAACCGCACCCGCGATGGCGACGAGCAGATTGATCCAGCTTTTCATGATCCCCTCCCGATTTGGAGCCGAGCCTATCGGGCGCGCAGGACCGTCACAAGCCGGATGGAAAGGGGCTCCGGCGCGGAAAGCTTGTTCGGCAAGCAATCGACAACTACGCGGGCATAACGTTTCCCGGCACGACGGAGGGGCAGGCGCGATGATGCAACCCGATGAACCCGAGACCGGCGACGCCGATCAGACTTCCGCCCGGAATGGCCTGACGGGCGAGGGGCCGAGCCAGCAGGATCAGGTGGTTGGGGTTGCCTGGGATGCTGATGGAGGGGGCAACCCGTTCGTCCTGACGGGCACGGTGACGCTCGCCACCGCGCTTGGCGGGAGTTACACCATGTTCGTCGTCATGGGCGTTCAGTTCGACATCACCGCGATGACGACCGGGAGCATGTCGGCGCGGTTCGCCTATCAGGGAGTCCAGAACGCCGAGTTCATCAAGGCGGTGTTGCAGCCCGGCGTCACGGCGCTTTTCACTGCATAGCCAATCCCGGCGCCTCGCTTGGCTGACAGTGGATCGTCGCGCTTCCAAAATTGGAGTTGCTCTGCTCTACCCCGCGCCATGACCCCCGCCGCGCGTACCCAGGCCGCCATCGAGCTGCTCGACCAGATCATCGCCGCCGCCCGCGACAACGGGGCTGCGGCGGACACGCTGATCGCGCGCTGGTTTTCCACGCGGCGCTATGCCGGCTCGAAGGATCGCCGCGCGATCCGCGAGCTGGTCTATGACGCGATCCGCCTGCTCGGCGAACGTCCGGAAAGCGGCCGCGCGGCGATGCTGGCGCTCGCGGCGGCACGGCCCGAGCTTGTCTCCGCGTTCGACGGCAGCCCCTATGGCCCCGCCACGATCGATGCTGCCGAGCCGATCGCGCGGCCGGGGATCGCCCCTGCCTGGCTGATCAAGCAGCTCCGCGCCTCGGAGATCGGGATCGAGGAACAGGCGGCGCTGCTCGCCCGCGCGCCGCTGGATCTGCGGGTCAACCGGCTCAAGGCCGATCCCGACCAGCTTGTCGCCGAATTCCCCGGCGCGGAGCGGCTCGATTTCGCTCCCGATGCGCTGCGCCTGCCGCCGGACACTCGGATCGACCAGCATCCCGCCTATGCGCGGGGTGAATTCGAAGTGCAGGACGCGGGCAGCCAGCTCGTCACGCTCGCGGCGCGGGCCGAGCGCGGGCATCGCGTGATCGATCTGTGCGCCGGCGGGGGCGGCAAGACGCTCGCGCTGGCAGCGGCCATGGGCGACACCGGCCACATCCTTGCCTGCGATATCGTCCGCGACCGGCTCCAGCGCCTGCCCGAGCGTGCCGCCCGGGCAGGGGTGAGCATCGCCGAGACCCGCCTGCTCAATCCCGGGCACGAGCTGCATCAGCTCGCCGACCAGACCGGGCGGGCGGATGTGGTGTTCGTCGACGCCCCCTGTTCGGGCACCGGCACCTGGCGCCGCAATCCCGAGGCGCGCTGGCGGCTCACGCCGGACCGGCTGGCGAAGCTGGTCGCGACGCAGAAGGCGATTCTCGATCTCGCCGCGGGGCTGGTGCGGCCCGGCGGCGCGCTGATCCATGTCGTCTGCTCGGTGCTCGACGCCGAGGGGGCGGGGCAGGCGATGGCCTTTCTCGACCGCCATCCCGGCTGGACCGCCGAGCCGCTTCTGCTCGGTTCCGGGACACCGCGCGGGCCCGGGGTGCGGCTCACCCCATTGTCCCACTCGACCGATGGCTTTTTTGTCGCAAGAATATTGCGGCCATGATAGCCACACGCCTTCCTGCTTCGGAGATGTTGATGCGCGTATTTTCTGTCGCCGCCGCCGCCGCCCTGATGGTGCTGACGGTGTCCACCGGCCTCCAGGCCCAGCGGCCCGACGATCAGATCGATCCGAAGTCAGTCGCGCTGGTCCAGCAAGGGCTGCAGCAGAAGGCCGCGGGCAATCTCGACGGTGCGACGGATTCGCTGGAGACCGCGCTCGCGGTCGATCCGCGCAACCGTGCCGCCTTCATCGCGCTCGCCGAGATCGCGAGCGCCAAGGGCCTGCCGGGCCGCGCGATCCGCCTCTATCACGAGGCTTTGGTGCTCGAGCCCAACGATGTCGCGGCGCTGCGCGGCCAGGGCGAGGCGATGGTTCAGAAGGGCGCGGTCGAGAAGGCGAAGGAAAATCTCGCGCGCATCCGCGCGATCTGCGGCGCTGGCGCGTGCAACGACGCCACCCAGCTCGCCGCCGCGATCGAAAAGGGCCCGCCGCCCGCCGTCACCGCCGCGGCTACCCCGGTTCCGGCACCCACGCCCAAGCCCTGACCTTCTTGTGCTCCGGCGAAGGCCGGAGCCCTGGATGTCGAAGGTCTTCGCTTGCCGCCAACGCTCCGGCCTTCGCCGGAGCACGCTCATGTGCTCAGCGCGCGAGCCAGGCCGACGAATTCGGCGACCGAGACGGTCTCGGCGCGCCGGCTGGAGTCGATCCCGAGCGACTCCATCGCCTCGATCGCGCCGGAAACGCCCTTGAGGCTCTGGCGCAGCATCTTGCGCCGCTGCCCGAACGCGGCGGCGGTCAGCGTTTCGAGCGTCTTGAACCGTACCCCCTCGGGCTCCGCCGCGGGGACGATATGGACGATCGCCGACATCACCTTGGGCGGCGGAGTGAATGCCGAGCGGTGGACGTTCATCGCGATCTTCGCGGTCGAGCGCCACTGGGCGAGGACGGCGAGGCGGCCGTAATGGTCGCTGTCCACCGGGGCGACGATCCGCTCGGCGACCTCCTTCTGGAACATCAAAGTCAGGCTCGCCCACCACGGCTTCCACGCGGCGGAGAGCCAGCCGACCAGCAAGGCGGTGCCGACATTATAGGGCAAATTGGCGACGACATGCGGCTTGCCGGCGAAGAGCGACGGCGCGTCGACCTCGAGCGCATCCCCTTCGATCACCCGAAGCTTGCCGGGAAACGCCTCGCCCAGTTCGGCCAGCGCGGGAATGCACCGCCAGTCGCGTTCGACCGCGACCACGTTCGCCCCGGCCTCGAGCAGCGCCCGCGTCAGCCCGCCCGGGCCCGGACCCACCTCGAACACCTCGGCGCCCTCCAGCTCACCCGGCACCCGGGCGATCCGCTTGAGCAATTGATGGTCGAACAGGAAATTCTGGCCCAGCGCCTTGCTGGCGCTCAGTCCGTATCTCTGAATGACCTCTCGGAGCGGTGGAAGATCGTTCACGGCGTCCCGGCGGCGGCCAGCTCGGCGCGGTGCTGGGTGGCGAGCGCGGCCATCCGGATCGCCGCGATCATCGCGCCGGGATTGGCCTCGTCCTTGCCCGCGATCCCGAAGGCGGTGCCATGGTCGGGCGAGGTGCGCACGATCGGCAGGCCCAGCGTGATATTCACCCCATCGTCGAAATGGAGCGTCTTGATCGGCACCAGCGCCTGATCGTGATAGCAGCACATCGCCACGTCATAGCCCGCGCGCGCGCGCGGATGGAACATTGTGTCGGCCGCGAACGGCCCCACCGCGTCGATCCCTTCCTCGCGCAATTGCGCGATCGCGGGCTTGAGCAGATCGATCTCCTCGCGCCCGATCGCGCCGCCCTCGCCGGCATGCGGGTTGAGCCCGGCAAAGGCCAGCCGGGGCTTCTCGATCCCGAAATTGCGGTACAGCCCGCGTGCCGTCACCCGCGCCTTGGCGAGGATCAGTTCGACCGAGAGCGAGGCGGGCACATCGGCCAGCGCGAGATGGACGGTGATCGGCACCACGCGCAGCGTCGGCCCCGCGAGCATCATCACCGCATTCTCGCTCGAAACCCCGCAGCGCTCGGCGACGAACTCGGTCTGACCGGGATGCGTGAAGCCGATATCGTATAGCTGCGCCTTGGAGACGGGGCCGGTCACCAGCCCACCGACCCCATCGGAGCGTGCGAGGCCAACCGCGAGCTCAAGCGATTGCAGGGCGTTGCGCGCGCCGTCGATATCGGGCCTGCCCGGCGTGATCTCGCCCATATCGGCGACCGAGATGACGGGCAGGGCGGTTGGGAAGACATCGGTCGCCTCCTCGGGGCCGGAGATGCGGACGACCGGGCCGTCCCACACCGCGGCGACCGCGCGTTCATCACCCACCGCGAAGAAGGGCGCGAGCGAATGCAGCTCGCGCGCCTTCCACGCCTTGGCGGTGATTTCGGGGCCGACCCCGGCCGGGTCCCCCATCGCGATGGCGAGCGGTAATTTCATCGCTCGCTCGCCCCTTTCCGATCAGCGATATTCGATGATCGCATCCCGGCGCAGGTCGCGAAGCATGCGTTCGGCGCGCAGGTTGGTCCGCTTCTCGATCTCCACGCCTTCGATCTGATCGGCGGTCGGCATGTTCGCCGAGGGCGGATCGTCGCGGCCGCAGAGCACGAGGACGCGAACGCCCGCCTCGATCGTGCCGAAGGGCTGGGTCGCCTGGCCGATCTGCATGCCCTGGATGATCGTCTGCAGCGGCCCGGGGAGCATCTTGATCGTCATCGTGTCGTTGTTGACGACTTCGGCGCCGATCGTCGCGGCAACGCGCTCGACGTCGCCGCAGCCCTGCATCGTGCTGGTCGCCTTGGCGAACTCGGCCGCGCGCTCGGTGGCCTGCGCCTCCGTCGTCCCCGCCGGGAACTGGATCGTCATCTGCTTGAGGTTCAGCTTGGCGTCGAGCGGGTCGGCGGTCAGCACCTGACGCTTCTCGGCGAGGTAAAGGATCGAGAAGCCGCCGGGCACTTCGATCGGACCGGCGATCTGCCCGGGGGTCATCTGTTTGCCGGCCTCCTGAAGCGGCACGGGGAGCAGCGGGAGGAAGAGCCAGCCGAGGTCCCCGCCGGTCGCCTTGGTCGATGCCTGCGAATTGACGCGCGCGAGATATTCGAACGGCGTGCCCTGCTTGAGCTGCTCGATGATCTGCTGCTGCGAGGCGAAGACCTCATTGGCGCGATCGGGGGTCGCGTACATGAAGATCTCGAAGAAATGATATTCGTCGGCCCCCTTGTTGGCGAGCAGCCGGTCGAGGATCGCCTGGATCTCGGCCTGGCTGACATTGATGTCGACCCGCGCGCGGAGCAGGCGTCCCCAGGCGAGCTCGCCTTCGATCTGGCGCTTGATCGAGCGCTCGGACGAGCCGACCTGGCGCAGCCAGGCGCGCATCTCGTCGGGGGTGCGCTTGAAGTTCGCCGCGACGCGGTCGAAGCTCTTGTCGATCTCCTCGCGGGTGACCTTGATCTTGTCCGCCGCGGCGGCCTGGATCTGGAGCGTCTCGTCGATCAGCGAACGAAGCACCTGGAGCCGCAGGCGCTGCGTATCCTCGGGCGAGAGCTTGAAATCGTTGAGCGCGACGATCAGCGCGAGGCGCTGGTCGACATCGGTGCCGGTGATCACCGTGTCGTTGACGATCGCGGTCGCCTTGCGGATGTTCGGATCGGCCTTGCCGAAGATCTGCAGGTTCGCGGGCAGATCGAGGCCCGCGCCGGGGACCGACTGATCGGGAACGACCTGAGCCGCAGCGGGGACCGACATCGCGCCCGTGCCGATAGCGGCCATGCCGAGCGTCAGGACCAGAGCGCGGACCATCCGGACCGCCGTCGCAACACCAATCTTCACGTGAACCCTAACCCTCATCCAATTCGATGGGATCGCATACTCGCCAATTGTGCCTGAACCAAGGCTTATCGGCGGCGCATCGCCTCCGCGATTGTCCCTAGAGGCCCAGATTCTTGAACGAGAGCGACAAGATGTAGCTGTTGCCGCGCCGCGCATCGCCGGTCGTCTCATAGTCGCGCTTCCAGGTGAGACCGAGCCTGAGGCAATCGTCCTCATAGGTGACGCCCAGCCGGTGCCGCACCGGCTCGAAGCCATCGGAAAGCGAGAGCACGTCCTCGTTGCGGTCGGTCAAGTCGATCAGCACCGATCCCGACACCGACCAGAAGCGCGCGACCTGGACGCGGGCGCCGATGCGCGCCTCCTCGCGGTCCTGAAGATCCTCCAGGCTCGGCCCGATATCGCGGTTGAGGCGAAGATAGCCGAGCTGGACATAGGTGCTGCGCGACCCGATCGTCGCGTCCACCTCGTTGCGGCGAAAGGCGAAATTGTCCTTGTCGATGCGGTAGCGGTGCGTGAAGGTCACGAAATCGCGGAAGCGGACCACGGTGCGGCCGACCACGTCCGAGACGCGGCCATTGAGCCCGGTGCCGTCCGGGAAGATCGTCGGGCGGGCGTCGAGGCGGTAGCTCTGGCCGACCGTGGCGTCGATGCTGAAGCCCGGCAGCAGCAACGAATAATCGACGCCCCAGGTGATGCGCGTCGAATCCTCGAACCGGTCGTAGCCGGGGAAGCGATTGAGCGCGAACAGGTTCGAATCCTCGAGATCGACCGCACGGGCGTCCTCGTTGGGCACCGCCAGATTCTCGATCTTGGGCGCCGCGACGACCTGGACCCGGGGCGTCAGCCGCTGGGTTCCGCCGAGGAAGGGCCCCACCAGCGGCCATTTCATGTCGAGCGCGACCGCGCCGACGCCGCGGAAGCGGAAGCCCTCGTCGCCGCGATAGCTGGGGACGGTGGTCAATGCGGTCTGGCTGGTGTTGTAGACGTCGCCGCGCGCATAGCCGGTGAGCGTGATCTCCTGGCCCCAGGCGGTGAGCTTGCGCAGGTCCCAGCGCGCCGAGGCGAAGGCGCGCTGCGAATCCTGCCCGGCCGACCGGCTGATCGCGAGCGTGTTGACCTGAAGCTCGACGCGGCCGCCGATGAACCCGTCGGAGAAGCGGCGGCGATAGTCGATTTCGGGCAGGACGAAGGGCTGGAAGCCCTGGCGCTCGCCGATCCGCAGCGTCTGCACCGCCCAGCCGTTGATCGCGAAATAGCTGTCCTCGTCGATCCGCTCGACCCGGATATTATTGCGCAGCCGGTCGTCGCGCGAGATGTCGTAGCGGCGCAGGAAGGTGCGGTCGGTGGTCAGCCGGATCGACGCGCTGACGCTCCAGTTGGGATCGAGCTGGTAGCGGCCGACCGCGTCGACATAGCCGCGGAAATCGGTCTTCGAGGTGGCCGGGGTCACCGGCACGCTCAGATCGCCGGCGCGGCGGCCATAGGTGGCATAGGCCGAGACGCGGAAGGCGCCGAGCGAATTGAGCTCGCGATAATCGGCCGAGAGCATCGGCAGCACCCCGGTATAGACGCGCGGGGTGACGGTGAGGTCGCGATTGGGAGCGAGGCTGAAATAATAGGGTACCGCGAGCTGCAGCCCGTTGGTGCGGCTGTAGCGGATATCGGGCATCAGGAAGCCGTCGTCGCTCTTGCCGCCCGCCGGATGCGAGAAGACCGGGAGCGGGATCGTCGCGAAGCCGAACACCGAGATGCGCGCGCCGGTATAGCGCAGCCGGCCCAGCTGGGGATTGTAGATCACCTTGTCGGCGGTGATCTTCCAGCTCGGCTCCTTGGGACAGCCGTCCGACCCGGTGACCGCGCAGGCGGTATAGGCCGCGTCGTAGACGGTGATGACGCCGTTGTCGCGCACACCGCGCCGCGCGGCGATGCGGCCGCCGGCGTCAAGCACGACCAGCATGTTCTCGACCACGCCGTCCTTGAGCGAGTCGGTCAGCTCGATGCGGTCGCCATAGGCCGTGTCGCCCTCGGGGTTGGTGACGACGATATTGCCCTCGGCGACGACCTGGCCCGTGCCGCGATTCCAGGTGACGCGGTCGGCGCGCAGCCGGTCGCTGCGGCGATAGAGGCGGACATCGCCGGTCGCGGTGACGATATCGGCCTTCGAATCATATTCGAGCAGGTCGGCGCTGAACTGGATCTGGTCCGGATCGGCGGGCGCGGCATCGACCGGCGGGGGCGGATCGACCGGCGGCGTCTGCAACTCGTCGGTGGTGATCGGGTTGGGCGCGGGCTCGATCGTGTCGCTGGGCGCGGCGGTATCCGAGGGCGGCGGCGACGCCGTTCCCTCCTGCGCGAGCGCCGGCGCCGAGACGCAAAGCACCAGAGGCAGCGTGCCCGAAAGCAGCAGGGCCTTGCGCGTCAAAATCGTCCCACCTCGTATAACCACCCTGCGCGCGGCGCGCCGATTGCCCGCCTATCGCACCGGTTCAAGCGCTCCGCAACGCCGGGTGTTCCATGGGGCCCGCCATCGCGGTATCGGGAGCCATGCAGGTCGATTTCTACCACCTCACCCGTGCCCCGCTCGAACGCGTGCTGCCGGCCATCGCGCAGAAGGTGATCGAGGGCGGCGGACGGCTGCTGATCGTGGCGGAGGAGGAGCGCGAGCGGGCGCGGATCGACCAGCTGCTCTGGGGCTTCGCGCCCGAAAGCTTCCTGCCGCATGCTCAGGCCGGCGCCAGCGACGACAGCGCGCAGCCGGTGCTGATCGCGCCCGAGGCCGAGCCGGGCAACGGCGCGCGCAACATCGCGCTGGTCGACGGGCTGTGGCGCGACGCGGCGCTGGCGTTCGACCGGGCGTTCCACTTCTTCGGCGAGGACCATATCGCCGAGGCCCGCGCGGCCTGGCGGGGGCTGGCGGACAAGGAAGGCGTCGTCCGCAACTATTGGAAGCAGGACGAGAACGGACGCTGGGAAAAAGCGGCCTGAACGGCTTATGTGGAATTAAGTGGACGCCAAAGCGCGGTTTCGTGCGTGCGGGCCGGGTGACAGCCGGTTGACACGGTTGACGCCGGTATTGGGAAAAGCCTTTCCGCCCGAAGTGCGGATTTGACTGGGATTCGACGGTTCAAAGAGCGGTGCTCCCCGGCGAAGGCCGGGGTCCAGTGCCGGCGAGCTGGAAAAGACGTGAGACGACGAGGCCTTTCCAACTGGGCCCCGGTCTCCGCCCGGGAACAAGATAGCCCAGCAGGCGAAATCCAACATTGCAAGCCCCGCGCGACACCTCTTGCGCCCCCGCCAAGCTTGCAATGCTGCGCCGCGGCGACTAGGGAGCCGCCGACTTTCCGCAACCTAAGCACAGGAGCCGCACGGCCATGGCCGCGACCCGGACCTTTTCGATCATCAAGCCCGATGCCACCCGCCGCAACCTGACCGGCGCGGTCACCAAGATGCTGGAGGATGGCGGCCTGCGCGTCGTCGCCTCGAAGCGCATCCAGATGACCCGCGAGCAGGCCGAGGGCTTCTATGCGGTGCACAGAGAGCGGCCGTTCTTCAACGATCTGGTCGAGTTCATGATCTCCGGCCCGGTCGTGGTGCAGGTGCTCGAGGGCGAGAACGCGATGCAGCGCAATCGCGACATCATGGGCGCGACCAACCCCGCCAATGCCGAGCCCGGCACGATCCGCAAGGAACTGGCCGAGTCGATCGAGGCGAACTCGGTCCATGGTTCGGACTCGGACGAGAATGCGGCGATCGAGATCGCCTATTTCTTCAAGCCGGAAGAGATTGTCGGCTGATCCGCTGCGGATCGCGACGTGAAGGGGCCGGGGGGAAACCTCCGGCCTTTTTTCTTCTCAATCCTCCCCCGGAGGGGGAGGGGAACCGCGAAGCGGTGGAGGGGGCTCACCGCGAGCGGTATCGCCCGTGGAAAGCCCCCTCCGTCAGCCTTCGGCTGCCACCTCCCCCTCCGGGGGAGGATTTAGCCCCGCGGCAGCCGGATCGTCGCGACCAGCCCGCCGCCTTCGCGGTTGGCCAGCGCGATATCGCCGCCCGCGTTGCGCACGATCGCCAGCGCCAGCGCCAGGCCAAGTCCGATGCCGCCGGTCTCGCGGTTGCGCGACGTCTCCAGCCGGGTGAAGGGATCGAAGACCAAGGCGAGCTTGTCTTCGGGGATGCCGGGGCCGCGGTCGGCGACTTCGATGGCGACCGTGTCCGCGCCGGGCACCAGCCTGACCTCGGCGCCATGGCCGTACTTCACCGCATTCTCGATCAGGTTGCGCACCGCGCGGCGCATCAGGCCGGTGCGGAGCTTCATCGTCAGGCGCGGGGCCTCCTCGAAGGTCACCGGCATGTCGAGGTCGCGGAAATCCTCGACCACCGCGTCGATCAGCGCCGCCAGATCGACTTCGGTCGCGGTCTCGCTCGGGCGGCCGAGGCGGGCGAGCGAGAGGATGTCGTCGAGCGTCTTGTTCATCTCGTCGATCGTGTCGGCCATGCGGTTACGGTCCTCGTCGTCCTCGACCGATTCGATGCGGACGCGCAGCGCGGCCAGGGGCGTGCGCAGATCGTGCCCGATCGCGCCGAGCATCCGGTCCTTCTCGTCGAGCATCGCGTTCACGCGCAGGCTGAGCGCATTATAGGCGGAAGTGACCGCGCGGACGTCGCTGGGGCCGCGCTCCTCGAGCGGATCGGCGCCGGCGCCGGGGGTGAAATCCCGGGCGGCGGCGGTCAGCTTGCGCAGCGGGCGGGCGATGCGGCGCGTGGCGAGCAGCACCGGGATCAGCACGACGACATAGAGGATCAGCGTCTGAATCAGCAGCTGCCAGATCAGCACCCGCTCGCTGCGCGGCCAGCCGGCCTGGAGCGCGAGCCAGCGCCCGTCGGGGATCTGGACCGCGATATGCAGCTCGGCGCCGAGGCGGCGAAGGCGCTGGGCGCGCTCGGGGCTCATCCGGCGCATATAGGGGCGCGTCTCGTCTACCGGGCGGACGACGGCGAACACCTGCTTCGGATTGAGCCCGCTGTCGATCAGTCCGCGGCGGATCGCGTCCTCGATATCGGGGCGGCGCGGCTGGCCGCCGGCCAGCGGCTGGACCGCGGAGAACTGGACGCGGGTGCGCTGGTCGATGTGGCGCGGGCGGCGGCGTTCGCGGCCATCCTCGTCCTCGACGATGGGATTGATGAGGCGCTCATGCGCGTCGATCAGGCGGGTGACCGAGGGGACGATCACCTGGTTGAAGCGCCCTTCGCGGCGGTCGTTGAGCATCAGCGCGAAGTTGATCGCCTGCGCCACGAACAGGGCCGCGGCGACGAGCAGGCCGATCTGGCCGGTGAGGCTCTTGGGCAGGAAACGGCGAAGGGAGGTCAAAGGCGCGTCACTTCCGCCGCGAGCGTGTAGCCGCCGCCCCAGACGGTCTTGATGATGTCCGGGTTCTTGGGGTCGGTCTCGATCTTCTTGCGCAGCCGGCTGACCTGATTGTCGATCGCGCGGTCGAACGCGGCGGCCTCGCGGCCCTGGGTCAGGTCGAGCAACTGGTCGCGGGTGAGCACCGCGCGGGGGCGGGTCACCAGCGCGTGGAGCAGGTTATATTCGCCGGTCGAGAGGGGGACCGAGACGCCGTCGCGGTCGACCAGCGCGCGCTCGCCGGTCTTGAGCACCCAGCCGGCAAAGGCGAAGCTGCCGCTGTCGGGGGCATGCTGGCGCGATCCGCCCGCGGCGGCGCGGCGGAGGATAACCTTCACCCGGGCGGCCAGCTCGCGGGGGGAAAACGGCTTCACGACATAATCGTCGGCGCCCATCTCCAGTCCGACGATGCGGTCGGTCTCCTCGCTGCGCGCGGTGAGCAGGATGACGGGGATGTCGCCAGTCTCGCGGATATGGCGGCACAGGCTGAGCCCGTCCTCGCCGGGCATCATGATGTCGAGGATCACCAGATCGATCGCATAGGCGGCCATGCGGGCGCGGGCGCCCTCGGCGTCGCCGGCTTGCGTGACGCGGAACCCCTGTTTGGTGAGGTATTGCGCGAGCGGCTCGCGGATCGATCGCTCGTCGTCGACGAGCAGGAGGTGGGGCTGATCGGACATGGGATGCTCAATTAGCATGGAAGCCATTAGGTCCAAGGGCCGGGCGAGCGAGGAGGCAATTACTCGCCCGGCCGGGACCGGCTGACTTACTGGCCCGGGGGCGGGGGCGCGTCAGCCGGCGGGGGACCGTGACGGCCGTGGCGGCCGCGCGGACCGGGGCCGCGCGAGGCCATCGTCGCATCGCGGAAACTGTCGCTCTCGGCCTTGTCGATCTTGCCGTCATTGTTGCGGTCGACATAGGCGAACAGCTTGAGCGCGGGCTCGCGGACCTCGTCGAGCGTCATTACGCCGTCCTTGTTGGCGTCGGCGCGCGGGCCGGGGCCCATGCCGCGTCCGCCGCGCATGCCACGCATGCCACGCCGGCCTTCGCCGCCGCCGCGCGCTTCGCGCATCGCCTTGTGCGCCGCCTGGCGCTCGTCGGCGGTGATCTTGCCGTCATGATTGGCGTCGGCCTTGCCGAAGCGCGCGTCGATGCTGGCGAGCAGCTCGGCGCGGGTGACGACGCCGTCCTTGTTGGCATCGGCATGGAGGAACAGCCCGCCATGGGGACCGTGGCCGGGCGGGGGCGGGGCATCCTGGGCGATGGCGGCGCCGCCGCCAAGGACCGTCGCGGCGAGCGCGAGGGCAATGACTCTGGTTTTCATCTCGTGGTTCTCCCGTGGCGGCCGGGGGTCTGACCGCTGCGATGCATTTCTGTCGGAATGCTGTCGCAGCGGTATGTCATTGGTTCAGGAAAGTGTCGCAATTTGTCGCAGTATTCCCTCTCCCAGGAGGGGAGGGGGAGGGAGCCGACGAAGTCGGCGGAAGGGTGAGGGGGAATCGGGCGTGAGTCCCATCCCCCTCATCCTTCCCACTGCCTTCGGCAGCGGGCCCCTTCCTTCTCCCACAAGGGGAGAAGGAGATTATGCGAAAATCGCCACTCCTTGCATCCCCTCGGCGATCAGCGCTCCGCTCGCATTCCACAACGTCATCCGCTGGCTCGAATAGCCGTCGCGGGCGCGGTCGGCGGTGGCGTGGAGCAGCCACCAGCCGTCTTCGGTCGCGGGCTCGGCGGCGACGAAGTTGATCTGCCAGTTGAGGCTGCTGACCGGTGCCTTGCCGCCGGGGATCAGCTTGAACGCGGCCGGGGGCAGCGCATCGCCGATCGCCATCAGCTCGACCATCGGGTGGAGCCCCTCCCGTTCACGCAGACGCGCCCAGCGCAGCCATTCGGCCGGGCCGGTGCCCTGCTTGTGATCGAAGAAGTTGAAGTTGCCGGTGAAGAAGTCCTCGGGCCCCGTGTAGAGCTTCGCGTCGGGCGCGGGTGGCGGCACGGGGGCGCGGGGGGCCTCGTCATGAGTCACCGCGGAGGGCAGGGGCGCCATGAAGACGAAGGTGGCGCGAAAGCCGAGCCCGGCCTCCGACACCAGATCCGCCTGGATGAAGGCGGCGTTGCGGCCGCGGCGCAGCTTGGTGGCGGTGACGGCGACCTCGCCCGAAAGCGGGCCGATGAACGCGATCTGGGCCGAGCGGAGCGGGGGCAGGTCGGGCTCGGCGCGGATCGCGGCTTCGAGCGCGAGCGCGGCGGAAAGCCCGCCATAGGCAGTGCGGCCCTGCAGCCAGCTGGGCGGGATGGCGACGCGGAAGCCGCCTTCGACCGGCGTCGCGGCGGCGAGGATATCGGTGAGAATCATTTCGAGAGATACCGCTCGCGCAGCTCGCGCTTGAGCACCTTGCCGATCGCGTTGCGGGGGAGTTCGTCGACCTTTTCCAGCGCGGACAGGCGCTGGGTCTTGCCGACCTTCGCGTTGAACGCCTCGAGGATCGCCGCCGGATCGCCGCCGCCGACATAGAAACCGACCGGGGTCTCGCCCCATTGCTCGCTGGGCACGCCGATCACCGCGCAGTCGCTCACGCCGGGCTCGGCGGCGAGAACGGCTTCGAGATCGGAGGGATAGATGTTGAACCCGCCCGAGATGATCAGGTCCTTCTTGCGGTCCATCAAGATGAGGAAGCCGTCCTCGTCGAAGCGGCCGACATCGCCGTGGCGCAGGAAGCGGTTGCCGTCCTTGTCGAACCATTCGGTCGCGGACGTCGCGTCGTCGCGGCCGTGATAGCCGGTCATCATCGCTTTCGAGCGGCCGACGACCTCGCCCATCTCGCCGGGCGCGACTTCGTTGCCGTCCTCGTCGATCAGGCGGATGTCATGGCCTTCGACCGGCTTGCCGACGGTGTGGAGCTTGTCGGGGTGCATCTGGCACACCAGCACGCAGGTGCCGCCGCCTTCGGTGAGGCCGTAATATTCGACCAGCGCGCCGGGCCAGCGCCTGACCACATCGGCCTTGAGCGCGGCGGAGAAGGGGGCGGAGGTGCAGCTCTTGAAGACGAAGCTCGACAAGTCGAACTCGTCGAAATCGGGGAGCGCCATGATCCGCTGATACTGGACGGGGACCAGCATGGTGTGGGTGGCGCGGTGCTTCGCGGCCTGGCGGACATAGGTGGCGGCGTCGAATTTGCCGAGTAGCACCGCCGTGCCGCCATGCGCGAGCGTGGGGAGGAAGCTGACGAGCGTGGTGTTCGAATAGAGCGGGGTGGCGATCATCGTCACCGCGTCTCTGAAGCTCGCGGGGGCGCGGATGATGTGCTGCCAGCGCATCGCGTGGGGCTGGACGATCCCCTTGGGCGTGCCGGTGGTGCCCGAGCTGTAGATGATGTTGAACGGATCGTTCGGGCCGAGGATCACCAGCGCGGGCTCCGCGCCTTCGGGGGCGAGCCATTCGGAGAGGGCGGGGCCGTCGAGCGCGATCCTGCGCGCCTGGGTGTCGAATGCCGGCGCGTCCTTGTCGATAAAGACGATCGGCGCGCCGCAATCCTTGACCATCGCCGCGATCTGATCGGGCGTGGCGCTGGGCTGGATCGGCGCGGCGACGCAGCCCGCGCGGATGGCGCCGAGGAAAATCACGGCATATTCGAGCGACGTCGCGGCGAGGATCGCGACCGCCTGCCCGCGCTTCACCCCGTCGCGCTGGAGGGCGGCGGCGACCCGGTCGAGCCCCCTGTCGAGCTGGGCATAGGAGAGCCACGCGTCGCCGAAGACCAGCGCCGCCTTCTGGCCGCGCTCGGCCGCATGCGCGCGGATCAGCTCGGGCAGCGTCGCGAAGTCGCTGGCAAGCATCGCCTCGGCCGTCATGATTCGCTTGCCCTCACGCCCTTTCGCTAGGCGAGCGTTCGGCGGAATGCCATACGCGATGTTCGAAAATTTGCCCGGAGTGAAACATGGATCAGGAAATGGCGGGCGCGGTGGCGATCGTGACCGGGGGCGGCACCGGCATCGGCGCGGCGGTGGTGCGGCGGCTGAGCGCGCGGGGGGTGCGCTGCGTCATCAACTATGCCAGCAGCCGCGAGGAGGCCGAGGCGCTGGCGAGCGAAGTGGGCGGGATCGCGGTGCAGGCCGATATCGCCGGGGATGCCGCGTGCCGGGCGCTGGCGCGGGCGGCGGTGGACGCGTTCGGGCGGATCGATTTCCTCGTCAACAATGCCGGGCGGACCAAATTCGCGAATCACGAGGATCTCGACGCGCTCGACGCCGAGGATTTCGTCGATATCTACCGGCTCAACACCATCGCGCCCTTCCAGATGATCCGCGCCTGCGCGCCTTGGCTGCGCGAGAGCCCGTTCGGCGCGGTGGTGAATGTCGCATCGGTGGCGGGGGTGTTCGGGCATGGCTCCTCGGTCGCCTATGCGGCGTCGAAAGGGGCGCTGGTGACGATGACCCAGAGCCTCGCCCGAGTGCTCGCGCCTGCGATTCGCGTGAACGCGGTCGCGCCGGGCTATGTCGGAACGGGCTGGTTCGAAAAACGGATGGGGGCGGAGGGGCTGGCGAAGCTCGACGCCTATATCGCCTCCAGGACGCCGATGGCGATGGCCGCGAAGGGCGAGGACATCGCCGGGCCGATCGTGATGCTGCTCGACCCCGCGAGCCGGGGAATCACGGGCGAGACGATGCTGGTCGACGCGGGCGCGCATCTGGATGTGGGGCTGTCGCGGAGGCCGGGGAAGGAGGGTTGACCTTTCTGTTCCCCCCCCGCAGGTGCCCTTCGAGGGAGGAGCTAGGAAGGCTCCGCCGCCTTCGGCCCCACCTTGCCGAGCACCTTGAAGACCATCACCAGCAGCGCGCCCAGCGCCAGCGCCGCGGCCAGCACGAAATTGCCGCCGTTGAATCCCTGCTTCGCGCCCGTCGCCAGCACCTGCGTCATCGCCAGCGGCGCGATGATCCAGGTGACGCTCATCAGGCTCGCCATCCCGCCCTGCAGCGCGCCCTGATGCGAAGGATCGGTCATGCGCGAGAGCAGTCCGTTCATTGAAGGATAGGCCATCGCCTGGAGCGCGCCGACCGCGATCAACGCGAAGATCATCCAGTTCTCGCGCGCGAAGACATAGCCGGTGAAGACGGTCATCCCCGCGAGGATGCCGATCATCGCCGTCCGCTGCTCCCCGCACTTCGCCAGCGCATGACGCAGGACCACGGCTTGCACCACCACCATGCATGCCCCCGACGCCGCCAGCGACCAGCCGATCTGCTTTTCGCTCCAGCCCATCGCGATGCTTGCCCAGAAGGCCCAGGTCGCGGGATAGACCATATGCGCGAACTGCCACAGGAACACCGCGAACAGCAGCCAGGTCGCGTTGCCGGCGTGGAGCAGCGGCCGGAACGATCCGATGATGTGCGCCTGCCTGATATCGAACTTGCGGCGCTTTTCCGGCGCCATCGTCTCGGGCAGTGCGACCAGGATCCAGACCGCGTTGAGCGCCGCCAGCGCGGCCGCAGCGAGGAAGGGCGCGCGCGGGCCCCAGTCCGACATCAGCCCCCCAATGCCGGGCCCGACCACGAAGCCGATCCCGAACGCCGCGCCCATCAGGCCGAAAGTCTGTCCGCGCTTCTCGGGCGGCGTGACGTCCGCCAGCACGGCGTTGGCCGGCCCGAAAGTCGCCCCGGCGACTCCCGCCACCAGGCGGCCGAGGAACAGCCAGGCGAGCGTGGGTGCGGCGGCGCACAGCGCGTAGTCGATGGCGAAGGCGATGGTGGAGAAGAGCAGTACCCGGCGGCGGCCGACGGCGTCGCCCAGATTGCCGAGGATCGGGCCCGCGAAGAACTGCGCGAGCGCATAGGCCGCAGCCAGATATCCGCCGACCTCCGTGGCATCGGGCAGGCTGAGTCCGGTGAGTTCGACCACCAGGGAAGGCAGGACCGGCATGACGATGCCGAAGCCGATCGCGTCGATCAGCGCGACCGACAAGACGATCGGAACCGCTCTGTGGTGAAACATCCACTGCCCCCTTCATCGACGCGCTTGACGCACGCCTCGCCATACCGCATTTTCGAAATCGAAAAGATCACGGCTTCCCGGGAGAGAATGGATGGCCACCGCACCCGATATCGACGCGCCGGTGAATGCGCTGGACGCATTCCGCGCGCAAGCCCGCGAATGGCTCGCGGAGAATTTCGATCCCGGCCTTCGCGGCAAGGACAATTCGATGTCCGCGGTCGAGGGGCCGAACAACGACACCCCCGAACAGGCCAAGTGGAAAAAGGCGATCGGCGACAAGGGCTGGAGCGTGCCGACCTGGCCGACGGAGTATGGCGGCGGCGGGCTGAGCCGCGCCGAGGCGCGCGTGCTGCAGGAGGAGATGGCCCGGGTCGGCGCGTGGAACCCGATGGGCGGATCGATGGGCGTGATGATGTTCGGGCCGACGCTGCTCGAATATGGCTCGGAGGAGCAGAAGCGCGAGCATATCCCGCCGATCGTGCGCGGCGAGATCCGCTGGTGCCAGGGCTATTCGGAGCCGGGCGCGGGATCGGACCTCGCCTCGCTCCAGATGTTCGCCGAGGATCATGGCGACCATTATGTCGTCAACGGCCAGAAGACCTGGACCTCGGGCGGCCAATGGGCGGACAAATGCTTCGCGCTGGTGCGGACCGACAAGAGCAAGAAGCATGAAGGCATCACCTTCCTGCTGATCGACATGCGGTCGCCGGGCGTCGAGACCAAGCCGATCCAGCTTATCTCGGGCTCCTCGCCCTTCTGCGAGACCTTTTTCACCGATGTGAAAGTGCCCAAGGGCAACCGCGTCGGCGCCGAGGGGCAGGGCTGGACGATTGGCAAGCGCCTGCTCCAGCACGAGCGCAACAGCCTGGGCGGGGGCGGATCGAGCGCCTCGCGGCTGTTCGCCGGGACGCCGCTCTCGGCGTTGGCGAAGAAATATGTCGGCGTGGATAGCGAAGGGCGGATCGCCGATGGCGAGCTGCGGACGAAGATCATCCGGCATGAGATGGATTTGCGCGCCTTCGCGCTGACGCTGAAGCGCATCCAGCTCGACGCCAAGTCGAACTCGGGTCCGAGCGCGGCGACGTCGATCATGAAGAATGTGGGCGCCAGGATCATGCAGGAGCGGTCCGAGCTGCTGATCGAGATTCGCGGGATGGCCGGGCTCGGCTGGGAAGGCGAGGGGTTCGAGGAGGATGCGCTCAAGGACACGCGCCACTGGCTCTTCGGCAAGGCGGTGTCGATCTATGGCGGGTCCACCGAGATCCAGAACAATGTGATCGCGAAGCGGATCCTCGGGATGCTGGATCATCAGTAGGTTGCGTCACCCCAGCGAAAGCTGGGGTCTCAGGAGAGGGAGCGTGCGCCTGCCGCACGAGATCCCAGCTTTCGCTGGGATGACGGGGAAAGAGAAATGGCCGTACTGACCGAAGAACAGACGATGCTGCGCGACATGGCGCGCGAATGGGCGGACAATGAATCGCCCGTCACCGCCTTTCGCAGGATGCGCGACGCCGCGCCCGCCGGGCTTTACGACGCCGAAGGCTGGCGGTCGCAGGTCGAGATGGGCTGGGCCGGCATCCTGATCCCCGAGGCGCATGGCGGCGCGGGGATGGATTATGTCACGCTCGGCTCGGTGCTGGAACAGCTCGGGCGCACGCTGACCGCGACACCGCTCGCGGCGACCTCGGTGGCGGCGAGCGCGATCATCCTTGGCGGATCGGATGCGCAGAAGGCCGAATGGCTGCCCCGGATCGCTTCGGGCGAGGTGGTGGCGGCGCTCGCGGTCGATGAGGGGCCGCGCTTCGATCCTTCGGCGATCGCGGCGAGCGTTTCGGGCGGCAAGCTGACCGGCACCAAGGAATTCGTGGCCGAGGGTGACAGCGCCGGGCTGTTCGTGGTCGCGGCGGCCGATGGGCTCTATCTTGTCGCGGGCGACGAGGGCGTGACGCGTTCGACGCGGCATCTGGTCGATTTCCGCAGCCATGCGCAGGTCGCGTTCGATGGCGCTCCCGCGGACAAATTGCCGGGCGGCGATCTCGGCAAGGTCACCGATCGCGCGGCGGCGGCGGCTTGCGCGGAGATGCTCGGCATGGCCGAGGCGGCGTTCGCGCAGACCAACGATTATCTCAAGACCCGCGTCCAGTTCGGCCAGGTCCTCGCCAGCTTCCAGGCGCTCCAGCACCGGATGGCGAAGATGTTCACCGAGCTCGAGCTGATGCGCTCGGCGGTCGAGGGGGCGCTCGAGGCAATCGACGCCGACCGGCCGGACGTCCCGCAGGCGGTGAGCCTGGCCAAGGCCGTGGCGGGCGATACGCTCAAGCTGGTGTCGAGCGAGATGATCCAGCTGCATGGCGGGATCGGCATGACCGACGAGCATGACGCCGGCTTCTACCTCAAGCGCGCGCGCGTGCTGGAGGCGGCATGGGGCAATGCGGCGTGGCACCGCGAGCGTTTCGCGCGGTTGAACGGCTATTGAGCACGCTCTGCCGGAAGACAGGCGGGCCTAGGTATAATTACGGATTCGAATACGGGTATGGCGGAGGCCGGATCGCGCGCGCCTGCCTGTGGCTTTTGCGCGACACTCGTGAACCGTCCTGCTTTGCAACGTTTGTTACGCTTGACTGCGGCTGGGGAAAGGCGTGTATTCGAGGATAGGGTATGGAGCCGCCTAGTGCTCCAACCATGGTGGGAGAAGAGATGATGAAGCGGTTTCGCCTTTTGACGGCCTGTGCCGTCCCCGCGATGATGATGGGCCTCGCGGCGCCCGCAATGGCGCAGGACACCCCCGACGAGAGCCAGGGCAACGAGGAAATCGTCGTTACCGCGCAGGGCCGCGCGCAGCAGCTGAGCGACGTTCCGCTTTCGGTCACCGCGGTCAACAGCGAATCCCTGCAGCTCACCGGCGCGACCGACATCCGCCAGCTCAACCAGGTGGCGCCTTCGCTGCTGGTGTCGTCGACGGGCTCCGAAGCCAATGGTTCGGCGCGTATCCGCGGCGTCGGCACGGTCGGCGACAATCCGGGCCTCGAAAGCTCGGTCGCGGTGTTCGTCGACGGCGTGTACCGCTCGCGCTCGGGCATCGGCCTCAACGACATGGGCGAGATCGAGCGGATCGAAGTGCTGCGCGGGCCGCAGGGCACTTTGTTCGGCCGCAACGCCTCGGCGGGCCTGATCAACATCGTCTCCAAGGGGCCTTCGTTCGACGGCTTCCATGGCGGCGCCGAAGGCAGCTATGGCAATTACGACTTTTTCCGCCTCAGCGGCTTCCTCAACGTGCCGCTGGGCGAGACCGCCGCGGCGCGCGTCGACGGCGTCTGGTCGCAGCGCGACGGCTTCTACAAGGACGTGACCAATGGCGGCACGGTCAATGACCGCGACCGCTATTTCGTGCGCGGCCAGATCCTGTTCGAGCCCTCGAGCGCGCTGTCGATCCGGCTGATCGGCGACTATTCGAACCGCAACGAGAATTGCTGCGCGGCGGTCTATCTCAACCGCAACGAGAACGAGTATATCGGCGATCTCAACGAAATCGGATCGAACAGCATCATCCGCGTGCTCACCAGCCTCGGCCAGCCGACCGCGGCCTTCAGCAACGCCTATAGCCGCAACATCTATGTGACCCCGGGCCGCTCCTATGGCGGCACCACCGAGGATTGGGGCGTTTCGGCGCAGATCGACCTCGATCTGGGCGGCGCCAAGCTGACCTCGATCACCGGCTATCGCAGCTATTTCTCGGCCCAGGCCTCGGACACCGACTATAGCTTCGTCGACATCCTGTACCGCGCCGACGACGACAACAGCGCGCGCCAGTTCAAGACCTTCAGCCAGGAGCTCCGTTTGCAGGGCGAGGCCTTTGGCGGGGCGCTCGACTGGCTGATCGGCGCCTATTACGCGAACGAGGACCTGACGGTCACCGACAACCTCAAGTTCGGCAACCAGTATGGCCGTTTCGCCACCTGCCGCATCATCTCGGGCGGCGGCCTGGCCGGGCTCTATTCGGCGGCCAGCCCCTCCTGCGTGATCCCGGTCGTCGGCCCCGCCACCATCGCGGGCGCGAGCGGCGCGAGCGGGGCGGACATCGTCGCGGGCTTCACCCTGCTCGACAGCCTGAACAATATGGGCTCGACGCGCGACGTCTATAACCAGAACAGCCGCAACTTCGCGTTCTTCACGCACAACATCATCCATATCGGCCCGCGCGTCGATCTGACCCTCGGCCTTCGCTACACCAACGAGGACAAGACCTTCGACGCGACCTTCGGCAACAACAACACCGTGTGCCCCGCGCTCCAGGCGTCGCTGCTCGACGATCTGAGCAGCCCCAACGCCACCGCGCGGGCGCTGGCCGGCGGCCTGATCGCGCTGGGCTGCCAGGGCAATGCGACCGCCGAGCTCAACGGCGTGAAGATCAACAGCGACCGCAAGGAGGACAAGGTCACCGGAACCGCGGTGCTTTCGTTCCGTCCGACCGACGATGTGATGGTCTATGGCAGCTACTCGCGCGGCTACAAGGCGGGCGGCTTCAATCTCGACCGTTCGGCGCTCAAATCGCCGATCCTGCCGTTCGGCGGACAGGCCGGGGCGCAGGCGCTGGTCGGCAATCTCCAGTTCGCGCCGGAGACGGTCAACTCGTTCGAAATCGGCCTGAAATATCAGCGCGGGCCGTTCGCGCTCAACATCTCCGCCTTCCGTTCGGAGTTCAGCGACTTCCAGTTGAACACCTTCAACGGGACGGTCTTCCTCGTGCAGAACATCAACGGCTGCAGCGCCAACCTCAATGGCGGCGACCGCGACCAGAGCAAGTTCACTGGCGCGCCGAACTTCAACGCCGCGGCGGCGACCACGGGCTCGTGCGCACCCGACAGCGTCACCTATGGCGTCCGTTCGCAGGGCGTGGAAATCGAGGCGTCGCTCGTTCCGCATCGCGACATCCGCGTCGGTATGGGCATCACCTATGCCCAGACCAAGTATCGCGACCAGCTGGTCGGCAATGCGAACGGCGCGCCGCTCGATCAGGCGCTGCGCAAGCTGCCGGGCGACAACCTGTCGAACGCGCCCGAGCTGGTCGGCACGGCCTCGTTCGCCTGGACGCCGGAGCTGGGCAATTCTGGCCTGAGCGGGCTCTTCTACATCGATACCCGCCTGACCGACGATTATAACACGGGCTCGGATCTGTTCCCGCAGAAGGAGCAGGACAGCTATGCGGTGGTCAACGGCCGCATCGGCATCCGCGGACCCGACCAGAAATGGGGCATCGAGGTCTGGGCCCAAAACCTGTTCAACAAGAACTACACCCAGGTCGGCTTCAACTCGCCCTTCCAGGAAGGCGGCACCAGCACCACCGCCGCCTTCGCCGACCCGCAATATCCGGGTGGCCGCCAGCTCTTCTCGGCCTTCCTCGCCGAGCCGCGCACCTATGGCATCACTGGCCGCTTCCGGTTCTGATTGCCCGGAAATGACATGATCGAAGGGCGGGCTGCAGCGATGCGGCCCGCCCCTTTTTTGCGGCGTTGCGGGGGGAGGCGAGCCGTCAACCTCAATCCCTTCCGTCACCCTGAACTTGTTTCAGGGTCCATATCTCCACAGGCGATGGCATCGCCTGTTGCGCGATGGATGCTGAAACAAGTTCAGCATGACGGATGGTGTGAGGTCTCCGCCAATTCCCAACGATGCCGATAGCGCGAGGCAGCATGATCGACACCACCCATGATGCGCAGCCCGCGCCCGACGCGGTCGCGCTCCGCCGCCGCGGGCTGACGCTGGCGCTGCTGACGCTCACCTATTTCTTCAGCTATATGGACCGGCAGATCCTCGCGATCCTGCAGGAGGCGATCAAGAAGGACCTGCTGCTCGAGGACTGGCAGCTGGGGCTGCTCGCCGGGCTCGCCTTCGCGGTCTTCTATGCCACCCTGGGTATCCCGGTGGCCTGGCTGGCGGACCGGACGAGCCGCAAGCGCATCGTCGCGATCAGCCTGGCGGTGTGGAGCGCGATGACCGCCGCCGGCGGCCTCGCGCAGAATTTCACGCAATTGCTGCTCGCGCGGATCGGCGTGGGGATCGGCGAGGCGGGATCCTCGCCGCCGAGCCATTCGATCATCGCCGATCTCTATCCGCCCGAGAAGCGCGCGGGGGCGATGGGCATCTATTCGCTGGGCGTGGTGCTGGGCGCGGCGCTGGGTACCTTTATCGGCGGGATGGTCGCGCACGCCTATGGCTGGCGTGTGGCGATGTATGTCATCGGCCTGCCGGGGATCGCGCTGGCGCTGATCGTGTGGCTGTTCGTGGCCGAGCCGCGCAGGGGGCTTTCCGACCCGTCGCACAAGCCCGCCGAGGGCGCGCCGATGCCGCGGCTGGGCGAGGGGTTTGCGGGGATGCTGCGCACGCCCGCCGCGCTGCATCTGGTGATGGCGGTGACGGTGACGTCGATGATCGGATACGGGCTGACCGCGTTCGGGCCGAGCTATATGCAGCGCTCGCTCGGCTTCACGATGCGCGAGGTCTCGCTTTACGTGGCGCTGCCGGCCGGCTTCTGCGGGATGCTGTCGGCGGTGTTCGGCGGCAGGCTGGCCGACCGGTTCGCGCGGACGCGCGGGCTCCATATGCAGAGCATCATGGTCGCGGTGCTCAAGGCGATCGCCTTGCCCTTCACCGTCGCTTTCCTGATGATCGACAATCAGGTCGCGGCGCTCGGCTGCTATTTCCTCTACGTGCTGCTCGCCAACACCTATCTGGGCCCCACCTTCGCGCTGATCCAGGGGCTCGCGCCGGTCCAGCAGCGCGCGGTATGGGCCGCGATCACCTTGCTTGTCATCAATCTGGTCGGGCTCGGGCTGGGGCCGACGCTGGTGGGGACAATCTCCTATCTGCTCAAGCCGTCGCTGGGCGCGGAATCGCTGCGCTGGTCGATGCTGATCTTCACCATGGTGACGCCCTGGGCGATCTGGCACTATTGGCGGGCGGGGGTGCTGCTCAGGCGGGCCTAGGCGCGCGTCCGTTTGAGCACGTCGGCGCAGAGCCCGGCGATCGTCTCGCCATGCGTCAGGTGCAGGAAGCGGCCGCCTTTCTCGACGGGCACGATCGCCGCGCCCGGCAGCGTTGCATTCCAGTGCGCGGCGGCGTCCTCGAAGCGGTAGAGCGGGTCCTCGGTGCCATAGGCGATCGTCCAGGCGCTGCCGTCGGGCAGGGGGACCGCGCGGGCGCCCGAGCCCTGGGTCAGCGTCTCGTTGAGGAAGCCGCGCATCCCGAGCGCGCATTGACGGCCGGCGCGGGCGATGATCGCCATTTCCTCGGGATCGTCGAGCGCGGCGAGATCGACCGGGCTGCCGGCCACGCTTTCGCGCATCAGCCGGGCGATCGATTCCGAACTGGTGCGGCGCGAGAGCAGCCGGGCGAGGCCGTCGGCGAGCCACGGCCGGTCGTAGAAGAGCGCGCGGCCCGCGCCCATCATCCCCGAACGCATCCGGTCGAGTTCGGCGGGCGGATCGGGGCCGAGCAGGACGCCGCCGACGATGCGCTCGGGCAAGGCCGCGGCGGCGGTGACCGCGCCTGACGCCAGCCCGCGCGACAGGATCAGCGCGGTGGGGCAGTTCAGCGCGTCGAGGATGTCCGCCAGATCGTGCGTCACGGTGCGATAGGGGTCGCCCTCGACAAAATCGGTGAGGCCGTAACCGGCGCGGTCGAAGATTATCGGGCGCAGGCCCCGCGCCTGCAACTGGGCGATGAAGCGCAGCGAGATCGAGCGGCCCATCGTGTTGACCTGGAAGATCGCCACCGGAAAGGCCTTGGCGGGCCCATGGTCCGCCACCGCGATCTGCCCCGGCGCCCAGCTTCGCGGGATGAGCCGGAGCGGCTCCTCGCTGGCCTGGCCGATGTTGAAGACGATGTCGCAAGCGCTCGCGAGGCCCGCCAGCGCATCGACCTCGGCGACGATGCGGGTGAGATCGACCGCGGTTTCGACCCCGCACGCGACGAACACGATCTTGAGCTCGGACTTCACCGCATGTTCGGAGATGCGCATCGCCTCGGCGACCTGCGCGCGGGTGCCGCCCGACGCCACGCCGCGCGCGACCCTGGCCTGGCGCAGCGTCAGGTCGAACAGGTCGGCGAACATCCGGTCGATATTGGCGGGCGTGCGCAAATCGCCCGCTGCGATCCGCATCGCCTCGCGCACCAGATCGGTCTGGCGGGAGGCACCGCATTTGGCCATCGCGCTCGCCACCAGCTTGCGCGCGGTTTCATAGGCGATCCCGGACTGGTCGGCGGCGGCGCGCAGCTCGCCCTGCTGGGTGAGCGCGGCGATGAGCCGGGCTTCGGAGCGCGTGAAGCCATGCGCGCGGGCGGCGCGCAGCCAGCCGATATGGTCCGGACGGAAGGCGATCAGCGCGTAGCGGGCCTGGCCGTCGCCGAGCGCGGCGCGAACCTCGGCGCTGAGCGGCCAGGCGGCGGCGGCGCGGCTGTCGCCCGCGGCGATCGCCACCGGGCGGCCGCTATGATCCTGCGCGATCATCGACAGGCGCGGCGCGCCCCCGGCAACGGGACGGACCACCGCCTCGCTCGCGTCGATATCGCCCAGCCAGTCGCGGAAGCTCTGGTCGGCGGTCAGGACCGCGCCCGTGGCGTCGCACGCCGCCGATGCGAAGGAGCCGGGCAGGAGCTCGGCGATCGAGCCGTCGAGGCGCGCGGCCGCGGTCTCGAAGGCTTCCGCAAGGCCTTCCGGGCTTTCCTCGATGGCGGCGCGGAAGCCCTCCACATCCTCCGCGAACAGGAACAGCGGCGACGCGTCGCGTTCAAGCTTGCGGAAACGGTCGAGGAATCTGGTGCCGCGCATCGGAACGGGGGTAAGCAGATTTTTCCGCGCCGGTACCCCCAAATGGGGGGCGTAGGCGGGCCGCGGGCGATCTATCCAGCGGATGCAGGGACTGACATCGAAGAGGGAAACATCATGCGTAAATTGCTCGTTGCCGCCGCGCTCGCGCCGGCCTGCCTGCTGCTCACCGCCGCCGCGCCCGCGCAAGACGTGCTCGATCAGCTCACCGACAAGGCCAAGGAACTGTTCGGCGAGAAGGGGCTGACGCCCACCGGCTGGGTGAGCAACGGCTCGCTCGCGCAGGGCGGAACCAAGACGGTGAGCGTGACGCTGAACAATGGCGTCTCCAGCATCGTCGGTATGTGCGACACCGATTGCGGCGACCTCAACCTCGTCATCAAGGACGCCAAGGGCAATGAGCTCGACAGCGATCTGGAGGATGACGATTTCCCGATCCTGGTGACCAACCAGGGCGGCGCCGCCACGATCACGATCACCATGGTGGCGTGCAAGAGCTCGAACTGCCGCTATCGTCTGGTCGGTTTCAAGAAATAACGCGCACCGGCTCGACCATCGCCGGTGACGACGGGCCCGCGGGAAACCGCGGGCCCGTTTTCGTTTCAGGCCCGGTTCAGGCAGCTGGAGCGAGATTTGCGGCATGAAACCGCTCATCCTCGCCATTGCCGCCATTGCGACCGTCGCCGCCGCCGAACCGCAGCGCCGTCCACTGGCGCCGGCGAAGGTCGATGAAATCCGCGCCGATTGCCCGCTGACGATCAGCTTCGGCAGCTATGCGATGGGGATCGACGGCACCGCCTATGACGCGACGGTGAGGCTGCTCACGCGCGACCGGGGTGTGACGCGTGTCGAACAGCGAAACTGGGGCCGCGAGGGCGAACGGACCTTGTGCGCGATGACACGCAGCCGCGCCGATGCGCGGCGATTGTTCGGGCGGGTGAAGGCGCTGTTCCCCCGCAAGCCGCGCGGGCCGCTGACGGTGTCGCTGCGCGGCGGACCGGAATATCATTCGCCCGGCAACCGGCGCTGAGGCCGGTACGGGTGTTCCCGCGGACGCGTTAGTCCTTCAGCACCCGATTGTCGAACAGGCCGAACACGAGCGTCGAGGCATAGAAGGCGATCGCTTTCTCGCGCTCCATCGTGCCCGCCCATTTGCGCATGTCGAACGCTGCGTTCTGCATCGCCATCAGGCCCTGCGAGGCGACCAGCGGATCGATCGCGCGGATCGACTGTTCGGCGATGCCGTCCGAGAGCATCCCGGCGAAGCGGCGGGCGATGCGGTTCGAGCGGTCGATCATGGTGGTGCGCACGCGCGGCGGCAGTCCCGAGAGCGCGGTGGTGCGCAGCAGTGGCCCCCGCTCCGAGAATTGCACGTCGAGCAATGTCGCGATCGTGCTGGCGAGCTTGTCCCAATGCGTGCCGCCATGGTCCTCGGCCAGCTTCTGCGCCTCGGCGATGATGTCGAAGCTGCGCTTGTAGCAGGCGATCACCAGCTCGTCCTTGGCGTCCAAGTGGTGGTAGAAGCTGCCCTTGGTGACGTTGAGCTCGCTCGCGATCTTCTGGACCGATGCGCCGCGATAGCCGAGCTCGTTGATCAGCCTTGTGGCGGCGAGCAGGAAGGCCTCGCGCCCCGGCTCGGGCTCGTCATGCTCGAGGTTGAGCAGTTCGGGCTGCCAATGCTGTTTCGGCCCGGCGATGCCGTGGGCAAAGACTTCCATCAGCCGCGCCTCGATCCGCGGATATTCGTCGATCTCGTAGCGGGTGAGCCAGGCGGGGAGCCAGAAGATGTTCTCGAGCAGCACATGCGCGCGCGCGCCGTGCAGGTCGGTCTGCGCGCGGCTGCCGTCGCCGTCCCACAAGGCGCGCGTGGTGCGGAACACGTCGCGCCAGCCGTCGAGCAGGCGCTTCTTGACTGGCCCTTCCATCGCGCGAAGGTCCGAAAGCACCGCGAAATCGCGCTCCTCGCCGCGGTGGATGCGCGTGTGGCGCTCCATGTTGATCGCGAGGAAGCGGCGGACGCGCGCCTCGGGGTCGGGCTGCGCCATCGCCTCGGCCAGCATTTCCTGCAGCCGTTCGAGCGTCTGCTCGAAGGCGGCGGCGGCCAGGTCTTCCTTGCGCTTGAAATAATAGGTGACGCTGGTGGTGTTGAGCCCGACGCGGCGCGCGACATCGGCGAAGGTCATGCCCTTCGCGCTCTGTTCGTTGATCGCGTCGGCGGCGGCGGCGAGGATCGAATCGCGCTTGGCCTGGAACCTTTTGGTTCCCTTTTCCGGATCGATCTTCTCGGGCGCGTTCATGGGCCTAGCTTAGACAATTCACGCCCAAGCCAAAGCGATTTTTTAGAATGCGGGTGTTCGGTATGGAACGCGCTTTTTCAAAGGTGCGGCCCCTTTACCGAATATCCGGTACGCTCTAAGCCCAATCTCGACCAGTATCAGGAGAGGGTGCCATGGACTTCACGCTGACCGAACGCGAAACCTATTTCCGCGACCGCGTGAAGAGCTTCATCGATACGAAGATACGGCCCCGGCAGGACGATTATCGCAAGGAGGCGTATAGCGGCGACCGATGGGCGGTAAACGCCGTGCTGGAGGAAGTGAAGGCCGAGGCCAAGGCCGCGGGCCTGTGGAACTTCTTCATGCCGCCCCACTCCGGCCAGGCCCATGTCGACGACAGTTTCCACTTCGAAGGGACCCAGCTCACCAACCTCGAATATGCTTTGTGCGCCGAGGAGATGGGGCGCGTGGGCTGGGCGTCGGAGGTGTTCAACTGCTCGGCGCCCGACACCGGCAATATGGAGGTGTTCCACCGCTACGGCACGCGCGAGCACAAGGATCGCTGGCTGAAACCGCTGATGGAAGGCGAGATCCGCTCGGCCTTTCTGATGACCGAGCCTGCGGTGGCCTCGTCCGACGCGACCAATATCGAGACGCGGATCGAGCGTGATGGCGATGACTATGTCATCAACGGCCGCAAATGGTGGTCCTCGGGCACGGGCGATCCGCGCTGCGCGGTGGCGATCGTGATGGGCAAGACCGATTTCAGCGCCGCCAAACATGCCCAGCAGAGCATGATCCTGATGCCGATGGACGCGCCTGGCGTGAAGATCGAGCGGATGCTTTCGGTTTATGGGTATGATCACGCGCCGCACGGCCATGGCGAGGTCGTGCTCGAAAATGTCCGCGTTCCGGCGAGCAACATATTGCTCGGCGAAGGGCGCGGATTCGAGATCGCGCAGGGCCGGCTGGGGCCGGGCCGCATCCATCATTGCATGCGCACGATCGGGGTCGCGGAGGAGGCGATCGAGGCGATGGCGAAGCGGCTCGTCAGCCGTGTCGCGTTCGGCAAGCGCATCTCCGATCACTCGATCTGGGAGCAGCGCATCGCCCGCGCGCGCATCGATATCGAGATGACCCGGCTGCTCTGCCTCAAGGCCGCCGACATGATGGACAAGGCCGGCAACAAGGCCGCGCAGCTCGAGATCGCGATGATCAAGGTGCAGGCGCCCACCATGGCGCTGCAGATCATCGACGATGCGATTCAGGCGCATGGCGGCGCGGGCGTTTCGGGGGATACCGAGCTGGCGCACAACTGGGCGGCGATCCGCACGCTGCGGCTCGCGGACGGGCCCGACGAGGTCCACAACCGGGCGATCGCGCGCAACGAGTTCGGGAAATGGGCGGAGTACAAGGCGGACCGGGTGAGCTCGGGCGAGATCGGGGTCAGCCGATGATCCTCCCCGGAACGGGGAGGGGGACCATGCGAAGCATGGTGGAGGGGGCGTGCCGCAAAAGAGTCGCGTGTGGAGGGCCCCCTCCACCGCACTCCGTGCGGTCCCCCTCCCCGTGCCGGGGAGGATTTTGGTGAAAGCGGCACTTCTTCGAGAACCGAAACAGTCCCTCGAAATCACGGAGGTCGCGCTCTCCGATCCCGGCCCGCGCGAGGTGGTGATCCGCACCGCCGCGGCGGGGGTGTGCCGATCGGACCTGCATTTCGCCGACGGGGCATGGCCGCATCCGATGCCGACGGTGCTGGGGCACGAGGCGGCGGGCGTGGTCGAGCGGGTAGGCAGCGACGTCTCGCAGCTGAAGCCCGGCGATCATGTCATCACCTTCTTCACCGTCTTCTGCGGCACCTGCGAGTTCTGCGTCAGCGGCAGGCCGTCGCTCTGCGTCGATCCCTCGACCCGGCGCGGCAAGGACCAGCCGTCGCGGCTGGCGCTGCCCGATGGCACCCCGGTCAACCAGTTCATCAACCTTTCGGCCTTCGCCGAATACATGCTCGTCCATGAGAACGCCTGCGTCGCGATCGACAAGGCGATGCCGCTGGATCGTGCCGCCCTGCTCGGCTGCGCGGTGATCACCGGGGCCGGGGCGATCTTCCATGACTCCAGGGTCCAGCCCGGCGAGAGCGTCGCGGTGATCGGAGCGGGCGGGATCGGCCTGAGCGCAGTCAACGCCGCGAAGATCGCGGGTGCTGGGATGATCGTCGCGATCGATCCGGTGCCCGAGAAGCGCGAGCTCGCGACCAAGATGGGCGCGACTCATGTCATCGACGCGGGCGCGGAGGATGTCGCCAAGCAGGTGCTCAAGCTCACGAACGGGGGCGCGCATTATGCGATCGAGGCGGTGGGGCGGTCGAGCACCGCCGAGCTGGCGTGGAACATATTGCGCCGGGGGGGCACCGCGACGATCCTGGGGATGATCGCGCCGGGCAACACCGTGAACCTGCCCGGGCCGACTTTCCTCAGCGGCAAGAAGATCCAGGGCTCGTCGCTGGGATCGACGCGCTTCCCGATCGACATGCCCCGGCTGGTGAAGATGTATCTCGACGGGCTGCTCGATCTCGACACGATGGTGGCCGAGACGATCCGGCTGGAGGACGTCAACGATGCGCTGGAGAAATTGCGCAAGGGAGACACCGCGCGTTCGGTGATCGTCTTCCCGTGAGCGACCTCGACGAAGCCAGGCTGGGCGGCTGGCTCGCCGCCAATGTCCGGGGCTTCAAGCCGCCCTTCACGGTCGAGAAATTCCCGGGCGGGCAGAGCAATCCGACCTACCGGATCGACGCGGCGAGCGGCGCCTATGTGCTCCGCCGCAAGCCCTTCGGCCCGATCCTGCCCTCGGCGCATGCGGTGGACCGCGAGCACCGACTGATCGCCGCCTTGCACCCGACGGGTTTCCCGGTCGCGCGTCCCTATGGGCTTTGCGAGGATGACGGCGTCATCGGATCGGCCTTCTACATCATGGAGATGGTCGAGGGGCGCACGCTGTGGGACGGCTCGCTGCCCGGCATGACTCCGTCCGAGCGGACCGCGCATTACAATGCGATCACCGATACGCTCGCGGTCTTGCACTCGGTCGACTATGAGGCGGTCGGGCTGGGCGATTACGGCAAGCCGGGCAATTATTTCGAGCGGCAGGTCGGCCGCTGGTCGAAGCAGTACAAGGCGAGCCAGACCGACGACTTGCCCGAAATGGAACGGCTGATCGAATTCCTGCCGCGCACCGTGCCCGAGCAGACGCGGACCAGCATCGTCCATGGCGATTTCCGCATCGACAACATGATCTTCGATGCCCGCGATCCGCGCGTGCTCGCGGTGCTCGACTGGGAGCTGTCGACGCTTGGCGATCCGCTCGCGGACTTTTCCTATTATCTGATGAGCTGGGTGACTCAGCCCGAGGGACGAAGCGGGGTGAAGGGGTTGACCGGCGATAGTGGCATCCCGCCGCTCGAGGATGTGGTCGAGCGTTACTGCGCCGCGACGGGGCGCGACGGCGTGCCCGATCTCGACTGGTATTTCGCCTATAACCTCTTCCGGCTGGCCGGGATCGTCCAGGGGATCAAGAAGCGCATTATCGACGGCAACGCCTCCTCCACCCAGGCAGCGGCCACGGCGGCGCGGATGCCCGGGCTGGTCGCGGCGGCGTGGGAATTCGCGGAGAGGGCGGGGGCATGAATCTCTTCGATCTCACCGGCAAGGTCGCCATCGTCACCGGCTCGACGCGCGGAATCGGCAGGGCTGCCGCCGAGGCGCTGGCCGGGCATGGCGCGAAGGTGGTGATCTCCAGCCGCAAGCAGGATGCCTGCGATGCGGTCGCGGCGGAGATCGACGCGGCGTTCGGCGAAGGGACCGCCATCGCGGTGGCGGCGAGCATTTCGGACAAGGACGCGCTTCAGAATCTGGTGGACCGGACCCTCGCCGCGTTCGGGCGGATCGATGTGCTGGTCTGCAACGCGGCGTCCAACCCCTATTACGGGCCGATGGCCGGGATCGCCGACGATCAGTTCCGCAAGATCCTCGACAACAACATCGTCTCGAACCACTGGCTGATCCAGATGGCCGTCCCGGGCATGATCGCGCGCGGCGAGGGATCGGTGATCATCGTCTCGTCGATTGGGGGCCTCAGGGGGTCGCCGGTACTGGGCGCCTATTGCATCTCCAAGGCCGCGGACATGCAGCTCGCGCGCAACCTCGCGGTGGAGCTGGGGCCGAAGGGCGTGCGGGTGAACTGCATCGCGCCGGGGCTGGTGAAGACCGATTTCGCCCGCGCCCTTTGGGAGGATCCCGAGCGGATCGCCGCCACCAATGCGACCACGCCGCTGCGCCGGATCGGCGAGCCCGGGGATATCGCCGGCGCGGTGGTGTTCCTCGCGAGCAAGGCGGGGGCGTTCATGACGGGCCAGTCGATGGTGATCGATGGCGGAGTGACGATCTGAAATCCTCCCCCGGCGGGGGAGGGGGACCGCGAAGCGGTGGAGGGGTAGTCTCCACAAGCGATGTCGCCCGTGGAGACTACCCCTCCGTCAGGCTTCGCCTGCCACCTCCCCCTCCGGGGGAGGATTTACGAGGGAAGAACCAGCAATGCGCTTCAACGGCAAATCGATCATCGTGACCGGCGCGGGCTCGGGCATCGGGCGGGCCTCCGCGACCTTGTTCGCGGCCGAGGGCGGGAGCGTGATCGCGGCGGATATGGCCCCCAGCGTCCACGCTACGGTCGATGCGATCCGCGAGGCGGGCGGCACCGCGATCGCGGTCGAGATGGATGCGGGCTCGGAGCCCGACGTGGTGGAAACCATCGAGCTCGCCGGCGCCGAATTTGGCGGGCTCGATATCTTCTACGCCAATGCCGGCATTTCGGGCGGGATGGAGAGCGTGCTCGAACAATCGGTCGAGCTGTGGGCCGAGGTGCTTCGCGTCAATCTGATCGGGCCGTTCCTCGCGATCAAGCATGGCGCGCCGAAGATCGTCGAGCGCGGCAAGGGCGCGATCGTCTGCACCGCGAGCGTCGCGGGGCTGCGCTCGGGCGCGGGCGGATCGGCCTATTCGGCGTCCAAGGCCGGCGTCATCAACCTCGTCCAGACCGCCGCGCAGCAGCTTTCGACCTCGAACGTCCGCGTCAACGCGGTCTGCCCCGGGCTGATCGAGACCGGCATGACCGAGCGCGCCTTCACCTATGCCCGCGAAAAGGGCGTCGAGGACAAGCTTGGCCAGCTCAACCCGCTGCGCCGCGCGGGCGCGCCCGAGGAGATTGCGCGGGTCGCGTGCTTCCTCGCCAGCGACGAGGCGAGCTATGTCAACGGCCAGGCCTGGGTGGTCGATGGCGGGCTTTCCACCAGCCATCCGGTGACGCGTCAGCTGTTCGGGAAGACGGCGTTCTGACTCCTGTTCGCCGGCGAAGGCCGGGGTCCAGTTGGGCAGGCCTAATGGTTCGCGCGATTTCGCTGGCTCACCGATACTGGGCCCCGGCCTTCGCCGGGGAACAGCGGAGATTGACTCGTTTCGCCTCCTAAACCAGCTTTGCGCGCCTCGGGGGCGAGAGGAGAAGCAATATGCGTATCGTGTTCAAGGCCTTGCTGGCACTCGGCATCTTCATGAATGTCGCGCCTGCCTTCGCGCAGGAAGTGATCGTCACCGCGAACCGCCGCGGCGGCTATCTCAACAGCTATGCCGATGGCGACACCAAGCCCTTCGTCCATCTGCGCCGCCAGGCCGACTATGTCGTCCAGACGGTGCGCATCGTCGGCGACACCCGCGAGGAGGGCAAGCGCCGCGAGGAAGTCTATGCGATGGTGCGCAACGCCGTGGAGCTCGCGGGCAAGCACGGCGTCGAGCTGTCGACCGGCAACTACATCATCGAGCCGGTGACGATGGCCAATTACACCAATTTGCCCCTGACCGGCGACGGCCGCGCCGACACCTCGGTCGCGACCTTTCTCGTCAAGGTGAAGCTCGAGCCCGGCATGGACGCGAAGGCGGCGCTGGGCCGCATCTCGAAGTTCATCGCGGCGGTGCCGGCGGTCGGCCGTGCGCAGATGCAGGCGCTGGGCGAACTGACGCTGTCGGTGGTCAATCCCGACCAGTATCGCGGCCAGATCATCGACCTGATCGCGGCGGATTCAAAGGCCAGCGCGGCCAAGTTCGGCCCCGATTACGGCGTGCAGATCACCGGGCTCGACAAGCCGGTGGAATGGACGCGCGGCAGCCTGACCGAGGTGTTCCTGTACCTGCCGGTGGAATATGTGATCCTGCCGAAGGGGAACTAGCGCTTCAGCCGGATCAGCCCTTCCTGCGTGACGCTCGCGATCAGGCGGCCGTTACGCGAGAAGATCTGGCCGCGGTTGAAGCCGCGGGTATGGCCGGACCAGGGGCTGTCCGTCGAATAGAGCAGCCATTCGTCGAAGCGGAAGGGCTCGTGCAGCCACACCGCGTGATCGAGGCTGGCGGTCTGGACCTGCCCGGTCATCCAGCTGACGCCGTGCGGCATCATGCAGGTGCCCAGCAGGGTCATGTCGGTGGCATAGGCGAGCATCGCGCGGTGGAGCGCCGCGTCGTCGGGCAAGGGTGCGGCGACGCGGAACCAGCTATGCTGGAAGGCGGGCTGCTTCTCGGGTTTGAACCAGTTGCGCGGATTGACCGGGCGGATCTCGATGGGCCGCGCGCGCAGGAAAAAGCGGCGGAGCTTTTCGGGGACCTGGTCCTGGATCTCCTCGCGCAGCTCGCGTTCGGAGCGGAGCTGGTCGGGATCGGGGACGTCGGGCATCGCATCCTGATGCGCAAGCCCGTCGGCGGGAAGCTGGAAGCTCGCCGCCATGTTGAGGATCGGCTGGCCCTTCTGCATCGCGATCACGCGGCGCGTCGAAAAGCTGCGCCCCTCGAAATCGCGGACGACGCGGTAGATGATCGGGTGATCCTCGTCGCCGGGCCGCATGAAATAGGCGTGGAGCGAGTGGGCGGCCTTGTCGCCCTCCACCGAGCGTTGCGCGGCCTGGAGCGCCTGGCCGATCACCTGCCCGCCGAACACACGGCCGACCCCGCCGGGCTGGCGCGCGCCGCGATAGAGATCGGTGTCGATCTCCTCGACGGTCAACAGCTCGATGAGCTGCTGGACCTGCTCCTCGGGGGTTTCGGCGCGGGGCGGCGGGGCGTCTGCCATCAGTAGCCCGCGGTTTCCGCCAGCGCGTTGGCGTGGAAGTTGGTGTCGCCGAACATCTCGGCCAGGACTCGGGCGCGTTTCATATAGAAACCGATATCATATTCGTCGGTCATGCCGATACCGCCGTGCATCTGCACGCCTTCCTGCACCGCGAGCGTGGTGGCGAGGCCGGTCATCGCCTTGGCGACCGAAACGGCTTCGGCGGCGTCCTGGCCGGCGTCGAGGAGTTGCTGCGCCTTGAGGACCGCGGCGCGGGCGACCTCCATCTCGCTGTAGAGATGCGCGGCGCGGTGCTGGAGCGCCTGGAAGCTGCCGATCGGCACGCCGAACTGCTTGCGGTCCTTGAGATAGGCCACGGTCATATCCATCGCGCCACCACCGACGCCGAGCATCTCGGCCGAAGCGCCGGTCCGGCCCGCGGAGAGCAGGCGGGCGAGGGGAGCGTCGCCCTGATCGACCTCGCCGATCACCGCGTCGGCATCGACCTCGACGCCCGCGAAGTCGAGCCGCGCGGCGATGCTCGCGTCGGTCAGCCGCTCGGGCGTGGCGGTCAGGCCCTTGGCGTCCTGCGGGACGGCGAAGAGGGTGGTGCCGCCGCCGGTGTTCGCGGCGACGATCAGCAGGTCGGCGACATGGCCGTGCGTCACGAACTGCTTGGCGCCGGTGAGGCGGAAGCCGTTGCCCGACCGCTCGGCCTTCATCGTCACCTTGCCGTCATGCTTGGACCGCTCGTCGATCGCGAGCGCGGCGACGGTGTCGCCGGAGAGGATGCCGGTGAACCAGCGCTCGCGGCTGGCGCTGCCCTTGAGCGCTTCGACCGCCGCGACTGCGGTGGCGAGGAAGGGGGAGGGGGAAAGGTTGCGGCCGATCTCCTCGAGGATCGTCCCCGCCTCGACATGGCCGAGGCCGAGCCCGCCATCGGCCTCGGGGATGATGACGCCGGTGAAGCCCATCTCGGCGAACTGCTTCCACAGGTCGCGCGAGAAGCCTGTCGCGTCGTTGGCGTCGCGCAGCGCGCGCATATGGGCGACCGGGGCTTCGGCGGCGACGAAATCGCGGGCCGTGTCGCGGAGCAGGACCTGGTCGTCGGTAAGGTAGAGAGGCATCGATTTCTTTCCTTCGTCATCCCAGCGAACGCTGGGATCTTGTGCCTCAGGCGTCGCGCTCGCGGCCTGAGACCCCAGCGTTCGCTGGGGTGACGGTGGTGATTATGACGGCAAATCCAAAATCCGCTTCGCGACGATATTGAGCTGGACCTCGCTCGTCCCGCCCTCGATCGAATTGCCCTTGGTGCGCAGCCAGGCGCGGGGCGCGTGACCATGACGCGAGGCCTCGCTTTCCCATTCGAGATCGTCGCTGCCGCCCGCGGCCATCAGCAGCTCGAAGCGCGCCTTGTTCAGCTCGGTGCCGTAATATTTCATCATCGAGGGCTGGGCGGGATGCGCCTTGCCGGCCTTGAGCTCGTCGATGAACTTCTCGGACATGGCGGTGAACGCCTTGGAGCGCACGTCGAACAGCGCGATCTGGGCGCGCAGGATGGGATCGACGCCCTTGCGCGCGGCCTCGATCAGCGGATCGGTGTTCGAACCGGCAAGGCCGAAGCCCGAGATCATCTCGCGCTCGTGGCCCAGCAGGAATTTGGCGACGTCCCAGCCCTTGTTGAGCTCGCCGAGCAGATTGGCCTTGGGGACCTTCACATTGTCGAAAAAGGTCTCGCAGAAGGGCGAATAGCCGCTGATCAGCAGGATCGGCTTGGTGCTGACGCCCTCGCTCGCCATGTCGAAGAGCAGGAAGCTTATCCCGGCCTGTTTGACGCTCTTGTCGGTGCGGACGAGGCAGAAGATCCAGTCGGCCTGATCGGCATAGCTGGTCCACACCTTCTGGCCGTTGACGATGAAATGGTCGCCCTTGTCCTCGGCGCTCGTCTGCAGCCCCGCGAGATCGGACCCCGCGCCCGGCTCCGAATAGCCCTGGCACCAGCGGATTTCGCCGCGCGCGATCTTGGGGAGATGTTCGAGCTTCTGCTCCTCGGTGCCGTATTTGAGCAGGGCCGGCCCGAGCATCGAGATGCCGAAGCTGTTGAGCGGGTTGCGGCACTTCAGCCGCGCCATTTCCTCGCGGAGGATCTTGGTCTCGGCGGCGCTGAGTCCGCCGCCGCCATAGGCCGCGGGCCAATCGGGCACGGTCCAGCCGCGCGCGCCCATGCGGTCCATCCACACCTTCTGGTCGGGATGCGCGAAGACGGGGTTGCGGCCGCCCCAGGTGGCGTCCTTGTCGGACTTGACCGGCTCGCGCATCGATGGGGGGCAGTTCGCCTCCAGCCATAAGCGGGTTTCGGTGCGGAATTGGTCGAGATCTTCAGACATTTTGCCTCCAATTCCTCCCCCGGAGGGGGAGGGGGACCGCGAAGCGGTGGAGGGGGATTGCCGCGGGCAGTCCACTTGCGACCTGGGCGCGCCCTCACGCTTCGCGTGCCACCTCCCCCACCGGGGGAGGATTTGTTTGGTTCAATTGAACCGCTCGCCCTTCTCCGCCTTCTCGCGGAGCAGGGGGGCGACCGCGAAGCCGTATTTCTCCAGCCCTTCGACGATTTTCTTGAGGCCGACGGTGTCCGCCCAGAACATCGGGCCGCCGCGGTAAACCGGCCAGCCATAGCCGTAGATCCACACCACATCGATGTCGCTCGCGCGCTGCGCCTTGCCCTCGGCGAGGATCAGCGCGCCTTCGTTGACCATGGTGTAGAGCGTGCGGACGATGATCTCGTCCTCGGTGATCTCGTGCTGCGGCGTGCCGGTCTTGGCGCGGAATTCGGCGATGATCTCGGCGACGCGCGGGCTCTCCGACGGGTTCCGTTTCTCGTCATAATCGTAGAAGCCGGCACTCTTCTTCTGTCCCCAGCGGCCTTCGGCGGCGAGGGCATCGCGGATATTCTCGATGCGGGTGGGATCGCGGTGCCAGCCGATATCGACTCCGGCGAGGTCGCTCATCTGGAACGGTCCCATCGGCATGCCGAAATCGACATGGACCTTGTCGACCTGCGCCGGGGTCGCTCCCTCGTGCAGCATCTTCATCGCCTCCATCTGGCGCGGGATCAGCATGCGGTTGCCGATAAAGCCGTAGCAGACGCCCGCCACCACGGCGACTTTCTTGATCTTCTTGGAGAGCGCCATGACGGTCGCCAGCACATCGTCGGCGGTCTTGTCGCCGCGCACCACCTCGAGCAGCTTCATCACATTGGCGGGCGAGAAGAAGTGCATGCCCAGCACGTCGCCGGGGCGCGAGGTGGCGGAGGCGATCTCGTTGATGTCGAGATAGCTGGTGTTCGAGGCGAGGATCGCGCCGGGCTTGGCAATGCCGTCGAGCTTGCCGAAGATATCCTTCTTGACGTCCATGCTCTCATAGACCGCCTCGATGATCAGGTCGCAGTCGGCGAGATCGGAAAGGTTGAGCGTGGGCGTGAGCAGCCCCATCGCGCCTTCCACCTGCTCGGCGGTCATGCGGCCCTTGGCGGCGGTGGCCTCGTAATTCTTGCGCATCGTGCCGGTGCCGCGGTCGAGCGCTTCCTGCTGCATCTCGACGATGGTGACGGGGATGCCCGCCGACAGGAAGTTCATGCTGATTCCGCCGCCCATCGTGCCCGCGCCGATTACGCCGACCTTCCTGATCGGGCGCAGCGCGATGTCGTCGGCGATGCCGTCGATCTTGCTCGCCTTGCGCTCTGCGAAGAAGATGTGGCGCTGGGCGGCGGATTGCACGCCCATGATAAGCTTCATGAAGCCCTGCCGCTCGAGCTGGACGCCCTCGGCATAGTTCATGCTGATCGTGCGCTCGATCAGGTCGATGATCGTCGCGGGGGCCTCGAAGCCGCGGAAACGCTTGGCATTGGCCTTGCGGAAGGCGTCGAACACCGCCGGATCGCCCTTGACCACCTTCTCGCTCGCGCGGGGCAGGGGACGGGCATCGGCGACGTCATTGGCGAAGGCGAGCGCGTCGGCGAGCAGGCTGTCTTCGCCCGCGAGGCGATCGACGAGACCGGCCTGCTGGGCCTGCTTTGCCGAGATCGGATCGCCCTTCGCGGCCATCTCCAGCGCGACCTCGACACCGGCCACCCGGGGAAGCCGCTGGGTGCCGCCCGCGCCGGGCAGGATGCCGAGCTTCACCTCGGGCAGGCCGAACTTCGCCGAGGGCACGGCGATGCGGTAATGCGAGGCGAGCGCCACCTCGCAGCCACCGCCCAGCGCGGTGCCGAACACCGCGGCGATCACCGGCTTGTCGAGCGCCTCGATCTGGTCGACGAGCGTGGGCAGGCCCGGCTCGGCCATCGGCTTGCCGAATTCGGTGATGTCCGCGCCCGCGAAGAAGGTCTTGCCCGCGCAGGTGATGACCACCGCCTTGATCGAATCGTCGCCCGCGGCTTCCTCGATCCCGGCCTGCAGCCCCTGGCGCACCGCCGCGCCGAGCGCGTTCACCGGCGGATTGTCCGAGGTGATGACGAGCACGTCGCCGTGGCGGGCTGTGGTGATGACGGACATTCTTCTCTCCTGATTCAGTCGTTCAGCGCCGAATAGATCAGCGTCTTGAGTTCGCGGCGGATGGGGTAGAGCGTGGACGGCGAAAATTGCGTCATGAAGACCATCGTGATCCGTTCGACCGGATCGACGAAAAAGGCGGTCGAGAACATCCCGCCCCAATAATATTCGCCCGCCGATCCCGGCATCATCGTGCGCGCCGGGTCCATCGTGACCGCGAAGCCGAGGCCGAAGCCGACGCCCGCATTGGTGGTCTCGCTGAACAGCGAGGTCGAGAGCGAGGCCAGGTCCGCGCCGCCGGGCAGGTGATTGACCGTCATCAGCTCGATCGTCTTGCGGCTGACGATGCGGACGCCGTCGAGAGCGCCCTTGTTCAGCAGCATCGTGTTGAAGCGGTGATAGTCGAGCGCCGAGGAAACGAGGCCGCCGCCGCCCGAAACCTGTGTGGGCGGGCCCGCCCACAGGCTTTCGGCGCCGCGATCGAACATCACGCGTTCCCCTTCGGGCGACATCGTCCAGCAATCGGCGAGCCGGTCGATCTTGTCGGCGGGCACGGTGAAGAAGGTGTCGTGCATCCCCAGCGGCGCGAAGATGCGCTCGGCGAAAAAGGTTTCGAGCGGAATGCCCGAGAGGCGCTGGACGACGAGGCCGAGCACGTCGGTGGAGACCGAATAATTCCAGGCGGTGCCGGGCGAGAATTCGAGCGGGAGCTTGCCCAGCGCCGCGACCAGCCCTTCGAGGTCGAGATTGCCCCACCAATTCTCGATCTTCCCCTCGCGGTGCGCGAAATCGACATTGGTGCGGTTCTGGAAGCTGTAGGTGAGCCCCGAAGTGTGCCGCAGAAGGTCGATCATCCGCATCGGCTCTGCGGTCGCCTTGGTCTTGAACGGCACCCCCGCGCCGCCGCCATCATAGACGCCCAGTCCCTTGAACTCGGGCAGGACGTGGTGGACCGGCGTGTCGAGCGCGACCAGCCCCTGCTCGACCAGCATCATGAAGGCGATCGAGGTGACCGGCTTGGTCATCGAGGCGATGCGGAACAAGGTGGTCTCGTCCACCGGCGCGCCGCCCTCGCGCGCCGCGCCCTGATGCGAGAAATGCATCACCTCGCCGTCGCGCGCGATCAGCAGCTGGGCATGAGGCAGCCTGCCCGAATCGAGATAGCGCTGCTTCACAAAGGCATCGACGCGCGCCAGCCGCGCGCTTTCGAAACCCAGTGCTTCCGGCTTGGCGAGCTTCATGCCTACTCCATACCCCGCGTTCGAATCTCTGTTCGGGCGTGCGATCCCCTATTGCCTTGAGCGCGCCTTGAATCAACACTAGTTCGAACAGGAATCGAGAGCTCGGGGCAAACCCGACCGTTTAAAATGGAGTGATGCCGTCTTGTCAGCCGAACCGATCGTGCCGCTCGACCCCGCATGGCCAGCCATGTCGCTCGCCGATGCCACCGCGGCGCTGACCGCGCCGGGCGCGCGCTTCGAAACCGAGCTGGCGGTGATCCGCGGCGTCGAGACCCGGGTGTGGAAAAACGCGCCGCCCACGCTGCGCTTCCTGACCCAGGCCGTCCGCGCCTATGGTCCCCGGGTGTTCACCATCTATGAGGATGAGCGCATCACCTATGAGGCGCATTATCGCGCGGTGAGCCATCTGGCGCAGAAGATGCGCGACATGGGAGTGGAGAAGGGCGATCGCGTCGCGCTGGCGATGCGCAACCTGCCCGAATGGCCGGTGATCTTCTTCGCCGCGGTGAGCATCGGCGCGATCATCGTCCCGCTCAATGCGTGGTGGACCGGCGGCGAGATCGAATACGCCATGAACGATTCGGGCGCGAAATTGCTGTTCGTCGATGGCGAGCGGCACGAGCGGCTGAAGGCGTGCTACGAGCGGATGCCCGCGCTGCAGCGCGTCGTGGTCGCGCGCGCCAAGGGCGAGATCGAGGCGCCGGTGAGTCGGCTCGAGGTGCTGATCGGACGGCCGATGGACTGGGAGGCGCTGCCCGATATCGGGCTGCCCGATGCCGAGGTCGCGCCCGACGACGAAGCGACGATCTTCTATACCAGCGGCACCACGGGCAATCCCAAGGGCGCGCTGGGCACGCACCGCAATTTCGCGACCAACATCATGTCGAGCGGGTTCACCGTCGGCCGGGCGATGCTCCGCCGCGGCGAGATTCCGCCCGCGGTGCCCGATCCCAAGGTGATCCTGCTCGTCATCCCGCTGTTCCACGTCACTGCCTCCAGCGCGGCGATGATGACGCTGATCGCGGCCGGCAGCACCATGGTGTTCATGCGCAAATGGGATCCGGTGCTGGCGATGGAGATCATCCAGCGTGAGAAGGTCAACCAGACCGGCGGCGTCCCTACCATCGCCTGGCAGCTGCTCGAGCATCCCGACCGCGCGAAATATGATCTCTCCAGCCTCGATACGATCGCGTATGGCGGCGCGCCCTCGGCGCCCGAACTGGTCAAGCGTATCTATGAGGAATTCGGCGCGCTGCCGGGCAATGGCTGGGGCATGACCGAGACCACCGCGACCGTCACCCAGCATAGCGGCGAGGATTATCTGACGCGGCCCACCAGCGCGGGGCCCCCCGTCGCGGTCGCCGAGATCAAGATCAAGACCGTCGAGGGCGATCGCGAGCTGGGCGTCGACGAGGTCGGCGAGGTCTGGGCCAAGGGACCGATGGTGGTGAAGGGCTATTGGAACAAGCCCGAAGCGACCGCCGAGACCTTTGTCGAAGGCTGGGTGCGCACCGGCGATCTGGGCCGGGTGGACGAGGACGGGTTCCTCTACATCGTCGACCGCGCAAAGGACATCATCATCCGCGGCGGCGAAAATATCTATTCGATCGAAGTCGAGGACGTGATGTACGCGCACCCCGCCGTGACCGACTGCGCGCTGATCGGGATCCCGCACAAGACCTTGGGCGAGGAGCCCGTGGCGGTGGTGCATCTGGCGCCCGGCACGTCGGCGACCGAAGCCGAACTGCAGGACTGGGTGAAGGCGCGGCTCGCGGGGTTCAAGGTGCCGGTGGCGGTGAAGTTTGTCGCCGATACGCTGCCGAGGAACGCGAACGGGAAGATCCTGAAGAAGGATCTGAAGGGGTTGTTCGTGGGGGCGGAGGCCTAGGGTTCCGGGTGAATCCGCAGCGCCGCTTCCGAGGTCATCTGCGTTTGGCACCATAGCATCGCCTCGCTCAGGCCGGTGAGCGGGGCGTAGAAGTGGCGAGTGGACTCGGTCTTCCGGTCCTCGCTCCTGACGCCATAGCTGATATCGACCGAGGCCGCGCGCGACAGCCGGTCGGCAAGGATGTCCGCCTTGAACCACGGGCCACCGGGGCGGCGAACCGCGGAGTAGCCCTGAAAGTAGGTCAGGACGAGCCCGTCGCCGGGCGCGGGCGGATAGGGGACGTCGGTGAAGCGATAGGAGAGGGCGTTGACCGCGACGGGCTTGGCCTCCCAGGTCTCGCCGCCGATCGTGATTGCGCTGACATTGAGCGCGGTGAAATCCTGCCCGGAGCCGCTTGCATCCACCTCGGAAATTCCGCGAAAATCGACAATGATCTCCCCGGTTCGCCGCATCCACAGCGCCACGCCGTTGGTGCGGACCACGCAATGGATTTCACGGACCAGAGGTATGTCCCCGCCATCGGAGAACGTGACGGCGTCCGTCTCCCAGACCCCGATCCGCGCCTTGGCGAAATGCACTTCGCCAGGATTGGATTGGGCCAGCGCGGGCAGGGGAGCCAGCACCAGGGCTACGATCGAGGCGGCGAGTCTCATGCCCCCTCAATCGCAGCTTAAGGTCAAGCTTTCGTTGCGATTATTTGGGCGCCAATGCGAAATCGACGCTGACGCTGACCTGCGAGCGATCGCTGCCGGCGAACACCGGGGGCGGGGCGGCGCGCTGGGTGACCATGTCCGTCACCTCATAGGCCACCATCGGTTCCGGCCGCCCGCCTGCGCCGCCGTCGCGGATCACCAGCACGCGGACCACCTTCAGCCCCGCGGCTTCGGCATAGGCGTCGGCGCGGCTGCGGGCGGCCTTGTAGGCGGCGGCATAGGCGCCCTTGTTCGCGGCCTCGGGATCGGAGACGCGAAGATCGGGGCCGGAAAGGACATTGGCGCCCGCGCGCGTCGCGGCCTGGATCGCGGCGCCGGCCTTGCTCACGTCGCGCACGCGGATCGTGATGGTGTTGCTCGCCTCGAACTTGTTGCGATTGGGGCCATAGCCGATGCGCGAGACGCTCATCTGCTGGGTCTGCATATCGGCCTCGGCCACGCCGAGACCCTTGAGCGCGGTCACCACCGCGTTGATCTTCTGATTGTTCGCCTCGGTCGCGGCTTCGGAAGTGACGCCGATCGAGGAGACGCCGACCGAGAAATTCGCCTCGTCGGGCTTGGTCTCGGTCTGGCCTGTGGCGCTGACCTGGAGCAGGGTCTCGCCCTTGCCGAGCCCGCCATGGGGCCCGCCCGGTCCGCCGCATCCGGCGAGGCTGAGGGCCGCGAGGCTGACGAGTCCGGTAGCAATTTTGCGCATATCGCTCTCCATCGATGAGTGGCGCCATATTTTCGCCATCAACATGAACGGGAGCTGACAGCCTGTCTAGCCCCGGCGGGGGAAGCGCAATTCGTCCTTGGTGAGGTAGCGTTCCGAGTTGAAATAGCTGCGGATCTGCTCGGTCGTGTTCATCTTGCCGTCCATCGCCCAGCGCGTGTGCCAGGTGAGGAACCACAGCCAGTCGGCGTCCGGCCCCAGGGTCACCGGATCGGGAATCGGGCCGTTTTCGTGGAGGCAGATGGGGACGCTGTCGCCGACGATCGCCTTCACCTGCGCGAACATCGGCGCGAGATTGCCGTGATCCTCCACGTAAATGTCCGCGCCCGCGATGTCGTAATAGGCGCGGCCCGGATCATAGGCCTTGTCGACATTCTGGCCGGCCCAGCCGAGCACCCAGATCAGATTGTTCAGCCCGTGCATGTGCGTGAAGCGGTCGTACATCAGCACCCACAGCGTCTTGAACGCTTCCGGGCCATGTTTGCCCCACCAGAACCAGTCGCCGCTGAATTCGTGATAGGGGCGCCACAGCACCGGCACCCCGCGATCGCGCAGCGCGGCAAGCAGGCCGGCAATCTGGTCCATGTCGCGCAGCATCGCCTTGTTCTCGGTGGTGCCGGGTTTCAACGCCGCGGCGACGTCCCAATTCTTCTTCGAATTCTCGTAGCCGGTGCCGATCGTCGGCACGCCCCAGTGCCAACAAATGCTGGTGATCCCGCCGGTCTCGTACCAGCGCGCGGCGCGCTCGTTGCAGGCGATGAAATCGCGGGGTTCGATATAGTCGAGACCGAGCAGGGCGGGGAGCTTGCCCGAGTGCTTCTGGATATAATCCAGCTCGCGGGTCGGGCCCTCGGGCGTCCAGAAGCTTTCCTGCTGCCCCGTCAGCGTGTGCTTGCCGTAGATGCTCCAGAGATAGCGGTAGAGCGATTTGGCGGCCTTGGAGGCTTCGGGATTGCTCAGCTCTCCCTTGGCGGGCCCCGCACCCATCTGGGCGAAGGCAGGAGTGGCTGTCAGGCCGAGCGCGGCAGCGGTAAGGGTTTGGCGGCGCGTGACCTTCATCCGATAACCCCCTTGATCGCATTGGCCCAGCCGGTCAGCCTCGCCTCGCGTTGGTCGGCGTCCAGCGCCGGTTTGAAGGTCTGGACCTCGCCACGCATCACCGATGCTTCTTCCAACCCCTTGAACAGCCCGCCGCCGATACCTGCGAGCATCGCGGCGCCGAGCGCGGTGGTTTCGGTGAAGGCCGGCCGGTCGACGGGCAGCGCGAGCATGTCGGCGAGATCCTGCGCGATCCAGTCGTTCGCGATCATCCCGCCGTCGATGCGCAGCCGGCCCCAGTCGGCCCCGTCGGCGGCGAACGCCTGTTTGAGGTCGTGCGACTGATGCGCCTGCGCCTCCAGCGCCGCGCGGACGATATGGGCGCGGCCGGTGGTGAAGCTGAGCCCGGTGATCGCCGCGCGCGCCTCGGGCTCCCACCAGGGCGCGCCGAGGCCGGAAAGGGCAGGGACCAGATAGACCCCGCCATTATCGTCGACCGAACGCGCCAGCGCCTCGGTCTCGTCGGCGCGTTCGATCAGCTTCACCGAATCGCGCAGCCACTGGACGAGGCTGCCCGCGACGAACACCGATCCTTCAAGCGCATAGGTGCGGCGGCCGCCCAGCTGCCAGAGCACGGTGGCGAGCAGGCGGTTCTTCGAGGCCGGCGGGCTGTTCCCGGCATTGGTCAGCACGAAAGCGCCGGTGCCATAGGTCGCCTTGGTCTCGCCTTTCGTCAGGCAAGACTGGCCGATGGTCGCGCTCTGCTGGTCCCCGGCAAGCCCGCAGATCGGGATTTCGCCGCCGAACAAGGTCGTCGTCCCGAACCTCCCCGCGCAATCGACAATCCCCGGCAGCGCATCGCGAGGGGCATCGAACATGTCGATTAGCCCGTCGCTCCAGGCCCCGCTGCCGAGGCCCATCAGCAGCGTGCGCGAGGCGTTGGTGGCGTCGGTGATGTGCAGGCCGCCGGTCAATTTCCAGACCAGCCAGCTCTCGATGGTGCCGAGGGCCAGCCGGTCGCCCGCATCGCGCAGTTGGGGCCAGTTCGCCATCGCCCAGGCGATCTTGGTCCCGCTGAAATAGGGATCGAGCAGCAGCCCGGTCCGCGCCTGAACCCCCGGCTCCTCGCCCGCTTCCTTGAGCCTGCGGCAGATATCGGCGCTGCGCCGGTCCTGCCAGACGATCGCTGGGGCGATCGGCTCGCCCGTCAGCTTGTCCCAGAAGACGATGGTCTCGCGCTGGTTGGTGATGCCGATCGCGGCGATTTGATCGGGACCGCCGGCCCTTTCGACCATCGCGCGCGCGCAGGCGAGCGACTTCTCCCATATCTCCGCCGCATCATGCTCGACCAGGCCGGGGGCGGGATAATGCTGAGTCAGCTCGGCGGATTGCGAGCCCAGCACGGTGCCGTCGAGTGCGAACAGCATCGCGCGCGTCGATGTGGTGCCTTCGTCGATGACGAGCAGTTTCTCTCCCATCGCGCGAGGCTAGCCCAGCGCGCGGTGCCGCTCAATAATGTCGGAGCGTCGGTACTGGCCGCTGGGTTCCCCGGCGGGTGGGGAAGGGCCCGGCGGCGATCCTCGCGGCCTCCGCGGCGCGCTGTTCGGTCATCCTGACCGCGGTCTCGACCATGCAATTGTCGACGAAGTCGTTGAGCAGCACGAGCAGATGATCCTGCGGCAGCCTGAGCGCATTCGCGCGGAGCCAGGGATTGGTCGCTGCGTCCATCACCGCCTTGGTCGCGAGCAGGGGTGAGGAGGCATCGCTGAAGGTGACGATCGCGGGCGCGACGACACCCGCGCCGATGCCGGTCGATGTCGCCTGCATCTGCATCACGACATAATCCGCCTGGGCGCGGTGGGGGAGTCCGTTGGTCATCCGCTCGAAGGCCTGGATCACCGGGCCGGGGGTGAGCGTTTTGTAATATTCTCCCTTCCAGCTGTCGAATTTGCTCGTCTCGTCCTCGATCTGGTTGAGGAAGATGAGCCGCGTGTTGGTGCGGATCAGATTCGCATAGCTGAGCGTCAGGTGGTTCTTGCGGCCGATCGCCACCGCCCGGCCCGGCCCGACATTCGCGATCGCGACCGCCAGATCGTCTTCCACTTCCTGCGCGGTCGGCTTCATGTCGTCGGACGAGAAGCCCGCGGTGTTGGCGTTGACCACCACGATCTCGCCGGGATTGTCGTGCAGCCAGCGCAGTACGTCCTCGAGAAAGGCGATATAGGGATAGCCCGGCACCACGCCGTGCTGGTGGAAGCGCACGCCCGGGGCAAAGGCGGCGAGCGCGGGATGCATCGTGCCCGGGCGGAAGTCGAAGAAGCGCGTGCCGATATCGAGCATCGTGCGGACATCGTCCTTCTGCGTCATCGACAGATTGGCGAGCGCGCGCGGCGCGAAGGCGCGGCCGATGCCACCCGCCGCGGCAATCAACGGGCCGACCATCGGGATCAAGGCGGCCGACGCCAGCAACGCGCCATAGAAGGCGGTGCTGTTGAGCATGCGCATGACCGCGCTCATGTCGAACATGCCGGCATCGTGCGCTCCCGGCAGCGCGAAGCGGGCGAAGGGCGCCCGCTGGACCTCCGCGTCGCGCGCGGCGAGGTCGGTCATCCAGCGGCTATAGTTGCGCGTCGCATAGACATAGAGCTGGTTCTGGTTGGTGAGCGCCGAGCCGGCCGCCTTGCCCGGGCCCGCGTCGTAGAAGCCCCAGCAGACGGTGGTGTCGCCGATCAGCGCCGGGGTCTTGAACATATTGGCCATCGTGCCGCGCCCCAGCGTGGCGTCGAGCGAGTTGATGTCCTGGAACTGCTCCGTCACTTTGGCGGCGCCCTTGCGCGTGATGAATCTGAGCGTGCCCGTATAGCTGCCAAGGCCGGGGATGTTGGCCGACGATATCTGCAGGTTGTTGCGGCGGAAATTGGCCTCGGGGCCCAGTGTGTGCTTGATCTCGGGGGCGGTGAATTCGGTACGAATCTCGTCCGCATCCGAATAGTGATAGAAATCAACGCCCTTGGCGACCATGACACGTCCTTTCCATGATGGGGATCGTTTCGTGGCCGAGTTTGGACGATTACTGGGAAATAGCGGATGTAATAACGAGGTTTACTATCGAATAGGGACGATAACGGCGCCGCGCGAGGCCGTTGCCCAAACGTTCCGCCCGCCTTAGAGTGATATGGCGGGAGTGGTTCATGTGAGCGAAGAAGCGGGCAAGACGGGCGATACTCAGGCCGAAGGGCTGGCCGCGGCAGCGGTCGCCACGGGCATCGCGCCGCCGCCGCCCGCCTTGGGCGAGCCGGACGAGAGTCTCGGTGACGGCCAGCGCCGCGACCGGCTGATGGCGTCGCTCACGCTGATCGCCGGGATCGGGCTGCTGCTCGCGCTACCCTTCGCGCTGAGGGCGGGGAGCGAGTTCTTCCTGCCGCTCACCGCCGCGATCGTCATCGCGATCGCGCTGGTGCCCCTGCTCGAATGGCTCGAGCGGCATCGCATCCCGGCGCCGCTCGCGGCCTTCACCTGCGTGCTGCTGTTCCTCACCGCCGCCAATGTCGCGCTGGCCTCGATCGTGGTGCCGGCCTGGACCTGGGTGCGCGAACTTCCCGACCGGGTGGACGATATCCAGCGCAACCTGGCGCCGCTGATCGATTTCTATTCGAACCTCGAGCAATGGGTGAACAAGACGCTGCACAATTTCGCGTCGGGCCCGATGCAGCAACCCACCCAGACCACCGCGCCGCCGCCGACCTCGCTGATCGACCTGTTCAGCACCTCGGCCCCCTCCGCGCTGATCGAGATGTTCTTCGCGATCCTCGTCATCTACTTCTTCCTCTCGGGTTGGACCCGCCTCCGCCGGCGCGCGATCACCTCGCGGTCGAGCTTTGGCGGCGCGATGGCGACCGCCCGGGTGATCCAGGACGTGGTCGACGATACGTCGGCCTATCTGGGCACGATCACGATCATCAACCTGACGCTGGGCCTGATCGTCGCGGGGGCGCTGTGGTGGATGAAGATGCCCACACCGCTGATGTGGGGCGGCATCGTCGCGCTACTCAATTACGTGCCCTATTTCGGGCCGGTGCTGGCGGCGCTGCTGCTCGGGCTGGGCGGGCTGATGAGCTTCAACGAGCTCGGCTGGGCGCTGGCGCCCTCCGCGGTGATGATCGGCGCGCATCTGATCGAGGCCAATGTAGTGACTCCGCTGATCGTGGGCCACCGGCTGACGATCAGCCCGATCCTGATTCTGATCTCGCTCAGCTTCTGGGGGTGGGTATGGGGCACGCCGGGCGCGCTGCTCGCGGTGCCGCTGCTGATCATCATCCAGACCGTGGTGAACGCCGCGGGCAAGCCCGACATCGCCGGTTTCCTGTTCGAGCACGGCACACTAGTGGGCGACCGCGAGGGCATCGGTTTCCGGCGTTTCGGGAGCCGCGACCAATCCGGCTGAGTCTGCTTCGACCCGGCGCCGAAAAAGAAGCCGAAACGCCGTTGACAGGGGTAGGGGGCGCGGCTAGTGCCCGCCTCCTCGCTGGTTCAAGCGGGTGTAGCTCAGTTGGTTAGAGCGCCGGCCTGTCACGCCGGAGGTCGCGGGTTCGAGCCCCGTCACTCGCGCCATCGATGGTCCTTCCAGTCCTTCGATCCGTCGCATCCCCGCTGAACATCGGCGCGCGCCCGTGCGTTCTCTCGCCGTCCGCGCGCATGCGGGCGAGTGAAGAGGATTGCGTCATGGAAAGCGAAACCAAAACCCCGGACCGGATGATCGCGTCCGACCGGGTCGAGGGCACCGCGGTCTACAACAAGGACGATGAACGGCTCGGCACGATCGAGCGCTTCATGGTCGACAAGGTTTCGGGCCAGGTCGAATATGCTGTGATGGGGTTTGGCGGGCTGTTCGGGCTCGGCAACCGGCATTACCCGCTACCCTGGAACGCGCTGACCTACGATCCGAACCGCGGCGGCTATGTGGTCAGCCTCACCCGCGACCAGATGAGCGAGGCGCCGAGCTACGATCCCGAAGGCGAGCAGCCGACCTATGACCGCGAATATGGCGAGCGGATCTACGGCTATTACGGCTTCACCTATATGTAGTCAGCGCCGCCAGCGCCCCGTCTCCATCCACTGTAGCACCGGCCGGAGCGGCAGGATCCAGACCAGGCCGAGCACGACATAGATCGGCAGTTGGACGAGCACCGGCAGCCGGCCGATCTCGGACGAGAAGGTAGTGACGGCCACGATCCAGACGAGCGCCGTCGCGATGATGACGAGCGCGCCGACCGGCTTTCGCCAGCTCGGCCTTATTTCTCCGTGTGACATAATATGCCCTCCTCGGTGATCACGGCGTGGAGCGGCACGTCCCAGATGTCGGTGGGGATGGCCGGGACCTGCTGGACCGACCAGGCCACTCCTACGCGCCACGCATCGGGATAGCGAGCGAAGGCGCGGTCGTAATGCGCGGCGCCCTGGCCGAGGCGGTTGAGCCGCGCGTCGAAGCCGACCAGCGGGGTGAGGATGACGTCGGGCGCCGCTTCCTCCGGGTTTTCGGGCTGGCTGAGCCCGAACGGACCGGGCACGAGCCGGTCGCCCGGATTCCAGAGCAGGAAGCGGATCGGGCTGGCGCGATCGCTGACATGCGGCAGCGCCAGCCTGCATCCGCGTTCGGCCGCCGCGGCGGCGAGCTGGGCGGGGTCGGCCTCGCTGCCGATCGGCATGTACGAGGCGACCACGCTCCCGGGAGCGATTCGCGCGACGAACTCCGCGGGCGCCAGAATCGCGCTGCCGCCCACGCTGGCGAAGCGGTCGCGCTCGGCGCGGAGCCGGGCCCTGAGGGTCAGCTTATCGGGGATCATGGGATCGGGGCGGGGTGGCGGGACCGCCATGGCCGTTTGCCAGAATATCCTCTGACGCCAAGTACGTCAGGTGGGGACCATGTGCGACAGACCAGGATCTGCACAGGGACAGCCCCCATGGATGATGAATCGCCTCAGGGATAATCGCTAAGGCTCGTACCGGGCAGTGCCCGCCGCGTTCTATGTAGGACGTGGAGGCGGATTGCTCAAGGCCGGTGAGGCTCGAGTTTAGCGCGAGAGGCGCAGTGGACCCCGGAACAGGTCCGGGGTGACGTTTGGAGCGTTCAGGCGCTCGCCACGTCTTCCTCGAGCGCCGCAGCGACGGCTTCGAGGCGGTCGGCGAGATTCTCGAGCAGCACCGGCGAGACGCCCGCGGGCGGGCTGCGCTCGGCCTCGTCGAGCAGATCGGCGAGGATCAGCGCGAGATAGACGAGCGTGCGGTCATGGCTGATCCCGCCCGAGGCGCGCGCCGCCGTGGCGGCGTGGCGTACCAGGAGCGCTTCGAGTCGCTTGAAGTGCAGCTCTTCGCCGTCGCGGCAGGGGATCGCATAATCCCGCCCGGCGACGTTGAGCGTGACCTCCGCCATTATTCCGCGGCCCCAATATCCGTCGCGGCTTCGCGCGCGATCAGCGTGTCGAGCGCGGACACCGCGTCCTGGATCTTCTCGCGAAGCGCGGCGTGGCGATGGGTGAGTCGCTCGGTGGCATAGGCGCGCGCGGCGGCTGCTGCCTCGATGCGGGCGAGCGCGGCCTCGATGCGTTCAGAAGGTTCGGCCATGTGCTGCGATTAAGCATGCCGGACCCATGCGGCAAGCGGGTTTCGGTGAGTAAAGGCCAGCTTCGGTTGACGCGTGGCCGCGCCACTCCCTAAGGGGTCCGCGCCACCATCCGGGGACGTCGAGAGTGACCGCATCCTTCACCGATTGCGCCAATGCCATCCGCGCGCTTTCCATGGACGCGGTGGAGGCCGCGAATTCGGGGCATCCCGGCATGCCGATGGGCATGGCCGATGTCGCGACCGTGCTTTTCCAGGAATATCTGAAATACGATCCGGCGGACCCGAAATGGCCCGACCGCGACCGCTTCGTGCTGAGCGCGGGCCATGGATCGATGCTGATCTACAGCCTGCTCCACCTGACCGGCTATGCGCGGCCGACGCTGGAGGACATCAAGACCTTCCGCCAGGTCGGGTCGCCTTGTGCCGGGCACCCTGAGAATTTCGAGCTTCCCGGCGTCGAGTGCACCACCGGCCCGCTGGGGCAGGGGCTTGCCATGGCGGTCGGCATGGCGATCGCCGAGCGGCACCTGAATGCGAGCTTCGGCGACGCGCTGGTCGATCACCGCACCTGGGCGATCGCGGGCGACGGATGCCTGATGGAGGGCATCAACCATGAGGCGATCGGGATCGCCGGGCATCTGAAGCTCGGGCGGCTGATCGTGCTGTGGGACGACAACAAGATCACCATCGACGGGCCGGTCACGCTCTCGTCGAGCGAGGATATTCCGGCGCGCTATGCGGCGACCGGCTGGCATGTCGTGGAATGCGATGGCCATGATCCGGCGAGCATCAGGGCGGCGTTCGATGCGGCGCTGGCCGACGGACGGCCCTCGCTGGTCCGCTGCCGCACGATCATCGGCAAGGGCGCGCCCAATTTCCAGGGCAGCTCGAAGGTTCATGGCGCTGCGCTCGGCAAGGATGAGGTCGCCGCGGCGCGGGTCGAGCTCGGGTGGAACTACGAACCCTTCGACATTCCAGCCGACATCCGCGAGACTTGGCTGGCGGCGGGGAAGGGCCGCTCCGCGCCGCACACCGCGTGGAAAGACCGGCTCGCAGCGGATTCGAATGGCGCCGAATTCTCGCGGCGCATGGCGGGAGAACTCCCCACGGATACCGGGATCGGGGACGCCATCGAAGCGATGCTGGCGGAGCCGCAGAAGATTGCGACTCGCAAGGCATCCGAGGACACGCTCAATGTGATCACGCCGCTCTATCCGGCGATGCTGGGCGGATCGGCCGACCTGACCGGATCGAACAACACCAAGGCGAAGGGCCAGGCGCCGCTGACGCGCGACGATTATTCTGGACGCTACCTCTATTACGGCATCCGCGAATTCGGGATGGCGGCGGCGATGAATGGCATGGCGCTGCACGGCGGCGTCATTCCCTATGGCGGCACGTTCCTTGTCTTCGCCGACTATTGCCGCCCCGCAATCCGCCTCTCTGCCCTCCAGCGCTGCCGGGTGATCTATGTGATGACGCATGATTCGATCGGGCTAGGCGAGGATGGGCCGACGCATCAGCCGATCGAGCACCTGATGAGCCTGCGCTCGATCCCAAACCTCGAAGTCTGGCGTCCGTGTGACCGCGTCGAGACTGCACAGGCCTGGGACGCCGCGATGCACCGCGCGGACGCGCCGACACTGCTTGCACTCAGCCGGCAGAACCTCCCGCAACTCGCCGATTTCGCCGGCCAGCCCGCGCTCAAGGGCGGCTACCGGCTGCTGGCTGCGGAGGCGCCGCGGCGTGTGGTGCTGATCGGCACCGGCTCCGAAGTCGAAATCGCGGTCGCCGTGCGCGCGGAACTGGAGCAGGCCGGGATCGGCGCCGACGTCGTTTCGCTGCCCTGCTGGGAGCGCTTCGATACGCAGGAGGCCGCCTATCGCGCCGATCTGATCCCCGCGGACGTGCTGAGGGTCTCGATCGAAGCCGGCACGACGATGGGCTGGGAGCGTTATACCGGACTCGAGGGGATGCGGTTCGGCATCGACGGATTTGGCGCCTCGGGCCCCGCGCCGAAGCTCTATGAGCATTTCGGACTCACTGCCGCGGCGATCACGCCGCAGATCCTTGAACGACTGAAGGACTGAAAGACATGACGAAGGTTGCGATCAACGGGTTCGGACGCATCGGCCGCCTGGTGGCGCGCGCCATTCTGGAGCGCCCGGACAGCGGCCTCGAACTGGTGACGATCAACGACCTGGCGGACGCGAAGTCGAACGCATGGCTGTTCAGCCGCGATTCGGTCCACGGCAAATATCCGGGCACTGTCAGCGCCGAGGGCGACGATCTGATCGTCGACGGCAAGCGCATCAAGGTGACCAAGGAAAGGGATCCGGCGAACCTTCCGCATGCCGCCAACGGCGTCGAGCTGGTGCTCGAATGCACCGGCTTCTTCACCGACCGTGCGAGCTGCGAGAAGCATATCGCGGCGGGCGCGAAGAAGGTGCTGATCTCGGCCCCGGGCAAGAATGTCGACCTGACCGTCGTGTTCGGCGTCAACAACGACAAGCTCGAGGCGGGCCACACCATCGTCTCGAACGCGTCGTGCACCACCAACTGCCTCGCGCCGGTCGCCAAGGTGCTGAACGACACGGTGGGCATCGAGCGCGGCTTCATGACCACGATCCACGCCTATACCAACGACCAGAAGATCCTCGACCAGATCCATCCGGACCTGCGCCGCGCCCGCGCCGCCGCGATGAGCATGATCCCGACCACCACCGGCGCCGCACGCGCGGTGGGCGAGGTGCTGCCCGAGCTCAAGGGCAAGCTCGACGGCTCGTCGGTGCGTGTGCCCGTGCCCGATGGCTCGCTGGTCGATCTGACCTTCACGCCGAAGCGCGACACTACGGCCGAAGAGATCAATTCGATCCTCAAGGCAGCGTCGGAGAGCGGGCCGCTCAAGGGCATCCTCTATTACAGCGACGAGCCCCTGGTCTCGATCGACATCGTCCATACGCCCGCCTCGTCGACCGTCGACAGCCTCGAGACCGCGGTGCTCGAGGGCAAGCTCGTCCGCGTGGTCAGCTGGTACGATAACGAGTGGGGGTTCTCGAACCGGATGGTCGATACCGCGAGCGCGATGGCGAAGCTGGGCTGAATGGGCCGCCTCGCTGGCATCGCGCGCCACGCGGAACGGCGAGGGCCCATCGAGACGCTGACGAGCGTGCGCCTGACTCCCGAAGCGGGTGTCGAGGGCGACCGCAATGGCGGCAAGACCAAGCGCCAGGTATCGCTGATCGAGGCGAAGGACTGGGCCGCCGCGACCGCCGAGGCCGGGGCGGACCTGCCCTGGTGGGCCCGGCGCGCGAACCTGCTGGTCGAGGATTTCGACCTGCCGCATGGCGGCGATGTCCGGGTGCGGATCGGCAGGGACGTGGTGATCGAGCTCAAGGCCGAGATCGATCCGTGCGAGCGGATGGATGAGCTGGCGCCGGGACTCCGGCAGGCGCTCGAACCCGATTGGCGCGGCGGGGCGGGCGGCAAGGTAATCAGCGGCGGGATTGTCTCCGTCGGCGACGAGATCAGGATCGAAACATGACCCGGAATTTCAAGACGCTGGACGATATGGGCGACATCGCGGGCAAGCGCGTGCTTGTCCGCGAGGATCTCAACGTCCCGATGGCCGACGGCGCGGTGACCGACGACACGCGGCTGCGCGCGGCGGTCCAGACCGTCGCCGAACTGGCCGACAAGGGCGCGATCGTCATCGTCCTCGCGCATTTCGGGCGGCCCAAGGGGATGCGCAATCCGACGATGAGTCTGTCGCTCGTCACGCGGCCCTTCAGCCAGGTGCTGGGACGCGAGGTCGCCTTTCTCGACGATGAAGGCGCCGAGCGCGCCGTCGCGATGATGCGTCCCGGCGAGATCGGGTTGCTCGAAAACACACGCTTCGATCCCGGCGAGGAGAAGAATGCGCCGGAGAGCGTGGATCGGTTCGCGGCTTTGGGCGATCTCTATGTCAACGACGCCTTCTCGGCGGCGCACCGCGCGCATGCCTCGACCGAGGGGCTGGCGCACAAGCTGCCGGCGTTCGCGGGACGCCAGATGGAGGCCGAGCTCGACGCGCTCGACAAGGCGCTCGGCAATCCCGAGCATCCGGTCGCGGCGGTGGTCGGCGGGGCCAAGGTCTCATCCAAGCTCGATGTGCTCAAGCATCTGGTAGCGAAGGTCGATCACCTGATCATCGGCGGCGGCATGGCGAACACCTTCCTCGCCGCGCGCGGCGTCGATGTCGGCAAGAGCCTGTGCGAGCATGACCTGACCGGCACGGCCGAGGAGATCCTCGACGCTGCGGACAAGGCCAATTGCACCGTCCATCTGCCGTACGACGTCGTGGTGGCGAAGGAATTCAAGCCGAACCCGCCGGTCCGCACGGTCAATGTCCATGAAGTCGAGGCCGACGAGATGATCCTCGACATCGGCCCTGCCGCGACCGAGGCGCTGGCCGACGTGCTCAAGACCTGCCGCACCCTCGTCTGGAACGGTCCCTTGGGCGCCTTCGAAACCCCGCCCTTCGACACCGCCACCGTCGCGCTCGCCCAGACCGCTGCGGCGCTCACCAAGGAAGGCTCGCTCGTCTCGGTCGCCGGCGGCGGGGACACGGTAGCCGCGCTCAACCAGGCAGGCGTCGCGGACGATTTCAGCTTCGTCTCGACTGCGGGGGGCGCCTTCCTGGAATGGATGGAGGGGAAGGAATTGCCGGGAGTCTCCGCGCTGGTTCGCTGACCTGCGTTGTCAGACTTCCGCACCGCAGCATCGCTGGCTAGGGCCACCCCAACGCGCCGAATCAGGGGACCCTCATGAGCATCACGCCTGCCGTCAAAGCCATTCTCGCCAATTACGAGTCCGACAATCCGGGCGTGAAGGCGAACCTTGCCCGTATCCTGATGCAGGGCCGGCTGGGCGGCACGGGCAAGCTGATCATCCTGCCGGTCGATCAGGGGTTCGAGCATGGCCCGGCGCGCAGCTTCGCGGTCAACGCGCCCGCATACGACCCCCATTATCATTTCCAGATGGCGATCGATGCGGGGCTCAGCGCCTATGCGGCGCCGCTGGGAATGCTCGAGGCGGGCGCCTCGACCTTCGCGGGGCAGATCCCGACGATCCTGAAGTGCAACAGCTCGAACTCATGGGCCGGCGGCGCGAATCAGGCGATCACCGGCGGCGTGGACGATGCGCTGCGGCTCGGCTGTTCGGCGATCGGCTTCACCATCTATCCAGGCAGCGACGATTGCTTCGACATGATGGAGGAGATCAAGGAGCTCTCGGCCGAGGCGAAGTCGGTCGGCATCGCCACCGTGCTCTGGTCCTATCCGCGCGGCGGGCTGCTGCCGAAGTCGGGCGAGCTGGCGCTCGATGTCGGCGCCTATGCCGCGCACATGGCGGCGCTGCTGGGTGCGCACATCATCAAGGTGAAGCTGCCCAGCGACCATATCGAGCAGAAGGACGCGCAAAAGGCGTATGAGGGCACCGACTGGTCGGCCCAGTCGGACCGCGTCGCGCATGTCGTGAAGGCCTGCTTCAACGGCCGCCGCATCGTCGTCTTCTCGGGCGGCGCGGCGAAGGGCGCGGATGCCGTCTTCCAGGACGCGCGTGACATTCGCGACGGCGGCGGCAACGGCTCGATCATCGGCCGCAACACCTTCCAGCGCTCGCGCGAGGATGCGCTGGCGATGCTCGACAAGCTCGTGCGGATATACAAGAACGAGGAATGACCCGTGCCGCCCTCGCGCCGATGCTCCTCCTGTGCGGGCTCGGTGCGTGCGGCCAGCCGGACGTCACGACCTATCCGGGCACCGAGCAAGTCGCAAAGGGCGAACCTCAGGCGATCAGCGAGGCGGTTACCGCGCTGGCCGATCCCAAACGGGCGAACAAGGACCTGCTTCACGCTCTGGGCCGGGCGATGCAGGTGGCGCCCGAACGCGTACTGCCGTTGGTCGGGACGACCGGGTTGCTGACCGCGCAGGCCATTTGCCTGCCTCAACCCTGGAACGAGACGCCGCAGAGCTGGAAAGCGACGATCGAGGCGTCGCGCAAGGCGATCGAGAGCGTAAGCGATCCCGCGCTGGCGAAGCCGCGCGAGGCGTGCCTGGCCGAGGTCAATGCCGCGGCCACCGCGCTCGATCGCGGGGAAGGCCAATGAGCGAGCGCTGGGCCGAGACCGACGACTATATCGCCCGGCATCTGCTCGGCGACGATCCCGCGCTCGCCGCGGCACTGGCGGCGAACAAGGCGGGCGGGCTTCCGGCGATCGACGTCTCCGCGACGCAGGGCAAGATGCTCCACCTCTTCGCCCGGATGATGGGCGCGCGCCGCATCCTCGAGGTCGGCACGCTGGGCGGCTATTCGACGATCTGGCTGGCGCGGGCGCTCCCCGGGGACGGGCGGCTGGTGACGCTGGAGATCGACTCGCACCATGCCGAGGTGGCCCGTGCGAACCTCGCTTATGCCGGCATCGCCGATCGCTGCGAGGTCCGCGTCGGCCCCGCAGTGGAGACGCTGGCGGCGATGCAGGCCGAGGGGGAGGGCCCCTTCGACTTCGTCTTCATCGACGCCGACAAGCCCGGAAACGTCGATTATGTCCGCGCCGCGCTTGCGATGTCGCGGCCCGGCACCGCGATCGTCGTCGATAATGTCGTGCGCGAGGGCGGCATCCTCGATCCCGAGAGCCGCGATGCCTCGGTGCAGGGCACCCAGCGCCTGTTCGACTATCTCGCGACCGAACCGCGCCTTGACGCGACTGCGATCCAGACGGTTGGCGCGAAGAAATGGGACGGGTTCGTCCTCGCGCTGGTGCGGCAGGGGCCACCCTGAACGCTACTCTTCGCCCAGCAAATCCCCCAGCCGATCCAGCCGCGTCTCCCATGTCGCCCGGCAGTGCGCGACCCATTGGTCGATCGTGACCAGCCCCGCGGGTTCGATCCGGCAGGTACGGGTGCGGCCCTGCTTCTCGGTGCGGACCAGTCCGCAGCTCTCCAGAAGGCGGAGGTGCTGGCCGACCGCGGTGACGGTGATCCCCAGCGGCTCGGCAAGGCGCGAGACCGATGCGGGACCGCGCGACAGCCGCTCGACGATAGCGCGGCGGCTGGGATCGCCGAGCGCGTGGAAGACGCGGTCGATCGCGGGGGCGCCCGCCATCATTGCGCGAGGAACCGGCCGAGGCTGTCGAGGATCAGCTTCCATCCCATCTCGCGAAGCTGCGGCCCGTCCGAACCCTCGAAGAATGCGCCCTGGAAGGTGCAGGTGAGGCGCGTGCCATCGCCCTCGGGCACGATCTCCATCGTCACCAGCGAGGCGGAGACGCAGGCATCCATCAGCCACATGCTGCCGCTGGTGACGACGCGGCGGCCGGGGACGATATCCTCGAACCGTCCCTCATTTGCGATGATCATGCCCTTGACCGGTGTCTCGCCGGTGAAGCGGTAGCGCAGCCGCTCGGGACCGCCCACGCGGAAATCCGATTCATAGTCGAGCACGTCGTGATGGTCGCTCTCGGCGAACCAGCGGCGCTTCTTCGCGGGATCGGCGATCGCCGCGAAGACCGTTTCGGGCGGGCGCGGATAGCTGCGTTCGAGCGTGAAGCTGCTGTGTGTGGCGGCGGGTTCGGTCATTGTGCGACTCCAATGGTGAAGTTGATGCTTCACTATCGAGTTGCACATGATAGTCAAGCGGATGCTTCACTATTGCGTGGGATACTTGACCCCGACCCGCCCCGGGGGGAAGGGGCGGCATGACCGTCGACGAAGACCCGCTCGGCCCGCTCGACCCCGATTTCGCGGCGCAATTCACGCGCGACGACCGGCGGCCGCCGTGCCAGCTCTATCTGATCTCGCCGCCCGACGTGGACGGCGGCTTTGCGGAGCGGCTGAAGCGCGCGCTGGGGGCGGGGCCGGTGGCGGCGTTCCAGTTCCGCGTGAAGGGGGTCGATCAGCATGAGGCTGCGCGGCTCGCCGAACCGCTCCAGCGGATCTGCGCGGATCATGACGTCGCCTTCATCGTCAATGACAGCATCGGGCTGGCCAGGCGGCTCGGCGCGGATGGGGTGCATCTGGGGCAGGGCGACGGCGATCCGCGCGAGGCGCGCGCGCTGCTGGGGCCCTCGGCGCAGATCGGGGTGACCTGCCACGACAGCCGCCACCTCGCGATGGAAGCGGGCGAGGCGGGCGCGGATTATGTCGCGTTCGGCGCCTTCTACCCGACCGGCACCAAGGCGGTGCACCATCATCCCGAACCCGTGATCCTTTCCTGGTGGAGCACCCTTTTCGAAATCCCCTGCGTGGCGATCGGCGGCATCACGCCGGCCAACGCGGCGCCGCTGGTGGCGGCGGGGGCGGACTTCATTGCTGTGAGCAATGCCGTGTGGGGCGGGGATGAGGCTGTGGCCGTGAAGGCGTTCGCTGAGGTTCTCGCCTAGCCGATTTCCATCGTCATCCCGGACTTGATCCGGAGTCCCGCTGCCTTGAGCGGCGAAGAAGAAGCGGGATGCCGGATCAGGTCCGGCATGACGGCTTAGGGAGCCAACCAACGCATTTCTCGTTCTCCTCCTGTGGATTCCACCACAGGAGATTGAAAGCGTGCGGAAATTCCTGGGATCGGCGGCTTGTCTCGTCCTTCTGTCGGCCGGGCTATCGGGCGCGGCGGGGCAGGGAACCGTTGCCCCGAAGCCGCTCGCCACGATCGATATGGAGGTGTTGCAGATCCAGGTGATCCTCGATCACCTGCGCTTTTCGCCGGGCGTGCTCGACGGCCGCAAGGGCCAGTCCTTCACTGCGGCGTTGCGCGGGTTCCAGGAATCGGTCGGACTGAAGAAGACCGGCATGGCGGACGCCGCGACGCTGGCGGCGCTCAAGCCTTATCGCGGCCTGCGCCCCGTGCGCAGTCTGCGGCTTACCGAGGAGTCGCTGGCCGGACCCTTCGTCTATCCCATGCCCGAGGATCCCGAGGAACAGGGCAAGCTCGCCGCCATGGCCTATCGCGGGCCGCTGGAGAAGCTGGCGGAGATGTTCCACACAACGCCGCAGGTGCTGCGCGCGCTCAACGATCCCAAGGCGTTGCTGCGGCCCGGTACGGTGCTGATCTTCCCCAATGCGCTTCCCTATTCGCGCGACTATGCCGCCGATCTGGAGGCCGAATGGCGCGCGACACTCAACATGCTCAATGTCGACGCGGTCCAGCCGCAGGCGGCGAAGGTGGTCGTCGACCGCTCCGAACGCGTACTCAAGGTCTATGACAGGGCCGGCAAGCTGGTCGGCCAGTTCAGCGCCACGATGGGCAGCCGCCACGATCCGCTGCCGATCGGCCGTTGGAAAATCCAGGGCGCGGACTACAATCCGAAGTTCCACTACAACCCGGAGCTGTTCTGGGACGTGCACGACAGCAAGGCCAAGGTGCAGCTTCCCCCCGGTCCCAACGGGCCGGTTGGCGTGGTGTGGCTCGATCTGAACAAGCCGCATTACGGCATTCACGGCACGCCCGAACCGCATACGGTGGGCCGCACGGAGAGCCATGGCTGCATCCGCCTGACCAATTGGGACGCCGCGCGGCTGGCGATGATGGTCAAGCCGGGCACGCCGGCGGTCTTCCAGGAGTGAGGCGGTGAACGCGGCCGGCTGGATCGCGGCGGTGGGGGCGGGCGGGCTGGTGGTGCTCGCCGGCTCGACCATGGTGCGCATCGTTCCCGCCGACGCACCCCTTGAGACATTGGCGTCGAATACCATGATGCCGATCAAGCCGACGCCGGTGCCGCTCGTGTCGCGCCCGGTGACGCTCGCCGAGCATCCGCTGCTGACGGTGCCGGTGCAGGGCGTCCCCCGGAACCGGATCGCCGACACCTGGGGCCAATCGCGCGCGAACGGGGCGCGGACGCACCAGGCCTGCGACATCATGGCACCGGGCGGCACCCCCGTGATCGCCGCCGCGCCGGGGACGGTCGAGAAGCTCTATTATTCAAACGGCGGGGGCGGGATCACGCTCTATGTCCGCTCGGCGGACAAGGCGTGGAGCTATTATTACGCGCATCTCCAGGACTATGCGCCGGGCCTGCACGAGGGGCAGATCGTGGCGGCGGGCGAGCTGCTCGGCTTTGTCGGCGATACCGGCAATGCCGGCACCGGCAATTTCCACCTCCATTTCGCGATGGCGCGGATGAAGCCCGGCGAGCGCTGGTGGCAGGGCGAGCCGGTGAACCCCTATCCGCTGCTTGCGGGGACAGCTGCGCCTCGCTGACCCAATCCGTCATCCCAGCTGACGCAGGGAGGTTGCGGGTGCCGCGCTCCCCCGCTAAAGGCCCGCCTCGCTCTTTCTCAGCTTATAGGTTCTGGATCATGAAGATCAGCGGCGTGGACATCCGTCCCGGCAACATCATCGAATATGAAGGCGGCATCTGGCGTGCGGTGAAGATCCAGCACACCCAGCCCGGCAAGGGCGGCGCCTATATGCAGGTCGAAATGAAGAACCTGCGCGACGGCCGGAAGAACAATGTCCGCTTCCGCAGCGCCGAGACGGTCGAGCGCGTCCGCCTCGACACCAAGGATTTCCAGTTCCTCTATCCCGAGGGCGACATGCTCGTCTTCATGGACAAGGAAACCTACGACCAGACCACCTTGCCGCGCGATCTGCTGGGCGAGGCCGCGGCCTTCCTGCAGGACGGGATGGACGTGGTGATGGAGCTTTACGACGAAGAGGCGATCTCGGTGCAGCTGCCCGACACGATCGAAGCGACGATCGTCGAGGCCGACGCCGTGGTGAAGGGCCAGACCGCCTCGTCGAGCTACAAGCCCGCGCTGCTCGAGAATGGCGTGCGCGTGATGGTCCCGCCGCACATCACCGCGGGCACCCGTATTGTCGTCGACGTCTACGAACAGGCTTATGTGAAGCGGGCGGATTGATGCGCGCGCTGCTCCTCGCGCTCGCATTGCTGTGCGTGCCGGGCACGGCGATGGCGCAGCGCGTGCAGCCTGCCTCGGCTGACCTGCAGCAAATGGCCGCCTGGGCCCAGCAGCTGATGGCGGTCCAGCAGCCGGTTGCCGACGCGTATCAGCGATGCGCGCCGCTGAACCGGCAAATCGTCGGCCTGCTCCGGTCGAAGGATGGCGGCCGCCGGGAATCGGCGCGGGCGATGCTCGCCAAATTGCACGTCTGCATGGCCGACATGCAGGCCGCGATGAGCGGCGCGCGCGACGGCTTCGCGCGGATGAAACCGCTGCCGAAGCATCTGGAAGAGGCGATCCATATCGATACCGGCGCGGTGCTTCGCCAAACTGCGGCCTCGGTCGACAGCATGGCGGAGTCGCTGGGGATCATGCAGGAGATGCTGGTCGCTGTCGCGGCGGGCGACGATGCGCTCGCCATGCGCAAGGCGGCCGAGGGACGCATGCTGATGGGCCGTTCGCTCGAAGGGCAGATCGGCCTCTTCCAGGCGATGCGCAGTGCGATGCCGCTCGAAACGCACAAGGCGATGTTCGACATCCGCATCCTCATGATGCGCACGATGCAGGCGATCATCACGCACGACCCCGATTCCGATGACGGACAACTCTCGGAGAAGCTCCGCCAGTACGGCGCCGAATTGCGCCTCGCGGCCGCGAGCCTGCGGACGAACTGGCAGCGCGAGGGCCAGGATCTCCGGAACCTGGTCAGGCAGTTGAACGATCCGACGCGCACCGCGGCGGTCGCGTCGATCGACAATGCGTTCAAGACGCTGGCGGCGATCGGCGACGAGGCGGCCGCGATGCTGGAGGCATTGCCCGAGGGCAAGCTGGCCCCGGCCGATGCCGTCGACATCCTCGATCGGCTCGCGGGGTGCGAGATGCGCCTGCTCGAAGCGATCCGGGCAATGGGCGAAGCGATCGCCAATATCGGTTCAAGGTAAGACACGTCATGGTATCCCATTCAGGCCTCCTAACCGTCATGGAGCGCGCCGCGCGCAAGGCCGCGCCGCGTCTTCGCCGCGACTTCAACGAGGTCCAGCATCTCCAGGTGAGCAAGAAGGGGCCCGCCGATTTCGTCTCGATGGCCGACAAGCGCGCCGAGGAGACGCTGGTCGAGGAACTGCGCAAGGCGCGGCCCGACTGGGGCTTTCTGCTCGAGGAAGGCGGCACGATCGCGGGCGATCCGGACAAGCCGCGCTGGATCATCGACCCGCTCGACGGCACCACCAATTTCCTCCACGGCGTGCCGCACTTCGCCATGTCGATCGCGGTCGAGGACCCGCATGGCAGCCAGGGCAAGCCCGAGATCATCAGCGGGCTGATCTACCAGCCGCTGACCGACGAGAGCTTCTGGGCCGAAAAAGGCCGCGGCGCGTGGCTGCAGGACCAGCGCCTGCGCGTCTCGGCGCGGCGCAATCTCGACGAGGCGCTGATCGCGACCGGCATCCCGTTCCTCGGCCATGGCGATTCGGCGCAGTGGACCCGCATCTTCGGCGCGGTCGCCCCCGAAGTGGCTGGCATCCGCCGGCTCGGCTCGGCGGCGCTCGACCTGGCATGGGTCGCGGCGGGCCGGTTCGACGGCTTCTGGGAAGCCAATCTCCAGCCTTGGGACGTCGCGGCGGGCCTGATCCTGATCAAGGAGGCCGGCGGCTTCGTCACCGATTATCGCGGCGGCGACCGCCCGATGGAGCGCAGCGAGTTCCTCGCTGCGAACGACGCGCTCCATTCGAAGCTGCACAAGCTGGTGGCCGGCGCGCTCCGCTGACCGGCCAGCCTCAGGGGCGCAGCGCCGCCTGAAGGAAGGCCACCACTTTCGGCCATGAATCGGCCCGCGCCTTCGCATTGGCGGCAGGGGTCCCGCCGCCGCGCGGGTCCTCGCGCGGTTCGGCCGATCCGCCCGCCAAATCGTGCCCAGCCTCGGGATAGATCAGCGCCTCGGTCGCCAGCCCCTTCGCCGTTCGCGCGGCGGCGATGTTGCGCGCCATTCGGCCCGAATTCCACAGATGGTCGTCATCGCCCGCGATCAGCATCAGCGGCCCGCGATAGGCCTCGATCGGGATGCGCGCACCGGCTTCGCGGTCGGGATGGCCCGCGCGCCCGTTTTCGTGGATCGCGCGCAAATCGGCCTTGGGTCCGGCCAGCAGCCCCTCGACAAAGCCGCGATAGGGCATGAAGGCGAGCGGCTTGCCGCCCAGCGAGAAAGAGGATCGCGTGCCCTCCGCCTCGAGCGTTTCGAGGCCCCAGCCCTCCCACACCAGATCCGAGGGCGCATAGGCGACGACGGCATCGATCCACGGATAATGGGCGGCCGCGATCAGTGCGAATTCGGCCCCCTTCGATCCGCCAAACAGGCCGAACCGCTCGACATCGACTCCCGCCATCTTCGCCAGCGCGGCGCGAAGCTCGGCGAGTTGATCGACGCGGATATCGACGAAGCTGCCCGGCAGGTCGGGGAATTCGGGGGGCGGGCCATATGTGCCCCAGTTGGGCGAATAATAGGGCAGGCTGACCGCGGCATAGCCGAGCCGCGCGAGGATCGGCCCGAAGCGCTTGCCCGCACCGTCGCCGCCCTCGGCGCCGGGCAGGATCACCAGCACAGGGCGGCGCGCATCGCCCGCCTGCCGATAGAGCTTCGCGCGCGGGAAGCCGGCAACGGGGGTTTCCTCGATCGCCGCCGCGGGCGCGGGCTGGGCAAGCGACGGCGGCGCGGCGATCGTCATGAGGGCGCCGGCGAGAGCACAAATTTGGGCGAACAGGGCGCGCATCGTCTTCGTCCTTCGGGAATGGTGGAGGTGTGGTATGCGACTAATTCACCTGTGGCAATATGCCCCACGCTGCGGCTTGCGGACCTCCCGGCCGCGCTTATGCTCCGGCGAGCAGAAGGAGGGCGGGATGATTCGTTTGATGCTGGCCGCGGCGGCGGCGTTGCTGGCCTTTCCCGGTGCGGCACGCGCGCAGGACTGGATCTTTTCGCAAGGTCAGGACGATGCCTGCTTCGCCATGACCTTTCGCGGACAGGCCGCATTCGGTTTCCAGGCGCCCGCGCCCGGCAAGGCGGAGGGCGCCTTTGTCGTGATGGCGCCCAGCGAAGCGGCGGATCCGAATGACGGCCCCGGCAGCCTGACGCTCGGGGTCTCGGGCAAGCTGGCGGGCCCGCTGGCCGCCGAGTCCGATCCCGATCCGCGCCTGCTCACCTGGTTCGTCAATTTCGAGCCCTTCGGCGAGCTCGACCGCTTTCCCGACGCGTTCCAGGTCAAGGCGGCCAACAAGCGCACGGTGCTGTTCGATAGCCAGATCACCGGGTTCCGGGCGGCGTTGGCGCGGGTCCGCCAATGCGTCGCCGATAGGCCCTAGCGCAGCGCCCCGCTCATCTTCGCGACGTTCGCCGATCCGCTGTTTTGCCGGATCAGCGCGATATTGGGCGTCACCGGCAGGTCGCGCCGCGCGAGCAGCACCGATCCATCGCCCGCGACGAAGGTCTTGAGGCCGACCGTATAGCCGCCCGCATTGACCGCGCGGTTGAGCACCACGCTGTGCGGATAGGCGGGCTCGCGCTTCTCGGCGATCGAGGCAACCCCGCCCGCGCCGATCCGGTCGAGCACGCCTCGCGCGGCTTCGGGGTAACGGGCGGTGAGGACATAGCCGCGGCCCATGAAATCGCTGGTCGAAAGCCATTGCGAGGCGCGGCTGATCCAGACCCGCTTTGCGCCGTTATCGGCCCAGGCGGCCTCGGCGATCAGCGCGCCTTCGCCGCCCGCGCGCCCGTCGACCAGCCACAGCCCGCCCTCGCGGACCATCGTGCGGGCGAGCGCGGGGGCGCCGATATCGGGCTTGGCCTCGAGCGCCCATAGCCCGAGCAGTGCCGGAACCAGCGTGAGCACGCCGAGCGCGCCGCCCGCGACGCGCTGGGCGGTCCCGGCGCGCCACAGAGTCACGAGGCCGAGTCCGGCGAGGATCTCCAGCCAGGGCAGCAGCGGCGTGACGTAGCGCGGCTCCAGCGCGGCGGGGACGATCGACTGGAAGAGCAAGGTGGCGGCGACCACCGCGATCGCCAGCCGCGCGATCCGCGATTCGTCGGGACGCAGCGCTCCGAAGGCCGAAGCCGCGCCGACCAATGCCAGCGCGAGCCCTCCGATCCCGAGATTGGCGAAGATCGCCTGCGCATTCGCGGTGATGGCGAACCCGGCATATTCGAGCCCCGGGGCATAGTTGAATCCGCCCGCCGAGATCCTGAACGAGATCCAGTACCAGGGCGCGACCACCGCCAGCGTCGCCAGCGCGGCGCCCCAGAGCGCAGGCAGCCTCAGCAGCCGCCAGCGCCCGGTCAGCGCGATGTCGATCGCGGGCACCAGCGCGATCAGCGCCCCATTGCCCTTGACCAGCGGACAGGCGGCGGCGAGCGCGGCGAAGATCAGGAAGCGGAACCAGCCGGGCTTGTCCGACGCGCGCGCCCAGGCGATCGCCGCCAGCGCCACGGCCAAAGCCACCGGCTGATCGAGCAGCAGATAGCGCCCGCCATCCACCACCAGCGGCAGCAGCACGTACAGTGCGGCAAGCCCCAGCCCGAGCGTGAGCCGTCCCATCCGGTCGAACGCCCAGACGATCGCGCCCGAAGGCAGCCCCGCGACGAACGCCGAGAGCAGCAGCGCGCCGAACGGAGAGGGGCGAAACAGCGCAAAGAAGGGCGCCTCGATCATGTACCAGCCCGGCGGCCAATGCCCGATCGTCAGCCGGGGGAAGTGCGCATAATAGTCCTGCGCGAAGGCCATGGGGGAGGGGAAGCCCGCGCGAATCCAGTCGCCGAGGAATAGCGCGTTGACATAATGGCCGCCCTCGTCGGGATTGATCAGGCTGGACGACAGTCCGCCGGTGAATAGTGCGATCAGCAGTGCTACCACGCCGAACAGGCTGGCTGCGGCAAGCGGCACAGGCAGGAAACGGGGCAGCGACATCGCGCGCACGATAATGGCGAGGGCTTAGGAAATGGTGGATTTGCGATTTGCCGGAACGGTGCTCGCGGCGGGGATGGCGGTACTGCTGGCCGGCTGCACGCCGACGGCCCTGCAGAAACCCTACCCCCGGTCGAGCACCGAAGTCCGCAAGGCGATGGCCACGGCGCTTGAGGCGAACGACCGTCCCGCGCTCACGCGCCGCGCCATCGAGCTCGCCTGGATGGGCGGCACGCTCTCCGACGCGACTCTCACCCGGATCGCGCCCAGCCTCGATCCGCGCATCCTCGCGGCGGCGGGGACAAACTGGTCGGTCAGGGACGAAACGCCCGTCGAGAGCTTCAGGCAATGGTTCGCCGCGAATGGCCAGACCTATGCCAAATCCACGCCCTTTGCCGAGGTGCCCGCCGAATATCGCCTCGTCGAAGGCGTGGCCTGGGACGCGGAGAAGCAGCGGCTCTTCATCGGCACCGTGGTCGAGGGGCGGCTCGCCTATCGCGATCCCGACGGCAGCTGGCACGAGGTGCCGGTCGGCAGCCCGCGCGGCGGACTGTTCGGCATGGCGGTCGATGCGCCGCGCCGCCTCTTGTGGATCGCCACCGGCTCGGTCGAGCAGACCGCGGTGCACGGTGAGCGAATGGCCGGGCTGATCGCGGTCGATCTCGACAGCCTCCAGGTGGTCCGCCGGGTGCCGCTTGCGGCTGGCGCGACCGGGGCCGCGGGCGACCTCGCCATCGCAGCCGACGGCACCGTCTATGTCAGCAACGTGCTCTCGGGCGCGATCCATCGCTGCCTGCCCGGTTGCGCGGTGCTCAAGGACCTCATCGCCCCCGGCACTTTCCGCAATCCGCAGGGGCTCGCGGTCTCGGCCAATGGCAAGCGGCTCTATATCGCCGATTATCTCTCCGGCCTGTGGGTCATCGATCCGCGCAAGCCGGCCCCGAAGCAGCTCGCGATCGGCGAACCGACGATGCTCGAGGGGATTGACGGCCTCGCGATCAGCGGCGGCGTGTTGGTCGCCATCCAGAACGGCACGCGCCCGCGCCGGATCGTGCGCTTCCTGCTCGAACGCGACCGCATCGTCATGACGCAGCGCTGGATCGCGATCTCCCCGGAAGCGGGCGAGCCGACGCTGGGAGTGGTCCGGACCGCCGAGGACGACATGCTGTTCGTCGGCGACAGCCAGTGGGAGCGCTACGGCCCCGGCGGGGTCCTCAAGGACGGCCAGCCGCCAAGGCCGACTCCGATCCTGCTGACCGGGCTGACCGACCTCATCGTCTAGAATGCGCCGTTTGGGCCGCGCTCAGTCGACCATGGCCTTGTTGAACTGGGCGAGCACGTACATCCATTTGTCGATATGGTCCGCGAACAGCGCTTGCGACATGCCGCCCTGCTCCAGATTGATATCCATCTCGACCACGCCGTCCTTGTCGTCGTCGATATAGGCCCGGCCGAAGCGGTTATCGTGGTTCCACTTGTTGACCTTGTCGATATCGACACCCTCGCCCGAGACGAAGGAATAGAGACCGAGCGACGTGCAATCCTTGCCGTTGGTGCAGCCATAGAAGAGGATGACGTACCGATAGCCACGGGCCTCCACCCGGATCATCGGGTCGCCGTCCTTGTCCTTGGAGATTTCGGCGTCGAAGCCCTGCTCGCGGACGACCGACGCGACCGTCATCGGATCGGCGGTGACGATGTCCTGGGCGGACGCGGATCCGGCGATGCCGAGGCCGGCGATGGCGAGCGCCAGGGCGCACAAAAGGCGTAACGCGGGCACTGGCATTCCTCCGATGGAGACAGGCGGACCATAGCCGATCGGGGGCCGTTCGCAACGGGCGATGCCGGGCTTGCCGGGGCGGGAAGGGGCGCTATCGTGCGGGGCTGAAGGGAGCGCATCATGAAGTTGACCTGGCTTTTCGCGCTGGCGCTGGCCGGCATCCCCACCGTCGCGCAGGCGCAGACCCGGGTCTCGGAAAAGGCTGGCGCGTGGGAGGTGACGGGCGAGGGTGGCGATTGCGGGATCGGGCTGATGAACCAGACCGGACTGCTGATGATCGTTTCGCCCGCCACGGGCGGCGAGAACCAGGGCGGGATCATGATCTCGAAGATGGGGATCGACGTTCCCGATGGCCCCGGCGCGACGCTCGAGATCGCTGACACCGGCGCCTTCGCGGGAGCGCACGCGCTGGTCGGCACCCGCGCGGATTCGGTCTATTGGCTCGCCTTTCCCACCGCGAGCACGGTCGATACATTCTCCGACGCGTTCCGGCTGAAAGTGACGCGCGACGGCAAGACGCAGGTCGACATGCAGGTCACCGGTTTCGCGGCGGCGCGGGCGGCGCTGAAACGCTGCGTCGAAAGCACCCGCTGAGCCTTGCGCAACCCGATCTAATTGCGAGTCATTCTCAGTCCTCGGGGCGTTGCGTCACAAGGCTCCCAGTCCTAAAGCGCGGGTCAGATTCCGCACTCGCGAGAAGAGCCTTTGGTCGACCTGTCACAATATCTGCCGATTCTGTTGTTCCTCGGCGTCGCGCTGCTGCTCTCGACGGCGTTCGTGGTGCTGCCGATGATCGCGGCGCGCTTCACCGGCGCGCACAAGCCCTATCCGGAAAAGCTCACCGAATATGAGTGCGGCTTCCCGGCCTTCGAGGATTCTCGCAGCCAGTTCGACGTGCGCTTCTATCTGGTCGCGATCCTCTTCATCGTCTTCGATCTGGAAGCCGCCTTTCTCTATCCCTGGGCGGTCACGGTGTTCGAACTCGGGTTCAATGCCGGCTGGGCAGCCTGGATCTCGATGATGATCTTCATCGTCGAGCTCGCGCTCGGCCTTGTCTATGCGTGGAAGAAGGGAGCGTTGGAGTGGGAGTAGATTTGGTCCCCCCGCCGCCGGGTACGCTTCCCAACGTCGCGTTCCTCAACGACATCAATGCCGAACTGGGCGACAAGGGCTTCCTCGTCACCTCGACCGAGGAACTGTTTCAGTGGGCGCGCACCGGCAGCCTGTGGTGGATGACCTTCGGTCTGGCCTGCTGCGCGGTCGAGATGATCCACGTCAACATGCCGCGCTATGACATGGAGCGCTTCGGCGCCGCGCCGCGCGCTTCCCCGCGCCAGAGCGACGTGATGATCGTCGCGGGCACGCTCTGCAACAAGATGGCCCCGGCGCTCCGCCGTGTGTACGACCAGATGTCCGAGCCCAAATACGTCATCTCGATGGGCTCGTGCGCCAATGGCGGCGGCTATTACCATTACAGCTACAGCGTCGTGCGCGGCTGCGACCGGATCGTGCCGGTGGACATCTATGTCCCTGGCTGCCCGCCGACCGCCGAAGCCCTGCTCTATGGAATCATGCAGCTCCAGCGGAAGATCCGCCGTTCGGGGACGATCGAGCGGTGAGCGCAGTCCATTCCGCACCCCGTTTTGCCTCGAACGAAGGCGTGCTCGATGCGGCGAAGGCCGCGCTCGGCGACTGGCTGGTCGAGGGGCATGAGGCCGTGGGCGAGGTCAATCTGACGATCGACCGTCCGAACCTGGTCGCCGCGATGATCGCGCTGCGCGACACCAAGGGGCTGGAATATCAGCAGCTGATGGAGATCGCCGGCGTCGACTATCTCGAGCGAGCCGAGCGGTTCGACGTCGTCTATTGCCTGCTGAGCCTGACGCGCAATCACCGGATCAAGGTCCGCGTAACCACCGACGAGGTGAAGCCCGTCCCCTCGGTCACCGGCATCTGGCCGGTCGCGGGCTGGCTCGAGCGCGAAGTCTACGACATGTACGGCGTGCTGTTCGAAGGGAATACTGACCTTCGCCGCATCCTGACCGATTACGGTTTCCAGGGGCATCCGCAGCGCAAGGATTTTCCGCTGACCGGCTATGTCGAGCTGCGCTACTCCGAAGAGGCCAAGCGCGTCGTCTATTCGCCGGTCGAGCTGGCGCAGGACTTCCGCAACTTCGACTTCATGAGCCCGTGGGAAGGGGCGGAGTATATCCTCCCCGGCGACGAGAAGTATGTGCCGCCCGCACCGCCGCCCGCACCGCCTTCGCCCCCGGTCGCGACGCCCAAGACCAGCGAGTCCACCGCCCAGACCGGCGCCGGCAAGCCCGGTCCCGACGCGGGTCCCAAGCCCGCCGATCCCGACGTGGTGAAGAAGCCGCGCAAGCCGCGCGCGAAGAAGGGTGAGGCATAATGGCGACCATCGCCAGGGATCCCGCCATCGAAGGCGACACCGAGATCCAGAACTACACGATCAATTTCGGCCCGCAGCATCCGGCCGCGCACGGTGTGCTGCGCCTCGTTATGGAGCTGGACGGCGAGATCGTTGAGCGGCTCGATCCCCATGTGGGCCTGCTCCACCGCGGCACCGAGAAGCTGATCGAGTACAAGACCTATCAGCAGGCTTTGCCCTATTTCGACCGGCTCGATTACTGCTCGCCGCTGTGCATGGAGCATAGCTTCGTCCTCGCGGTCGAGAAATTGCTCAACCTCGAAATCCCGATCCGCGCCCAATATCTGCGCGTCTTCTTCGCCGAGCTGACGCGCATTTCGAACCATATGCTCAACCTCGGGTCGCACGTCATGGATGTGGGCGCGATGACGCCGAACCTGTGGATGTTCGAGCTGCGCGAGGATTGCCTCAACTTCTTCGAGCGCGTCTCGGGCGCGCGGATGCACTCCAACTATTTCCGCGTCGGCGGCGTCCATCAGGATGCACCGCTCAAGCTGCTCGCCGATATCGGCGACTGGCTCGACACGCGGCTGCCCAAATTGTTCGGCGATGCGATCAGCCTGGTCGCCGAAAACCGCATCTTCAAGCAGCGCAACGTCGATATCGCCATCGTCAGCCGCGACGACGCGATCGCCTGGGGTTTCTCCGGCCCGATGATCCGCGGCGCGGGCATCCCGTGGGACCTGCGCAAGTCGCAGCCCTATGAAGTGTACGACAAGATGGAGTTCGACGTGCCCGTCGGCACCCGCGGCGACTGCTATGACCGGTTCATGGTGCGCGTCGAGGAAGTCTATCAGTCCGCCCGGATCATGAAGCAGTGCCTCGCGCAGATGCCCGAGGGGCCGATCGCGACCACCGACCGAAAGATCTATCCGCCCAAGCGCGGCGAGATGAAGCAGTCGATGGAAGCGCTGATCCACCACTTCAAGCTCTATACCGAGGGCTTCCACGTCCCCGCGGGCGAGGTCTATGTCGCGACCGAGAGCCCCAAGGGCGAATTCGGCGTCTATCTGGTCAGCGACGGCACCAACAAGCCCTACCGCTGCAAGATCCGCCCGACCGCGTTCAGCCATCTCCAGGCGATGGGCTATATGTCCAAGGGGCATATGCTGGCGGACACCACCGCGATCCTCGGCGCGCTCGATATCGTGTTCGGGGAGTGCGACCGGTGAACGACGCCCGGCAAGTCACGTTTCGGGACTATTTCTCCCCTTTCGCCAGTTGGCGCGCGCAGCCGCGATGGAGCAGGACGCTCTTCCTGGTCGTGGGCGTCCCGGCAATTCTGGTCTTCGGCACCTACGTATTTTTCGTGTCCGACTCGACGGGGTTTCCGTTGTGGGCGGCGATCGCATTCGGGGCCTTCCTTGGCGTGGTCGCGATCATGCAGGTGAACCTCGTACGCGTGCTATTTCGTGGACACTGGTAATGGCTGAAAAACCCCCTCTCGAAGACACGCCGGAGCTTCGCGCGCGCTGGGGCGGGTTCGCCTGGACCGCGGAGAATGCCGCGCAGGCGAACGAGATCCTTGCGCGCTATCCCGCGGGGCGCCAGCAGTCGTGCACGATCCCCTTCCTCGACCTCGCCCAGCGCCAGGTGGGGGCGGAGACGAATACCCAGGGCTGGCTGCCGATCCCGGTGATCGAGTTCGTCGCGAAATCGCTGCAACTGCCGGTGATCCGCGTGCTCGAGGTCGCGAGCTTCTACACCATGTTCAACCTGCATCCGGTTGGCCGCTACCATGTGCAGGTGTGCGGGACGACGCCGTGCTGGCTGCGCGGGTCGGACGATGTCTTCGCGGCGTGCAAGGCGCGCGGCATGAAGAAGGGCCACACCACCGAGGACGGGCTGTTCACCCTCACCGAGGTCGAGTGCATGGGCAATTGCTCGTCGGCGCCGATGGTGCAGATCAACGACGATAATTACGAAGACCTCACCTACGATCGCACCGCCGCGATCCTCGACGCGCTGGCGAAGGGCGAGAGTCCCAAGACCGGCACGCAGGAGCCCGGCCGCCACACCGTCGAGCCGCTGGGCGGCCCGACCACGCTCAAGCAGATGACCTCCGAAAACCATGATTACCGGGGAGAATGGGCATGAATAACAGCAATTACGGCATCGTGATCATCGTCCTCGCCGTCATTGGCGGGCTCGTCGTTCTGGGCTGGCTGCTGCGGATCGCCTTCGGTCTCTTGCCGCTGCTGATCCTCGTGGCGTTCGGCGTGTTCATCTATTTCGTGCTCCAGCGCGCGATGGGCGGGCGCCGATGAACGGGGCGGTCAAGACGGGCGTGCCGGTTATCGGCGTCATTTTTCTGGCGCTGGCGCTCTTCAAGTTCGTCCAGGGTGAGCCTTGGGTCGTCTGGTTCGTGCTGGGCTTTCTGTTCGGAGGCTTCGGCATTTTCAATCGGTCGAAAGGGAAACAGGCGTGAGCCTCGCCGACAAGGACCGTATCTTTACGAACGTCTACGGCTATCAGCCCTGGGGGCTGAAGGCCGCGATGAAGCGTGGCGACTGGGACAAGACCAAGGCGCTGATGCAGCTCGGCCAGGATCCGATCATCGATCTGATCAAGGCGTCAGGGCTGCGCGGGCGGGGCGGGGCGGGGTTCCCCACCGGCATGAAGTGGAGTTTCATGCCCAAGGAGCCCAAGCCCGACCGGCCGAACTTCCTCGTCATCAACGCCGACGAATCCGAGCCGGGATCGTGCAAGGACCGCGAGATCATCCGCCACGATCCGCACAAGCTGATCGAAGGCGCGCTGATCGCCGGCTTCGCGATGCGTGCGCGGGCGGCCTATATCTACATTCGCGGCGAATATATCCGCGAGGCCGAGACGCTCTTCGCCGCCGTGCAGGAGGCGTATGACGCCGGCCTGATTGGCAAGAATGCGTGCAAGTCGGGCTATGATTTCGACGTGTTCGTCCATCGCGGCGCGGGTGCCTATATCTGCGGCGAAGAAACCGCGATGCTCGAAAGCCTCGAGGGCAAGAAGGGCCAGCCGCGGCTCAAGCCGCCGTTCCCGGCGGGCGCCGGCCTCTATGGCTGCCCGACCACGGTCAACAATGTCGAATCGATCGCGGTGGTCCCGACGATCCTGCGCCGCTCGCCCGAATGGTTCGCCAGCTTCGGCAACGAAGGGAACAAGGGCACCAAGCTGTTCCAGATCAGCGGCCATGTTGAAAAGCCCTGCGTGGTCGAGGAAGCGATGAGCATCCCGTTCCGCGAGCTGATCGAGAAGCATTGCGGCGGCATCCGTGGCGGCTGGGACAATCTGCTCGCGGTGATCCCGGGCGGTTCGTCGGTGCCGCTGGTGCCGGCCGAGCAGATCATGGACTGCGCGATGGATTTCGACGGCCTCAAGGCGGTCGGCTCCGGCCTCGGTACCGCCGCGGTCATCGTCATGGACAAGTCGACCGACGTCGTCCAGGCGATCAGCCGGATCAGCTATTTCTACAAGCATGAGAGCTGCGGCCAATGCACCCCGTGCCGCGAAGGCACCGGCTGGATGTGGCGCGTGATGGAGCGGCTGCGCACCGGCGACGCCGATATCAGCGAGATCGACACGCTCTATCAGGTCACCAAGCAGGTCGAGGGCCACACCATCTGCGCGCTCGGCGACGCGGCGGCATGGCCGATCCAGGGCCTGATCAGGCATTTCCGGCCCGAGCTGGAACGCCGGATCAACGAGCGGGGCGCCGGTTTTGGGGGCGGCGACGCGCCGATGCAGGAGGCTGCCGAGTGAAGCTGACGCTGCGCCTTTCGCTACTGATCCTCGCCGTTTTCGGCGCGGCCCCCGCCATGGCGCAGATCGACCAGCGGCCGCTCAAGTCGCCGCGCGAAGAGGCTGCGCTGATGGGGCGATGCCTCGTCAACGCGTCGGGCGGCTACTGGCGGCGTGTCATCGATGAACCCTTTGGCGACAGGGCTTCCTTCGACCTGTTCGAGAAGGGGATACTGGCATCTTCCTGTATCAAGCAGATGGTCAACGAGGTGCGCTTCCCGCCGATCCTGGCGCGGGGAATGATCTATAACGCCTTGTACGAGCGGGATTTCAAGAAAGCCCCACCGATCGCGAGCTTCGAAGATGCTCCCGCGATCGTCTTTCCGGTCGCGGAAACGGCGCCGGCCAGTGTTGCCGACCAGTATCGCAATTCGATGGCGATCGGCGAATGCGTCGCCCGGGCGATGCCCGTCGAAACGCGGAATTTCGTGCTCTCGCGAGTCGGGTCGCCCGAGGAGCAGGCTGCGCTCGGGCCGCTCATGCCAGCACTTCAGCAATGCATCCCCGAAGGGATGGAAGTGACGTTGAAGATTTCGGTTGTCCGTGCCGCGGTCGTCGAGCCGCTCTACCGCCTGACCCAAGCGAGAGTGAAGCCATGATGATGCGCATCGCGATCCTGACCGCCCTGCCGCTGATTGCGCTCGCTCAGCCTGCCGCCGCGCAAGATCTGTCGACTTCGGCATATCGCAACACGCTCGAATTCGCGGGCTGCGTGCTGGCCGCCAATCCGGCCGACGCGCGCGCCTTGCTCGCTTCCGTTCCCGCCAGTGTCGACGAAGGCGCGCTGGTGAAGAAGCTGGCGGCAACCTCGGGCTGCACGGGCAAGCCCAAGGAGGAGGCGCTGCGCGGCGCGATCGCCGAACGCGTCTATCTCGCGACCTATGCGGCGGCACCCGCCGAGCCCGCCGCCGGCGCGGCGCCCGCGCCCTTCACCGGCAGCGGCAATGCCGCGCTCGCCAATTGGGACATCACTCGCTGCGTCGCGACCCGCGATCCGGTGGGCGCGGACATGCTGGTCCGCTCGGAGCTGGGCACGCCCGCGCAGAAGGACGCGATCAAGCGCCTCAGCCCGGTGATCGGCGGCTGCGTGCCCGCGGGCGTGCAGGTCGGGTTCGATCGCGAGAAGATGCGCGGCCTGATCGCCGAGGGCCTGCTCGCGGTTCGTGCGGGGACGGCCAATTGATGCGGCTTGTCCGCGCCTTGACTCTGCTGATGGCAGCGCTCGCCGGCCTTGCGCTGGCGACGCCCGCTGCCGCGCAGCTTGGCGGCGGCCGCTCGGGCAGCTCGACCATGTCGTACATGACCAGCGAGGAATCCTGGCTGGAGGTCGTGAATTTCGGCCGCTGCTATGCGACGCGGAATACCGAGAAGGCGTTGCGCCTGATCGCCACCGATCCGGGGACCAAGGAAGAAGCGGCGGTCTATCGCGAGCTGTTCGGCAATCCCAACCAGAACTGCCTCGGCAGGGGCATCGAAGGGTTCAGCGCGCCGTACCAGATGATGCGCGGTTCGATCGGCGACGGCCTCTATTACGCCCGCATCCCGCTCCCGCCCGCGATGCTCCGCACCGCGCCCGAGCGCAACGATGTGATGGACCTCGCCGGCGCGGCGCGTTGCTACGTCAAGGCGAACGAGGCCGAGGCGCGTGCGCTCGCCGAGACGCGCCCCGGTTCGCGGGCGCAGGATGCCATGATGCAAAGCGTCGTCACCAATTTCCTGAAGTGCATGCCCTCAGGCGCGCGCCTGAACTACCCCGACACGCTGATCCGCTTCCGCATCGTCGAGGCGCTGTTCCTCACCGGCGTCGTCCGCGAAAAGGCGGCAGGAAACTGATATGCACCGGCTCAAAGTCCACATCTCGATCCTGCTGACGCCCTTGCTGGCCGGCCTGGTGCTGGCCGCCCCGGCGGCCGCGCAGGGGCGCGATGATCGGCGTTCCGAGCTCGAAGCGCCGGCCACGCCGGTCGCGGTGCGGACGCTGCATAAATTCTCGCGTTGCGTGGCCCTGCGTTTTCCGACGCGCGCGGCCAGTGTGCTGGCGCTCGACTATCGCACGCCCGAATATGGCGCGGCGATGCGGAAGCTGGCGACGAGCCAGAGCAGCTGCGTCAACGGCCGCCTCGGCTTCAGCCGCGTGCTGATGGCCGGTGGCATGGCCGAGACCTTGCTGAAGCGCGAGGGCGCGGGTGGCCTGAGCGCCCGCATCGCGAGCGCGCCGGTGATCGAGGCGCGCGACGATATCGAATTCACCAGCCTGTGCGTCGTCCGCAAGGCGCCCGATTCCGTGGTTGCCTTGCTCGCCACCGAACCCACGAGCGTCGAGGAAAAGACCGCGCTCGATGCCATCGCGCCCATGCTCCCGGCATGTATCCGGAACGGGATGCAGGTGCGTTTCAACCGTCAGGGGCTGCGCGCGCTGCTCGCGTTGGCCACTTATCGAATTGCGCAGACGCGCGCAGGAAATAGCTGATGCCCAAGCTCAAAGTAGACGGAATCGAAGTCGAGGTCCCCGCCGGCGCTACCGTGCTCCAGGCGTGCGAGGCCGCGGGCAAGGAGATTCCGCGCTTCTGCTATCATGAACGCCTCTCGATCGCCGGCAATTGCCGCATGTGCTTGGTCGAGGTGAAGCCCGGGCCGCCCAAGCCGCAGGCCAGCTGCGCGCTGCCCGCCGCTGAGGGACAGGAAGTCCGCACCGACAGCGCGATGGTGAAGACCGCGCGCGAGGGCGTGATGGAATTCCTCCTCATCAATCATCCGCTCGATTGCCCGATCTGCGATCAGGGCGGCGAATGCGACCTGCAGGATCAGTCGATCGCCTATGGGCGCGGGCACAGCCGTTACACCGAGAACAAGCGCGCGGTGACCGAGAAATATATGGGCCCGATCGTCAAGACGGTGATGACTCGCTGCATCCAGTGCACGCGCTGCGTGCGCTTCGCCGAGGAAGTCGCGGGGGTCGAGGAGATCGGCGCCATCTATCGCGGTGAGGACATGCAGATCACGTCCTACCTCGAAAAGGCTGTGACGTCGGAGCTTTCGGGCAATGTCGTCGATCTCTGCCCGGTCGGCGCGCTGACCTCGAAGCCCTATGCCTTCGAGGCGCGGCCATGGGAGCTCAAGAAGACGCTGGCGATCGACGTGATGGACGCGGTCGGCACCAATATCCGTCTCGACAGCCGCGGCCGCGCCGTGCTGCGCGCGCTGCCGCGCATCAACGAGGACGTCAACGAGGAATGGGCGCACGACAAGACGCGCCACCATGTCGACGGCCTTTCGCGCCGCCGCCTCGACAAGCCCTTCGTGCGCAAGGACGGGCGTCTCTACGAGGCGAGCTGGGACGATGCCTTCGCGGCGATCGCCAGGGCGGCCAGGGACGCGGGATCGAGCGTCGCGGCGATCGCGGGCGACCTGGTCGATTGCGAGACGATGTACGCGGCCAGGGCGCTGCTCAAGTCGCTCGGCTCGGAGCTACTGGAGAGCCGCCAGACCGGTCTCGCCTATGACGTGACCAATCTCGGCGCGGTCGCCTTCAACCCGACCATCGCGGGGGTGGAGGATGCCGACGCGATTCTGCTGATCGGCTCGAACCTCCGCTGGGAGGCCTCGCTGATCAACACCCGCGTCCGCAAGGCGGTGAAGAAGGGCGCCAAGGTCTTCGCGATCGGGCCCGAGCTCGACCTGACCTACAAGGTCGAATGGCTGGGCAACGATCTGGGCCTGCTCGCCAAGCTGCCCGAGCAGGTGGTGCAGGCGTTCGATGGCGCTGCGAAGCCGCTGGTGATCGTCGGCCCCGGCGCGCTGACCAAGGGGCATGGCGCGGCGCTTGCGCTCGCCAAGCCGATGAACCTCGTCCGCACCCTGGAAGACGGAAGCGCCTGGAACGGCTTCGGTGTGATCCATACCGCCGCCGCGCGGATGGGCGCGCTGATGCTCGGCTTTGCGCAGAAGGGCGGCATGGCGGATGTGCTCGCGGCCCAGCCCAAGCTCACCTTCTTCCTCGGCGCCGACGAAGTCGATTTCCCGCGCTTCGAGGGCAGCTTCAAAGTCTATATCGGCCATCACGGCGATGCCGGCGCGCATCATGCCGATGTCGTGCTCCCCGGCGCCTCCTATGCCGAGAAGCCGGGCACCTATGTGAACCTCGAAGGCCGCGTCCAGCGCAGCGAGCGCGCGGTGTTCGCGCCCGGCGACGCGCGTGAGGACTGGACGATCCTGCGCGCGCTCTCGGACAAGCTCGGCCACACGCTGCCGTTCGACAGCCTCGACGAGCTCCGCGCGGCGATGGCCAGCGATGTGCCCGCGCTGGGCGCCGAAGGGCTGGTCCGCTACGACTGGGCCCCGCCCAAACTCAGCGCCAAGGCGAGCGGCGAGATCGCCTATCCGGTCAAGGATTTCTACCTCACCAACGCCATCTGCCGCGCCAGCCCGACGATGCAGCGCTGCTCGGCCGAACTGATCCATGGCGAAGATTTTGCGGAGGCCGCGGAATGACCGCCTTCTTCCAGTCCTTCGGCCTGCCCTTCGAATGGTCGTGGTTCATCGCCACGATTATCGGCATCCTCGTCATCGCGCTGCCGCTGATGCTCGCGGTGGCGATGGTCATCTATGCCGACCGCAAGATCTGGGCGGCGATGGCGCTGCGCCGGGGCCCCAACGTGGTCGGGCCGTTCGGCTTACTTCAGAGCTTCGCCGACGGGCTCAAGGTCTTCCTGCAGGAAACCATTATCCCGTCCAGCGCGAACAAGGGCCTGTTCCTGATGGCGCCGATCATCACCTTCACGGTCGCGCTGATCGTGTGGGCGGTGATCCCGTTCCAGGCGGGCGTGGTGCTCGCCAACATCAATGTCGGCATCCTCTATGTCCTCGCGGCCTCGTCGCTGGGCGTTTACGGCGTGATCATCGCGGGCTGGTCGTCCAATTCGAAATACCCGTTTTACAGCGCGCTGCGCGCCGCTGCTCAGATGGTGTCTTATGAAGTCGCGATCGGCTTCGTGCTGATCTCGGTCGTGATGTTCGCGGGCAGCTTCAACCTGACGACCATCGTCGAGGATCAGAAAGGCCATATCTTCGGCTGGGTGAACGCTTACGGCCTCAACCCGCTGCTGCTGCCGATGGCGGTGGTCTTCTTCATCTCCTCGCTCGCCGAAACCGCGCGTCCCCCCTTCGACCTGACCGAGGCCGAGTCCGAGCTCGTCGCGGGCTATCAGACCGAATATTCGTCGATGAGCTTCGCGCTCTTCTGGCTCGGCGAGTACGCCAACGTCCTGCTGATGTGCACGCTCAACGCGGTGCTCTTCTGGGGCGGCTATCTGCCCCCGATCGACTGGGCGCCGCTCTATTACGTCCCTGGCATCCTCTGGCTGTTCGCCAAGATCGGCTTCTTCTTCTTCGCGTTCAGCTGGGTGAAGGCCACCGTGCCGCGCTACCGCTACGACCAGCTGATGCGGCTGGGCTGGAAGATCTTCCTGCCGCTCAGCCTGATCTTCGTGTTCCTCATTTCCGGGTACCTGATGTGGGCCCGCGTGGGACTTTCCGCATGAGCATCGCCCAGACCATCCGTTCCTTCACTTTGTGGGAGTTCATCAAGGCGCATGCGCTGACCTTGAGCTATTTCTTCAAGCCCAAGGCGACGATCAACTATCCCTACGAGAAGAACCCGATCTCGCCCCGTTTCCGCGGCGAGCATGCATTGCGCCGTTACCCGAACGGCGAAGAGCGCTGCATCGCGTGCAAGCTGTGCGAGGCGGTGTGCCCCGCGCTGGCGATCACGATCGAGGCCGAGCCGCGCGCCGACGGCAGCCGCCGCACCACGCGCTACGACATCGACATGACCAAGT
>CBINJP010000002.1:0-257240 GCA_966251045.1 uncultured Sphingomonas sp.
CGGGCCATAGCATCCGGCAATGGCCCGCCTCGCCCGCGCCGTCTTTCCCGGAATCCCGCACCACGTGACGCAACGTGGCAATGGCCGCGCCCAGACCTTCTTCTGCGACGCGGACTATGCGCTCTACCGCGACCTGCTCGCCGAACACTGCGCCGCGGCGGGCGTGGAAGTCTGGGCCTGGGTGCTCATGCCGAACCATGTGCACCTCATCCTTACACCGGCCGACACCGACGGGATCCGGCGAGCGCTGGCGCCGGTCCATCGTCGCTACGCGGGGCATGTCCACGCCCGCCTCAAGCGCACGGGCCATTTCTGGCAGGGCCGCTTCGGGTGCGTCGCGATGGACGAAGCGCATCTTGGCGCGGCGCTGCGCTACGTCGCGCTCAATCCGGTGCGGGCGAGGCTGGTCGATCGGGCGGCGGACTGGCCCTGGTCCAGCGCCCGCCTGCATCTTGGCGAGATCGAGGAGGATGGTGTCACCGTTCGGGAGCCGGTCCGGTCGCGCTATCCCGATTTCGCCGCCCTGCTCGCGGCGGCCGAGGATGAGGAGCGCACGATGCTGCTACGCAGCGCCGAGAGCATCGGGCGGCCGCTTGGCGACGCCCGCTTCATCGAGGGACTCGAGGACACAAGCGGCCGGAAGCTCAAGGCGGCGCCACCCGGCCGAAAGCGAAAAATTAGTGCACTGTCACCGTAATCGAAACAATAGCGGCAACTTCGGGGGCATGGTCAACCTCCGAGACGGCTATAGCGGGTTTCCAAATGGGCCGGGCGGGGAGAATAATGGTGGGTCAGGTGGGTCGGAGGATCCGGCAAAGCCGGACGAAGACGAGTCGGGTCTGCTTCCATGCGCCGCAGCATTCGCAGAAAACTTTGTAAATAACCTGATCGACCCTTTAAGCACAGGAGAAGGAATCGCAGCAATGGTTTCAGGCTTCGCAGGCGGAGTTATCGATGCTTCGCTGGGTTCTGGGGCACCGGCGGGAGGGACTGTCAACATAAACGGTCAAACCATGAAACTGGCACAAGTCGGCGTTGGGCGCTCTGCCGTTCGTACCGTCGGCTTCGCTCTAAGGGGATTTGCGATTGGGTATGTGGCTGTCTCCGGCGGAGTAGCAGCCTACCAGGCCTCGAAGGACAAACGATGCAGATGAAGAACTTTCTATATGTATTATTATTTGTTGCACCATTTTCAGTGCTTGGAATATTTATATCGATTAATTCTCACATATTATTTCTGTGGTACGTTTTCTTTTCAATGATAGCGTTAGAAGTAGTATTAAGGATTTACACAAAACATAGAGACGGGATTTGGAAAATAGGGATGGAAGTAGTCTGGATTCCTTATCATGCATTTGCGATTTATATCTTCGTTTCAGCATCTATATTAAATGTTCCAATCTTGGTCCCCGCCTGTCTTGTAACATCATTAATAATATTCGTCGCGATATGGAAAGTTGGAATGCGCTGATGGTGCGCTAAGGGATTACGGTGGGATTACGGTGCCGGGATTACGGGGATTACGGTGCCAGTTTACTAAATACGATTGCGGTGACAGTGCACCTATTTGACACCCACAAGCGCGGGCCATAGCATCCAACGATGGCGATTGCGGTGACAGTGCACCTATTTGACACCCACAAGCTCGGGCCATAGCATCCGGCAATGGCCCGCCTCGCCCGCGCCGTCTTTCCCGGAATCCCGCACCACGTGACGCAGCGTGGCAATGGCCGCGCCCAGACCTTCTTCTGCGACGCGGACTATGCGCTCTATCGCGACCTGCTCGCCGAACATTGCGCCGCGGCCGGCGTGGAGATCCGAGTGTGACGCCACGCAACGATCTTCCAAATGTGGGAAATTTTCGATCACGATTCGCGTGAAAAGTGCGAAGCTAAGCCGCGCGGGCGTCAACCGCGGCTGAACCTCCGCCGCGCGCCAACGCACGGACCCACCCTCCCCGCCCCGCGTTGGGGAGGGCATGAAACCGGCGATTTGGGAAAATGGCGCACCCGGAACGATTCGAACGTCCGACCCTCAGATTCGTAGTCTGATGCTCTATCCAGCTGAGCTACGGGTGCGCGGGAGTTGGGCTGTTAGACGCGTCGCGGTCCCAGCGCAACCCCGTCCCGCACGTTTTTCAGCGCCTTCGCAAGCCCGTTGCGCCGCCTGCCGCCGCGGCATAGAGCAGGCCGCGATGCGCCGCTTCGCCCTTCCCCTGCTCGCGCTGGCCCTGCCGCTGGCCGGATGCATCCAGTCGGACGAGAAATATCCCTCGCTCCTGCCCCGCGCGATCGAATCGCAGAGCACCGCCGAGCCAGAACGCCCCGCGCCCGTGGCCGCCGCGGATCCCGCACTCGACAAGCAAGTCGCCGATCTCTCCGCCGCGCTAGACGCCGCGCAAAAGGCCTTCAGCGCCGCCGCGCAGGATGCCGAGGCGCGGATCGCGGTCGCGCGCGGGCTGCCCGAAGGGTCCGAGCCCTGGATCGACGCGCAGGTCGCGCTTGGCCGGCTGGACATGGTCCGCGGCCAATCGACCGATGCGCTGAATGCGCTCGAGGCGCTCGCGATCGAGCGCGGCAAGAACGGCCTGCCGCCCTATCCCGCGCTCCAGGTCGCGATCGCGCGCGCCACCGCGCTTTCCGCCGATCAGGCGAAGCGGATCAAATCGCTCGAAGCCGCGCTTACTGGCTGAACCAGTCGGACCAGGGCATTCGCGCCGGGCGCAGCACCGGCACGATCGACGCGTAATTGTCGGTCCACCCGGCAAAGCCCGGCTTGGGCCTGAGCGGCTGCCAGTTCGAATCGCGCGCGAGCAGCCTGTCGAACATCGCCTTGTCGCGCGAGAGCACGATCCAGTCCGACGCGCTCTCCCAATCGGGCACTTCCTCGCGCACCGCGGTCTTGTTGCCGCGCGTCGGGCTCGCGACGAACGTCGGCATCGGGCTGTAGTGCATGGTCGCGCCATGCCAGCCGCCGCGCTGCGCCGCCGCCGCGACAACCGGATCGAGCGCCATGTAGCGGTTCGAAATATGGACGAGCAGCAGCCCGTTCGGCGCGAGCACCCGCGCATAGGTGTCGAAGGCCTCGGCGGTCATCAGGTGCATCGGCACCGCATCGGATGAGAAGGCATCGAGCGCGAGCAGGTCGAGGCTGTTCGCGGGCTGCTCGGCGAGGCGCAGGCGGGCATCGCCGATGATGATGTTCGCGTCGGGAAGGCAGAGGCGGAGGAAAGCGAACTTGCCCGAATCGCGCGCGATGCTCACCACCGCGGGATCGATCTCGAAGATTTTCCAGCTTTGCCCCGGCCGGGCGTAGCAGCTCAGCGTCCCCGCCCCCAGCCCGACCACGCCGATCCGCGCGCCATCGCCGTAAAGTTCGGGCGCCGCCAGCATCGCCTGCCCCACGCCCGATCCGTTGACATAATAGGTGGTCGGCTGGCGCGCCTGATCGCCCTTGAGCTCGACGCCATGGAGCGTGGTGCCATGGGTCAACAGGCGGCGGTCCGATCCGTCGCTGACGGTATAGACGCCGAAATAACTGCGCGTGCGCGCACCCTCCATCGACATCTCGATCGCGCGATAGCCGCCGAACAGGAAAATCCCGCCGGCCAGCGCGATGACGAACGCCCAACGCTCGCCGATCGCGAGCAGCCCCACCGCGGCCACCGCGGCAAAGGCGAGCTCGGCCTGTCTCGCGCCAAGATAGGGGTAGAAATCGTCGCCGAGCCCGATCAGCGCGAACAGCGCAACCAGCAACCCCAGCGTCAGCACCTTGATCCGGAGCCATTGCGGATCGTCGCCTTCCCAGATCCTGCCGATGACCGGCACGAGGAAGGTCTGCGGCACCAGCGCGCCCGCGGCGAGGATCAACAGCGGATATTCATAGGTCCAGTCGAACAGGATCGGCGCCAGCAGTCCCGCAAACACTCCGCCCAGTGCCCCGCCGACCGACATTGCGAGGTAGAAGCCCGTCAGCCGATCCGGCTCGGGCCGCAGCGTGTACATGTGATTGTGGAGCGAAACCGCGACGAGGAAGAGCAGCGCCAGCCCGATAAAGGCGTTGAGATAGGCATATTCATGATTGCCCGAGATCAGCGTCGCGCCGAACAGCAGCAGGACGGCGGGCGTAAATTTGGCGAGCAGGCGCTTGAGCGTGGCGTTCCCCGAAAAGGCGACGCTGAAGCTCAGGAGATAGAGGCCCAGCGGCAGCACCCACAGCATCGGCACCGCGACGATATCGGTCGTCAGGAAGGTCGTGGTCGCCAGCATCAGCCCCGAGGGCACAAAGGCGAGCGCTATCCAATGGAGCACGCGGTTCCGGCTGGGCTGCGCGCTGGAGTGCGGCACATGGGGAGCGTCCGCCGCCGTCTTCGGCAGCAGCAGCGCGCAGCCTGCGACCGCGAGGAACACCAGCGCGTATCCGCCGGTCCACAGCCAGCTCTGGCGATCGAGCGCCATATTGGGCTCGACCAGCAACGGATAGGCAAGCAGCCCGCCAAAGCTGCCGATATTGGAGGCGGCATAGAGCGCGTAAGGGTCGCGGCCATGCGTCGCCACGCTGTACCAGCGCTGGAGCAGCGGCGCCTGCGCGGCGATGGCGAAGAAGAGCGGGCCGATCGAGGCCCCCAGCAGCCACGGCACCCACACCGCGGGCTCGGCGTCCGCGGGCAGGTTCATGCCGATCAACCCGATGGGTAGCCATAGCGCCGCGACCGCGAGCACCCCCAGATGGATCATCGCCTGCCGCCGCACCGGCACCCGGCCCAGCCAGTGGGCATAAGCATAGCCGCCCAGGAGCAGCGCCTGATAGACCAGCATCGCCGAGTTCCACACGGCCGGCGCGCCGCCGAGCTTGGGCAGCGCCATCCGCGCGACCATCGGCTGGACGAGGAAAAGCAGGAAGGATCCGGCGAGGATCGCGACAACGAACAATTTGTGCGTGATCGCCGGGGGCGCCCCCGTGGCTTCCGCCGCTTCCGTCATCCGCTGTCTCCCCACTCCCATTACCGGTCTAGCGATGCCGGCTTGCCCTGAGATTAACTGTGCGGCCGTCCAATCCTGTAGGTTATATGCCGCAGCAACGCACTGTCCGCCGGCAAATTGGGATGATCGAAATCATCCTCCGGCGCGCGAACCATGCCCAGCCGCTCCATGAGGCCCCAGCTGCGCGCATTGCCCGGCGTGGTAATCGCCGAAACCAGCGGAACATCGAGATTGGCCCACACCCAATCGAGCGAGGCCTGCGCCGCCTCGCGGGCATAGCCCTGCCCCCAATGCGCCGACGCCAGCCGCCAGCCGATCTCGGTCTCGCCCTCGATCGGCGTATCCGTCGCGCCGGGCTTCACCCCGCAAAAACCGAGAAACGCGGCATCCTCGCGCCGCTCGACTGCCCAGAAGGTATAGCCATGCGCCTCGCGAATGCCCTCCAGCCTCGCGATCCCTGCGGCGCATTCGTCGCGCGACATCAACGGCCCCAGCGTCGCCATCACCTGGGGATCGTTCGACATGCGGTGAAAGGGATGAAGGTCGCTGTCGCGCCAGCCGCGCAGGATCAGGCGTTCGGTCTCGATCACGGGCGGTCGATCGCGAAGGTGACGGTGGAGCGCAGCCGGTGCCCTTCCGGGAACAGCGGATGCTCGTAATCCCCGTCGGCCAGCCGGATCATGCCCAGCCGTTGCATGAGGTTCTGGCTCTTCGTGTTGATCGCCGCGGTGATCGCGACGATGCGGGGCGTATCGAGATTCGCCCAGGCCCAGGCGAGCGCTGCCGCCATCGCCTCATAGGCATAGCCCTGCCGCCAATAGGGCCGGTCGATGATCCAGCCCGCCTCCACCTCGCCGGCAATCGGGTTATGCTCGTCGCCGCGCTTCAGGCCGCAAAAACCGACTACAGCACCGTCCTCGCGCCGCTCGACCACCCAGAACCCCAGCCCTTCGTGGCGATAGGCGTCGTGCTTGGCGAGCGTCGCGTCGCTGCCCACGGCGTCCTTGACGGGCGCGAGATCGGCCATCACTTCCGGATTGGCGAAGATCGCGTGGAGCGCCAGCCGGTCGCGCGGCTCGGGCGGCCGCAGGATCAGGCGCTGCGTCTCGATCATCCGTTCAGCAGCCGCGCCGCATGCGCCGCATGGTAGGTCAACACGCCCGAACAGCCCGCGCGCTTGAACGCCATCAGCGTTTCGAGCACCAACGCGTCGCGCTCGCCCGCACCCGCGGCCGCCGCGGCCTCGATCATCGCATACTCGCCGCTTACCTGGTACGCGAAGACCGGCACCTGGAACTCGCGCTTCACCCGCAGGATGATGTCGAGATAGGGGAGCCCCGGCTTGACCATCACGCTGTCCGCCCCCTCGGCGAGATCGAGCGCGACCTCGCGCAGCGCCTCCTCTGCATTGGCGGGGTCCATCTGATAGGTCTTCTTGTCGCCCTTGAGCAGCCCGCGCGAGCCGACCGCATCGCGGAACGGGCCATAGAAGCCCGAGGCGTACTTCGCGGCATAGGCCATGATCTGGACGTTCGAATGGCCATTGGCCTCCAGCGCCGCGCGGATCAGCCCCACGCGGCCGTCCATCATGTCGCTGGGCGCGACGATGTCCGCCCCCGCCTCCGCCTGGACCAGCGCCTGATCGGTCAGCACATTGGCGGTATCGTCGTTGAGCACATAGCCTGCGCCGTCGACCAGCCCGTCATGGCCGTGGGTGGTATAGGGATCGAGCGCGACATCGGTGAGCACGCCGACATCCGGCGCCGCATCCTTGATCGCCCGGATCGCGCGGCACATCAGATTGTCGGGATTGAACGCCTCGCGTCCATCGTCGCTGCGCAGATGCGCCGGGGTGTTCGGGAAGAGCGCGATGCAGGGGATGCCGAGCGCTTCGGCCTCCTTCGCCTTCTGCACGATCTGCTTGATGGACCAGCGCGACACGCCGGGGAGCGTGGCGATCGGCTCCTCCGTATCGCCATCGGTGATGAACAGCGGCCAGATCAGGTCGGCGGAGGTGAGCACGGTCTCGGCATACATCCGTCGGCTCCACGGCGCGGCGCGGGTACGGCGGAGGCGGAGGGCGGGATATTGGGACATGATGGGGCTATGGGACGGGTGCGTAACGCACGCAACCCCAACCAAAGCGTTCCCCGGCGAAGGCCGGGGCCTAGCCCTATTTCAAACGAACGCACGCGGCAGCGTGCACTTCGGCGCTGCGCGCCGAGACTGGGCCCCGGCCTTCGCCGGGGAACTGCAAAACCTAGCCCAACCGCGCCAGCGCCGCCGACAAGCGTTCGGCCTCGGCCGCCTTCTCGGCATGATCCGCACGCGCTTTCTCGACCGCTTCGGGCTTGGCCTTCTCGACGAAGCTCGGGTTGTTGAGGCGGCCGGCGAGGCCGTCGCGTTCCTTCTCGGCGGCGGCGATGGCTTTGGCGAGGCGCGATTTCTCGGCTTCGAGGTCGACCACATCGCCCAACGGAATCGCGAAAGTCGCCTCATCCACCACGATCTGGAGCGTCCCGCCGGCCGGAGCCGCCTGCGCGTGGACGTCCTGCAGCCGCGCGAGCTTGCGCAGCGCCGTGTAGAAGGCGTTTACCCTTCGCTGCGTGTCGTCATTCGCGCCCTGCACATAGGCGGTCAGCATCGTCCCGGGCGCGATGCCGAGTTCATTCTTGGCGCCGCGCACCTTGCCGGTCAGGTCGATCAGCCAGTCGATATCGGCCGCCGCCGCCGGATCGATGGAGATCGCGTCGACACGCGGCCAATCCGAAACGATCAGGTTCCGCTCGCGCGGGCCCATCGCCTGCCACAGTTCTTCGGTGATGAAGGGCATGAACGGGTGCAGCATCACGAGGATCTGATCGAGCACCCAGCCCGCGACCGCGCGCGTTTCGTCGCCCATCCACGGATAGTGCACCGCGTCCTCGTTGAGCACCGGCTTGGTCAGTTCCAGATACCAGTCGCAGAAGCGGCTCCAGGTGAACTGATAGATGGTGTCCGCCGCCACATCGAAGCGCAAATCCGCCAGCGCCAGATCGAGCGCCTGCACGGTCGCCACGGTCTCGGCGATGATCCATTGATTGACCGCCAGCTTCACCTCAGCCGGACGCTCGCTCGCCCCGATCCCGTTCGACTGGCAGAAGCGCGCCGCGTTCCACAGCTTGGTCGCGAAATTGCGGTATCCGGCGATCCGCTGCTCATCCATCTTGATGTCGCGGCCCTGGCTCTCCATCGCCGCCATGAAGAAGCGCAGCGCATCGGCGCCGTACTGGTCGATCAGCCCCAGCGGATCGACCGTATTGCCCTTGGACTTGGACATCTTCGCCCCGTCCGCCGCGCGAACCAGGCCGTGGAGATAGAGCGTCTTGAACGGCACGCTCTCGGGCAGCGGGCGCTTGCCCTGCTCGCCCATGAAATGGATGCCCTGCATCATCATCCGCGCATCCCAGAAGAACAGGATGTCGAAGCCCGAGATCAGCACATCGTTGGGATAGCGACCGCCGAGCGTGGGGTCAGCCGCATCGGGCCAGCCCATCGTCGCGAAGGGCCAGAGTGCGGACGAGAACCAGGTGTCGAGGACGTCGGAGTCTTGCTCCAGCTTCACCCCTTCGCCGGCCTCGGCCTGCGCCTCTGCTTCGGTCTCGGCGACGAAGATGCTGCCATCCTCGGCGAACCAGGCCGGAATCCGATGCCCCCACCAAAGCTGCCGGCTCACGCACCAGGGCTGGATGTTCTCCATCCAGTTGAAATAGGTCTTCTCCCAGCTCTTCGGCACGATCCTGGTCGCGCCCGAGCGGACCGCCTCGATCGCCGGCTTGGCCAGCGTCGCCGCGTCGACATACCATTGATCGGTCAGCCACGGCTCGATCACCACGCCCGAACGGTCGCCAAAGGGCGTTGCGATGGTGCGCGGTTCGGCGTCGTGTTCGTTGCCGTCCTTGTCAGTCCATGGCACCAGGAAACCCTCGGCCTTGAGCCGCGCCACCACTTCCTTGCGCGCCGCGAACCGCTCCATGCCGATCAGATCGTCCGGGATCAGCCCGTCCGCCGTCTGCGCGATGTTCGCCTTGGCATCGAGCATGTTGAGCATGTCCGCGGCCTTGAACCCGACGCGCTTGCCCACCTCGAAATCGTTGAAATCATGCCCCGGCGTGATCTTCACCGCGCCGCTGCCCAGCTCGGGATCGGCATGCTCGTCGGTGACGATCGGGATCAGCCGCCCGGTGATCGGCAACCGCACCTTCTTGCCGACCAACGCCGTGTAACGCGCATCCGACGGATGCACCGCCACGGCCATATCGGCGAGCATCGTCTCGGGCCGCGTGGTCGCGACGTTGATATAGCCGCTGCCATCCTCCAGCGGATAGCGCAGGTGCCAGAAGCTGCCTTTGACGTCGGTGGTCTCGACCTCGAGATCGCTGATCGCGGTGCCAAGGCCCGGGTCCCAGTTCACCAGCCGCTTGTCGCGATAAAGCAGCCCCTGCCGGTAGAGATCGACAAACACCTTGAGGACGGCCTTGTTGAAGCCCTCGTCCATGGTGAAGCGCTCGTTCGCCCAGTCCATCGAGCAGCCGAGCCGCTTGAGCTGGCCCATGATCGAACCGCCGCTGTCGGCCTTCCATTTCCACACCAGCTCGACGAACTGCTCGCGGGTGAAATCGGTGCGCTTCTGCTGCTTCTCGTTCAGCTGGCGCTCGACCACCATCTGCGTCGCGATGCCGGCATGGTCCATGCCCACCACCCATCGCGCATCCTTGCCCTGCAGGCGCGCGTGGCGGACGAGCACGTCCTGCAACGTGTTGTCGAGCGCATGGCCGATATGCAGGCTGCCGGTGACGTTGGGCGGCGGATTGACGAGCGTCCACGGCTCCGCCCCCGGCCGATCGGGCGCGAACAGGCCCTTGTCTTCCCAATGGGCATACCAGCGGGATTCGATCTCGGCGGGGTCGAAGGTCTTGGGGAGTTCGGTCGTCATGCGCTGCCCTTAGCCAGCACATGCGCGCGCGTCACCCTCCTCCGTCATGCTGAACTTGTTTCAGCATCCAACGTGCAACAGGCGAAGCCGTAGCCCGCGGAGAGTTGGACCCTGAAACAAGTTCAGGGTGACGGAATAGAGGTAGTCCTACTTCTTCGTATAGGTCCCCAGCCAGCCGAGCACCTCGCCATACCATTGCATCGAGTTCTTCGGCTTGAGCACCCAGTGATTCTCGTCGGGGAAGACCAGGAATTTCGACGGCACGCCCCGCCGCTGGAGCGCGGTGAAGGCGCCGATGCCCTGCGTGTACGGAATCCGGAAATCCTTCTCGCCATGGATCACCAGCATCGGCGTCTTCCATTTGTCGACGTGCAGCGCGGGGTTCCATTTCTCGAAGGCGGCGGGGTCCTCATAATAGGCTTTCCCGCCATGCTCCCATTCGTCGAACCACAGCTCTTCGGTCTCGTAGGCCATGCCGCGCGCGTCGAACACGCCGTCATGCTGAACGATGCACTTGAAGCGATCGGGCCATTGGCTCTCGATCCAGTTCATCATGAACCCGCCGTACGAGGCACCGAGCGCGCAGGCATTGTCGGCGTCGAGCCACGGGAATTTGGCGGTCGCGGCGGGCAGGCCCTTCTGGAGGTCTTCCAGCGGCCAGCCGCCCCAATTGTTGCGGATCGCGTCGGTGAAGGCCTGGCCGTAGCCGGTGGAGCCGTGGAAATCGATCGAGACCACCGCATAGCCCGCCCCCGCGAACACCGCGGGGTTCCAGCGGTACGACCAGCTATTGTTGCTCGATCCCTGCGGCCCGCCATGAACGATGAACGCGATCGGGGCCTTCGCGCCCTCCTTGAGCGTCGCTGGCTTCACGGCATAACCCCAGACAGTGTCGTTGTTCGCCCCGCTGAAGCTGAAGCGCTCGACCTTGGGCAGGTCGATTCCGGCCATCTTCTCGGCGTTGACATTAGTCAGCCGCGTGGTGGTCTTGCCCTTTTGCAGATAGAAATCGTCGGGCGAGAGCAGGCTGTTCATCGCGTAGACCATGCCGCCCTTCATCGGCACGACCGCCGATACATTGCCCTCCTGTGTCAGCCGCGTCACCTTTCCGTCCTTCGGATCGACGGTAAAAACCGGGTTTTCCTGAACGTCTTGCGCGGTGACGTAAATCATCTTGCTGTCCGGCGCCCAGTCGATCGAGCCGACCGAGCGGTCCCAGCTTTCGGTCAGCGCGCGGGTTTCGCCGGTGGCGAGGTTGCGCAACATCAGCACCTGCCGGTCGGCTTCGTAACCCGGCCGCTTCATCGCGAAATAGGCAAGCCATTTGCCATCGGGCGAAGGCGCGGGCAGATTGTCCGTCCCGTCATTGTCCGCCGTCAGATTGGTCGGCTCGGCCGAGCCATCGGCGGGCACGGAGAAGATGTCGAGATTGGTCGACAGCGGCTCGATCCGCCCGGCCTCGCGCAGCGCGAAGAAAATGGTCTTGCCGTCGGCGCTCCACGCCACTTCCTCGCCGCCGCCGAACGGCTTGGACGGCGTGTCACCGACCAGCTTGCCGACCAGCGGCGTTCCGCCATTCGCGCTGTTGCCCAGCGGCACGACGAAGAGCTGCGAGCGTGTGCCGTCGGCCCAGGTGTCCCAGTGGCGGATGAAGAGCTGGTCATAGGTGCGGCCGCTGCCGGCATTCTCGCTGCGCTTGATCGACGGCAGCTCGAGCGTCGGCGCGCCGGGGAGGCGATCGGCCCAGACCAAAGCGCTCTTGCCGTCGGGCGAAAGCTCGAAGCCGCTGAACCCATCCTTGGGGTTCGCCGCCACCGTCTGCGCGCCGCCGGTGACGGGGATCGAGACGATCGTGTCCGCGCCGCCCTTGTTCGACTGGAAGAACACCACATTGCCCGGCCCGAATTGCGGCCCGGTCTCGTTGACGTCCCCTTCCGCCACCAGCGGCTCGGGCAGCGCGCCCTTGGTCGCCAGATCGAGCCGCCACAGATCGTAGCGCCCCTTGTTCGCGGCCAGATCGGTCTCGCGCTGTTGCCACACCAGCCAGCGCCCATCAGGCGACACGACCGGCGAGGAGACGCGCGAGAAGCCGACAACGTCGTTGATGGTCAGGGGGCGCGCCATGGCGGTGGCGGCGACGGTCGAGGCGAGAGCGATGCTCGCGAGCAGGATGCGCTTCATGGGCGCGGTTTAGAGCAGATGGTGACGTTCGTTACAATGTCCCGACTCAGCTCAAATCGTGTTCCGGCGAAGGCCAGAGCGCTGGCAACGAACGCGGCAACTCCAAGGCTCCGGCCTTCGCCGGAGCACAGCATCATGGAAATCGAAAGCGGCTACTTAGCGCCCGGTGATCCGCGAAATCTCGCGCGCGACCATCGCCTCGACGATCTGCGGGAGATTGTCGTCGAGCCATTCGCGCAGCATCGGCTTGAGCAGCTCGCGCACGAGTCCCTCCAGCGTGTCCGATCCGGCGACGTCGGGCTTCACCACCATCCGCGACAGCGCCTCGAGTGGCCCGCGGGTCGCCTCGGCGGCGCGTTCGGACAGGATCGGCTCGGGCGCGCGCTGCGCGGCCCTGGGTGCGGGCGTGGCGGGAACGTCAGGCGCCCCGATTGCCATCGGCGCGGGGGTTTCGCGCTCCTCGGCGACTGGCTGGCTCAGTTCGAGCACCTCGTCATCGGCCTCCATCGCATCGCTCAGCGCGTCGCGCACCGGCGCGGCCGCCGGCTTGGCCGGGCGGCGGCTACGGGTTCCCGTCGCCGCATCGCCTTCCTCGGCGATGATGCGTTTGATCGACGAGAGGATTTCCTCCATCGAAGGCTCGGAACTGATGTCCCCCATTCCCAGCACCTTCTGGTTAATAGCTGCGGCGGTCAATCAGGGATTTGCCCCGGTGTCAATCCGGGCGTTTCAGCAATGGATCGACGCCGGGGGTGACCTCGGGGGTCTGATAGGGCGTTTCGTTGGTCCGCGTGCCCGTCGTCGTGGCCCCGGGACCGTCGCTCCAGTCGCTCCAGCTGCCGCGCACCCGGTTGTAATTATCGACCGGATTGTAGAGCGGCCCGCCATCGAGACCCAGGTCCTCGGCCTCGGCGCGGCCCATCACCGCGAGCAGGGTGAAGCCCGCGACATAGGCGTCGCGCTCGGCGGTCACATACTGGACCTGCGAGTTGAGGAATTCCTGCTCGGCGTTGAGGATGTCAAGGATGGTGCGGGTGCCGACGCTGTTCTCGGCGCGGACGCCCTCGAGGCTCAGCCGGTTGGCCTCCACCGCGACGCGCGACGATTCGATCACGCGGAGCGAGGACTGATAGGAAGCGAATTGCGACCGTGTCTGCGCGATCACCGCGCGCTCGGAGAAGGTCACATTCTCCATCGCCGCTGAACGCCGCGCCTGCGCCTGGCGCACCTGCGCCGCCGGGCGGCCGCCCTGGAAGAGCGGGATCGAGACCTGGAGGCCGAGCGTGGTCGCGAAACCGTCGCTGTTGGTGCCCAGCGCCGCGGCCTGGCTGCCGACCGATCCGAGATAATTATAATAGTCGCCGCCCACGCCCACGCTCACGCGCGGCAGGCGCCCGGCGCGCGCCACGTTGACGTCGAATCCGGCGGCGTCGCGGTTCTTCTGCGCGGCGAGCAGGTTCGGATTGTTGGCGAGCGCGATCTCCTCGGCCTCGCGCACCGATCCCGGCAGGCCGGGGAGCGGCGGCGGCGGCGCGAGGATGCCCGGCGCGATGCCGACCACGCGGATGAAATTCTCGCGGCTGCCGATCAGCCGCGCCTCGGCCGAACGCAGCTGCGACTGGGCGAGCGCGAGCCGCGCCTCGGACTGGGCGACGTCGGTGCGGGTCAGGTCGCCCACCTCGAACCGGTCGCGCGTCGCCTGCAGATTGACCTCGAGCACGCGGACATTCTGCTGGTTGAGCCGGACGATCGCCTCGTCGCGGATCACGTCGACATAGACGGTGACGACCTGGACGAACAGTTCGGCCTCGGCCGCGCGCAGCGCCGCCCGGCCTGCCTCGACGCGGGTTTCCGCGCCGCGCACCGAATTGCGCACCGAACCGCCCGAATAGACCGGCACCGACAGATCGACTCCCAGCGAACCGCGCCGCGTGGGGCCGAGGCCCCGGTCGGTGTCGTACAGGCCCTGGCTGATGCCCCCGGTCGAGGTCACGCCCGGCAGGCCCGACGAGCGCGCGATCGGCACGCCTTCATCGGTCGCGCGCAGATTGGCGCGCTCGGCGGCGAGATCGGGGTTGGTCGCATAGGCCGAGACCATCGCGTCGCGCAGCGTCATCGTCGGCGCGGGCGCTTCCTGCGCCGGGGCGGGCGAAGTCGCGGTCGTCTGCGCCATCAAGGGCACGGAAAGCGCCGCCAGGCTTGCGCCAATGAACAGGTGGGAAAGTCGCATGGGCCTCTTCTGCTTTCAGAATTTGAAGGTCTTGGGAGCCGCGAAGCCGGGAAGCGTCGCGCATTCGATATCGGCGAAATCGATCAGGCCGAAGCCCCCGTCGGTGCGCCGGCCCGAGGCGAGCCGCGTCACGCCGCGATCGTCGATCCCCGCGGCAACGCGCGCGCCGGGGCGAAGCTGGGCGACCAGCGCGTCGGGCACATGCGCGACCGCGCCGTCGATGATCAGCACGTCATAGGGGCCGCCCTCGGGCGAACCCGCGGCGAGCGGGCCCTTGACGACGCTGACATTGGATTGATCCGCAAGCGCCGCCGTCGCGAGGCCGGCAAGCGATTCGTCTTCCTCGACCGCGGTCACCGATGCCGCCAGCCGGCCGAGCACCGCCGCGGCATAGCCACCGGCCGCGCCGATCAGCAGCACCTTGTCCTCGGGCTGCACGCGCGCCTCGGTGATCAGACGTCCGGTCGCCAGCGGCGAATTGTGCCGGCGCCCGCCCTTCAGCGGCAGCAGCGTGTCGCGATAGGCGACCGCGCGCTGATCCTCGGGCAGATAATCCTCGCGCGCCACGTCGCGCATCGCCTCCACCACGCGCGGATCGTTGACCGCGTTGGTGCGCAGCTGGCTCGCCACCATGGCATTGCGCATCGCATCGAAGCGCCCGCTCTGCGCAGGCATGCCCTCGACGGGCGTGGGATCGACCGAAAGGGTCATCATCACTCCGCTTTTCGCACAACCGTATTAGTCGTGCAACACAGTTGTTGACGTTGCCGCGCCAAAAGTCGCGGTGCCAAGGATCGCCGCTCCTCTATCGCGGTGCAGCGCGAACGCCAAGCGACAGGATGTGCGATTTTCACACAAGTGTTGCCGCGATGTGTTGACAGCATCGCCGCTGCCTGCGCATTCCGCCCGCTCGCTCCGAGGCCCGATGGCGGAGTGGTTACGCAGCGGACTGCAAATCCGTGCACGCCGGTTCGATTCCGGCTCGGGCCTCCAGGCGAAACCTGTTCGGAATCGGACGCAACTGTCCGAAACCGGACAGTTTCCAGACCGATCTGACGCCCCGCCATTGCCATGCCCGATGTCATGCGCCGAAGGGAGCAAGCGCCGTGCCAAGCAAAAAGGGCGCCCGCGAACCCGTCGCGGACGCCCCTTTGGCGTTCCCTGAGGTGCTGGCCGGCGATCAGCGATAGCCGCGCGCGCGCTCGCAATTGTCGCGATCGATCTCACTGCCGACCACGGCGCCCACGCCTGCGCCGATCACGGTGCCGGCGCCGCTGCGGCGATAGCCGTAACGGGTCGGACGGCCACCAATGTCGCCGCCGAGCAGCGCGCCCGCGATCCCGCCCAGGATCGCGCCGGTGGTTCCGCTGCACCGGCGTTCGCGATGACGGCGCTCGCGGCGCGGATCGCCGTCATAGTCGACGCCGTCCCCGCGATACTGGTCGCCCGGACGGTAACGGCGGGGCGGCGCGTCATAGCTGCGGTCATATTCCATCGCGGTGGCGGTCTGCACGCCGTCCGGCGGACCGGCGTCTTCGTCATAGCCGCCCTGAAACCCGGTCGCGTCCTCGACGCCTTCGGTGGCGGGCGTGAGGTCGCTTTCTTCATAATAGCCGCCCGGCGGCGGCGGGGGCGCTTCATAGGCCTGAGCGCAGGCGGGCGTGGCGGCGAGCGCGCTCAACCCCATCGCGGCCGCGAACAGAAACTTCCTCATGGCGATTCTCCTCATCGGCGCGAACTTCCCCGCCCCGTTGGAACCGAAATGACTTCCCGCTCATTCAAACAGTCTGAACGACGCCGTTAGCCGCCGTTCATCTTCCTCCTCGCATCCGCGCTGCGCAATGCCCGAATGGGAGGCTGGATGTTGCATTTCGGCAACTCATCCACAGAAATGCACGGTTCATCGCGCGTTATTCATCCTGCAGAAGGAACAAAGTGCGATTTTGAGCCGTTGGTTGGGTGGTTACTGGAGTAGAACGATGTACAATTTCGGCGTCAATCAGCCCCAAACCGGGTATCGTATCGCGTACCGCCAGCACGAGGCGAATCACTGCCCCGGCTGCGGCGGGTCGCACTGGATCCTTGGCCGCATGACCGCGGAGTGCGCACAGTGCGGCACCGCGCTGCCACTGATCGCGGGCGGCAGCTTCGGCAACGGCATCATCCGTTCGCGCGGCCTTTCGGACTTCCGCCCGCTCGCGGCCTGACCCATGCCCCGTTCCCGGCCGGAAACCGGGAACGCCGCCGCGCGGCCGGGCGTTCTCCGCCGGGGGAACCTCAGGAGCCCGCAGCCATGACCGACATCGCCATTCTCTCGCCCGTCGAGCGCATCGCCCGCGTCCTCGCCGCCGAGGAGCGCAGCCCCAATGGCGAGGGCCCGGACTGGTCCGACGGGCCGGTCGCACCCGAGGTCGATGCGGTGTGGCACCGCGAGACCGGCCGCGCGCTCGCGGTGCTCAAGACGCTGCGCGAGGCGACGCCCGAGATGATCGACGCCGGCCGCGCCGCGGGCGACGATCCCGCCGAGATCTGGAGCGCGATGGTCCGCGCCGCGATCGGTCAGCGCGTGAGCGAGGCGGCGGACTGACGCCTTCCGCTCAAGCCTTCTTCAGAAACTGCGCCGAAGCCCAGCCGTCGATCGCGTCCCCATCGAGCGTCGCCTTGATGTGCCGGAACCCGTTTTGCGTCGCGAAGGCGAGCACGGGATGGCCCTTGGGAAGCTTGGCGAAGACATTGCCCGCCGCCTGTTCGGGCTGGCGCCGCACGTTGAGCGGGCTGCTCGCCACATCCACCACCATCGCCTCGCCCGCGGGCTTGAGGAATTGCGCCGACGCCCAGCCCTCGACTGCCTTGCCGATCAGCAATGCCGTCACCCGGCGAAATCCGTTCCTGCTCTCGAACGCCTGCACCGGCAGCCCGTCGGGGAGCTTGCCGACAACATTGTTCCCGGTCTCGGGCTTGCTCCGCAGATTGAGTGGATCGTTAGTCACATCGACCAGCATCGCCTCGCCCGGCGCAGCGGGCGGCGGTGGCGGAGGGACCTGCGCGGGCGGCGGCGGGGGCGGCGCGGGATTCGCAGCGGCCGGCATCGGCACCGATTTGGCCAGTATCATGTAATCGAAGAACAACTCGCCATAGAATTTGCCGTCGCTGTTCTTGAACCCCTGTTTGAGCCCCTTCGCCGGATCGTAGCTGCCGCGATTATAGGCGATCGCCACCGCTGCCTTTTCCAGATCGGTCAGGGTCGTCCGCGTTCCCCAGCCGAGCTTCTTGCCCACCACCTTGAACTTGTCGTTCAGCTCCGACAGCGCCTTGCCCAGTGTCTGGTCGAAGAACCGGTATTTCCGCTCGAGGAAATAGTCGGGATCGGTCTTGAAGAACTGGATGTCGTACTGGAACAGCCCATAGCCGTGGCAGAATTTGACCGGGTTCGCCGCCGCGCCCGAATAGCCCGCGATGTTCGCCGCCATATCGACCAGAGCCGCCTTGGCGATATCGAACATCGCCTGGCCCTGCGGGTGCGTGAGCAGCTCGGCCTTGTCCTTCGGAAACGCCTTGCGTCCGTCGATCGTGTCGCCGACGCACAGCTCCAGGATCCGCTCGCGCGACAGCCCCTTGGTGCGCAGCGTGCCCCAGATGAACCCCGTCTCCTGCAGCGCTATCGCGGTGAGCATGTCGAGGTCGAACGGCGTGCCCGCCACCGCCGCATTGATCTCCGCGCCGAAATTCGCCTTGAACCAGGCGATCGAGTCTTTGGTGGACATTGCACATCCCCGGGAAATTAGCTGCATTTCTACGCGGAACGATACGCGTCAGGGTCACCACAAGACGAGGTTCAAGTAAAGCGCTGCACGAGATTTACACGCGGTTAGGCAGGTTGCGCTCGCCCTGCCCCAGCCGCTATTGCCCCGCGCCATGACCGGCGCCGCCCTCACTCTCTATAATTCGCTCTCGCGCAGCCTCGAGCCGTTCCAGCCGCTCGAACCCGAAAAGGGCGCGCGCGTCTATTCGTGCGGGCCGACGGTCTACAATTATGCGCATATCGGAAACCTGCGCGCCTATGTCTTCACCGACACGCTCAGCCGGGTGCTGACGTGGAAGGGCTACAAGCTCACCCATGTCATCAACATCACCGATGTCGGCCATCTGACCAGCGACGCCGATGCCGGCGACGACAAGATGGAGGCCGCAGCACGCGAGGCCGCGAAGAGCATCTGGGATATCGCCGCCCACTATACCGCGGCGTTCAAGGCCAATATCCGCGACCTCAACATCCGCGAGCCCTCGCGCTGGTCGGTCGCCACCGATCACATCGCCGAGATGATCGCCTTCGCGGAGAAGATCGCGCCCGGGCATTGCTACGAGCTCGAGAGCGGCCTCTATTTCGACAGCAGCACCGTGCCCGATTACGGCAAGCTCGCCGGCGGGCAGGACGATGCGGCGGAATCGCGGATCGATCCGGTCGACGGCAAGCGCCACCCGCAGGATTTCGCGATCTGGCGCAAATCGCCTCCCGGCGAGCAGCGCCAGATGGAATGGGATTCGCCCTGGGGCAAGGGCGCCCCGGGCTGGCACCTCGAATGCTCGGTGATGAGCCTGAAATATCTGGGCGCGCCGTTCGACATCCATACCGGCGGGATCGATCACCGCGAGATCCACCATCCCAACGAGATCGCGCAGAACCAGGCGTTTTGCGGCTGCGCGGACAGCGGCTCGCACTTCTGGATGCACAACAACTTCCTCGTCGAACGATCGGGGAAGATGTCGAAATCCAAGGGCGGCTTCACCACCCTCCAGGTGCTGATCGACGCGGGCGTCCACCCCCTCGCCTATCGCCTGATGTGCATCAGCGCGCATTACCGGTCGGAGCTGGAGTTCAGCCCGGAGAACCTCAGCGCCGCGCTCACCCGGCTCAAGCGGCTGGTGATGACCGTCGCCGCGCTCAAGGCGAAGGCCGAGGGCGAAGGCACCGCGCCGCCGGCATGGGTCAAGCGCCTCGACGAAGCCGTGTCGGACGATCTCAACACGCCCCGCGCGCTGCCGATCCTCGACGAGCTGCTCGCCGAAAGGAGCCTCTCCCCCGCCGACCGTCTCGCCGCGCTCGCCGAGTTCGACGCGGTGCTGGGGCTCGACCTGCTCACCCTCACTCGGGACGAGCTCCGCGTCCGCCCGGCCACCGCGACGCTCACCGCCGAGGACATCGAAGCCCGCCTCGCCGAGCGCAAGGAGGCCCGCGCGGCGAAGGACTTCGCCCGCTCCGACGCGATCCGCGACGCGCTTGCCGCGTCCGGCGTGGAGGTGATGGACGGCGATCCGCTCGGCTGGGACTGGCGCCCGACCCTGTGATCGTGGCAATGTCCCTCCCGCAACCGGAGGGCAAAGATGCGCGGCACGGTGTTGGGCTTCGATGCGCGAAGCGGCGAGGGCAAGATCTCGGGCGACGACGGCGCGCGCTACGCCTTCCTGCGCACCGAATGGCACGGCAAGACTCCGCCCGCCGCAAACCAGCTTGTCGATTTCGAAGTCTCTGGTGGCGATGCGCTCGCCATCTATCCGATGCGCGGCGCCGCCAACTATGACCGCAGCCGCGTCGCATCGGCGCTGCTGGCGATCTTCACCGGCTCGATCGGCATCCACAAATTCTACATGGGCAAGACCGGCGCCGGGCTGACCATGCTGATCATATCGGTCGTCGGCCTGGTCTTTGCGGGGGTTCCCACCGCGATCATGCACGCCATCGCCGTGATCGAGGGGTTCATCTACCTCCTCATGTCCGACGATCGCTTCGACCGGACCCGTGTGAACGGGCCCAAGGCCTGGTTTTGAGCCGCACGCCGGATACATCGCGGACGCTCAAGCATTCCATTCTCCCAATGACGGCGCCCCGGCGCGGGGCCGCCGCAACCGGAGAGTATGCATGTCCAGATCCCTCCCCCTGATTTCCCTCGCGGCCGCGCTGGCGCTGGCGAGCTGCAACAAGGCGCCCGAAACTACCGACAATGCGCTGGTCGATGTCGCCAATGCAGAGGACGCCGACGACGCGGACTTCGACGAGGCGCCCGCGATCGAGAATGTCGCCGATGCCGGCACCGAGGCGGTGACCATCGTCGCCGTTCCCAAGCCCGCCGCGAAGACCGCCGATACCGCGCCTTTGGTCGAGGCCAGCGACATCGAGGACGAGATCCGGTCCGGGACGGGGATCCAGCGCATCCGCTACGGCCAGGGCTGGGCCTGGACGCGCGGCGGGCGGATCGTCCGCACCGCCGACCGCGACGGCCGCAACGTCGCCTATTTCCGCGGCGGCGAGGACCGCCCCTTCTTCGTCCAGCGCGGCGATCGCGCCTATGCCTATAATGGCGACCGCCCGGTCCGCGAGTTCGACCGCGACGGCCGCGGCCGCGCGCCCGACGCCGAACGCGCCCGCGACGCCGAACAGGCCGCGCGCGAGGCTCGCGAGCGGCGCCAGCGCGCGGAGGAAGCCCGGGGCCGGGCGCGCCCGGGCCGCGGCTTCGGCGACGATCGCGACGACCACCGGGGCCGCGACCGCCCGACGCCAACCCCGACCGCCTCGCCTACGCCAAGCCCGTCGCCTTCTCCCACCGCCACCCCCCGCTGGCGCGACCGCGACCGCGACGGCCGCCCCGACTGGCGCAACCGCCCCACGCCCTCGCCGCAGGGTGGAGGTCGGCCAAGGCCCGAACGGAACTAAATCCTCCCCCGTAGGGGGAGGCGGCAGCGCGCAGCGCTGACGAAGGGGGCCTTACTCACACGATTCGCTTGTGGAGAGCCCCTTCCACCATCCTTCGGATGGTCCCCCTCCGGGGAGGATTTGAATCCCGCGTCCGCCACGTTAATCCCCTCGCATGAAAGCAGTCCTCCCCGCCCTCGCCCGTCCGCTCGTCGAGCCCCATCTCCCCGCCGGGATCGAGGCCCACTGGTTCACCTCCCCCGACGAGGCGATCGAGATGGCCAAGGGCGCGGAGATCGGCTGGCTCGACAATAACCGCCCCACCGAATGGGCACGAACGGTCGCGGGATCGCCCGATCTCAAATGGCTCTCGACCATCTATGCGGGGCTCGACGCACTCGACAAACCCCTGCTCATCGAACGCGGCGTCCGCGTCACCAACGGCTCCGGCGTCAACGCGCATACGGTGGCCGAATATGCCGTGATGGGCGCGCTCGTCGCCGCCAAGCGCTATGACGAGGTCGTCCGCGCCGCCGACCGCCACGAATGGCCGATGGACGCCCCCGGCAAGCTCGAACTCTACGAAAGCAACGTCCTGATCATCGGATACGGCACGATCGGCCGGCTGATCGGCGAGCGGATGCGCGGCTTCGGCGCCCATGTCACCGCGGTCACCCGCTCGGGCGCCGAGGGCACGATCGGCCCGGACGACTGGCGCGCGCGCATCGGCGACTATGACTGGATCATGCTCGCCGCCCCCGCCACCCCGGAAACCCACCACATGGTCGGCGCGGCCGAGCTTGAGGCGATGAAGCCCACCGCCTGGATCGTGAATGTCGGCCGCGGCGACACGATCGACCAGGAGGCGCTGATCGAGGCGCTCCACAAGCGCAAGATCGGCGGCATCTTCGCCGACACCGTCAGCCCCGAGCCGCTGCCCCCCGAACACCCGCTCTGGACCGCCCCCAACGCGATCCATTCGATGCACCTTTCGGGCCGCAGCCAGACCCGGATGTTCATCCGCGCGACACAATTGTTCGTCGAAAATATCCGCGCCTATGTCGAGGGGCGCCCACTCAGGAACGAGGTCGATCTTGCCGCGGGTTATTGAGGCGCTCTTCACTGCCGCCCTGCTGGCCCTCGCGCCGGCGGCATATGCGCAGGACGAGGCGCCCCGCGTCGACGACGTCGTCGAGACCTCGGACGGCTATAAATGCCGCGCGCACGACCTGCCCGAACTCAGCCTCTCGCACGACTGGCGCGGCGGCGACCGCAGCGCCTTGTGGGAAGGCCCCGCGCGCGAGGCGGGCAGCGGCGATCTGCGCATCCGCGTCGGATTCTCGCCCCAGGTCGACCGCCCCTCCTATGCCGAGCCGCGCCTGCTCGGTTTCGAATTCGCCATGCCGCGCGCCCCGCTGCGCGCACCCGCCAAGACCGCGCATCTCCTCCTCGACGGCATCTCCGATTCGACCGTGTTCGTCATCGAGGGCGACCAGCGCTACCTCTCGCTAGCGGTGGTCGAGCGCCAGCGCGCCGAGCTCGCGCAACGGCTGATGAAGGTCTCGATCGTCGAGATCGACCTGACCGACGCGCTCGGCGCCCCGCTCGGCCGCTACAGCTGGGACATACGCCGCCTGCGCCGCGTCAATGATGTGCTGCAAATCATCAACTGGAGCTGCCGCTGATGCGCCTGATCCTTGCCGTCGCCACGTTCGCCGCTCTCGCCCTGCCCGCGCATGCCCAGCGCGTCGATACGCGCCAGATCGATATCCGCGAGACCGCGGCCGGCAGGACCTGCAGCTTCAACGCCTATCCCGACATCACGCTGGTCGATGCGCGCAAGGGGCGCGACGCCAATCTCGCGACATGGCGAAAGTCCGCGCAGGGCCTGCCCGCCGGGGACACCACCGCCCGGATGGAGCTGATCTTCGGGCCCGCCGATATCGGCGAGCGCAAATGGATGACTCCGCCGGTCCTTGGCCTCGGCTTCACCATCCGCGCCGACGCCACGCTCACTCGCGATGCGGTCGCCGGCGCGCGCTTCAGCATCGATGGCGGGCCGCCGATCGCGCTTCAGTACAATGCCAGCCGCACCAACCTGATCTTCCCGGTCAGTCCCGATGCCGACACGATCGCCTACCGGATGATCGAGTTCAACCGGAAGACCGCCGACCTCGAGATCCTCGGCGCGAACGGCGCGACGCTGCGCCGCTACAGCTTCGACATCTCCCGCCTGAATGCCGGGGTCGAGGTCGTCTCGATCGTCGGATGGACCTGCGACGACCCCTGACCGCTACTCCAACGGCCCGCGCGCCTCGAAAAACGCGTCGATCGTCGCATCGTCGGCCTTCACCTGCCGGTCGAGCAGCAGCACCGCCAGCCCGTGCACCAGCGCCCAGGCCCTGAGCGCGAACAGCCGCGCCTCGGCCTCGCCATGCTTCTCGGCGATCTCGCGCACGGCGGGCATCCGCAGCAGCGGCATCGTGTCGGGATCGTCGCTGTTCCAGTCGAGCGGGCTGTGATCCGGCGAATTGGCGAAGACCAGCCGGAACAGCGCGGGGTTTTCCAGCGCGAAGGTGATATAGGCGCGCCCCACCGCGTTGAAGCCGGTCTTCCCCGCCTCGGCCTGCGCGGCGCCGAGCCGCGCCAGCCCCTCCTGCGCCATCGCCGAGAGCAAGGCTCCCTTGTCCGGAAAGTGCCGGTAGACGGCGGTGGGGCTCACGCCCACCGCGCGCGCCACCTCGCGCAGCCCCAGCGTATCGGCCTCGCGCTCGCCGAGCAGCCTCAGCCCAGCCTCGATCAGCGCCGCGCGCAGGTCGCCGTGATGATAATTCCGTTTGCCGCTTTGCGCACTTGCCATGTTGACACTGTTACCATCGAGTCGTTATGTGAACATTGTCAACTTAGATCGGAGTCGGAAAATGGCAAGCAGCGTCGAAACCGCGATCCGCGGCGCCGTCACCAAGGGCGTCTTCATGCTCCACGATTTCAACCGCAAGCGGATGAAGGCTTCGGGCGACCATCCCTTCCTCACCGGCATCCATGAGCCGATGGAACGCGAGCTGACCATCGAGGACCTGCCCGTCACCGGCGCGATCCCCGCCCAGCTCGACGGCCGCTATCTCCGCATCGGCCCCAATCCGGTAAACCCGGATGCCGCGGGGCACCACTGGTTCATCGGCGACGGCATGGTCCATGGCCTGCGCCTTCAGGACGGCAAGGCGCTCTGGTACCGCAACCGCTGGACGCGCTCGGGCGATGTCTCGGCTCAGCTCGGCGAGGCCCCCATCCCATCCCCGCGTGGCGACACCACCACGGTCAACACCAACGTCATGAAGATCGCGGGCCGCACCTTCGCGCTGGTCGAGGCGGGCACCGCGCCGATCGAACTGGGCGAAACGCTCGAAAGCCTCGCCTATAATCCGTTCGACGGCACGCTGAAGGGGCCCTTCACCGCGCACCCGCATATGGACCCGCTTACCGGCGAGCTTCACGCGATCTGCTATGCCGGCCCCGACCAGAACCATGTCTGGCACACCGTCATCGGCACCGACGGCAAGGTCCGCCGCGAGGAGCCGGTCGCGGTCGAGCATGGTCCCTCCATCCATGATTGCGCGATCACCAGCCGCTACGTCCTGATCTTCGACCTGCCCGTCACCTTCTCGATGCAGGCGCTGATCGCGGGTCACAATTTCCCCTATCGCTGGAACCCGAAGCACCAGGCGCGCATCGGCCTGCTCCCGCGCGAAGGCCGGGGCGAGGAGGTCATCTGGTGCGATGTCGATCCCTGCTACATCTTCCACGCCGCCAATGCTTACGACCTGCCCGATGGCCGCGTGGTCCTCGACGCGGCGGTGCACGAGACGATGTTCGCGGAGAGCAGCCAGGGCCCGGATTCGAAGAAGATCACCTTCGAACGGCTGACGATCGATCCCGAGGCATGCACCGTCGAGCGCCGCGTCGTCGACGCCAACCCGCAGGAATTCCCCCGTCCCGACGAGCGCCGCTTCGGCCAGCTCTATCGCTATGCCTATACGATGGCGCTCGACACGCGGGACCATTTCAGCGGCGCGCATCACCTGATCAAGCACGACATGGAAGCCGGCGCCCGCCAGATCCACGATTTCGGCCCCGGCCATTTCCCCGGCGAGTTCGTCTTCGTCCCTGCCCATGCGGACAGCGCCGAGGACGAAGGCTGGCTGATCGGGCTGGTGGTCAACTATCCCGGCGAAACCACCGATCTCGTCATCCTCGACGCCGCCGATTTCGAGGGCGAGGCGGTGGCGAAGGTCCGCATCCCCCACCGCGTCCCGCCCGGCTTCCACGGCAATTGGGCGCCCGCCTGACGCCTCAGTGCGGCCCATTCAGCAGCTGCTGGACGCAGTTCATCGTGGTGACCATGCCGATGATGTTGGCGATCTGCTGATTCTCCTGGGCATTGTAATAGAGGATGCCGTTGGCCTGGTTGGCGGCCAGCGTGCTGTCGATGGCGGCAATGCTCGGCCCCGACCCAAGCACGCTCAGCATCGCCGCAGACAATTCGGCGGCCTGATTAGCCGTTTCCGGATTGAGGGCCAATTGTTGCACTTTGTTGATAAGATCGGTCAGTCCGCCAAAGTCGGTCGCGCTCATCCTTGCCTCCCACAGTATCGCGGATGCTTTATACACAAGGTGTTGCGCGCGTCTGCGCGGTAATGCTGCGTTCATCGGATTTCCGCGACGATGGCCGGGAGGGAGGACTGCGATGCGCATGATGATGTTTGCGGCACTCGCGGCATCCGTCGTGCCCGCTCCCGCCGACCGGCTCGACACGCGCCGGATCGCGATCAGGGACATGCCGCTGGAACACAGCATCCCCGGCACCATCTGCGGTTTTGCCGCGATGCCGGATCTGTGGCTGAACCATTCGCGGGACCCGCAATATGGCATCGCGGCGGCGGTGCTGGCGCGGGCGGCCGACGGTCTCAAGACCAGCCAGGCCGAGCTGCACGTCAGCTACCGCAAGCTGGAAGGCGCGCCGTTCGGCGTGAGCAATTGGGCGATGTTCCGGATCGGCCAGCCCGAGGGGATGATCTCCGCGTCGGACAAGACCGCGCGGCTGAGCCTCGACGGCAAGGTCATCGCCGAGGCGATCGAGGTGCGGCAGGACCGTCGCGGCACCGGCTATCTGTTCAACTGGCCTTCCGCCTCGGGTTACCCGTCAAGGCTGGCCCTCCCCCATGGCAAATTGCTGACGCTCGACCTGTTCGACGCCAAGGGCACGCAGTTCGCCACCTATCGCTGGGGCTTCGAGCATATCGACCAGATCCCCGAACTGCTCAGCCGCGTGCAATGGAACTGCCTGGCGCCCGATAGTTAGCCCATTCGCTAAGTTATCGCTTGCATCCCCGATGCGGGATGATAGTTAGGCATATGCCTAACCATCAACCCATCGACGCCCAGATTGACAGGGCCTTCGCCGCGCTCGCCGATCCCACGCGCCGCGCGGTGATCGAGCGGCTGGGCAGCGGCCCCGCGAGCGTAACGGCCCTCGCCGCCGATCACGCGATCGCGCTGCCCAGCTTCATGCAGCATCTCAAGCAGCTCGAAAGCGCCGGCCTGATCCGCTCGGAGAAGCAGGGCCGCGTGCGCACCTGCACGCTGGAACCGCTCGCGCTCGCCGCGGTCGAGCAATGGATCGTCGAGCGCCGCCGCAACTGGGAGGCCCGCCTGAACCGTCTCGGCACCTATCTCGATCAACTGGAGTCCCCCGATGCCTGACGTCCCCGCCGTCCATGACCGCTTCACGCTCGTCCGGAATTACCCCCACGCCCCCGCCAAGGTCTTCGCCGCCTTCGCCACCGAGGAAGGCAAGCGCCGCTGGTTCGCCGCCCCCGACGGGGAATGGGACCTGGTCGAGCGCTCGTTCGACTTCCGCGTCGGCGGGATCGAGACGATCGAGGCCAATTGGAAAACGGGAAAGAACAGCCGGATGGACGCCGTCTATCACGACATCGTTGCCGACCGCCGCATCGTCTATTCGTATCGCATGGCACTGTCCGGCGTGCCGATCTCGGTCAGCATGACCTCGATCGAGCTCACGCCAGACGACGCCGGCACGCGCCTCACCCTGACCGAGCACGGGATCTATCTCGATGGCTATGAAGACAAGGGCAGCCGCGAGCATGGCGTCGGCTGGCAGATGGACAAGTTGGGCGAGACCCTGCCGGACTGAGCGCCGCGCCAGCCACTCACCCCGCCGCGCGCCGCAGCAACTCCCCCGTCGCCACCACCTCGAAGGTTTCCGCGTCGATGTGGCGCACCGGCTCGCCATCCGGCAGCGCCAGCCAGCGCGCGCCATGATGGCGGCGCGGCTTGCCGCCGTCATGGCTGGTGAAAACGTGCCGGTATTCGACCACGATCAGCGGCGTGCCGTCGTCGCCCGTGCAGCGATGCCGCGCCAGCTCCTCCACCGTCCGGCTCATCGCCGGCCCGGCGGCACGACCCGCACGATCCGCAGCACGCGCGTCTGCCCGTCGCGATCGGGCCACAGGATCGCGCTTCCCGCGCGCATCCCGATCAGTCCCACCCCGACCGGCGACAGGATCGAGACCATCCCCGCCTCGATATCGGCATCGTGCGGATAGACCAGCGCCACCGTCCGCTCCGCGCCATTCTTGTCGTCGATGAAGGTCACGCGGGCGTTCATCGTCACCACGTCCGCCGGCATCGCGCCTGCCGGACACACTTCCGCCCGGTCGAGTTCGGCAAGCAGCATCGCCGCCCGTTCGGGCTTCTTCGCCCGGATCGCCAGCGCCAGCGCGTAGAGCGCATCGCATTCGCTATCGATGAGGAGGATCGCCGGGCGGCAATCGCCGTCCCGCACCATATTTGTGCTTTCCATGTGTCGCGCTTTCAATGTCATGAGGGCCGCGGAGGGAAATCCGCGGCGAAAAAATTGCTCTTCATGACCCCGGACCTTCGCGGCGTTTCCGCCAGAGGCCCGGGCTAGGCGCGCGCGGCGAGCTGCCCCGAATGGACGCGAAAGCGCAGGAAAGGAGCGGCGGCGTCCATGCCCCAATGATGGGGAGCCGGCCCCACCCTGTCAAATCGCGCGGTTGCGCCTCTCCCCCGCCGCGCTACGATCGCAAACCGCCATATTCCGGGGAGGATCCGATGCGCGCGATAGCCCTGTTCGCCTTGCTCGTCCTCCTGCCCGCCAGTGCCGCCGCGCAGGAGCAGACCGGCTACAAGGACGATGGTTTCGCCATCTCCTGCTCCTTCAGGGATCATCCACGGATGACGCTGGTCGATGCGCCGCCAGCGGTCGCCGACGGCACAGAGCGGACCAAGATCGCCGCCTGGAGCGACACCGTCCCCAGCCGCGGCAGTGGTCCGCCGGCGACGCTGAACTTCATCTTCATGCGCCCCGGCCGCGGCGGATCGCCATGGATGATCATCCCCAGCATCACCTATTCGCTGGACGTGACCCGCGCGAGCGCCGCGCGCGGCCTGCTCTGGATCGACGACGTTCCCGCTCCCGCCCCGTTCACGCTCAACCTGAGCATGCCCGACACCGAGGGCCCGGTGCTGCAGGCGGAGATGGACGACGCCTGGTATGGCCGCGTCTTCCGCGCCGGCGAGGCGCGGGCCGAGGTCCATGACCGCACCGGCATGCTCACCGGCAGCTATCGCTGGGACCTCACCGCGATGGCCGCGGGTCTCCGCGCGATCGAAAACAGCGGCTGGGCCTGCAAGCCGCCCCGATAGGCAAGAAACGGGACAATTTACCCCGCCAGGATAAATTTTTGGGTTGCGCCGCTTTACCCTCCACGGGTAAGGCCGCGCCATGACGACACTTGCAGGCTCCAAGATCCGCCGCTTCCGCGAGGAACGCTCCCTCTCCCGCGCCGCGTTCGGCGCCTGGTTCGATACGCCCGGATCGACCGTCCAGGGCTGGGAAGAGGAAGGCAAGCGCGCCAATGCCACGGTGGTCAACCAGATCGCCGCCAACGGCATCGCGCACCATCAGGACTGGTACGTCCATGTCCGCGCCGCCGAGAACGACCTGGGCAGCTGGACCCCGGACAGCTGGAAGGCCGCCGAGGCGCGCCAGCTTCCCACTTACCCCGACTCCGCAGCCCTCGACGCCGCCACGCGCACCCTCGCCTCCTTCCCCCCGCTCGTCTTCGCGGGCGAGGCGCGCAACCTCACCGCCGATCTCGCCCGCGTCGCCGAGGGCAAGGCCTTCCTCCTCCAGGGCGGCGACTGCGCGGAGAGCTTCGCCGAGTTCCACCCGAACAACATCCGCGACACCTTCCGCGTCATCCTCCAGATGGCGGTCGTCCTCACCTATGCCTCGAAGCTCCCCACGGTGAAGCTCGGCCGCATGGCGGGCCAGTTCGCCAAGCCGCGCAGCGCCGATACCGAGACGATCGGCGGCGTCGAGCTCCCCAGCTACCGCGGCGACAATATCAACGGCATCGAATTCACCGCCGCCGATCGCGTCCCCGATCCCCAGCGGATGATCCAGGGCTACAGCCAGTCCGCCGCCACGCTCAACCTGCTCCGCGCCTTCGCCAGCGGCGGCTACGCCAATCTCCACCAGGTCCATCGCTGGACGCACGATTTCATGGGCAAGAGCCCGTGGAGCAAGAAATTCGCCGAAATGGCCGACCGCATCGGCGAGGCGCTCGATTTCATGCAGGCCTGCGGAATCGACGCAGACAGCGTCCCCCAGCTCAAGGCCACCGATTTCTACACCAGCCACGAAGCGCTTCTGCTCCCCTACGAACAGGCGCTCACCCGCCAGGACAGCCTCACCGGCGACTGGTACGATACCAGCGCGCACTTCCTGTGGATCGGCGACCGCACCCGCTTCGAGGGCAGCGCGCATGTCGAGTTCCTGCGCGGCATCGGCAATCCGATCGGCATGAAGTGCGGCCCCAGCCTCGAGCCCGACGCGCTGCTGCGCCTGCTCGACACGCTAAACCCCGGCCGCATCCCCGGCCGCATGACCCTCATCACCCGCTACGGCCACGACAAGATCGAAGCCGGCCTCCCCAGGCTCGTCCGCGCCGTCAAGCGCGAGGGCCACCCGGTCGTGTGGAGCTGCGACCCGATGCACGGCAACGTCATCAAGGCCGCCAACGGCTACAAGACCCGCCCGTTCGACCGCATCCTCGCCGAGGTCCGCGGTTTCTTCGCCGTCCACCGCGCGGAGGGCACCTACGCCGGCGGCATCCACGCCGAAATGACCGGCCAGAACGTCACCGAATGCACCGGCGGCGCGATCGACATCACCGAGCAGTCACTGGCGGACCGCTACCACACCCACTGCGATCCGCGGTTGAACGCGGGGCAGTCGCTGGAGCTGGCGTTTTTGCTGGCGGAGATGTTGAACGAGGAGATGGCGGAGCGGCGGAAGGTGGCGGCGTAACTTGCCGCGAGCTACGAAGCGCGCGGCCTCGCCACCCGCAGACGGAGGAGCAATACCATTGCCTGGATATCCTCCACGGTCCGGCCGAGCGCGTCGGCTATCGCTTCGACATCCACCCCACTGGCAACGCCACTCCGCAAATCGTTGATGTTGCTCTGGGTCCATCGCTGGTGCTGGTTCGTCACAGCGGCGCCCCCCCGAGCGCCGCGTCATCCGATACCCGGGTAGCCAGCTCCCATTTGCACCGGTCGCCGAGCCCCGCGGAGGTCGGCATCCCGGCAAGGCCAGGAAGAACAGCTACCGAACATGGAAGCGCCGGCGCATAGATGAAACGCCAGCACCAACGGCATTCGGCGGATCCCTGGTTGGATGGCGGAGTATCCCATGGCAGCGGGGGTCCGTTGGGTGCTTTGGCGTCCCGTTCGTCGAGAAACATCGGCTTTCCTATCCTGCCTGTTGTCTTGCGCGGTTCAAAACTCCAACGCATCAGCTTCAGGATCGCCCGCAAGAATGTCGTGTCCGGTTGCGAGGACTGCAAGGACCGGCGCGAACTAATTCCGCTTTGGCACCATGGGGCTGGCGCCGGAGTGCCGCCGTCCCCATATACCTCCTATCGCGCCATCGATCTCGAGCCTGGCCGCGGCTGAGAGTTTTTTCATGCTCCCGCTCTGACGAGGAGCTTGTTCTCATGCCCTTCATCCCGAACACCCGCCTTGCCCGGCTCGCGCCGCGCGTCGCGCGCGCCTGGAGGCCGTCCGCTGCTGACGCTTTTCGGACGCACGATCTGCGCCCGATCGACTGGCGACGCCTTTAACTCAAGGAGAGTAACGACATGGCCAAGGGACAACAACGCGGCAACCGCGAAGCGCGCAAATCGAAAAAGGCGCAGCCTCCAAAGCAGAACGCTTCCAATCCCTCATTGAAGGGTACGCCGCCGGCTCAGCCGCCGAAAACGAGCTGACCGCCCTCCCCCATCGAAAGGACATTTCATGCAGCCATCCTCTAGCTTTTGCCGCGCTCAGGAAGCGCATCACCAGGCGCTAGCCCGCGCCGCCACGCTCGACAATGTCAGGCTGGTCGCAACCACCGCCGCGGCCGCCTGGGCCAAGGAAGGCGCGGCCGCGAGCGTGCGCGAAGCCCATAAGCTACGCACCCTGGCATTAATACGGCAGCCCGCCCTGCCTGACGAACCGCCGCCCGCCGACGTCGCCTGGCTCAGCGAGAATCCCGACCGAGGCCGCTCTGACCTGGTTGTTGCGCCAGCGTGGCAGACGGAGCCTCGACGCCCCACCGGCGAGGCTTAGCCGGTGCCCGGCGCAGTGAGCGCCGGCATCGCCCGTCACCGTTTCCCCGACGGGCAACATGCCGGCGCGTCGGATGGCTGGCTTGGCATATCGAAGTTCAGGGTTTCGAACACGAGCCCAAGCGCTAGCCCGAGGGACGGAACATGGAACCCCGCTTGATCATCGCCTACGGCCTGATGCTGGCCGTGACGCTGTTCGTGGCCGCCGTGGCCACGCACCGGATCCGCAACTCGCCGGCGCGTTCGTACCGCCGGCGCAAGCGGCGGGAACGGCGCATCCAGGAGGCGAGCGAAATGCCGCCGCGGTGGTGATGCTGCGCAGGGCACTGGCCGGTCAGCTACTTCGGATCGGCCGGGCCTGCGCTCGCATCGCGCTTCGCCTGGGCGACTGCGTCGCTGAGCCTGGCATAGCGATATTGCCTGTAGTGAAACGTGTCGGCCGGCACCCGCACGATCCCATATCGCGCCATCTCGGCAGCTTCGCCGTCCCGAGGGGCACCGTTCCTCGCGGCGGGAACCTCTTCGCGCGGCCTCATATTGTCACGCCCAGGTCGCGCGCGCGCATCGTAGCAAGCCTCCCGGCCATCTGACGCAGCACTCGGGAGCGATGTTGGTAGGTGTTATGGTGCTCGCCAATCCGGCCGTGGCAGAAATCGCTGGAGAAGGTGGCGGTCATATCTGCAAGCGCCGATTCCAGGGCGTCCGCATCTGACCCGGGGAGTCCGGCCACCGCGGCCGCCGCCGGTTGCCCGTGATCCTTTGATGGAATGATTTGATAGATACCCATAGCCTGTCTCCTCGGTCGAGCGGGAGCACAAAGCATCTCTCAGTCGCGGCGATGCTCATGGCGGGTCCCGCGATACAAACGATATGGGGTGGCGCCGGATAAATTGATAGGCCTGCCCTATGGCGGCTGACGAATAAGCGAGGCGCCCGCCTATTCTCTATGCAGGGTCGCCGAGCATGCCGTGACGCGCTGGGCTCCCACAAACCCCTTTCCTACAACCCCCACTCCATGCCATGTTCCCGTTCCGTTCACAACCCGGGAACACCACGCATGCCCGCGCCATCGGACCTCCTCCTCGCCTTCACCCCCTTCGTCCCCCAGCGCGCCATCGCTTCCGGCTGGACCCCGGACCGCCAGCGTTGCTTCATCGCCGCGCTCGCGCGCACCGGGGTGGTCAGTGCGGCGGCGCGGTCGGTGGGGATGACGCCGCGCTCGGCCTATCAGCTTCGCCAGCGCGTCCGGCATCACTACGGCAATTGGGCCGACACGCCGATGACGCCCGAGGACGCCGCCGCGCTTGGCCCCGGCTATATCTTCAGTTTTGCCGCCGCGTGGGACATGGCGCTCGGCGAGGGGCTGGGGCGGCAGATCGAGGCCGCCACGCCCATCGCGATGGAGGGCGAGGAGGTGCCGGTGATCCGCCGCGGCCGCATCATCGGCTGGCAGCGCAAGTTCAACACGCGCCTCGCCATCGCCGCGCTCGGCGCGTTCCGGCGCAGTTACGAGGGGAGCTGGTACGATCACGAAGTGCGCGCGATGCGCCACACCGAGCATTTCGTCGAAAAGCTCGAGGCTTCGATGCGGCTGGGCCCGATCGACTGGCCCGATCCCGCGCCCGCCGAGACCCGCGAGGGGCGGCTGGCCCGGCTTCGCAAGCAGCGGCTGGAGGAGCGCATCTATGGCAAGCGCATCTCGGGGATGCTCGATCCCTATGGCCCCGCCGACCGCCCGCCGCGCACGCTCGCGGAGCGTGGCCTGCCCGATGCGGCGGCGAAGCGGCGCGAGGAGCGCATCTACGGCAAGCGCGACGCGAGCGGCATGCTCGATCCCTATGGCCCCGCCGATCGCCCGCCGCGCACCCTCGCGCAGCGCGCGGCGGAGGAAGCGCTGGTCCGCCGCGCCGCGCGGGCGGACGACACGAAATTACGCGACGGCGCAACTTTCGATCAGGAATCGCGTGAAAAGTGCGAAGCTAAGCGAAGGCGGCCTGATTTAGAGCAGCTAAATCAGGACTCGCCGCCCGCTCGGCCGGCGGGGCCGGCGGCATGCCCGCCGACCCCGTCCGACGTGAGCGCGGGCTTTGCCCGCGCCCGCCCTCGCTCAGAACCCCACCCTCACCGTCGCCCGCAAGTCCCGCCCCGCCAGCGGCGCGAAGTCCTTGAGGAAGCTCGCATGCCGCCGCGCGTCGACGTCGAACAGATTGTTCGCGCTCAGCGTCAGCGAGATCCTGTCGCTGCCCGCGAAGGGCTGGATCCCGATCGAGGCGTTGACGAGCGTATAGTCCGCGGTCGGGGTCTCGAACGGGGTGACGCGGGTCTGCTCGAAGACATGCTCGACCTCGACGCGGCCGTTCCACCGGTCCGACTGGAGCTCGAGCCCGCCGAGGAGGCGCGCCGCGGGGATGCGCGGCACGGGGCCGCCGTTCGCGCTGGCATGGACGACGTCGCCGAGCAGGTCGAAGTTGAGCGTGGTGGCGCCGATGCTCGCGAGGCGAACCGACATGTCGCCCTCCAGCCCGTAATAGCGGGCGCCGCTCTGCTGGAACTGGAAGCAGGGCAAGTCGACGGTGCGCCCGCTCGGCGCCGCGGCGGCGTCGCACACCGCCGGGTCGACCTGGTTCTCGGAGATATAGCCGCTGAACCAGTTGTAATAGGCCGATCCGTCGAAGCTGAAGCCGTCCTTGTGGACATGGACGGTCGCCTCCAGCCCCCATGATTTTTCGAGGCCGAAATCGGGGTTGCCCAGTTCCCAGGCCTGAGTGCCGGCATGGCCGCCATTGGCGAACAGCTCCTCGGCGGAAGGCGCGCGCTCGGTCCGTGAGACGTTGACGCCCAGGCGGACGCCGTCCTCGATGGCGTAGGAGAGGCCCGCCGAGCCCGAAAAGGCATCGAAGCGCCGCCTGCCCGCCGGGAAGCGCAGGTCGCCCGCATCGGGCCGCGAGTCGTGGCTGGTATGTTCGTAGCGGACCCCGGCCTCGGCGCGGAAGGCGCCCAGGTCGAACTGCTGGAGCGTGAACAGGCCAAGCTGGCTGGTGGCGCTACGGGGGACGAAGGCCTCGTCGCCCTCGACGTCGAAGTCGCGGTGGAAATACTGGACGCCCGACGCGCCCTGCCATCCGCCGCGATCGGACTGGACCAGCTCAAGCCGCCCCTCATAGCCCTTGTTGTAGAAGGCGGTGCCGACGCTGTTGTCCTCCTCCAGCTCGAAATGGCGGTAATCGGCATAGCCGCCGCGCAGCCTGACGCGATCGAGCAAGCCTCCCCCGGTCTGCACCTCGCCGCGCAGATCGAAGCGGTTCTGGACCACATCGAGCCGCGGCGCCTCCTGCTCCTCGCCCGAAGCGAGCGCATAACGGATCGGCACGCCGTACAGGCTGTCATAATGCGAATAGGAGACGCCGAAATTGGCGGTGTCGCCGACATAGGCGGCCCCCAGCCCCGCGGTCCAGGTCTCCGCGCCGGTGTTGGGCAGGGTGCCGTGCAGCGCCGCGGTCGCCGCGAAATCGGGGTCGTCGGGCAGCGTGGGGCCGTTCGCGGCGGCCAGCGCCGCCGCGCGCGCCGCCGGGGTCAGCGCATAGCCGCCGATGCGCAGGTCATCGCTCTTCAGGTACGAGCCATCGGCGTGGAGCACGACATTGCCCCCCACCGCCACGTCCCCCGCCGCTCCGAACGACCGCTCGTTCGCGGCCGAGCCGTAATTGGCGATGGCGTTCACGCGATAGCCTTCGGCCGGCACGCTGCGCGGGATGCGCGTGTCGATCACATTGACCACGCCGCCGATCGCCGAGGATCCAAACAACAGCACCGAAGGCCCGCGCACCACCTCGATCCGCTCGGCGAGCAGGGGATCGACGATCACGGCATGGTCCGCCGAGGTGTTCGAAACGTCGATCGAACCGATCCCGTCGGTCAGCACGCGCACGCGCTCGCCCTGGAAGCCGCGCAGGATCGGGCGAGAGGCGCTCGGGCCGAACGAGGTCGCCGAGACACCGGGCTGGCGCGCGAGCGTCTCGCCCAGGCTGGGGCGCAGCTCGCGGGTCAGTTCCTCGCCCGAGACGATCGATGTGCCCGCGAGCACGTCCTTCTCGCTCTGGCGCAGCACCCCGGTGACGACGATGTCGTTGCCCTGATTGGACGCGTCCTGCGCGTCGGCGGCAGGTTCGGATGCCGCGTCGCGCGGCGTATCGTTGGGGCCGGCGGTCTGCGCCGCGGCGGGCATGGCCAGCGCGATCGAGGCCGCGCTCAGCAGGAACAAATAACGCATGATATCAAACTCCAGGAACCTTGGGTCGGTGCGAAGGAACGCGATGCGCCCGCGGGAGGCGCGCATGGGCGCCCCGTCGCGGTTTGCGTTCCGTCAGGCCTGGAAGGTGGGAGGCGCGCGGCTCTGCCAGCGGTGTGAGCGCTGGACTGCCGCCTCGCCCAGCGGCGGGGCGGTGGCGGGGTGGAAAGCGATATAGGCGGGCGCGGCGATCGCGACCGGCGCCGGCAGGAGCGCCGCGCCGGCATTCGCCATCTGACGGCAGATCGAGCAATTGGCCGGCAGATCGGATGGCGACGGCTTGCCCGGCTTCTGCGCGCCGGAATCGGCCTGGGCAGAGCCTGCCGCGATCGACGCCGCCAGCGGATCGGAATGCCGGTGAGTCTGGGTGACGAAGCTCTGCCACGACAGCGCAAGCACCAGCGCCGCCACCATGGCGAACCATCCCGAGCCCCTGCGCTGGGCGTTATGGTTTCGGCGTGCCGTCATGTTCGCGCATATGTTATGTTGCACTGTAACATGAATCAAGCCGTTCGAAGCGCGGTTGGGGACGAAGTGGTGCGCCCCCGCGCCCGCTTGACGGCGCGAGCGCGCGCCCCTAGTAGCCCCGCTTCCGCGCACGGCCCCTTCGTCTAGCGGTCAGGACGTCGCCCTCTCACGGCGAAAACACGAGTTCGATTCTCGTAGGGGTCACCAGCGGACTCGGAATGATGCGGAGCATCATTCCAGCCGCTCGTGACGGCAGCAAAGCTGCCGGGCGGCCTCTTCACAAACTCCAGCCTCCTCGACGCCGGGAACGCAATTTCCACCCGTTAACCCCTCTGTCATTGCCTGTTCACAAATCTGTGGATAACTTGTTGGCATGGGACAGAAGGTCGATCCGGCTCAGCAACTTGACCAGCGCGCGGGCGAGGCCCGTTCGCTCGCCGAGGCGCAGGCGCTGCACGCCCAGGCCGATTGGCTCCGCCGCGCCCGCCGCCCGCTTCCCTTTTCCGGCTGGGCGCTCTTCCGCAACTGACCAATCCGGTTGCGGCCACGCCCGCCCCCATGGCATACCGCTCCTACGAAATTCGAGGAGATGGATCATGGCCACCGCGCTCGCCAGCAAGCCCGGCATCACCGAAGCCGAATGGGAAGCCCGCCAGCAGCTCGCCGCCTGCTACCGCGTGTTCGATCACATGGGCTGGTCGGAGATGATCTATAACCACATCACGCTGAAGATCCCGGGCGAGGAAGGCGCCTTCCTGATCAATCCCTATGGGCTGCATTTCAGCGAGGTGAAGGCCTCCAACCTCGTCAAGATCGATATCGACGGCAACAAGCTCGACGACAGCCCCTATCCGGTCAACCGCGCCGGCTTCGTCCAGCATTCGTTGTTCCATCGCCACCTGCCCGACGCGCATTGCATCGCGCATACCCATACCACGGCGGGCATGGCGGTCGCCTCGGTCGAGGGCGGGCTTTCGCCGACCAACTTCTATGCGTGCAACTTCTACGGCCAGATCGCCTATCACGACTTCGAAGGCGTCACCGTTCGCGACGAGGAAGGCGAGCGGCTGCTGGCGAACCTCGGCGACAAGCGGATGATGCTGCTGCGCAACCACGGCATCCTCGTGATGGGCCGCACGGTGCCCGAAGCTTTCGTCAAGCACTGGGCGCTCCAGCGCGCCTGCGAGATCCAGATCGCCACCGCGAGCATGGGCGCGCCGATCACCATCTCGGACGAGGTGGTCGCGGTGCACCAGCGCGACCTGCATCAGACCCAGATCCCGGGCGGCCCCGGCGCGGCGGACTTCGCGGCGATGGTCCGGCTGGTCGACCGGAAGGACAAGAGCTGGCGGGAGTAGCGACTTGGGAGGACAGCCCATCGCAGCGCCGGAGGACGGGATCCTTCCCGTTCAGATCGAGCACAAGATCGACGAAATCTGGTTCGGCGCCGAGCTCCAGGAGCGCTACAACTTCCTCGACTATCACTTTGAGGCAGAAGGCGCCTATTGCCGCGCGCGGGCCTATGCCGACGAGATGGCGGAAGTCACGCTGTACGGGCCGCTGGAGCATCGGCAAAGCATCACGGAGGTCGCCTCACCCGCGTTCGAACAGAAGGTCGTCGTCTATTTGAAGCGTCGCTTCCTGAAAGTCATACGGCCCTAGCTGGCATCACCCAAACCGGTATCCGCTGACCGCCCAGCCCATCACCCGATCGCGGTAATCGCACACTGCGGCCCCCTCCCCGCCCGCGCCGAGTGCGACCATCAGCGGGAGGAGATGCTCCTCGCGCGGATGGGCGAAGCGCGCATGGGGCAGCGTGTCCCACGCGGCCACCCGCTCGGCGCGGCGCGCAGGGTCGGGGTCGGTCACCGCATCGGTCAGCGCCGCGTCCCATTCGTCCGACGGCGCCGTTGCCTGCGCCCCACGCACGCGCAGATTGTGGAAGCTCATGCCAGAGCCGACGATCAGCACGCCCTCGTCGCGCAACGGCGTCAGCGCCCGCCCGATCGCGATATGCGCCGCAGGGTCCAGGTCCTCGCGCAGCGAGAGCTGGACGAGCGGAATATCCGCCTCCGGCACCGCGACCATCATGGGCACGAACACGCCGTGATCCCATCCCCGCTCGCGCTCCTCGCCCACCGCGAAACCCGCGCCTTCGATCAGCGCCTTTGCCCGGGCGGCCATGTCAGGCGCGCCGGGAGCGTCCCAGCGCAGGCGATAGGTGTGCTCGGGAAAGCCGTAATAGTCGAACAGCAGCGGATGGCCGTTACCTGCGTGGACGGTCACGGCATCCTCTTCCCAATGGCCGGAGACCAGCAGGATCGCTTTGGGCCGTTCGGGCAGGCTGGCGATCAGCCCGGCGAGATAGGCCTGCATCGGCTGCCACATCGGATCGGGCGGTCCGCCGTCCGGGTCCATGAAGAAGCATGGACCGCCGCCATGGGGGATGAAGAGGGTGGGAAGAGTCATCGGTCGCTGTCCTACAGATGCCGGATTTGCTAGGCTCCGGGCTCGCGCTCTTTGAACCCGTGAAAACCGAAATGCCGTGCGCGTAATTACCTTGCTCTCTCACGTAATTTTCGATCACGAATCGCGTGAAAAGTGCGAAGCTAAGCGCTCGACCTAGCTGGATGCCCGCAGCCCGACTCGCAATGCCCGTTTCGGAAACGGCGCGTTTCCCGCTACACCACCGCCATGACTCGCTTCACCGTCAACAAGCACCCGGTCGAGTACAAGATGGACCCGCGCACCCCCTTGCTATGGGCGCTGCGCGACGCTTCCAACCTCACCGGCACCAAATATGGTTGCGGCACCGGCGATTGCGGCGCCTGCACGGTCGATGTCGATGGCGAGGCAGTGCTCGCCTGCCAGGTGACGATCGGCGGGATCGAGGGGCGCTTCGTCACCACCATCGAGGGGCTCGCCGAAAACCGGAGCCATCCGGTCCAGCAGGCGTTGATCGCGGGTAATGTGCCGCAATGCGGCTATTGCATTCCCGGGGTGGTGATGGCCGCCTCTGTCCTGCTGCGCGCCAGCCGCAACCCGAGTGAGGAGGAGATCAAGGCCGCCATTCCCAACATCTGCCGGTGCGGCATCTATCCGCGGCTGATCGAGGCGGTGCAGCGCGCCGGGCGGATCGCCCGCGGCGACGAGCCGGCACCGGGATCGGATGACGAGGAAGCCGCCGCACAGAATGGCTCGGCGGGAAATTAACCTAGCTTTCAATTCGCTGACAGGTGAATTCAGAAACCGCTCATTGCTCTTTCCCTAAACGTCAAAAGCATAAGAAATCCGGCGACCTGCCGGGCAAAGCCGGAGACAGTGAAATGTTCAAACCCTTGATCGCGGCGCTGATCGCCGCCACCGCGCTGGTTCCGCCGGCGCTCGCGCAAGACCGCCACGGGCGCGGCGATCGCGGCCCGCGCGCGGAATCGGGCAATAACGGCAACAGCGGCAATTCGAATCGCGGCAGCTGGCGTCAGCGCGGCGGCAACGAATCGTCGGCGCCGCGCGCCAATTGGCGCCAATCGCAGCCGCAACAGGCTCAGGCTCCGCAGCAGGTCCAGGCGCCCCGCGCCGCGCCGCAGCAGCCCGCCCAGCCCCAGCAGCAGTTCCGCGGCAATCGCGGCCCGGGCGCCGGCCAGGCCCAGCAGGGTCAGGGTCGCCGCTGGGGCGGCCAGCCCGGCCAGCAGGCGCAAGGCCAGCCGGGCCGCAGCTGGAACGGTCAGGGCCAGCAGGCGCAGGGTCAGCAGGGCCGCCGCTGGAACGGCCAGGGCCAGCCGGGCCAGGGCCAGCAGTTCCGCAGCCGCGGTAACGGCAACCCCGGCGTCGCCCAGCAGGGCCAGCGCGGCCCGCAGGCGCGCGGCAACAATGGCTTCCGCGGCAACGATCGCCGCGCCAGCAACAGCTATGGCAACGACAACCGCCGCTGGTCGCGCGATTGGCGCCACGACAGCCGGTACAACTGGCGCGATCGCCGGTCGCATGACCGCAACCGCTATCGCCTGCCCCGCTATTATGCGCCGCGCGGCTATAATTACGGCTATAGCCGCTTCTCGATCGGCATCACGCTCGGCTCGCTGCTCTTCTCGCAGCAGTACTGGCTGAACGATCCCTTCTACTACGGCCTGCCGCCGGCTTACGGCCCGTATCGCTGGGTGCGCTATTACAATGATGCGCTGCTGGTCGATATCTACACCGGCATGGTGGTCGACGTGGAGTATGACATCTTCTGGTAAGGCCTGGCCGTACCGAGGAGGCACGGGAGGCCCGGGGACTCAGTCCCCGGGCCTCTTGTCATTTATGGCTCAAGAGGCAATTTGCGGCCCATGAAGCTCTTCTCCCGCAAGCCCAATCCCACCGCCGAGCGCGCGCGCGCGGCCCGCGAGATCACCGCGCGGGTGGAGGCCAATCCCGGCATCCGCCGCGCCCCGCCGCAGGGCGCGCAAATCTATCTGTTCGAGAATTACCTGACCCCGGACGAGTGCGAGATGCTCGTCAACATGATCGACAGGAACCGCCGCCCCTCCACTTTGCTCGCCGAGACCCTCGATCCCGAGTTCCGCACCAGCGACAGTTGCGACATGGACCGATGGGACGAGGACGTCCGCGCGATCGACGAGCGGATCGCCGCGCTGCTGGGCGTGGAGCCTGAGTATGGCGAGACGATGCAGGGCCAGCGCTATGCCCCGGGCCAGCAGTTCAAGGCGCATTTCGACTGGTTCCACGATACCGAGCCCTATTGGGAGGCGATGCAGGCCTCGGGCGGCCAGCGGACCTGGACCGCGATGATCTATCTCAACGATGTCGAGGAAGGCGGCGCGACCTGGTTCCCCAGCGCGGGCATCCGCATCGCGCCCAAGCGCGGCCTGCTGCTGCTGTGGAACAACATGCTGCCCGACGGCACCCCCAACAACCAGACCCTTCATGAGGGGATGCGCGTGATGGCGGGCACCAAATATATCGTCACCAAATGGTTCCGCGAGCGTCATTGGCTCAGGACCAATATCCAGACTTACTGACCCCTCCCCCTCCGTTCGTCCTGAGTAGCGATCGTTGCAGGCCGACAGTCCAGCCCCTAGGGTCCCCGGCGTGACGTCCCTCCTCAACATCCAGCGCTCGATCACCGGCCAGGCATGGCGCTGGCGCGGGCTTGCCGCCGACGCCGGTTCGCCCGACGATCTGGTGACGCAGCTGCTCCTCGCCCGCGGCTGCCCGCGCGAGGAGCTCGACCAGCATCGCGCGCCGAGCATCCGCGCCTTCATGCCCGATCCGTCGATCTTCAACGATATGGACAAGGCCGCCGAACGCCTCGCCGACGCGGTGCAGGCGGACGAGCAGGTCGCGATCTTCGGCGATTACGATGTCGACGGCGCCACTTCCGCCGCGCTCCTGATCCTCCTGCTACGCGATCTGGGGCTCGAGGCCCGACCCTATATCCCCGACCGGCTGATGGAGGGCTATGGCCCTTCGGGCGAGGCTTTGGTCCGGCTCAAGGCCGAGGGCGCGAGCCTGATCGTCACCGTCGATTGCGGCGCGCAGGCCTTCGAGGCGCTGGAAATGGCGCGCGGCGTGGGTGCCGAAGTGATTGTGGTCGATCACCACAAATGCGCGCCCGAACTCCCGGTGGCGCTGGCGCTGGTCAACCCCAACCGCCTCGACGAGACCGAGGGCGCCGCGCACGGCCATCTGGCGGCGGTCGGCGTCGCCTGGCTGCTCGGCGCCGCGCTGATCCGCACGCTGCGCGCGCGCGGGCATTTCGGCGACCGGCCCGAGCCAAAGCTGCTCGACCTGCTCGACATCGTCGCGCTGGGCACCGTCGCCGATGTGGCGAGCCTCAAGGGCCTCAACCGCGCCTTCGTCGCGCAGGGCCTCAAGGTGATGGCCCAGCGCCGCAACATCGGCCTCAATGCGCTGATCGAGGCCTCGCGCCTCACCCGCGCGCCGATCTGCTCGGATCTCGGCTTTGCACTTGGCCCGCGGATCAACGCCGGAGGCCGTGTCGGCCGCTCCGATCTCGGCGTCCGCCTGCTTACCACGCGCGACCCCGACGAGGCCCGCGCCATCGCCGCCGAGCTCAACCAGCTCAACGAGGACCGCCGCGCGATCGAGGCGCAGGTCCAGGCGGCGGCCGAGGAACTGAGCGGCGCACAGGGCAATCGCGCGGTCGCCATCGTTCATGCGCGGGGCTGGCACCCCGGCGTGATCGGCATCGTCGCGGGCCGCATCAAGGAAAAGCTCGGCCGGCCCGCCATCGTCATCGCCGTCGACGAGGACGGAATCGGCAAGGGTTCGGGCCGCTCGATCCCCGGAGTCGATCTCGGCGCGGCGGTGCTCGCGGCGAAGGACGCCGGGCTGCTCCACGCCGGCGGCGGCCACGCCATGGCGTGCGGCGTCACCATCGCCGAGGACCGGCTCGATGCCTTCGCCGATTTCCTCGAGGAGCGGCTGTCCGAACGCGTCACCGCCGCGATGGGCGACCGCGCCCTCCTGTTCGACGCGGTGGTCGCGCCCGGCGGGGTCAACCCGGACCTCGTCAACGCGATGGAGGAAGGCGGCCCCTATGGCATGGGCTGGCCCGCCCCGCGCATCGCCGCCGGGCCGGTCAGCATCATCAAGGCGGACATTGTCGGCACCAACCATGTCCGCGCGATTGTCGCGGGCGAGGATGGCCGCAGCCTCAAGGCCGTCGCCTTCCGCGCCGCCGAGACCGAGCTGGGCCAGGCCCTGCTCTCCGCCCCCCGCCACCGCACGCTATGGCTCGCCGGGCGCGCCAAGATCGACGACTGGGGCAGCCGCCCCGCCGCCGAACTCCATATCGACGATGCCGCCTGGGCGGATTGAAGGAGGAGCGCATGTACAGCCACACCACGCTCGGCACCGATAATCCCGAACGCGCCCGCGCCTTCTACGAACCGGTCATGGCCGCGCTCGGCATCGGACAGCCCTTCCAGCTTCCCGGCTCGCTCGTGTTCGGCGAGATGACGGGTCCCAAGCTGTTCGTCGTGAAACCTTTCGACGGCGGCTCCGCGACGAGCGGCAACGGCACCCACATCGCCTTCCTCGCGCCGAACCGCGCGTCAGTCGACGCCTTCCACGCCGCCGCGCTCGCCAATGGCGGGAGCGACGAAGGCGCGCCGGGCCTGCGCCCCTATTATCACCCCAATTATTACGGCGCCTATGTCCGCGATCCGGACGGAAACAAGCTTCAGGCGGTGTGCCACAGCAAGGCCGGCTGATTTTGGGGCTGAGGCAGCGCTTGACCCGCTGCCCGGCTTTGCCTAGTGCGCGCTTCCACGCTCGATGGCCCCTTCGTCTAGCGGTTAGGACGCGGCCCTTTCACGGCTGAAACACGGGTTCGATTCCCGTAGGGGTCACCATCGCCAGGCGGAAAAGGGCGGAATTGCGCCGTTTCGGCCGGGCCCAGTGAAATCGGCTCCCAACAGAATCTGCCGCGGGTTGCACGCGCCATTTTCGATCTGCTCAGGCATGGGCTCTCGGCTGCTCTGGTGCACGAGATAACCTAATCTGCTGTTAGACAAGTATTTTCCCGGAAGCGCCGTTTAGTGGCCGTTAACCCGGGCCGCCTACCGCTCGCTGATCGGGGGTTTGAACCAATATGGGTGAAAGGTCTTTTGCGGTGCAGGCGGTAGGCGCGTCCGCCGAGGCCAGCGAACCGCCGGGCCCCACTAGCCGCCCGGACATGGCAGGTGGTCTGTTGACGCGCCTCAAGTTCGAAGCAGCGGTCCTCGCGCTGTTACTGTTCACCTTCGCGGCAATCCAGTTCCAGGAACTGTTCACGGCCAAGACGCTGTCGATCACACCCTTTAACCGCTCGTTTTACACGCCCTATGCCTATGGCGACGATACGAGCGGCGGGAAGTCGACCGCCACGATGGACCCGAACCGGGCGCTCAAATGGTCGTGCGAGCTACGCCCCGGCTATGCTTATCCCTTTTGCGGCTATGGCATCCTCTTCGCTCAGTCCGGGCATCATCAGGGCCTCGATCTGACCAAGTTCCAGCAAGTGACGATCAAGTTCCGCTACACCGGCATCGGCGACAAGCTGCAGATCGGCGTGATCAACGAACCGCGAGACGGTGGCGCGAGCGGCGCACGCAAGCCCAACCAGATCCAGTTCCCGGTACGGCAGGGACAGCAGACCGTCACCCTCAACCTTGGCGATCTGGTCGTCGCCGAATGGTGGGCGGCGGGGCAAAAGGACAGCAAGGCGGCGGCCATCCCGCAAATCGACAATGTCACCGCGCTCGAAATCCAGCCCGGCGCCGCGGCCGCGATCGGCCATCACGAATTCGTGGTCGAGAGCATCACGCTCGACGGCAAGCAGATATCGCAGGCGCAATATTATCTGCTGCTGCTCTGCGCCTGGGTGCTGCTGATCGCGGCGTTCCTCGTCCGGCGCTTCGTCCAGGTGCGCCGCCGCTTCGAGCAGCGCCACGAGCGCCATGTGCAGGAGCGGCAGCAACTGGAAGTGGCGAAGACAGTCGCCGAGAGCGCCAGCGCCGCCAAGTCGGCCTTCCTCGCCAATATGAGCCATGAGCTGCGCACCCCGCTCAACGCGATCCTCGGCTATGCGCAGCTGCTGGAGCGCGAGAATTTGACCGAGCGCCAGGCGGGCGCGGCGAAGACGATCCATCAAAGCGGCGTGCACCTGCTGACCCTCATCACGGACATCCTCGACCTCTCCAAGATCGAGGCGGGCCGGCTCGAGCTGCAAAAGGCGAACTTCGACCTGAAGGCCTGCATCAAGGGTGTTGCCGACATGATGCGGATTCCGGCCCAGGAGAAGGGGCTATCCTTCGTGTGCGCGCTTGGTGAGGAGTTGCCTGTGACGGTCGCGGGGGACGAAAAGCGCCTGCGGCAGGTTCTCATCAATCTGCTCGGCAACGCTATCAAGTTTACCGCGAGCGGTCAGGTCTCGCTGGCCGTGTCGGCGTGCGCCACCGGGCTGCGCGTCGAGGTGCGCGACACCGGGATCGGCATGGAGGCGGAGCATCTGCCGCGCATCTTCGATACTTTCGAACAGGTGGGAAGCGCGGAGAGTCGCGCGAGCGGCACCGGTCTGGGGCTCAGCATTTCGCGGCAGATCGTCGAGCTGATGGGTGGACGCATCGAAGTGGAGAGCGAGCGCGGCGAGGGAAGCCGGTTCTGGTTCGAGGTTCCGCTGGAGATCGTCTCTGCCCTCCCGGCCGCGCTGCAGATCGCGCGGCCTGCGATCACCGGTTATTCCGGCGCTCGCCGTCGCCTGCTGGTGATCGATGACGACGAGGCCAACCGGACGCTTCTGTTGGCGATGCTCGCGGAGCTCGGCTTCAACACGGCTTCGGCCAGCGATGGCCGTTCCGGGGTCGATAGCGTCCTTGAGAGTCCGCCAGATCTGGTGCTGATCGGGCTGAAGATGCCGGTCATGGATGGCTTCGAGGCGATGCGCCGGCTGCGCGCCGTCCCCGAACTGGGCGACTTGCCCATCGTTGCGTTTTCCGCCGATGCCGCTCCTGCGAATGCGGCGCGCGCGATCGAAGCGGGCGCCAACGTTTTCCTCCCCTCGCCGATCCAGACAACCGAGCTGATGGCGGTGCTCAAGGACCGGCTCGATCTCGAATGGACAATGGGCGCGACGATCGAGGCGGTCTCCCGGCCGAAAGCCGCTGAAACGGCCATTCCGTCGCTCGAGCAGCTTCACGAGCTGAAGCAGTTGGCCAAGCGCGGCAATATGCGCGCAATCCGCGAGTTCCTGAATCGGCTCGCTGCCGCCAATCCGGAATACGGCCCCTATGCCGATCAGATGAAGCGGCTGGCCGCCGGCTTTCAGTCCCCGGCCATACTTCAACTCGTTTCCCATCATATCAACGCGCGCGAGGCAGCTTGATGAATGCGATCTCTCACCCGGTTCGAAGCGACAGGACCATCCTGATCGTCGACGACAATCCGGTGAACCTCAGCGTCGTCGTCGATCACCTCGAAGAGAAGGGGTTCGAGGTCGCGGTCGCGCTGGGCGGTGAGGAGGCGCTTGAGCGCGCTGCGTTCCTCGAGCCCGACCTGATCCTGCTGGACGTGATGATGCCCGGGATCGACGGATTCGAGACGTGCCGCCGGCTGAGCGCGGCACCCGCGACGCGAGCCATTCCCGTGATCTTCATGACCGCGCTTGCGGACGTGAACGACAAGGTCGCGGCATTTGCCGCCGGTGGCGTGGACTATGTGACGAAGCCGTTCCAGGTCGAGGAATTGCTCGCGCGCGTGAACACGCATCTGGCGCTGCGAACGGCGCAGAAGCAGCTTCATGCGCGGAATGCGGCGCTGGAAGCGGAAATCGCGGCCCGGCACATGGCTGAAGCGGGGCTGGCGGCATCGGAATCGCGCTTTCGCAGACTGTTCGAAACGGCGAGCGATGGAATCCTGCTGCTCGATTGCAAGACCGGAGCGGTCACCGCGGCGAACCCCACCATCGCAAGCATGCTGGGCTGTTCGGCCAGCGCCGTAGTCGGCAGGCGGCTGGCCGATGTGCCGGGCTTCGGGGGCATCGCGCTTTCGGCGGACGCAGTGGCGGAAGTGCGCGAGGCTCGCTACCTCAATTACGGCGACTGGCCCTTGCAGCCGGCCGGACGGGAGCCGATCGACGTCGAAGTGATCGGCAGCTTCTATCAGGACCAGTCGAGCGAGATGGTCCAGTTCAACTTCCGCGACGTCCGTGATCGCAAGGCGGCCGAAGCACGAATGTTGCACCTGGCGCATCACGATTCGCTGACCGGGCTTCCGAACCGGACCCTGCTGGCGGATCGCCTGGCCGTCGCGATCGGACATGCCCGGCGCGACGGGAGCAAGGTCGGCGTCCTCCTGCTCGATCTCGACCATTTCAAGACGATCAACGATTCGCTCGGACACCATATCGGCGACGAGCTGCTCGAAGCGGTCGCCTCCCGGCTTCGCGCTTGCCTGCGCGACAGCGACACGGCGGCGCGCCTGGGCGGGGATGAATTCGTGATCGCGCTGTCGAACCTCCATTCGACCGGCGATGCCGAGCGGATCGCGGAAAAAGTGCTCGCGGCATTCACAGAGCCGTTCGTGATCGAAGGCCATAGTCTTCACGTCGGCACCAGCATCGGCATCAGCATGTTCCCCGGCGACGGGGAAGACCCTGCCGCGCTGCTGCAGGCGGCGGACATCGCCATGTATTCCGCGAAGGAAGGCCGCCGCGCCAAGTGGCAGGTCTATTCGAAGGAACTCAGCGCAGCCGCGCAGCGCTGGCACACGCTCTCCAACGATATCCATGGCGCCCGCGCCCGCGGCGAACTCTTGATCCACTATCAGCCGCAACTTGCCGTCGATACCGGCGCGCTGGCGGGGGCCGAGGCGCTGTTGCGCTGGCAGCATCCGACGGAAGGGCTGATCTCGCCGGCGCTCTTCATTCCCCTGCTGGAGGAGCGGGGGCTGATCGCGGAGGTCGGCCGATGGGTGCTGGAATCGGCTTGCCGTCAATGCGCCGCGTGGAAGGCGGAGGGCCGTCCGGCGATCCGCGTCGCGGTGAACGTGTCGCCGCGCCAATTCTATCAGGACGATATCGTCGCCACGGTCAGGAACGCGTTGCGTGCCGCCGATCTCGAGCCGCATTGGCTCGAACTGGAGCTTACCGAGACTCTTACGCTGGACGAGAGCGAGACGACGCTCCGGATCATGGAGGAGCTGAAGGCGATGGGCGTCAGACTTTCGCTGGACGATTTCGGCACGGGCTGGTCCTCGTTTTCGTACCTCAAACGATTTCCGCTCGACCGCATCAAGATAGACCGGTCGTTCGTGCGCGACCTTACAACGCAGTCCAGCTCCGCCGCGATCGTGCACAGCATTCTCAGCCTCGCACGCAGTCTCGGCCTCGATTGCGTCGCCGAGGGCGTCGAGACGGCCGAGCAACTGAGCCACCTGCAACGCGAGCTCTGCTCGGAGTTCCAGGGCTTCCTGTACAGCCAGGCGATTCCGGCGGAAGAGGTGTCGCAGTTGCTGCGTGCCAGAGACAAGCAGGACATTCGGATTGGGAATAGCGGGCAATCGGCGGTTGAGGAGGCCGACTCGCGGTAATTGAAGTCGCGAGGGAGATTCCGACGATATCGTCGACCTCAGGCCGCTACGCCATACGCGGTCTCGCCCTTCTGGATTCCCGCCCCCAGCCATTAGAGCGCTCGCCCTTCCAAGGGCGGGCCATGACTATCGAGGCCTCGTCGGCATCGAACTCTTGATCCGCTTTCCGTGAGCTGACCGCTCTCAAGGGGTCAGCTTGGAATCGGACGTATTTCCTCATACCGCAATAGGCCGGGTGGCCCCGCGATGGCGGTAACGGAGGGATGACGGTCATGGACGAAGCGGCTGCCGATGCGTTGCGGTCCGAAATCAGGCGGCTCGGCCCGTGGCATCATGATATCGAGCTCGCGTCAGGCATACGAACGGGGGAAATCTCCCGTTCACAGGACTATCCCGATACCTTTGGCGAGACTTCGATCATCGATCCGCGGCGGAATCTGGCGGCGATCGTTCAAAGCGTGTTTCCCGGCGGGTTGGGTGGCCGGTCGTTTCTCGACTGCGCGTGCAATGCCGGGGGGTATGTGTTCGCGGCGGCGGAAATGGGCGCCGGCCGCGGCTTCGGCTTCGACGTGCGCGAGCATTGGATCGCCCAGGCCCGTTTGCTTTCCCGCTACTTGCCCGGCCCGGATATCAGCTTCGCGACCTGTGCGCTCGCCGATCTGCCCGCGCTGAGACTGGAGCCGTTCGATGTCACGTTGTTCAGCGGGATATTCTACCATCTGCCCGATCCCGTAACCGGCCTTCGGCTCGCGGCCGATCACACACGGGAGTTGCTCATCGTCAACACGGCGATACGGCTCGGGCATAGCGAGGGGTTGCAGCTCAATCAGGAAAGCCGGACGGACGTCATGTCGGGCGTCGAGGGGCTGGCGTGGTTCCCGACCGGTGATCGCGTGGTCCGCGAGATACTGGCGTGGTGCGGCTTTCCGCACACCCGGCTCGATTTCCGGCGCGTCGGCGGCAACGGGTTCGGACGCATCCAGATATTTGCCGCGCGAAACGAGGAGACATTTGCCCATTACGACCGTCACAGGGCGGCCGTCCCCGATCGCCGGCGCCCGCTGCTGAAGCGCGTTCTGCGGAAGATCGGCAACACGGCATTGGCGATGAGCCGGTGATACCGGGCGACGCCCGGCCAGCGGCCGCCAGTCATATCGCGGGTATTGACGGGTTGCGGGCGATTGCCATCGGGGCGGTCATCCTGTTCCATCTGCGTCCTACCTGGCTGCCCGGCGGCCTGGGCGGGGTCGATCTGTTCTTCGTCATCTCCGGGTTCGTCGTGACCGCGTCGATGCTGCGTCAGCCGGTCCAGCCGATCCGGGCGCTCACTATCGGCTTTTTCGCGCGCCGGATCAGGCGGATCGTGCCCGCGCTTGTTGCAATGTTGCTCGTCACCTCCCTGGCGTCGGTTCTGCTCATCCCCTTGGTCACACGGTATACGCTGGCGGGCGGGACCGCCATCGCCGCCGCCGGCGGCGCGGCCAACATATACCTTGCCGTCCAGCAGGGCGCCTATCTGATGCAGGGAACCAACCTCAATCCGTTGATACATAGCTGGACGCTCGGGGTTGAGGAGCAATTCTATCTGATATTCCCGTTCCTGTTCTATCTGCTGCGACGCGGGCCGGCGCGTGCGGTCGGCGTGGTCGCCGCGGCGTGCTGCGTCTCGATCCTGATCGCCACTGTGCCGCCGGGGAGATTTCCGCTCCTGAAATTCTACATGATGCCGACGCGCTTCTGGGAACTGGGTTCGGGCGTGCTGCTGTGCCTGTGGTTCGATCGATGGAAGTCGCCGGGCGTCGCGATCCCGAACTGGGCGGCAACGGCGTTCGCCTCGCTTTGCCTCCTCGTGCTGGCATTTTGCTTTCGCTACCCGGTGGGCGCGTTTCCGATGCCCGGCGCGTTCCCCATCGTCGCGGCGTCGCTGGGCCTGATCGCGGTGTGCTGCCTGCGCCCATCGGAGCCCGTGGCGCGACTGCTCTCCATCGCACCGGCGCGCTATGTCGGCCGCCTGTCCTATTCGCTCTATCTTTGGCATTGGCCGGTAATCGCGCTGTTCGACTGGACGATCGGACTGCGGGGCTGGGCGAATGTCCTTGGCGCACTGACCCTTTCCGTCGCTCTTGCGCTGGTTTCCTACTATCTGGTCGAACAACCGTTCCGCCGCGCTGGACAGAGCGGGCAGACCCGGCCGGCGCGGGTCGTGGCAATCGGCATCTGCGCGTTGCTTGCCTGCGCCGGAGCCTGCGCGCTGATCTTCCTGGCGCGACCGCTTCTGACGCTCAGCAAATTCAATAATGCTGATCGCTTTCCCTTGTCCTCGGCCCCCCTGGGGTGCCCCCGGACGGTCGATCAAAGCAATTTCGGGGGTGGCGAACTCTACACATGGCTACCGCATTGCACAAAGCCCGCCGGGCCGGGAAGGCTGGTGATCGTCGGCGATTCGCATGCGCGCGGGTGGACGTGGGTCATGCAGCAATATGCGGGCGATGCGGGTGTCACGGTGCACGTGCTCGCTCAGGGCGGGTGCGAATATCCCTCGCTGTCGCGGCCGATGGCGGAACGGCCGCAATGCCGGGTCTTTTATGCAGCCGCGACCAACTATCTCCTGCGCACGCTGAAGCCGGGAGACGTCGTGTTGATGGTTTCCTTGCACTATCCAAACAAGACCCCGGGGCCGGAGGGAATTGCGGCCAGCCTAAAACCGCTTCCGGCGGGAACAGAGGCGGAATATGTGGCGCTGACGCGGCGGCTGGCCGCGACCGGCGCCCGATTGGTGATCGAAGCACCGACGCCGGTGGTCGCCAGCTCTGCATTTCGCTGCATGGATCGATTCAACCGCGACAACCCGGCATGTGGGAGGTTGTCGGTCGATCGGGCGACGATCGATCGGATGCGCGATCCGCTGCTGGCGCGCATGCGCCGGTTGACAAAGTCTGTGCCTGACATGGAGATATGGGATCCCTTGCCGGCGTTGTGCCCGGGCGAGCGTTGCAGCGCGATTCGGGACGGGAAGCCGATCTTTGTCGATACTGACCACCTCAACTTTCGCGGACATGCGCTGATGTACCCCGGTCTGCGCAAGACACTGGCGCAGGGGCCAGGCCGATGAGGTCGGCGTGAGGCGCTACGCTGCCGCCGTCGCGCGCCGGATACGTCGGCTGACGAAGCGCCGGGCGTCGCCCGAAACGCCATTGTCCGCGACGATCGATCTGCGCACACCGGAAATCGCCCGTGATCCGTTCCCGCACTACGAAGCCTTGCGGCGGGAAGGCCCGGTGGTGTTCCTGCCTCGGCATGGCTATTGGGTGGCGCTCAGCCATGACGCCGTTCGATCGGCTTTCGCCAGGCCCGAGCATTTCTCCACCGAGCCCCACCGGCCCATCGATGCCGTATTGCTGGCGGCCGATCCGTCCGAGCACGCGGCGATACGCCGTATTGTCGCGCAGTTATTCTCGCCCTCTGCTGTGAAGCGGCTGGAGGATACTGCGTTGCGATTGTCGGAGTCATTGGTCCGCCCGGCGCTGGATATCGTCAACGATTACGGCGTTCCGATCAGTCGCGGGGTGACAGTCGACCTGCTGGGCTTGGATGCCTCCGGTCTGGAAGCTGTCGTTGCTGCGGAACCGCGTTCGTTCGACACGGCCAACGCGCTTGCCGATTTCATCTGCCATCTCGACGGGCTGGCGCACCGCACAACGATGTTTGGGCGGCTGATCGAAGCGCAGATGCCGGAAGCATCGGCACGCAGTCTCGTCCGGCTGATGTGGCTGGCCGGCACCTTCACCACGCAGCGCCTCATTACCCAGGCCGTCCTTGATGCGATCGAGTTCGATCCGGGACAGCAAATGCTGCGCACGACGCCGGGGCTGGTCCGCCCGTTCATCGAGGAGGTGCTGAGGTTGCACCCTCCGGAGCATATGATGCCGCGCGTGACGACCGCGAACGTCGAGCTCGATGGAGTGACCATTCCGTGCGGCGCCGAAGTCCGGCTATGCATGAGCGCGGCCAATCGCGACCCGGCCCTGTTTCCGCAACCCGACAGGTTCCGATTGGATCGCGGCCACGTCCGGCATCTCGCCTTCGGTTCGGGCGCGCATGCCTGTATCGGCGCGCAGGTCGCTCGCGCGACCGCCAATGTCGCAATCACGACGCTGCTGCGCCGCTCGACGGCGCTGCGCCTGCTCGAACCTCGCGACGAAATCCGCTATTTGGCAACGGAGACGGTGCTGTCACCATCGCAACTGCAGGTGGGGCTATGACGGCTGACCGGGCGCGGTTCGATCACCGGTGGGAGAAGTGACCATCGCGATCTTCGTCGATCCCGACGTGCAGCATGATTTCGATCGGGACGGCTATGCCGTCATCCGACTGCTATCCCCTGAGCGCGCGGCGGCGGTAGTCGCGGCATTGCCGTCGATCCGTTGCGGGAAGGATTTCACGCCCAACAGCTCCAAGCTCGATCATGCCTATCATGTCAGCCTGTTAGATCCCGATCTGGCCTATCGCGACGCTGCCTGGGCGCTGGTCCAGGATGCCCTGCGCGACCCACTCGATTCCGTCCTGACCGGTTACCGGATGCTCACCGGCGGCCTGCTGGTGAAGCCTGCGGGCGCTGTGTCCCTGCCGATGCACCGCGACTGGACGATGCTGCCCGACGTCGATCAGGTCGCCCTCAACGTCTGGTGCCCGCTGATCGACGTCGACGAGAATAACGGCGGGCTGGCCCTGCTGCCCGGCAGCCACAGGCTCGTCCCCAATGTCGAGGCGGCGCATGTCAGGCCTTTCTTCGCCGATTATGGCGACCTGCTCGCCCATCTTTCGGTCTCGCTGCCGCTAGCTGCGGGGGAGGCGGTGATCTTCGATTATCGGACGATCCATGGGTCGCGAGCCAATCGCTCGGCGCAGCCGCGCCCGGTCATTTCGTCGGCGTGCATCCCGGCGGACGGGCAGGCGGTCACCTACGCCCTTGACCGGGCCGGTGGCGGCGCGCGGTTCGAACTGTTCGCAATGGATGGTGCAGGCATGGAGGCGGTGGCCGACCGGCTGGCGGGAAAGGCGGCGGGCAGAAGCCTCGGGTTCGTGCCGAACCGCAACCAGGCGGTGTCGCGCGATGCCTTTCGTCGCCTGATCGGGCTATAGGTCCATCCATGAGCGACACGGTCTACAGCGCCAGCCCGGAATTGCGCCGGCCGCGGCTGTTCGCGGCAAAGGCGCTGGCGGATCTGCGCGCGTCGGGCATGATCGGCTGGCGCCTGCTCCGCAGCAACCTGCGTGCCCGGCACCGGCGCACCTTTCTCGGCTATCTGTGGCTGCTGCTCCCTGCGATCGGGACGGCGCTCATCTGCAACTACATCCAGTCACACCGGATCATCAGCATCAGTCCGACCGAGCTGCCCTATCCTCTCTTCGTCCTGTCGGGCATGATTCTCTGGCAGTGTTTCGTCGATGCCATCAACGCACCGCTGCAGCATCTCACCGCCGGACGGCAGCTCATCACGCGGAGCCGCGTGCCGCACGAGGCGATCATCCTGGCCGGGGCGATGGAAGTCCTCGTCAATGCAGCGATCCGCATCGCCGTCCTGATGCTGATCCTCGCTTTCTGGGTGCCGCTTGCGCCGTCCTTCCTGCTGTTACCATTTGGCGTTCTGGCGCTCGTGCTGCTCGGGCTCGCCATCGGGTTTGCCCTGGCGCCGCTCGGCTTGCTCTACGAGGATGTCGGCCGGGTCATCGCGCTGGCAACGACGTTCTGGTTCTTCCTGACGCCGGTGATCTACCCCCTGCCCAGCAGCGGCGCGCTTCTCTACAATCCGGTCGCCCCCCTGCTCATCGCCAGCCGTTCCTGGCTGACCGGCGGATGGAATGGCACTTCCGGCTTCTGCATCGTGCTGGGCGGCAGCGTCGTCGCGCTGATTCTGGCCTGGTTCTGGTACCGGCTGGCGCGGCCGCATGTCGTCAGCCGGCTGGGCTGACGATGGAGGCCGTGACACCCCATCTCGTCGGGTCGCGGGTCGACGATACCGCTCTGGCGGTATCGAACCTGTCCAAGAAATATTGCGGCGACCTGAAAAGGGCGTTGTTCTACGGGCTGCGCGACATTGGTGGCGAGCTTTCTGGGCGCGATGCGCGGGCCGACACGCTCCGGCCCGGTGAATTCTGGGCGCTGGACGATATCTCGTTCGAGGTGAGGCGCGGCGAGGCGCTTGCAGTGGTCGGCCGCAACGGTGCCGGCAAGAGCACCCTGCTGCGCGTGATCTATGGCCTGCTGAAGCCGGATGCCGGCGAGGTCCGCATCGCCGGCCGGTCGGAGGCGATCATAGAACTCGGCACCGGCTTCAATTCCCTGCTTACCGGGCGTGAAAATGTCGAGGTGGGCGCTGCGCTGCACCGGCTCGATCCCGATGCGACCGGTCGGCTGCTCGAGCGGGTGATCGACTTCGCGGAGCTTGCCGAGTTCATCGACGCGCCGCTTATGTCTTACAGCTCGGGCATGAAGGCCCGGCTGGCCTATTCGCTCGCCGCGCATCTGGGGCCCGATCTGCTGCTGGTGGACGAGGCGCTGGCGGTCGGCGACCTCACCTTCCAGCACAAATGCATTCGCCATATGCGGCAATTCGTGCAGGGCGGCGGAGCGCTGTTGCTGGTTTCGCACAATATTCAGCAGGTGCAGACGGTGTGTTCCCGCGCGCTTCTGATCGAGCGGGGGCGCATCATTTTCGATGGCGATGTGGCCCATACCGTCAGCCGGATGCTTGAGCAAAGATCGCCGGGTCAGGCAGAGCAGGCCGATAGCTTTTCAGCCGATGGTCCGGTGCGCATGGGTGGTTTGAGCGTATCGCCCGGCGCCGACGGTTGCATCCGCACCGGCCAGCCGGTCGAGGTTCGCTTACGATATCAGGCGGATATGCCGACTGACGTCGTGTTCGCGCTGAGCATATGGACCGAAGACAGGTGGACCTGCATCGGCGGCGCCGTGGAACCATCCTCGCGTCGAGTGGAGAAGGGGGAAGGTGAACTATGTTGCACCTTGCGCGATTTTCCGTTGCTCGCCGGCCGATACATCCTTCGCGCGACTCTGCTGGATGCATCGACCAGATATCCGTTGGCGGTGGAGGCAGCGAATAATCGTGAATGCCATGTCGAAGTGTCGACCGATCCCGATCCGCTTACGAACTTGCTGATCTGGACAAACCAGCTCGTGCAACTGAACGTCGAATGGGATACGCCGCAGGGCACCGGTCGGGAGGATAGCGCCGACCGTCCCGGCGAAGGAGAAAATGTGCAAAATCATTTCGACGCTTCATTGCTCGCCAGGCTGGCCTGTCCCGCGACAGGCGGCACATTGCGATACGATCCCGACAAGCAGGAACTGATCTGCGACGAGGCGATGCTTGCCTATTCGATTCGCGACGGCATACCGGTATTACTGATCGAGGCCGCACGACGCCTTTAAGGCGCGCCTAGGGCTTGCGGGCAAAGGCCAACGCATAGAATGCGAGCGAATCCCTGATCTCGTCGGCGCGGAACTCCTGCCCGGGGAACACCTCGCGCATGGCGTCGCAAAAGCGCGTCCAGCTGGAATCGGCGATATCGCGGACCGAAATCAACTCAAAGCCCGCGGCCGTGATCAGCGCACCATATTGATCGAGTGAATCGATGTGGTTGGCGGGCGGGATGATCCACGCGCCGATCGGGTCGGCATCGCGGAACAGCATGTCTGCAACCGCGAGCGTGCCGCCCGACCGCAGCACGCGAAATGCCTCCGCGAAGAAATCGGTACGCGGGTTGAAACTTTGCGCGGATTCGATCGCAATCACCGCATCCGCCGATTCCGAAGCGATCGCGAGACGCGTCGCATCCATCACCGCCGCGGTGATACCGCGTTGCCGTGCCCGCAGAAGTTGCCAGTGCGAGATATTGACGCCGAGCACCTGCGCATTGGGAAAGCGGTCGGTCAGCCGGCGCGTTCCGGCGCCCACGCCGCACCCGACATCGACGATGAACCCGGAATGGTCGGGCACCATTGAAGCCATCTCATCGACCATCTGATCGCAAGCTGTGGCGAGGTCGTTGGCCCCGTTTTCCCAATAGCCGATGTTGAAATAGCCACTGTCGCCATACAGCGATCGCATGCGAGGCGCTTTCAGAAGCTCGTCATAGCGTGCGCCGAAGGATTCCGCGTTCATCAGCTCACGCTAGCGCCTCCGCCAATGCCCGTCCAGCGGCGGCGTCGCGCGGTCGACACGGCACCGGCGAATAGCTAAGCGTTGCGCGGTGACCGTCGTTCTGGCTGTCTGCATCCGACGACGACATCCGGGAATTGGGGATCGTGCCAGCTGACAACGGAGCGAATTGCCACGATCGCCGGGAGGCGCTTGCCCGGGGCCTCGCCTTTCTCGATCGCGCCCAACTCGCCAGCGGCGAATTCCGTGTGGTCACGTCGCTGCGCCGGGACATGGCGGGCGATTGCGAGGTGGACCCGTCGATCTTCCCCACCGCGCTCGTGGCGCATTGCCTGTCCTTCGCGCGCGGGGCGGAAGAAATGCGCGACAGAGCGCTTGCCTTCCTGCTCGCCCAGCGCGACCGCCACGGCCTGTGGCGGCACTGGACGACCGGCCACCCCTTTTTCCGCCAGCTCCCCCCCGACATGGACGATAGCTGCTGCGTATCGGCCGCGCTGGCCGGGGCTGGGTCGGTCGAGGGGGCCGATCCTGCGCTGCTACTGGCCAACCGCGATGCGCAGGGCATGTTCCTGACCTGGATCGTGCCCCGCCCGCGCTGGACCGGCGCGGCGCACATGCGAGTGACCCTGCCGCAGCTTCGGCACCTGGTCACGCTCTGGTTCTTCTTCAGGAAAACCTCGGCCGCGCCGGGCGATGTCGATGCCGGCGTGAACGCCAATTGCCTCCACTATCTCGGAGATTTCCCCGGACATGAGCGCGTCGTCGCCCGGCTGGTCGATATCCTCCGCCGCAATGGCGAGGCGGATGCCGACAAATGGTACGAGAACCCCTTTGTGCTCTGGTATTTCTTCGCCCGCGCGCTTGGGCGCCGCTCGGCCGAGGCAAGGGCTCTGCTGCTCGCCCGGCTCGACGCGGCGACGCCCGGAAGCGCGCTCGAACTGGCGCTGTCCATCGCCGCCCGGCATTATTGCGACGCGCCGCCGCAAGACGGGCTGGTCGAGGCGCTGCTCGCCCGCCAGTCCGCGGATGGGAGCTGGCCGCGCGCGCCTGTCTATTTCGGCGGTCGGGAACGGCGCCGCGACGGCAGCCTCGCGCCGGCGCATCCTGATACGCCGCACTGGGGATCGGAAGAGCTGAGCACCGGCTTTTGTATCGAGGCGCTTGCGCGGTCGCTTCCGGCATGACGCGGCACCTCCTCCATATCGGCTATCCCAAGACGGGCTCGACCTTCCTCCAGCACTGGTTCGCGGCGCATCCGCAGATCGCCTATGTCCATGGCGGCATCGCGGGCTTCGGCAGCGTCTATGCGATGATCGCCGAGGCCGCCGCCGGCGACCCCGGCCATCTGTGGCGCGTTACCAGCCATGAGGCGTTCTCCGCGCCCTTTCCCGATGCGGGGCGGCGCATCATCGACCTGGCCCGGCCGGGAGAAGGCACGCCCGCCGATCGCCAGGCGCGGGCATGCGCTCTGCTGGCGGAGATGTTCCCCGATGCGCATGTGCTGATCGTCACGCGCGGATATCGCGCGATGATCCTGTCCTCCTATTCGCAATATGTCCGGGTGGGCGGCGCCGACGATCTGGAGACCCAAGTCTGGCAGGGCGGTGAGAATCCCTGGACATACGACGAAACGATCGCGATGTACCGCGCCCGCTTCGGCGATCGGGTAATCGTCTTGCCCTATGAACTGCTGGCGCGCGATCCGGCGGCGTTCCGCGGCGAGCTGGAGCGGCGGCTCGGCGTGGCGCCGTTCGATTTTCAGGACATTGTGGTCAACCGCTCGCTCTCGCCGGTGGAGCTGCGCTGGTATCCGCGCCTGGCCAGGCTGGTCCAGCGCCTGCCCTTCCGCCGGGCGACGTCGCGCCTGTACCGCGCCGCGGTCTTCGACAACCGCCTAGCCCCGCTGGTCGCGCTGCTCGACCAGCTATGGCCCGCGAAACCGGTCGACGGGGCGATCATCACCGACGAATTGCTCGAGGAAGCGCGCGGCCTTTCCGACGGACTGGCGGCCGACCCCGTCTACCTGCCCTTCGCCCGCGATTATCTGTTCGAGCACCGGCTGAGCCCGTAGCAGCGGCTCGCCTATTCCGCCGCCTGCGCCAGGTCTGCGGTCGGCGTCTCCGCCTGCTCTGCCAGCGCGTCCCCGCCGAGCAGACGCTCGATGATATCGGCAAAGGCGCCCGCCGGACTGGGCGGCACCTGCTTGCGGATGCTCGCCGCGGCGGCGGCGGCGATCGCCGGCCAGTTGTCCCGCGCTGCCCAGGCGCGCTCCATCGCCTCGTCGATCTCCTTCTCGGTCGGCGCGGCGGCGATGAAGCCGGTCTCGCCGTCGGTGCAGACCTCGGTGCTGCCCGCCACGTCGGTAGTGATCGTCACGCGCCCGGCCAGCATCGTCTCGACGACGACCAGCGGCAGCCCTTCCGCACGGGTCGGCAGGATCAGCGCATGATGGTCACGCCAGATGCCGCCCTGCACGTTGCGAACGAACCCGGGAAAGCTGACATTCTCAAGCCCGAGAAACGCCGCCATCTCCTTGAGCCCCTCGGCACGGTCGCCCGCGCCGAAAAAGGATACGCTGACATCGCGTTCGCGCCATTTGGGCAGCGCCATCACGCGCAGCAGCAGGTCCTGCCCCTTCTCCATGGGGAAGAAGCGGCCGACACAGGCCAGCCTGAAGCCATTGGTCGAATCGGGCCAGGGAATGGGGGCGTCCCAGGCGGTCAGGAACGGGTTGCGCACCACCTCCGCATGGGGGATCGCCATGCCGAGCTGCTCCTCGGTGAGCCGATGATTGTGGTGCGAGACGAAATAGGCGCGCGTCGCGCCCTCGTACATCGCCTTGCACCGCGGGCGCATCCAGTCCGACGGCCAGTAGAGCTCGGTCCCCTTTTGGCAGATCAGGACATAGGGGATGCCGAGCCACCGGAGCACGCCGGCATAGAGAAATCCGTCCCAATTGCCGCCCTGCGACAGGACCACCAGATCGGGGCGGGAGAAGCGCAGCGCGATATCGAGGCGCACCAGCTGCCAGCTCAACCCCGCGGCGCGGCTGATCAGCGAGAAGATGCCGTACAAAGCCCTGGGCAGCAGCGGGAACCTGGCGAGGTCATGGAGCTTGCACTTTGCCTCGTGCAATTGCCTGATCGCCGGCTCGCTTTTGGGCAGGGTCGGCTTGGCGACGGAGATGCGATGGCCCCGGTGCGCGAGTTCGATGGCGGCTGCGGCCCATAATTCCTCGCTGCCGCCCCATTCGTGCGGATTGCAGCTGACAAACGCGATGTGCCGCTGATCGGAAGTCTTCAAGATCGCATCCCCTAACGGGGCGTCGCTACCACGCTGGCCCTTTGTCCCGTCAATGAAATTCTCACTATGTCGAAATGGGGCGGTTACGCGCGGTCGAATTATCGGCGATGATCGCGCCAGCCAGGGGGCAGGAATCAGGTGCGGATCGGTAAAATCATCCGGGCGACCGAGTGGTGGGAATATAAGCTACTCCCGATTCTCGGTATTTTTTATGCCACGCTCGCCTATCGCCGCGTATCGATCGCAGCTGCCTGGCCGACAGCGATAGAATTGCTGGTCGGGATCGCGGCTGGGGCAATCTATGTCAGCGTCATCAACGATTTGACCGACCGGGACGAGGACCGTCGGGCGGGCAAGCCGAACCGGACTGAAGGGCGGTCGGGCCTGGTGATCGGCCCGCTCATTGCGGTGCCGGTCCTGATCGGCATCGCCATGGCATGGCACTGGCGCGGCGATCCCCTGCTGCTGGCTGCCTATGGCGCTGCCTGGTGCGCGTTCAGCGCCTATTCGCTGCCGCCGCTGCGGCTGAAGACGCGCGGCCTGCTCGGCGTGATGGCCGATGCGAGCGGGGCGCATCTCTTCCCGGCGCTGGTCGCCGCGCTGCTCGCCTTTCGCGCGGGCGGGGAAGCGCCCGATCTCCTGTGGCTCGCGCTGGTCGCCGCCTGGGCAGGCGCTTTCGGCGTGCGCGGCATATTGTGGCATCAGCTCAGCGATGAGGAAGCCGACCGGATCGGCAATGTCCGCACCTTCGTTCAGCGGCATGGCGGGCGCTGGGCACGGGCGATCGGGGCGCGGCTGATGTTCCCCATAGAATGCGCCGCGCTGCTCGCGCTGCTCTGGCTGCTCGACGACCGGATCCCCTTCGTCGCACTGGTGCTCTATGCCTTCCTCGTGATCTTCAAGCTGGAGCGCTTCCAGATGCACGCGGCGATCGTCCAGCCGCGCCCGCGCCACCTGATCCTGCTCAACGAATATTATGAGGTGTTCCTGCCTGTCTCGCTGCTGGTCGCCTCTGCGCTTGTCCATCCGTTGGACTGGATCATGCTGGCGCTTCACTGTCTGTTGTTTCCCGGCCGGCTGAGCCAAGTGATCGGCGATGCGTGGAAGCTGCCGCAGCGTGTCTATCAATAGGGAGTTGCGGCGGTGCCACGACCATCGCCCGGCTCGCGGAACCGTGCACGCGTTTCGTACGGGCCGGCATGGGGCCGAAGTCGGGCCGATTGCGGACTGACCCGCACCCGGCTAGCAGAACACCAGGAGGACGTTGCCTTTCCGGGCAAGCAAGCTGTCGATCAACACCAACGGGGGTGGGGTTTGCACGAAGATGGCGATGTGCCGGTGCCGCGTGGAAACGCGCGCCGGATCATGCCATGGTCGCGTCCGCGCGATTTCGTCGCAAGCGCCCAGGCCAGAGAATTCTATAGCCATGAAATCGCGGTACATTGAATTCGCACAAGATAGTCCGTGGCACCCGCCTGGCTCGGCGCCTCCCCCTGCCTAGCGGCGTGCGCCACATCGAACCCTTAAAATGACCCATGGCTTGGATCGTGCTGCGCCTCGCAGCCATGGCTGAACAGACTCCAGATCGAGGTTGAGCTTCCCATGAGAGTTCTCATTACCGGCAGTCGCGGGCTGGTCGGCCGATCGCTCGCACGGGCGCTCACCGATGTCGGCATTGACGTCGTCACTTTCGATATCCGCGACGATCCGGAACAGGACGTGCGGCGCGGAAGCGCCCTTGCCTCGGCGCTTCGCGGCGTTGATGGCGTCGTTCACCTGGCCGCCATTTCCCGCGTGGCGTGGGGCGAACGGCATCCGAACCTGTGCCGGCAAATCAATGAACAAGCATTCTCCACCCTGATTTCACTATGCGAAGTGGAGCAGCCTTGGCTGGTCTTCTCGAGCAGCCGAGAGGTCTACGGCCACCAGGACGGGATTCCCGTTTCTGAGTCGGCCGCGCTCAATCCCGTCAACACTTATGCGCGCTCCAAAGCATTCGGCGAGGGGCTGATCGCCCGCCTCCGCGAGCAAGGGTCGACCGCGAATATCGTCCGTCTGAGCAATGTTTATGGCGAGGTCGACGACCACTCCGATCGAGTGATCCCCGCCTTCGCGCGCGCCGCGGCAACCGGAGGGACAATCCGCGTGGAGGGCGGATCGAACATTTTTGACTTCACCCATGTCTCCGACGTGACCAGCGGGCTCATCAGGTTGATCGAACTCACCGCCCAGGGGCGGCAGCTTGATCCTATCCACCTCGCCAGCGGAATAGGCACGACCCTGGACGACCTCGCGCAGCTTGCGACAGCACACGCCCGAATTCCGATCACGGTGGAAGCCCGCCCCGTGCGAACGTTCGACATGGGCTCTTTCGTGGGCACCACCACTCGCTCGCGCGAGGTGCTCGGTTGGTCGGCCCGGACACCGATACAACAAGGTTTCGCCGATCTGGTCGACAGTTTCGCCAGCGGAAGCTGTGCTTCCGAATTCGAAAATTGGCTGGAAATGCTCGAGATGCCAGACTTGACGGTTGATATGCCGTAGAGGTTCCGCCGCCGGGAAGCGTGTACAGCCGGATTTCGTTCAGCGAAAAATCCCGCAACTTTCTCTACTTCCATCCCTTCGCCAGCGCGGCCTTTTCCCCCGCCGCGTCCAGCGGCTCACCGGCCATCATCTCCTGTGCATCGGCCATCACCGCCGCCGATCCCGCCTGACGATACTCGCCCTTGCCGGCGGGTCCCGACGCACGCAGCTGGCGCACCGTCCACGCGCCGCCATCCTTGCAGGCGACCCCGCCCTGCCCGCCCGTCTCGAACACCCGGCAATAATTGCCGCCCGCGTCGCGGAAGCTCAGCCGCACCGCGCCGTCCTTCGACGCCAGCTGGGTATCGAGCGCACGCGCCACCGCGCCGCCCGCGACCAGCCGTCCATCGCGCGAGGCGAAGTCGCCGCCGCCGCCGAGGCTCGACCGCGAGGTCACGCCCAGCGCGATGCCCAGGGTAAGCGCGGCGGCGACCGCGCCGGCATTGCGCCACCAGTTCGAATTGGCGGCCGCCGGCTTGGGCTGCCGCGCCCTGCGCGCCGCGCCCAGATCGACCACCGGCGCCGGTCCGCGCACCATCGCCGCGAGCTTGCCCGGCGCGGGCTCGGCCGCCAGCGGATCGAAATGCGCGCGGAGCTTCGCCCTCAGCGCGCGATGCTTCCCCACCTGCTCGGCCAGCGCCGGGTCGGCGGAAATCGCCTTTTCCACGCGCTTGGCGGTCAGCGCGTCGAGCTCGCCATCGGCATAGGCCATCAGCATTTCGGGCGTGATTTCGGGCTTCGCCGTCATGCCGCTTCTCCCAGCCGCGCCATCAGCGCCTCGCGCCCGCGTACGAGCCGCGAGGTGAGCGTCCCCATCGGTATGTCGAGGATCTCCGCCGCTTCCTTATAGGCAAATCCTTCCACCAGCACGAGCGCCACCGCCTCGCGCTGCTCGGGAGGCAGCATCGCCATCGCGCGCCCGACATTGCCGAGCTCGACCGCGGCCTCGATCCCGGCATCGCCGCGATCGCCCACGCCCTCGCCGGCTTCCTCGCCGACAAAGGTCTCGCCATGGCGCGTCCGCGCCCGGGTGGTGTCGATCCAGTGATTGCGCATGATCCGGTACATCCAGCTATCCAGTCGCGTTCCCGGCTCCCATTGCGCCCGCGCCTTCAGCGCGCGCTCGACAGCCGATTGGCAGAGATCGTCGGCATCCGCCGCGTCGCGGGCGAGCGCGTGCGCGAACCGCCGCAATCGCGGCAACAGCGCCAGCATCTCGTCCTCGAACGCCAATGGATCGTTTCTCCGCCTTCGATGGATGAAACGAGCGGCCCGGCGCGTTTCATCCATATGCATGACAGATTTTCATGGGCGGTCTAGACGATGGCAATGAAGCGAGGCTGGTGGACCCTGCTGACGGCGCTGCTGGCGGTGCCGGCCGGAGTGGCGGCGCAGGTGCTGCCCCTGCCCTCGCTTCCCGGCGGCGGCGTGACCGGGCAGGTCGACCGGCTGGTGCCGCGCGTTCCCGCCGTCGACCGGCTGGTCCAGACCGCAGGCGATCTCGCCGACGCCCGGGTCGACCGGCTGCGCACGCTCGTGCGGCGCAATCCGGACCGGATCGCGCTCGACCGGCGGGGCAATCCCGTCCGCGCGGGCGAGATTGTGCTCACCGATCCCGACGCGGCGAGCATCGCCGCCGCGCAGGCCGCGGGCTTCCGGCTGATCGAACGCGACACCATTCCCGGGCTCGATATCGGCTTCGCGCGCTTCGCCACCCCCCGTGGTATGTCGATCGAGCGCGCGCTCAAGCGGATGCGCAAGGCGGCGCCGGGCCGCGAGATCTCCGCCGACCCGCTCCACTTCGCGAGCGGCGGCGAGGCGCCCGCATCCTTCTCCATCGCTTTCGCCCCTGCCCCCTTCGCCGCCCCGGGCGCGCGCATCGGCATCATCGATGGCGGCGTGGACACCCGTGTCGTCGCCCCGCCCGTCACCCAGACCGGCTTCGCCACGGGCGCGCCGTCGGTCAGCAACCACGCGACCGGCATCGCCTCGCTGATCTCGGGCGGATCGGGCATCCGCGCCGCCGCGCCGGGTGCCGCGCTCTATGTCGCCGACGTCTATGGCCGCGATCCGGCGGGCGGCAACGCCACCGCCATCGCCAGGGCGATCGGCTGGCTGCTCACCCAGCGCGTGTCGGTCGTCACGATCAGCCTGGTCGGCCCCGCCAATCCCCTGCTCGCGCGCGTGATCGCGCAGGCGCAGGCGCGCGGGATCGTCATCGTCGCGGCGGTGGGGAATGATGGCCCCGCCGCGCCGCCCGCCTTTCCCGCTTCCTATCCCGGGGTGATCGCGGTCACCGGCGTCGACGGACGCGACCGCGCGCTGATCGAGGCGGGCCGCGCCGATCATCTCGATTATGCCGCCCCCGGCGCCGACATGCTCGCCGCAAGCGGCGGCGGGCGGCTGGTGACGGTGCGCGGCACCTCCTACGCCGCGCCGCTCGTCGCCTCGCGTATCGCCGCCACCGGCAGCCCCTCCGCGCTCGACCGCGAGGCGCGCGATCTGGGCGCGCGCGGGCCCGACAAGGTCTTCGGGCGCGGACTGGTCTGCGGCGATTGCCGGACTTCCCGATAAGAGCCGGGCGAAAATAATTTCGGCGCGGCGGGATTAAATCCCGCGACCCTCCCGTTGTCGAACCGAGCGCACCCACGCGGTGCGCGAAATCCTTCGGAAAGGTTCGATCATGAAAGCTCTTCTTTTCGCAACCGCGGCCGCGCTCGTCCTCGCCATGCCCGCTTCGGCGCAGATCCTCGGAGGCGGCGGCGGCGGTGGCGGGCTTGGCGGCTCGGTCGGCGGCGGCGGCCTCGGCGGAACCATCGGCGGCACCATGGGCGGACGGTTTGACACGGCGCGCGAGCCGATGCGTTCGACCACCCGCACCACCAACGATGTCCGCAGCGACACCCGCGCCACGCCCCGCGTCGATCGCCGCAAGGGCCGCGCAGGCGGCGATGTGGCGACTACCACCAGCGGCGACGCCGCGATCGACAACACGACCCGCGTGCGCAACCGCCAGCTTCCGGCCTCGGGCCGCGCCGGCGGTTCGGGCTCGGCCAGCGGCAGCGCGGATGTGCAGCTGATCGGCACCGATGCCGCTCGCGGCACGGTGAACAACACCCGCCAGCGGGGACGTGACACTGTCGGCCGCACGCGCGACACCGCCGGTACCGCTATCGGCCGCACCCGCGGCGCGGTCGACAACACCCGCGGCCGCGCGGGTAATGCAGTGGGCAATGCCACCGATACGGCCGGGTCGCTCTCGGGCAGCGCTTCTGGCGCGGCCTCGGGCAGCGGTTCGGTCGGCCGGGGCGGCGCATCGGGTAACGGCAGCGCATCGGGCAGCGGCATGCTGGTGCTCGACGGGAGCCCCGGCGCGCGTGCGCCGGGCAATTTCCCGGTCCGCCCCGGCATGCTCGTCCGCGATACCAAAGGCCGCGCGATCGGCCGGGTGCAGCAGGTCCGCACCACCGGGCAGGGCACCGTCCAGGCAGTGACGGTCAAGGCCGGCGACGCGGTCCGGACGCTCCCCGCCGCGAGCTTCAGCGGCCAGGGCAGCGCGCTGGTGACCGGCGCCATGTCGGCGGGCGGCTCCGCGAACGGCGCCTCGAAAGGCAAGCCGTCGGGCAACACTGCCGCTCCCTCACGCGGCAAACCGGGCAAGGGCCCGGGCCGCGACAATGACAAGCCGCGCTACGCCAACGACGCGGCGGCCGAATAAGCCTGCGGGCCGGCGCCCTCTCCCGGCCCGCACGATGCGCCCGGCGCTTAGCCGGGCGCATCTTTCTTTGGGGGCTGGCGGGCGCTAAGCCGCCTCCATGAAGATCGCCTATCTCGGCCTTGGCATGATGGGGGCCGGCATTGCCGGAAACCTGCTGCGCGCGGGCCATCAGCTCAGCGTCTGGAACCGCTCGCCCGAAAAGGCCCATGCGCTGGTTGCCGCGGGCGCCACGCGCGCCGCCACGCCGCGCGAGGCGGCCGAGGGGGCGGACGTCGCCTTCACCATGGTCGCCGACGATGCGGCGCTGCTGGGCCTGGTCGAGGGGACCGATGGCTTGATCGCCGGCCTGCCCCCGGGCGCGATCCATGTCTCGCAAAGCACCATCTCGGTCGCCGCCGCCGATCGCATCGCCGCGCTCCACGCCGAAGCCGGCCAGCAGTTCGTCTCGGCCCCGGTGTTCGGCCGCCCCGCGGTCGCCGAAGCCGGCCAGCTCTGGATCGTCACCGCGGGCCCCGCCGCCGCGCTCGAAACCTGCGCTCCGCTGTTCGAGACGATCGGCCGCGCGATCTTCCCGGTCGGCGACACCGCCTCCGCCGCCAACCTCGTCAAGCTGTGCGGCAACTTCATGATCCTCGCCACCACCGAGGCGATGGGCGAGGCGATGCACTTGAGCGAGCGCGGCGGCGTCCCGCGCGCCAGGCTGCTCGAGGTGCTGCAGGGCACGCTGTTCGACGCCCCGATCTACAGGATCTACGGGCCGCTGGTGGCCGAGCAGCGCTGGCGGCCCGCGGGCTTCTCCGCGCCGCTCGGCCTCAAGGATATGCGCCTCGCGGGCGAAGCGGCGGAGTCGGTCGGCGCCACGCTGCCGATCCTCCAGATCGTCAAGGACCACTTGTCCGACGTGATCGAACGTGAAGGCGGCGACGTCGACGTGGCCGCCCTCGCCTCCGCGATCGGGCGCTAGAAAGCCCGGCTCAGATCGACGATCCCGCGGCCATAGACAGCGTCCACGCCCGCCGCACCGCCATCGCGCGCCGAGCGGAACAGCAGGTCGACCAGCTGTGCGCCCGACATTCCCGGATTGGCCTGCGCCAGCAGCGCCAGCGCCCCCGACACCAGAGGCGTCGCGGCGGAACAGGAAGCCGCGAACGCGGTCAGGAAATGATCGGCGCTGCCCCCCGCGCGGTTGCTGAAAGGCTGGATCGTGTCGCTTGCGTTCACCGTGCCGACCAGGATGACGAGGCCGCGCGAGATCGCCATATCGTCCGCGATCCCCGCGCCCCAGACCTGCGGCTGGGCCTGCCCCTCATTCCCGGCGCAGATCGTCACGACGATCCCGGCGGCGGTCGCGCGGTCCACCGCCTCGCGCATCGCCGGCATCGGCGGATTGTCGCCGATCATCGACAGGTTGATCACCCGTGCGCCTGCCAGCCGCGCGCGGTCGATCCCCGCCGCCACCGCCGCGAGCGACAGGAAGCATGACGTTGTGCAGGGTGGCTCGACGCGATAGGCGATGATGGTCGCGTCGAAGGCCACGCCATGCGTCCCCACGCCATCGCGCCGCGCGGCGAGGATCCGCGCGACCGCCGTGCCGTGCCCGGTCCCGTCCTCGAGCGGCTGCGCGCTCACCAGGTCCGCCGAATCCGGATCGATCCGCCCGGCAAAGTCGCTGCTGTGCGTGTCGATGCCGGTGTCGATCACCGCCACCTTCACCCCCGCGCCGGTAAAGCCCCGCGAGTATGCGGCAAGCGCGTTCATCGACACCGTGCCCTCGGTCGCACGATATTCGGCGGTATCGAAGCCCGACGAAGGCGGGGCCGGTGCCGGTGCGGGCGCCGGCGTTGGCGCCGGCGTCTGAACGCTGCCCGATCCGCCCCCATCGCACGCGGACAGCGCCAGGCAGGCCGCCGAAACAGATAGTGCTAAACGATACATTCGCTTAGCACTATCTGTTTCGGCGCCTGATACCAGCTTTAGTCCTCGATCTTGCGCTTGCGGGTCTCGGGCAGCAGCAGCAGCCCGACCACGAAGGTCGCGCCCGCGGCCACCACGGGATACCAGAGCCCGTAATAGATATCCCCCGTCGCCGCGACCATCGCGAAGGCGGTCGCGGGCAGGAAGCCGCCGAACCAGCCATTGCCGATATGGTAGGGCAGGCTCATCGAGGTGTAGCGGATCCGGCTGGGGAAGAACTCCACCAGCATCGCCGCGATCGGGCCATAGACCATCGTCACCAGCAGCACGAGGATGGTCAGAATGCCCACCACGCGCGGCTTGTCGATCCGCGCCGGATCGGCCTTGGTGGGATAGCCCGCCGCGGCCAGCGCCGCCTTGGCCTCGGTTTGGAACTTGTCGATCCCGCCCTTGCGCTGCGCCGGATCCGCCAGCACCGCCTGATCGGGCACCGGCACGGTCACTTCGCCGATCGCAAGCTCGACCGCGGGGCCGGGCGACGACCTGCCGAGATCCTTGTACGGCACGCCGGTCTTGGCCAGGAACGATTTCACGACATCGCAGGGCAAGGCATCGAACTTGTTCTTGCCGACCGGATCGAACTGGAACGAGCATTTCGGAAAGTCGATCAGCACCACCCTCACCGGCGCGCGCTCGCTGGCCTCGGCCAGCGCGGGGTTGGCCGCCTGGGTCAGCATCCCGAACAAGGTGAAATAGCTAAGCGCCGCCAGCAGGCAGCCCGTCAGGATGATCGGCTTGCGCCCGATCTTGTCGCTCAGCCAGCCGAAGAAGATGAAGAAGGGCGTGCCGATCGCCAGCGCGATCGCGATCAGGATGTTGGTCGTCGCCAGATCGACCTTGAGTGTCTTCTCGAGGAAGAACAGCGCATAGAATTGCCCGGTATACCAGACCACCGCCTGCCCCACGACCGCGCCGAACAGCGCGATCAGCACGAGCCGCAGATTGCCCCAGCGCAGGAACGCCTCGGTCAGCGGCGCCTTCGAGGTGGCGCCGGTCGCCTTCATCTGGGCATAGACCGGGCTCTCCTGAAGCTGGAGACGGATCCACAGCGACACCAGCAGCAGGATCGCCGAGGCGAAGAAGGGCAGGCGCCAGCCCCAGGACGCGAAGGTGTCGGCGTCCATCAGCGACTGGGTGCCGATCACCACCAGCAGCGCCGCGAACAGACCCAGCGTCGCGGTCGTCTGGATCCAGCTCGTATAGAGGCCGCGCTTGTTGTCGGGCGCATGCTCGGCGACGAAGGTCGCGGCGCCGCCATATTGCCCGCCCAGCGCGAGCCCCTGGAGCAGCCTGAGGCCCACCAGCATCAACGGCGCCGCCACGCCGACCGCGGCGAAGCTGGGCAGCAGGCCGACGCAGAAGGTCGAAAGCCCCATGATCGTCATGGTGACGAGGAAGGTGTTCTTGCGCCCGACCAGATCGCCGATCCGCCCGAACACCAAAGCCCCGAACGGCCGCACCGCGAACCCCGCCGCGAACGCCGCGAGCGCCAGGATGAACCCCGTCGTCTCGTTCACGCCCGAGAAGAATTGCGCGCTGATCGTCGTGGCGAGCAGGCCGTAGAGATAGAAGTCATACCATTCGAAGACCGTGCCCAGCGACGATGCCGCGATCACCAGCTTCTCATTCCTGGTCGCCTTGTGATGCTTCGGCAGCTCGCCCTCGACTTCGGCTTCGGCCATGCGTCACTCTCCCCGCGCTCTTTTCGTTAGCGCTACCAAACCACATCGCGGACGCGCTGCAAAGCCGGATCGTCGCGCCGCCCTTTCCTTGCGCGCCGATGGACCCTAGAGCGGGCGCGGATAGTCACAACGGAAACGACATGATCGACCGGATCTTCCTCTCGCACCCGCGCAGCGTCGGCGAATCCTATACCGAACATGCCCGCGTCGCCGCGAAGTTCGGCCTGACGATGCTCGTGGGCGGCCTCGCCTGCATCCTCCACGCGATCTTTCCCGCGATCTTCCCGCGCGTCGCCAGCGACCGGGTGAAGAAGCTCTACGCCCAGATGGTGGCGCGCCAGCCCGCGATGCAGCAGCGCCGCCCCGCCTTCCAGGAGCCCGAGTGGCAGATCGAATACGAGATTTGACGCAGTGATCTGCGCTCCCTGTTCCCCTGCGAAGGCAGGGGCCCAGCCCCATAGAAAATCGCACGCGGCAGCGTGCCTTGCGCAAAGGCGCAAGTCTGGGCTCCTGCCTGCGCAGGAGCACATGCCCCAATGATCAACCACGTCGCCATCATCGGCGCCGGCTTTTCCGGCACGCTCCAGGCGATCAACCTGCTGCGCCATGACGGCCCCCGCGCCACGCTGATCGAGCGCGCGCCCGAGCCCGGCGTGGGCCTCGCCTATGGCGCCGCGCACCCCAGCCATGTCCTCAATGTCCGCGCAGGCAATATGAGCGCGCTTCCCGACGATCCCGGCCATTTCGTCCGCTGGCTCGAGGCGCGCGGAGTCGAGAATGCCGCCGCCGCCTTCATCCCGCGCGTCACCTATGGCGAATATCTGCGCCAGATGCTTGACGAGACTCGCCGCAGCGCGGGCGACCGGCTCACCGTGATCCAGGGCGAGGTGGAAGACCTTGAAGCCGGCGAAACCGCCACCCTCACCCTCGCCGGCCAGATCCTCCACGCCGACGCCGCCGTGCTTGCGGTCGGCAACCTCCCGCCCCACTCCCCGCCCGGCCTCGATCCCGACACGCTCTCGGCCGACCGCTATATGGGCAACCCATGGGACCCGGCGATGCCGCTGGGCCTGACCGATAACGACACCGTCCTGATCATCGGCACCGGCCTCACCATGGTCGATGTCGCGCTCACGCTCGACGCCCATGGCTATAAGGGCCGGATCGTCGCCCTCTCCCGCCGCGGCCTGCTCCCACGCCCGCATGGCCCCGGCGCGGACTGGAAGAAGATCGACGAGCGTCCCGACACCGGCACCGCCACGTTGCTCCACAATGTCCGCGCCCGTGCCGAGGCGATCGGCTGGCGCAACGCCGTCGATGAACTCCGCCCCTTCACCCAGCCCATGTGGGGCAACGCCACCGACGAGCAGCGCGCGCGCTTCCTGCGGCATTTGCGACCCTGGTGGGACGTCCACCGCCACCGCCTCGCGCCCGAGGTCCATTCCCGGCTCCACGCGATCATCGATCGGGGCCAGCTCAGCGTCCATGCGGGCAAGACGCTTTCGTTCGAGGAGAGCGAAAACGGCATCGCGGTCACCTGGCGCCCGCGCGGCTCGGACGGCAGCGAGACCATCACCGTACGCCGCGTCGTCAATTGCACCGGCCCGCTCACCGACCTCGCGCGCACCACCGAGCCCCTGCTTCGCAAGCTCGCCGCGCGCGGCACGATCCGCGCCGACGAGGCCAAGCTGGGCATCGATGTCGACAACCAGGCCCAGACGATCGATTCTCAGGGCCGGATCAACCGCGCCCTCTACGCCCTCGGCCCGATGACGCGCGGCGCCTTCTGGGAGATCGTCGCGGTGCCCGATATCCGCCAGCAAACCTGGAATCTCGCGCGGCGCCTGTCGAACGCGCAATGGGTCGGGGGAGAAGGACTTTAACTCGACAGCGAGTGAACCACCCGATACCCTGATGGTACAATAAGGACGTCAGGAGAGCGCATGAAAGCCATCCTTCCGCTCGCGCTCATGATCTGCGCGCTTCAAGTCGCTCCTGCGTCCGCCGAATGGCTGCCCGGCAACGGCACGGTCTATCCCGCCACGAAGGGGCTGGTCCGCCCCGAGGACGGCGTCGCCTTGCCCGACGGCCGGATCATCGTCGCGGATCAGCCGCACGGCCTGCGCCTGATCAATGCCGATCAGACCATCCGCCCCTTTGGCCGCTTCGCAGCGGCGGGCTATGTCCATGCGCCGCCCGCCGAGGCCGCACCGAACGGCGTCGCCTTCACCCCCGACGGCAAGCATCTCCTGGTCGCGGACGTCTTCACCGGCGCGATCTACCGCGTGAACATCGCCACCGAGGCGACCGAGCGGGTCTACATCCACCCCTTCGGCGTCAACACCGCGGTCGCGGACAGCAGCGGCGCGATCTGGTTCACCCAATCGACCCGGAATGCCGCCGGTCCGACCTCGCATCCCCGGCTGTTCGAGCCGTTCAACAGTTATTCGGCGGATGGCGCGCTCTACCGTCTCCCCCCGCCTGGCGCGGACGGCAAGCGCGGGGCGCCCCGGCTGGTGCTGGACGGGCTCAGCTTCGCCAATGGCATCGCCATCGATGAGGCGCGCAGCGAATTCTATCTGGCCGAAACCAACAAGGATCAGGTGACGGCCTTCGCCCTCTCGGTGAAGCACGGCACGTTGAGCAATCCCCGCAAGCTGGCCAGCGTAATGACGCCCGACAATATCGAGCTGGATGGCGAGGGCCGCCTATGGGCCGCCTCGCCGGTGCAGAATGCGCTGGTGGTGATCGATCTGGCGACGGGCAAGACCGACTTCGCGTTCCGCATGCAAACGGCTGCAGGGGATCAAGCGATCGAGACATGGCGGCAGCGAGGCTTGACCGGCCTTGCGAGGCTCGACGTGCTGACCCCCGCAATATGGGGGACGATGCCCGGGCTGATCACCGGCGTGATCCTGACACCGGGCAAGGGGGCCTTCTATGTGTCGGGGCTTGGGGATGCGCTGGTCAAGGTGGAGCGGAACTAGAGCTCCAGCCCCTTGGCCAGCAACGCCATGTGCCGTCGCGACAGCATCCGCGAGGTGGCATAGGGCGGCCCCTCCAGCGCCCATTGCGCGACCAGCCCGATATGCATTGTCCGGAACGACAGCACGAGCGTGTCCACCGGCAGCGCGCGCTTCATCCCCGGCCGTCTCAGCAGCCGCTCGAACAGCGCGGCAAGCGCCAGATCGACCTGATCGCTGAACTCGGCCAGCTCGGGCGCCGCCTCCGCCGCCGCGAACAGCCGCGAGAGATAGACGCGGACGTACGGGAGATAGTCGACCTTGTTGTCGATAAGCCGCCACGCCGCGCTATCCAGCGCCTCGGCGACGCTCATCCCCTGGCGCGGCAATTCGGCGATCGAGGCAAGCGCGGCGCGGTCCAATTCGACCAGCAGCGCGACGACGATATCCTCCTTCGCCTCGAAATAATTGTAGATCGTGCCCTTCCCGATATCGGCCGCCGCGGCGATCTCGTCGACCGTCACCGCGTCGACTCCGCTCTTATCGAACAGCCTGGACGCCGCCGCCATGATGCGGCTGCGGGTATCGAGGCGTTTCCGCTCACGTAATCCGACGGCGGTCATTCATGACTATGGTCATATTAACTGTGTTTCTGCAAGAGCGTGCAGCAACTAGTATCAATTGACACTAATTGAGCCTTGGGGTAGCGGCCCGCGTTGAGGAGCATGGACATGAACGACCCGCAGAACCCGCTCGGCCTCAACGGCTTCGAGTTCGTCGAATTCACCTCGCCCGATCCGCTGGCGATGGCGGCGCAGTTCGAGCAGCTCGGCTTCGTTCCCTCGCATCGCCACCCGACCAAGAACATCACCCGCTACAAGCAGGGCCGCATCAACCTGATGCTCAACCGCGACGCCGATGGGCGCGTGGCGCAGTTCCGGAACGAACATGGCGCCAGTGCGTCGGCGATGGCGTTCCGCGTCGCCGATCCCGAAGCCGCGATGAAATGGGCGCTCGAGCATGGCGCCGAGCGCACCGCCGAGGACGACACCGTGATCATGGGGATCGGCGGCTCGTATCTCTATTTCATCAAGGACGGCGAGGACCTGTACGAGGACTGGGCCGAGTTCCCCGGCTGGCGGGAGGCGGAAGCCGCCAATAACGTGGGCCTCGATCTGCTCGACCACCTCACCCACAATGTCCGCCGCGGCCAGATGCGGGTGTGGTCCGAATTCTACAAGACGCTCTTCGGCTTCGAGGAGCAGAAATATTTCGACATCAAGGGACAGGCCACCGGCCTGTTCAGCCAGGCGATGATCGCCCCCGACAAGGCGATCCGCATCCCGCTCAACGAGAGCCAGGACGACAAGAGCCAGATCGAGGAATTCATCCGCGAATATCATGGCGAAGGCATCCAGCACCTCGCGCTGACCACCCCCGACATCTACGACACGGTCGAGCGGCTGCGCGCGCGCGGCGTGAAGCTGCAGGACACGATCGAGACCTACTACGAACTGGTCGACAAGCGCGTCCCGGGCCATGGCGAGGATCTCGAGCGGCTGCGCAAGAACCGCATCCTGATCGACGGCAATGTCGGCGACGAGGGCATTCTGCTCCAGATCTTCACCGAGAACATGTTCGGCCCGATCTTTTTCGAGATCATCCAGCGCAAGGGTAATGAAGGCTTCGGCAACGGCAATTTCCAGGCGCTGTTCGAAAGCATCGAGCTTGACCAGATCCGCCGCGGGGTCATTCAGGTCGACGCCTGACACTTGGTCGTCATCCCAGCGAAAGCTGGGATCTCGTGCCGCATGCAATTCGCTCCGTCTCCTGAGACCCCAGCTTTCGCTGGGGTGACGGAACGGGCTAAGGGTTGGAGAGGGAGAGCCGGGGGGAGCGCGCGAGTGGCGTAGGTGTCGCTCCACCCCGGCCAATTCCGAGGACGCAGGAATGACCGACTATTTCCCCGGCTTCGGCAACCATGTCTCGACCGAGGCAGTCGCGGGCGCGCTTCCGGTAGGCCGAAACTCACCGCAAAAACCCGCTTACGGCCTCTATGCCGAGCAATTGAGCGGCACCGCCTTCACCGCGCCGCGTCACGAGAACAAGCGCTCGTGGCTCTATCGCCTGCGCCCTACTGCCGAGCACCCGCCCTTCAAGCGCTTCCTGCGCGCGGCGAACTTCGCCCCCGGCACCGTCAGCGATCCCCTGCCCCCCAATCGCCTCCGCTGGGACCCCATCCATGCCCCCGAGCCCGGCACCGACCTGATCGAGGGCATGACGACGATGCTCGCCAATCGCGATCCCGCCGATCTCGAGGGCGTCGCGGTGCATGTCTATGCCGCCAACGCGGACATGGAGACGCGCGTCTTCTTCGACGCCGACGGCGAACTGCTCTTCATCCCGCAATCGGGCCGCCTCCAGCTCCTCACCGAGTTCGGCAGGATCGATATCGCCCCGGGGCAGATCGCGCTGATCCCGCGCGGCGTCCGCTTCCGCGCGCGCCTCCCCGATGGCGAGGCGCGCGGCTATGTCGCGGAGAATCATGGCGCATTGTTCCGCCTCCCCGATCTCGGGCCCATCGGTGCCAACGGCCTCGCCAATCCGCGCGACTTCGAGACGCCCGCGGCCTGGTTCGAGGATCGCGACGAGCCGTTCGAGGTCATCCAGAAGCATCTCGGGAGCCTGTGGATCACCACGCTCGATCACTCGCCGCTCGATGTGGTCGCCTGGCACGGCAATCTCGCCCCGTGGCGCTACGATCTGAGCCGCTTCAACACGATGAACACGGTGGGCTTCGACCATCCCGATCCCTCGATCTTCACCGTGCTGACTTCGCCCAGCGACGTCCCCGGCCGCGCCAATGCCGATTTCGTGATCTTCCCCCCGCGCTGGATGGTCGCGGAAGACACGTTCCGCCCGCCCTGGTTCCACCGCAACGTGATGAGCGAGGCGATGGGGCTGATCCACGGCGCCTATGACGCCAAGGCGGAAGGCTTCGCCCCCGGCGGGCTTAGCCTGCACAACCTCATGGCCGGCCACGGCCCCGATCTCGCCAGCTGGGAAGGCGCGACCAACGCCGATCTCAAGCCGCACAAGATCGACGGCACCATGGCCTTCATGGTCGAGACCTGCTGGCCGTATCGGCCGACCCAATACGCCCTCGACCGCGCCCAGCCCGATTACGACGCCGCGTGGAAGGGCTTTCCGAAGGCGAAACTGCCATGAAACTCCTCCCCCGGAGGGGGAGGTGGCAGCCGCAGGCTGACGGAGGGGTACTATCCGCGGGCGATACCGCTCGTGGAGACTACCCCTCCACCGCTGCGCGGTCCCCCTCCCCCTCCGGGGGAGGATTTTGATGTCGGAGCGCCTCACCGAAACCCCGCCGAACGTGACACTCGGCCCGCTCGACATTATCCCCGACGGCCGCGCCCGCAACTTCGTCCTCGCGATGAAGGCGGGGAATTTCCACGGCTTCGTCGTCCGCCGCGGCGAAGCGGTGCACGGCTATGTCGATATCTGCGCCCATATGGCGCTCCCGCTCGCGCAGACGCTCGACGAATACCTCACAGCCGACGGCAGCCTGATCCAGTGCAGCTGGCACGGCGCGCTCTACCGGATCGAGGATGGCGAATGCGTGGGTGGCCCTTGCACGGGCGCCCGTCTAAGAGCTTGGCCGGTTGCGGTGCGCGACGGCATGATCGTCACGGCCTGAGGGCGCAAGCCCGGTCGAATCAAAGGATTGAAGGAAAGACGATGCAAACCCTCGATTTCGGCCTCGGCGAAACCGCCGACATGATCCGCGAGACCACCGCGCGCTTCGCAAAGGACAGGATCGAGCCGCTGGCCGCGAAGATCGACGCGGACGACTGGTTCCCCGTCGAGCTCTGGCCCGAAATGGGCGAGCTGGGGCTGCACGGCATCACCGTCGACGAGGAATATGGCGGCCTCGGCCTCGGCTATCTCGAGCACGTCGTCGCGTGCGAGGAAGTGTCGCGCGCCTCGGCCTCGATCGGCCTGAGCTACGGCGCCCATTCGAACCTCTGCGTCAACCAGATCCGCCGCTGGGCCAGCCCCGAGCAGAAGGCCAAATATCTCCCCAAGCTCGTCTCGGGCGAGCATGTCGGCAGCCTGGCGATGTCCGAATCGGGCGCCGGTTCGGACGTGGTCAGCATGAAGCTGCGCGCTGAGAAAAAGGGCGACCGCTTCGTCCTCAACGGCACAAAATTCTGGATTACCAACGCAGCTTACGCCGACACCCTCGTAGTTTATGCGAAGACTGGCGAGGGTTCGCGCGGCATCACGACCTTCATCATCGAGAAGGGCATGCCCGGCTTCAGCATCGGCCAGAAGATCGACAAGATGGGCATGCGCGGCTCGCCGACGGCCGAGCTGGTATTCAACGACTGCGAAGTGCCCGAGGAGAATGTCATGGGCCCGCTCAACGGCGGTGTCGGCGTGCTGATGTCCGGCCTCGATTACGAGCGCACCGTCCTCGCCGGCATCCAGCTCGGCATCATGCAGGCCTGTCTCGACGTTGTCCTGCCCTATATCCGCGAGCGCAAGCAGTTCGGCCAGCCGATCGGCGGCTTCCAGCTGATGCAGGCCAAGGTGGCGGACATGTATGTCGCGCTCAATTCGGCCCGCGCCTATGTCTATACGGTCGCGAAGAATTGCGACGCAGGCAACACCACCCGTTTCGACGCCGCGGGTGCGATCCTGCTCGCCTCGGAGAATGCCGTGAAGGTCTCGCTCGAGGCGATCCAGGCGCTGGGCGGCGCGGGCTATACCAAGGACTGGCCGGTGGAACGCTATGCCCGTGACGCCAAATTGCTCGATATCGGCGCTGGCACCAACGAGATTCGCCGGATGCTGATCGGCCGCGAACTGATCGGGGCTGCCTGAAACCCGCCGATTGCCGTTTGCCTCGCATACGGTTTTGCGTAATCTCCGCGCCAGACGAGACGGAGGGGATAGAGCATGATCTTGCGGTGGATTGCCGGCGCGCTGGCCGGACTTGCGTTGCTGGCCGCGCCCGCCCAGGCCCAGGTCACGGTCGACAAGGCCAAGGTGCACAGCCCCTCGGTCGCCGGCAATCTCGAGGGCAACAGCGCCGACCGCGAGGTGTTCGTCATCCTCCCCGCCAGCTACGCCAAGTCGCCCGGGCGGCGCTATCCGGTGCTCTATTTCCTCCATGGCTTCACCGCCACCGCCGCCGGCTACATGGACTATATCAAGTTCGGCGAGGCGATGGCGGCCACCGGCGCCGAGATGATCGTCGTGGTGCCCGACAGCTACACGCGCCATGGCGGCTCGATGTACTCCAATTCGCCGACGGTGGGCGATTTCGAGGGGTTCATCGCACGCGACCTCGTCGCCTGGGTCGACGGCAAATACCGCACGCTGGCGAAGCGCGAATCTCGCGGCCTCGCCGGCCATTCGATGGGCGGCTATGGCACGCTCAAGATCGGGATGAAGTATCCGCAGGTCTTTTCGAGCCTCTACGCGATGAGCTCGTGCTGTCTCTCACCGCGCACCGCGACGCCCGCGATGCTCAAGCCGCTCGAATCGATGACGGTGGATCAGGCGGTCGCGGGCGATTTCCTCACCCGCGCGAATTTCGCGGTCGCCGCGGCCTGGTCGCCGGCCCCCGACAAGCCGCCTTTCTTCGCGGATATCGGCCTCGACAAGCAGGGCCAGCCCGATCCGCTGGTGTTCGCCAAATGGGCCGCGAACGCGCCACTGGCGATGCTCCCGCAATATCTGCCCGCGCTGCGCTCGATGACGGCGATTGCGCTCGATGTCGGCGACAAGGATTTCCTGCTGTCGGACAATCAGGCGATCCATGCCGAGTTGACGCGCTTCGGCATCGTCCATGGCTGGACGCTCTACGAGGGCGATCACGGCAATCGCATTCCCGAACGCTTCCGTCAGTTCGTCCTGCCCTTCTTCGCGCAGCATCTGGCGGCGAAATAGGCGGGCTTGAACAATCCTCCCCCGGAGGGGGAGGTGGCAGCCGAAGGCTGACGGAGGGGTAGTCTCCTCACCCGATGGCGTCGTTTGCGGAAACTACCCCTCCACCGCTTCGCGGTCCCCCTCCCCCTCCGGGGGGAGGATTTGGTTAGCGAAACAACCCCAGGTCGATCGCCTCGCCCATGCGCGTATGCCCGCGCCCGTCGGGGTGGAGATTGTCCCCGCCCTGCAGCGCCGCCGCCAGCTTGGTGGGCGCGCCGGGCTCGCCCATGATCCGGTCCATATCGATCACGCGAAAGCCCTGCCCCAGCCGGATCCAGGCATTGACCTCCTGCCGGATCGCCTCGCGCTCGGGAGAATAATATTGCGCGCCTTCGAAGGGCAGGATCGTCATCACGATCACCTTGATCCCGCGCTCGTTCGCCCGCAGCACCAGCTGGCGATAGCCCGCGATCAGATCCGCCGCGGTGATCTTCGGATTGGTCACTCCGTTCCGCTCGCGCCCCGAATTGCCGATATCGTTGATCCCTTCGAGCAGGATGATGTGAGTCACGCCGGGCACCGCCAGCACATCGCGGTCGAAGCGCGCCAGCGTGCTCGGCCCCCAGCCCGGCGCCAGCACGCGGTTCCCGCTGATGGCCTGGCTGATCACGACCTGCGGCATCCCCGCCTTGGCCATCCGTCGCGCCAGCACATCGGGCCAGCGGCACAGGATCGGCGCATCGTTCGCGCAGCCGGGATTGTCGGTGATCGAATCCCCCACCGCGACCACCACCGGGCGCGCCTTCGCCCCCAGCACGTCGATCCCCGCGAGGAAGGGCCGGTTGCCCATCCGGATGACGCCGTCGATCTTGCCGTCGAACGTGTCGCCCCGCGAATAATGGGTCGGGTTGGCATTGTCGTCGTGCAGCGTGTTGAGCACAGCCTTTTCGGGCAGGTAGAGCGCAACCTCGATCACTTCGAATGCCGTGATCGGCAGCGCGATCGGATCGCTCACCAGCGGGGCGCCTGCTCCCATCGCAGCGCTCTTCGATCCGCCGAAGGTGACCTCCACCTTCTTGCCATGCGCCATCACCCAGGCGCGGCCGATCTTCACCGGCGCGGTGCCGTAATCATTGCCCAGCCGCAGCCGGATCTGGGTACCGGTCGCCGCGACGCGGATCTGCGAGCGAAGCGTCACATCCTCGACAGTGGTCGACCCGTCGGCCGGCATCGGCCAGTTGCTGGAGGTCCAGGCGCGCGTCCATTTGTCGCCGCCGGGCGCCGCCGCGGCCAGCAACAGCGCCGCCGCGACGACGAAACCACGCTTCCAGCCCATCCTGTCCTCCCCTGCTTTGCGGGCAGGTTAGGACAGGATCATGAGGCTCACCAGACCTTCACGCGCTTGTCCGGCGCTAGGTACAGTTTCTCGCCCTTCTGCACGTTGAACGCCGGGTACCAGGCGTCGAGGTTGCGCACCGTCATCGCCCGCCAGCGCGCCGGGGCATGGCCGTCGGTGGCGACGCGCGCGCGGAGCTGCTCCTCGCGGCTCTTGTCGCGCCAGCTCTGCGCATAGGCGAGGAAGAAGCGCTGGTCGCCGGTCAGCCCGTCGATCACCGGCGCTTCCTTGCCGCCCAGCGAGGCGCGCCAGGCCTCATAGGCCGCGGTCAGCCCCGCGACATCGGCGATATTCTCGCCCAGGGTCTGCTTGCCGTTGATGTGGAGTCCCGGGAACACCTCATAGGCGCTGTACTGCGCCGCCAGCGCCGCGCCGGCCGCCTCGAAATGCGCCAGATCCTCCTTGGTCCACCAGTTGCGCAGCTTGCCGGTCGAATCGAAATCGGCGCCCAGATTGTCGAAGCCATGGCTGATCTCGTGCCCGATCACCGCCCCGATCGAGCCATAGTTGGACGCGCTGTCGGCGGACGGATCGTAGAAGGGCGCCTGCAGGATCGCCGCCGGGAAGTTGAGCGCATTCTGCAGCGGCAGATTGACCGCGTTCACCGTCTGCGGGGTCATCCACCATTCGCCGCGGTCGACCGGCTTGCCGATCTTGCCGATCTGGTGGCGATATTCGGCCATCTGGGCGCGGCGGAGATTGCCCACGGGATCGTCGGCCTTCACCTCCAGGCTGGCATAGCTGCGCCACGTCTCGGGATAGCCGATCCCCACGCGCATCGTTTCGATCTTCTTGCGCGCCTCGGCCTTGGTCGCCTCGCTCATCCAGGTCAGCTTGGCCACGCGCGCGTCGAAGGCATTGAGGATGCCCTTCACCATCGCCTGGATATCGGTCTTGGACGAGGCGGGGAAATAATCCTTCACATAGAGCTGGCCCATCGCGTCGCCCAGCCAGGTGTTGACGCTGTTGATCGCGCGCTTCTCACGCGGGCGGGGCTTTTGCTGCCCGTTCAGCGTCTTGTTGAAGAAGTCGAAATGCGCCTGGTCGATCGCGGCGGGCAGCACGTCGGTGACTTCGTTGATGCGATGGAAGGTCAGCCAGTCCTGCCAGCTCTGGAGCGATTCATTGCCGACGAGCTCCGCGATCCCCGTCACCGCGCCCGGCTGCCAGACGATGAAATCGGCCTGCCCGCTCAGCCCGGCGGAGGCCCAGAAGGCGTTCCAGTCGATCCCCGGCGCCTTGGCGGCGAAATCGGCCTTGGCCCATGTGTTGTTGGCCTTGTGCGCGTCCTGGCTCTCGACGATGCCGACATGGCTCTGCGCGATCTTCGTTTCCAGCGCCATGATCCGGTCGGCGCGGCCCGCCGGATCGCTGATCCCGCACAGCGTCAGCAGCTTGGCGATATAGTCGCGATACTGGCCCCGGATCGCCACCATCTCGGGCTTGTCCGAGATGTAATAGTCGCGGCTCGGCAGCCCCAGCCCGCCCTGCAGCATATACGGCATCACCGTATCGGGCTTGTCGAAGCCCTGCGCGATGAACAGGCCGAAGAGATTCTCGGTCTCGAAATTGGTGGCGTTGAGCGGATCGACATCGGCGCGGATGTTCGCGCCGAGCATCGCCGACAGCGCGGTCTTGTCCTTGAGGCCCGCGATCTGGGCGAGTTCGCGCTGCATCGGCGCGAGCCCACGCTTCTCGATCGCGGCGGTATCGAGGAAGCCATTATACCAGTCCGCGATCTTGCGCGTGTCCGTGCCCGCGGCGGCATTGGCCTTCACCGCGGCATCGATGATCGCGACATTGTTGGCGTCGGCCTTCTCCAGCACCTGGAGGAAGGTGCCCGTGGAAGAACGGTCCGCCGGGATCTCGGTCTTGGCGCGCCAGGTGCCGCTGGCATATTCGTCGAAATCGTCGCCGGGCTTCACGCCCTTGTTGATCCCCGCAAGATCGACTCCAACACCCTTGCCGGGCTCGACTTGAACCGTCGTGTTGCTGGGCGTCGAGGGGGTGCAGGCGGTGGTGGCGAGCAATGCCGCGATGAGAATAGGGGTGTGCTTCACAGGTCTCTCCAGAACGCGTCTATGGCCCGTCCGCTACACCCGCACCGGCACGCGGCCAATGCCTTCCCAACGCGCGGCGCACCAGTTAGTCACAAATTTGACGAGTTGAGAGGATGACCCCGCATGAGCGCCCCGGTGCTCGATACCAAGATCAACGCCGAGGATGCCGGCTTCCGCGCCAATGCGGCGCATAACCGCGAGCTGGCCGAGCGGCTCCGCGCCGATGTCGCGCAAGCGGCGCTGGGAGGCTCCGAGGCGTCGCGTGAACGCCACACTGCGCGCGGCAAGCTCCTTCCCCGCGAGCGCGTCGAACGGCTGCTCGATCCCGGCGCTCCCTTTCTCGAGATCGGCCAGCTCGCCGCGTGCGACATGTACGAAGGCGAAGTCCCCGGCGCGGGGATGATCGCGGGCGTGGGCCGCGTCTCGGGGCGCACCGTGATGATCGTCTGCAACGACGCCACGGTGAAGGGCGGCACCTATTACCCGATGACGGTCAAGAAGCATCTCCGCGCGCAGGAGATCGCCGAGGCGAATCGCCTGCCCTGCATCTATCTGGTCGACAGCGGCGGCGCGAACCTGCCCCACCAGGCCGAAGTCTTTCCCGACCGCGACCATTTCGGCCGCATCTTCTTCAACCAGGCGAACATGTCGGCGCTCGGCATCCCGCAGATCGCCTGCGTGATGGGCAGCTGCACGGCTGGAGGGGCTTACGTCCCCGCGATGAGCGACGAGAGCGTGATCGTCCGCAACCAGGGCACGATCTTCCTCGCTGGCCCGCCCCTGGTGAAGGCCGCGACGGGCGAGGTGATCTCGGCGGAGGATCTGGGCGGCGGCGACCTGCACGGCCGCAAATCGGGCGTGGTCGATCATGTCGCGGAGAATGACGAGCATGCGCTGACGATCGTCCGCGATATCGTCAGCCATTTGCCGGCGGACCGCGCACACGACATCGCCCTGATCCAGCCGCGCGCGCCGAAATATGACGCGTCCGACCTGTACGGCATCCTCCCGAACGACGTCCGCGCGCCCTATGACGTTCACGAAGTCATCGCCCGCCTCGTCGATGGCAGCGAGTTTCACGAGTTCAAGGCGCTCTATGGCACGTCGCTCGTCTGCGGCTTCGCGCATATCTGGGGCATCCCCGTCGGGATCATCGCCAATAACGGCGTGCTGTTCAGCGAGAGCGCCGTGAAGGGCGCCCATTTCATCGAGCTCGCCTGCCAGCGCCGCATCCCCCTGCTCTTCCTCCAGAACATCTCGGGCTTCATGGTTGGTGGCAAGTACGAGGCCGAAGGCATTGCGAAACATGGCGCAAAGCTGGTCACCGCCGTCGCCACCGCCACTGTCCCCAAGATCACCGTGCTGATCGGCGGCAGCTTCGGTGCGGGCAATTACGGCATGTGCGGGAGAGCCTATTCCCCCCGCTTCCTCTTCACCTGGCCCAACAGCCGCATCAGCGTGATGGGCGGCGAACAGGCCGCTTCGGTCCTCGCCACCGTCCACCGCGACGCCGATAAATGGACTCCGGAGGAAGCCGAAGCCTTCAAGCAACCCGTCCGCGACCGCTACGAAGCCGAAGGCAACCCCTGGCACGCCACCGCCCGCCTGTGGGACGACGGCATCATCGACCCGGCGCAGACCCGCGATGTCCTCGGCCTGGCCTTCGCCGCGACACTCAACGCCCCGATTCCTGAGCGCCCGGCGTTTGGCGTGTTCCGGATGTGAGCGAAGCGAGCGCTATCTCATTCCTCCCCGAGCTTGTCTCGGGGAGGGGGACCGTCCGAAGGACGGTGGAGGGGCGCGCGCTCGCGCGCGGTTTCGCTCACCAATCGCACAACGCCTTCGAGATTGCGCAACACATCGACCGCCGGAATCCGCAAGGTCACGATACCGTTCGCCGCCAGCCAACCGTCCCTGCGCGCATCGAAGGACGGGCGATTTCCCCGCTCATGCGCTTCTCCATCGACCTCGACACACAGCTTGGCGCCGTCGCAGTAGAAATCGAGCGAATAGGGTCCAGCGGGATGCTCATGCCGCCAATGATGCCCGGTGCCGTTTCGGCGAAGCTGCCGCCACAGCAAGCCCTCCGGCAGCGTCATCTGTCGCCTCCGCGCTTTGGCCAGCCGGCGTGCCTTACCGTTACCTTTGATCATGCGGCCCCCTTTCCGCGCCTGCGGCGCGGCCCCTCCACCATGCTTCGCATGGTCCCCCTCCCCCAGACAAGCTGGGGGAGGAATTAGTGAAAACCGACCCCCGCCCCACCCTTGCCTCGCGCCTTGTCCGCCGCCTGCTGCTCTGGCTCTACAACGCGATGGGCTGGACCGCCGTCGGCGCCCCGCCGCCCGATCGCCGCTGCGTCATCGTCGCTGCCCCGCACACCTCGAACTGGGACTTCATCCTCTTCCTCGGCCTCACCAACGCGCTGGGCATCAAGGCGCATTTCATGGGGAAGAGCAGCCTGTTCCGCTGGCCGATGACGCGTTTCATGAAGGATATGGGTGGGGTCCCCATCGATCGCTCCAAATCGCGCAACTATGTCGAGGCGACCATCGCCGAGTTCGAGCGCCGCAAGGAATTCATGCTGGTGATCTCGCCCGAGGGCACGCGCAGCGCGGTGACCCAATGGCGTTCGGGCTTCTATCATATCGCGATGGGCGCGAAGGTGCCGCTGGTGCTCGGCTGGATCGATTATCAGCGCAAAATCGGCGGGCTCGGCCCCGCCTTCATGCCGACCGGCGATTATGCCGCGGACATGCGCACCATCGTCGCCTTCTACGCCGACAAGGTCGCGCGCCACCCCGCGCGGACCGCGCATGATTACGACACGATTGTGGGTACCAACAAGTGACGCCGGCACTGCTCATCAACGCCGGCATCCTCATCGCCGCGATGGGTCTGCTCTGGGCGCTCGCCGCGCGAATCGGCGATGTCAGCTTCATCGACGGCGTCTGGGGCCTTGGCATGGCCGCGCTCGCGCTGATAAGCTGGATCCACACCGCCCATGCCGGCGAGCGCGCTACGCTGATCGCGGCGATGACGATCCTGTGGGGCGTCCGCCTTGGCATCCACCTGCTCGCGCGCTGGCGTCATGGCGGCGAGGACAGCCGCTACGCCAAGATCCTCGGCAAGGCGCGCAAGCAGGGCCGCTACGCCAGCGCCGCCCTCGCCCAGGTCTTCGCCCCGCAGGCGCTGCTGCTCTACCTCACCTGTCTCCCCGCCCAGCTCGGCATCCTCGCCAGCGGCCCCGCCGAAATCGGCACGCTCGCGCTGGCCGGAGCCGCGCTCTGGCTGCTCGGCTTCGCGTTCGAGAGCGTCGGCGACACCCAGCTCGCCCGTTTCCGCGCCGATCCGGCCAACAAGGGCAAGGTGCTCGACACCGGGCTGTGGCGCTACACGCGGCACCCCAATTATTTCGGCGACACCTGCGTCTGGTGGGGCATCTGGCTCGCCGCGGCGGAGGCGAGTCCGTGGATCGCGCTCGCCAGCCTGATAGGGCCGGTGTTCATCACCTTCACCCTCACCCGCTGGTCGGGCAAGCCCTTGCTCGAGGCGGGCCTCGCCAAGTCACGCCCCGGTTACGCGGACTATGTCCGGCGCACCTCGGGCTTCATCCCATGGCCGCCGAAAAAATGACCAAAGACCGCCTCTTCATTCTCCAGCACGACTTCGCCGACCCCGAATTCGGCGGGCGCCATTTCTACTGCAAGGATTGCATGACCGTGGAGGGCCTGCTCGCCTCCTTCCCCGCGCTCGCCGCGAACGTCGAGGTGATCCACGTCCCCTGGCCCCGTCCCCGCGCGGCCGTGATCGAGGCGATCGGCGCGGAGAACCAGAACCTCCCTTCGCTCGTTCTGGCCGAAGGCGGGTTCGTCAACGAGATCGAGGCCCTGCTCGCCGCCCTGCACACGCGGCACGGCTTTCCCGAGCGCCACCCCTGATGTAGCGGACAGCCGATGATCAAATCCCTCCTCATCGCCAATCGCGGCGAGATCGCCTGCCGGATCATCCGCACCGCCCGCGCGATGGGCGTGCGCACCGTGGCGGTCTATTCGGATGCCGACCGACAGGCGCTCCATGTCCGCAGCGCCGACGAGGCGGTGCATATCGGCCCTTCCCCGGCGCGCGAGAGCTACCTCGTCGGCGAAAAGATCATCGCCGCCGCCAAGGCGACGGGCGCGGAGGCGATCCATCCCGGCTATGGCTTCCTCTCCGAGAACGCCGAGTTCGCGCAGGCAGTGCAGGATGCCGGACTGATCTGGGTCGGCCCCAACCCCGCCAGTATCACCGCGATGGGGCTGAAGGACGCCGCCAAGGAGCGGATGATCGCCGCGGGCGTGCCGGTGACGCCGGGCTATCTGGGCGAGGATCAGGACCCCGACCGGCTCCAGCGCGAGGCCGATGCGATCGGCTATCCCGTGCTCATCAAGGCAGTCGCGGGCGGCGGCGGCAAGGGGATGCGCCGGGTCGATGCGGCGGGCGATTTCCAGGACGCGCTCGCGAGCTGCAAGCGCGAGGCCGCGTCCAGCTTCGGCGACGATCGCGTGCTGATCGAGAAATACATCCTCGCGCCGCGCCATATCGAGGTTCAGGTGTTCGGCGACACCCATGGCAATGTCGTCCACCTGTTCGAGCGCGACTGCTCGCTCCAGCGCCGCCACCAGAAGGTGATCGAGGAAGCCCCCGCTCCCGGCATGGACCCCGCCACCCGCGAGGCGATCTGCGCCGCCGCCGTCCGCGCGGCCAAGGCGGTCGACTATGTCGGCGCCGGCACCATCGAATTCATCGCCGATGCCAGCGAGGGGCTGCGCGCCGACCGCATCTGGTTCATGGAGATGAACACGCGGCTGCAGGTCGAGCATCCGGTGACCGAGGAGATCACCGGGGTCGATCTGGTGGAGTGGCAGCTGCGGGTCGCTGCGGGCGAGCCGATCCCGATGGTGCAGGACGCGCTCGAGATCCAAGGCTGGGCGATGGAGGCACGGCTCTATGCCGAAGATCCGGCCAAGGGCTTCCTGCCAAGTCCAGGGCGCATCGATCGGCTGCTTTTCGACTATCGCGCGCGGATCGAGAGCGGGGTCGAAGAAGGCGATGTCGTCACCTCCTTCTACGACCCGATGATCGCCAAGGTCATTTGCCATGGCAAAGATCGCGAGGACGCTCGCACCCAATTGCTCCGCTGGCTGGACAGCAGTTTTGTCGGGCCGGTCCGGACCAATAAGGGCTTCCTTCACGCATGCGTCTCGCTGGAAGCGTTTGCTGACGCGCGGATCGACACCGGCCTGATTGAGCGCAGCGGGGACGCGCTGACCGCAGTTCCCGAACCCTCGCCGAAACTGCTGGCCACTGCAGGCAAGCGCTTTCGGAACGACTGGCTCGACGATACCGATTGGGAGAAAAGGCCGTTCAACGAAGGATTTTTCGGCTTCCGGCTCAACGCGCCCGTGCGAACCGAAATCGGCCTGTTCCGTGACGGCCATCGCTTTTCGGTCGCCGCAAGCGACAAGAAGTTCGACACCGGCCTGTGCTCCAATCGTGAAGCGGACGGCACGATTGTCGTTACCGAACAGGGACACAGCTATTTCTTCACGACCACGCCCGCCATCCCCAGAGCGGGCGGCGCCGTAGGCGATGGCGCCATCCTCGCACCGATGCCGGGCCGCATAACCGCCGTGGAGGTCGCGGCAGGCGACAGCGTCGCCAAGGGCCAGCGCCTTCTCACGCTCGAAGCGATGAAGATGGAACATGGCCTCACCGCCCCTTTCGACGGCGTGGTCGCCGAACTCAATGCCAGCGCGGGCACGCAGGTGAGCGAGGGGTCGGTGCTGGTGCGCGTGGAGAAGGCGGAATGAGCCCCGCCCCACACTTCCGTCATCCTGAACTTGTTTCAGGATCCACCGTGCCCGAGGCGATGGCGTGGCGGTGGAGGGGTGGATGCTGAAACAAGTTCAGCATGACGGGAACCAGGAAATGACCCTCACCATCCGCGAAGCCACGCTCGAGGACCTCCCCGCCATCCTCGCCATGCTGCGCGAGGACACCATCCCCGCCGACCGCGAGACCGATCCCGGCGATCCGCGCTACCGCGCCGCGTTTGACGCGATCGCCAGCGACCCCAACCAGATCCTCGCCGCCGCCGAACTCAACGGCGCGGTGATCGGCACGCTTCAGCTGACCTTCATCCCCGGCCTCTCCTTCCGCGGCGCCTGGCGCGGGCTGATCGAGGCGGTGCGCATCGCCGATGGCCTGCGCGGTAAAGGCTATGGCGAGCAGCTGATCGACTGGGCAGTCGCGCGCTGCCATGAGCGCGGCTGCTTCATGGCGCAGCTCACCTCGTCGAACGAACGCACCGACGCGCACCGTTTCTACGAGCGGCTCGGCTGGTCGCAGAGCCACAAGGGATTCAAGCTCAAGCTGATGGAGGCCCGCTGATGGCCGGACGCTATTTCGACGAGTGGCAAGTCGGCGACACCATCGCCCACGAATTGCGCCGCACGGTCACGGAGACCGACAACCTGCTCTTCTCGACGCTGACCCACAACACGCAACCGCTGCACATCGATCTGGAAGCCGCCAAGAAAAGCGAGTTCGGCCAGATCCTCGTCAACGGCACTTTCACCTTCAGCCTGATGGTGGGGATCACCGTGGGCGATACGACCGCGGGCACCCTCGTCGCCAATCTCGGCTACGACGAACTGCGCATGCCCAAGCCGGTCTTTATCGGCGACACGCTGCGCGCCCAGACCGAAGTGATCGCGCTCCGCCCCAGCAAGTCCCGCCCCGGACAGGGGATCGTCACCTGGGCCCATCGCATGCTCAACCAGCGCGATGAAGTGGTGTGCGAATGCACGCGTTCGGCGTTGCTCCGAAGCCGCCCGGCCTGACGCTGGGCCACCCCGTGCCGTTTCCCCGCGGCAGGCAATTCTGGTAGCATCCCCCCGCCATTATTTCCGGGGAGGATCATGCGCTTCCATCAGCTCGCTATCCGGCTCGCCGCCGCCTTCCTCGTCGTTTTGACCAGCGCGGCTACCGCGCGTCAGACGCCGTCGGCATTCTCCTTCTCCGTCGAAGAAGATACGCGCATGGTGCGTGCGGTCCTCGCACGGATCGACGCCGATGTGACCGACACCGACATCTATGTCGACGATGTCGTCCATATGGCACAGGGCAGCCGGGCGATTACCAATCGGGCCGAACTCCGGCGCGTGCTGCTGGAGGAGGCAAGTCACGGCCGCCTTATCATGACGCACGCGATCGACACCCTCCATTCCTACCCCGATATGGTGCTGGTCCGCGGGCATGTGATCGGCAGCTTTCAGCCGAACGACGGCGGCGCGCCCTCACCCTTCGAGACCAACAACATGATGACCTTCCGCCGCATGCCCGACGGGTCGCTCAAGGTGTGGCAGGTGATCTTCAACCGCGTAGATCTCTCGCGCTATCCGCCCGCGCAGTCAGTTCCGGTTCGGGCTTCCGCTCCCGAAAACCCGTTCGCGCGCTTCGTCGGCGAATGGACGCTCAAGGACGATCGTTTTCAGCAGGTGTGGGACGGCAAGACGGTAGAGACGCTTACGATTCGGAACCATCACACACGCTGCGCCCCCGTGAACACCCCGCGCAGCATTCTCTGCGTCGTCACCACACCCGATCTTAAGGGGCACATCCTGTGGGCCTATGACGCCGGCGGGAAGCGCGTCCATCATCTATCGCATTTCGGCACCGCGCGGACCGGCGTCGGCACCGGCAGCCTCAACGACGGCGCCGACCTCCGGCTTCAAATCCACTTCAGCGACGAACCAGAGGGCAGCTACCGCATCTACGAATATAAATGGGTGTCGGTGGACGAATATTCGATGCTGTCACGCCAGTTCGATCGCGACGGCAAGCCCACCGGAAACTGGTATGGCGGCACGTTCGTCAGGCTGAAATCCGCGGTGCCCTGAGCTAGGCCGCCTTCGCTTCCTTAGGCGCGGGGTTCGAAAACTCCATCTCCTGGTCGATCCCGCCGAAGCGCAGCGCCATCAGGTCGCGGGTGTAATTCTGGTTGAGCCGCCATGGCTTGCGGCTGCCTTGGCGGGGGAAGTTCTGCATCGCGCGCTGCACATAGCCGGAGGTGAAATCGAGAAAGGGCACTTCCTCCACCGGCCCGGCCAGCCGCGGCGTGATCTGGCGCATCCCGCGCTTCTTCATCGCATTGAGCAGACGGCAGACATATTCGCAGGTCAGGTCCGCCTTCAGCGTCCAGCTCGCATTGGTGTAGCCGAACGACAGCGCCAGATTGGGCACGTCGGAGAGCATCATTCCCTTGTAGGTCAGCGCCTTGGGCACATCCACGGCCTTACCGTCCACGGTCAGCGGGATCCCGCTCATCATCTGCAGTTCGAGGCCCGTGGCGGTCACGATGATGTCCGCCTCGATCGTTTCGCCCGATTGCAGCCGGATCCCCTCGGGCACGAAGCGGTCGATATGCCCCGTCACCACCGACGACGTCCCCTCGCGGATCGAGGCGAACAGATCCTCGTCGGGGATCAGGCACAGGCGCTGGTCCCACGGATTATAGTGCGGCGTGAAATGCGTCTCGACATCGTGCCCGGGCAGCGCGTCGCGCACCATCCCGATCAGCCGTTCCTTCGACTTTTCGGGGTGCTTGCGCATCAGCTTGAAGAAATATTGCTGGCCAAGGACGTTCTTCCAGCGCGTGATCGCATAGGCGGCCTTGGAGGGCAGCCGCTTGCGCAGCCAGTTGGCGATCGAATCCTCGCTCGGCCGCGCGACGATATAGGTTGGCGAGCGCTGGAGCATCGTCACATGCGCCGCGGTCTTGGCCATTTCGGGAACCAGCGTCACCGCCGTGGCCCCGCTGCCGATCACCACGACGCGCTTGCCCGAATAATCGAGATCGGCGGGCCAGAATTGCGGATGGACGATCTTCCCGGCGAAATCCCCGGTGCCTTCCCATTCGGGCGTGTAGCCGCGAGCGTAATTGTAATAGCCGGTGCACATGAAGAGGAAATTGCAGGTGAAATGCTGCTCCTCTCCATCGCGCTCCGCCACCACCGACCAGGCCGCGTCCGCGGTCGACCAGGCGGCGCTCTTCACGCGCGTCCGGTACCGGATATGCTTGTCCACCCCGAACTCGCGCGCGGTATCCTCCAGATAGGTCAGGATCGAGGGCCCGTCCGCGATCGCCTTGGCATTGGTCCAGGGGCGGAATGAGAAGCCGAGCGTATACATGTCCGAATCGCTGCGGATGCCCGGATAGCGGAACAGGTCCCATGTCCCGCCCATCGCCTCGCGACCCTCGAGGATCACATAGCTGCGGTCGGGGCAATTGGCCTGCAGGTGATAGCCCGCGCCGACGCCCGAAATCCCCGCGCCCACCACCACAACGTCGAAATGCTCGGTCATCCGCCTCTCCACTCGCGTCATGCTTACAATAATGTAAGTAGCGCAACAAGCTCCCCTCCCGCTTGCGGGAGGGGCTGGGGGAGGGCCTATCGGAATGAAAGCGAGGAGGACATCCCCACCCCTAACCCCTCCCGCAAGCGGGAGGGGAATCTAATAATCCCGCGAATAACGGATGCTCACCCCCGTCCCGCCGAACGAACTGGTCGAGGAGAGAATGCTCAGCGCCCGGGTGAGCGCGATCTCGAGTTGGGTCGCGGTGAAGCCCTTCGCGTCGGTGATCACCTCGATATAGATGTCGTCGGTGATGTATTGCCCCGCCGCCAGCGCGGTGCCGCGCCCGCTGGCATCGTCGGCGCTCAGGATACGCAGCCGGTCGATCCCCACCACCGTGCGCAGCTTGCCGAGCGGGTTGAGCCCGCCCCCTGCCCCGCGCAGCGAGTTGAGCGCGGCGGCAAGCTGGATCGCCTCGGTCGCGGAGAGATTGGTCACCGCGCTGCCGAACAGGATGCGCGACAGCACCTCGTCCTGGGGCAGCGCGGGCGAGGACGTGAAGGCGATGCGCGGCGCCTGGGCGGTGCCCGAGATGTTGAGGATCGCGGTGATCCCCTCGGCATTGGCGGTCGCGCCGATGTCGATCGTGGGGTTGGAAAGCTGGCGGTCCTGGAAACGGATCGTGCCGCGGTTGATCGTGAAGCGCCGTCCGGCAAAGTCATAGGTCCCGCGCACCACCGTCGCATTGCCTCCGATCGTCGGATTGGCGGTCGTCCCGCCGATGGTGATGTTCGCGCGCCATTCGGATTCGAGGCCCATGCCGGTGATGAACAGCCGGTTGTCCGCCCGGATGCGCAGCGCGAGGTCGAACGTCCCGTAACCCTGCACCGCGGCGCGCTGCTCGGCGGTCTGGACGGCATCGCTCTTGCGCCGCACGCCGGTCAAATGCGGCACCTCGGCCGCGCCCTGGCGGATGACCTGATATCGCGCCTCGGGGATATCCAGCCGCCCCTCGATCTTCGAGACTGTCGCGTTGCGCGTGACGGTGATCTTGCCCGTCGCGGTCGCTCCCAGCGCGTCGCTGCGCGCCAGCCGGGCATTGTTGAGGTCCGCCACGATCTCCATCGGGAAGTTCGCCGCCGAGGACAGGCCGATGCTGCCCTTGGCGGTCACCGCCCCCTCGCCCGCCGTCGCGCTCAGCGAATTGACGATCAGCTGGTCGTTCGAAAAGCGCCCGTCGATCGTCATGTTCGACAGCCGGGTGCCGAAGGTCTCGTTCTCGTAGACCAGCTTGCTACCGCGCACGACGCCGGTCAGCTGCGGATCGCGCACCCGCCCGCCGAAATCGGCGGCGATCCCCAGCGGCCCTTCGAGATGCTGGTCCGATAGGCCCGCGAGCGAGAAGATCACCGCCGCCGGCCCGTTGTAGCGAATGCCCCCGGAGAGCGGCGCGGCGAGCATCCGGTTCTGCCACGTCCCGCCCTCGGGCCCGATCGGGCGCAGCGTCGCCACCATCCGCCCGACCGTCGTCGTCCCGCGCTTGATCAGCGCCCGCGCGTCGCCGCCATCGGGATAGAGCTTGCCGACAAGGGTCAGGTTGACCGGAGTCGACACCGCCGAAAGGCTCGACCGGGTGAAATTGGCGATCTCCAGCCGCGCATTGGCGGTCGGGAAGGCCGAGGGGCTGGCCTGCGCGAAATCGACGCTGCCCGTCGCCGAACCGCCCACGCCCAGCCCGGGCACGAACGCGTTGACGACCGAGAGATCGAGGCTGTCGAGCCGCGCCTGGACCGTCATCCCGCGCCCATAAGTACCCGCCACGCGCGCGCTGCCCTTGTCGAGCGTGATCCGCGTCGGGGCGAGCTTGTAGGTGCCGTCATCGACCGCGATCCGCGCGGGGCTCGCCGTCTTGAAGTTGACTCCGTTGCCCTGCCCGTCCAGCGCCACCAGCCATTCGCGCGGGGACAGCCTGGCATTGGCGGCGACGCGGAAGGGCACGCCCGAGGATCCGATGGTAAAGGCCTGCGCGGTGCCGCGCCCGCCCTGGTAATCGATCTTCACTCGCCCGGTCTTGATGATGAAATCGCCCTGGCGAAGGCCGGCGACCTGCGCATCGCCGACGATCTGCGGGGTATCGGCGAGCACGATCGATCCCTTCACGATCGCGCGCCCGATCGTCATCCCGGCCACGCCCGGGATCGTCGCATTGGTCGCGGTCGCATCGATATCGGCGCGTTGAAGATCGCCCTGCGCACTCAGCCGCGCCGTGCCGTTCACGCCCGATCCGTTGAAGGCGAGATTGCCGGCGAAGGGCCCCGCCCGCGCCTGGGTGAGGCGGCCGGTGAAATCCATGCCCGCGAAGCGCCCCGAGCGGATATCGACCGTCATCGCCGTGCCCGAGCGGAGCAGCACATCGGCGGTGAAGGGCCCGTAATCGGTCCCGCCCTTCGCATCGATAAAATAGGCGCCGCTGCCATCGCCGCGGATCACCGCCTCAAGATCGGCGAGCCCCACGCCGAAGCCCGGGCGCGGCACCCGCAGCAGCACGACCGGCCTGGCGAGGCTGCCGGTGACATGCGCGGTCATCGGGCCGTAGCGGTCCGAAACCCCCTCGGCATCGAACACGATCGACGCATCGGCATTGTACCGCCCCGATCCGCGTGTCAGCCGGAACAGCGGCGCGTCGGCGCGCATATTGGTGAAGCGGATGATCCCGTCGGCATCGATGCTCACATCGCTCGACGCGACCGCATTGCCGCCCATGAAATCGCGGACGCCCTCGCTGTAATAGCGCGTGGTGGTCGCCAGCACATGGCCGGCAATCCCCCACCCGCCGCCCGGTGCGGGGAACATCTTCGCATCGGTGACGAGGTTGACCTCGCCCAGCCCCGCGACTTCGTAATCGTTGATCCGGCCCTTGAGCGCGGCGGTGTAGCGTCCCTTGCTCAGGTCCGCCGCGACGATGACGGTCGCGTCTATCCGGTCCGACTTGAGCTTGAGATTGTCCGAGAGCAGCTGGTCGCCATTGATCCCGATATCGCCGTCGAGCGTGAGGTTGGTCATCAGCCCGCCCGCCGCGTCGCCGACCCCCGTCATGCGCGCCGCTTTGGCCTTCACGGGGATCAGGATCCGGTCGGCATTCACGCGCGCCTTGCCCTCGGCATAAAGCCCCTCGAGCCGGCTCTCCCCGAACCCGAGCACCGCCGCCTGGAGTTTGTAGTCCACCACCGGCCGGGCGAAGGGCCCGTTGAGCAGCACCGCGAGCCGCACCTCGCGCCCATTGAGGTTGGGCGCGATCGATCCCGGCGTCAGCAGCAGCGCATCGGCGCGGAAATCGCCCCAGCGGTTGCGCGCCAGGTCGATCCGCCCCTCGCAGGTCAGCGACAGCGCGCTGGAGGTAAGGACCAGCTTCAGGTCCGCGATACGGTCCTTCCAGGTGAGATCGAGCGCCACATCCATCTGCGGATCGGCAAGCCGCTCCACCGGGCCCTTCACGTAGAGGCCGGGCCGGGCGGGTCCGCGCACCGAGAAGCTGCCCGAGCGCGCCTCGATCTTGAGATCGGCCAGCTCGGCCCCGCCCAGCGTCCCGACCGCCTCGCCCTTCCAGCTCGACCAACTGCCATCGCCTTGCACCGACAAGGTCAGCGGCTGGTCCACGCCCGCCAGCCCCGCGACCAGTCCGTTCGCGGGCGCGGTGAGCCTCAGGTCCACATCGAGCCTGTCCTCATCGGGAACCGCGTCGAGCCTGAGCGCGAGTTGATCCCCGCCCGCCAGACCGGGAGCCGCCAGCGTCGCGCCATTCGCCACCACCTGCGCCCGCCCGCCAAAGACATGCGCGCTCCCGGCCAGCTCCGCGACATGCCGCTGCCCCGTCACGGCCTGCGCGATCTCGATCCGGGCCAAGTCCAGCTTCGCCACGTCGATCTCGATATCGGGCAAGGTCGGCGCGTTCGGATCGCCGGGCTTGAGCTCGGGCAGGCGCTCGATCTTCACCAGCGGGCTTGCAAGCGAGCGGATGTCCACCCGGTTCGCGAAATAGCTGAACGGCCGCCAATCGAGCGCGATCTCCTTCGCCGATCCGAACGCCCCCTTGGGATCGCGCACCTCGACATCGCGCAGCACCAGCGCGCCATAGAGCGACCCGTCGATCCGTCCTACGCGGATATTGAGCCCGGAGGCCAATGTCGTCCCGCTGATCTGCCGCGCGACGAATGCGCGGCCCGGCCCGGTATTGAGCCCGAGCAGCGCCGCCCCGGCCAGCGCCGCGAGCGAAACCACGGTGATCGCGGTCCATTTGACGACGCGCCGCCAGACCGGCTCGCGCACGATCGCACGCTCGGTCACGGCCTCCGGCGGCGCCTCGGGCGTATCGGGCACCATCAGAAAGCCTGCCCGATCGAGATGTAGAGCGACACGCGCGATTCACCCGGCTGGCGGTTGAGCGGAGTCGCGACGTCGATCCGGACGGGTCCGAAATTGGTGTAGAAGCGCCCGCCGATACCCAGGCCGAAACGCATATTCTTGCCGGTGGGATAGATGCCCTCATAGACTTGGCCGGCGTCGATGAAGGGCACGATCCCGTAATTGCCGAAGCGGTAGCGCGCCTCGAGCGCGAACTCGACCAGGCTGCGTCCGCCGACCGGCTTGTCGTCGGGCGAACGCGGGCCGAGCTCCTGATAGCCGAACCCGCGCACCGACCCGCCGCCGCCGGCATAATAGCGCCGCGACGGCGCCAGATCGTCGCGCGCGATCCCGGGGATCGACCCGACCCGCGCTCGACCCGCGATGACGATGCTCGGCGTCACCGGATAATAGGCCGTGCCCTCGACCATCAGCCGCGCATAGGGCCGTGCCGCGCCCTTTACCGAGAGCTCGGGGCTCGCATTGGCCTTGATCCGGAAGCCGCGTGTCGGATTGAGCAGGTCGTCCGAGCTGCCGAAGCCGATAAAGGCCGGCGCCGCCACGATCAGATAGGTTCCCCGGTCGCGTCCGCCGATACCGAAATTATAACGGTCCTCGTTCGCCCCGACGATCTCCGCGCCGTAGAAATAGGTCCAGCGCTTCTGCCAGATCGGCGTGGAATCGTACGAAACCCGCGCGGTGAGCGCCCCGGTGAAGCTCTCATAGGCGTCATAATCATTGTGCTGGGCGCCGATCCCGAACGAGAGCGTCCGGTCGCGCTGGCGCCAGTTGGAGCGGCGGAAAGTCACCGTCCCGCTCTGCTCCTGCGTGCCGAGCACGCCCGCGATCACCAGCGCGCCCTCGGGCGGGAACAGGTTGCGATGCGTCCAGCTCGCCTCGGCGCGCAATCCCTGCCCGGTGCTGTAGCCCAGCTCACCGGCGATCGTCCGCGGCCGGCCCCGAACCTGGCGGACGAGCAGGTCGACCACTTCGGTGCCGTCCTCCCGGATCACCCCGGTCCGCACCGGCTCGACCGTCACGGTCGAGAACAGGCTGGTCGCCACCAGCGCATCGCGCAAATCGTCGACCCTGCGGCTGTCATAGATTTCGCCCGGCTTGAACCGCGCGAGCACCGCGATGTGCTCCACGCCAAACGCTTGCCGCCGCCCCTCCGTCCGAAACCCGCCAAAGCTCGCGCGCGGCCCGACCTCGATCGGCAGGGTATAGTCGCCGGTATGGGTGGTCTCGTCGAGCAGGATGTCGCGCTGCCCCAGCTGGGCGAAGGGATAGCCCATCTGCGGCAGGCGCAGGCTCACATTGGCCTCGGCCCCCTGCACCCGGTCGGCCTCGATCGGGTCGCCGACCTTGAGCGGCAATTCGCGGTCGATCAGCCCCGCGGGAACGGTCGGCCCGGCATTCACCGTGATCGAGCCCAAAGTGTAGATTTGCCCCGGCGTCGCGGTGACCGTGGCGATCAGCCGGCCCTGCCGCGTGCTGTCGATCTCGATCGTCGAGATGGCGGTGCCGTCATAATAGCCGAGCGACTGCATCAATTGCAGCGCGAGCCGCTCGTCCTCGCGCGCCCGCGCCGCGACCATCGCGGCGTTGGCGGCCTTGCCCTTGCCCTTGCGCAGCGCCGACAGGCCCTCGAACCGGTCCTCGGCGCCGATCGCGTCGAGCCCCTCGATCCGCTGGGTGTAGAAGATCACGACGGTCTTGCCGTCCTTGACGCCCGCGATCTCGATCGCCGGATTGACGTCGAATTCGGCGAGCGGGGGCAGCGGCTTGTTGAATTCGGGCTCTTCGGTGACGATTGCTTCGAACGCGCTGTCGATCCGCGCGCCGAGCAGGTCGATCTTCCGCCAGACGGGCGCGGGCGCGAGAGGATCGAGCGGAGCGTCGATATCGCCCGTGATCGCGGGCATCGACGCCTCGAACTCGGCATCGGGGACGATCGGTTCCTCGCTGGTCTGGACAGGCGGCGGAGCCGGGGCGGGCGCGGGAGCCCCTTGCCCGGGCTTGGGCTCGTTGATCTGCGCATGCGCTATACCGGGCAGCACCGCCACCCCGGCCAGCGCCGCGACCCAAACCGCCTTCACCCCTATACGCACACAAGGCCTCCGGGAGTCGTGCCCGTTGCCGTATCTCCCGCCCGCGTAACGATCCAGTTCCGCTTTGGGTCCAATGCGGATCGAAACTCCTGCAATCTCAATAGCTAAAGCCGCGCGATTTAGCAGGGCGAGGGATAGCGGGCCACCAGCGCGTTGCGGAAGCTGCTCACCGCGGAATATTTGCGGCTGTTCGGGTTGCTCCGCCAGTAATCGACCGCCACGCCGCGGATCACTTCGGAATTGGTGCCATTCGGCACGCAGATCGTCTTATCGAGCTCGCCGATGTCCTGATAATAGATGATGGTATCGTGCGTCGCCATCAGGAAATATTCGCACGCGGTGACGTCCGCATCGTTCTTCGAGGTGCACATGTCGTAGATTTGCTGGCCGGTCTTGTAGATGCCGCTGGCCGGAATCGACTCCTGCGCCTGCGCGGCGCCGGGCATGAAGGCGAGCGCGGCGAGCGGCGCGGCGGCGAGGCGAACGATCAGGGCAGGCGTCAGGCGCATCTTCGGATCCTTTCGGTTTTCGGCGCGATCCTATGCGAGGACCGCGCCGGGCGGAAGCGGGTTCGTTACGCTTCCGCCTTCACCCGCGCGCGGAAGGCATGGAGCAGCGGCTCGGTATAGCCATTGGGCTGCGCCACGCCTTCGAACACCAGCGCGCGGGCGGCCTGGAAGGCCAGGCTGGTATCCTCATGCCCCGCCATCGGCCGGTAGAAGGGATCGCCCGCATTCTGCGCATCCACCTTGGCCGCCATCCGCCGCAGCGCCGCCTCGACCTCGGCCGCTGTCGCGACACCGTGAAGCAGCCAATTCGCCAGATGCTGCGACGAGATGCGAAGCGTCGCGCGATCCTCCATCAGCCCCACATCGTTGATGTCGGGCACCTTGGAGCAGCCCACGCCCTGATCGATCCAGCGCACGACATAGCCGAGAATGCCCTGCGCATTATTGTCGAGCTCGCGCGCGATTTCCTCGGCGGACCAGTTGCGCCCCTTGGCCACCGGCACGGTCAGCAAGCCGGCGAGCCCCGGAATCGCCTCCGCCGCAATGTCGCGCTGGCGGGCGAACACATCGACCTGATGATAGTGCAGCGCATGCAACGTCGCCGCGGTCGGGCTAGGCACCCAGGCGGTGTTCGCCCCGCTCTTCGGATGCCCGATCTTCTGCGCGAGCATGTCGCCCATCCGGTCGGGCGCCGCCCACATCCCCTTGCCGATCTGCGCCCTGCCCGAAAGCCCGCAGGCCAGCCCGATGCGGACGTTGCGGTCCTCATAGGCGGAAATCCATGCCGCCGCCTTCATCTCCCCCTTGGGGATCATCGGCCCGGCGCGCATGCTGGTGTGAATCTCGTCGCCCGTCCGGTCGAGGAAGCCGGTGTTGATGAACGCGATCCGATCTTTCACCGCATGGATGCATGCGGTGAGATTGGCCGAGGTCCGGCGCTCCTCGTCCATCACGCCGACCTTGATCGTGTTGCGCGCGAGGCCGAGCAGATCCTCGACCGCATCGAACAGCCGGTTGGTGAAGCCGCACTCTTCGGGCCCGTGCATCTTGGGCTTGACGATATACATCGAGCCCGTCCGGCTGTTGCGATACTTCCCCAGCCCGCGCAGGTCATAGAGCGCGATCAGGCTGGTGACGATCGCATCGAGGATGCCCTCGGGTGCCTCCGACCCGTCCGCCAGCAACACCGCCGGGGTCGTCATCAGATGCCCGACATTGCGCACGAACAGCAGCGAGCGCCCCGGCAGCACGATCTCCCCGCCGCCCGGAACCTCATAGACCCGGTCCGCATTGAGCCGCCGCGTCAGTGCCTTGCCGCCCTTGTCGAACGTCTCCTCCAGATCGCCCTGCATGAGCCCAAGCCAATTGCCGTACGCCGCGACCTTGTCCTCGGCGTCGACCGCCGCGACCGAATCCTCGAGATCGACGATCGTGGACAGCGCCGATTCGAGCAGCACATCGGCGATTCCCGCGGGATCGCGCGATCCGATGGGGTGACCGCGCTCGATCACCACCTCGATGTGCAGGCCGTTGTGGCGGAACAGCAAGGATTCGCCGCGATGCCCGACGAACTGGCCCGGATCGGCCAGCGGGAGGTCGCCCGAGGTGAAGTCCGCCCAGCTCATGCCCGACAGCGGCACCGCCTCGTCGAGAAACGCCCGCGCGAACCCGATCACCGCCGCGCCGCGATCCTCGTCGTAACCGCCGGGCCTGGCAGCCCCCGGCAGCGCATCGGTGCCGTACAGCGCGTCGTACAGACTCCCCCAGCGCGCATTGGCCGCGTTGAGCACGAAGCGCGCGTTGAGGATTGGCACCACCAGCTGCGGCCCCGCGAGCCGCGCGACTTCGTCATCGACATTCACCGTGCCGATCTCGAACGGCGCGGGCTCGGGCACCAGATAGCCGATCTCGCGCAGGAAATGCTCGTCCGCCTCCCCGCCCGCGATCAGCCGCGCGTCGATCGCCGCCTGCAACGCATCGCGCTTCGCCAGCAGCGCGGCGTTCTCCGGCGCAAAGTTGGCGAAGATCTTCGCCACCCCCGTCCAGAAGCCATCGGCCGCGATGCCGAGCCCCGGCAGCACGCGCGCCTCCACGAATTGCGCGAGTTCCGCAGCAACCTTGAGACCGGCGCGATCGACATTGGACATGAAAAACTCCTCAAGCTGACTCGGCTGCCTGGGGAGGGCAGATGCCGCTTATGCGAGGAGGTGGCCGCAGATCAACCCTCCAGCGCCGCGGTCGCCGCTTCGAGCCGGTCGAGCATCGCGCGCAGCGCCGCGATCTCGTCGGGCGCGATTCCTTCGAAGATCCGCCGCTCCAGCTCGAGCGCCTTGGGTGCGACCTGCTCGTACAGCGCCCAGCCCTCGGCGCTCAGCCCCAGCAGGTGCGAACGCTGGTCCTCCGGATTGGGCGTCCGCTCGACCAGCCGCCGGTCCGCCAGCCCGATCGCCGCGCGGCTCACCGTCACCTTGTCCATCCGCGTCCGCCCGCACAAGGCCTGCTGGCTCATCGGCCCATCCTCGGCGAGCACCGCGACCAGCCGCCATTCGGGGATGCGCAGCCCGAACAGGGTGCGATACGCCACCGCCACCGCCTCCGACACCGCGTTCGAGGCGATGGAAAGCCGGTAGGGCAGGAACTGGTCGAGTTTCAACGTCGTCGGCATGGTTCTGGCCGTCATCCTCTCACACTTGCACCACGCGGATCACGATTGCATTAATTGCAATGGTACCGGTAACATTTCGCACTTGCAACATGGCGTGTTGCGGCGCACATAGAGCAGGCCTTTCAGGCATCCTCTCCTAAACCTTTCCAAGGCCGCCTTCGGGCGGCCACTTTTTTTCGTCCTTCCCCTCCCTCCCCCCTTGCGGGAAGGACGATTGGGAGCGCCAGGCGAGACCCCTTCCCCCTAGGGTCCGCCGGCGCTCCCACTTCATTTCATCTGCCGCGCGACCGCCTTCATCGTCGTCTTGCCATAGGGCGGCTTCAGCCCCGCCAGCTTCGCCACGTCGATCCTGGGCTGTCGGTAAACCGCGCGCGCATGGCTGAAGGTCTTGAACCCCACCTCGCCATGATAGGCCCCCATCCCTGACGGGCCAATGCCGCCGAAGGGCAGTTCTTCCTGGCTGACATGGAAGATCACATCGTCGATCGTCGCACCTCCGGAGATCGTCCGGTCGAGCACGCGGCGGCGCTCGCCCGCATCCTTGCCAAAATAATAGAGCGCCAGAGGCCGGTCGCGGCGGTTCACTTCCTCCACCGCGCCTTCGATGCTCTCGTAGCTTCGCACCGGCAGCACGGGGCCGAAAATCTCCTCCTGCATCACCGTCATGTCGTCGGTCGGGTTGCGGATGATGTGGAGGGGCATTTTCCGCGAGTTGGTGTTCGAGAAATCCTCATTTCCCGGATTGACCGCGATCACCTCGGCGCCGCGCGCGCGGGCGTCGTCGATCCAGGTGGTCAGCCGCTGGAAATGCCGGTCGTTGATCACCGAGGTATAGTCGGGGTTGGCGAGCACGGTCGGGTACAGCGCCGATGCCGCCGCGGTCAGCCCGGCGACCACTTCGGCCTCCTTCTCGGCGGGCACCAGCATGTAATCGGGCGCGAGGCAGATCTGCCCGGCATTCATCATCTTGCCCAGCACGACCCGCTCGGTCGCCTGCGCGATATCGCTGTCGCGCCCCAGGATCACCGGCGATTTGCCGCCCAGCTCGAGCGTCACCGGCGTCAGATTGTCCGCGGCGGCATGGAGGATATGCCTGCCGATGCCCGTCGCGCCAGTGAAGAGCAGATGATCGAACGGCAGTTCGGCGAAGGCCTTGCCCATCTCGGGCCCGCCGCTGACGAACGCCAGCTCGTCCTCGGCGAAATATTTTGCCGCCAGTTCCTCGAACAGGGCCGCCACCACCGGCGTATATTCGCTCGTCTTCACCATCGCGCGGTTGCCCGCCGCGAAGATGCCGGCGAGCGGGCTCATCACCAGATTCACCGGGAAGTTCCAGGGCGAGATCACGCCGACCACGCCCTTGGGCTGATACTCGATCGTGCCCTTCGCCCCGAGCAGCCCGAGCGGGAAGGTCAGCGGCTTCTTCTCGGGCCGCGACCAGCGGTCGAGATGTCTGATCGCATGGTTGATCGGGCCGACCGAGGCCGCGATGTCGGTGATCATCGATTGCTCGCGGCTGCGATGCCCGAAATCCTCGCTCAGCGCGTCGCAGAAGCGGTCGGCATTGTCGGCGATCATCGCGGCCGCTCGCTTCAGCCGGTCCTTGCGAACCGACGCCGCCACGGGAAGCTCCGCCATGAACGCCGCGCGCTGGCGGTCGAGAATCTCACGCATCGAGGAACCTCTCCAATACCCAGACACCCCAGGCCGCGACCGCGAGCAGCACGCCCAGCGGCATCCGGTCCTGCATGCCAAGTTTCTTCCCGCTGAGCCGCATCGCGAGCACCGCGATCAGCCCGATCACGCACGCCGCGAACACCACCAGCGGCAGCATCCGCCACCCGATCCACAGCCCGATCGCGCCGAGCAGCTTGGGGTCCCCCCCGCCCAGCCCGTCCACGCCGCGGATCACGCGATAGGCCGACGCCGCCAGCAACAGCGCGAGGAAGCCCGCCACGCCCCCGATCAGCCGCTCGACCAGCTCGGGCTGGAGGCTCGCTACGCCCGTGAAGATGCCCGCCGCAGCCAACGCGCCGGTCAGCTCGTTGGGCAACCAGAAGGCGCGCAGGTCGAGCGCCGCCAGCGCCAGCAGCAGCCATCCGAACACCGCCCCCGCGGCGCCGTCCGCGCCGGGCGCGATGAAGCCCGCCGCCACGCCGATGGCCAGCGCGAGCAGCTCGATTACCGGATGGCTCGGCTTGATCCCCTCGCCGCACGCGCGGCATTTGCCCAGCTGCGCGGCATAGCTGAGCAGCGGCACCAGCTCGAACCAATCGAGCGGCTTGGCGCAGGCGTCGCACTCCGACCGCCCCTTCAGGATCGAGCGCCCGGCCGGCCAGCGGATCGCGATCGTCGCGATGAAGCTGCCGAAAACGACCCCGAGAACACCGAGAAGGACCGGCCAGAACCAGATTTCAGCTGTCATGCCCCACCGCCTTCATGAACTTTCTTCTTTCTAATCAGATAGCGATACACGCCGAAGACGTTGATACCGAAGAGGAACAGGTTCTGCGACCATAGCGCCTCGTCGCTAGACATCATCGCCCCCGCGATCCAGCACAGACTCGAGGCGACGAACAGGGCAAATCCCCATCCGGTGACGCGCCGCCCGAGGTCGAGCGACACCATGAACGCCGCGATGACGCCGCTGATCGAAGCGGACCATTTGAGGATGTCGATGAGGGTCATCGCCAATCCCTATCCGCTGCGCACGAAGCCGAACAGTCTTTCGGTCATGTGCTGTACAGGTTCGCATGAACATCTAGTCTCCACCATGAACTGGTCGAGGAGGCCTCCGAGATGCGCACCGTCCTTGTTGCTTTCGCCGCAGCCGCCATAACCGCGGCCCTGCCCGCGCAGGCGCAGCGTCAGGACCGGAATTCGACGCCGTTTCCCAGATTGTTGCAGGAAGACCGGCAGCCGGCCTTTGACTTTACCCGGATCGGCGCCACCGACAGCCAGGATCGCGCCCTCATGGTCATGGTCAGCGCGCCGAGGCCGGGCAACAAGCAGCCGTACCGCGCCTATGTCGCCTGGGCCGGCGCACCGGACCATTATTGGAGCATCGCCTTCGCCTTCGACTGCGCTTCGCGCAGCATGTCGAACGTCGATAGCGTGAAGCGCAGATGGCATCGCGGCTACAAGGCCGACGATAGCTTCCCGCTTGGCGATGCCTATCGCGGCGACCTCTCCTCGCTGGTGGCGCCGGCCATCTGCGACGGCCAGACGGGAGTGGTGAGCCGCAACGCCGGAAAGGCGCTGGACGTCGCGCACGGATACGTCAAACCCGCAGGCTGACGCCGATCAGGGGATCACTTCGTTGGGCTCGACGCCCCAGACGTGGCTCTGCTCGACATAGCCGCCGCGCCCGCGCACGTCGAACCAGCACCAGCCCTTCGCGCATTTGCTGATCCGCCCGACCACGCCCGGCGCCGCGCGCCAGTTGACCCGCGCCTCGAACCGGGGCGCCGCGCGCATCTCGGTGATCGAGCCAACCACCATCGCGGTGCGGGTGTCGCTCAGCATGTTGACCTGCATCCAGCCCTGGGTGCCGTCGGGATCCTCGATCTTGCGCCATTCGCCATAGGTGTCGATCACGCGGATCGGCAGGTCCTCGCGCTGATAGAGCCAGCTTGCCGGATAGTTTCGCCCCGGGCCGGTGCGCATCCGTGCCTTGCCCGCCGCGATCGAGGCGAAATAGGGGGGCTTGCGCTGGGCAAAGGCGTCGTCGGCGGTCATCGCCGTCAACGCCAGCGCACTCAGGCAGAGCGCGATCCAGTTCAACAACCGCATTCGACCCCCTGGCTACGCAACATTCATCCTCTAACCCGGGCAGCCGCCCGCCTTCAACCCGTTGACTGCCGCGCGGCGGACGGCCAAGCCGCCCGCAATGGCACAGCCGGTACGTCCTTCCCGCCCCAAGGTGACCGTGACCCGGGCATTGCCCGAAGCGGTCGAGGCGCGGATGGCCGAACTGTTCGACCTGTGCGCCAATGCCGATGACGCACCCATGAACCGCGAGGCGCTGACGGTGGCGATGGCGGACACCGACGTCTTCGTCCCCACCGTTACCGACCGAGTCGACGCCGCGCTGATCGAGGGCGCCGGCGAGCGGCTCAAGCTCATCGCCAATTACGGCGCGGGCGTCGGCCATATCGACCTCAAGGCGGCGCGCGCGCGGGGGATCGTCGTCACCAATACGCCCGGCGTGCTGACCGAGGACACCGCCGACATGGCGATGGCGCTCATCCTCGCCGTCCCGCGCCGGCTGGTCGAGGGCGACAAACTGGTCCGCGCGGGGCAGTGGGACGGCTGGCGCCCCACCGGCATGCGCGGCCACCGCATCGGGGGGAAGAAGCTCGGCATCCTCGGCATGGGCCGGATCGGCCAGGCCGTCGCGATGCGCGCCCGCGCCTTCGGCCTCCAGATCCATTATCACGGCCGCCACCGCGTCCCCGAAGTGCTCGAGGCCCAGCTTGGCGCGACTTTCCACGCCGATCTCGATTCGATGCTGCGCGCGGCCGATATCCTCACGATCCACACCCCGCACACACCCGACACCGACGCGGCGATCGACGCCCGCCGCCTCGACCTGCTCGGCCCCCAGGGCTGGCTGATCAACACCGCGCGCGGCGAGATCGTCGATCCCGAGGCGCTGGTGACCGCCCTCCAGACCGGCCGCATCGCCGGCGCCGGGCTGGACGTCTATGTCGGCGAGCCCGCGGTCGATCCCCGCCTGATGGCGCTCGATAACGTCATCCTCCTCCCGCATCTCGGCTCGGCGACCTTCGAGGGCCGCGACGCGATGGGGCTCAAGGTGATCGCCAATATCCGCGTCTGGACCGATGGCCACCGCCCGCCCGATCAGGTGCTGGAGGGATGGGTGTGAAGGCGGACTCTCCCCCTCACCGCTGACCTACTAAGTGATATTACGGGATCGCGACGATACCCCATGGCAAGGCTGATATCGCAAGTCGTTGCCCGCTCTCAACGGGGATGGCCATGCAAGCGCGAGAACCCAGGCACAAGGTTGTGTTCAACGCCCGGATGCGGCTGGGCCGGAACTGGTCTGACGTTGTGATCCGCGACCTGTCGTCGCGCGGCATGCTGCTCACCGCCGAAACGCCCCCGCCGCCCGGAACCTATCTCGAAATCTGCGGACCGGCGACGACGCTTGTCGCGCGCACGATCTGGGTCGGTGACCGGTGTTTCGGCGTGCGGACGCAGGATCGCATCGAAGTCGAATCGCTGCTGACGGGCGGACGCCTGCGCGCGCAGGACCCGCCCTTGATCCAGGTTCGGCGGGTGCCCGTGGCCGATGCTCCCGCTCAAATCCATCAGGCGAGCCGGCATCGCGCCTCGCTGCTCGAATTCATCGCGGCGATCGCGGTCATCGTCGCCGGCGCGGTCGCCATGGCGATCCTGCTGCACAAGCTGTTCGTCATTCCGATGCAAGCGACCTCGGCCGTGCTCGGCGGCGGCTGAGCCCGCCTCAAAGCTGGCCCAGCCACTCCGCGATCATCGCCCGCCCGGCCGCCACCGCGTCGGGCCCCAGCGAGTCATGCTCGGCGCGCAGTCCGGCCCGCGCGCCTTGCTCCGCGCCTTCCAGCCATGCGTCGAAGCGCGGATCCTCACCCATTTCGGCGTGGAATTGCAGCGCGAGCAGGTTGCGGCCCCGGCGAAAGGCCTGATGCGGATAGGCCGCGGTCGAGGCCAACAGCTCGACGCCCTCGGGCAAATCGAACGTATCGCCATGCCAGTGCAGCACGGGTACTTCCGCCACATGCCGCAACGGCGAGTCCGCTCCGGCGGCGTTGAGCGTCACCGGCCCGAACCCGATCTCCGGCCCCGGTCCCTTTCGAACCTCCGCCCCCATCGCCGCCGCGATCATCTGCGCGCCCAGGCAGACGCCAAGCGTCGGCAGTCCGCACGCGATCCGCTCGGCCAGCCGCACGATCTCGCAATCGATCCAGGGATGCGCCGCGCGCTCGTACACCCCCATCGGCCCGCCCATCAGCACCAGCAGATCGGGGCTCAGGAAATCGATCGTCGCGAATCCCGGATCGCCCACATCGACGCGGTCGAGCGCATAGCCCGCGGCCTCGATCGGTTCGCGAAAGCCGGCAATCCCCTCATAGGGCGTGTGGCGGATGATCAGCCCGGTAAACATGCCTCCCTCTATCCTCGCGCTTGCCGCCGGGCGAGGCCAGGCTTTCTTGGCGCCTGCCAAGCCCGCCTAACGCACAGGGCAGGAACCGGATCGCTTCGGAGCGGGTGAAATTCCCGTTGGATTTCCTGATCTTGAAACCTGTCTAACAGCATCTTCACTCTGTTCCTCAAGCCCTGCTCAAGGGCTTCCGGACAACAGGTCGGTCCAGGTTTGCGCTGCCCGTTCACTGCCTGGAGGGGAGCCGAAGCCGGGGAGCGCATGTGCGGCAACGCGAAGACAGGATCCCGGTCTCGCTCGAGGCGCGGATGCGCACCGAGGCCGGCTGGACCGACATCGTGATCCGCAACGTCTCGCCGCGCGGCATGCTCGTCAAGGCCGAAACGCCGCCTCCCGCCGGGGCCTATGTCGAGATTCGCTGCGCCAGGCTGGCGGTCGTCGGGCGCGCGGTCTGGGCCAAGCGCAACATGATCGGGATTCGCCTCCAGGATCGGCTCCAGATGGACGCGCTGCTCGGCTCGGTCGCGAAAATGCCCGCCGCGAGCCTTGCGGGGCCGCACACGCACGCGACCCGCTTCCTCGCCGGGATCGCGGACCGCAGCCGCGATCGCGCGCGCCAGCTTCAGTATCTCGCGATGCTGCTCGTCCTCGCGCTCGCAGCAGCGGCCATCGCCGATACCGTCGCCACCACGCTCGCGGCACCGTTCGACGCGGTCCGCGACGGGATGGGCCACCCCTGAAAGCGGGGCGCCGTCAGTTTCCGGTCAGGATCCGGTCCACGAGCTGCTTCACGGTCGGCACGAACCCGTTCGAATAGAAGGGGTCCTTCTTGAAATTATACGCCGCATGGCCCGCGAACATCAGATTCTCGTCGGTAGGGCCGCCATGCGCGATATCCTGCAGCGTCTTCTGGATGCAGAAGCTGCGCGGATCGGCGAGGCGGCCGGTCGAATTGGTCTCGGTATCCGCCCAGCTCGAAAAGGCGCACTGGCTGAGGCAGCCCATGCAATCGGCCTGGTCCTTGCGGATCATGCCCTTCTCATCCTCGGTGACGAAGACGAGCGTGTTGTCGGGCGTCTTGAGTGCGCTGGTGAAGCCCAGCCCGAACCATTCGCGCGCGCGCAGCAGGTCGTTGCGCGTCACCCAGAAATTCTTGCCCTTCACGCCCACATCGAGCTGGAAGGTGTGATCCCCGGCATGTTCGGTCGAGTAGGGGATCTGGCGCTCGCTGCGCGCCTCGAGGTTGCGCAGGAAGGGGTTCTTGACCGCCGAGGAATAGAAACCGGTGGGCGAGAAGCGGTGCAGAAGCACTTCGCCTTCCTCGATCTCGGTCAGCTTGGCCTTCCAGCCATCGGGGATCGGGCTTTCCTTGGTGAGCAGCGGCCGCGTGCCGAACTGGAAGACGATCTGGCCGAGCTCGGGATTGTCGATCCAGTCGTTCCAGTCGCGCAGGTACCACACGCCGCCGGCCATCACGATCGGCACGCTGTCGGCGATGCCGCCTTCGCGCATCACCTCGCGCAGCTCCTTCACGCGCGGATAGGGATCCTGCGGCTTGAGCGGGTCCTCGGCGTTGGACAAGCCGTTATGCCCGCCCGCGAGCCACGGATCCTCATAGACCACCGCCGCCAGCCATTCCGCTGCCTTGGAATAGGCACGCTTCCACAGCGCCCGGAAGGCGCGGCCCGAGCTGACGATCGGCAGGTAATTGACGTTGTACGACGCCGCGATCTCGCTGAGCTTGTACGGCATGCCCGCGCCGCAGGTGACGCCCGTCACCATGCCCCGGGTGCGCTCGAGCACGCCATGCAGCACCCGCTGCGCGCCGCCCATCTCCCACAGCACGTTGATGTTGATCGCGCCCTTGCCGCCAGCAATGTCGAACGCCTTCTTGACCTGCTGCACCGCGCCTTCGATCGCGTACTGGATCAGCTCCTCATGGCGCTCGCGCCGCGTCAGCGCCTTGTAGATCTGCGGGATGATCTTGCCCTCGGCGTCATAGCTGTCGGCGTTCACCGCCGAGACCGTGCCGATTCCCCCCGCGGCAGCCCAGGCGCCGGCGCTCGCGTGATTCGTCGCGGCAACCCCTTTTCCGCCTTCGACAAGCGGCCAGACTTCCTTGCCGCCATAAATAATGGGCTGAAGACCCTTGAACAAATCTGCCTCCGAAATAATCGGCGCGGACGCTAGACGGATTGGCGTCCCGACGCGAGTAATAACATTTGTGTCAGCCCAGCACGCCGGGGCGTCCCATCGCCTCGCCATAGAGCCCTGCATAGGCGGCGATCATCTGATCCTCATGAAACAACGCACGGGCGCGCTTCCGGTTCGCTTCACCGACGATCCGCGCGGTGTCGCGATTCTGCGCGATGAACTCGAAACGGTCGCGCAGAAACAGCTCGTAGCGCGTCGGCGTGAGATAGGGTTCGTTGAGCGGATCGACCATATTGGGGATATCCCCGACCCAGGGCGCCACCACCGGCAGCCCCGCGGCCATCGCCTCGATCACCGAAATCGGCGCCTGCTCGCTCTGCGAGGTGAGCGCGAACGCATCGAACAGCCCGATATAGCGGTGCGGATCGGGCAGGAAGCCGGGCATCACCAGCTTGTCCTCCAGTCCCATCAGCCGCGCGGCCTCCTGGATCGTCTCGCGCTCGGGGCCCTCGCCGACGATCACCAGCCGGGCGCGCGAATTCATCCCCGCCACCGCGCGCACCAGCATCGGCAGGTCCTTGACCGGCCGCAGCCCCGCGATGCTGCCGATCACCAGTTCGTCCGGCTTCTTCGTGAAGCCCGGGATCGCCTTCGGATCGGGCTTGCGCGCGTAAAGCTCGGTCCTGATCCCGTTGGCGATCCGCCGCAGCCTTTCGGGCGGCTGCCCCCAATGCTTGACCGCGATCGCCTCGAGCTTGCCCGAAGGGACCACCAGCGCATTGGCCGCGGGCAGCGCAATGCGGCGGTACATGTTGCGCATCGTATTGAGGCGCACCGCCTCGTCGGCGTTGAATCCGTCCTCATGGTGCACGATCGGCGGCAGCCCCTTGCCGAACACCCGCGCCGCCATCACCCCGTCGATCGCGCCCCAATTATAGGTCAGCACCAGATCGAAGCGCCGCATGAAGCGCGCGATGGTCTCGTAACGCTTGACCGAGGGCCGCCCGCTCAGCGGCGGCGGATCCTGCGCGATCTCGTACTTGATCCCCTTGGCGATCGCATCGCGCGCGGAAAGCTGATCGGGCATCGCGGAGACGATCGTGTGCCGCGCGCGGTCCCCAAAGGCGTTCATCAGCTGAACCGCCCGCGCTTCCTTGCCGCCCAGGTTGAAGGTGGAGTGGAGATGGAGGATGTGGATCGACATTGGCGGGAGTGCTTAGGCCGCCACCTTCGTCTTGGCCACCTTCGCCAGCAGCTTGTCGATCGCTTTGGCCGCTTCCGGCTCTTCCAGCGTCGGCGCATGGCCGACCCCCGGCACCGTCACCAGCTCCGCGCCCGCGACGCGCTCCAGCATTTTCTCGGCGACCGGCGCGCGAAGAATGTCCGAGCGCTCGCCGCGCACGACCAGCAAGGGTTTCCCCTTCAGCCCGTCGAGCGTCGGCCACATGTCAGGCCCCGCCTCGTTGCCGGGAACGCGGAAGGGTTCGGCGATCTTCATGTCGTAATCGAGCACGATGCGGCCCGAGCTGTTGAGCCGGAACAGCCGCTTCGCCATCGCCAGCCAGGCCTCGATGTCATAGCCGGGATAGGCGTCGCCCTGGGATTCGGCGAGCGCGCGCGCCGCGTGCATCCAGGTCGGGTGCTGGACGGCCTTGCCGACATAGTTGCGGATGCGCGCCAGCCCGCCCGGATCGATCTCGGGCCCGACATCGTTGAGAACCGCGCCCGCCAGCCGTTCGCGATCGGTCGCGGCGAGCAGCATCGTCACGATCCCGCCGAGCGAGGTCCCAACCGCGACGAAATTGTCGAGCTTCAATTCCCCGATCAGCGCCTCGACATCCTGCAGATAGACCAGAGGCACATAGGTCATCGGGTCCTTGGCATAGGCGCTCTCGCCGCGCCCGCGGAACTCGACCAGGATCACGCGCCACGCGCCGGCGAGCCGCTGGGCAAGCCCCTCATAGTCGCGGGCGTTGCGAGTCAGCCCCGGGAAGCAGACGAGCGGAGGCCGGTCCTCGCGCCCCGGATAGTCGCGATAGTGCAGCCGCAGCCCGTCATTGGACCACCAATAGCCGTCAACATATCCACTCGGGTTGCGCCGTTCGCCCATCGCTCCCCATATCGCCGCATGGACTTCACTCCGCAACAGGCGATCCTCACACTCGGGCGAACATTCTACGATCCGGTAGAAGCCGCCAATTTCCCCGAAGCCATCCTGCGCTTCCGCAACGACCGCGCCGCGGCCGGCGTGGGGCTCGACGGGCTCGGCGAGGAGGCGTGGATCGCGCATTTCGGCCGCTTCCAGCCGCTCCCGGGCAGCCTGTCCGAGCCGCTGGCGCTGCGCTACCACGGGCATCAGTTCCGCGTGTACAATCCCGATATCGGCGACGGCCGCGGCTTCCTGTTCGCCCAGATGCGCGATTCGAGCGGACGGCTGATGGACCTGGGCACCAAGGGATCGGGCCAGACCCCGTACAGCCGCTTCGGCGACGGGAGGCTGACGCTCAAGGGCGGCGTCCGCGAGATCCTCGCGACCGAGATGCTCGAGGCGCTCGGCGTCAACACCTCGCGGACCTTCTCGCTGATCGAGACCGGCGAGGAGCTGCACCGCGGCGACGAGCCCTCCCCCACCCGCTCGGCGGTGATGGTCCGCCTCAGCCACGGTCATATCCGCATCGGCACTTTCCAGCGCCTCGCCTATCATCAGCAGGCCGACGAGCTGCGCGCGCTCACCGCCTATGTGCTACGCAATCATTATGATGAGGAACCGGGCGAGGACGCCCCCGCGCGCCTGCTCGAACATGTCGCCCAGAGCACCGCGAAGCTGGCGGGCCAATATATGGGCGCGGGGTTCGTCCATGGCGTGCTCAACAGCGACAATATCAACGTGACGGGCGAGAGCTTCGATTACGGCCCCTGGCGGTTCGCGCCGACCTGGGACCCCGGCTTCACCGCGGCCTATTTCGACCATGCCGGCCTCTACGCCTTCGGCCGCCAGCCCGAGGCGATCTACTGGGACGTGATGCAGCTCGCGATTTCGCTGCGGCAGATCGCGGAGGAGGAACCCATCGTCGCCGCGCTCGATCGCTTTCCCGCATGGTGCCAGCAAAGCATCAGCGACGCGATGCTGTGGCGGCTCGGTGTCCGGCCCCGCGACGAGGCACAGGACGGCAAGCTGGCCGAGACGATCCAGCGGACGCTCGCCACGACCCAGACCTCGATCGACCGTTTCTATTTCGACTGGTTCGGCGGGGTCGCTCCCGCCGGTTACGGCCCCGACTATGACGAACTCAAATCGCTGCTGGTGCCCTATGCGCCGCGCAAGCCGCGCCAGCACCCCTATTGGACGGACGACGCGCCCTGTTCGATGCTGATCGACGAGGTCGAGGCGATCTGGGAACCCATTGCCGCGTCCGACGATTGGGCCGCGCTGAACGCCAAGGTGGTGGCGATCCGCCGCATGGGGGAAGCTCTCGCCTGAAAATCCTCCCCGGCACGGGGAGGCGGCAGCCGCAGGCTGACGGAGGGGGTTCTCCACAACCGATTCGCTATGAGGAGAACCCCCTCCACCATGCTGCGCATGGTCCCCCTCCCCGTACCGGGGAGGATTTACGGGGTGTGGCTTCCCCAGGCGAATTGGTGCAAGAGCAGCCGTAATATTCGAAAAGTCGACAATCAGATCAGAATGCCCGCTTCAGAACTCATCTCCACCGAGCCCGCGACGGGCGCCGTCCTGTGGCGCCAGAAAACCGGCGATGCCGATGCCGAGGTCGCGCATGCGCGCCGCAGCTGGGCCGAATGGGCCGCGCGCCCGCAGGCCTATCGGCTCGAGGCGCTGCGCCGTTTCGCCAATGTCGTCCGCCAGAAATCGGACGCCTTCACCGATCTGCTCGCGCGCGAAACCGGCAAGCCGATCTGGGAAGCGCGCACCGAGGTCGAGAGCGTCATCGCCAAGGTCGAAATCTCGATCGGCGCCTATCTTCAGCGCACCGGCCAGACGCGGATCGAAGCGCCGATGAACACCCGCGTCGCGCTGCGGCACAAGCCGCACGGCGTGCTCGCGGTGCTCGGCCCCTATAATTTCCCGATCCATTTGCCCAACGGCCATATCGTCCCGGCGCTACTCGCGGGCAATGCCGTGGTGTTCAAGCCTTCGGAAAAGACCCCCGCATCGGGCGCCTTCCTCGTCGATTGCTATCATGCGGCGGGCATCCCCGAAGGCTGTGTCCGCCTGCTGATCGGCGGCGTCGAGCAGGGCAAGGCGCTGTCGGCGCACCCCGATATCGACGGGCTGCTCTTCACCGGATCGGCCAATACCGGCATCGCGCTCAACCGCCAGTTCGCGACGCGGCCCGAGAAGATCCTCGCGCTCGAGATGGGCGGCAACAATCCGATCATCGTGTGGAACACGCCCGATCTCTATTCGGCGGCGATCATCGTGGTCCAGTCGGCCTTCACCACCGCCGGCCAGCGCTGCACCGCCGCGCGCCGCCTGATCGTCGACCAGAAGCTCTACGAACCGCTGATGGCCGAGATCAACAAGCTGATCGGCCGCCTCATCATCGGCGAGCCCCATGCCGATCCCGCGCCGTTCATGGGCCCGGTGATCGACAACGACACCGCCGACATGCTGACCGAGAGCTTCCTCGCGCTCTCCACCATGGGCGGCCGCCCGCTGCGCCATATGTCGCGCCCGATCGAGGGCCGCCCCTTCCTGACCCCCGGACTGATCGACATGACCGAGGCGAAGGAGTCGCCCGATGTCGAGCTGTTCGGCCCGATCCTCCAGGTCTTCCGCGCGAACAGCTTCGAGGACGCGATCACCGAGGCGAACAACACCCGTTACGGCCTCTCGGCCTCGCTGATCAGCCAGGACCCCAAGCTCTACGACCAGTTCTGGGCCAATATCCGCGCCGGCATCGTCAACTGGAACCGCCCGACCAACGGCGCAAGCTCGTCGGCCCCGTTCGGCGGGATCGGCTGGTCGGGCAACCATCGGCCGAGCGCCTTCTACGCGGCGGATTACTGCGCCTATCCGGTGGTTTCGTCCGAAGCCGAATCGGCCCGCGCCTCGATCGGACTGGGCCTCAGGGACGCCTGAGCACCATCGTCACCCCGGCGAAAGCCGGGGTCCCGCTTCTCTTTTGCGCCTTCGTGGCTTTGTGTGAGAGAATTCTGACTCACACGAAGACGCAAAGACGCGAAGAGAAGAGGGTTTTTGTGGGATCCCGGCTTTCGCCGGGATGACGGTTAATTGGGATGCCTCCCCTTGAAACCCGCGCCCCGCCTCCGTACATTCCCCTGGCGGACCGGGCCCCTCTGGCGAGGGCTTTCAAAGCCCTCGTGATGTCGGACCGCATCGAGCGTCGCTCGGTGCAGGTTCGGTGGCCCTCCCCCTCCACCCCACTCAGCACCGGGCGCCGCTCGATCGATGCAACCATCGATGGAGTGGCTAGTGACCCAGTTGATCGAGCGGCTGATCGCCGCGCACCGCCTTCTCAACCGCGAAATCCGGCGCGAGCTTGCTCGCCGCACGCCGGACCGTTTCCGGGTGATCCGGCTCAAGAAGGAACGGCTCGCGATCAAGGACAGGCTTTTCCGCCACTTCCCCGTCGCCTCGGACATGCGCCGCGCCACCCGCGTCGCGCTTGCCCGGGTGCGCGCCTCCTGAGGAACCCCAATGACCGACATCTCTCAGTTCAACCGCGCCGCCGGCGCCGGCGTACAGGCCCGTTTCGACGCGGGCCTGCGCCGCTACATGCTCGGCATCTACCGCAATATGGGGCTGGGCCTCGCGCTCACCGGGCTGGTCTCGATGGGCGTCGCCTCGTCGCCGCCGCTCGTCGCTCTGATCTTCGGCACCCCGCTCAAATGGGTGGCGATGCTGGCACCGCTCGCCTTCGTCTTCTTCTTCAGCTTCCGGATCGAGCGGATGACCGCCGCAACCGCGCGGACCACCTTCTTCGTCTTCGCGGCGGTGATGGGCGTGTCGATGGCGAGCATCTTCCTCGTCTTCACCGGCCAGAGCATCGCCATGGCCTTCTTCGCCGCATCCGCGATGTTCGCGGGGCTCAGCCTGTGGGGCTACACCACCAACCGCGACCTGAGCGCCTTCGGCACCTTCCTGTTCATCGGCCTGATCGCGGTGATCGGCATCAGCCTGGTCAACCTCTTCATCGGATCGTCGATGCTGCAGATGATCATGTCCGCGGTCGGCGTGCTGGTGTTCGCGGGGCTGACGGCGTGGGACACGCAGCGGCTGAAGAGCGAATATCTCCACTTCGCCGGCACCCCGCATGCCGAGAAGCTCGCGATCATGGGCGCGCTGTCGCTCTATCTGAACCTCATCAACATGTTCCAGCTGCTGCTGAGCCTGTTCGGACAGACCGAGGAGTAAGCCTATGTCCGGCAATTTCACCTGCCCGGTCGACGGCACCAAGCTCGTCCCGATGGAGCGCCAGGGGATCGAGATCGATCACTGCCCGTCGTGCCGCGGCGTCTGGCTCGACCGCGGCGAGCTCGACAAGATCATCGACCGCAGCGCCGGCCCCGCCCCGGCGCCCGCGGCCCCACCGCCGCAACAGCAGTTCGACGACCCCTATCGCGACCGCCGCCAGTACGAGGACCGTCGCCATTATGACGACCATCGCCACTATGGCCACGGCCACAAGAAGCGGAAGTCGTTCCTGGAGGAGCTGTTCGACTGAGCCACAGGCCCCGCCGCATCTTCCCAATCGCGGCGGGGCCGCTATGGTCCGTCCCGAATAAAGAAATTTGGGAGGGTTAATCATGGTCACGCGCAGGCAAACGCTTATCGGCGGCGCCGCACTGGCGGGGACCCTCGCCAGCCCCACCCTCGCCAAGCCGTCCAGGCCCAGCCCCTTCGTCCAGCGCAAGGGGGTGGGCTTCACGCTGAACGACAAGCCGTACCGCTATGTCGGCACCAATATGTGGTACGCCGCCTGGCTCGGCGCGACCGCCGATTACGGCAACCGCGACCGGCTGCGCCGCGAGCTGGATGCGCTCAAGGCGATGGGCGTCACCAACATCCGCGCCAATGCCTCGGCCGAGGAATCGCCGCTCAACCACAGCGTCAAGCCGACCTTCCATGACAAGACCGGCCCCGCCAATTCGGCCCTGCTCGACGGGCTCGATTTCTTCCTGGCGGAGATGGCCCAGCGCGAGATGAAGGCCGTGCTCTACCTCACCAATTTCTGGGAATGGTCGGGGGGCATGCAAACCTATCTCTACTATGTCACCGGCAAGTACATGGACATGGGCGATCCCGCGCATCCCTGGCCCGCCTTCCCCAACGCCACCGCGCAATTCTACGCCAATCCGGCGGCGGTCGGCTTGTATCGCGACTGGATCAAGACGATCGTCGGCCGCACCAACGCGATCACCGGCAAGCGCTACGCCGAGGACCCGACGATCATGGCGTGGCAACACGCCAACGAGCCGCGTCCCGCAGGCGACACCGCCACCGCCGAGCCCTTGCTCCCCGCCTACAATGCGTGGATCCAGGGCACCGCCAAGCTCTTCAAGACGCTCGCACCCGAGCATCTCGTCTGCATCGGCCATGAGGGGCTGAAGGGCAGCGTCGAGCGCGCCGACGTCTACAAGGCTATCCATGCCTTCCCCGAAATCGACTACTGCACCGCGCATATCTGGCCGCTCAACTGGAGCTGGGTCGATGCGAAGAACCTTGCCGGCACCAACGAGGCCGGGCTCGCCAAAGTGCGGGAATATGTCGAGCAGCACATTGCCATGGCGAAGGAACTCGGCAAGCCGCTGGTGATCGAGGAGTTCGGCTATCCGCGCGACGGCGGCGGTTACGACACCGATAGCGCGACGCTCTACAAGGACGGTTATTACAAGCTGATCTACGACGCGGTGGAAGCCAGTGTGAAGAGTGGCGGCCCCTTGCAGGGCTCGAACTTCTGGGCCTGGAACGGCGAAGGCCGCGCGGTCCATGGCGACCATAAGTACAAGACCGGCGACAATGCCTGGCTGGGCGACCCGCCGCACGAGCCGCAGGGCTGGTATGGCGTGTTCGACAGCGATGCGAGCACCAAGGCGGTGATCGAGGCCCACGCCAAGGCGCTGGCGGGAATCTAAGCGTCAGAATTAGCGCCTCCCCGGCGAAGGCCGGGGCCCAGTTCGGATGTCGGACATGGTAAGCGCTGCGCTCGCTACCCCGGGTTTCCCAACTGGGCCCCGGCCTTCGCCGGGGAAGCGTCTCTCTTCAGCCTCGCAATAGTTTCCCTACCCCGCCCCCAAACCATCCTCATTTGCCGCGCGGGCCCGCCAAGCCCATCTCCCCCACCATGGCGACACTCCTCGATCCAGCGGCGCGCGGCCGCGTCATTCTTGTCGGCGCAGGGCCCGGCGACCCCGGCCTGCTCACCGTGCGCGCGGTCGAGGCGCTCGCGCAGGCCGATGTGCTCGTCCATGACGGGCTGGTCGATCCGCGCGTGCTCGATCTGGCGCCGCAGGCGCACCGCATCTCGGTCGCCAAGCGGCGGTCGAAGCACACCCTCTCGCAGGACGCGATCAACGCGCTGATCGTCGCGCATGTGAAGACCGGCGCGATCGTCGTCCGGCTCAAGGGTGGCGATCCCTTCATCTTCGGCCGCGGCGGCGAGGAAGTGGAGGCGGTGCGCGCCGCCGGCCTGCCCGTCGAGGTCATCCCCGGCATCTCCGCCGCGCTGGGCGCCGCCGCCGAGGCGATGCTGCCGCTCACGCACCGCGACTGGTCGAGCGCGGTCAGCTTCGTCGCGGGCCAGTGCAAGGGCCTGAGTGAACAGGATTGGTCGGGCCTTGCCGGCAAGGGCCGCACGCTCGTCATCTATATGGGCGTGGCCACCTGCCCCGATATCGCCGACAAGCTCATGGCCGATGGCGTCGCCCCCGACATGCCCGTCGCGATCCTCGAACGCGGCACGCTCGAGGGCAGCCGCGCGATGCGTACCCTGCTCGCCGATCTCGGCCAGATGGTCGAGCGCGAGAAGGTGAAGAGCCCCGCTATCATCGTCGTCGGCGAAGTCGTGATGCTCTCGGATGCGCAGGACAAGCTCGCCAAATGGGCGGCCACCGCGGAGATGCTGGCATGAGCATGAAACTCCTCACCGGAAACGATCTGCGCACCGGCGACGTCACCTGGTGGACCGGCACCGGCTGGTCTCGCTTCGTGGAGAACGCGGTCGATGTCGACGAACATGGCGAGGCGATCGCCACCGAGGAAATCGGCGCGCGCCGCGTCAACGCCGCCTATGTGATCGACGCGGTCGCCACGCCCGAGGGGCCCCGCCCCGCGCACATCAAGGACCGCATCCGCGCGCTCGGCCCCACCGTGCGGCTCGATCTGACTCTCAAACCTGCCGATCCGGACGCCGGAAGCTGGGTGATCTGACATGTACAAATACGACAAATATGATCAGGCGATCGTCGATGCCCGCGTCGCCGAATTCCGCGACCAGGCCGAGCGCCGCATCGCGGGCGCGCTGACCGAGGACCAGTTCAAGCCGCTCCGGCTCAAGAACGGCCTCTATCTCCAGCTCCACGCCTATATGCTGCGCGTCGCCATCCCCTATGGCACGCTCGACAGCCGCCAGATGCGGATGCTGGGCCATATCGCGCGCAAGTACGACCGCGGTTACGGCCATTTCACCACGCGCCAGAACCTCCAGTATAACTGGATCAAGCTGTCGGAGGCCGCCGACATCCTCGCCGATCTCGCCACGGTCGAGATGCACGCGATCCAGACGAGCGGCGAGAGCATCCGCAACGTCTCGTCGGACCAGTATGCCGGCGCCGCCGCCGACGAGGTCGCCGATCCGCGCCCCTGGGCCGAGCTGATCCGCCAGGCGACGACCTTCCACCCCGAATTCAGCTACCTTCCCCGCAAGTTCAAGATCGCGGTGACCGGCGCCGACGAGGACCGCGCCGCGATCCGCCTCCACGATATCGGCCTCAAGCTGGTGAAAAACGACGCAGGCGAGCTGGGCTTCGAAGTCTATATCGGCGGCGGCATGGGCCGCACGCCCTTCGTCGCCCCGCTGATCCGCCCCTTCCTGCCCGCCGACCACCTCTTCAGCTATATCGAGGCGGCGCTGCGCGTGTGGAACCGCTGGGCCCGCCGCGACAATATCCACAAGCAGCGGATCAAGATCCTCGTCCACGACCTCGGCCAGGAGGAATTCACCCGCCAGGTCGAGGAAGAGTGGCAGGCGATCCTGCCCAATAAGAGCGACGTCCCGCGCGCCGAGTTCGATCGCATCGCCGCGTATTTCGAGGCGCCTCCGTTCGAGACCGGGCTGCCGGACGAAATCGACCGCACCGACCCCGATTTCGCTTTGTGGGTCGATCAGAATGTGGTGGCCCACAAGGCGCCGGGCTATGCGATCGTCAATATCAGCCTCAAGCCGATCGGCGGCATCCCCGGCGACGCCACCGCCGACCAGATCGACCTGATGGCCGATCTCGCCGAGCGCTACAGCTTCGACGAGCTGCGCGTCACCCACGCGCAGAACATCGTCCTGCCGCATGTCCGCAAGACCGATCTCTACGCGGTCTGGCAGGCCCTTGCCGAAAACGGCCTCGCCGAGGCCAATCTCGACCTGATCAGCGACATCATCGCCTGCCCCGGCCTCGATTATTGCAGCCTCGCCAACGCCCGCTCGATCCCGATCGCGCAGAAGATCGCCACCCGCTTCGCCGATATCGGCCGTCAGCGCGAACTGGGCGAACTCAAGCTCAAGATCAGCGGCTGCATCAACGCCTGCGGCCACCATCATGCCGGCCATATCGGCATCCTCGGCGTCGATCGCAAAGGCACCGAGAATTACCAGCTCCTGCTCGGCGGATCGGGCGCGGAGGATGCCAGCCTCGGCAAGATCACCGGCCCCGGCTTCGACGAGGACGGCATCGTCGACGCGGTCGAAAAGGCCACCAACGTCTATCTGCGCGAGCGCGCCGAGGGCGAGCGCTTCCTCGACACCTATCGCCGCGTCGGCATGGAGCCGTTCAAGGAGGCGATCTATGGATAATTTCCTCCGCTTCCGCGACGATCCGGTTCACGAAGAGCCCGCCGTCGCGCTCGACGCGTTCCTCACCCAGCCCGAGGCCAGCGCGGTCCGCGTCGAGGCCGGCGAGGATGCGCGCCTGCTCATCCCGCACCTCGACCGCCTCCAACTGGTCGAAGTCGATTTCCCCCGCTTCCGCGACGGCCGCGGCTATTCCTCTGCGAAGATCCTGCGCGAGGCGGGCTACAAGGGCGAGCTCCGCGCGGCGGGCGACGTCCTGGTTGATCAGATGCTCTTCATGCGCCGCGTCGGGTTCGACAGCTTCGCGCCCCAGGCGCCGATCGATCAGGCCGTGCTCGAAGCCACGCTCGCCCGCTACGATTTCGTCTATCAGCCCGCCGCCGACGCCGCCGTGCCGGTGTGGAAGCTCCGCCATGGCTGATGCGGGCCTGCGCAAGGTCGCCAGAGAAATCGACCGCATCGACATCGCGCCCCATTTCACCGAGGCCGACGCCGTGCGCCTCAACAACATGTTCCGCGGCGCCGACACGCAGGAAATGCTCCGCACCGTGCTTGGCGAGCATATGCTCGGCGAAGTCGGCATCGTCTCGTCCTTCGGCGCCGAAAGCGCCGCGCTCCTTCACCTGATCGCCTCGGTCGATCCGACCGTGCCGGTGCTTTTCATCGACACTTTCAAGCATTTCCCCGAGACGCTCGCCTATCGCGACCAGCTCGCCGGCCTGCTCGGCCTCACCGATCTCCGCATCCTCACCCCGGACCCCGAAGTCCTCGCGAAGCGCGACGCCACCGAGCTGCGCTGGTCCTACGACCCCGATGGCTGCTGCGAGATCCGCAAGGTCCAGCCGCTTGCGCGCGCGCTGGCCGGCTTCGATGCCACCATCACCGGCCGCAAGGCCTTCCAGGCGAGCACGCGCGGCGGCCTTCCCCGCTTCGAGCTCGACACCTCGGACGCGCTCGGCCGCCTCAAGCTCAACCCGCTGGCGAACTGGACCAAGGCCGATCTCGACGCCTATTTCGAGGCGCACCAGCTCCCGCACCACCCGCTCGAGGCGCAAGGCTATCTCTCGATCGGCTGCGCCCCCTGCACCAGCGTGGTCAAACCCGGCGAGGATCCCCGCGCGGGCCGCTGGCGCGGCTGGGAAAAGACCGAGTGCGGCATCCACACTCCGGTCGAGGACAACGATCCGAATTTGCCTGTATTTTAGGCTGAGGACCCAAGTATCTGATTTCTGTCGTCATCCCGGCCTTGAGCCGGGATCCCGCTTCTCCTTCTGAAGGGTGGTCAGCGGGACCCCGGCTCAAGGCCGGGGTGACGAGAAAATTATTCGAGTCCTCAACCTGGAATCCGGCTCTGCGTCCGCCCAACTGAAGACGCCACCTGCCCCCTTTCGCCACCATTTGACTCTTAAATCTACATATGTTGTATTCCGGCCATGATCCGGAAGCGGCAACCTTCGAAGCAGATGCGCCTCCTCCTCGATGCGCTCTCCGCGCAGCGGCGGGAATGGCGGCACGGCTATGATCTGATGAAGGAAACCGGCCTCGCCTCGGGCACCCTTTACCCCTTGCTGATGCGGATGACCGATCAGGGGCTGGTCGATGCCGAGTGGCGCGAGCCCGCCCAACCCGGCCGGCCCGCGCGCCACGCCTACCGCCTGACCGCCGCCGGCTTCGCGCTCGCGCTGGAGGCGCCCGACGGGCGCCTCGTGCCTGCCAGGGTGCCGCTCGCATGATCGCCGCCGTGTCGCACGCGGTCATGGCGCTGGCACGCTGCTGCATGGGCGAGAGCCGGCGCGACTGGTCGGCCGCGATGCAGGCGGAGTTCGAAACGGCGCTGGAGGAAGGCGGCGCGCTGCCCTTTGCGATGGGCTGCCTCGCCACCGCCTGGCGCGAATTGCTCACGCGCGAGGAAGGCCGCTTCACCCTCACCAATTACGCGCTCGCGCTAGGCCTGATGCTCCCGATGGCGGCCGTCCAGATCGGATGCGCGCTGTTCGGCCTCCCCTATCTCTATCCCGGGCAGAGCGGGCTCGGCGGTGCGCTGCTGCTGGGTGCCGAGCATGAATCGCTGCTGCGCCCCTTCTATCAGACCGCCGTCCCCCCGCTCGCGCTCGTCCAGATTCTGCTCGGGCTCGGCCAACTTTGCATCGCTTGGGCGATGCTCGAGCGCGACTGGGCCCGCGTCATGCGAATGGGAACACGCACCATGGCCGGCGCGCTGACGCTCGTCATCTTCATGAGCGTGCTCTTCCTCGATTGCACCCAGGCGCTGGTGCAGGCAGGCGTGCTGGCGATCGAGCTGGCGACGGTCTGGCTCGTGGCCCGGCGGCAGGCCCAGCTCTCCCCCGCGGCCCTGCCCGAACACCCCGGCTAGCAAAAGCCGCATCCCCCGCCTGCCCCCACTTCGGAGCCCCGCGCCGAAGCCCGATGCCGCACGCCCACAAGCCGCGAGGCGCCCCACCTGAAAGAGAGGAGATATCCGATGCACTACGCTCGTCTACGCTTGGGAGCCCTATGCCTCCCCGCCGCGGCCCTGATCCTTGGCGGCAACACCTTCGCCCGGCCCGTCGCCATCGCGGCGCCGATGACCGAGCAATCCCCCTTCATCGGCACATGGGAGCTGGACCTGACGCGGATGCCCGAAACCTACGGCCCGCCCCCGAAGCGCGTGACCTTCACCTTCGAGGATATCGGCGCGGGCAAGTGGCGGACGAAAGTCGAGATCACCGCGCCCGACGACAGCGTCAGGCGCATGGCCGTGGAATACCGCCGCGACGGCCGCGCGGTGCAGGGCGAAGGCGACAATGCCGAAGGCGACACCGCCGCCTTCAACTCCCCGGCGCCGAACGTGCTGGTGATGAACATGGCCAGGAACAAGAGCCCGGCCGGCGTGCGCGTCTATACGATCTCGGCGGACGGCAAGGAAATGACGGAAGCCGCCGCGGGGATTGATGGCGAGGGCGCGCCGTTCGTGCGTAATTTCTACTTTAAGCGTATCTGGTAGGCATTTCGGCTCCGGCCTCGGCCGGGGCCACGCCGCCGGCCCGCAATCCGCTCTGCACTCCCCGGAGTACGCGACGGATACATCGTTTCACGATTAGAACGGGGCATCATCATCCGATTCCGATGAGTTGCTTTGCAACGCGCGATCGTCGTGCTCCACGATGAAACGGGCCCGATGGAGCAGCTCGTCAAATGTGATGATCTCAGGGCGCCGGATGTTGCGGCGAAAGAGTTCGAACGAACGGAATCTAGCCTCATTGGGACCGTGCGCAGTATCGAATTCGCCAAGTGAGCCGATCACCAAGAACGCGCGCGGGTCAAAGTTGAATAGTGTCTCCCCGGTCGGATTGCCCTGTTTGTCAGCAAGATCAACGCGCTGGCCGACCCGCTCGATAGCAGCTTGGACAGTGGCTTGTATCTGAGCGACACCTCCGCCGAGCTCTTTCGAAGGTGCAAAAGCACCCGACCGATAGTCCGTCGGACCGGCGAGCAGCGGGGTGTCGTGTCGCTTAATCTCAACAAAACAGAGCGAGTTGATCCTCGCGCGCGTCTTCATCAACCCGTCGATGCGCTTGCCGGGACCAGCGAAGCTCGCGCCTTGGACAACCTGTTCGAGCTTGCGTTCATCGAGCGTGGTCGCGAATACATATGATAGGCCATGACCAAAGATCCAAGGATTAGCCTCGAAGAAGGTTTGCCACACGTCCTCCGGCCGTTTGCCCGGCCCCAGTGAATCGCGCTCTGCGGCGAAGAAATCCGCATCGTCCAGCAGGCGCTCGAACCGGGCAAGTTGGGTTCGACGATATCCAAGCGCAATTAGATCGCGCTTGAGTTCGGCGTTCCGAGCCGCCTCTACAAACAGGTCCTCGTGCTCGCCAAACAACTGCTGCGCGCTAGCTTGGGTGAGAGAGAGATTGCGTAGCTCGGCAACGCTCAAGTGCCGCTTCCCGCCGTCGTCAAGCGGGATCATTGGTATGCTCGCTAAGAAATCGATTAATGTGTCGATCTCGCTCCCCACAAACGTGAAGTGCTGCTCAATCGGGGCGAAACCGGAGCCCACGTATTTCTGGATCGTAAGCGTCTTGAGCGCCCGGCTGTCCTCAAGAAACACTGCCTTGATCATCTGCCGTCCGCCACGGGTGGTGCGTAATACGACCTCACCGTCAACCTCGTAGAATGACACCGCGTTAGTGCCATCCATCACTTGAGACGCGATACGGCCCGACTTGCCGCCGATGTCAAAGCGCCTGCTCACGACTGTTTTGCCGGGATTGCGGTTCACGAAGATCGTATGGTCGTCGTCCATCGCCGAGACATAGCTGGTTCGGCACGAATCGGGAACGCGGATTACCGCGCAAAGCGAAACAATGCCGTCTGCTCCCCCTTGACTAATTTCGATATTTAGCTAAATACCGATTCCATGAATACCGTTTTCAAGGCCCTGGCCGATCCCACCCGCCGCAAGGTGCTCGAATTGCTTCGCCAGCGCCCGATGACCGCGGGCGAGCTGAGCGACCGGTTCGCGGTGTCCAAGCCCACCATGTCCGCCCATTTCGCGGTGCTGCGCGAGGCGGGTCTTGTCGATGCCGACAAGCAGGGCGCGACCATCACCTATCGGCTCAAGCTCTCCGTGCTCGAGGACGCGCTGCTCGGTTTCGCGCAGGTCTTCGGCATCGGCACGCCGGCCCCCGCGCCGGAACCCACGGAACTCAAGGAAGGGAAATCCTCATGAACAAGTCCATCTTTTGGGCGCTCGTCTTCGCGATCTCCTTCATGGGGCTCGCCGCCTTGCTCGGCTATTTCGAAAATCGCGGGATGCTGAGCGAGGAATTCGTCAACCGGACGATCCAGGTCATCATCGGGCTGATGCTCGCCGTCTATTCGAACTTCACGCCCAAGCAGATCGGCAAGGCAGGGTCGCCGGCCGCCGAGGCATGGAAGGCGAGCGTGCTGCGCGTTTGCGGCTGGTCGATGGCGCTGGCCGGGCTCGCCTATGCCGCGCTCTGGGCCTTCGCGCCGATGACGATCGCCAATATCGCATCGGTCGCGGTGGTGATGAGCGCGCTGGTGATCACGGTCGGCTATTCGATCCGCGCCGCCATCGCATGCAGGACGCTTGCCACCGAGGCTTGAAAAATAGGATTTCGCCTGATCAGTTGCGCGGTCGTGGGAGCAATTCCACGGCCGCTCTTTTTCATCGTCGATCCACGTCATTCTAGCAGGCGCAATTATGCTGCGCGCCCGCGCAACGAAATGTCACGAATCGCGTGAAAAGTGCGAAGCTAAGCGCTCAATGCCCCGGCATCAGGTCGCTGAACTTGGTGAACTGCCGGTCGAATCGCAGGTCCACCGAACCCGTCGCGCCGTGGCGCTGCTTGGCGATGATCACCGTCGCCTTGCCCGCGACACGCAATTGTTCGTCCTGCCAGGCCTGATATTTCGCCATATCGTCGGCCGAGGAGTTGCTGTCCGGGGCCTTCGGCGCCTTGAAATCGTGATAATATTCGTCACGATAGACGAACAGCACGATGTCCGCGTCCTGCTCGATCGAGCCCGATTCGCGAAGGTCCGAAAGCTGGGGGCGCTTGTCCTCGCGCTGCTCGACCGCGCGGCTCAGCTGCGAGAGCGCCAGCACCGGCACGTGCAATTCCTTCGCCAGCGTCTTCAGTCCGCGCGAAATCTCGGAGATTTCCTGCACGCGCCCATCGCCCTGGCTGCGCCCGCTGCCCTGCAGGAGCTGGAGATAGTCGACCACGACCATCCCGATCTTGTGCTGCCGCTTGAGCCGCCGCGCCCGGGTACGCAGCGCCGCGATCGTCAGCGCCGGCGTATCGTCGATGAACAGCGGCAACTGCTCCAGATCGGCCGCCGCGCGCGCGAATTTCTGGAAGTTGGACGGGCTGATATCGCCCGTGCGGAGCTTCTCCGACACGATCTCGGACTGCTCGGACAGGATACGCATCGCGAGCTGGTCCGCCGACATTTCGAGGCTGAAGAACGCCACCGGCGCGCCGATCGACTTGTCCTCGGGGATGCCTGCCTCCCGGTCGTCGATCCAGCGCCGCGCCGCGTTGAAGGCGATATTGGTCGCGAGCGAGGTCTTGCCCATGCCCGGGCGCCCCGCGAGGATGATCAGGTCGGAGCGGTTCATGCCCCCCGTCATCGCGTTCAGATCGGCCATGCCGGTGGTGATGCCCGAGACCGAGCCGCCCGAATTCATCGCCCGCTCGGCCTGCTTGACCGCCAGCGCCGCGGCGCGCGTGAAGCTCTTCGCCCCGCCCTCCTGGCCGCCCTTTTCGGCGACCTCGTAGAGCTTCATTTCGGCGGTTTCGATCTGCGCCGCGGGGTTGATTTCCTTGCTCGTGTCGAGCGCCTCGTCGACCATGTCGCGCCCCACCGTCACCAGCGCGCGCAGCATGGCAAGGTCGTACACCTGCTCGGCAAAGGCCCGCGCGCCGATCAGGCTCGCCGGGTTGCCGGTGAGCTGCGCGAGATAGGCCGGCCCGCCCAGCTCCTTCATCGCCGCGTCCGCCGCGAACAGCGGGCGCAGCGTCACCGGGTTCGCCAGCCGGTTCTCGCCGACCAGGAACGCGATCTGCTCGTAGATGCGCCCATGCAGCGGCTCGAAGAAATGCTCGGGCCGCAGCCGCTGGAGCACATCCTCGGCGATGCGGTTGTCGATCATCATCGCGCCCAGCAAAGCGGCCTCCGCCTCCACATTCTGGGGAAGCGTCACGCCCTCCGGGGCGCCGGGAGCGGGAAAGGGAATCGGTTCGGGCACAGCCCCGTTTCGCCCAACAATCGCCCCCCGGCAATCACTCGCCTTGTGGAAAACGATGATTGCTTACAAAGCAGCGCTAACATGGCCGATCCGCGCATCATCGACGTGACTCTCGACGAGCGCACCATCTTGTGGCGCTCGGCCGATATCGAGCAGGAGCGCCGAATCGCGATCTTCGATCTGCTCGAGGACAATCATTTCGCCCCCCACAAGCACGCCGACACTTATCCCGGCCCCTACAAGCTCCACCTGCGCGTCGAGGAAGGCAGGCTCGCGCTCGAGATTCGCCGCGCCGACGATTCCCATCTCGAAACGCTTGTGCTGGGTCTCGCCCGATTCCGCCGTCCGATCCGGGATTACTTTGCGATCTGTGACAGTTACTATGCCGCGATCCGGAATGCGACGCCGGCCCAGATCGAGACGGTCGATATGGCGCGGCGCGCGATCCACAACGAAGCGGCCGAGCTGCTGCGCGAACGGCTGGAGGGCAAGATCGACGTGGATTTCGACACCGCGCGCCGCCTCTTCACGCTGATCTGCGTCCTCCACATCAAGGGGTGATGGCCTCGCGCCGCATCCTCTGGCGGCGCACCCGCATCCTGGGCGGCATCGCGCTGGCGCTCGCCCTCGTCGCGATGACGGCGTGGCTCTACGCGATCAACTGGACGCCCGACCGCAAGGCCTTTCCCGTGCAGGGGATCGACATCAGCGAAGCGCAGGAGCCGGTGGACTGGTTCGAGGTCAGGAAGACCCGTGAGATCCAGTTCGTCTATGTCCGCGCCTCGATGGGCGCCACCGGGCGCGACGCGCGCTTCCCGATGCACTGGGCGGGGCTCCAGCAGGCCGGGATGCGGCGCGGCGCGATCCATGTCTTCTCGCTCTGCCAGCTCGCCTCCGATCAGGCGGGCAATCTCGTCGGCGCCGTCCCGCCCTCGCCCGATGCGCTCCCGGTCGCGCTCGATCTCGCCTTCCAGCCCGATTGCGCGGCCCATCCCGAGCGCGAGGTCGTGCTCGACGAGATCGCGCGCTTCATCAAGGGCGTCGAGGAGGCCAGCGGCAAGCCGGTCATCCTGCGCGTCACGCCCGAGTTCGAGGCGCGCTACCGCGTCAGCCGGGCGATCCCCCGGAAACTGTGGAGCGTGAAGCCCTTCTTCCCGCCGGCCTATTTCGACAAGCCGTGGACGATGTGGCAAGCTTCGACGTTCCGGCGCTTCACGGGGATCAGCGGCGCGGTGAACTGGAACGTGATGGTCAAATGAGCACGCCCGAGGAATTCCCAAAAAACCTGATTGCCGCCGCCCGCGAGGCCGCGCGCCATGCCTACGCCCCCTATTCGCATTTCGGCGTCGGCGCGGCGGTGCTGCTGACCGACGGAACGGTCGTCACCGGCGCCAATTTCGAGAATGCCAGCTACGGCCTGTCGCTCTGCGCCGAGACGGTCGCGCTCGCCGCGGTCAACGCTCAGGGCCGCCTGGCCGATGTCGCCGCGATCGGCGTGATCGGCGGCCCCATCGGCCCGAACGGCCCCACCGGCGACCGGCCCGTCAGCCCCTGCGGCCGCTGCCGCCAGGTGATGAACGAGGCCGCGCAGGTGGGGAATCGCGACTTCCCCGTCCATTGCGGCGCGGCGGAAGGCGATGCGATCGCGACCTGGACCGTCAGCGAGTTGCTGCCGGGCGCCTTCGGGCCACGGGATCTGGGCGCACTATAGCCTTCCGTACTCCGGCGAAGGCCGGAGCCTTGGCGGCAGGAGAGCCCGCCACCGCTCCGGCCTTCGCCGGAGCACAGATGCCTTGCCAACGCTGTCACGCCGCTCTTTAACCGGTCAAAATATCGGGAGAGGCCAATGATCCGTTTCGCGCTGGGGCTCACGCTCGCTCTCACTGCCTTCCCCGCCGCCGCGCAGATCGATGGCGGCAAGGCCGAGCTGATGCATCCGCTCTTTCAAGACCATGCCGTGCTCCAGCGCGATCGCCCGATCTCGGTCTGGGGAGTCGGCACGAGCGGCACGACGATGCGCATCACCCTCGCGGGCCACAGCCTCGACGTCAAAGTGGCCAAAGGCGGCACCTGGCGCGCGACCTTCCCCGCGATGCCCGCGGGCGGCCCCTACACACTCACCGCGACGCTCGGCCTCGCGACACAGACCGTCAGCGACGTGATGATCGGCGATGTCTGGCTCTGCTCGGGCCAGTCGAACATGGAAATGGCGGTCTCGGGCTCGCTCAACGGCCCGGCGGAGGTCGCCAATGCGAAGGACGATCAGGTCCGCATCCTGACGATCCAGCACGATACCGCCACCTCGCCCTTGGCCAATTTCAAGCGCCCCGTCGAATGGAAGCCCGTCAGCCCCGCGACGATCGGTGATTTCTCCGCCGCCTGCTGGTTCATGGCGCGCGAGCTGCGCAAATCGCAAAAGGTGCCCTTCGGCCTGATCGACGCGAGCTGGGGCGGCACCGCGATCAATGCCTGGCGCAGCGAAGCCTCGATGAAGGGCGATTCCGCGCTGGCAGCGCAGCTCGACTTGCTCACTCTCAGCCGCAGCGATCCGGCCAAGGCCGCCGCGCGCTGGGGCGCGACCTGGGCCGAATGGTGGCGCGGCAAGAATATGGGGCCCGAACCCTGGCTGCCCACCGCCACCGAAGGCTGGAAGCCCGTCCCCGTGCTCACTTATTGGGAGCAATGGGGTGTCCCCGAGCTGGCCAACTTTAACGGGCTGGTCTGGTACCGCACCGAAATCACCCTCACCACCGAACAGGCGAAGAAGGGCGCGACGCTCAGCCTCGGCGTGATCGACGATCTCGACGTCAGCTATATCAACGGCACCGGCGTCGGCGCGACGTCGAGCTGGGACGTGGTGCGCAGCTATAAGCTCGCCCCCGGGGTGCTCAAGCCCGGGGTCAACCAGATCACCGTGGCGGCGTTCGACAGCTGGGGTCCCGGCGGGATGGCGGGTACGCCCGAACAGCGCATGCTCAAATTCGACGATGGCACCAGCATTCCGCTGCCCGAAGCGGCGCAGTGGCAATATCGCGCCGCCCCCGGCATCGGCGAACCGCCGCACGCGCCATGGGAAAGCGCCGCCGGCCTCGGCAGCATCTACAATGCGATGATCGCGCCGCTGGGCGATTACGGGCTGCGCGGCGTCGCCTGGTATCAGGGCGAAAGCGACGGCGGCATGGCCGAACCCTATGCCGCCAAGCTGGGATCGATGATGGGCGCGTGGCGCGGCCAGTTCGCCAATCCCGACCTGCCCTTCCTCATTGTCCAGCTCCCCAATTGGGGCGCCCGTGTCGCCAAGCCGGGGGAGAGCGGCTTCGCGAGCATCCGCGAACAGCAGCGCCGCGCCGCCGCCGCCGACAAGCATGCGGCACTGATCGTCACCTACGATGTCGGTGACCCACTCGAACTCCACCCCCAGAACAAGCAGGCCATCGGCCAGCGCCTCGCCCGATCGGCCGGAATCCTCGCCTATGGTACGCCGGGCTTCGCTTCGGGGCCGCAGCCCGATGCGGTGACCCGGAACAGCGACAGCCTCACCATTCTCTTTCGGGGGATCGACGGGAGCCTGGTCAGCTATAGCGGATCGCAGGTGCTCGGCTTCGAGCTGTGCGGCGTCGCCCCGGGTAGCTGCCGCTTCACCACCGCAGCCGTGCAAGGCGAAACCGTGATCGTCCGCGGCGACGGCCAGCCCTATACGCGGCTCCGCTATTGCTGGGGCGAAAGCCCGCTGTGCAATCTCTATGACAAGACGGGGCTGCCGGTGACGCCGTTCGAGTGGGCAGTGAATTGAGCGATTCCTCTCCGATCCTCGCCATCGGCGCGCATCTGACCCGTGCGCTGGGCGCGGGATTGAGCGGGAGCATCATCGGCACTGCGATTTCGGTCCCGCTGTTTCTGCCAACGCCGATGATGGTGGAGCGGGGCATACCCGTCACCATGACGGCCGGATTCATCCTGCTAGGCATAAGCCTGCTTTTCACCCTGCCTTCCGCCTTACTGCTTGCTGCACCGATGGTGTGGCCCGCGCGCGACTGGATTCACGCGCGGCCATGGCAGGTCGGCCTCGCCTATGCGGCGATCGGCGCGCTGTTCGGCGCGGCGGCATCGCTGATGCTCGACGGCGGACAGCAGGACCCGTTCGGCCTGATCGGCTCGACCTATGGCGCTGCGACCGGCGCGGCCTTCATCCTGCTCCACTATTGGACCGCCAGCAGCCCCGCTGCGGCGCCGGAATATGAGCGCATTTTCGAATAGCGTTCAGGGCGCCACACCCTCCACGATGAACGCCGGCCCATGCGCCGCCGCATGCCGCAGCGGCGCGATCGCCTGATAAGCGGGCGATTTGTAGAAGGCCTCCGCCGCGGCCATGCTCGGAAATTCGATCACCACCACCCGCTCTCCCGGGGCCTTCTCCTCCAGCACCACCAGCCTGCCGCCGCGCGCCAGATAATGGCCGCCGAACGGGGCGAGCGTCGCGGTCACTTGCGGCGCATATTTCTGGAAGGCCGCGGCGTCCGTCACCGTCAGCTCGGCGATCATATAGGCCTTTGGCGTGGCCTGCGTGCTCGCCCCCGTCAGCATCAGCGCCGCCACGATCAATCCGATCCGCTTCATCTTCGCTCCCCTTGCCAGCCCCCGCATTTGCCGCGAAAGCATCTCCCATGATCCTATCCGACCGCTGGATTCGCGAACAGGCCCAGAACCATGGGATGATCGAACCGTTCGTCGAGGCCCAGCGCCGCGAGGGCTGCATCAGCTATGGCCTTTCGTCCTATGGCTATGACGCCCGCGTCGCCGACGAGTTCAAGATCTTCACCAATATCGACAGCGCCGTGGTGGATCCCAAGGACTTCGCCTCGACCAGCTTCGTCGACCGCCAGACCGATTGCTGCATCATCCCGCCCAACAGCTTCGCGTTGGCCCGCACGGTCGAATATTTCCGCGTGCCGCGTGACGTGCTGGTCATCTGCCTCGGCAAATCGACCTATGCGCGCTGCGGCATCATCGTGAATGTGACTCCGCTCGAGCCCGAATGGGAGGGGCATGTCACGCTCGAATTCTCGAACACCACGCCGCTGCCCGCGAAGATCTACGCCAATGAAGGCGCCTGCCAATTCCTGTTCCTCAAGGGCAACGAGCCCTGCGAGACCAGCTATGCCGACCGCGCGGGCAAATATATGGGCCAGCGCGGCGTGACCCTGCCGCGGCTGTAGACCGGGGCCCGACGATCGCGCGGCGGATTCCGCCGCCCGTGCGTGAGCATATCGCGTAACCACAACCAGGGCGCCGGAAGACGTGCAGGTCATGTCCGGAGCAACGGGGAGGAACATGATGCACATCCGCGACCGACTCGAGCTCGACGCCCTTCCCTACGCCCTCGGCGCGATCGGTCTCGGCCTGGTCACGCTCGCGGTCGGCGATTTCGCGCTCCAGTGGCAGCCCGTGCCCAAATCCCTCCCCGCGCGCGAGGTGCTGGCGCTGGCCAGCGGCGCGCTCCTGATAGCTGGCGGCCTCACCGCCGCATGGCGCGGCGCCGGTCTCACCCGCCTGATCCTGCCGGCCTTCTATGCGCTGTGGGTCGTCGCGCTCCACCTGCCGGTGGTCGCCGGCGCGCCCAATGTCGGCAACCTGCTGGGCTTCGCCGAGATTCTCGCGCTCGCGGCGGGGGGCAGCACTCTCGCCCGCAATCCAGCCCCGGCATGGCTTCCCCTCGCCGCGCGCATCGCCTCCGGCCTCAGCGCGCTCGTCTTCGGGCTGAGCCATTTCGTCTATGCCGATTTCACCGCGACGATGGTCCCGGCGTGGATTCCGATGCCGCTCTTCTGGGCCTATGCCACCGGCACGGGCCACACCGCCGCGGGCCTCGCCATCCTCACCGGGATCAAGGCGCGGCTGGCCGCCACCGCGCTCACGGCGATGTGCGGGTCGTTCGTCCTGCTGCTCCACGTGCCGCGCGTCCTTGCGGACCCGGCCAGCCGGCTCGAATGGACGATGCTGTGGATGGCGCTGTCGATCACCGGATCGGCGCTGCTGATCCGGCGCATCCTCCCGCGCTAGCGCGCCGGCTTACCTGCTGGCGGTCGCCTGCCGGTCGAGCTGGCGCAGCCCCGCAACCGCGATCGCATGCGATCCCGCCGTGCGATCGGGCGAAAGGTCCATCAGCACATCGTTCTGAGCGAGCACGCGCCGGTAGAGCGCGCGGGCATCGGACGAACGGCCGGTGTTCGCATAGACCGCGGCGAGGTTGAGCAGCAGCTCGGGGCGGTCGGGATGGATGCGCAGTTCCTGGACCAGCATCCGCTCGGCGCCCGCGAAATCGCCCTTCGCGATCGCCGCGCTGGCGACACGGTCGCCATTCTGGGCCTGGGCGGGCATCGGCGCGAACGCCAGCGGAGCGAGAAGGGCAAGACCGGCAAGAACCGCACGCATCGCAACTCTCCCATAAATTACGCCACGAAGTCAGTTCCGTGACTCTTGAGTTGCAACTTTGTGACTCTTTTATTTCATTCTGACAACAGAAGTGTGACAGTTTCAGGCGCCACACGAAAAAAAGAGGCGGCCCGAAGGCCGCCTCTCCGTTGTTCGCCGATCCGGGAGGGATCAGAAGTCCGCGCGGTATTGCTCGTTGCCGATGAAACCGAGCTTGGTCACGTTCGCGCGCTTGATGATCGCGAGCACGTGATCGACCACTTCGTAGCGCGCATTCGGATCGGGCTGGAAGTGGAGCTCGGGCTCCTCGGGCAGCTGAGTCGATTGCTCGAGATACTGCTGCAGAGTCAGATCGTCGACCGGCAACGCGTTCCAGTAGATCTGGCCGTTGACGTCGATGAAGACCTTGTTCTTGTCCGGCTCGACCAGCGGCGGCGGCGCATCGCTCTGCTGCGGCAGATCGATCTTCACGGCGTGGGTCTGCACGGGGATGGTGATGATGAACATGATGAGGAGCACGAGCATGACGTCGATCAACGGCGTCGTGTTCATTTCCATCATCGGTTCGCCGTCGTCGGAACCACCGCTCATTGCCATTTTGGCTTACTCCTAAAAAACGGTGCGCAATTACATGCGTGCGTTGCCGCCGGGCGCAGGCTCGGAGATGAATCCGACCTTCACGAAACCAGCGATCTGCATGGTGAAGATGGCACCGCCGATGCAGCGATACGGCGTATTGACGTCACCGCGGATATGGACCTCGGGCAGCTCGAGGCCGGCGGCGTTGAGGCCGCCCTGCTTCTCGATCTCGGCCTTCAGCTTCGCAACCGCCTTGTCGTACAGTTCCTGGCTGGTGACCTGGGTCTGGCCCCAATAGACCTCGCATCCCTTCTCGCCATTCTTTACCGAGAGCAGGACGTTCTCGGGCTTGGTCACCGTCGGCTCGAACCGCACCTTGGGCAGGGCAAGATCGACCGTCTGGATCACCACGGGAACCGCGATCAGGAAGATGATCAGAAGCACCAGCATGACGTCCACGAGGGGCGTCGTGTTGATGTCCGACATCGGCTTTTCGTCGCTTCCGCCTACACTTACAGCCATTGCGCGCTATCCTATTGTTCTAAACCCCGGTCGAAGCCGGGGCGAGACCGCGCGGGAGCTTCCCGCGCGGCCCTGGTCCGGCCGTTACGCGGCGGTGGTGGCAGCCGGAGCCTTCGTGGCCGGGGCACCCTTGCGGGCAACCGGGCGGACGCGGCCATCCGAAGCGAGATAGCCGAGAACGTCGTTCGAGAAGGCGTTCATCTGCTCGGCGATCGCCTTGTTGCGGCGCTGCAGGAAGTTGTACGCGAGCACGGCCGGAACGGCGACGACGAGGCCGAGCGCGGTCATGATCAGCGCTTCACCGACCGGGCCGGCGACCGCGTCGATCGACGCCTGACCCGCCGCACCGATCTTGATCAGCGCGCGGTAGATGCCGATGACGGTACCGAACAGACCGATGAACGGCGCGGTCGCGCCGACGGTCGCGAGGAACGCCAGACCACCGCCGAGCGCCGAGTTGATCGTGCCTTCCGAACGGGCCAGCGAGCCATGCAGCCAGTCATGAGCCTCGACCGGATCGGTGAGCTCCTTGTACTGCTCCTGCGCCGTCAGGCCGTCATCGACGAGCTGGCGATAGGCCGAGTTCTTGGCGAGCTTGGCAGCGCCCTCGCGCAGGCTGTTCGAGCTCCAGAAGGTCTGGCGCACGCGACGGCCCTGGTTGATGATCTTCTGTTGCTCGAACAGCTTCGTGAAGAAGATGTAGAGCGAGAAGAACAGCATGACGACGAGGATGATGAAGACGGACCAGGCGATGACGCCGCCTTGCTGAAGAGCTTCCCACAGGCCGTACGGGTTCTGGGATGCACCGCCGCCAGCGGCGAGAATGGTCGTGAGCATGTTCGGTTCTTTCCTCTAAAATAGCTTAGCTTCGTTCATTCCAACCCCGGTGCGCGGCAATCTGCCGGCGCGCCGGACACTCGATCAATCCTTCGGCAGCACCCACCGGAACCGGCTGGACCAGCTTGACGGGATCTTGTTGCCGTTATCGTCCTGCGCCGGGGTGAACCGCGCGCGGCGCTTCATCAGCGAGCAGGCGGTGTTGTCCAGCGCCGCCGATCCGCTCGACGAGGTGACGGTGCAGTTGGTCACACGACCGCTCGCATCGACATCGAGCTTGAAACCGGTGGTTCCCTGCTGCTCGGCGCGCAGCGCATTGGAGGGATAATCGTCGTTCGTCACCCAGCTGCCGGGCTGACCGCGCGGCTCGACCCGCTTCGCCTGCGACGGCGGCTTCGGCGCCGGCGGCGGCGCGGGCGGGGCCGGGGGAGCCGGCGGCGCCTTGGGCGGCGGCGCGGGCGGAATGTCCGGCGTTGTCTGCATCGGCGGAGCCTGGCTCGTCGTCACCACGGCGGCCGGCGGAACCGACAGCTGGGTCGGCGGCGGCGGCACGTTGTTCTCCGGCGGCGGCGGCGGAACCTCCTCGGGCGGCGGCGGCGGATCCTTCACGTCGAACGCGTTCAGATCCTCAGCCGCCTTCTTCACATATTTATAGGCCAAGCCCGTGACGAAGGCATAGCCCAGGCCAGCAACAATCACTGCGACCATGATGACCGCCACGATGCGACTGCCACTTACATTACGATCAGCGTAAGCCATTCGGCACCGTCACTCCTCTATCCCATGCGCGACCCGGGCGATTGATTCACGCCGAGCCCGTCCGCCGGCACCCCTAGAGCGTCCGTCGGCAGAGCGCGAGTCTCTATCGCCGTCACCCGGGGGACGCAAACCCTTAATCGGACATTTCGACCCTAGGGGCCGTCCGTGGCAGAAATATTTCTGTTTAAGAACGGCACAATCCGGTAAACTGATCGGATATGATGCGTATCCCTTCACTGGTGTTTTATTGCGCGGCCGCGCTGACGGCCTCCGCTCCCGCCATCGCCCAACCGACGCAAATCGCGGCACAATCCGCCCCGGCCCTGCCGAGCTACGCGGCGCTGACCACCCAGATCCTGGGCGCCCCGCTCGTCATCGACGCGCGCATCCGCTCGGCCAGCCGGGTCAAGGACGCCGAAGCGACCGGTCTCAGTCCGGGACGCGCGCGCTTCTATATCGAGGCCGATGTGACCGCGCTGATTCGCGGCACCGCGGCAATGCCCACGCGGATCGTCTATCTCGCCGATGTACCGCTCGACGCGCGCGGCCGCCCGCCCAAGCTCAAGAAGATGCGCGTGCTGCTGTTCGCGCGGCTGATCACCGGCCAGACCGATCAGGTCCAGCTCACCGGAGTCGACAGCCAGCGCGAATGGTCGCCGGCGCTCGACGCGCAGGTCCGCGGCATCGTCCGCGAGATCCTCGCCCCCGATGCGCCGCCCGCGATCACGGGAATCGGCAACGCCTTCCATGTTCCCGGATCGTTGCCGGGCGAGGGCGAGACGCAGATCTTCCTGACCACCGCCGCGGGCCTGCCGGTGTCGCTCCAGATCCTTCGCCGCCCCGGAGAACAGACGCGCTGGTCGGTCTCGACCGGCGACATCGTCGACGAATCGGCGGGCGCGCCGCCCAAGGACACTTTGCTCTGGTACCGCCTCGCCTGTGGCCTGCCCGCGCAGCTTCCCGTGTCGGCGATCGATCATGAGGAGCCGGCGAATGCGAGGACCGCGCGCGAGGACTATGCCATCGTGAAGCGCGAACTGGGGCCGTGCGCTTGAACTGACCTTCCCCGGAACGGGGAGGTGGCAGCGAAGCTGACGGAGGGGGCTCTCCTCAAGTGCTATCGCCTGTGGCGCTCCCCCTCCACCACCGCTTCGCGGCGGTCCCCCTCCCCGTTCCGGGGAGCATTAGCGCCGATTCCGCACCAGGGTAATCCCGATCGATTCGCCATTCTCGGCGATCGCCAGCTTGACGATCTTCACCTCGACCCGGCGCACACGCGCATCGCTCACGAAGATCGTCTCGATGATATGCTCGGCCACTGCCTCGACCAGCTTGAAATGCACGCCCTCGGGCAGCGCAGCGGTCGCGGCGTGCTTCAGGTCGATATAGGATTTCGACGCGGTCAGCGGCGTATCGGGCGCGAAATGCTCGGCCGGCACCACATCCGCGGTCACCGAGATTCGCAGCGGCTGCGGCAGGTGCGTCTCCTCGGAATAGATTCCGGTCAGCACCTCGACCTCGAGATCGTGCACCTGAAGCTGGAGAAGATCGGTCACACGGCAAGCCTTCACTGGAACGGGACCGCGCCCTTAGAGGCGATTCAGCCTTGCGTCATCCCCCCGGGGGTCTAAAGGCCGCGCCCCTCACTATATATAGGAGCTGACTTCGACGTGATCGCATTGGTACCGCTCGCCCAGATCGACCCTCAGGCTGTCGAGGCACTACTCGACCGCGCCTTCGGGACCGATCGACGCGCGCGAACCGCCTACCGCGTCCGGGCGGGCACCACGGCGATTCCCGAGCTGAGCTTCGCGGCGCTGCTCGACGACGGCAGCCTCGCGGGCACGATCCAGTGCTGGCCCGTCGCGCTCGCCTGCGATTCGGGCGAATCGGTTCCGATGGTCATGGTCGGCCCCGTCGCCGTCGAACCCGTGCTGCAGCAGGGCGGCATCGGCCGCGTGCTGACCGAGCATATGCTGGCGGTCGCGGGCGACCAGCCGCTGATGCTGATCGGCGATCCCGAATATTATGAGCGATTCTTCGGCTTCATCGCGGACAGGACCGGGCAATGGCGCCTGCCGGGTCCGTTCGAGGCGCGACGCCTGCTCGCGCGCGGCGAAGGCGTGCCCGATTGCGCTGGGATGCTGGGGCCGCGGGTGCTGGCGGCGGTTTGAGCCAAACCGTTCCCCGGCGAAGGCCGGGGTCCAGCCCAATTCAAAGGCACGCGCGGCAGCGCGCCTCCCCCGCTCGCAACTGGACCCCGGCCTTCGCCGGGGAACAGCGGCTTTGCGCTCGCGCGCCACCTCCCCTAACGAGGTCCCGCAATGCCCATGCCCCCGCCCCCCGATTTCGCCAGCCTCTCGCTCGCCGAGATCGCGCGGCTGGCGGCGGAGCACAGGCTGCCCCCGGTCGATAGCTGGAACCCCGAACATTGCGGACCCAGCGACATGCGGATCGCGCGCGACGGCACCTGGTTTCACCAGGGCTCGCCGATCGGCCGCATCGCGATGGTCAAGCTCTTCTCGACGATCCTGCGCCGCGAGCCCGACGGCGGCTTCGTGCTGGTGACGCCGGTCGAAAAGCTCGACATCGAGGTGGAAGACGCGCCCTTCCAGGCGGTCGAGCTCAAGGTCGAGGGCGAAGGCAGGGCGATGACGCTCGCCTTCCGCCTCAACACCGACGATCTCGTCACGGCGGGGCCAGAGCACGAATTGCGATTCGAGGAAGGCCCCCGTCCCTATCTCCATGTCCGGCGAGGGCTGGAGGCTTTGGTCGCACGCAGCGTTTATTACGAACTCGCCCAGATCGCGCTCTCGAACGGCAGCGAACCGCCCGGCGTGTGGAGCGACGGCGCCTTTTTCGCGCTCGAGCCTACGGCATGACTCTCGCCGACCGCCTCCGCGCCGCGCTGGAGACCGCGCATGAGCCGATCCTGCTCACGGGCGACCATCACGACTTCGACCCCGACGAAGCCACTCACCCCGCCGCCGTCCTCGTCGCAGTCACCGACCGGGCCGACCCCGGGGTCATTCTCACTCAGCGCACTGAGACGATGCGCCGCCATGCCGGCCAGATCGCCTTTCCCGGCGGCCGGATCGACCCCGAGGATGACGGCCCGGTCGCCGCCGCGCTGCGCGAGGCCGAGGAGGAGATCGCCCTGCCCCGCGCGCAGGTCCAGGTGGTCGGCACCGCCGACCGCTACCGCACCGTCACCGGCTATTGCGTTACCCCCGTGCTCGGCGTGGTCGCGGCCGATCTGGCGCTGGTCCCCGCCGAGGCCGAGGTCGCCGATGTGTTCGAAGTGCCGCTGAGCTTTCTGTTGAACGTGGCCAATCATAAGGAAGGCCGGATCGATTATCTGGGCAAGGAACGGCGCTTCTATGAAATCTGGTGGAACGACCGCCGCATCTGGGGCGCTACCGCCGCGATGATCGTCAATCTGTCGCGGCGGCTGCAATGGACGGCCTGATTCTTCCCCCCGCCGAGTGGCGCCACCGCCCGGGCCTCGACCGGCTGGTCGCGGCGCTGGGAGAGGCGCGATTCGTCGGCGGATCGGTGCGCGACACGCTGCTCGGCCTGCCCGTGGCGGATATCGACATCGCGACGCCGCTCCCGCCCGAGGAGGTGATCGCGCGGCTCAAGGATTCGGCGATCCGCTGCGTTCCTACCGGACTCAAGCATGGCACGATCACCGCGGTGCTCGATGATGGCCCGGTCGAAGTGACCACTTTGCGCCGCGACGTCGATACCGATGGTCGCCGCGCAACCGTCGCCTTCAGCACCGACTGGCGCGAGGATGCCGCGCGCCGCGACTTCACGATCAACGCGCTCTACGCCGACCCCGTTTCGGGGCAGGTTTTCGACTATTTCGGCGGGCTCGCCGATCTGGAGGCGCGCCACATCCGCTTCATCGGCGATCCCTATGCGCGAATCGCCGAGGATCATTTGCGCATCCTCCGCTTCTTCCGCTTCCTCGCCCGATTCGGCGACGCGGCGGACCCCACGGGGCTCGACGCCTGCACCGCGCGCGCGAAGGATTTGATGGCGCTCAGCCGCGAACGGATCGCCGACGAGTTGCTGAAGCTTCTGGTCGCGAAGGACGCGGTGCAGGTGGTCACGCTGATGATCGCGCGCGGGATTTTCGAGCCGGTGCTTCCCGAAATCACTTCAGCCGAGCGCCTCACGCGTCTTGCCGAGCGCGAAGCCGGAACCGGCACGCCGGCCAACGCGATCCGCCGCCTCGCCGCCCTGCTGCCGCGCGATCCCGCGACGGCCGATTCGGTCGGCGCCCGGCTCAAGCTCTCCAATGCGATGCGCCAGCGCCTCATCCGCGCCGCAACGCCCCTAGGAGACGAAAACCCCAGGGCGCTCGGCTTCCGCATCGGCACCGAGCAGGCGGCGGACGCGCTGTTGCTGTCGGATCGCGACCTGGGCGATGTCCGCCGGATTCAGGGCTGGGAGCCGCCCATCCTTCCCATCGGCGGCGGCGCGATCGTCGCGCGTGGGGTGAAGGCCGGGCCCGATGTCGCGCGGCTGCTCGGCAAGGTCCGCGATCAATGGGTCGCCGAAGGCTTTCCCGATGCCGCGCGAGTCGAGGCGATCGCCGACGCCGCGGTCGCCGAGGCGCTCGGGCGCGAGTGAAGCCCGGGGCGATCTCCAGCGGCGGTGCCGAGCCCGCGCCCGAGACCGGCGCCGAGATGCCCGCCGATCTGATCGCGACCATCGGCCCCGTATCGATCGGGCCCGACGACACCGCCAGCAGCGGCCCCGCCTTCCTCAATCCCGCCGGCTTCGCCTCCGCCGCCTGCGACGAGGATGGTATCGTCCTGTTCGCCGACGACCGCTTCGGCGCGGGCATCGGCGCCCGGCTCGACCGGTTCCCGCCGCGCGGCGAGGCGCGCGTCTCGCTGCTGACCGAGCCCGGCGGACGGACCATCGCGGTGGCGGTGGTGCGCGCCGAAGGCGCCGCCGACTGGCCGCTCGCCGAATCGGTCCGCCGCCATCCGGCGCGCTACATGCTGCTCGCCTGCCTGCCGCCCGATCCCGCGACCACCGAGGCGGCGCGGCTGTTCGGCCTTACCGCGCCCGAGGCGCGCGTCGCCGCGGGCCTGGTCCGCACCGGCGACGTCCGCCGCGCCGCCGAGCGCGCGGGAGTCAGCTACGAGAATGCGCGAAAGCTCGCCAAGTCGGCAATGCGCAAGGCCGGGGTGCGGCGCCAGGGCGAGCTGGTCGGGCTGTGGGTCTCGCTCCAGACCGGCGAGGCGGTGATCCAGCCGATCCTCGCCGCCACGCTGATCGACCTGTTCCATATCAGCGCGCGCCAGGCGCGGATCGCCGCGGTGGTGGCCGACGGCGCCAGCCGCAAGGATGCCGCGGAGGCGCTCGACCTGTCCGAGCACACGGTCAAGTCCGAGCTCAAGGCGGTGTTCGCCGCGCTCAACGTGCCGACCGTCGCCGCGCTCTCGGTGCTGATCAACGAGATCCGCATCCTCACCCGGATCGTTCGCGCGACCAGCCTCGAGAAGACCGCCCCGATCCCGGGCGAGCCGCTCCGCCTGATCCCCCGCATCGGCCGGGCGGGCCGGATCGCGATCGTCGATCATGGCCCGCGCGACGGCGCGCCGGTCCTACTGCTCCACACCGCCACCACCAGCCGCCACCATCCGCAAAGCTATATCCGCGCGCTGCAATCGCACGGCATCCGGCCGATCGCACTCGACCGGCCGGGGTTCGGCCTCTCGACGATGGTCGAAGGCGATTATCTGGCCGGATCGGCGCAGGACCTCGCCGATATCCTCGACACGCTGGGGATCGGGCGCGCCCGCATCGTGGCGCGCGGCGGCACGATGGTGCTGGCGCGCTTCGCCGAGCGCTGGCCCGAGCGGATCGTCCGCGCGGTGACGGTCAATCCCGAGCCGCCGTCGAACGCCGACCGCCAGCGCGTGGGGCTCACCGGCACGGTGAAGGCGCTGGTCTATGGCAAGCCCTGGCTGCTCGGCGCGCTCGCCCGCTATCTGGGGCGCAACGCCTCGGCGGGGATCGTCGAGCGGCTGGTGCTGCGCGCGCTCGAAACGAGCGAGGCGGACCGGCGCGTGCTGAGCGACCCCGAGGTCCGCGCCGCCTATGTCCAGGCGTCGCAGCAGGCGGCGTTCCAGGGCGCGGTCGGCTTCCTCGCGGTCGCCAGCGCCGAGCCGTTCGAGGCGCTGAGCCCGCTCGCCGACGGCCGGATGATGACGATCGTCTGCGGATCGCAGGACCCGCTCTACGATCCCTCCGATTCGCTGCCGCGGCTCAAGGCGGCCTGGCCGGGCTGTTCGGTGGTGATCCTGCCCGATGCCGGGCGGCTGCTGCACTTCCAGAAGCCCGAGCTGATCGCCCGGCTGTTGCTGGAGGGCGACTAAACCGCCTCGCCGCCCGTCAGATAGGCGTAGGCGTCGTCCTTCTCGAGCGGACGCGCATAGAGGAAGCCCTGGCCATAGGTGCAACCGAGCGCGGCCAGCGTCTGCGCGAGCTCGTTGGTCTCGATGCCCTCGGCGGTCGTCTGCATCCCCAGCGCCTGGGCGAGCGACAGGATCGCCCGGACGATCGCGATCTTGTCGCGGTCGGCGAGCATCCCCGAGACGAAGCTGCGGTCGATCTTGAGCAGGTCGATCGGAAGGCGCTGCAGATAGGCGAGGTTCGAATAGCCCGTGCCGAAATCGTCCATCGCGAGCGTAGTGCCGAGATCCTTGAGTGCCTTCATCGTCTGGGCGATGCGGTCGGGATCGGTGACGATGGCGCTTTCGGTGAGTTCGAGGGTCAGCCGGTCGCCGCTCACGCCATGCGCGTCGAGCGCGGATTTTACCATGGTCGGGACCTGGTCGCGCTGAAGCTGGATCGCCGAGAGGTTGACCGCAACCTTGACCCCGCAATCGCCGCCCGCCGCTTTGTCCCATTCGGCGAGCGTCTTCGCGGCCTCGTCCATCGCCCAGCGGCCGAGCGGGACGATCAGCCCCGATTCCTCGGCGACCGGAATGAAGTCGTTGGGCGAGAGCTTGTGGCCCTCCTCGTTGGTCCAGCGCGCCAGCGCCTCGAACGCGGTGGTCTTGCCGCTGGCGAGATCGCAGATCGGCTGGAAGCTCAGCGTCAGCGCGCCGGTTTCGATCGCGCGGCGCAGCTCGGTCTCCATGCTGAACTGTTCACGGGCGATGTCGAAGGCGCGAGTGTGATAGACTTCGGTGCGGCCGCTCTGCTTCGAGCGCTTGACCGCGAACTGGGCGTTGCGGATCAGATCCTCGGGATCGCCGTCATTGTCCGATCCCATCGCGATACCGATCGCGCAATCGACGCGGATCTCGAAATCGGAAAGGCGGAAGGGGTTGGCGAGCGCGGCATGGATGCGCTTGGCGACATGGAGCGCGTCGGTCGGCCCGTCGTCGAGCGTCAGCAGCACGCCGAACTCGTCGCCGTTGAGCCGCGACAGCACGTCGCGTCCGCGCAGCGCACCCTTGAGACGGCGCGCGACGGAAATCAGCAATTCGTCGCCGGCCAGGCCGCCCATACAGGCATTGACCCGGCTGAACCGGTCGAGATTGACCACCATCACCGCATGGTCGTCGCGGTTGTTGGGCCCGATGACCGCCTCGACCTCGTCGCTGAACCCGGCGCGGTTGGGCAGCCCGGTCAGGCTGTCGGTCATCATCTCGCGCCTGAGGCTATGCTCGGTGCGCAGTTCGGCGGTCTGATCGACCAGGGTGACCATGCAGCGCATCCCGCCGCGCTTGTCGGCACGGCGCGCGAACATCACCCGGAAATAGCGGCAATCGACTTCGTCGCCGAACTGCCAGGCGATCTCCTCATGCGTCGCGGACGATTCGAGGAACCGGCGCAGCCGCATCCCGAGCAGCCGGATCAGCGGCGATTCGCTCGCCAGCGCGCCAAGCCCGGCAAGGCGGAAGGGACGATTGACCGCCTCGAATTCGAAGTTGCGGCCGCGCATTTCGACGATCGCGGCGGGGACAGGCAGCAGGTCGAGGAACATCGCCGCGGTGCCCGGGCCGAAGGCGAGCGTCTCCGATGCCTGCGCATCGCGCGGCGCGGCCTTTGCCTCGTCCGGTTTAGCCCTGGTGAACCCCATCGGGTCCGCGCTAACCTGAATTGGTTAAGACCCCCTGAAGCAGCGCGGAAATTAGCAGCGGAATCGGGACGTTGCGGGTCAGAAACGATTGTCCCTCGGGAAACCGTTGGGCGGCATCCGCCCCGCAGCGCCGCGCGCCGCGCGCCAGGGCGCCAGATCGGTCTCGGTGCGGGTCCGCCCGCTCTCCCCGCCCATCGCCCAGCTGAGCCCGTTGGCGTGGACGAAGGTCACCGCATCGGAGAGCCCGCCATCGCGGTAGCGCTGGAGCTGGACGCCCTGCCCGCGCGCCAGCTCGGCGACTTCGGAGAGCGGGAAGACGAGCAATTTGCGGTTGTCGCCGATCGCCGCGACGAAATCGTCCTGCGCGGCGATGGGCTTCATCACCTTGAGCTGCGCGCCGGGGCGCGGTGTGACGACCTGCTTGCCCTTGCGCGTCTCGGCGATGACGTCCTCGGTCTTGACCACGAAGCCGCGCCCGTCGCTCGCCGCGACCAGCAGCCTCTCGGTGGCGCTTGCGGGGATCATCCCCACGATCTGGCGGTCGCCATCCAGGTCGATCATCAGCCGCACCGGCTCGCCGAAGCCGCGCCCGCCGGGCAATTTGTCTCCGGCCAGGGTGTAGAACCGGCCATTGTCGGCCGCGATCAGGATCTTGTCGGTCGTCTGGGCATAGGCGGTGAAGAGCAGCGCATCGCCTTCCTTGAACTTGAGCGCATCGCCGCTGACGTCCTCGACATGCCCCTTCATCGCGCGGATCCAGCCGCGCTGGGAGAGGATCACCGTGATCGGTTCGCGCTCGATCATCGCTTCAAGCGGAATCTCGCGCGTCGGCCCCGCCTCGATCACCGCGGTGCGGCGCGCGCCCAGGGCGGTTTCGGGGCCGTAGCGCTCGCGGATCTTGCCCATGTCGCGCTTCATCCGGGTGCGCTGGCGCGCGTCGGAGGAGAGCAGCAGCTCCAGCTCGGCCTGCTCTTTTTCGAGCTTCTCCTGCTCGCTGCGCAGCTCCATTTCCTCGAGCCGCCGCAAGCTGCGCAGCCGCATGTTGAGGATCGCCTCGGCCTGCCGGTCGGTCAGCGAGAATTCCGCCATCATCACTGGCTTGGGCTCGTCCTCGGTGCGGATGATTTCGATCACCCGGTCGAGGTTGAGGAAGGCGATGATGTAACCGCGCACCAGCTCCAGCCGGTCGGCGATCTTGCCCAGCCGGTGTTCGCTCCGCCGCCGCAGCACCACGAAGCAATGCTCGACCCACTGGCTGAGCGCTTCCTTGAGGCTCATCACCCGCGGCGTGCGCTTCGCATCGAGCACGTTGAGATTGAGCGAGACGCGGTTTTCGAGGTCGGAGAGGCGGTAAAGGCTCTCCGTCAGCGTTTCGGCATCGACGGTGCGGCTGCGCGGCTCGATGACGATGCGGATATCGTCGGCGCTCTCGTCGCGGACATCGCCGAGGATCGGCAGCTTCTTCTCGTTGATGAGGTCCGCGATGCCCTCGATCAGCTTGCCCTTCTGGACGCCGTACGGGATCTCGGTGACGACGAGGTGCCAGCCGCCGCCCTTCTCGATCACCTTCTCGATCTTCGCGCGGACGCGGAAGCTGCCGCGCCCGCTATTGTAGCTCTCGGCGATCGATGCCGGACTATCGACGACGATGCCGCCGGTCGGCAGGTCGGGGCCCTTCACATGGTCGAGGACGTTCGCCTGCGGATTGTCGATCAGCGCCACCGCCGCGTCGAGCAGCTCGGCGGCATTGTGCGGCGGGATGCTGGTCGCCATGCCCACCGCGATGCCGGCCGCGCCGTTGGCAAGCAGATTGGGGAACAGGCCCGGGAACAGTTCGGGCTCTTCGTCTTCCCCATTATAGGTCTGGCGGAAATCGGTGGCGTTCTCGTCGAGCCCGTCCATCAGGTCGATCGCGACCTGGGTCAGCCGGGCCTCGGTGTAGCGATAGGCCGCGGCATTATCGCCGTCGATATTGCCGAAATTGCCCTGCCCGTCGACGAGCGGGTAACGCAGCGAGAAGGTCTGGGCGAGGCGGACCATCGCGTCATAGACCGACTGGTCGCCATGCGGATGATATTTGCCGATCACGTCGCCGACGACGCGCGCGCATTTCTTGTACCCGCTCGCCGGATCGAGCTTGAGCAGACGCATCGCCCACAGCAACCGCCGGTGCACCGGCTTGAGGCCATCGCGCACATCGGGCAGCGAGCGCGCGGTGATCGTCGACATCGCATAGACAAGGTAGCGCTCGGAAAGCGCGCTATCGAAAGGAACGTCGCTGGGGCCGCCCGGAGGCGCGATATCGTCGGTGTCTAAAGCCATTACTCCGCTTCGTTAGCAGCGTGAGCGCGGGGTTGCGAGGCGGGCGGGGGGGATTTTCCACAGGTTTCGGCGGGAGGGTGACCGGCTTTCATACTCCCCTACGCCCCATCCCATGCCGTCATGCTGAACTTGTTTCAGCATCCAAGGTGCAACAAGCGAAGGCATCGCCCGTGGAGCGTTGGACCCTGAAACAAGTTCAGGGTGACGGGGATGTGGGGCGAGGCGCGCCTTGCGATCACCATGTCAGAACTGTATTTTATGAATAATACAGTGGAGGGCAGGATGCGGACGATATTGATGCTGGCGGGCGCTATGCTCGGCGCAACGGCCGCGCAGGCGCAGGCGCCCTCCCCGGTCGGCCGCACCTTCCATTACGAGCGCACCAACCGCGACGGCACCGAGCCCGAGCAGATCTATTTCCACCGGGCCGCGCCCGACCGCCTCGTGGTTTACAAGATGGTCGAGAAATGCACCCGCTCGGCGCTGGTGACCGCGACGATCGACCCTGCGACCGGCATGGCCTCGAGCCTGGTTGCGGCGCGGCTGCTGCCTGACGCGCAGAGCGCGCCCTATGCGACACTCACCGAGCAGGACAGGGTGCTGGTGGTCAAGATCGACATGCCGGGGATGCCGCCGCAATTCGCCGCCACCATCGGGATGCGACCGTGGCACCTCTACGATTATGATCTCGCCACGCTCTCCGCGGCGTTCGAGGCGCGCGCGGGAAGCCGCGCCGACTATCGCTTCGGCCTGGCGCTGTTCTGGCAATTCCAGGACCGGCCGAACGAGATCATTCACTGGATCGGCGATGCAAGGGCGCGCTTCGTGACCACCGAGCGGCATCTGGACCGCGACACGCTGCGGTTTGGGGTGACAGGCACAGCGTTCGGCATGGCGGGCGGCGGGCCTTTGTGGGTCGATGCGCGCGAGGGGTATATCGTCGATGTCCAATGGGGCCGGCCCAACCACGACAATTATACCGATTTCCGCCTGCGCCTGATCGGCGAGGAGCCATCGGGCCCGGCCGCCTGGACCGCGCTCCTCACCCGTCATTTCGAGGGTTGCCCGCCTTCCGGCGGCTGAAGCGCGCCATAGGGATCGTCGCCCAGCGTCGCCTTCAGGTCGGCGAACAGCCACTCGCGGAACGCGCGCACCTTGGCGAGCCCGCGCTTGGCCTCGGGATAGACCATCCAGAAGCTGTTCCGGTAATAGGCGGTATGGGCGCTCACCGGCACCAATTGCCCCGCATCCATCGCCGGCTTCCACATCGGCGGACTCAGAATCGCGACGCCATGGCCCGCGATCGCCGCATTGCCGTCGAGCACCTGTGAATCGAAGCGTACCGCGGGCTGACCCGCCGGGGGCGTGCCGGCAAGCGCGGTCTCGAACCACAAATCCCACCAATCGTCCCCCGGCGACAGGCGGGGGATATCGAGGACATCCCTGGGCTCGCGGATCGGCGGGTAGTTGGCGAGGAAGGCCGGGTTGGCGAGCGGCACCACCGGCATCCGCATCAGGAAATGGCCGCACAGCCCGGGGGTGAGCTGCCCCGCCCCCCGGATCGCGAGGTCGAACTCGCCCGAGGCGAAGTCGGTCATCGTGTCGGACACGTCGAGCCGCACCGCCAGATCGGGCCGCGCAAGCTGGAACGAGCCGAGCCGCCCGGCGAGCCAGTTGGTCGCGAAGGTGCGCGGCGCGGTGATCGTCAGGATCGACTCATTCTCCTCGCGCACAGCGGCGAAGGCGTCGCCGAGCGTATCGAATGCGGCGGTCACCTGCGGCGCGATCCGCTTTCCCATGTCGGTGAGCGCGATCCCGCGTCCGCTGCGCGCGAACAAAGGCACCCCCAGCCGCTCCTCGAGCAATTTCACCTGATAGGAGACCGCCGCCTGGGTCATCCCAAGTTCCTCGGCGGCGCGGGTGAAATTGCCAACACGCGCGGCGGCTTCGAAGACGCGGACGGCGGCGAGAGGAGGAAGGCGGCGCATCGCTTCATATAAGCGCAACTTATAATACGAGTCCAACGATTTGTTGGCGCGGGCGGCCGCGATCGCCCAGATGACGGGCATCGGAATTTGAAGAAAGGAACCCAGTCATGATCACGCTTCTCGCTTCGCTCTCGCTGCTCGCGGCCGTTCCCGCCACCGCCCAGGATCCGGTCGCGGCGCCGGCTAGCGTCTCGGTCGGCTATGCCGACCTCAACCTCCAGACCGCCGCCGGCCAGGCCGAGCTCGACCGCCGCATCGCCCGGGCCGTGAACGAAGTCTGCCCCACGCCGGACCTCCGCGTGCTGCACCGGGTCGCGGCTTTGGACGCCTGCCGCGAGGCCGCCGGCGCCAGCGCCGCGAAGCAGCGCCAGCAGGCGCTCGCGTCCGCCACGCAGGTCATCCGGATCGGCTCCACCGGGCGCTGACTTTCCCCCATGCCCCGATGGAACCAGAGCGGGCGGCGTTGCGGAACGCCGCCCGCTTTTCATAAATCCGCCTGATACATGCCAACCCGCGCCCTCCCCTTCCCGTCCCCAAACGGAACAAGCCCCATCCGCTCGGGTTGGGGCATGGCTAATTTCCCGTTAATGGTGGACTCCTTGGCAGGGAGGGTTTGATGCGAGTCGTTGCGGCACTGGCGGCGTTGATGCTGCTCGCGGGATGCGATGGGACGGCCAATCAGGCCGCGGCCCCCGCTCAGGACGCGCTCTCCGCGGGCACCGAAGGCAGCGGCGGCTTCGATTATCGCTACGCCTATCGCCTGCCGAGCGACCGGCTCAAGGCCGTGCTCCAGTCGAACGCCGATGCCTGCGACAAGCTCGGGCCCACGCGCTGCAAGATCGACGCGATGCGCTACACAGTCGACGACAGCAACCGCACTCGCGCCACGCTGACCGTCCATATCGATCCGACGATCGCGCGCGCCTATGGCGAGGCAGTCACCAAGTCTGTCACCGGCACCGATGGCGTGCTGGTCAACAGCGCGATCACCGGCACCGAAGCCACCAGCCATGCGCGCAGCATCGCGGTGATCGACCGGCTGCGCGACCAGCTCAAGAACGCCCAGGCGATCGCGGGCAGCGATTCACCCAACGCCGCCAATGCCAAGGCGCTGGCCGAGCGCACACAGGCCGCGCTCGACACGATCGCCGAGTCCGAGGCCAAGCAGGGCGCGACGCTCGCCACCGCGCCGATGCTTCTCACCTATGAAAGCTCGACCGCGCTCACCGGCCTCGGCACCGCGGACGCCAATTTCCGCAACGCCGGCCAGACGCTCGAGAATTCGGTCGCGCGGCTGCTGATCGTGCTCGGCTCGATCGGCCCCTGGCTGCTCGTCCTGCTGCTGATCATCGTGGTGCTGCGCTGGGTGGTCCATGGCCGCGGTGGCGGGCTGCCGGCGAACGGCAACGGGCATGACGATCACGACGCCCCCGTCCATCACGAGGACGACCGCCGCGACAGCCGCAACCTCATCCAGCGCTGGTTCTCCCGCGACGATGACGAGGTGCGGCAGGAAGAGCCGCAGCCCTAGGCCGCGTGGGGGCGTAACTCGTCCCCCGGTGTCACCCCGGATTTAATCCGTAGTCCCGCTTTCTCCCTGCGCCGAAAGAAGCGGGACCCCGGCTCGAGGCCGGGTTGACGAGTGGATGCCGAGACCGCCAGGCCAAGTCCCCCATTGCCTCACTTCAATTATGTGATAGTATATCATTACTACACAAAGCGAGGAACGATGCGGATACTCAGCCTCAAGCGACCCAGGCTCATTCCCTTGATCGCGACTCTTGCCGTCATGGCCGTCTTCGCGCTGGCGTGGCTCACTGCCGCCCCGAACACGATTCGCACGGCCGAAGAGTCGATGATGGTGACGAACGCGCCCGCGCCGCCTTCCGCCGCTCCGGCGTCGATGCCGCCACCGGAGGCCGCGAAACCCACCGCCTCGTACCAATCCCCGCCGCCGCCCTCCGAAATCGCCGCCCCCGCGGACGCCGCATATGCGCCCCCCGCCGCCCCGACCGTCGACGGCATCAAGCCCGTCGAGGTCAGCCTGCCCCGGCTCGCCTATGCCTATACGCTGGGCTTCCGGCTCGACGGCGCCAGGATCGCCGCCGCGCAGGACGCGCACCGGGCGCTGTGCAACCGGATGGGCCCCGCACGCTGCCAGTTGGTCGAATTGCGCCGAGGCGCCGCCGACGATGCCGAGGCCAGCGCCTCGCTCAAGCTCCGCGTCGCCAGCAGCGAGGCCGAGGGCTTTTCCGACTCGCTGATCCGCGCCGTCGCGAAGGAAGGCGGGCGCGCGATCCGCACCGATGTCGTCGCGGAGGATGTCTCCAAACAGATTGTCGACGCCACCGCCCGCATCCGCCAACGCGAAATGCTCGTCGCGCGCCTCACTGAGATCCTGCGCAACCGCCGAGGCGACGTCGCCGAGCTGGTCGATGCCGAACGCAGCGTCGCCGCCGCGCAGGAGGAGCTCGACCAGACCCGCGCCTGGCTCAGCGAGCTCAGCGGCCGCGTCGCCATGTCGAATTTCGAGATCGGCTATCAGGCCGTCGCGCCCCAGGCCTCGCCCAGGGCCGCCGAGGGCCAATTGGGCGAATCGGTCGCGCGATCGGGCACGAACTTCCTCATCGCGATGCGCTCGCTGCTCACCCTGCTCATCTATCTCGCCCCCTGGCTGCTGCTGCTGGTGCCGCTGGCCTATGCGGTGCGCGCGCTGCTGCGCCGGATGGAACGTGACCGGCCTGCAATCGCGCCTCCCGGGAACGAAGCGCCGGCCTGAAAGATCAATTAAGGCAAAAACGTGTCGCGCCTTGATTTTGACATATTTACAAACCCCGACTCATGTGATGATGTATCGCCTCCATTAGGGAGGACGATGCCATGCGCGTGATACCGATCCTGTTGACTGCCACCCTGCTCGCGGGCTGCAGCGCCGCCGAGCAAGGCGGTTCCCAATCCACCGGCGGCTCCACCGAGACCGCGACTCAGGAAATGGCGGCCACCGATACCGCGCAGCGCGCGCCGGCGGCGGGCAAGGGCGGCGCGGAGGCCGTGAAGGCAACGATCCCGCAGCTCGCCTATTCCTACAAGCTCACTTACCTGCTGCCCGGCGACAAGGTGGCCGAAGTGCAGGACGGGCACCGCGCCCTGTGCGAACAGATGGGCCCTGCCCGCTGTCAGCTCATCTCGCTTCAGCGCGGCACCGGCGAGGACATCCATTCGCAGGCGACGATGCAGGTCCGCGTCGCGAGCGCCGAGGCGCGCAGCTTCTCCGACGCGATGGGCAAGAGCGTCACCGCCGCGGGCGGCCGCAACACCGAAAGCAATATCGGCACCGAGGAGGTCTCGAAGCAGATCGTCGACACCCGCGCGCGCATCAAACAGCGCGAACTGCTCGTCGCGCGGCTCACCGAGATCCTCCGCACCCGCAGGGGCAGCACCGCCGAGCTGATCGAGGCGGAACGCAGCGTCACCGCGGCGCAGGAGGAGCTGGAGCAGGCCCGCGCCTGGCTCGCCGAGCTCAGCGGCCGCGTGGCGATGGCCAATTTCGAGATCAACTATGGCTCGATCGCCGCCTCCGCCAATGCCGACAGCGTCTCGGGCCAGCTCGGCGACGCCACGCTGGGATCGGCGACCAGCTTCCTGATCATCGCCCGGGTGCTGCTCACCATCGGCATCTATCTGGCGCCCTGGGCGCTGCTGGTCTTCCTCGGCGTCTGGGGCGTCCGGGCGCTTCGGCGTCGCGGTGCCGCGCCCGCTGCGCTTCCGAACGAAGGCTGATTGCGCGGGCTGGGCCGTTTCGATATAGGCCCAGCCTTTCCACGCCCCGGCGTCCGCATGGCCGATCCATGCCGCCGGGGCCGCGCTTTTCAGGGGTTTCCGCCGCCATGGCACGCCGCCGCCAGATCTACGAAGGCAAGGCCAAGATCCTCTATGAGGGTCCCGAGCCGGGCACGCTGATTCAGTATTTCAAGGACGACGCCACCGCGTTCAATGCCCAGAAGAAGGGCACGATCAACGGCAAGGGCGTGCTGAACAACCGGATCAGCGAGCATATTTTCACGCTTCTGACCGGGATCGGCATCCCCACGCACTTCATTCGCCGTCTGAACATGCGCGAGCAACTCATTCGCCAGGTTGAGATCGTTCCGGTCGAAGTCGTGGTGCGCAATGTCTGCGCGGGCTCGCTGTCGAAGCGGTTGGGGATCGAGGAGGGCACACCCCTGCCCCGCACGATCATCGAATATTATTTCAAGGACGATGCGCTCGGCGATCCGATGATCACCGACGAGCACATCCTCGCCTTTGGCTGGGCGTCGCAGGAAGAGCTGCACGACATGGCCGACATGGCGATTCGCGTGAACGACTTCATGTCCGGCCTGTTCGCCGGGATCGGCATCCGGCTGGTCGACTTCAAGCTCGAATTCGGCCGCATCTGGGACAATGATTACAGCCGGATCATCCTCGCCGACGAGATCAGCCCCGACGGTTGCCGCTTGTGGGACATCGCCTCGGGCGAGAAGCTCGACAAGGACCGGTTCCGCCGCGACCTGGGCGGCGAGGTCGAGGCCTATCAGGAAGTCGCGCGCCGGCTGGGGCTGTTCCCGGAGGGCGCGGAATCGGCGGTTCTGGACCTCGAAACCCACCGCAAGCGCCGCGGCAAGTAACCCGCGGTGAGCGACGCCCCATGACCGATCAGGGGCGTGCGCGCGCACCGCACCGGGCGCCCTATCGCCCCGAGATTGACGGCCTGCGCGCGATCGCGGTGGTCGCCGTCATCCTCTATCATGGCGGCATCCCGGGCTTTTCGGGCGGTTTCCTGGGCGTCGACCTGTTCTTCGTCATCTCCGGCTATCTGATCACCGGCATCCTCGCGGGCGAGCTGGCCGCGGGGACCTTCTCGATCGCGCGCTTCTACGAACGCCGCATCCGCCGGATCATCCCCGCGCTGATGCTGGTGATGCTGCTCTGCATCCCCTTCGCGCTATGGCTGATGCTGCCCGACGATCTCGAGAATTTCGGCCAGTCGCTCATCGCCACCACCCTGTTCGCGAACAACATCCTGCTGCTCCTCACCTCGGGCTATTTTGAGATGGAGGTCGCGTTCAAGCCGCTGATGCACAGCTGGAGCCTCGGCATCGAGGAGCAATATTACCTCATCGTGCCGTTGCTGATGTGGGCCGCCTGGCGGGTGGGCAAGGCGCGCGGATTGCTGATCGGGATCGCCGCCGTGACGGCGCTCAGCTTCGCCTTCTGCGTCGCGGTCGCGCGTTACAGTCCCGACTATGCCTTTTTCCTGATCTTGTCGCGGGGCTGGGAGCTGGGCGCGGGGTCGCTCGCGATGCTGCTCGAGCCCCGGATTCGTCCGTTGGCGCGCAAATCCCTTGCCGCGATGCTCGCGCTTGCCGGGCTCGCACTCGCGGTCCTGCCGCTCTTCCTCCACTCCGCCGCCGCGCCGGGGCTGTTCACGGCGATCCCCATCGCCGGGCTCTGCCTTGTCCTGCTGTTCGGCGCGGCCAGCGATCCCACCGGCCGGATCCTGGCGAGCCGGCCCTTCGTGGCCGTCGGACTGATCAGCTACAGCGCCTACCTGTTCCACCAGCCGGTCTTCGCCTTTGTGCGCATCGCCAGCCTCGAACCGCCCAGCCACGGCCTCATCGCCGCGCTGCTCGTGCCGGTCTTCATCCTCGCTTGGCTCTCCTGGCGCTTCGTCGAGCAGCCCTGCCGCGACCGCAGCCGCGTCTCCACCCGTGCCCTGCTCGCCGGCTCGGCCGCCGCCACCGCCATTGTGCTCGCCGCGGGGCTCGTCTTCCATTTCACTTCGGGCTTCTACAGCAGCAGGCCCGAGCTTGCCGGGGCCACCCAGGGAGGCCGCTACGCCAATATCGCCTACAACATGGCGCCCGAACGGTTCCGCGCCCGCGAACTCCCCGCGACCGGCGAGCGCATGCGCGTGCTGGTGATCGGCGATTCCTTCGCTCGCGATTTCATCAATATGGGGCTGGAAACCGGCCATCTCGATCCGCAGGCACTGAGCCTCGCCGGATTTGGCGATTGCGCGCGGCTGGGGCCCCCTGCGCGCGCCAGGATCATGCGCGCCGACTTCATCGTGATCGTCCGCCGGATCGAGCCAGATCAGATTCGCTGCCTCGCCAGCCGCGTCCGCACCCTGCGCGAGTTTACCTCAGTTCCGATCGTCGTTATTAGCCGTAAATCCTTTGGATATAACAACAATGCGGTGATGCTGCTGCCCGAACGGCTTCGCTACACATGGCGGGTCCGGCCCTCCGCGGAGGCGATTGCGATCAACGAAGCGATGAAACGGGCGCTGCCGCCGGAAGTTTATGTCGATATCCTCGCCCTGATCGGCGACGCGCAGGGCCTTGTGCCAGTCTTCACCCCGGACCGGAAGTTCATCAGCCAGGATCGCGAGCATGTCACGCGCCCGGGCGCGCGCTTCATCGGCGAGATACTGTTCCGCCATCCCGCCTTCGCCGCGCTGCGCGATGCGCGAAAGCCCGGCGGCGCCGATCCCCGCTGAACGCCCACGAAAAAACGCGGACTCCGCCCCTCCCATAAAGAGCTTCTTAACCACCCCCTTGTACCTCTGCTTCAGAAATTCACGGGGGTTTTCCGATGCGTTCTTTGGTCAAATTGCTGGCGCTCGCGACCGCGTCGCTGCTCTCCGCCTGCGGCGGCGACACCGGGCTGCAGACCGTGGGCTCGGTCGCGCCGCCCAGCGGCGGTGGCGGCAGCACGCCGACGCCCACGCCCGTCTCGACGCACACCTTCGTCGCGCCCACCGAGGTCAAGACCTATGAGGCGATCGGCGGCGTCCAGCATTACGAATATTCCACCCGCTCGGACGGCGCCGGCCAGGCCGGCCAGCTCTATGCCGGCGACGCCAACACCGTGCGCGACAGCGGCATCAGCGTGACCTACAATCCGCGCGACGCGATTTTCGAGGTCACGATCAACCGCCCGCTCGGCAATGTGAGCACGGGCGCGATGCGCTTCCAGGATCCGGCCCACCGCACCGATTTCGGAGGCGCCACTGAGCCGCAGGCAAGCGTTCCCGAGCTGCCGGTCGCCCGCAACATCCTCTATCTGGAATCGGGCAGCGGCAGCGGCGGGACGCTCAATCCCGCCAGCCCCTATGCCACCGCGGGCCTGGGCACCGGCAATTCGGACTATGTCGTCGGCGCGAAGGGCTACACCTCGACCACCCAGACCTTCTTCTACCAGAAGCCCGGCACCACGACCCAGTACGTCACCTATGCCGGCTTCGTCCGCAACACGATCAGCACCACCGAGGAGCAGGACGATCCGTCGCTTCCGCTCTACCTCCGCCAGAGCTACAGCCTCGATCGCGCGGCCTTCGTCTTCGGCGAGCGCACCGCCAACAGCGCGGTCCCGCGCACCGGCAGCGGCAACTATACCGGCGAAATGATCGCCACCATGGTGTTCAACCCGATGCTCGACACCGATCCGAGCTACCCGACCTACTTCCAGTGGATCGCGGGCACCCACACCACCAACGTGAATTTCGCGTCGCTGGCCGTCACCAGCAACTTCACCGGCACGGTCTTTGCCCCGGCGCGCGACGCCTATACCACGGGCGCCTTCTATCTTCCCGCGGGTTCGATCTTCAACGCGACCTCGGGCGCGACGATCGATCTGGTCAACAAGGGCGGCTTCACCGGCCAGTTCAGCTCGGCGAGCTTCACCCTGCCCAACACCACCACCTTCAACCTCGTGATCGCCGGATCGAGCATCGACGGCGCCTTCTTCGGCCCGAACGGCGAGGAAATCGGCGGCGGCTTCCGCATCGTCGGCGGCACGCCCGACGAGCGGATCGACATCCTCGGCGCGTTCACGGGCAAGAAATGATCAGGCTGCGCGCGGCGCTCGCCCTTGGGGCGGCGCTGCTGGCGCCTGCCACCGCGGCGGCCCAGAGTCAGACTCCGTCGATGATGGACCGCTGTGCCGCCAATGTGTGCAAGGCGCGGCTCACCCCCGATCAGCTCGCCGGCGAGGCGATGATCCTGATCGAGGCGAAGCGTTTCGACGAGGCGCGGCCGTTGGTCGAGGCGCTGATGACGCTTCCCGGCCGCAAGCTCGAAGGGCGTTTCCTCAGCGGCATGCTCGCCTCGGCTATGGGCGATCACGCCAGGGCGGCCGAATTCTACAAACAGATCCTGGTGGACGATCCCTCGCAGACCCGCGTCCGGCTCGAGCTGGGGCGCGAGATGCTGGCGATGGGCCACACCGCCAGCGCCGACAAGCAGTTCAAGCTCGCGCAGCAGGACGAGGATCTGCCCGACGATGTCGCGCGCACGATCCGCTCGATCCGCGACATCATCCGCTCGAACCGCGCATGGCGCTTCGATGTCGATTTCGGCATCGCGCCCGACAGCAACATCAACAGCGCCACCGCCGCCGACACCATCGCGATCAACTGGGGCGGCGGCACGCTGCCGCTCACTCTCGATCCCTCGGCCAAGGCGCGTTCGGGCGTCGGCCAGACCGCGTCGGTCTCGGCGGGGGTTCGCCTGCCCGTCGCCGACCATGTCTCGACGATCGTCGATGTCGACAGCGCCGGGACCAACTACCAGGGCGTCAGCTATGACGATTACCAGGTGCAGGCCGCCGCGGGCGTCGAATTCCGCAAGGGCAAGGGCGCCGTTTCGGTCCAGGCGGTCGGCGCGCAGCGCTGGTATGGCGGCCGCCTCGTCAGCCGCCAGGCGGGCGTGAAGAGCGGCTTCCAGGTCCGTCTCAGCGACCGCGATCAGATCGGGGTCCAGCTCGACGTGCGGCGCACCGATGCGCTGTTCGACACCAATTATGACGGCACCCAGATGGGCGCCTATGCCACCTATGAGCGCGCGGTCAGCCGCACCCTCGTCGCCTCGGGCGGCGTCTTCGCGCGCCGCGACTGGCTCCGCGCCCCGGCCTATTCGAGCACCGAATTCGGCGTGATCGCGGGGTTTGGCGGCGAGCTGCCCCATGGCATCACCTTCGGCGTCAGCGGCACCGCCAGCCGCGCGCGCTTCGACGCCGCGATTCCGCTCTTTTCCTTCGATCCCCGCGACGACTGGCGCTTCTCCGCCCGCGCGACCATCGGCAATCGCGGCTGGCGCATCCTCGGCTTCTCGCCGCAGATCAGCGCCAGCTATTCGCGGATGGACAGCTCGATCCCCTATTACGCGAACGACCGGCTGCGCTTCCGCTTCGCATTGGCGCGCTATTTCTGATTGCCCGAATCCCCAACCCCCGCCATAGGGCGCGGGCATGAAGCTCCGCATCATCGTAACGCTCAAGAACGGGGTCCTCGATCCCCAGGGCAAGGCCATCCAGCACGCGCTCGGCGGGCTCGGTTTCGGGGGCGTCGAAGACGTCCGCGCCGGCAAGATCTTCGAGCTCGACGTGGCGGACTCCACCACGGATGCCGCCATCGACGAGATGTGCCGCAAGCTGCTCGCCAACACAGTGATCGAGAATTACCGGGTCGAGAAACAATGAAGACCGCGGTCATCGTCTTCCCCGGCTCCAATTGCGACCGGGATATCGCGGTGGCGCTTCACGAGATCACCGGGGTCAAGCCCGAGATGGTCTGGCACGGCGAGAGCGAATTGCCCGCCGGCCTCGGCCTGATCGCATTGCCCGGCGGCTTCTCCTATGGCGATTATCTCCGCTGCGGCGCCATCGCCGCGCGCTCGCCGGTGGTTCGCGCCGTGGTCGAGGCGGCCGAGCGCGGCGTGCCCACCATCGGCATCTGCAACGGCTTCCAGATCCTCACCGAGACCGGCCTGCTCCCCGGCGCGCTGATGCGCAATTCGGGGCTCAACTTCGTCTGCCGCGACGTCGCGCTGAGCGTCGACAACAGCCAGTCGATCTTCACCAGCGGCTACCAGGCGGGCGAGGAAATCCGCATCCCCGTCGCGCACCATGACGGCAATTATTTCGCCGACGCGGAGACGCTCGACCGGATCGAAGGCGAAGGCCGCGTCGCCTTCCGCTATTCCGAGGACGTCAACGGCTCCGCGCGCCACATCGCCGGCCTGCTCAACGCGAGCGGCAATGTGCTCGGCATGATGCCCCATCCCGAGCGCAAGATCGAAGCCGCGCACGGCGGCACCGATGGCCGCCGCCTATTCGAGGGGCTGCTCGAGGCTGTCGCCTGAGGGTTTCGCGGGCGCGGCGCCGAACAGGTTCGTCCGCCGCGCCAGGATCAGGATCGCCAGCGGCCAGAACATCGTGTTCCAGATATCGTGGATGCTCCGCGGCAGGCTGAGCATCCAGGGCACGCTCGTCAGCAGCCCGTCGCGAATGTCCCAGGCCTCCCCGGCCAGCGCGAAGGCGAGCACCAGCGCCGCCGGTTTCCAGCTCCGCAGGCTCCAGCGGAACAGCAGCACGCTGCCGAACACCAGGATTAGCGAGAAATAGACGTGGAGCGCGTCCTTCTCGAGCCCGGCGTGCAGCATCAGCCACGCCTTGGCCTCTTGCAGCCAAGTCGTGCCGGGCGTGACGACCGCCGCGGGATAGACGATGTTGCCGGTCACACCTGGGTACGGAAGGGCGTGAAGTCGGTACCCTCGTCGAACACGTCGACCCCCTCGCGCCGCTTGAGGAAGCCGACCACGGCATAGGTGACGGGCGTGAGGATCGCTTCCCAGCTCACCTTGAACAGCCAGTTGGTGATCATCACCGTGATCACCTGCTCATTGGTCCACACGCCCAGAAAGGCGAGCGGATAGAAGATCAGGCTGTCCACGCCCTGCCCCACCACCGTCGAGCCGATCGTGCGCGACCAGAGATGCTTGCCCCCCGTCCACAGCTTCATCCGCGCCAGCACATAGGAGTTGACGAATTCGCCGACCCAGAATGCGATGACCGAGGCCCCGACGATCCGCCAGACCTGGCCGAACGCCGCCTCGTACACGCCCTGCCCTTCCCAGCCCGGCGCGGGCGGCATGATCACGATCACCCAGCACATCACCGCCGCGAAGATCGCCGCGCCGAAACCCGCCCAGATCACGCGGCGCGCGCGCGCATAGCCATAGACCTCGGTCAGCACGTCGCCGATGACATAGGAGATCGGGAAGAAGAGGATGCCCGCGCCGAAGGTGAGTCCGCCGAGCGTCGCCACCTTCGCCGCGCCGACCACGTTCGACAGCACGAGCACGACGCAAAACGCCGCCATCACATAATCGAAATAGCGGAAATGCCCGCCGGCGATGTCGCTGGCGCTGGTCCGCGCCGGTGCCCCCTCGGTACTCATGCGGCACGTTATGATCGCGGTTCCGCGCGAGTGCAATCCGGGGTAGCTTCGCCAGAGTTTGGAACGGAATGGGAGGGAAGACGAGGATGGACCGGATACGCATATTCGCCTTTGGCTATTTCTTCCTCTTCGTTGGGGTGGTCGTCAGCGGCCTCATGCCCCAGCTCCAGGACGCGCAGGGCCGCCAGTTCGGGCTGTTCACTCTCGATTTCTACGATCACAGCCTGCATCTGGCTTCGGGCGTCTGGGCCGCGATCGCGGGCTGGCTCGGCCCCAGGGCCGCGCGCAATTACTTCAAGCTGTTCGGCCCGCTCTATTTCCTCGATGGCGTGCTCGGGCTGATCACCGGCAGCGGCTATCTCGATCTCGGCATCTTCCTCTACGGGCCGATCGACATGCCGCTCCTCACCAAATTCCTCGCCAATCTCCCGCATTATGTGATCGGCGGCGGCGCGATCTGGGCAGGCTATTTCTACAAGCCGTCCGCCCCTGCCACTGAAGCCACCGCGTGAAGCGCCGCTGGAAAATCGCCATCGGGCTGGGGGTGCTCGGCGCGGTGATGGCCTCGCCGATCCTCTATATCGAGACGAGTTGCAGCGGCCCGCCCATGGGCTGGACCGCCGACGCGCCCTATCAGTCCGTCGATCCCGCCACCACGGGCAAGCGGCCCGAGGCGCGCAGCTGGCTGACCTACCCCGAATGGTACATTGTCTATTCGGCGGAGAGCTATGGCCGCTATCTGGCGCAGGGGAAGCGCCCCAGCGGCTATAGCTATGGCCGCGACATCGCCGGCTTCTGGACCGGGCTATGCGCGGTGAACCGGGCCGCCGGAGCCAAGGAAGCCGGCGACGCCAAGATCATGCTCTACACGATAGGTCTCAGCTTCTCGGTCGAGATGGCGGTGAAGGGCTTTTACGAAAATGTCTTCGGCCGGATCACCGAATGGCTCGGCGGCGCGGACAGCAGCACCGACAAATATAATGCGCAGGTCTGGCAGCGTTACGGCCAGTTCATGCACGAGACGCCCTGGTACCGGTTCGACTTCAACGAGGCCGGGGGCGGGCTGTGGCGGACCAGCGGGTCGCGCTACCGCGACTGGGAACGGCGGCTGGCGATCGGCACCGAATATACCGTCAAATGGGGTTATTCGAAGCTGATCGGCTTCGGCGCCGAAACCACCATGGATGGCGCCGCCCCAACCCTCACCTTCGTCGCCAGGGGCGATCCCAAGGCGATCGCCGCGGTCGACCCGCGGCTCAAGCCCGGCGCGGTGCTCCCCGGCGGGCTCGTTGTGGTCGAGGCCCCGCGCTACGCCCAGTTCACCGAATTGCTCGGCAAGATGGCGAAGGCCGGGGTCGAGCTTGTCGAGATCGCGGGCAATGACGATATCCTCGTGACGATGCTGATGCCTGATGATGCCCCGATTCCGGCCGGCACCACCCGGCTCTTCCAGGTCGCGCTCGACGACCGCCCGGGCTGGCGCCGCGTCGGCGTCTCGGTGAAGACCCCCGCGCTCCTCCCCCTGCTCCGCGCGCCGGGCGGGGCCGAGATCGAGCATGTCTACGATTATTGAATGGCTCGGACGGGCGGGGCTCGTCCTCGCCGCCTGGCTGCTCATCCTGCTCGCCATGCCCTTTGTCGGCCCCTCGGGGCGGCAGGTCGCGGTGGTCGGCGATGCCGCCGAGGCGATCCGCATGATCACCGCCGCGGGCGGCAAGGTGGTCGAGGTCCGCAAGGGTGCCGTGCTCGCGGTATCGGACAGGCCCGGCTTTGCGGCCGCGCTCTATCATCAGGGCGCCCGGCTGGTGATCGAGGGCCGCATCGGTGCGCGGTGCTTCGGGGCCGCGCGTTAACGGCTGGGAAAGCGCACGGGCGGATATTGCTGCGATGGGCCGGCGCTCTCACCAGTTCAGGAAACCCTTTCGCGCAGTGCCCTTGCGCCACAGGAAGCGTCAGGGCGAGTTCGGCACGGCGCTTGTCATCGGCTGCATCAGTGTCGCGGCCGTCGTCTGGAACGCCACACCCTTCATTACCGGGGAGTACAACACCCCCGAAGCGATTGCGCAGCGTCAAGCCGCGGCGGAAGCGGCCGCCAAGCGCGAAGCCTCGGTCTATTATTCAGGTTGCGATGACGCTCGCGCCGCCGGCGCCGCCCCGATCTATCGCGGCCAGCCGGGCTACCGCTCCGAAATGGATGGCGACAAGGATGGCATCGCCTGCGAGCCCTATCGCGGCTATTGAAATGTTGGATTTCAACTGCTTGGCTCGGGACCGCCCGGGGTTCCGGCCGCTCTTTGACATCGCGAATCAACGAGCAAGGCGAAACGCGGTTTGGCCTCCATTTAATTCCACATAAGCGCGCTCAGCCCCCGAACGCGGCGGCGTAGCGCGCATACCAACTGTTGCTGAACAGCCCCTCGGGGTCCCATTTCTTCTTCGCTGCGAAGAAGCCCCGGATCTCGGGATAGGACCGTTCGAGCTGCGCGGGCGTGTAATGCAACTGATAGGGCAGGAAGAAGCGCCCGCCATGTTTCGCGGTCAGGTCGATCAGGTCGCTGGTCAGCTTGGCCATCTTCTCGCTGCCCTTCGCGTCGGTGCTCTGGTTCAGATAGAGGACCACCGAGAAGGCCTCTTTCGGCGCGTAGCTCAGCGCATTCTCTTCGGCGTTCACCGCGCGGATCGAGGCATTGACCAGGTTCGCCCGGTCCGCCCGGAAAATCTCGCGCAGCCCGTCGATAAAGGGCACGAGCTGGTCGCGCGGCACGAAATACTCGTGGAGGATGTCGGTCTCGCGCGGCAGGTTGTTGTAGAGATAGGCGACGCTGTCGTGCATCGGATCGTTGCGCGAGACCATGCACGCCTCGCCCTGCCCCATCGCCTGCGCGCGCGTCACGGTGCAGCTTTCGAAGCGGTGCTCGAGATTCTTCTCGGCCCACCATTTGAGCGACGCCCACATGGAGCCGCGCTTCGAGAGGTTGATCGTCAGCCGCCGCATCTTGGTCGACGCCACTTCGCTCAGCGGCGCGCGGGTGAGCCCCGTATCGTCGACCTTGTGATAGGTATAGACGAGCGCCTCATCGAGCAGCGAGCCCGGCGCGGTCGAGAGGTGCGCGTACATCAGCCCGATCGACTTGTCCGCGGCGATCGCCTGGAACCGCGCCGGGAATTCCCTGTACCCGATCAGCGCGCGTTCGGAGCGGTAGATATCGTTGGGCACCACATCGAGCTCGGCCGACAGGATGACGCCGAACAGTCCGTAACCGCCGATCACATGGTTGAAGAGCTCGGGCTCCTCGGTGCGCGACGCCGTGACGATCCGCCCGTCCGCGAGCATGATGCGCAGGCTCTGCACCGAATCCATCACTGCGCCCGATTGGTGATCCATCCCGTGCGCGTTGACCGAGATCGATCCGCCCACGGTGAACACATCGGTCGATTGCATCGCCTTGACGGCGAAGCGCGGATGGATCGCGTTCTGGATATCGTGCCACCGCGCGCCCGCGCCCACGGTCACCGTCCGCTTCTCCGGATCGAGCTTGATCGCATTGTAGGTCCGCATGTCGAGCATCACTCCGCCCTCGCGGAAGGCCTGCCCGCCCATGCTGTGCTTCATCCCGGCGGGCGAGATGCTGAGATGATGCGCCCGGACATAAGCGAGCGCGCCGGCCACATCGGCCTCGCTCCTCACCTTGACCACCCCGGCGACCTGGGTCCGGCTCAGGCAGCTCGCGTCGTTGACCTCCCCGCCCTTCTGCGCCCAGCGCGGCTCGGGCACGGTGGCGGCCGCCGCTGCCGGAACAAGGTTGGGGATGTTGGGCAGGATCGACCCGCAATCCTTCTCGCCGACCGGATCGGCGGTCATCGGCAGCACCCAGGCCGCGGTCGCCATGGACACGAGCGCGATCGTCGAAACCGTGATCAACAGCCTGGGATGCTTCATTCTCGCCCTCCGGTTCGCCGCCACCATGATCGCGGTTTCGCGCCCGCGCAATCCGCGCTAACGCCTCTGGCGCGCGCGCCCGTAGCTCAGCTGGATAGAGCACATGCCTTCTAAGCCTGTGGTCGTTGGTTCGAATCCAACCGGGCGCGCCAAGATATAGGCCTAGTTGAGGGGGTTAGAGTATCTGACGTAAACGGCACTGCGGTTGACCGGCAGTTGGGGTAACCCTGGGGTAACTCGCGGCGGCTGGTTGAGCCAGATATGACGAAGTGCAGGCGCGACCGAGACTTGTGCAATCCGAGCATCATCTGCAGACTAGGCAAAATGGCAGCTCGCAAAATTCGCAAGAAACCCGCTAATTCCGCCGCATCCAAGCATGTAATCGGAGCGCTCCGAGCTGCGATCGGCCGAGCCAGGGCAGGCAGGTTCGGCGCCAAAGATTTTGCTGCGGGCGTGGACGCCTTCCGGATCGACCTTACGACTAAGGAGATTAGGCGCGCCGTACCGATTCTAGCGGCTCACCCGAGTTATCGAGCATATGTTTGGCCTAGTCCCTTTCCTAGAACATGGTCTGAGTACGCGCGCGTCGGCTACCGCACCTACTTAGACCCCCAAGAGGAATTCGAATGGGTGGCATCGTGCCTTAAACTGCATACAGTTGAAATTAATGAGTTCCTGATCAAAAAGAAAGATTTTGACAAGGCACTTTTAAGCGGTGACCATCTTGTTGGGGAGCAAATAGTTGATTCAATCGAAGCCAAATGGGGAGTTTCGCTATGGTCCACAGAAGCAAAAATCTCGATATTGCAACGCACCGCTGGTTTCAAAGCTCAAAAGGATTTTGTAAGCCCGATCATCTCAAAGGGCACGGCACCGTCAATTATAAGAACAATAATTGCCTGGATAAGTCTCAAATTTGAGGAGAACACAACATACGCGCAACTTCATAGAATTCTAGATCGGGATGTAACGAGTAGGACGGCGATCACCCTGCTTCTGCGGGTTATAATTGGAGATTTTGCGCCCATCAATTTGGAGGACGCCGGTCAAATTATATCTCATATAGACACATTCTGCGTCATCGATCGCTATTTGATTTTTACGAAAATATGTCAGACATTAGCCGCCTCTTCATCAGAAGATGAGGCGTCGCGCTTGGCGATCCGCAGCGCGGTTGAAAATCTAGCGATCGCAGTGAGCGACGCGGCACTCAGACGCACGGCTTTTGCGATCGGCGCGTCATTACCCCTGTCTCGGTCCGTGCCAGCGCTCATAGAAGCTCTGGATGCGTACACGATTGGCGACTACGAGCGCGCTGAGACCGTCGCCGCATCGGCGGCGGTGAACCATCCCGAAGATATTAGCTTGATTGGCGTCTACCTTCGTTCGGTCGCGAACGACCCTGCACGGACGAGCGCGGTCCCGTATCGCGAGGGCTCTCTAGTACAGGAGATAGCACAGGCCCTCGCTGAAACATTGGCCTTCGGACCAGGCGGTATCGAAGCCCATCAGAAACTGCAGAAGATCGGGCTCGTATACTCATCTTGCGGTTGGTCTGCAGCGGTACAAATGCTGTACGAACGATCACCTTTGCTGTCCGATCAAGAAGATAGTTGCCGGAAGATGTGGCTCGCCATGTCAGCGCAATCTGAAAACCCGATAATTTCCACATACCTCGCACCACTCCAACCGCCGGAAAAGTACTTAGAAGCCACCGGAGGAGGTCAGCCGTTCGGCCCAACTAGTTCGCTTCTTGCAGCAGCATATGGCAATTCGTCGAACCCGGCCGAGACGATCAGAGATTTGGGGCTGCCGGTCGAACGCTCAAAACGTTACCAAGCAATCGCACTCTCGTACCGAGGGGCAGTTGAGGCAGCGGTACCTCTCCTGACAGAGGTGTTTAGCTCAGCAAGCACGCGGCGCGCCAGGTATGAAGCCGGCCTCGCACTCGCAGACGCATTGTTGTCTACAGGCCAACTGGGAGAGTGTGCTGACGTTGCCGCGAGTCTCTTTCTCAACGCGCGGTTTGTAGCAATTCTACTTCCGCTACGTAAGCTCGTGCTGAAATTAGTAGAAGCGCAAGAGGCTGGCGCGCCGAACGGCGCCAGAGGAAGCCTAAGCGTGGCTATCGTTACCGACATATATGCTCGCTTCGTTGGGGCGGACCAAGAGTCGGCAAGATCCGACGCGTACAAGGATTTTCTCCGCTCGTGTGGCGTACGTAAAGCCTCAGAACTTGCAAAGCGCACTAAGGAGTTCGATCAGGACGCACTCATTTATTTCCTACGATATGTGTGCGTTCCCGAGGTTACGGATCAGTCGCTGGCCCTTCCTTCTACCAAGGCAGTCGAAGATGAAAGAGTCGCTGTCCTGCTGTTGCTATCTGAGCTTACGTCTGAGCAAGATCGTGAAACTCAACTCTCCTTCCTGGAAGAATTACGTGAAATACGAACACGGCAGGTCGTAAGAGAGACAAACAGTCGTCTAGATCAAAGTAAAATATTCGTGAATGTTAAAGGCATCAAAAAAGCCCTTGATGTTGCGATGAGGGACAATTGGAATCGCTACAGGCTTCTTTCAATGCAGGATTCGGAAGAGTTTATAGATGAGATTCAAAAATTGTTCGGCAAGGAGCTTGGAACTAAAATTATTACTCTGCCGCTAACGTTACCTGAAACAGAAAGAACAAATCTGTTTAAACAGATGATTTTAGATGTCAGGAATTTATTTGTAGAGAGTAAGGAATTCGGGCTAGACGCCAACCTAAGTGCTAATGTCAGACATGGATATATATTAAGAGAGATTCGGTCGCCAATTTTGTCTCAGAATTTGATTACTAATAGACCGTCAGAAGGCGCGCCCCATGAAGATAACTCCTACTGGCCCGAGCGATTGCCGAGTCTGATGCTCGGTCAGCAGGACGCCTTACAGAAGGTACTCAACAAATTCTCAGTGGATATCGACAACAGGATCGAGGAGCTAAATCAAAAATTTCTCAGGATTAAATCCTCATCGCACCCAGACGGAATGTTCGCGTTCCCAGTGTCAAATGCGACGATTAGCTATTTGCAACAGCGCGCAAGCGGATTCGAATCGCACGATGACTTTTTTGACCTAATACTAAAACATTTCTGGGCGATCACCGATCAAAACCTGATTTTGATCAGAAAATTCCTGGAAGGCGACGTCATTCACGGCTTTTCCGAGGCGTTCGATCAGTTGGAGATGGACTTGGAACGGGTCGCTGCGCCGTATGCTCTCATTCCGATACGCTCTGCGATAAATCTAGCGCGGCCCGAAGTTCAAGCAGCCGTTGGGCGAGTGTCTAATTGGTTCACCCTGTCAAATGAAATTGAATTTCCGGACTATGACGCTCAAACTGCGTACCAGGCCGGCTTAGAGACTATCAAATCATACGCGGTACATAACGTAGTTGCTTCAAATCTTGAGTATCCTCACGAAATAATCATGCGAGGTTGGACCCTCCCGTTTCTCGGAAGAATAATATTTATTATATTGGATAATATTGTCGAGCACGCAAAGATTCCTAGCGGGAAGCTCGAGATTTCTGCACAAATACTTCGTAAGGATAGTTATTTAGTAGTGACGGTGCTGAACAAACTCGGCCCCGCTGCGGATCTTGATGCGGTGGAGGCCCGCGTGCAGAGCGTCAACCTCGAATACGGCACCGAGAAGGCAACGCAGTTTATCAGCGTGGAGAGGCGTTCCGGCTACCCTAAAATTTGGAAGATATTGACTCACGATCTGTCCGTTGATCACCTGCTCGAGGTGACGCTCGACAGAGCGGAGCGGACATTTAAGGTGGAAATCTGGCTCTCCGCCAGTGGGATCGTGAAATGAAGTTTCTGGTGGCTGAGGATGACGACGATAAGCGCCAGCGCATTATAGAGGTACTGCAAGCGAGCTTTCCCAACTGGGACATCCTCGAAGCTCGCTCATTTCAGTCCGGCCTGCGCGCTGTGGAAGAAGATTGTCCAGACATAGCCATACTTGATATGACTATGCGGAATTTCGACAAATCGGTCTCTGAGGACGGTGGCCGTCCCCATCATTTTGCCGGCCGCGAAATCCTCCGACAGATGAAGCGAGAAGGAAATTCGACCCCAGCCCTGATTGTTACCCAGTTCGACGAGTTTGGGGAAGAAGGAAATAAGGTAACGATTCGGCAGCTAAACCAGGAACTTGCCGAGAGATTTGATAATTATCGCGGTACGGTGCAGTATCGGCACAATATAGAGTCGTGGAAAGAACACCTTAGGACGATAGTTTCGTCGATAATTGCGGGGAGGACTGCATGAAGGTTCTTGTCGTAGAGGACGATGGCGTAAAATATGGCAATTTGGCTAAAGTTCTTACCGACAGCGGCGTTAATAGCGATACCATTTCACACCGCGTCAACGCTGCCGATGCCGTTTCTCTCCTCTTGCATGAAGCATTTGACCTCATGCTTCTGGACGTTAATGTCCCTCTTCGTAACGGTGAAGGAGCTAGACGTGGCGGCGGTCTTGCGGTCCTTGAGGAAGTCAAGAACAACGTGAGCCTTCATAGACCACGTTATGTTGTTGGCGTGACGGCGTATGAAGATGTGGTAGCAGAATTTGAATCTGATTTTGTAGAAGATCTTTGGTCTTTAGTCCACTATCGTGAAGATGTCGACAGTTGGGCACGGCAAATAAAGGCGCTGGTTCATCATATAGATGTCGCGAGTTCATCTCGCAACTTCAGCGATGGGCGAACATTCGGTTTTGACGTTGCGGTAGTTTGCGCGTTGCCAGATGTCGAGCTTGCCGCGCTAAGAAAGATTGACCTCGGGTGGTCAGAATTTCGGTTGGCCCACGACGAAAGTAGATATTTCACGGGGGCAATCGACACCGCAACCGGTCCGAAGTCCATTATAGCGGTTGCCGCGCCGCGCATGGGTATGCCGGCAACGGCTGCATTGGCGGCGAAGGTCGTCGTGCAATTTCGACCTGCCTTGCTGGGGATGGTCGGTATATGCGCCGGTCGTAATTCAAAGTCGGCGCTGGGAGACGTGATCGTTGCCGAGCAAGCTTGGGACTACGGCAGTGGCAAAATTGAAGGCACAGCGAAGGGGCCAAAATTTTCCGCGAGTGCTCATCAGATTGGGATCGACCCTGAACTAGCAGAATTGGCGCGAGAACTATCGCGAGAGACCGCTTGGCTCTCACAACTACGCGCTTCGTTTCAAGGAAAGGTACCGGAAACCGAACTGAAGATTCGAGTGGGCCCGATGGCAAGCGGGGCAGCTGTCGTGGCGCACAAAGCAATGTTTGATGAACTTGTAGCGCGACAGCGTGATGTTCTCGCAGTTGAAATGGAAGCTTATGGACTTTTCGCAGCGGCGCTGGGTTCCGGGAAACCGAGGCCGAGATGCCTGGTCGTGAAAGCAGTTTCCGACTTCGCTGATAAGAAGAAAAATGATGACTTCCAGCCGTATGCCGCGTTCGCCAGCGCAAATGTATTTTTGGAACTCGTAAAAAGGGATGCTGGCTAATGTGGGCTCATCTGTTTCAGCGTTAGCAGGGATAGAAAACGTCCTTGTTTTTTGTATGTGGTCAACCCTGACTCGGCGCCCTATCGTAATCCCGGATATTTCGCGGTCCGTAGGCGCCCCGCCCGCTCCCGCCGCGCTAGCGCGAGGATCGAGAATGCCCCTTCCGAACGGCCTGTATAAGCTCGCCTTCGAGACCCCAGCCGGCACCGACTACGGCGTGGCTTATCTATCGGACGGCCGCCTGCGCGGCGGCGACGGAGGCATGGCATACGTCGGCAGGTACAAGCTGGACGGCCCGCTGTTCTCGGCCGAGATGTCCGTAACGCGGCACCGGCACGTGCCGGGCGCAGTGTCTGCGCTGGGGCTGCACGACGTGCTGGTGCAGCTGCACGGCGTCCTGGACGACAGCGGCGTGCTGGCGGTGCAGGGCAGCTCGCCGGAGACGGCGATGGTGCGGTTTACTGCCCGCCTATCGCAGATCGCGGACTAAGTCGTGCTGAACCCTCCATTCCAAAGCACAGCGGTCGACTTCAATAGTAAGTATCTCCGACCGTGTTCGGCGGCAACTCTCCGTTGGTTGCCAGCGCCTCGGCCATCGCTGCGGAAAGCGTCAGATATTTATCGCGAATCTGCTGCGCGGTTCCACTTGGCTTGATGCGATAATGTTTGCGTACACCATCAGTGCGCTCCTGCGCGATCCCGGCGAGCCGATCTAGCTTTTCCAGTCGCGCCTTTCGCTCCTGCCAAAATGGGTTATCTACACCCCATCCTGCGACAACCGGCGAAGCTTCCTTCACGATTGCATCTGCAATCGATCTGCCGGCCACCGCAGAGAAAACCGCGCCATCTGACAGCTCGGGGCGGCCCTTCAAAAGATCGAGAACATCGAGCAAGATTTGTGTGTTGAGCGTTATGTGTTCGATCGCTTGAAGGGCGACGGGATATGGGGGGGCGGTTTGGAACAGTGCGATCGTAACCTCGCGATACGCGAGAATGCGATCGACCGCAGAGCAGACCTCGTGCGCTGCCTCCTTAAGCTTCTTCTTCTCTTTTTTCGTCTCCTTCCTATCCCGTTGATCTTGCCGGGCCCATTCACGTCGCGCTTGGTACATTGGAAGAAACAAAGCGACCAAAGTTGCCGCAATGGTCGCCACCGCCGCTACGGCATCCCAATTTATTGATAGCCCGTGAAGCCAGATCAAAATCTCAATTGATGCACGGCCCATGAAGCGCTCCCAACACTCTCAGTCCAACTTGAACTGAACTTTATCCAAGCGCTATAGACTAAAGGACTCTAGGCCTGCCGGGGCCCCGCAGCTCGGAACGCTCAGGATGAGATTTGCGGCAACGCTGTTGCAGATCGAGGACTGACCCGCGCGGTACACAAATACGTAAACACCCCTCCCCGAAACCTATACAAATACAAGCCCCTCCCCCTCGCGCATATAAAGATTGGGGGGAGTAATAACGTATTAGCGTTGCGCCGCCGCGCCCTGCCCAGCGCCCATCACTTGCCAACGCCGCCCCATAGAACCTAGGGTTCATCCGCTTCCCGTGAAAGCCGGGGAGTGGGGCTTAGTAACCTCTCGCAAAGCAACCGGTCACCGATCTTCGGAGGCCGGGTGGCATGCGCGTATGTCCAGCCGGCAACGGTAAAGGCGCATGAGCTCTGTGCTTTGCCAGGGTTACTAACATCCGGCTTCGGCCCGCCCCGATTGGACATAAGGGCGGCGCGGGCGGGAAGGCAGGCGTCGCCATTGGGAGGCGACAAATGCAAAATCTGCAAAAGCTTATCGGCGGCAGTGCAGCCCTCATGGCGTTGGGACTCACCTGTTTGCCCGCTCCCCTTCTGGCCGTAGGACAATCCCAGAGGGGCCAGAAAAGGGAGCCCGCCGCGTGCGCTAAGCTGCACGACGACTACGAGATGGCAAGCAAGCGCCTGGCCCTATATTCTGCGCAGGGTGCCGTGGGGGGAGCGGCTGCGAAGAACCGCGCTGCGCGCCAAACCGAGACTACGATGTCCGAAGCGCGGATGACCCTCGACCTACTGCGCGCGAATGGGTGTAGGATGCCGACGTGGGCGCCAACTCGCGAGCGCTATCTAATGCAGGGGCTCACGTGCGTCTCCGATATGATCGGCGCCTCCGCGCGTCCGCCATCGTGTATCCTGGAGAATTGGAAGCCAGAGAAATAGGCGACCTGCACGTCGAAGATTTCGAGAGAATACGACCGCGGTTACTGAGCCGCGGCCCCTCCCCGGCGGGTAATATGGCCCAAGGTACCATACTGACTTTCTGGCCAGATTTGCGGTAGACCGTTCTCGCCGCTGACCGCGATCACTTTACTATCTGCGCAATCACGCAATCTCGAATGGCTCCATCACAAGACTGTGGAGCCTAGACTATGAGCAAGACTAAATCGGCCGCCGCGCGCGGCATGACCGCGACCCGTGGCGGCGCAGGCCGTAAGCTTCTGACCCAGAAAGCCTTAGCCTTCGCCATCATCGACCAGCCGGGCGAAACGCTGGAGGCGAGCTTCCCGCCGGTAGCGGGCGAGGCCCAGCCTGGCGATGCCGCCAGTGCCGAGCAACCCACGGGCGACCCCATTGCCCAGGCGTCGGACGCGTCCGCCCTGCCCTCTTGGCTAGAGCCCGCCGCCGCCAGCGCCGCAGACCCCAAGTCATGGTCTGAGCAGGACGAGAGAGACTTCCAGGCGATGACCGCTCGCCGCAAGGCGTCGGGCTTCCAGCGGCGCGGGCGTGACGTCGGCGGGCAGATGCTGCGCGCGGGCGACATCGCGCCGAACCCCGGCACCGTAGCCGCGACCATCGTGGCCCTAGTCGGGCCGCTGGGCATCGTGGCGCGCGGCACGCTGCTGGACACGATGGCCAGCGCCACCTTTCCGCATCCCAAGGCGCGCCCGCAGGATCGCGGTTGGTGTCAGGGGTATGTCGCAGGCTTGGTGCGCGACGGGTTCCTCGCGGTCGTGCCCGACAGCTCGCCGGGCGAAAACGTCGCAGATCTTCCTCTGTGAGTACTCACCGAGCGGTTTGCTACCTGCGCGTGTCCACCGCTCGCCAGGGTGCCTCCGGCCTTGGGCTGGAGGCGCAGCGGGCGGCGGTGCAGGCGCACGCGGCGTCCACCGGCATGACCATCGTCGCCGAGTTTGTGGAGGTGGAGTCCGGCAAGCGCAACGACCGACCGCAGTTAGCGGCGGCGTTGGCGGCTTGTCGGCTCCACCGTGCACAGCTGGTCATCGCCAAGCTGGACCGCCTGGCGCGCAACGTCGCATTTATCGCCAACCTGATGGATGGCGGAGTGGACTTCGTCGCGTGCGACATGCCGCACGCCAACCGGCTGACCCTCCACCTCATGGCGGCTATGGCCGAGCATGAGCGCGAGATGATCAGCCAGCGCACCAAGGCGGCGCTCGCGGCTGCCAAAGCGCGTGGCGTGCGGCTTGGCAATCCGAATGGCGCTGCGCATTTGCGGGAAGGTTGCAGGGCAGCGGCGGCGGTCGGCGCCCAAGCTCGCCACCTTGCGGCCATCGCGCGCGCATCGGCGGTGGCCCCTATACTGGACGAGCTTGCCGCGATCGGCATCAGGTCAGCCAGCGCTGTAGCGCGCGAGTTGAACGAGCGGGGCGTCCCCTCCCCCAGCGGCGCGGCTTGGTATCCACAGCAGGTGCGCCGCTCATTGCGGTTGCTCAGCGGCATCGAACGCCCCGATACATGAACCCTTACGTGCGTTTGGGCAGGTGTGTCCGATGACCGATACTTAGACTGGCCGAGTGATACCCGTCAGCGACGCTCGGGACAGCCGTTGGGTGAGCTAAAGTAAGCAACCTCTCTGAGCGGATACTGGTAGCAATATCGGCCAATGTGGTGTGAAGCAGATCCCGTCCGCGGTCCAGTCGCGAACTCCTTTCGTAATTACCAAATCCGCGCGCCGCCGCATATCATATGTGTAGTCGTCAGCGGCATTACCGCGACCGTTCGCTCCATCTCGCGAAACCAAACGACGCTCTCGAAGCTCCGCACTCACATCGAGATGAAGGTGGAAAACGTCCGCGCGACGGGCCATCAGGAACTCATGCGCCGCCGGCAAGCGCAGGCCGTCCACAATAACGCGTGGAAAGCAGCGGATGTGAAAATTCAGCAATGGACCAAGCGCATGCTCACCCAAGGTCTCTAGGAACAAGCCGCCTGCTTCCTGACGAGATCGGGGTTCAAAACCTGCTTCCTTCATCGTCGCAAGCACGACATCGCCTGCATTCACGACCTGTGCGCGCAGATATGGCGCCAGCGCACGCGAAAGCGTCGTTTTTCCGCTGCCAGAGGCGCCCGATATGATGATTAGCTGGGTCAATCGCCCTTCTCATAAATGGCCCAGGTCAAGCTATGCTGGTGCCAGCCGACCAGCGGCAGATGATCTTCCTCAATCACACCCTTTTCAAGCTCGATCGGCGTCCAACCTTTGAACAGGGCTTCGACATGATCGTGCGGGCGCAAAACCAAGTCGCCCGTTGCATGATTAGCCGGAAGCGGAAGCATGTCGTTGAAGGTAGCGCACACGAAAAGTCCGCCCTTCTTCAACGCCGCGGTCAGCCGACGATGAGTCGCTTCGAGCTCCGCATCGTTAAGGCAGTGGTACAGCCCATAGGCAACGACCATGTCGTAGGTTTCTGGCTCGATCGTGACAGTCCGGCAGTCGTCGTTCCAGATGCGATTGGCGCGCTGACCGATGGAGGAGAACCGGCGCTCACACGCGGAGATCGCCAGCCGAGAGATGTCAAAGCCATCGACAATCCAGCCCAGGTTGGAAAGAAACAGAGCGTTCTTGCCATCCCCGCACCCGGCGTCGAGCGCGCGCCCGGCGCCTCGTAGGGAAACCGCACGGCGGACCATTCGCCCGGCGCGCGCCGGCCACAGAAAGTCACGGCTCGCATAAAGCCTATCATAGGCCCCGATGGCCTCACGCGCGTGAATCTCAAGAGAGTTTAGAAACATGATAAGCCAGACTGTGACACAGGAAATTGCGATTTAGGCCGGGATAAGTGCCGAGGCAGGAGGTTAGCACGATGAGGCCCCGACGGTATTGCTCAAAATCGGTAAATGATTTCCACTGACGCGCTTGTTCACGAATGGCGCTGAGCGCGGCGGCGAAGGTCCGCAGATAGCGTGAATAGGGCCGATCCTTCAGCTCGGGCCAGTCCGGATCCACCGGCGCGCGCGCGTCGATCAGCGTCTCAAGATAGATCAGATCCTCGATCCGACATTCGTCCGGGATTACCAGGAACTTAAGCGAGCACTCGAGCATGATGAAGTCGATAGCCTTCCAGCCATAATGCGCCCAAGCAAAGTCTATCAGTTGGAGTTGATCCCCCGACAGCAGCACGTTCTGAGCATGTAGGTCGCCGTGAACCAAGCCCTGCGGCAAGGGTTCGCTCATCGCGCTCAGTTTAATGATCGCCGCCTCAATCTCCTCGATCGTCGCGAAATTGTGGCCTCTAAAACTCTCGATCAGTGCACACCGACCGACATTGTCATAGGCTACGCCTAAATTCTCCTGGCGCTCCAACCTCCCCTCGAACGCCTCGGCGAAGCTTTGCGTCGCGGCAGGTGGCTCTTCGTCGGAATGCCATTGACGCATGCGCGTTTCGAACAGCTCAGAAATCTTCGCTGCAACGTGCGCGGGTTCACTCTGATCCCGAATCCATTCTTTGAGGCTGATCACCTGGCCGTCTGGCGATCCGAGGAACGCCTGACGTAGCAACCCCAGTCCGTTCGCCTCATCTTCGAAGAGGCGAATATGCCCGACCTGCGGATCAACAGGGGAAATCAGTTTCTCAGCGCGCGTCGCTTCCCAGCGCAGCTTCTCCAGATCCCCGAGCTTGAGGACATGGGAGGCGGAGGTAATATTTGCCGCAAGCGGCCATTGTGCAAGGAGTACGCGCGCGCCGCTGAGTCCTTTGTCCAGCGGATTGAGACGAATGCTGCCGGTTGCATCGGTACAAGCGCTTCGGATGAGATCTGACTGCGGCCCGTCGATGCCCATTAGGGTCAATTCAACCTTGGGCTCTGCGCCTGTCATGCCGCACACGCCGTGCAGCTCGACTGAGCCTCATGATCGACGGCTAATATGGCGGGTGCCCGCGAGTTGTCGCGAAAGATTGAGACCCCCTTGCACCCTTCCGCATGCGCCAGATCGATGACGGCGCGGACATCCTGTGTGGAGGCTTGCTCGGGCAGATTAACCGTCTTGCTGATTCCCCCGTCGACTTGCGCCTGCCAGGCACTCAATATCGCGATATGGCCGACGCTCGGCACTTCGTGCCCGCGTAGCGGGCGATGAACGCCCCCCGTTCTAAAATCGACGGAAATATCGCCTTTCAAAATGACATCGCCGAACATCGGCTCGATGCCGCTCGAGACTTCCCACAGCATAGAGATTGCGCCCGTCGGCGCGATCGACAGAAGATGGGAGTTGCGACGAGATCCGGACGGATCGTCCGGGTAAGCCCCTCTGGTCCCCGCCAAAGCGATGCTCGCCACTTCGGCAGCCTCTCTCAGGGCAACAGCTAGCTGGTTCGCGAACTGGATCGACTCGACGCTGCCGTAAGGTATCCCGAGATGGTGGAGCGCTGTCGCAAAGCCGAGCACGCCGAGGCCAATTCGCCGCCGGCGCATGGCCATGACTCGGGTTTGCTCCGACGGGTAGGCGGACGCCTCGACAACATCGTCTAAGAACCGCACAGCGACCGCCACGGTCTCGCGGAAGGTTTCAAAATCGAAATCGCGGCCATTCACAAAGGCCGCGAGATTTACTGAGGCCAGGTTGCAGCCCTCTTCCTCGGCAAGAAATTGCTCCCCGCACGGGTTGCAGGCCAGCACCGTCTCACCAAAGAGGTGATCCTTCTGTATGCGGTCGATAAAGAGGAATCCAGGATTTCCCGTCCGCCAGATAGTTCGCGCCAGCACATCGAGCGCCGCCGCTTGTTCGCGAAGATCGCTGTCTCGGACAACGACGCCAAGATTGAGATGGCGCATATGAGGCGCCTGGGTCATCAAGGCCGCAGCAGCGACGACTTCCGGATCTCGAAGCGACAGCGTTACCATCGTCGCGGTGCGCCGGATCCCCTCATTCCATAAGCCGTGCTGCGAGAGCGCGATTGCGTCGATTGCATCGCATACGCCTCGTCCCGCCGCGCGCTCCCGAAAGGCTATCGCATCGAGATTCACGCCAACCCCTGCCCCCAACCTCGTCCATCTGGTTATACGAGCCGCGATTTCGGCCACCGTTTCGACCGCACCCACACCCGTAACGAAGCAATTGTATAACACCGCGCCTTCGCAGCCGGCGCCGCGGAGGATCTGACCACCGGGAACAAGTCGCCTGCTCAAAAGCAGTTCACGATAGATCGCACGGTCCGAAGCAGACCCAATAGATGCCACGCGCTCGACAATATCCAACCACCCTTCCCCTCGACGGACAAAGCGCGACAGAATTGCTGGGTTGGGCTCCGGCGGCATCGGCGGTATTCAAAGACTCTCCCACCTGCACCGAAAGGTGCAGAGCTGGCACTAATGTAACGAGCACGCTACCACGATACCATACCTGCTGGTCACTGGGCGCCGGTAAGATCTAAAAATTTGGATCGCGCCCCCCGTTGGCCCTTAAATCCGCGCCGCAGCGCGACAGCCACCCGATTTCGCGTACCCATCTGCATCCAGGCGACCTTTAGTCGACTATCTGCCCCCTGGTCCAACCCGCGCGCTGATCACTGGTCCCAAAACCCTCTACCCGGTACAACCAACGCCATGGGCGAGAACGAAATACAGGACGTCACCGTAGGTCCCCACAAGTACGATGGCGTCCGCGTCACCGACGACGGGCCCGGCTATATCGAGCTGCGCGAAAAGGGCGCCGGCACGCCGGTCGGGCGGATAAGCTATCACGGCCCTGGGCTGGAGATGGACCTGACCACCTACGGCGCGGCCCTGCCGAGGTCGGTGGTCATGTGGCTGCTGGACCAGGCAGACTTCGGGCTGGCCTGAGCCTTAAACGGCGCGGGCGAATGTCGAAAATTTAGGTCGCGTCCGCTACGGGCGGGTAAAAATCACGCGGAATGGCCGGACCGGCACGTCCCCGTGCGCATAACTGCATGCCCGCATCAGTGCCCGCCGACTAAAGCCTTCAAATACCACGCCGCGCGGGTTCTGCGGGGACTGCGGGGCCTTTACACAGCGGATAACACGCTAGGCCCCTGCGCAAGTCGCTGGAATGCTCCCGCACACGCCCTTACTCTTTCTCTAATAGAAAAAGGTGCAGGGTGCCCGCAGTACCCGCAGTACCCGCAACCCTTTGCAAAACCGCCATTTCGACCGCGGGCACTTGGAATCTGGATGCCCGCAATCTTTGGCGCCGTACCCGCGCATTATTAGAATGGGAGGCGATCGGGCCCGCCTACATCTGCCGTGCCGCGCAATGCCGACTCAGACGCTGGGCCGGTGATATTGAACTTGTTCGTCTTAATGTGAGCGTCGAATCGAACATCAACCTTGATACCCAAGGCAAGGAGACCTGCCGCCTGCCGCGTCAAGCGATCCTTGAACTGGTTGACGTGCGGCAACTCACCCACCCGGCTCGGCGATGCCGCAGCCAGCTTGTCCCGCAGTTGCGTCGCCGTTCCATTGATCGGCTCAGCGCCTGGCTTCGCGAAATAATCTACCAGTCCTTCTACGATGGGATCGCGGCGGGCGGTCTCCGCCTGCATCGACGCCTGCTCGTCGCACAGGAGGCTTGCAATTCGGCCGGAGGGCACGTCCAGCGCACTCATCGCAGCTTCCGCCCACTGCGCAAAGTCGGCCATTCGCGGCATCTTCATCTCGCCCGCCTCCACCTTGGCAGACACCGCCGCCTCAGTACGCAGCGCAGCAGAAACACACGAAAAAATAACCCCCGTCATTTCGCCAGCATCGCGGTCAAATTCGCGCCACACCGCCTGTTCCGTGCGCGTCATTTCGTTGCGCCGAACCGTTATTCGCATCGCGCGGCTCAACAAATCGGATCGCGAGCTGGGGGTAGAGATACAGGTCACTATGAGCGGGCGAGCAACGTAGAACTGCCGCTCGCCATCCATGGTATAGTTTTCGCGGCGCGACGAAGATCCCCCCGTCGCCAGGCGGCACAGCTGATCCGAAGTCTCGCGGTCGAAATTAGAGATGTTGTCCATGAACATCACGCTGCAACGGGCAGCCTGGACGTGGAAGTTGCGCTCGTCGGTATATTCGCCGAACCGGCCAGCTTTCCGGCTACCCTTGGGAGGATCGGTCAGCGCCAGGACCTTGTCGCCGAAGTTGCTCTTTGCGGCACCAGGCTCACCTTCCGCAATAAGGATCGGGAAGGAATCCACCTGCTGGTAAGGGCTGAGCATGAAAGCGATGGTCCGCACGAGGTCGTCTTCAGAGGCATTAAAATGCTTGCGGAAGCTCTCAAGGCCGCCGCCGCGAGTCGGCACCGGCAGAGCACCGCGGCTCCCTTCCACGAAGTGGACGGGCGCTTCCTCTACGTCCCGCCATCCGTCCGCGGATATCTCCACGATCCTGCCGTCCTGCGGATCACGGTTGACGTAAATCTTATCCCCGTGGCGCGCATAGCGAAGGAACACCGCACGGCGTTCGCCGGAACCCTGCGCCGAAGCTTCCATTAGACCGATGGCCGCGTTGATTTGCTCCTTCGGTGCAACCTTGGTGACCGCGTCCTCATAGTATCGCATTGCGAGCAGATTGCGGTACCGCTCACCGTTCAGGCGGGCGGTAATGGTTCGTGCGGAGCCATCAGCGCGCATTTGGCGAAACGTTACATAGGTGAGGTCATCGCTACCGACGAAGTAGGTGTCGCCTGCTTCTTTGGCCTGAGCAATAATGGCGACGGCAGCATCCGGCTTACCGCCCTTGGCCTTACCGCCTTCCTCCGCCAGCGGAATGTCCCCGCTGAGCGAACGCTTCCAGCCGTGATCGAAGGCGATAGCGAAATAAGTGGCAACGGTCCGCCGCTTTTCGGGCGGACGGTCGTCGCTGAAGGTGCGCCATTGCTTGGCGCAGTCATCTTCGTCCACGAAGCCATCGGCCTCGCTGGACAGCCGTACCCAGAGCGGGAAACCGTCCTTCCCATGGCTGGCTTTGATCGCCATACCGGCGTCGATCCATTCGGAGCGCTGGCCGAGGTCCAGCAGGGCGATGTCGATCAGATGGCGGAGCATGGACTCCGTCGCGATCAGATCGCTGCTGGGTGCGACGGAGCCCGGCGGAGTAATTGAAGCCGGTAGCCTCCGCACTGCCGCCATCGGCTCGATGCCATGGATGCGCTCAGCTTCCGTCAGCGCATCGAGGAAGGCTCCCCAAGGGTAGGGCGGCAGCTCAACGGTTTCGACCACACGCACCAAATGAGGGCTCGTCGGGTCTTTCTGATGGAGAAAGCCAGGCAAGCGCATAATGCGCGGCAAGTCATGGACGGCCTTGTCGGACCCGAAAAGGGCGATGAGCCGCTTCTGCACGGCAGTGTGCTGCCCGATGTCGATGCCGTCCACGCGCCAGTAAAAATGACGCTTCCCCGGCGAGGTTTCCACCACAACATGAGGAACGAGTGAGAGCCGCTCAACCTGCTCTAGCGGAACGCCGTCGAAGTCCGCGTAGAAGCAGGTCGCGCCAGTGATGTTCTCGGCCTTCCAGCCGCCATCGGAAATGTTCACCTGAACGAAAATGCCGTAGCCGACGTCGTTCAGGCGGCGAAGCTGCTGGGAGTGGTCGTCGAAGGTACCAGTCAATTCGACAGGCCTGTAGTCCCCGCTCTTCTTCTTCTCGGCTTCGTCAGGAAGAGCGCGAAAACGGAACGGACCTTCGCGACCGACGGCCGCGAGGAACTGTCGGGATTCCGCACTGACCTGCGGAGGGGTATTCGGGGACGGCTGAGGCATGACGGGCGTGACTCGTTGCTCACGCCCGCCATACCGGGCGTGTTGTTGGCACCGCTGGAAGCGGTCAAATCAGCGATTGAATGAGGTGGGGCCTAGAAGGCGATCTCATCGCCCCAGCCCAGCGGATCAGCGATCCAGTCCGACACCTCGGACTGCTTCCAGGCGACCCGGCGACCTCCGGGCGTGAGCGGTTTCGCTCTCGGGAAACGGCCAATGTGCATCAGGCGGTAGATGGTCGGTTTGCTGAGGCTGGTTGCGGCGGTCACCGATTCAATATCGAGAAGCTCGTCGTTACCAAGGGCGACTGCGGGCTTGGGCATTGTTCAACTCCTTCATCGAGGCGCTTCAGCGCACCTCATGAGGTATCGATTGCACCCCGCAGCGGGTGTGGCACGTGAACGATTATTCGCTGAATTAAGTTACGTGTAATCGCGCTCCGATGGCGATCTACCCGCTTTGTTCAATTCCTTTATGTACTCGGCCATGTGGCCCTTAATCTCAGGCTGATCTGCAAGCAGCCCGGCATTCCGCACAGCGTTCGTGACAAATTCAGACGCTTGTGCGGCCGTCAGCTCGGCGCCCACCGACCGCTTTGCCGTGCGATCCCGGGTGCGGGATTTCGCATACTTCCATCCACCGGAAAAAGGCGAGTTAGTTTCGTAAAGGTGGTGCATGGCCGCGCGAACAACCGCGCGAACAAGAGGGCTGCGACGGGGCGGACGGCCCCGGCCCCGCCTATTCTTCGGTTCGGGCGGGCTGTAGGGTAAATCGAGCAACCGCCCATGTGACGCGAGAATTTCCTCAGCGTTTTCTGGCGATACATTAAAGCTTCGTATGATTGCGGCGAGTGCCGGATCTGCAAACGGCGGGCCCCGGCGAAGATTCAACAGGGTGGTAATGGCACCCCGCAGGGCAAATATCGCGTCAGCAGCGATATCCTCCTCGGCGACGAACTTCTCACCGTCCCCTGCGTCGGTGATGTCATCCAGACCTTCGAATAGACCTGCCTGAGAACGGCCAAACGCAAGCGCCGCCGCCACCCGGTCGGCCAGCGAAGGCTGGGCCGGGCGACGACGGCGACCGCCAAGAAGGATTGTGCGCCAGGAAGGCGGGATCACTTCGTCTTCATCATCCTCACGCGGAGGCTGGGAGGGCTGGTGATCCATGTTCTATCCTGGTGGCCTGTTCCTTGTCTCGATGTGGTGACGCCCGGGCGCCGATGCCATATTGTCACTTGCGCAATCCCAACCGACGGGATCATCCCGCAGGCTACCCGATCGAGGAGGTCGGACTCCTTGATCGCGCATCCGCCTGCGCTAGCGCCTTTGCCTACATGACATCAGCACAAATAAGCCCAGCCCGAACCGCGTCGAGCTAAAGGAAATTCGACAATTAAGTTTTCGCGGATGCGAGCTGTCCGAAGTGCTGCGCCAGCTGCTCCAGCGCCCTCCCCTTCTCCTCAAGGTAGCTAAAACGGTCATAGACGGCGTCGAGTTGATCAACGCTATGCCCCACCACCCGCCGGGCCACTTCCCACGGCACGCCAAGCTCAGAAAGCTTAGAGCGTACCGTGCGGCGCAGGTCGTGTAGCGCCCACCCGCTTACGCCGCTGGCAGCATCCAGTGCGCGCTTATTCTTGCTGAACGCGGAGCTTGGCCTGCGGCCCTCGGTCGTGGTGAAGACGTAGCCGTCATCGCTGTGGCGTGGCAGCGTGTCCAGCACAGCCATCGCGGCGGGCGGCAGCGGCAGCATGTTTGGGCGCCCATTTTTCGAGCGCGTGGCGGGCAGCGTCCACACGTTGCCGTTCAGTTCGCTCCACCGCATGTGCGCAACCTCATTGCGCCTGGCACCCGTTAACAGCAGCATCCGCACCATGTCACCGAACGGCGCTTTGACGCCATCGCAGGCACGCAGCACAGCAGCGATTTCCGTGTCCTCCAAGATGCGGTCACGTTGCGTGGTTCGCACAGGGGGGCGAATGTTGCGGCAGGGGTTGGCAGGCACGGCACCGCGCGCTTCTGCCCAGTTGTACAGCGCGCGTAGCGCCTTCAGCAGATTGACCGCGCCGTGTGGCTTACCGGCCGCGACGATGCCGTCCAGCACCGCCACAACGCCGCAATTGCGGACCTTGACGGCTTCCTGCGAGAGCAGCGGCTGCATGGCAGTCTGTAGCAGGCTTGACCGGACGTTCTTCCACTGCCTCACGTTCGGCGTCAGGTGCAGTTCGACATACTGATCGACCAACTCTGCAAGCGTGACTGGCTTTGCCGGGGGTTGCTGACCATGCTCCGCGACGTGGCGCATAAGCTCCAGCGCATCGCGCCGGGCGTTGGCCAGCGACAATAGCGGGTAGCGGCCAAGCGTGTGGCGTCGAAGGCTGCCCTGGCGGATGAGAACCGAGAACGTCTTCACCCCATTGCAGGTCACCCGAAGATAGAGGCCGGGGCACAAGATGTCGGAATGCTCTGTCCGACCGCTCCGTGGTGGAGCGCAGTTGCTGAGCCATTTATCCGTAAATTTCAGCCTTGCCATGCTTCGGGGTAACTCGCGGGGTAACGCGGGCTTGCGCTCCCTCGACGCTACCTGAAGCTTAGTGGGCCGCCCGGAAGTGGACCAGTGATGCAAAACAAAAAGTTAGACGCATCATACTGATTCACAAGGACTTAATTTCATGCCTTCTAAGCCTGTGGTCGTTGGTTCGAATCCAACCGGGCGCGCCATTTTGTTTGCAGTACCTAGCATAAGCCCGGGCGGCCGTTCGGCCTTGCGAACCCTGACGGGTTCGAAGTCGCTCTCTCCGGTCCCGGCGGATTAAATCCCGCGTCGCATCCGTTCTCCTGATGAAGGACATCGAGGGAGAACCAGAATGAACAGATTCCTGCTGAGCACCGCCGCCGCCGCGATCGCCATCGCCACACCGGCTTCGGCGCAGATCCTGGGCGGCGGCGGACCGCTGGGCGGCGGGCTTGGCGGCACCATCGGGGGAACGCTGGGCGGCAGGCTCGATTCGACCGTGCGGCTTCCCGATACGCCGCGCATCGACCGCCAGCGGTCCACCCCCCGCGCGCGGCGCGGCAACACGCTCGACAGCGCGGCACGCATCGGCGAGCGCCCGATCCTGTCGCGCCGCGCCGAGGCCGACAGCTATTTGTCGCTCGATCAGCGGATGCTGCGCACCCGCGGCGCCGTCGCCGCCGATCGGCGGGGCATGCGGCGCGTCGCCCCCACCAGCGCCGGCGTGCAGGTGTTCGTGCCGCCGGTCGTCGTTCCCGCCCCCGCGCGCCCGAGCGTCTATGTCAGCCGCTATCCGGCTTACAGCAGCGGCTATTATTACGGGCCGAGCGCGGTGTTCGTCGAATCGCGCTATGTCGACGGCTATATGGACCGCCAATATGCGGACATCGAAGTGACGCTGCGGGATACCGGCGCCACGGTCGAGCGCCGCGGCGACGCGCTCTTCATCATGCTTCCCGCCGACGTGACCTTCGCCTTCGACCGGGCCGATATCCGCCCACGCTTCCATGGCGTTCTCAACGACTTTGTCGAGACGTTGCTCGCCTATCCGGGCACCGATGTCGAAATTATCGGGCATACCGATGCGGTCGGCTCCGAAGCCTATAATCTGGGCCTGTCGGAGCGGCGCGGGCGCAGCGTCGCCGATTTCCTCGTCGCGCGCGGCGTCGATCCGTCTCGGCTGGTGGTCGAGGCGATGGGCGAGTCTCAGCCGGTGGCGTCCAATACGACCGTCGAGGGACGCGCGGCCAACCGGCGCGTCGAGCTGATCGTCCATCCCCGCGCGGGATAGAACGGGTCCCGGCGCCGCCCGCTACTGCTTGGGCGGCGCCGTGGAGCCTCGCAGGACGAGGCTCGGCTGGACCACCACGGGCTCTGCGGGCACGTCGCGCCCGGCCTGCTCGTCGATGATCAGCTCGACCGCCCTGGCAACCGTGGCCGCGATCGGCTGGCTGACCGCGGCCAGCGGCGGATGGGTGAAATGAACGATCGGCGTATCGTCGAAGCTGATCAGCGAGAGGTCGCCGGGGATGCTCAGCCGCCGCTCGCGCGCCACCTCCATCGTGGCGAGCGCCATCTGGTCGTTGCACGCGACGATCGCGGTCGCGGGATCCTCGCCCTCGAGCAGCTGGATCGCCGCCGCGCGGCCCGAGGCGTAGCTGAAGTCGCCCTCCGCCAGCAGGCCCTCGGTCGGCAGCCGCGCCGCCTTCATCGCCGCGCGCCAGCCATCGACGCGCCATTTGCTCAGCTCATATTCGTCGGAGCCCGCGATGAAACCGATCCGGCGGTGCCCCAGCCCGGCGAAATGCTCGGTCGCCAGCCGTGCCGCGCGGTCGTCGCCCATCGTCAGCAGGAAGCCAGGGCCCGGCGTCAGCGATCCGATCCGCGAAAAGCTGATCTTCATCTCCGCGAGCAGGTCGATGATCATCGGGTTCTGCGAGTGAGGCGGGGTCAGGATCACCCCATCGGGCTGGACCGCCGCGATCGCCGCGCGCAGCTCGCGCTCGATATGGTCGCTATGCGTGTCGACCAGCTCGATGATCATGCGATAGCCATGCTCGGCGCATTTGAGCATCCCGCCGAGCATCATCTGATCGACCCAGTCGGTGCCCTCCTGGCTCCGCCACCCGGCGATGGTGCGCTCGCGGTCGTTGAGCGCCATGATGATATAGGATCGCGATCCGCCCATCCGCTGCGCCGCGATGGAGGGGACGTAGCCGAGCTTCTTGACCGAGGCCTGGACCTTCTTCGCCATCTCCGGCCGGACATTGGGCTCGTTGTTGATCACGCGGCTGACCGTCTGCAGCGACACGCCGGCATCGGCTGCGACATGCTTGATCGTCACGGATTGGCGGCGTTTTGCCACGATCAGTTCGGCGTCCCACAATAGCGCGCGACATAGGCGCCGTGCTCGGGAAGCCCTGCCACAGTCCGGGCAACGTTGTCACGGATGCCGGCAAGGAAACGATTTAATTCCTCGTCGGGCAGCTTTTCGGCGATCGGATGCCAGGCGCGCGGCATGATCCCCTGCCCCATCATCACCTGCACCCAGCTATTTTCGGCGAACAATTCCTCGTTGCGGCGGAAGACCCGGCCGGTTTCGCGGAACAGTTCGATCTTCTGCTCGAGGCTATCGGGAATCTCCATCTCGCGGCACTGGCGCCAGAAGGGAGAATCCCCGCGCTCGGTGGCCTTGTAATGGAGGATCAGGAAATCACGTATCTGCAGTGTGTCCTGGAGTTGTTGATCGTTGAATTCGGCGATGTCGCGGCTGGAGATCTCGCCGAGCGGCATCATCCGGATCAGCCGTAGCACCGCGCGCTGGATCAGGTGGATCGAGGTGGATTCGAGCGGCTCCATGAACCCGCCCGACAGGCCGATGGCGATGCAGTTGCGGTGCCATTGCTTGCGCCGCACCCCGGTGACGAAGCGGAGTTTGTTGGGCTGGACCAAAGGCTCGCCCTCGATATTGCCGAGCAGCCGTTCGAGCGCGGTGTCGTGATCCAGATAGCGGCTGCAATAGACGATGCCGTTGCCCACGCGGTGCTGAAGCGGGATGCGCCACTGCCACCCGGCATCGTGCGCCATCGCGCGGGTATAGGGCACCGGCGGGCCGATGCTGGCGGTCTGGATGGCGATGGCGCTGTCGCAGGGCAGCCAGTGAGTCCAGTCGTCGAACCCGGCATGAAGATTCTGCTCGATCAGCAGCGCGCGGAAGCCCGTGCAGTCGAGGAACAGGTCGCCCTCGATCACCGTGCCGTTGTCGAGGGTGAGCGAGGCGATGTCGCCGCTCTCACCATTCAGCGCGACCTGCGCGATCTTGCCCTCGACGCGCTTGGTGCCATCCGCCTCGGCCATCGCGCGCAGAAACTTGGCGTACAGCCCGGAATCGAGCTGGTACGCATAGTTCATCCGGTCCTCGGGCAGATGCGCGAACCTGCCCTGCATCGCCGCGACCAGCTCGAGGCAATAATCGTCATAGCTCCCGGTGTGTCCGCGCGCGCGGCCGTTGAGCCAGAAATGCTGGAAGCCCGCCGACCAGTGATCCTTGCCGGTCATCCCGAAGCTGTGGAAATAGCGGGTGCCGATATCCTTCCAATCGTCGAACAGAATACCGAGCTTGAAGGTCGCCTGAGTGGCGGCCATGAACTCGGCCTCATTGATCCCCAGCAGACGGTTGTAGGCAACGAGCGGCGGGATGGTGGACTCGCCCACCCCGATCGTCCCGATCGCGTCGCTCTCCACCAGCGTCAGCTCGATGGCGTTCCCCATAGTCCGCGCCAGCGCTGCCGCCGCCATCCAGCCCGCAGTGCCGCCGCCCGCGACCACGATGCGCCGGAGTCTGTTGTCTTGGCGCTTCACCGGCTGAGCTGCCGCAGCAGGAAGGCGCGGATGCGGCCGGCGCTCTCGGGGGTGAGCGGTGCCAGGATCGAGCGGCCATGCTCGGGAATATGGTCGGTCACTTCGGGTCCGTTCTCGAAGACATAGTAGTCGAACAGCGCGCGCCAATGCGCCTTCTCTTGCGGCGGCAAGTCGCGGATCGCCATCATCGCGAGGTTGAGCGCATCCTGCGGCTGGCCCAGCCAGCGCGGTGTATCGCGCCACCAGTAATTGACGAGGATGTTGAAGGGATCGAGTCCCTCGACATGGTGCCACCACATGGAGGGGATATGGATCGCGTCGCCGGGGCCGAGTTCGGCGGTGAGCGCGACGCCAAGCGCCTCGCGGAAGCGCGGATGCGCATCGAAATCGGGATTGTGGAAATCGACCATGCTGACCGCCCGGCCCGCCGGCGTGTTGTCGACGGGACCCAGATAGAGGTTCCGGAACTGATCGGGCGGGAACAGCGTGAAGCGCCGCCGTCCGCCCGCGACCACGGCCAGATTGTCCGGAAAGTCGTTATGCGCGGCGATCCGGGTCGGGGTGCCGATCCAGATGCTGGCCAGGGGCGTGCGCTCGCCGAGATCGACATGGTTCGCTTCGTGCAGCCCGTCGAAGAACTGGTGCATGTCGATCGAGCCGAGATAGACCGGATGCGCGTCCGCCCGCCCCTCGTCCTTGTCGATCTCGGCGAAGATCTGGGGGAGTTTCGCGGTGACCGTGCGGAAATTCATCCCCATCGCGTCGTCGTAGAAGAGCCGCCCGTCGCTGCCCGGCGCGCCGACCGAGGCGGTGAAGGCCGTGTCGCGGACATGGCGAAGCAGGTAATCGCGCGCCGCCTTCGCGGACTGCCGACCTGCCGCGACCAGCGGCCAGTCTCCCGCCAGCCCGCGCACCACGAACGGGCCCGTCGCCGCACGCAGCTTCGCGTCGAGATCGGCGGCACCGGTCACCGCCAGTTCGGGGATCGCCGCCACGCCCGACAGGATGCCCGGATCGGCCTCAGCCATTGCGGCTCCGCCGGTTCTTGCGCGCGACCAGCGCGGAGAGCTTGCCCACCGACGCCACCGCCATGAACAAGGGCATCAGATGCCCCGCCGCATGGAGTTCGCCCAGCGCGGTGGCGTCGAGCGCACGGAGCTTCGCCTCGTCGACTGTGTGGAAGCCGACGAGCCGGTTGATCGAGCCATCGTCGAGCGTGATCTCGAGCGTCAGCGGTTCGAGCAGTTCGTGGCGCGTCACCATGGCGAAGAAATCCGGCGCCCGGTGAAAGCTCTCGTCGAGCGCGCCCAGCTTGCCGGCCACATCCTCCAGATAGGGGGTCGGCCGGGCATCCTCGTCAAACAGCCGCACGCCCTCGCCCGCGCCGATGCGGGGGCTTTCCATATCAATATGGACCTGCTTCTCGCCCGCCGCGTTGGCGCCGCCGATCAGGAAAGGCTGGATGTCGATCGCCAGCGGCACATAGTCGGCGTCCCAGCGGTCGCCCTCGAGGAACAGGTTCTCGCCATCGGTGAAGCCGAACATCGCCAGCGCGGTGAAGGCGGTGCGCTCGGCATTGAGGCGGAACAGGATCGGATATTCGGCGGCGACGCGGCGGAACTCGTCGGGAAAGGTCACGCAGCACATCACCGCGTCGCCCAGCCCTGCCCCCCGCTCCTCGCGGATACGCAGCTCGGCATGGGCCTCGGCAGTCAGGAGGGCGTGATCGGTCATGGGATGCTTTCTCTCGCGGGACTAAGGCCAACCCCAAGGGCGTCAAGATAGGCGCGGTTGGTGGGCAGGCTCGATGCGAGCGCCCGCGCGCGCTGCTCGACCTGGGCCAGCGATGGCCCGGCATCGCTCCGCACCGCGTGCGCCGCCGGCGGCGCGAAGCCCATGCCGTACAGCACATATTGGTAGCTCGCGGCCGGGAAGATCTCGTCGACCATCGGCAAGTCCCAGTGCGAGGGCGGCTGATGCCGCCACAGCGCCAGCAATTCGCTCAGCCGCGGAGGAAGGCTCGCGGGATCGCGATGGTCGCGCCAATAGGGCTCATCGCGCTCGCTCAGCACATAATGGAGCTTGAGGAACTCGACGATCCGGTCCCAGCGATAGCGGAACAGCGCGTTGAAGCGCTGGGCGTGGACGTCCATTGAACCGCGCGTCGCCGGGAAATTCTCCAGCAGCGCCTCCAGCGAGAGCTCGATCAGCACGATCGCCGAGGCTTCGAGCGGTTCGAGGAACCCCGCCGAAAGCCCGATGGCGAGGCAATTGCGCTCCCAGAACCGCTCGCGATGCCCCGAGCGGAAGCTGAGCTTGCGCGGCGCAATATCGGCTCCGCCCAGATAGGCGCGCAGCCGCGCCTCGGCGGCGTCGTCGCCGATATGCGCCGAGGAATAGACGCACCCGACTCCGCGCCGCGTCGGCAGGCCGATATCCCAGATCCAGCCCGCCTCGTGCGCGGTGGCATCGGTCTGCGAGGCGATCGGGCTGTCCGCCGCGACCGGAAGCTGCACCGCGAGCGCGCGGTCGTTGAACAATATGTCGCTGCGGTCGATGAAGGGCACGCCGTAGCGCTCGCCAATCAGCATCGCGGCATGGCCAGTGCAATCGAGGAAGAGGTCGCCCTCGACCGCGCCATTCTCGCGCGTGCGAACCGCGGCGACATCATCACCGTCCATCTCGACCGACGTCACCGTGTCGCGGACATGGCGCACGCCGAGCCGTTCCACCCCGTGCCGCGCGAGCATCGCGGCGAGCTTCCCGGCATCGAGGTGATAGGCATAGTTCAGCGCGCCGGCATAATCGGGCATCGCCCGCTGGCGCGGCGCCAGACCGAGCCCGCAAACGCGCGGCTGCGCGCTCACCGTCTCGGCGAAGCGCCGGCCCGCGGCTTCACGCGCCCAGGCGTCGAGCAGGTCGCGCGGGGCGCCCTCGGCGGGTGGCGTGAAGGGGTGGTAATAGGCGTCGTCCGCCGCGCCGGTGCGCCAGCCGATGAAGCGCGAGCCCTGCTTGAACGAGGCATCGCAGTCGCGCAGGAAATCCGCCTCCGCGATCCCGATCCGCTCGAGCGTCCGGCGCATCGTCGGCCAGGTGCCCTCGCCCACGCCGATCGTCGGAATGTCCGGAGATTCGATCAGCGTCACCGAAAGCGCGGGCGCGCGCGCGGCGATCAGGCAGGCCGCGAGCCACCCGGCGGTACCCCCGCCGACGATCACGACTCTGGTGACTGACCTGTCCAAACCGGCCCCTTCCCTACGCAGCCGGTTCTACCGGCCATGAAGCGAAAAAGTCACCCTCTTGCGAGGGTGACTTTCCCTTCTCCGCATTCACCCTCGCGACTAGAAGGTGAAGCGGAACCCTCCGGAGTAACGCGCATAGCCTGGGGAGGCGAAGGCGGCGTTGCGCTCGGAGCGAAGATGACCGCGCCGGCTTTCACCGGTCAGGTTGATCCCCTCGACGAAGACAGTGAGGCCCGGGGTGAACTCGTAGCTCGCGCTCGCGTCGAACTGCCCATAGGCTTCCACGTAGAAGGGATTGAGGCCCGCGCCGGCGAGGAACTTGTCCCGCCAGTTATACGCGACACGCGCCTGGATCCCGTTCTTGTCATAGAAGAGCACCGCGTTGGCGCTGTCCGACAGGCCCGTCAGCGCGAACTGCGTCACGGTCGAGGGCTTGGTGTTGTCGAACGTCGCGTCGCCGCGGACGATCGTGTAGTTCAGGATCACGCCGAAGCCGGTGTTCCAGAAGTTGTGCTGCACCGCGAACTCGAACCCGTAGAGGTTCGCGGTCTGCGCCGAGTTCACCGGCGAGGTGATCTGGAAGTTCAGCAGCGGATCGTCGGCCGCGGTGTTGATCGAGCCGACCGCATTGCCGCCGCAGGCCGTGCCGCCCGTGATCGTGGTCGTGCTCGTATAATTGCAGAAGATATACTGGCGGATCTGGCCGGCCGAGGCGTTCTGCCCCAGCGCCGCGAGCGCCGCATTGTAGCGCGGACCCCCGACCGGCGTGCGCAGCCCGAACGCCTGGGTGTCGAAGCGGCTGGTCGAGATGAAATTCTCGACGTCCTTGTTGAAGAAGCCGACGGAGATGTAGCTGTCCTTCGCGTAATACCATTCGGCCGCCACATCGATGTTCACCGACTTGTACGGCAGCAGTCCGGGATTGCCCTGGAGGCCGGTGCCTCCGCCGACGCGGAACAGCTGGTCCACCGTGCGGCCGCCCTGCATGTTCGCATAGTCGGGCCGGGTCATCGAATGGCTGTACGATGCGCGGAGCTTCACGTCCTCGACCGGTTCGATGTCGATGTCGATCGCCGGCAGCCAATTGTCATATTTGCCGGTGAAGGTCGTGAAGGCGCTGTTGCCCGACTGGATGATGTTGAACTCGTTGTCGCCCACCCAGCGCGTACCGTTCGGCACCGGAACCAGCGCGCTCGAATCGATGCTGGTGCTCTCGAAGCGCAGCCCGGCGGTGAGGTGCGCGTCCCGCTGGAACAGCGAGAAGGTGCTGCTCAGCTGGATATAAGGCGCCCAGGTCTTCTCCAGGATGCGCCGGTCGGTGGTGAACGGCGCGATGCAGTTGTTGTCGCCGCCGCACGTTCCGTATTTCGAGTCGATGATCTGCACCATCCGCTCGAAATCGAAGGTGTAGAAGCTCTGGATCATCCCCGTCTGCGCGATGCTGCCGAACTTGTCGGGCAGCGTCTCGAGCGTGAAGATGTCGTCGGGAATGTCCGAGGCCGGGCCCGCGCCGCCCCAGGTGTCGTTCTGGATGACGCCGAAGGCCGAACGGACGTTGTTCTCGGTATAAGAGACGCCGAAGTCGAGGCTGTCGAACAGCCCTTCCCCGTCATAGCGCGCGCTGAGCTGCCCCTGGTTGATCCCGTCCTTGAAATAGGCAGTGCGGAAGGCGTTGCCCGTCGGGGTGATCAGCGCGGTGTTCAGCGGATCGATGCCGGGATGCATCGTGTACGAGATCACCGGCAGGTAATGGTCGAAATTGATCGTCTGGCTGGCGACGCCGAAGATCGCGTTGCCGACCGACATCGAGCTGCCATAGGCGTTGACCGGCTGCGATTCAGCGGTCGAGCGATGGCCATCGGCGGTGATGGTGAAGCTGTCGAACGGGCTCCACTGGATATTGCCGCCGATCGAGAAATTCTCGCTCCGGTTGGCGGTCAGTCCGCCCGAATAGGACAGGTCCTTGCGCTCGCCCGCGCCGAAGCGCTCGGTGTAGAAGATCGGGCCGGCGACGGGGCCGTCGGTCCAGCTGCTCAGCGTGTCGTTATGGTTGAACCAGACGCCGACATTGCTGTTGCGGACTTCGACCGTGTTGCGCGAATAGGTGAAATCGACCGTCGCGGTCAGATTGTCCGAGGGACGGATCTGCAGCACCGCCTGGCCGTTGATCCGCTCGCGGTCGATGTCATTGAGGTCGTACGACGCATTCTGCGCCACCTGATAGACGTCGGTCGCGTCGGGGCGATTGGTGATGTTCGCCGCGCGGGGATCGGGCGCCATCGCCAGCGAGCCCCAGTTATTCTCGTTGCCCAGATAGCCGTCGCGCCAGCCGACATTGGCCTGGTTCGTGCTCGCCTTGCGCTTCTGGTAGGAGCCCGAAAGCAGGATGCCGACCGTATCGCCGCCAAAGGTGGTGCTGACGATACCCGAGACTTCGGGCGTGATTTCCTGATCGCCGTTCATCGACGTGTCCATCACCGCCTTGACGGCGACGCTGCCATGCAGACCCGGACGGTCGAGCGGACGCGGGGTACGGATGTTGATCGACGAGCCGATGCCGCCCGAGGGGATCGCGGCGCGGCCGGTCTTGTAGACCTCGACCGCGGCGATGCCTTCGGAAGCGAGATTGCCGAAATCGAACGAGCGCGTCGAGGGCGCGCTGCCGCCGTCGCCGAGCGACGAGGTCGGCATCTGGCGGCCGTTGAGCGTCACCAGGTTGAATTCGGCGCCGAAGCCGCGGACCGTGACGAACGAACCTTCGCCGTTCGAACGGTCGATCGACACGCCGGGAATGCGCTGCAGCGATTCGGCCAGGTTCGTGTCGGGGAATTTGCCGATATCCTCGGCGTTGATCGAATCGACGACGCCATTCGAATTGCGCTTCAGTTCGACCGATTGCGCGAGCGATGCCCGGATGCCGGTGACGATGATTTCCGGCTCTTCGTCGGTGTCCTGCGCCATCGCCGCGCCGGGAATGGCGAGCGCGAGAATCGACGCCCCCACAATCAATTTCGAAAAAGAGCGAGCCCTGTATCTGCGCATCCGATTCCCTCCCTAAGCGGCGCGGAGTGGCTTGCTTGCCGCGCTCGTTGAGAACGTTCACCTGCGCCTCCTGTCTAACGTTGTCAAGCGCAGGAATCGGGGGTTTTGCGTCCTTCAACCATGTTAGCGCTCACATTGTGAACGCTCTCATTGAGAACGTTCCCATAATCTGCTTTGTTTGAATCGTGCGCGATTCGACGCACGGTCAGCACGAAAAATGCCGCTGGAGAGGGACGATGAAGTACAGGATGATGTTCGCCGCGGCAGTCGCGGGCGCTTCGGTGGTAGCGATATCATTTGGCGCCACCGCGACGGTGCAAATTTCTCGCCCGCCGGCCGCTCAGGACGCCCGTGCGCGCGCCCAGGCTATCGCCGCCAGGATGACGCTCGACGAGAAGATCGTGCTGGTCCACGGCCTGTTCCCGCCCATGGCCGCAGGCAAGACTCAGACCGAGCTGGTCATGGCGGCCGGCCATATCGACGGCATCCCCCGGCTCGGCGTGCCGCTGGTGCGCGAATCGGATGCGTCGCTCGGGGTCGCCAACCAGGTCGAGCAGCGTAAGGGCGATGTCGCCACCGCCCTCCCCTCCAGCCTCGCCACCGCCGCCAGCTTCGATCCCGAGATCGCCCGCACGGGCGGCGAGATGATCGGCAGCGAGGCGCGGTCGAAGCGCTTCAACGTGCTGCTCGCGGGCGGCGTCAACCTGACGCGCGATCCGTGGAACGGGCGCAATTTCGAATATCTGGGTGAGGATCCCCTGCTCGCGGGCGAGATGGCGGGCGCGCATATCGCCGGAGTCCAGTCCAACCGCATCGTCTCGACGGTCAAGCACTTCGCGCTCAACGCGCAGGAGACGGGCCGCATGGTGCTCGACGCGCGGATCGGCGAAGCGGCCTTGCGCGAATCGGACCTGCTCGCCTTCCAGATCGCGATCGAGAAGGGCCAGCCCGGATCGGTCATGTGCGCCTACAACAAGGTCAATGGCGACTGGGCGTGCGAGAACGACTTTCTGCTCAATCGCGTGCTCAAGGGCGATTGGGGCTATCAGGGCTGGGTGATGAGCGACTGGGGCGGCGTCCATTCGACCGCCAAGGCCGCCAATGCGGGTCTCGACCAGCAATCGGGGCAGGAACTCGACAAGGCGCTCTTTTTCTCGCCCGAAGCGCTCAAGCCCGCGATCGAATCGGGCCAGATCCCGATGGCGCGGCTCGACGATATGGTGGTGCGCTATCTGACCGGCCTGATCATGACCGGCGCGTACGACACGCCGATGCCCGAAAAGGCTGAGACCCCCGATTATACCGCGCACGCGCTGGTCGCGCAGGGCGCGGCCGAGGCGGGAATGGTGCTGCTCAAGAATGACGGCGATGTCCTTCCCATCGCCGCCACCGCGAGGAATATCCTCGTCATCGGCGGCGGCGCCGATGTCGGCGTGCTGTCAGGCGGCGGATCGAGCCAGGTGCGCGGAGTCGGCGGCGCGCCGATCGAGATTCCGCTGTCGACCGGCGGATCGGCGAGCTTCGCGCGGATCACCTATCACGCCTCCTCCCCGCTCGAAGCGCTGCGCAAGGCGTTGCCCGAGGCGGAGATCGGCTTCACCAACGGGCTCAACCTCAATGCGACGGTGGAGGCGGCCCGCAATGCCGACCTCGTCATCATCTTCGCGACGCAATGGACCACCGAGGCCGACGACGTGCCCGACCTGCGCCTGCCCAACCATCAGGACGCGCTGATCGCCGCGGTGGCGGCGGTGCAGCCTCGGACGGTCGCGGTGCTCGAAACCGGCGGCCCGGTGCTGATGTCATGGATCGCGAAAGTCCCGGCGGTGCTCCAGGCCTGGTATCCCGGCCAGCGCGGCGGCGAGGCGATCGCCAATCTCCTCACCGGCAGGGTCAATCCCTCGGGCCGGCTGCCGATCACCTTCCCCGCCACGACGTCGCAGCCGCCGCGCCCCTATCCGGTCGGCCGCGACACGATGACGGCGGGCGAGGCGCAGGCCGCCGCCGATCCCGGCGCGGGCGGCAATTTCCCGCTCCAGAGCTTCCCGGTGACCTATCAGGAAGGCAGCAATGTCGGCTATCGCTGGTACGAGAAGCAGGGCCTCAAGCCGCTCTTCGCCTTCGGCCATGGGCTCAGCTACACGCGTTTCGCCTATCGCAACGTCCGCGTCGCCGGCGGCAAGCGGCTGACCGTCATCTTCGACGTCACCAACACCGGCGCACGCGCGGGCGCGGACGTGCCGCAGCTTTACGCCACGCGCACCGGATCGGGCGCTCCGATGCGGCTCGCGGGCTTCCAGCGGGTGACCCTCAACCCCGGCGAGACCCGCCGCGTCACTCTGAGCGCCGAACCGCGCATCCTCGCCGATTATGACGTGAAGCTGCCCGGCTGGCGCATCGCGCCGGGCCGCTACAGCGTCGCCATCGGCCGCGATGCGGCGGATCGTTCGATGCTATTCGAGACCAGCCTCGACGGCGCGACGATGAAGCCCTAGCGTCGGAACCAGGGGCGCGTCAGACGCTCCGGGGTGGGAGGAGATCAGCATGGGCAGCGCGGCGAACGCACAGCCCGGTCGCGTAACCGGTTTCCTGCTGCGCAACGCGCTCGCCAATGCGGGGGGCATGGTGGCGTTCCTGCCTTTGCTCTCGCTGCTGCTCCCGATCAAGGTCGAGGCGATCGCGGGCGACGCCCGGATGAACGTGCTCACCGCCGCGGTGCTCGCGGGGGCGCTGGCGGCGAGCGGCTCGAACCTGCTGTTCGGCTGGCTGAGCGACCTTGCCGTTGATCGCGGCATCGGGCGGCGGCCCGGCGTCGCCTTCGGGCTTGCGCTCACCGCGCTCGCCTATGCGCTGGTGGCGCTCGCCACGACTCCGCTCGCCATCGTCCTTTCGATCGCCTTCTTTCAGTTCGCGGTGAACGCGCTGCTGGGCCCGATGTTCGCGATCATGGCGGACGAGATCCCGGATTCGCACAAGCGCACCGCCGGCGGCCTGCTCGCGCTCGGTCCGCCCTTCGGCGCGGCGGTATCGACGCTGATCATGGCCTGGCCGCTGAGCGAGGGAAGCCGGTTGGCGATCGTGACGCTGGCGGTGATCGTCTGCATCTCGCCCCTGCTCGCGAGCCGCGCAGTGCCCGCTGCCGATGCGCCGAAGAGCGCGGCGGTGGCGCAGGTGCTGCGCCGCGACCTGGTGATCGCGTGGAGCGCGCGTTTCCTCGCCCAGGTCGCCGGGGCGATCCTGTCGGTCTATCTGGTCTATTATTTCGAGAGCGTCTCGCCCCCGGCGGCGCGCGGGAGAGTGGCGGCGATGGTCGCGCCGCTGCTGCTGCTGTCGCACCTGCTGCCGGTGGTGATCGCAGTGCCGGTGGGGCGATGGTCGGACCGGATCGGGCGCGGCAAGCCCTTCCTGCTCGCGGCCGCCTCGGTGGCGGCGCTCGGGCTGGTCTGCATGGCGCTGGCGCAGAGCTGGACGCAGGCGGCCATCGCCTTCGCGACCTATTCGTGCGGATGGTCGATCTTCCTCGCGCTGCATGCCGGCTTCGCGATGCAGCTGCTCCCCAATCCCCGCCGCCGCGGACGCGATCTCGGGCTGCTCAACCTTACCAACACGCTGCCGCAACTGGTGGGCCCGGCGCTGACCTGGTGGTTGGCAACGCCCCATGATTTCGACGCCGCGCTGCTGACCGCCGCCGCGCTCACCGCCTGCGGCGCACTGCTGATCCTGACGGTGCGCGGCCGCCGCTGATTCAGACCCTGGCGTGCTTGTCCGCGCGCCTCTTGCCGAACAGCATGTTGCGTTCGAGGCGCAGGCAGAGCGCAGTGTAATAGGCGCGCAGGAACTCCATCTCGTCCCCGCCCCCGGTCCACTCGATCCGCCGCCGGATCGCCTGCGACACCACGACCAGCGAGGCATAATCCTCGCGGCGCAGCACTTCCTCCAGCTTCTGCAGCTCGAACTCGCCATAGGCGTCGAGCTGGGCCTCGGTGAAGATGAAGTCGGCGGCGCCGCGCCTGAGCTGGCCGACCTGGTCCCCCAGCTGGCGGCGCGGCTGGCGCACCACCCAGGTGCCCGCAAGCAGGTCACCGACGCGCAGATTGTCGCGATTGAACAGCGGGAAAAGCAGGAACGTGCCCGCGACTCCCAGCCCCGCCAGCCAGATCAGCCAGCCATCGCCATAGGAAAGCAGCGCAGTAAGCGGCAGGAAGAATTCGAGTTCGCGCATTGCGTTGCGCGCCACCACCGCCTCGCCGGTCAGCCGCCCGCCGTCGCGCGCGACCACGCGCAGCTTCATCAGCCTTTTGCCCGGGGTCGCCGCACGCATCCCCAGCTCGAAGGCAGTGAAATAGCCGATCCGCACCAGGAAGCTGCCCACCAGCCAGATGATGAACACCGCCTCCGCCGCGGCTTCACCGCCGGCGCCGAAAGCGAAAATGGCGAGGATCGTGAACAGGATCAGCCCCGCCACGATGATCGCGCAATCGATGATGAATGCGGTCGCGCGCTCGCCCGTGCTCCCCAGCACGAGGCGCAGGTCGATCCCCTCGGACGTCACGAATTCGCGCTGCAGGCGGTCCCGGTCGCTCACGGCCTGGGCTTCCCGCGCGGCTGGGCCGGCTTGAGGTAGAAATAGACCAGCCAGAAGACCAAAGCCGCGCCGCCAATCAGCGCGCGGCTGCCCGCATTGTCGACGATCTGGCGGCCGACTCCTTCGAGCACCCCCGCGATCACCAGCATCGTCACCACGCCGAGCATCACGAAGCCTGCGTTGCGTCCCGCCGCCACCGCCGAAGCGAGCCGCGCCTGCCGGCCCGGAAAGGCGGTCGCCATGCCGATCCGCATCCCCGCCGCGCCAGCGAGGACGATCGCGAACAGCTCGGTCGTGCCGTGGATCGACAGCCAGGCGGCGAATTCCCAGCCCAGCCCCTTGGGCACGAACACCGCGAACATCGCCCCCAGCATCAGGCCGTTATAGGTCAGCAGCAGCACCGTCGGCACCGCGAACATGAAGCCCAATGCGAAGGCGAACAGCGAGACTCCCGCATTGTTCACGAACAGATAGGCCGAAAAGGCGCCAAGCCCCCGGTTGCTGTCCGACGTGTGATGGAGCGAATCCTTCAGCAGCTCCACCGGCGCGGAAGGGTCGCGGCCCCCGGCCATGTCGCTCGAGACGAACGCATAATACCAGCTGGGATCGCTGCGGACCATCGCATAGGCCGCGACCGCGCCGACGATCGTGACCGCCAGCGACACCAATGTCTCGCGCCACAGCCCGCGCACCGCCGCGGGAAGCTCGTCGGAGAGGAAGGTCACAAGCCGCCGCCACAGCGGGGAATGGACGCCGTAGAGCAGGAAATAGGCCCGGGTCGAAAGCGATTCGAGATAGCCGACCAGATCGGCGTCGAGCGAAGTCTCGCGCGCGACCGACAGCGAGGAGAGAGTCGCGCGGTACAGCACCGGAAGCTCGAACAGATCCTCGTCCGAAAGCGTGCCCGCCCGGCCCTTCTCGATCCGGTTGAGCAGATCCTCCAGCCGGTCCCAATCGCCCGACCGCGCCTCGCGGAAACGGCTGCTGTTGAGGTTCAGCCCGGATGCGATGTCGATCCCGCTCACAGCAGGTTCCTCCGCTTGAGATCGAGATAATGGCGGACCAGCGTGGGGCCGACCGCGTCGTGGCGCGCTTCGATGACATGGATGCCGATATGGCGCAGCCGCGAGATCACCAGCCGCCGCTCGCGCAGCAGCGCCGCCGCGGTCACCGCGCGCGAGACATCATCGATCGTCACGGGCTCGGCGGCCGCCAGCCCCTCCAGCTCTTCGTCGACCAGGACGACGAACAGCACCAGATGCTTGCCCACCAGGCTGGCCGCAGCGCGCAGCATCAGCTCGGCGCCGGTCTGGTCGGTGAATTCGGTGAAGACCACCACCAGCGAGCGCCGCGTGAGGCTCCCCGCCAGCGTCGCCAGCGCGAGCGTGTAGTTGGTCTCGGCAGTGCTGTAGTCGAGCCTGGCGGCGAAGCGCTGCATCAGCGGAAAGGCGCGCATCCCCGAAACCAGCCCCGAGGCGATCCGCGGCCGCGAATCGAAACCGAAGACCGAGACCCGGTCCCCCAGCTTGAGCGCGGTATAGGCCGAGAGCAACGCCGCCGAGATCGCCCGGTCGACACGCGGCAGCCCCGCGACCGGCTCGCACATCACCCGGCCCGAATCGATCGCGAACACGATCTGGTTGTTGCGCTCGATCCGGTGCTCGCGCGCGAGCAATTGCATGTGCCGCGCGCTCTGGCGCCAGTCGATGTCGCGGCGCTCCATCCCGCTCTGCCATTCGGTGAGCGCCTCGAACTCGCTGCCCTCGCCGCGATCGATCCGCGATCGCTCGCCCATCTGCGCATCGCGCAGCAGCAATTGCGCGTCGTCGCGCACCTGGCGGATATTGGGGGTGATCAGCACTTCCTGACCCACCTCATAGCTTCGCATCCGCCACACCAGCCCCATCGGCCCCGGCCAGCGCGCCCAGAGGCGCTCGACCGCATCGGCGCCGCGCCGCACCGCCCTGAACGCCAGCGAGGGGCGGAATTCCCCGCGCCCCACCTGCATCCGGTTGTCGGCCGCCGGCCGCAGCTTCGGCCCCGTCCCGATCGCCAGCTCGAGCCCGTGCGGGACCTCGCGCTTCACATCGATCTCGACCGCGACGATCAGCGACGCGCCGACCTCGACCGCGCCCGGCGCCGCCACCGCGAACTTCGGCGCGAGCGGCGCTGCCATCCAGTCGAGCACCAGCAGCGCGAGCACCGCCGGGATCCACGCCAGCCCCGCGAACCAGTAGGCGGGCGCGAACACGCCGACGAGCAGCGCCAGCGGCGCCCCCGCGGCCATCAGCAGCACGCCTCTGGGAGTGGGATAGATCAACGCGGCGCCTCGGTCTGCTCGATCAGCTGCGCGATGATCGTATCGACCGGCTTGCCGTCGATCTCGGCCGCGGGCGACAGCACCACACGGTGGCGCAGCGCCGCGGGAGCGAGCGCCTTCACATCGTCGGGCAGTACGAAATCGCGCCCGTCGAGCGCCGCCCGCGCACGCGCCGCCGCCGCCAGCGTCGCCGCCGCGCGCGGGCTCGCGCCGGTCTGGAGATCGCCGGTGCTGCGCGTCGCGCGGATCAGCCGCACGACATAGTCGACCACCTCGTCGGCGATGCGGTTCTGCGACACCGCATCGGCGGCGGCGCGGATCGCGGCGGCATCGGCGACGCGTTCCACGCCCCATTGCTCGGGCGTCGGCATCCCGAAGCGGTTGCCATGCCCCGCGACGATCGCCTTTTCCTGCTCCAGCGTCGGATAGGCGAACTCATATTTGAACAGGAAGCGGTCGAGCTGCGCCTCGGGCAGCGGATAGACGCCCTGATTCTCGATCGGATTCTGCGTCGCCACCACCATGAAGCGGTCGCTGAGCTTGTGATCCACCCCGTCGATCGTGACCGTCCGCTCCTGCATCGCCTCGAGCAAAGCCGCCTGCGTCTTGGGCGGGGTGCGGTTGATCTCGTCGGCGAGCAGCAGTTCGGTGAAGATCGGCCCGCGCGTCAGCGTGAACTGGCTGGTCTGGAAGTTGAACAGGTTCGAGCCGAGGATATCGCCCGGCAGCAGGTCCGGGGTGAACTGGATGCGCCCATAATCGAGCCCCGCCGCGCGCGCGAAGCATTGCGCGAGGAAGGTCTTGGCCGTCCCCGGCGGCCCCTCCAGCAGGATATGCCCCGACGCGAACAGCGCGACGAGCATCAGGTCGACCGCGTCCTGCTGGCCCACCACGCCCTTGGCGACTTCCGCGCGGATCGCGCCGCCCAGCGCCTTCACCTCATCGATGTTCACGAGTCACGGTCCTCCTCCAGTGATGCAGGTCGCGCGCGGCCCTCAGCAGCGTGCGCGTATCGGATGCGCCATCGGCGCGCGCGGCGATTTGAGAGAATGGCTCGGCATTCTTGTCGAATGGCTCTCCGGCCGGCACGAGCTTGTCGAGATAGCGGTCGAGCGCCGCGCCGGTCAGCGATGCCGGCGCGCCCGATGCCGCCGCCACCGCCTCACGGGTGAGCGCGGCATAGCGCTCCCCGGTCCGGTGCCGTCGCCGCGCGAGCCGCAGCAGCGCCGCGCCATTCTCCGCCAGCGCGCGCTTGCCGAAGGCGACCGCGCGCTCCTCATGCGCCGCCGGGCCGAAGCGCCGCATCGCATGGAAGCCGGCAAGCAGCGCCGCGAACAACAGGCACAGGGTCAACGGCAGGAAGGGCGGCTCGAAGGCGAGCTTGAGCAGGTTCGGGTTCTTGCCGAACCCCATGAGCGTCACGTCGAAGCCGATCGGCTCGCCGGGACGCGCCAGTTTGTCGAGCAGCGCCATCGCCCGCTCGGCGCCCGATCGCTTGGCCACGCCCAGATTGTTGAGCAGGTCCGGATCGGCGAGGATATAGGTCTCGGTGCCTTCGATCCCGACGAGCAGCGGCTTGCCGTCGGGCGTGCTCTCGAGCGTGTTCAGGCTCTGGCCGCTCACGCTGCGCAATTCGCCGCTCTCGGGATCGCTGAACTCGACCTCGGCGATGCCCTTCAGCATCTGCTTGAGGAGGAAGCCGGGCCACACCCCCTCTGCGCGCACCCAGGCCGGGTTACTGCGCAGCTTCGCCACGCTATATTTGGGCATCACGATCAGCGTGGGCTTGTCGCTGCGCCGGTCGAGGATCGCCTTGATCTCTTCGGGGGTGTTCCCGGCCCCGGGGGTGAGCACCACCAGCCCGTCGCGCCAATGCTCGACGTCGCGCCGGATCACCCAATTGTCCCCGCGCGTCATCCGCACCAGCTCCACCGCGCCGACAAACCCCACCGCCGATGTCGAATAGGCATGCCCGCCGCCGTTGCGGGTCTCGCGCCACTCGGGGGCATAGGCGCTCAGCACGAGGAAGGAGACGAAGCCGACCGCGACCACCACGATCATCGCGACGATCGCGATCACGCTGAACGGCGCGCTGGACCGCGCGCTGCGGGGGGGCGCCCCGCTCATATGGTCCCTCACGCCCATGCGTTCGGCAGCGCGAAATCGCCATAGGCGGCGCGCGCGCTTTCCCAGGCCGTGCGATCGAGCGCGCGGCCGCCGAACAGGCTGCGCTCGACCGGCGCGGCCATCGCGTCGAAGGCGGCGCGCACGGCATCGGGCAGCAACGGCGCGCGGGCGATCTCGCGGCTGGTCAGCGCCGGGCGGAGCAGCCTGGGCTTGCGCTTGGCGATATCCTCGAGGCTGCGGTGGAGCAGCAACCGCGCCGCCTCGTCATAGCGGCCCGCCGCGGCCATCGCATCGGCTTCGGCGAGCAAGGCGCGTGCCTCGGTCTCGGCGGGCCGCCACTTCGCGATCTCATGCTCGCCGCTCTCCTCGGCCTTGCCCCGCGGCTCACGCTCCATGATGGTCCTGACGATCAGCGCGAGGAGCAACGCGGCGCCCGCCACGACGACCAACCAGAAAACCGCCTCCAGCCCCGGCAAGGAGAAGGACTGTGCCGGCTTGGGCGGCGGCGCGACCGGGAGCTCGAACTGGATATCGTCACGGGCACGGAGCGTGGCGTGCGCCTCCGCGACGGTCTGCGTTGAGGCCGTATTACTCACGCCATTACCCCCCTGATCGCCATTCATAGTTGAAGTTGAAGGCAAAAAGCGAGGCGATCATTTCGGGGCAGGCGACTTTTATTTGGGTGCGTCGGCCCGGCTGGCCACGATCAGGCAAATCCGGAATGCCGCGCCCTTCTTCGTGGGGTCCAGCTCGATCGTCCCCCCGGTCGCCGCCAGCAGCGAGCGCGCGATGGGCAGGCCCAGCCCGGTGCCGCCGCCCTCGCGATTGCCGGTGAAGAAGGGCTGGAACACGCGCGCGCGGTCGCCCTTGCTGATGCCCTTGCCGTCATCGGAAACGCGGATCGAGATGAGCTCCTCGCCTTCCTCCAGCACGATCGAGACGCGTTCGGCCCCCGCCTGGCGGCTATTGTCGACGAGCGTCACCAGCACGGTTTCCAGCGCATCGGCCGAGACCTGCGCGGGCGGAAGGCCGGGGACGGCGCTGACCGCCACCGCCATTTTCGCATCGCCGCGCTCGGCCGCGACCGCGCGCGCCACCGCCGCGGCATCGGCGCGCGCATCCTCGCCCGCGCTCATCATGTCGGCGCGCGCCATGTCGAGCAGCCGCTGGACCAGCCGCGACAGCCGCTCGGCATCGGCGGCGGCATTGCCCAGGAACCGTGCGCGCTCGGCCGGGTCCATCTCCTCGCCATGGTCGTCGAGCAATTCGATCGCGCCCCGGATGCCCGCCAGCGGCGTCTTGAACTCGTGGCTCACCGCCGCCGCGAAATCGCGCAGATAGCGCGCACGCGCCTCGATCCGTTCGGCCATCTGCCCGAAATTGACATAGAGCTCGCGGATCTCGACCGCCGCGGTGACCGGCGGCTCGGGAATGTCGATCGTGCCGCGCGCGACATTCTGGCTCGCCGCCGCCAGCGCGCGGATCGGCCGGGCAATGCCGCGCGAGAGCAGCCCGGCGAGCACCAGCAGCGTCATGAAGATCAGCACTACCCCCAGCGCGATCTTGCCGCGGTCCTGCCAGATGCCGAGGAAGATGCCGCGCGGCGACCGCGCCAGCATCACCATCCCCACCACACGCCCGTCGACCATGACCGGGCGGACATGATGGACGCGGATGACCGTCGCCAGGCTCAGCGTTTCGACGATGCTGCCCGAATCCCCCGAATCGCGCCGCCGCAACACCGTGGCGCTATGTCCGCGCTGCGCCGCGCGGACTTCGGGCAGGTCGGCAAAGCTGAACCCCGCATCGCCCTTGCCGCCGCCGACGATATTGCCCTTTCCGTCGAGCAGCCAGGTCGCGGAAAGCGTCACCGCGGCGGCATCGTCGACGATCGGCGCGATCCTGCGCGCGGCTTCGATCGAGCGCGGGTCGAGCGGGCCCGCCACTACGGGCAGCGGCAGCGCCGACAGCACCGGATTGGCCTGAAGATCGATCCGAGGCGGCTCGGGCGCGGCCTCGCGCGGCTCGGGCTGCGCGCCCCAGGCGATCCGGTATGCCGAGGCGAGCACCGCGCTCTGCGCGATCAGCTCGGCCTCGGTCTGCTGGACGAGCGTGTTCTCGTAGACGCGCAGGAACACTGCGCCGACCCCCGGCAAGGCGGCGACGAACAGCAAGGTGCCGAACAGGATGGTGCGCAGGCTGAGCGACGGCCAGTAGCGCTTCAGGAAGGATTTGAGGCCGGCGATCAATCGCAGCTGCCGATCCGGTAGCCGACTCCCGCGCGCGTCTCGATCAGCTCGGCGCATCCTGCCGCCGCGAATTTCGCGCGCAGGTTGCGGACATGGCTGTCGATCGTCCGGTCGGTCACCGCGAAGCCGGGCCCGCGCAGCCGGTCGATGATCGCGTCGCGGGTGAAGACCTTGGAGGGCACCGAGACGAGCAGACGGAGCAACTGGAATTCGGTCGCGGTGGTGGGCACGCGCGCGCCGTCGAGCCGCGCTTCCCAGCCATCGGCGTCGAGCGTCAGCCGGCCATGCGTCAGCGTGGGCCCCGGCGCGGCCTCGGCCACCCCCGCCCCGCGCTTCAGGATCGCGCCCACCCGGGCGGCGACTTCGCGCGGGCTGAACGGCTTGGTGACATAATCGTCCGCGCCGATCTCGATCCCGACGATCCGGTCGATCTCGTCCTCGCGCGAGGAGAGGAACAGGATCGGCAGGTTCGCGTGCGGCCCGCCCCCGCCGCGCAGCTTGCGGCACAGGTCGAGCCCGTCAAGCCTGGGCATGTTGATGTCGAGCACCATCAGATCGGGCGCGCGCATCGCGATCGCGGCCAGCGCTTCCTCGCCGTCACCGGCCTGCTCGACTTCCATTCCCGCCTTGCCGAGCGCGAATGCGAGCAGTTCGCGGATGTGCGGATCGTCATCGACGACAAGGATGTGGCGGCCCATGACCGCCATGGGTGTCACCGAAAACATGGCCGGGTCAATGGCCGGGGCTGGCTTGGGGAAGGAATGGTAACGCATCACTGGCTCCAACTAGACGTGGAGCCCCTATGCGCGTGCCGGGTCCAGCCTTGATCCCGCCGGCAAGGAGATTTGGTGCAGCGTTATTTCTTGTTGCCGCGCCAGTAGAGGAGCGCCGCGACCACCGCCGCCGATCCCACACCGATCGCCGCGCCCACGCCGATCTGCTTGCGCGTCGGGCTCCAGCGCGATTTCGCCGCCGCGAGTTGCTTGACCATCTGCATCGTCTCCCCTTCCTTCGAAGGTTCCTCCGCCGGCTCGGCTTCTTCCTGGTCGACGACAGGCTGCTTGCTCATGGTCATCCTTCTCGTCCCCATATGGTAAACGCGGGCTTAACATCCCGGCCGTTCCTCGGGGTTTCAACGAGGCGCTAACGTGGCGGTTGCACGGGGGCAAGGTTGGCGTGCAGAAGGCCGCATGGCTTCCGCGCATTCCGTTCCCTGCCAGCCCTGGTTCGCGCTGGACGTGGTGGCTGCGGGCCTGTTGCCCGAAGACTGGCTGGCGCAAGTGCTGGCAGCCGCTCGGGCGCCGGAGCGGATCGCGGTCCAGACCGGCGTGGCACCGAAACCCGAGGACGACATCTTCTCCATCCTCCCTGGCCCCGCCGTCCGCGCGCGGCTCGGATGGCTTTGGGAATTGTATCTCGGGCCGCTGCGCGCATTCGCCAGCGAAAGCTTCGGACGGCCGCTCTATGTGGCCAACCGGGTGAGTTCGGCGATGACGCTCAACATCCTCGACGGCATCGGGGCCGAGCAGGCCTGGCACGCCGATTCCAACGCAGTTACCGGCGTTTTCTATGCAACCACGCATGCTGGCGAAGCCGGGGCGCTCGAACTTCGCGACTCAGATGGGAGCGTCGCGCAATTCAGGCCGCGCGCGGGCATGTTCGTCTGCCTGCGGGGCCACCTCCAGCACCGCGTCGTGCCACTGGACTCACGGTGCCAGCGCCTGTCCTTCGCCTTGCTCTATTACGACAGCCCCACCGATCAGCCCTTCGCGAGCGCGGATGACCGTCACGAGATGAGCGCCCAATGAACCCGGTTTACACCGCTATGGGCACCACTATTTTCGAAGCGATGTCGGCGCGCGCGCGGGAGACGGGGGCGATCAATCTCGGCCAGGGATTCGCCGACGGGCGCGGGCCGGAGGCGGTGCTCCAGGCGGCGGCGAGCGCGATCCTCGAAAAATCGAACCAATATCCGCCGATGCCGGGACTGGCTGAGCTGCGGCAGGCGGTAGCGGATCATTATGCCCGGCATCAAGGGCTCAACCTCACCGCCGAGGAAGTGATCGTCACCTCGGGCGCGACCGAAGCGCTGGCGGCGGCGATCCTGGCGCTGGTCGAGCCCGGCGACGAGGTGATCTGCTTCCAGCCGCTCTACGACGCCTATGTGCCGCTGATCGAGCGCGCCGGTGGTGTGGCGAAGCTGGTCCGGCTCGAACCGCCGCACTGGCGGATCGACGCCGCGATGCTGGCGGCCGCGCTCACGCCGAAGACGCGCCATCTGATCCTGTGCAACCCGTTGAACCCCACCGCGACCATGTCGAGCGCCGGGGAGTTGTCGGCGATCGCCGAGTTCTGCGTCGCGAACGATCTCACCGCGATCTGCGACGAGGTGTGGGAACATGTCACTTTCGACGGCGCCCGCCACTTCCCCCTGATCGGCTTCCCCGGCATGCGCGAGCGCACCGTCAAGATCGGCAGCGCGGGCAAGATCTTCGCGCTCACCGGCTGGAAGGTCGGCTGGATGTGCGCCGCGCCGCATATCGCCCGCGTGCTCGCCAAGGCGCACCAGTTCCTCACCTTCACCACCCCGCCGAACCTGCAATGGGCGGTCGCCGAAGGCCTCGCGACGCAGGACGGCTGGGTGCAGGAGGCCCGCCACCGCTTCCAGGCCGGCCGCGACCGGCTCAAAGCGGGGCTCGAAGCGGCAGGCTTCACGGTGCCGCCCAGCGCGGGCACCTATTTCCTCTCGGTCGATCTCCCCGCCTCGGGCATCGAGATGGACGATGTGACCTTCTGCGAGCGATTGATCGAGGAAGCCGGCGTGGTGACCATCCCGGTCTCGGCCTTCTACGCGCAGGATCCGGTCACCAATGTGGTCCGCTTCGCCTTCTGCAAGCAGAATGCCGTGCTCGATGAAGCGATCGGCAGGATCACGCAGTGGCGGCACGGTCTGAACGGCTGAACGCCGATTTGGCTCGCCCGGTCCTGCGACGGGAAACCTCGTTTCGCTACTGTTTGTTTGCGCCACCATCCCGGGGGGAACCGGGAGTCGTTCCATGAACTATTCGAAACTTCTCTTCCGCAGCGCCGGCATCGCCGCGCTGCTCGTCGCAACGCCCGCGCTGGCGCAGAGCGAAACCGATCGCGCGCGCATGGCCATCTCGGAGGCGCAGGCCAAGGTCGACGCCGCGATCAAGGTCGGCGCCACCGCCGAGGCCCCCGAGGAACTAGCGCAGGCGCAGGCTTCGCTCCGCATGGCGCAGGAGGACCTCGCGCGCAGCCAGGAAAAGGCCTCGATCGACGACGCCAACATGGCCTCGACCTTCGCCGATCGGGCGATCGGCATCACCGAGCGCCGCAAGTCGCAGGCCGCCGCCGCCAATCGCGAGCGCAGCAGCGACGCCGAAGCGACCGCCGCGATCGCGCAGCAGGACGCCGCCGCCGCCAATGCGCGCGCCGATGCGGCGCAGCAGGACGCCGCCCAGGCCAATAGCCGCGCCGAGCAGGCGCAACAGGCCGCCTCGAGCGCCGCCGCCGATGCCGCCGCCGCGCGCGCCGCCGCCGCCAAGCCGACCACGGTGACGGTGGAGCGGACCGAAGGCACCGTGACCACGCCCGCCTATTCGGTGCGCAAGGCCCCGGCCGCCCGTCGCCCGGCCGCGCGTCCCGCCCCGCGCCGCGCCGCGCCGCGCGCCGCCCCCGCGACGCGCAAGACCACGACCACCACGACCACGATCAAGACCGAGCAGCCCCCGCAATGATCGGCGCGCAGGCGGCCCATGGCCGCCTGCGCTCACCCCCTGAAGGTCGGCGCGCGCGGCGGAACCACGTCCTTGAAGATGTCGAAGCTCTTCCACGCGGGCTCGGGGAATTCCCCGCCCGCCCGCGGTGCGTAGATCGAGGGTTCGGCAAGCTCGAGCGTGGGAATGTAACGCGGACAATTGGGGAAGATCGCCCGCGCCCGGACACGAATGATCATCTGCGCGCCCACCGCTTCATTCAGCAGCGGATCGTGCCAGTTCACCGTCGCCTCGCCATTGACGCGCAATCGCTGCGGCTTGCCGTGCATCGCGATGAACAACAGCCCGACATTGTGGTTCGCCATCACATTGCCGAGGCTCTTGAACATCCCGTTGCCATCATAGTCGGGGAAGGTCAGCTCGCTCGGCCCCGTCACCCGCACGAACCCCGGCATCCCGCCCTTGAACGAGCAATCGGGGTGGCCCTCCGCATCGGCGGTCGCGAGGAAGAAATAGGGCAGGCTTTCGATGAACGCCGTGTCACCCTCGGTGAATTCGGTACGCTTGAGCTTGTTCTCGAGGACGTCGGCGAGATCGCGGCTGCCGAAATGATCCTGCAGCTGCCGGTTTCCGGCATGGTAGAGGCCTTCACTCATGGGTCGTCCCCCTGTGTGATCTCGTACCCGGTCTAGCACTCCACCAGTGGCTAGGTAAGCGCCCCCTTCCAATGTTGGATTTCGCCTGCCATGCGAGGCAGGCTCTTTCTCATTGTCCGCCATGAAATTACCCGTTCCGGGTAATAGCTGAGCCAATTGCGTTCTATTTTGGGGTCGTGAGACGCGGGCCCTGATGACTCTTGTGACTCTATCGACGTCTTCCGGGTAACTCAGTCGGTGATGTTATCGAGCACGCCGCGCTCGGTAATATAGGCTGTCACCAGCCGTGCCGGGGTCACGTCGAAAGCAGGGTTCGCGGCGGGGCTTTGCGTCACCTGCACCGTGCCCTGCCCGTCCGACAGCATCGTCAGTTCCTCCGCCGAGCGCTCCTCGATCGGGATATCGGCGCCGCTTTCGGTGTTCGGATCGAAGGTCGTGTACGGCAAGGCGACATAGAAGGGCACGTCATTGTCGTGCGCCGCGAGCGCCTTCAGATAGGTGCCGATCTTGTTGCAGACATCCCCGTTCGCGGTGACCCGGTCGGTGCCGACCACCACCGCGTCGACATGCCCCTTCATCATCAGCAGCCCGCCGGCATTGTCGGCGATCACGGTGTGCGGAACGCCATGGTTCTTGAGCTCGAACGCGGTCAGCAACGCGCCCTGGTTGCGCGGGCGGGTCTCGTCGACCCAGACATGCACCGGGATCCCCGCATCGTGCGCCAGATAGATGGGCGCGGTGGCGGTGCCGTAATCGACCGTCGCCAGCCAGCCCGCGTTGCAATGGGTGAGGATGTTGAGCGGGCGACCGGGATGCTTCGCGTGGAGCTCGCGGAACAGTTCCAGCCCATGCTCGCCGATCGAGCGGCACATCGCGGCGTCCTCATCGGCAATGGCATCGGCCTTGGCGAAGGCAGCTTCCGCACGCTGCCCGGGCGGCAGTCCCGCGACTTCGGCTTTCACCGTATCGAGCGCCCAGCGCAGGTTGATCGCAGTCGGGCGCGTCTCGACCAGCAGCTGGTAGCCAGCCTCCATCCCCGCATCGCTCGGATTGGCGGCGAGCGCGAGCGCCATGCCATAGGCGGCGGTGGCCCCGATCATCGGTGCGCCCCGGGTCCACATGTCGCGGATCGCGACCGCAGCGTCGTCGGCGCTACGCAGCTCGACCCATTTCACCTCCCAGGGCAGCTTGCGCTGGTCGAGGATGCAGGCGCCCTTGCCGTCCTCGGTCCGCCGGATCGAACGGCGATGTTCGCCTTCAAGGATCATGGCAGCACCTCCGCGAGACTATGAACATCCCCGCCCTGCCCTTCGCGGTCGACGATCAGCGCCGCCACCCCGGCCTCCCGCGCCGCATCGGCTTCGGCCTGCACATCGGTGAGGAACAGGATGTCCTCTGGCGGCAGATCGAGCGCGGCGGCGATCCTGCGGTACGATTCCGCCTCGCGCTTGGGGCCCGTCGTCGTATCGAAATAGCCGCTGAGCAGCGGGGTGAGATCGCCCGCCACGCTATGCCCGAAGATCAGCTTCTGCGCGGCGATCGAGCCCGAGGAATAGATATGCACGTCGATCCCCCGCGCCTTCCACCGCCGCATCGCCTCGGGCGTATCGGGATAGACATGGCCGTCCAGCTCGCCATCGGCATAGCCCTGCGCCCAGATCAGCCCCTGGAGGGTCTTGAGCGGGGTCGCCTTGCGGTCCTCGTCGATCCACTGGATCAGCGTCTCGACCGGATCGCCCGGGACTTCGGCGAGGATCGGCGCCACTTCCTCGGGATGCGCCGCGACATAGGCGGCGAGATGCTTGCGCGCATAGGGAAACAGCGTCTCGGCGACGAAGGCGATGCTGCTGGTGGTGCCTTCGATATCGAGAAGAATCGCTTTGGGCTGGGTCATTCAATCCAATCCGTCATCCCAGCGAAAGCTGGGATCTCGTGACGCTGTAACACTGCCATTGCCTGAGACCCCAGCTTTCGCTGGGGTGACGAATATTCTCAAGCGGCCTCGCGTTCGTGGCGCGGGAAGCGGTCGGCGATCGCATCGCCGGTATAGTGCGCGACCCAGCCCGCCGGATCGACATAGAGGCGGATCACGGTGAAGCCCGGTGCGGCGCCCATATCGAACCAGTGACGCATCCCCGCGGGCACCGAGATCAGGTCGCCCGCCGTGCAGAGCACCGCATAGACCTTCTCGTCCTGACGCAGCGTAAACAGCCCCTCGCCATCGACAAAATAGCGGACCTCGTCCTCGCTATGGCGATGCTCGGACAGGAACTTCTGGCGCAGCGCGACGCGGTCGGGATGATCGGGCTGCACGCGCATCACATCGACTGCCTGATAGCCATTCTCGGCCTTGAGCCGCTCGACCTCGGGCGCGAACGCTTCCAGCACCGATTCCTGGTCGGCATCGGCGGGCAGCGGGCGGCTGGGCCATTGCTCGAACCGCACCCCGATCGGCGCGAGCGCCGCGGCGATCTCGCCCGCGTCCTGCGTGTCGAGCGTGGCCGCATCGCCATCGCCCACCGGATAGATCCGCAATCTGGTCATCGCGTACTCCCGTTTCTGAAACTCATCTCGGCCAGCTCGGCGGCGATCAGCCATTCGGTCGCTTCGAGTATATGCTCCGCCTCGGCGACATCCCTGCCCCAGGAATAAAGGCCGTGGCTGCGGATAAGATAGGCCGGAGCGGCGTGCGGCGCCAGCAATTGCGGCGTCACCGCTGCCTCGATCACGGCCATGTCCTGGCTGTTGTCGACGATCGGCAGGTGCGCCTCGGTCTCGTGCGTGTCGATGCCAGGATAGATTTTGAGCATCTCCTGTCCGCGGAAAACCCATTCCTTCGCCGCCGGCATGGCCCGGCTCATCCCCACCGCTTCGGGCGAATGGCCATGGAGGACGGCGTTCACGTGCGGGAACAGGCGATAAAGCGCGAGATGAAGGCCTGTTTCGGCCGAGGGCTTGCCCGGAGTCAGCGGCGTTCCGTCGAGCGACACGCGCATGATGTCGCCCGTTACCAGCCGTCCCTTGTGCTTGCCCGAGGTGGTGACCGCGACGCTGCCGTCATCGAGCCGCGCCGAATAATTGCCCGCGGTCGCGGGCGCCCAGCCGCGCATGTCGAGCCGCCGCCCGACCTGCACCAGCGCCAACGCCGCATCTTCGAAGCTGATGGTCATATCGGGCGCTTTAGCGCGTCCGGATGACAGCTCAACGTTTTCCGGAAGGGAGCGGCTGAACGATCTCGACCGCGGGGCCGGTGACCCATGAAACCGGCGGGCGCGTCCCGTCGTCCTTGACAGGCACGAGCGGCGGCGGCGGGCGGGTGCCCGATCTACTGCCCATCGTCACCATGTTGAACGATTCGCCCCCCAGCCCGCGCGTGTCGGCGACCAGCACCGGCGCGCTGAACGGGTTGAAGCGCGGATCGTATACCTCCTCGTCGGTCACCGAGACCTGCACCCCCAGATCGGTCATCGCGAACAGCTGGCGCGCGAACGCCATCGGCAGGCGGATGCAGCCATGCGAGGCGGGATAGCCCGGAAGCTGTCCCGCATGGAGCGCAATCCCGTCCCAGGTGAGCCGCTGCATGAAGGGCATCGGGGCGTTGCTGTAGATGTTCGAGCGGTGATGCTTGTTCTTCTGGAGGATCGTGAATTCGCCGGTCGGCGTATCCTTGCCCGGCTTGCCGGTCGAGACCGTGCTGACCGCGACCAGATTGCCGCCGCGATAGAGATAGAGGAGCTGCTGCGGGATGCTGACGACGATCGAGATCGGCCCGTAATTCGCCGCCTCGCTGCCATAGCCGGCGGGCGTCGGCTGTGCCTCGTCGAACCAGACATATTGGCCTGGCTTGAGCGACGCGCCGTCGAAGCTGTCGGCCGATTCGAGCACCTGCGCAGCCGCGGGCGCCGCGACGGCGAACAGCAGCGCGAATGCCAGAGTCCGGGCGAGAATCAGAAGTTTCCGCAAGCCGCCAACGACGCTCAACCAGGCCTCCGCAAACGTCCCAGCCGGGCTTTCCCGGCATTGTTAGGTTAACGCGATTAACCCATTTTGGTGGCGTCGGCGAATCGCTTCAAGGGAGCGACTGTCCTGTTCTGGAAACGGCCAGTGTCGGCGAAACGAGCCAAGCCTGCGCCGAATCGCCGGGTTTGGGACACTTGTTCAGCCAATATTCCGGTGGGAGTCTGCTATAAGACACGCACGGGGAAGGTTTTTGTGGGCAAATTGAGCTAATGGAAACACTGGATTCGTTGCAGTCGCGTCGCGCGATACTGAAGTCTGCGCTGGTTCTCGCCGGGGGGATGGGATTGAGCGCCTGCGTATCGAAGGCGGCCGACGTCGCCGCCGCGCCGTTCATCCCGGTGCCGCAGCAGCCGGTGATCCCGCTCGAAAAGCCGCAAATGGCCGCGATCCAGGAGCCCGCCTTCTCGCGCGGGCGGATCCACACCCCGGACGGCGTCCGTCCCCAGCTCTTCCGTCGCGCCATCGCTGCGCTCGACAAGCATTCGATGCGCATCCAGGCGCACGACAAGATCGCGATCGTCGATTTCTCCATCCCCTCGTCGCTTCCGCGCTTCCACATCATCAATCTCGGCACCGGCGCGTGCGAGACGCTGTTGGTCGCCCACGGCATCGGTTCGGATCCCGAACATACGGGCATCCTCCAGCGCTTCTCGAACGAGATGAATTCGAACGCGACGTGCGAAGGCGCCTTCCTCGCTACCGACTATTACACGGGCAAGCATGGGCCCTCGCAGCGGCTCGAGGGGCTCGACGAGAGCAACAGCAATGCGCTCGACCGCGCGATCGTCGTCCATGCCGCCGCCTACGCCACCCCCGAGCATATCGCGAAATGGGGCAAATTGGGCCGCAGCCAGGGCTGTTTCGCGGTCGGCGCGGCCGATCTGGAGAAGGTCTTCCTGAAGGTCGGCGCCGGGCGGATGATCTACGCCACCAAGAGCTGAGCCAAACCCGGCCGGATCAAAGCATTGGCGCGTCGCGTTCTGCGCGACTAACAGAGGCGCCATGACCGAGACGCTATCGCCCGCTCTCCCCGACGAAGTCGATCGCGCCGCGCGCGCGGTGCTTGAGGAAGCATGCGACCGCGAGCTGACCCTAGCCACCGCCGAAAGCTGCACCGGCGGACTGCTCGCCTCGCTGCTCACCGATGTCGAGGGCTGCGCGCATGCGTTCGAGCGCGGGTTCGTCACTTATACCGATGAGGCCAAGACCGAGTTGCTCGGCGTTCCTGCCAGTCTGATCGACGAGGCAGGTGCGGTGAGCGAGGCGGTCGCCCGTGCCATGGCGGAAGGCGCGCTGAGCCGCAGCCATGCCGATGTCGCGCTGGCGGTCACCGGTTTCGCGGGGCGCGGCGCACGCGGCGAGGAAGCGGGACTGGTTCATTTCGCCTGCGCGCGCGAAGGCCGCGAAACCGCGCACCGCGTGGCCCATTTCGGCGATATCGGACGCGGACCGGTGCGGATCGCGTGCCTGCGTGTCGGCCTGCAGATGATCGACGAGGCGCTGTGATGGCGAAGACTCACCCCTTTTATTCGCTCCACCGCCAGGGGATGATCCGCGCGGGCGTCTGCACCCCCATCGCGACCTCGGGCGATCCTGCCGCCAATGCGAAGGCGACGATCGAGCTGGCCAAAGCCGGCGACGAAGCCGGCGCGGACCTGCTGGTCTTTCCCGAGCTCAATGTCACCAGCTACGCCGTCGACGATCTGCATCTGCAGGACGCGCTGCTCGATGCGACTGAGGCGGGGATCGCGGCGATCGTGGAGGCCAGCGCGAAGCTCAAGCCGGTGCTGCTGGTCGGCGCGGCGCTGCGGCGCAACGGGCGCGTCTATAATTGCGCGCTCGCGATCGCGCGGGGCCGCATCCTCGGCGTCGTCCCCAAGATCTTCCTGCCCAATTACCGCGAATATTATGAGAAGCGCTGGTTCGCGAGCGGGCTGGGTCTGACCGGCCTCAGCATCGACGTCGCGGGCCAGAGCGCGCCCTTCGGCACCGACCTGATCTTCGCCGCCAGCGAGATCCCCGACTTCATCTTTCATATGGAGACGTGCGAGGATTTCTGGGCGCCGACCCCGCCCTCGACCGCGGGCGCGCTCGCCGGGGCATTGGTGCTGTGCAACCTCTCCGCCTCGAACATCGTCATCGGCAAGGCGCGCGAGCGGGCGCTGCTGACCGCGTCGCAATCGGTGCGCACGGCCTCGGCCTATCTCTATTCGGCCTCGGGTCCGGGCGAGAGCACGACCGATCTGGCGTGGGACGGCCAGGGTGAGATCTACGAGCTGGGCGAACTGCTCGCGACCTCCGAGCGCTTCGAGCTGACCACCGAATTGCTCTGCGCGGATATCGACCTCGAACGGCTCCGGCAGGAGCGGATGCGCACCGGTACCTTCAACGATGCCGCCGCCGCCGCGGGCCACCCGGAGACGCGCTTCCGCCGCATCGTATTCGATCATGGTTCCAGGTTCGAGGATGTCGGGCTCAAGCGCGGCCTGCGCCGATTCCCCTTCGTGCCCAACACCCCCTCGAAGCTCGCCGACGATTGCTACGAGGCGTTCAACATCCAGGTCGAGGGCCTGCGCAAGCGGATCGCCGCGACCGGCAGCAAGCATCTCGTCATCGGCGTGTCCGGCGGGCTCGATTCCACCCATGCGCTGATCGTCGCGTGCAAGGCGATGGACCGGCTCGGCCGCCCGCGTTCGGATATTCTCGGTTTCACCATGCCCGGCTTCGCGACCGGCGACGCGACCAAATCCAATGCCTGGGCGCTGATGAAGGCGCTGGGGGTGACCGGCGAGGAAATCGACATCCGCCCCGCCGCGAACCAGATGCTCGCCGATATGGACCACCCCTTCGCCAAGGGCGAGCCCGTCTATGACGTGACCTTCGAGAATGTGCAGGCGGGTCTCCGCACCGACTATCTGTTCCGCCTCGCCAACCAGCGGCAGGGTTTCGTGGTCGGTACCGGCGATCTCAGCGAGCTCGCGCTGGGCTGGTGCACCTATGGCGTCGGCGACCATATGAGCCATTACGGCGTCAATGCCGGCGTGCCCAAGACGCTGATCCAGTATCTGATCCGCTGGACGATCTCGACCGGCCAGTTCACCGGCGAGGCCGCGAACGTCCTCACCGCCATCGTGAACACCGAGATCTCGCCCGAGCTGGTCCCCGCGGATGCCGAGGGCAGGATGCAGAGCACGCAGGACCGCGTCGGCCCGTACGAGCTGCACGATTTCTTCCTGCACTACACCGTCCGGCACGGCATGCGACCGTCGAAGATCGCCTTCCTCGCCTGGCATGCCTGGAAGGATGCCGAGGCGGGCCTATGGCCGATCGATTTCCCGCTTTCGGAGCGGCGCCAATACGACTTGCCGACCATCGCGAAGTGGCTCGAAACCTTCCTGTTCCGCTTCTTCCAGACCAGCCAGTTCAAGCGCTCGGCGCTGCCCAACGGCCCGAAGGTCTCGGCCGGCGGCGCGCTTAGCCCGCGCGGGGACTGGCGCGCGCCGTCGGATGGCGTCGCGGCGCCCTGGATCGAAGAACTTCGTAACGCTTTGCCCCGATAGCGGAGTCATGCGCCGTATCCCGCTCCTCCTCGCGCTGGTCCTGCTGCCCTCCTCCCCGGCCTGGGCGAATTGGGGCAAGACGCATTGGGGCATGACGCTCGAGCAGGTGCTCGCCGCGGTGCCCGATGCTCGGCCGCTCAAGCGCGAGGGCACGGCGATGGTGTGGGGCCGCGAGCGGCTCGCATCGGCGCCCTACAAGCTCGGCCAGTTCGCGACGACCGCCGATTTCTTCTTCAGCACGCGCGGCAAGGGGCTCGAATTCGTCAAGATGGAGCCTGCCGACCCCAAGCAATGCGGCGCGTTCGAGGCTATGCTGGTCAAGCGCCATGGCGCGGGCCAGCGCGAAAGCTTCGACAAGGGCGTGCACATGATCGTGATCCGCTGGACCGAACGGAAAACGAAGGAGCAACTGCTCTATTCGGCGGTCAACAAGCCGGGCGAGCCGGTCATGCGCTGCCACTTCATCCAGCAGGCCCCCGCCTGAAGGCTTCCAGCTCGGCGGGCGTGTTGATATTCGCGACCGGTGCGCCAAGCGTCACGCGTCTCACTCCCGCCCAGGCCGCCCAGCCGCGCACCGACAGATCGTCGATTTCGTCATCGCCGATATAGACGTCCAGCGACCCGAACAGCACCACGGGCCAAAGCCCGATAACGGGCATTTCAGCCAGATAGCCCCCTCCGGCGAGCAGCTCGGAGAGATTGGGCGGCAATCGGGGGGTATCGCAGGCGCAGGTCAGCACCGCGTCGTAGCCGCACAGATGCGCGTAGCACAGCGCCGCGTTGATCCCGGCGAGCGGGCCGAGACCACCCGGAGGGCGATCGACCACCGCCCAATCGCGCCCCACCACGATCGCTGCGTCGGTCTGCGCCGCCAGTGCATCCAGGGCGTGGGCGATCAGCGCCCTGTCGTCGAGCAAGGCCATCGCCTTATCCGACCCGAAGCGCCGCGATTCCCCGCCCGCCAGCACCGCACCGAGCAATCTCATGGCGCCATCCATAGCAGCGAATCCTCACGCGCCAGCACCGCCAGCGCCAGCCCTGCCTCGCGCGCCCCTTCCACTGCCAGCGCGGTCGGCGCGGAGATCGTCGCGAGCATCGGGCAGCCCGCGAGCGCGGCCTTCTCGACCAGCTCATAGGAGCAGCGCGACGAGAGCAAGGCGAAGCCGCCGTCCCAGCCCAGCCCCTGCCGCGCCATCGCACCGATCAGCTTGTCGAAGGCGTTGTGCCGGCCGACATCCTCGCGCGCGAGGCGGATGGACCCATTGGCGGCGCACAAGGCGGCGACATGATGCGCCCCGGTAAGCGCGTTGAGCGGCTGGTGCCCCCGCAACGCCCCGATCGCTCGGAACACCGCGGCGGGATCGGCGCGCTCCGCGATGACCCGGGGCAAGGGCCGCAGCGCCGCTTCCAGATTGTCGATCCCACACAACCCGCAGGATGAATCGGTGGTGCGGTGGCGCACGCGTTCCAGCACCACATCGCTGCTCGCCAGCGTGATCCGCAGGACCGCGCCCCGCTCCGCTTCATGCACCTCGGCCTCGACCACCTCCCCCAGCCGCTCCGACGCGATGAAGCCGAACGCGAAATCCTCCAGGTCCAGGGGCGTCGCCATCATCACCGCATAGCCGATCCCGTTGACCTCGACCGCGACCGGCACCTCCGCCGCCAGCGCGCGCGTCACGCCCTCGCGCCCGCCGTCGGCCCCGATCCGCTCAAATGCTGCATCGCCGTTTGCATTCATGGCACGCACGATAGCCCGCCCACCGGTTGACCGCACCCCCTGGAAACCCCACTTGGCAATCATCCGAAAGCGAGGACGATATGGCCAGCCGCCGCCAAGGCGCACTCAAGGATTTCAAGCGGATGATGGTGTGGATCGCCGTCGCCGGCGTGGCGATGGTGGGGCTGGCGCTCTGGTATCTGTCGCTGTTCGGGCCGCTCAACATACACATGGTCGTCGCCACCACGCTGGGCGTGTTCCTCTCAACGCTGCTCGGCTGCGGGCTCTTCGCGGCCGCCTTCTTCAGCGACAAGAGCGGGCACGACCAGGCGTCGGCCGATGCGACGGTCCATTCCGAGGACTGAGCGCCCGACAACGTTGACGCCCACTGCCACCGCGCACTAGGCTCCCGAAAAAATCGGGGAGAGTGCGATGCGGTTGGGCAGGCTGATGATGCTGGCGGTGGTGCCGTGCCTGATCGCGGCGGGCCCGGGCGGCAGCGCACTCAAGCTGGGCGACAAGGGCTATCTCACCACCCAGGGCCTCGACGTCTTCGTCTTCACCGACATCTATCCCGACGGCCACCAGACCGGCGTCACCATCGTCCAGCATGGCGTGCGCGTCGCCGCCAATGGCGATCTCCGCCTCGAACCCGCGCCGGGCCAATGGTCGCCCATGCCGGTCGCGGTGGGCCAGCGCACCACCGATGCCGCGACCGGCACGATCAGCCAGACGCTGAGCTATCCCGACCCCAGCAAGAACGGGAAGGGCTTCAACCCGATCTTCTACCCCGATCTGAACCTCAAATATTCGGTCCATGTCGCGCCCGCGGGCGGCGACAGCTTCCGCATCACCGTCGATCTAGAGAAGCCGCTGCCCCCCGAATGGGTCGGCAAGGTGGGCTTCAACCTCGAACTGTTCCCGACGCATCTGTTCGGCAAGTCATGGCTGATGGACGGCCAGACCGGCATCTTTCCGCGCCAGCCCAACGGCCCGCTCGTGCGGCTGGAAGGCGGCAAGGTCCCCGATCCGCGCAACCTCCAGCCCAATGGCCCGGTCCAGTCGCTCAACGGACAGGTGCTGGGCGCCCCGCTCGCCACCGGCACCACGCTGATCGTCGCGCCCGAGGAAGACAAGCAGCGGCTTCAGATCGTCAGCAAGACCGGGCAGATCGAGTTGATCGACGGGCGGCTGGCGCACAATAATGGCTGGTACATCGTCCGCAGCAACATCGCGGCGGGCGCCACCAAGGGCGCGGTCGAATGGATCGTCACGCCGAACGTGGTGCCCAACTGGCGCTACGATCCCGTCATCCAGGTCAGCCAGGTCGGCTATGCCCCCGCCCAGCCCAAGCGCGCGGTGATCGAGCTCGATGCCGGCACCACCAAGCTGGAAGCCGCCACCCTGTACCGCCTGGACGGCAAGGGCCGCACCAGGGCGCTTTCCGCCCCGGCCAAGCCCTGGGGTAATTTCCTGCGCTATCGCTACGCCACCTTCGATTTCAGCGCGGTGCGCGAACCCGGCATGTACGTGATCGAATATGCCGGCCGCCGCTCGCACGCCTTCCGCATCGACAAGGGTGTCTATGCCCGCGACGTCTGGCAGCCGACGCTCGAATATTTCCTCCCGGTCCAGATGTGCCACATGGAGGTGCGCGAGAAATACCGGATCTGGCATGGGCTCGATCATCAGGACGATGCGCTGATGGCGCCGGTGAACCTCAACCATTTCGACGGTTATGCGCAGGGGTCCTCGACGCTCACCAAATACAAGCCAGGCGATATCGTGCCGGGGCTCGACGCGGGCGGCTGGCATGACGCGGGCGATTACGATCTGCGGGTGGAATCGCAGATGGACACCGTCTGGCTGCTCTCGCGCATGGTCGAGGAATTCGGGCTCGATCTCGATTCCACCACGATCGACCAGTCGCGAAAACTGGTCGAGATCCACGATCCCGACGGCAAGAATGACGCGCTCCAGCAGATCGAGCATGGCCTGCTGTCGGTGCTCGGCGGATACCGCGCGATGGGGCGGCTCTATCGCGGCATCATCGAACCCTCGCTGCGGCAGTATGTCATGCTCGGCGACGCGATGGCACAGACCGACAATGTCTTCCGCAAGCCCGTCGCCGATATGGGCGTCGATGCGAATGGCGACGCGGTGAAATGGGACGACCGCTGGGTCTTCACCGAGGATAATCCGGACCGCGAACTCTATGCCGCCGCGGGCCTCGCGGGCGCATCGCGCGCGCTCAAGGCGAGCAACCCCGCGCTCGCCGCCGAAGCCCTCGCCGCCGCGCAGGACATCACCGCCAAGGCGCTCGACCGCGCCAAGGGCCCCAACCGCGTCTTCGCGCTCGCCGAACTGATCCACGCGACGGGCGACAAGGGGCTGGTCGCCAAGCTGGTCGCGCTCGAGCCCGATATCGTCAATGCCATCGATCGCACCGGCTGGATGCTCGCCGCGATCCTCGACCAGCTCCCCGCCGATTTCCGTGAGCGCGTCGGCAAGGCGGTCGCGGAGTATCAGACCAAGCTCACCGCCGACGCCCGGACCGACTCCCCGTACGGCGTCCCCTACAAGCCCAATATCTGGGGCGCCGGCTGGGACATTCAGAGCCGCGGCGTGCGCCAATATTTCTTCCACAAGGGCTGGCCCGAAGTCACCAGCACCGACAGCTATATCAACGCACTCAATTTCGTCCTCGGCGTCCATCCCGGCGAAAACACGATGAGCTTCGTCTCGGGCGTCGGCGCGCTTTCGGCGACCACGGCCTACGGCACCAACCGCGCCGACTGGTCGTACATCCCCGGCGGCGTGATCTCGGGCACCAACCTCGTCCGGCCCGACCTGCCCGAACTCAAGATCTGGCCCTATTTCTGGCAGCAGACCGAATATGTGATGGGCGGCGGCGAGACCAATTACATGTTCCTCGTACTCGCGGCGGATCGGCTCTATCGTACCGGGCAATGACCGGCATCGACACTTTCGGGACCAACCTGTTCATACCGCAATATCGCCCGCTGATCAGCGGCGATTGGGAACTGAAGGTCGGCGGCGCGGTGCTGTCGCAGGGCTATTGGAGCCCCGCAACGCTGGTCATGGGCCTGCCCGCGCTGTCGCGGCACGGCGAGGTCTGGATGTCGCTCACACCGATGGAAGTGGAGAGCGCGCAGATCGGGATCGGGCTGTCGCACGGCCATGTACTGATCATGGGACTCGGCATGGGCTGGGCCGCCGCCGCTACTGCGATGCGCGCGCAAGTGACTGCCGTGACGGTGATCGAAAAGGACGCCGACGTCCTCGCGCTCCACCGCGAGCTCGATCTGTTCGCCCAGCTTCCCGAAGCCGCGCGCACCAAGGTGCGGCTGACCGAGGGCGACGCCTATGCCTATACGCCAGAGGCGCCGGTCGACTTGCTGATGCCCGATATCTGGCTGCCGCTGATCAACGATGGCCGCGTCGACGAAGTCCGCGAGATGCAGGCACATGCGGGCGCGGCGCAGGTCTATTTCTGGGGCCAGGAACTCGAAATCGCCCGCCACGCCCGCGCCGCAGGGCGCGAACTCGACGCGGACGGAATCGCCGCGACCATCGCCGACTTCGGTCTCCCGCTGATCGGCCCCGAATGGCCCGGCTATCCCGCGCTGGTGGAACAGGCGGCGGCGCGCTGGATGCAAGGGCGGTGGCTCGACCAATAGCAAAGTGCTCCGGCCTTCGCCGGAGCACCGTTAGCCCGACCTCACTTGAGCTTGAACACCGCCACCGCCCCGCCCGTCGGCGCCAGCACCAGCTCCAGCGTGTCGCTCCCGCTCACCTGGCGTGCGCTCTTCGCCACCGCATCGGGCACGGCGCCATCGGCCCAGAGCGTCATCTCGAACCGCTTCGCCCCGAGGAAACTCAACGGCACGCTCACCGTCTTGCCCGAGTCCGCGATCGCGCCGAGATACCAGGCTTTCCCCTTGCGTCGCGCGACGACGATATAGTCGCCCGCCTCCCCCGCGAGGAAGCGCGTCTCGCCCCAACTGGCCGGCACCTCGCGGATGAACTCCAGTCCCGCCGGGCTCTCGGCATAGGTATCGGGACTGTCCGCCACGCTCCCCAGCGCGCTTTCGAACACGATATAGAGCGCCAGCCCGTGCGCGCGCGTGGTCTGCACCATCGGCAGGTCATTGCGCACCTGGAAGGCAGCGGGCGACATATTGCGGAAGCCCCCCGGCGTATAATCCATCGGCCCGAGCAGCCCGCGCGTGAAGGCGAGCATCACATTGTGATGCGCGGTCACCCGGCGGCTCCATTTGTTATACTCCGCCCCCATCACGCCTTCCTGCGTGACGAAGTTCGGATAGGTGCGGGTGAGGCCGCGCGGCGGATAGGCGCCGTGGAGATCCACCATCAATTTGTGCCGCGCCGCCGCGCCGAGCAGCCGGGCGTACCAATTGACCATCCACTGATCGTCGCGGTCCATGAAGTCGACCTTGATGCCGGCGATGCCGAGCCGCTCGTAGAGCGTCAGTGCCTCCTCCATCTGGTCGTCCATCGCCTCCCAGTGCGTCCACAGCCACAAGCGGACGCCCTTCGATTTGGCATAGGCGGCGACCTCCTCGATGTTGATCGCGTCGCTCCAGCGCGTGACGTCGACCCCCGGCCGGCGCACCCCACCGCCGCCGGCGCCCGCGTACCAGCCCTCGTCGATCATCGCGTAGGGGATGTTGTTCTCCGCGGCGAAATCGATCAGCGCGCGGGCGACTTCGTTGCTGGTGCGCTTGCCCGGATAGCGCGCGATCACCGGTCCGTTCCACCAGTCCCAGGTCGTCAGGCCCGGCTTGATCCAGCTCGTGTCCGCGATCCGGCTGGGGGTCGAGAGGTTGGTAATCAATGTCGACTCGACCAATTGCCCGGTCTGGTCCGCGAGCATCACCACCCGCCACGGTGTCACGATCGGGCTGCCGACGCGCGTATGGACCGCGATGCGCGGATCCTTGAGCGAGGGCGAGAGCTTCAATTGCAGCCCCAGCCCGCCATCGCCGCGCCCGGTGAGGTACATGCCCGCGAAGTCGAGCAAATCGGCTTCGGCCAGCGCGAACGCGGCCTTTCCGGTCTCGCAGACGAAGGGCAGATCGTACAGATTATGCTCGCGCATCCGCGCGGTATCGACGGGGTCGAACTCGCCTTCATGGCTCGATCCGAACTTGCCGACATTGAACCCCCAGCATTGATAGGCCCGGGGGAAATAGAATCCCGTCCGCTCATACCGGACGATCGCCGCCGATGTCGCAGCCTGCACCGGCAGCACGATGCGGAAGGCGACACCATCGTCATAGGCGCGCACCACCACGTCCATCTTGCGTTTCGCTCCGCCCTGCTCCTCGAAATGAACGGTGATCTGCCGGTAATGGTCGCGCCCGGCGGCCGCCTTGCCCGCGACGATCGGATAGCTGGTATCGGCGACGGCCTCCTCGGTGCTCGTTACCGTCATGCCATAGCCGATGGAATTATCGTCGAGATCGAGGATGATCGGCGAGGCCATGATCACGCGTTCGCCGCCGCGCTCGACCGCGTAGGTCACCGTGCCGCGGCCATCGGCACCGATCACCACCGCATTCTTTCCGTCGGGTGAAGCGACCCTGTACCATTGCTCCTGCGCGGCCGCGGGAGTGGCGAACAGGATCGCGACAAGCGCCAGCCACTTCATACGCCGCGCGCCTTCAGCAGGGGCTCGATGACGCTTTCCATGGTGATGTACCCCTGCTCGCTCGGATGAACCCCGTCATAGGCCATGCCCGGCTTCATCGCGCCCGACGCGTCGGCGAGAACCGGTGTATAGTCCACCCAGGTCGCGCCAAGCGATTTGGCGTTCGCCGCCAGCCAGGCGTTGATCTCGCGGATCGGCTTCACGACCTCCAGGCCCGGCCGCCACGGGAATTGGTCGGCGGGCGGCACGCAGGCGAGCAGCAGCTTGATCCCGTTGGCGCGCGCGATGTCCGCGATCAGCCGGACATTGCCCTGCGTCTGCGCGACCGTCATCGGCCCGGTATTGCCCGCGATGTCGTTGGTCCCCGCCATGAAGTGCAGATATTTCGGCTTCAGCTGGAGCACGTCCTGCGCCATTCGCAGCACCATCTGCGGCGTGGTCTGCCCGCTGATGCCGCGGCCTACCCGGCCGGCCTTGAAGAAGCCCGGCCGCTTGTCGCGCCAGCCCTCGGTGATCGAATCGCCGAGGAAGACGATATTGGTCTTCACGCCCGAGGCGAGCACCGCTTCATTGTCCGCGGCGTAGCTGCGCAGCCCCGGCCAGTCCTCGCGCAGCCCGCGCTGCCATTTCTCGTCCCACGTTTCCTCGCGCGCGGCCTGCTGCGCCATGGCGGAGCCCGCAAAGGGCAATGTCGCGCCCAGCGCGAACAGAGTGCGGCGGTCGATCATAATTCCTCCAGCATCGAGCAGATGGGTTGGCGCAGCGCCGTTTTGGGAGTCACGCCCCGCGCATCGAACAAGACATGGCCGGGCGCGCGCTGCGTGTAAGGCGACCAGCGCGGCAGGTCACCGTTCGGCCCAGAGTTGGGATCCCCGGTCTTCGCGAAATTGGTCCAGTAGTCGGCGAGCGAGATCGCCTTGCCATCGGCCGCGAAGGTCTTGCCGCCCGTCACCCAGCCCAGCTCGGCTGAATGGGTGGTGCGGCCGCCATCCTCGGTCACGTCCCATTCGTAGCGCCACACCGGCGCGCCGCGGCCCGACAGCAGATCGGCGACGCGCCCGGCGGGGCAGCGGAACACCCAGTCGGTCCAGAAGATCAGCTCGGGATGCCCCATCCGCGCATCGCCCTCGCGATAGAATTCGCGCGCCTTCGCCGCGCTGGCGCCGAAGACGAAGGCCAGCTCCTTGTCCCAATCCACCTCGTTCGGCCCCGGCCCGAACTCGGCCATGTTGCTGCCGACAATCACGGGCCGCTGCGGCGCCTCGGCTAGCAATTCGCGCGGCGCCCTGGTGATGACGCGCCCGTCGATCGCAGTGCGCAGCCAGCGGAAATCATTGGTAAGGATCGACGGATCGTTGAGCTTGAGATCAACCGCGAGCAGTTCCGCCACCGGCCGCTTGCGCATCTCGGCGATCGAGCCGGCGCCCAGCAGCTTCTGCGCCTGATCGCCCAGTTCCAGCGCATTCTCCAGCGGCCGGGGCGGCATCCCGAAGCCCGGCGTCCCGCTCTCCATGATCGCCTTGGCGAACAGCCCGCGCGCCGCCGGGGCCGCGAGCAGCAGCGACACGTCCTGCGCCCCCGCCGACTCCCCGAAGATCGTCACATTGCCGGGATCGCCCCCGAACTTCACGATGTTCGCCTGCACCCATTTGAGCGCCGCGATCTGGTCCATCAGCCCGTAATTGCCGGCATGCCCGCCCGCCTCCGCCGCCGCGCCGCGATGCGCGAGGAAGCCGAGCAGCCCCAGCCGGTACTGGATCGACACCAGCACCACCTGCCCCCCGCCGATCCGCGACTGGACGGTGCCGTGCCCCGATCCCGAGAAATTGCTGCCGCCATGGATCCACACCATCACCGGCAGCTTGCCGGTTAGCGCGCTAGAGATTTGGGGCGTGCGGACGTCGAGCGTCAGGCAATCCTCGCTATAGTTGGTCGCGTCGCGGTGGTTCCAGCCCTGGTCGTTCTGCGGACAGGCCGGGGCATCGCCATTGTCGGCGCGCACGCCCTGCCATGCCACCACCGCCCCCGGGGCCTTCCAGCGCCGCTCGCCCACCGGCGGCGCGGCGAACGGTATTCCGCGAAACAGCAACGCCCCGCCCCCGGGCGCGACACTGCCCTCGATCGTGCCGCCGGTGACCGCCACCCGCGGCGGCGCATCGCCGCCGGTGAAGACGAGCGCGGCCGCCAGCAATGCGCCGACCCCAAGGATCATGCCGCGCTCACCCGAACGCAAAGCTGATTGCCGCCGCCACATGCCGCCAGCCTAGCACGAAAACCGCCACGCAGGATTCCTCCGAAACGGTCGTTCTTTGTGATGGGTTGGGCGCTGCGCGCGGGCGTCCGGCTCCGGTCTTTGCGTACCTCGCGCACCATTTTCTCCCTCGGGCGGGGCCGTTCGCGGCCCCGTCCCGTATCCGGGCTTTAGCCAAGCAAGTTTTGATATTCAACGCGACACCGGTTTCTGTAGCGCCTTGAAACTTGTTCGCTCGCCCGCCAGTGTCCGGCGGATGACGTCAGATCATGGGGGCAGCATCCGGCTGTCCGGCACCAATCTCGAACGCGCCGCCGATCATAATCAGCGGATCACCCTCCACGCGATCCGCGTCGCCGGATCGCTCACGCGCGTCGATCTCGCCAACATCACCGGCCTCACCGCCCCCGCGATCGCCAACATCACCAAGCGGCTACGTGCCGAGGGGCTGATCGCCGAAGCAGGCCGCCGCCGCGGCCTGCGCGGCCAGCCGCCCACCAAGCTCGTGATCAATCCGGACGCCTGCTACGCGATCGGCATCAATCTCGATCGCGATCACATCACCATCGTGCTCGTCAATTTCATCGGCGAGACGGTGGCGCGCCGCGCGCTCGAAGCCGAGTTCGCGCTGCCTGGCCGGGTGCGCGAATTCTACGAAATTTCGGTGCGCGACATGATCCGCGAGGCGAATGTCGATCCCGCGCGGATCGTCGGGATCGGCGTGGCCCGGCCCGACGACCTCGCCAAGGTCGACCTGCCCGGCCGGCCCATTGCGTATGCGCAATGGGAGAAGGTCGATCTCGCCGCACTCTTCGCCGAGCCGCTGGGGCTGCCGGTCTTTGTCGAGAATGATTCAGCCGCCGCCGCGATGGGCGAGCAGCAATTGGGGCTCGGCCAGCAGCTTTCGAGCTTCTTCTACGTGCTGATTTCCTGGGGGCTCGGCGGCGGGCTGGTGATCGACGGCGCCTATTTCCGCGGCGCCGCGGGCCGCTCGGGCGAGATCGGCTTCCTCTACGCGCAGGGCGACAATGGCAAGCATTGCCAGATCCAGAATTTCGTCTCGCTCTCGGGCCTTTCGAGCAAGTTGGAAGCCGTCGGCGCGAGCGTGCCGGAGATGCTGCGCGGGCAGGGCCGGGATGCGGGGATCGAGCCGATCGTCGACGCCTGGATCGACGGCGCGGTCGAGCGGCTGGCGGGGCCGATGGCGGCGATCAACTGCCTGATCAACCCCGCCGCGGTGCTGATCGGCGGGCGCCTGCCCGGCCATTATGTCGACCGGCTCGCCGAGCGGATGAACGCGCACCTCGCGGCGAACGCGGGCAATGTCCCGGTGCTCGCGCCCGTGCGCCGAGCGATGCTGTCGGACGATGCCCCCGCCGTGGGCGCGGCCATCCTCCCCTTCAGCCATTTCCTGCTGCCCAGGCCCAACGCCTTGTGGAAGGCGAAGGGCCCGGAAGCGGATGCGGGGGCCTGCCTCCCCGCTTAGTGGATCGAGGCCATCTCGCCCTCGGCACGGACCACCGCCGCCCTGCCCGCCGCGAAGGCGAACAGGCACAGTACGACATAGCAAAGCCCCGGCACGATCAGCGAGAAGCCATAGCCCTGCAGATCGGACACCTTGCCCGTCAGCAGCGGCAGGAACGCACCCCCGATGATCGAGAAGCACAGCAGTCCCGATGTCGCCGCCTCGCTGGCGGTCGAACGCTCGAGCGTCAGCGTGAAGATGACCGGGAACATGATCGAGTTGAACAGCCCGATGCTGAGCGCCACGAAACCGGCATTCACCCCGCCGACCGCGAAGGCGTAGAAGCACATCGCCGCGGCGATCGCGGTGAACAGCGCGAGCAGCAGCGAGGCGCGGACGAAGCTGAGCAGCACCGACCCGACCGCACGGCCCACCATCGCGCCGCCCCAATAAAAGGCGACCGCCTTGCCGGCTTCCTGAAGCGACACGCCAGGCACCCCGTCGCTGCCCATCGCATAGCCGAGCAAGGGCACGCCGAACGCCGCGTCGGATTGGCCCCAGATGCTGTTGTCGTTGAGGAACAGCGCCATCTGCGTCCCGATCGACACTTCCGCGCCGACATAGAGGAAGATGGCGAGCCCGCCGAACAGCGCCCATTTGGACGAGAAGGCGTCTAGAATGCCCGCCGCCGACGGCGAGGGCGGAGCGGCTTCGGTCACGACACGGCGGCTCACGAAGAAGAACACCGCCAGCGCCGCGATCAGCCCGGCGATCCACAGATAGGCCGAGTCGATGCCCGCCAACGCCTGCGCGCGGACTTCAGGCGTCAGCGCCGCGCCGTCCTTCACTTCGACCCCCGCGAGGAACAGATGCGCCCCAAGCAGTGGCCCGAGGAAGGTGCCGAGCGAATTGAAGGTCTGGCTAAGCACCAGCCGCATATGGCTGTATTTGGGATTGCCCAGCGCCGCCGCGAGCGGGTTTGCCGCGACCTGCAGCACGGTGATGCCGCTCGCAAGGATGAAGAGGCCGGCCAGCACCAGCATGAACATCGCCATGTTCGCCGCGACCAGCATCACCAGGCAGCCCGCGATCATCATGATCAGCGCCAGCAGGATCGTCGGGATCGACTTGAACCGCGCCAGCAGCATCGCCGCCGGGAAGCTCGCCACGCCATAGGCGATGAAGAAGGCGAAGGTCGCCGCATTCGCCTCGAAGGTGCTGAGCGTGAAGATGCCCTTCACCGCCGCGACGAGCGGATCGACCAGCGACGTGATGAAACCCCATGCGAAGAACAGGACGGTCACCGCGGCAAATGCCGCGCCCGCCCCCGATGTCGATCTGCTAGCCAATGCCATTCTCCCCTACAGAGTTCGTTTTTTTGTTTTGCCTATTCGCCATGGCTCGGCGGCGGGGCCGCGAAAGTCAAGGCGAGCGGGCGTCCGCGCAAGCTGCTAACATGCTGGCGTCCGGGGCGGACCTTGCCCTATAACAAGGCCGCCGACAACGCTGACAGACAAGAAAAGCGTTCGCCAAGGAGAGGGAAGACCATGAACCACCGCGCCCGCATGCTCGCCGCCCCGCTGATCTGGGCCGCCATCACCCTCACCGCCGCCGGAGCCGGTGCGAGCTGGTCCGTCCCCGCGACCGCGCAAAAAGCCCCTGCCCGGCCATGGATGAATGCCAAGCTCTCGCCCGACAAGCGCGCCCAGCTCGCGGTCGCGGCGATGACCAATGACGAGAAGCTCGTCCTCGTCTTCGGCCAGTTCGGCACCGATTTCCCTTACACCAAGTTCAAGGCGGATCCCGAGGCGCGCGCGGGCAGCGCGGGCTATGTCCCCGGCATCCCGCGCCTCGGCATTCCGGCGCAGTGGGAGACCGATGCCGGGGTCGGCGTCGCCACGCAGGGCGGCGCTGCGAAGAAGCGCGAGCGCACTGCGCTTCCCTCGGGCCTCGCCATCGCCGCGACCTGGAACGCCACGCTCGCCTTTCAGGGCGGCGCGATGATCGGGCGCGAGGCGCGGCTGTCGGGCTTCAACGTGATGCTCGCGGGCGGCGTGAACTTGCTCCGCGAGCCGCGCAACGGCCGCAATTTCGAATATGGCGGCGAGGATCCGTGGCTCGCGGGCGTGATGGTCGGCCAGCAGGTCCGCGGCATCCAGTCGAACCACATCATCTCGACGATCAAGCATTTCGCGGTCAACGATCAGGAGACCGATCGCGGCGCGGGCAATTCGGTGATCGAGGATGCCGCGGCGCGCCAGTCCGATCTGCTCGCCTTCCAGTTCGCGATCGAGATCGGCGATCCGGGCTCGATCATGTGCGCCTACAACAAGGTCAATGGCACCCATGCCTGCGAGAACAAGTGGCTGCTCACCGACGTGCTGCGCACCGATTGGGGCTTCAAGGGCTATGTAATGGCCGATTGGGGCGCGACTCATTCGACCGCCCCCGCCGCCAATGCCGGGCTCGAGCAGGATTCGGGCTTCGGCCTCAGCGCCACGCCCTATTTCGGCGAACCGCTCAAGCAGGCGGTGGCGAAGGGCGAGGTCAGCCAGGCGCGGCTCGACCAGATGGCGCACCGTATCCTGCGCGCGATGTTCGCGGGCGGCCTTGTCGATCACCCGATCACCGAGGCGCCGATGGAGCTGCCCGCCGATGTCCTCGCCAAGCACGCCGAGGTGACGCGCACCGCGGCCGAGGAATCGATGGTGCTGATGAAGAATGACGGCGACATCCTGCCGCTCTCGCCGGACGTCAAGTCGATCGTCATCGTCGGCGGCCATGCCGACAAGGGCGTGCTCGCGGGCAGTGGCTCATCGCTCGTCTATCCGGTCGGCGGCAACGCGGTCCCCGGAATCGCCCCGACCACATGGCCCGGGCCGGTGATGTATTATCCCAATTCCCCGATGGCGGCGATCCAGCGCCAGGCGCCCAACGCGAAGATCAGCTATGTCTCCGCCGACAATCCCGCCGCCGCCGCGCGCGCGGCGCGCAAGGCCGATGTCGCGATCGTCTTCGCGACGCAGTGGGTCGGCGAGGCATTCGACGTCTCGCTGACGCTGGCGAATAATCAGGACACCACGATCTGGGCGGTCGCCGCGGCCAACCCGAAGACCGTGGTGGTGCTCGAAACCGGCGGCCCGGTGCTCACCCCCTGGGCGGACGAGGTCGAGGGGCTGGTCGAAGCGTGGCTCCCCGGCACCGCGGGCGGCGACGCCATCGCCAATGTCCTGTTCGGCAAGGTGAACCCCTCGGGGCATCTGCCCGTCACCTTCCCCAAGAGCCTCGACCAGCTCGCCAAGCCGGGCGAGCCCAACAAGGGCGATACCGTCTACACCGAGGGCGCGACGGTCGGGTATAAATGGTTCGACGCCAAGGGGCTCGAACCCGCCTTCCCGTTCGGCCACGGGCTCAGCTACACCAGCTTCACGATGGACAATCTGACGGCGAAGGCGGACAAGGGCTCGATCACCGTCGCCTTCACCGTGACCAACATCGGCAAGCGCGACGGCGCCGAAGTCGCGCAAGTCTATGTCTCGGGCAGCGGCTGGGAAGCACCCAAGCGGCTGGCCGGATTCCTCAAGCTTCCGGTCAAGGCGGGCAAGCAGCAGGCGGGCATGCTCACCATCGATCCCCGCCTGCTCGCGGCCTGGGACACGGGCTGCCATTGCTGGAAGATCGCGGGCGGCACCTACACCGTGATCCTCGGCCCCTCGGCCCGCGAGACCGCCGCGACCGTTCAGGTGACGCTGAAGCCAAGGACCTTGCCGGCGACCTGGCGGCCCTAAATCCTCCCCCGGAGGGGGAGGTGGCATGCGCAGCAAGACGGAGGGGTATTATCCACGGGCGACATCGCTCGTGGAAACTACCCCTCCACCGCTTCGCGGTCCTCCTCCCCCTCCGGGGGAGGATTTTATAGGCTGATCCGCCGCCCCTCGCGCGCGCTCACCCGCGCCAATTCCATCAGCCGCAAGCCCGTCACCGCATCCTCCGCGGTCACCGGCGGCGCCCCGCCCTCGGTAATCGCGCGCGCCACGCCCGAATAGTAGCGCCTGTAATCCCCTCGCTCGCTCGCAACCGTCTCCCGCGTCCCATCCGGCAAATTCAGCACCCCATAATTCGCCGCATCCTCCACCCCATAGGCAGAATCGTTGGCGCTCCCGCCGGCCTTCATCATCGGCTCCTGCGGATCGAGCCCATATTTGATGAAGTTCGCCTGCGTCCCATGCAGCGCGAAGCGCGGGCTGGGCGAGACGATCAGCCGCGAGGCCGAACACACCACCCGCTTGCGTCCGTAATGCAGCGTCACCACGAAATAATCGTCGGTCCGCGCATTGTCGCGCTGGACCGCGATGTCCGCATGCAGCGCCTCGGGCATGCCGAACAGCACCAACGCCTGATCGATCAGATGCGGCCCCAGATCGGCGAGCATCCCCGATCCCGCATCGGGCTGATCGCGCCACAGCGCCGTCACCTCGGGCCGGAACCGGTCCCAGCGAAACTCCGCCAGCCGCACATCGCCCAGCCGCCCGCTCGCCAGCAGCTTCTGCACCGTCAGGAAATCCCCGTCCCAGCGGCGATTATGGAAGGCGCTGAGCACCCGCCCCTTTTCCTTCGCCAGCGCGATCAGCCGCTCGCCGTCCTCGACCGTGATCGTGAAGGGCTTGTCGATCACGACATGCTTGCCCGCGTTCAGTGCCGCCTCGGCGAGCGGGAAATGGCTGTCGTTCGGTGTCGAGATCACGATCAGCTCGATCGCGGGATCGGCGATCATCGCCTCCGCGCTGGTCACCGCCATGCCGGGATAGCGCTCATGCACCAGCTCGGCGCGCGAGGTGGCGATCCCCGCCAGCTCGAGCTCGGGCACCGCGTCCACCAACGGCGCATGGAAGGCGAGCCCGCCCAGCCCATAGCCGATCACTCCGGTGCGGATCATTGCCTTCCCTTTCGCTGCCATTATGCGTGCGTCATGACCTTCCCTATCGAAGCCGTCCGCGCGCAATTCAAGGCGCTCTCGCAACCAGGTAACCGCGTTTATTTCGACGCGCCCGGCGGCACCCAGACCTGTGCCCCCGCCATCGCCGCGATGGTCGCGCATCTGGAAAGCGGCACGGCCAATTCGGGCGGCGCCTTTCGCACCTCGATCGAGACCGACTCGGTGAGCGACGCCGCCCATGCCGCGATGGCGGACTTGCTCGGCGGATCGCCCGAGCAGATCGCGTTCGGCCCGAACATGACCTCGCTCACGCTGGCGGTCTCGCGCGCAATCTCGGCGGCTTGGAATGAAGGCGACGAGATCATCCTGACACGGCTCGATCACGACGCCAATGTCACGCCCTGGGCGCTCGCCGCGCGTGATCGCGGCGTGACCGTGCGCTGGCTCGATTTCGATCCCGCGACCGGCCAGTGGAAGCTCGATGAACTCGCCGGGTTGCTCGGTCCGCGCACCCGCCTCTGCGCCTTCGGCATGGCGAGCAATGCGCTCGGCACGATCAATCCGGTCGAGGAAGCGATCCGCATCGTCCGCGCCAACTGCGACGCGCTGGTCTATGTCGACGCCGTCCAGTCGGTCCCCCACATTCCCACCGATGTCGTCGCGCTCGGCGCCGATTTCCTCGCCTGCTCGCCGTACAAATTCTTCGGCCCCCACCAGGGCGTGCTCTGGGCACGCAACGCCGAGGCGGTCGAGGCCTACAAGGTCCGCCCGGCAGGCAATGAAGGCGCGCACCGCTTCGAAAGCGGCACGCCGAGCTTCGAGGGACAGGCCGGGGTACTCGGCACGGTCGACTATCTCGAATGGCTGGGCCGCGAGGTTGATCCTACGGCGAACAGCCGCCGGAAAAGGCTGATCGCCGCGATGAAGGCCGCCACCGACTATGAACGCGTACTAGGCGAACGCCTGCTCGCGGGTCTCGCGTCCATCCCCGGCCTCAAGCTCTACGGCGTGCCCGCGATGGAAGGCCGCGTCCCGACCTTCAGCTTCACCATCGACGGCCATCACCCCGACGCCATCGCCGAACATCTGGCGAAGCGCGAAATCTACGCCTGGTCGGGCCATTTCTACGCGGTCGAAGTGATCGCGCGATTGGGGCTTGAGGAAAGCGGCGGCCTCGTCCGCGTGGGCCTCTGCCACTATTCGACAGCCGAAGAAGTGGCCCGCCTGATCGACGCGCTGCGGGACCTCTAATATCCTCCCCGGAACGGGGAGGTGGCAGCGCGAAGCACTGACGGAGGGGGCTCTCCTCATAGGACGTGCTTAGCGGCACGCCCCCTCCACCACCGCTTCGCGGCGGTCCCCCTCCCCGTTCCGGGGAGGATCAGATCGAAGGCAGCTTCAACCCCTGCTCCCGCGCGCAATCGATCGCGATCTGGTACCCCGCATCGGCATGCCGCATCACCCCCGTCGCCGGGTCATTCCACAGCACTCGCCCCAGCCGCTCCGCCGCCTCGGCCGTGCCGTCCGCGACGATCACCATCCCGCTATGCTGCGAATAGCCCATGCCCACGCCGCCGCCATGATGCAGCGATACCCAGGTCGCCCCGCTCGCCGTGTTCAGCAGCGCGTTGAGCAACGGCCAGTCGGACACCGCGTCCGATCCGTCCATCATCGCCTCGGTCTCGCGATTGGGGCTCGCCACCGACCCTGAGTCCAGATGATCGCGCCCGATCACCACCGGCGCCTCCAGTTCCCCGTTCGCCACCATCTCATTGAACGCCAGCCCCAGCCGGTGCCGGTCCCCCAGCCCCACCCAGCAGATTCGCGCGGGCAGCCCCTGAAAGTGAATCCGCTCGCGCGCCATATCGAGCCAGTTGTGGAGATGCTTGTTGTCTGGCAGCAGCTCTCTCACCCTGGCGTCGGTCTTCCAGATATCCTCGGGGTTCCCCGACAGCGCCGCCCAGCGGAACGGCCCGATCCCCCGGCAGAAGAGCGGCCGGATATAGGCCGGCACGAAGCCCGGAAAATCGAACGCGTTGGCGACGCCCTCGTCCTTGGCGACCTGCCGGATATTGTTGCCGTAATCGAAGACGGGCACGCCCATCTTCTGAAACGCCAGCATCGCCTCGACATGCGCGGCCATCGACTTGCGCGATGCGGCCTCCACTTCGTGCGGCGCGGTCTCGCGCTTGGTGAACCACTGGTCGAGGGTCCATCCGGCCGGGAGATAGCCGTTTACCGGATCGTGCGCCGAGGTCTGGTCGGTCACCGCATCGGGCCGGATGCCCCGCCGCACCATCTCGGGCAGCACTTCGGCCGCGTTGCCGAGCAGCCCGACCGATACCGGCTTGTCCGTGCTCCGGATGATCTCCAGCGCCTCGTCGATGCTGCTTGCCTGCCGGTCCAGATACCCCGTCCGCAGCCGCATCTCGATCCGGCTCGGCTGGCATTCGACCGCAAGGCAATGCGCCCCCGCCATCGTCGCCGCGAGCGGCTGCGCGCCGCCCATCCCGCCAAGGCCCGCGGTCAGGATCCACTTGCCGCTCAGGTCGCCGCCATAATGCTGGCGGCCCATCTCGACGAACGTCTCGTAAGTGCCCTGAACGATGCCCTGCGTGCCGATATAGATCCACGACCCTGCGGTCATCTGCCCGTACATCATGAGGCCCTTGCGATCGAGCTCATGGAAATGATCCCAGTTCGCCCATTCGGGGACGAGGTTAGAATTCGCGATCAGCACGCGCGGTGCATTGGCGTGGGTGCGGAATACGCCCACCGGCTTGCCCGACTGGACCAGCAGCGTCTCATCACCCTCCAGTTCGCGCAGGGCGGCGACGATCCGGTCATAGGCCTCCCAGTCGCGCGCCGCCCGGCCGATCCCGCCATAGACGACCAGCGACTGCGGGTCCTCGGCCACGTCATCGTCTAGATTGTTCATCAGCATCCGCAGCGGCGCTTCGGTGAGCCAGCTCTTCGCGGTGAGCTCGGTGCCGGTCGCGGCCTTGATGCGGCGGCTATTGTCGAGGCGGGTCATTCAGAGTCTTTCTTGGAGCGGTTCAATGCATCGGGCGGCCCAGCCCATAGGCAAAGCAGGCCGAACAGGAAGGAGCACACCGCGATGAAGATCTCGACCATGGCACCATAGCCGGTCCGGTCGTTCCCATACCAATCGAGGAACAGCATGATCCCGAGGGTGCAGAGCGCGAGCGGCACGCCGGGATAGATTTTCGCCCGCTCATAATCGCCCCACATCATTCATATCCTTCGGCGAAATTCAGGCACGCAGCCAACACATGGCGCAGGATGTTCTTGCAGGGTTCGGCGCGGTCGTCGTCCCATGCGGGGGGCCAGCGATCGGCGGGCAGTTCGGGGACATAGGTCCGCATCGCCAGCTCCATCTGGATCGCATGGACACCCTCTTCGGGCCGCCCGTAATGCCGCGTGGTCCAACCGCCCTTGAAGCGCCCATCGATCACCTGGCTGGCGGTGCATTGCCCGGAGACCGCTGCGGCCAGCTCGGGCGCGCAAGCCGACCCGGAGTTGGTGCCGATATTGAACTGCGGCAGTTCCCCATCGAACAGCATGGGGACATGGCTGCGGATCGAATGAGCTTCGTAGAGGACGATGGCTGGGTGGATCGCCCGCAGCCGGTCGATCTCGGCCTGAAGGCCCGTGTGGTAAGGCTCGAAATATAGTTCGCGCCGCCGATCGATCTCGGTCTGATCGGGCTCGCGGCCTTCGCGCCACAGCGGCTCGCCATCGAAGGTCGTCACCGGGCACAGCCCCGTCGTCGCCATCCCCGGATAGAGCGACGCCCCCGAAGGATCGCGGTTCATGTCGATCACGGTGCGCGAAATGGTGGTGCGAAAGATCGTCGCGCCCATGCCGGCGGCAAAGGCATAGAGCTTGTCGATATAGAGATCGGCATCGTAGCGCGCGCGTGTCACCGAGATCAGATCGGGCGCGATATCGTCCGGGATTTCGGTGCCAGCATGCGGGATGCTGACGATCAGCGGCGCCTGACCGCGCTCGACCGCGATCATCCCTCCACTCCCGGCAGATCGAAATCGAGCGACTGCAGCAACCCGGTCGCCACCGCCATATCGGGCGCGAAATGCCGGTCCTCGCCCAGCATCGGGACCTTGGCGCGCAGGATCGCCCGCGCCCGTTCCAGCTCATCGCTCGACCTGAGCGGCGCGTGGAAATCGCACCCCTGCGCCGCCGCGAGATATTCGATCCCGATCACATGCGCGAGGTTCGCGGTCATCCCCAGCAACCGCCGCGCCCCATGCGCCGCCATCGACACATGGTCCTCCTGATTGGCCGAAGTCGGGATCGAATCGACGCTCGCCGGATAGGCGCGCTGCTTGTTCTCGCTGACCAATGCCGCGGCGGTGACCTGCGGAATCATGAACCCCGAATTGAGCCCCGGATGCGGCGTTAGGAACGCGGGCAGCCCCGACAGCGCCGGATCGACCAGCATCGCCACGCGCCGCTCCGAAAGGCTGCCGATCTCGCAAATGGCGAGCGCGATCATGTCCGCCGCGAAGGCCACGGGCTCGGCATGGAAATTGCCGCCCGACAGCGCCTCGCCCGTCTCGGCGAAGATCAGCGGATTGTCGGTCACGCCATTGGCCTCGACCGCCAATGTTGCACCCGCCTGCCGCAGCAAATCGAGGCACGCGCCCATCACCTGCGGCTGGCAGCGCAGGCAATAGGGGTCCTGCACCCGCTCGTCGTCGACGGCATGCGAGGCGCGGATCGCCGATCCCGCCATCAGCCGCCGCAGCGCATCGGCGACTTCGATCTGCCCCTTGTGCCCGCGCAGCGCGTGGATGCGATGATCGAACGGCGTATCCGATCCCTTCGCCGCCTCGGTCGAGAGCGCGCCCGTCACCAGCGCCGCGCGGAACAGCCGCTCGGCCTCGAACAATCCGGCCAGTGCATGGGCACAGGAAAACTGCGTTCCGTTGAGCAGCGCCAGCCCTTCCTTCGGTCCCAAGGTCAGCGGCGTCAGCACATCCTTCGCAGCGCGCCGCTCGCCATCGACGATCACATCGCCCACGCCGATCATCGCCGCCGCCATGTGCGACAGTGGCGCAAGGTCTCCGCTCGCGCCCACCGATCCCTGCCCCGGGATCACCGGCATCACGTCGTGCTGCAACATATGCTGCAGCATTTCGATCGTCGCGGTCCGCACCCCCGAAGCGCCCTGCGCCAGACTCGTCAGCTTGAGCGCGAGCATGAGCCGGACGATCGGGACCGGTACGGGATCGCCAACGCCCGCCGCATGACTCAGCACGATGTTACGCTGGAGCGTCTCGAGATCCTCGTCGCCAATGCGAACCGAGGCCAGTTTCCCGAAGCCGGTGTTGATCCCGTAGACCGGCTCATGCCGCGCCAGGATCGCCTCCACCGCCGCCGCGCTCGCCGCGATTCCGGCGTGGCAGGACGGGTCGAGCGAGGGCCGTGCCCCCGCGTAAATCGCGCGCCATTCGGCCAGCGTCACATGGCCGGGTCTCAAGATCATACGCCTCCCATCACACGCGCATGGAGCGGGTTGAACCCGATCCGGTAAACCAGTTCCGCCGGGCGCTCGATGTCCCAGATCGCGAGGTCGCAGGCCTTGCCGATTTCGAGCGCGCCCACGTCATCGAGCCCCAGCGCCCGCGCGGCATTGCGCGTCACGCCCGCCAGACATTCCTCGACCGTCAGGCGAAACAGAGTCGCGCCCATGTTCATCGCCAGCAGCGGCGAGGTCAGCGGCGAGGTGCCCGGATTGCAGTCGGTCGCCAGCGCGATCGGCACGCCCGCGTCGCGCAGCATCCGGATCGGCGGCACCCTGGTCTCGCGCATGAAATAGAAGGCCCCGGGCAGCAGCACCGCCACCGTTCCCGCTGCGGCCATTGCCGCCACTCCGGCCTCGTCGAGATACTCCAGATGGTCCGCCGAAAGCGCAGCATGACGCGCAGCAATCGCGGCCCCGCCCATGTTCGAAAGCTGTTCGGCATGGAGCTTCACCGGCAGCCCATGCGCCCTCGCCGCGGCGAAGATCCGGCCGGTCTGCGCAGGCGAAAAACCGATCCCCTCGCAATAGGCATCGACCGCATCCGCCAGCCCGTCCAGCGCCGGGATCATCGTGTCGCAGATCAGATCGACATAGCCGTCCTGATCCTCGCGATATTCCGGCGGCACCGCATGCGCGCCGAGAAAAGAGGTCCGCACCCGCACATCCCGCTGCACCCCAAGCGCCCGCGCCGCGCGCAGCATTTTGAGTTCGTCGTCGAGCGTCAGCCCGTATCCCGACTTGATCTCGACCGTCGTGACACCCTCGGCGATCAGCGCATCGAGCCGCGGCGCGCTGGCGGCGATCAGCTCCGCCTCGCTCGCCGCGCGCGTCGCCTTCATCGTCGAGACGATCCCGCCCCCGGCCCGCGCAATCTCCTCATAGTTCGCGCCCTGCAGCCGCAGCTCGAACTCGTGCGCGCGATTGCCCGCGTAAACCAGATGCGTGTGACAATCGATCAGCCCCGGCGTGATCCATCGGCCCTCACAATCGACGATCTCGGCAGCGTCGGGCGCGCCCTCGGCGGGGCCGGCATAGACGATCCGTCCATCCCTCGCCGCCACCGCGCCATGCTCGACCGTGCCCGCCGCGCCCATCGTCGCCAGACGCGCGTTTCGCCAGAGCTGGTCAGCAGGAGTCGCCATGATTCTCGTGTTGGACAAGTGGCTCAATATGTCTAGACATATTCGCATGACACGCGTCGAACCTTTCCTCTCCCAATCCTCCCCCGCCAGGGGGAGGTGGCGCCAGCAGGGCGTCGGAGGGGGAGGAATCACGCCGCTGCGTTACGGAGTCCTCCCCCTCCGTCAGCTTCGCTGCCACCTCCCCCTGGCGGGGGAGGATTAGATGGCGATCTGGTTCGAAACCGCTTTGGTGGACGGCGAATGGGCCGATCACGTGCGCGTGACCGGCGCCGGCGCAGAACCGGGCGTCGATCCCGAGCCCACCGATGAACGCCACGCCGTCGGCGTCCCCGGCCTGCCCAATGTCCACAGCCACGCCTTCCAGCGTGGCATGGCGGGGCTGGCCGAAGCGCGCGGGCCGGGCAGCGACGATTTCTGGTCGTGGCGCGAGCTGATGTACCGCTTCGTCGACCGTCTCTCGCCCGACGATCTCGAGGCCATCGCCGCCCAGGCCTATGCCGAGATGCTCGAAAGCGGCTTCACGCGGGTCGGCGAGTTCCACTATCTCCACCACGCGCCCGACGGCGGCCGCTATGCCGACCTCGCCGAGATGTCGCACCGGATCGGCGCCGCGGCGGAGGCAACGGGGATCGGCCTCACGCTCCTCCCCGTCTTCTACGCGCATGGCGGGTTCGGCGGCGCCCCCGCGGGCAATGCCCAGCGCCGCTTCCTCACCGATCCGGACAGCTTCGGCGATCTGGTCGATCGCGCCCGCGCGGGCCTCCCGCACGATGGCATCGCCGGGATCGCCCCGCACAGCCTGCGCGCGACCACGCCCGAGACGCTCCGCGCGATCCTGCCGGTGGCGGACGGACGCCCGATCCACATCCACATCGCCGAGCAGGTGAAGGAAGTGCAGGACTGCCTCGCCTGGAGCGGCAAGCGCCCGGTCGAATGGCTGCTCGGCGAAATGCCCGTCGGCCCCGACTGGACCCTGGTCCACGCCACGCATGTCACCGATGCCGAGCGGAGCGCCATCGCCGCGAGCGGCGCGGTGGTCGGCCTGTGCCCGATCACCGAAGCCAATCTCGGCGACGGCCTCTTCCCCGCCGCGCCGTTCCTCGATGAAGCCGGGCTGATCGGCGTGGGCAGCGACTCCAACGTTCGCATCGACTGCGCCGAGGAACTGCGCCTGCTGGAATATGGCCAGCGGCTCACCCAGCGCGCTCGCAACATCCTCGCCACTCCCGGCCATTCGACCGGCGCGCGACTTTATCAGGCCGCGCTGAAGGGCGGCCGCCAGAGCCTCGGCGCGACCGACAATGACTGGGTCTCGCTCAACCCCAATGACCCCGCCTTCGCCACCCGCGGCGGCGATGCGATCCTCGACAGCTGGATCTTCGCCGCCCGCGCGCCCGTCGACTGCGTCTGGCGGAACGGCCGCAAGCTCGTCGAGAATGGCCGCCATATCCACGCCGAGGCCATCGCTGCCCGCTACCGCGCGACCCTCGCCCGCATCCTCGCATGACAATCGAGGCCCGCATCCGCACCGAGATCGAGGCGCGCATCCGTTCGGGGGAATGGGCGCCCGGCATGCGCATCCCGTTCGAGCATGAGCTGGTCGCCCAGCATGGCTGCGCCCGCGCGACGGTAAACAAGGCGCTCAGCCGCCTCGCCCGCGAAGGGCTGATCGAGCGCCGCCGCCGCGCGGGTTCGTTCGTCGCGCGCCCGCATATCCGCTCGGCGGTGATCGGTGTGCCCGATATCGGCCTGCTGCTCCGCGCGCGGGGCGAGCCCTATGCGTGGTTGCTCGCCGAGTGCGGCATCGACCTCGAAGCTCACGAAGCTGCGATGCCCCCCGGCCGCTGGCTGCGCCTCGCGGGCACGCACCACGCATCGTCGAGCCCGTTCGGCTGGGAAGAACGCTGGATCCATCTCGGCACCGTCCCCGAAGCGGAGCAGGTCGATTTCGACCGCGAGGCCCCCGGCACCTGGCTGCTCGGTCACGTTCCGTGGAGCGATGCGCGCCACCGCATCAGCGCGGTCTCCGCCAGCCCGGCCACCGCCCGCCGCCTCGCTCTCGCGCCCGGCGCCGCCTGCCTTCAGGTCGAGCGCTGGACCTGGCGCCGCGGCGAGCCGGTCACCTTCGTCCGCCAGACCTTCCCCGGCGACCGCTACGATCTGGTCGAGGATTTCGCGCCTGCCCGATAAGAAAAGGGCGTCCGCACCAGCCGGTGCGGACGCCCTGATCTCGAAGGCCGAAGGCTTACAGGTGCGGCGTGGTGCCGCTGAACGCGCCGTCGGTGGTGTTGTTGTTCAGGTTGTTGTCGCCCGACGAATTCACGACCGCGCTATTGATCGCGCTGACGCCGGTGTTGTTCATCATGATCGACGAACGCGTCACCAGACCCTTCACGCCCGAGCCATTGGCCTGGATGCCGAAGTTGGTGTTGGTGGTGATGACGGTGTCGGTGATCACCGCGTTGATCGACGCGGTGCCCGCGGGCGCCTTGAGCTGGATGCCGAGGCCCGAATTGCTGATCTCGCCATGGTCGACCGTCAGGTTGACCGTGCCGCCCGTGCTGCCGGTGACGTCGATGCGCACGCCGGCGTTCGCGTTGCCGAAGAAGCGCGTGTTGTTGAGCACCACGTTCGAGGTCGCGCCAGTGCCCTGCACCGCCACCTTCATCGCACCGGTGCCGGTGGTGGCGCTGCCATTGGCCTCGAAGATGACATTGTCGAGGAAGAGCGACTGGGTCTTGCCCGCCTGGGTGTTCACGTTGATGCCCTGGGTGCCGAAGCCATGGATCGTGGTGTTGCGGACCTGCACCCTGCCGGCATTGACGAGGTTGATGCCGTTGGTGCCGAGGTTGGTCGGGTACAGGCCATAAAGGTCGATACCATCGATGAGGACATAGTCGTTATCGCCGGCGTTGATCGTGATCGCCGGCGAGCCCGCGACGAGGATACTGGCCATGACGTCTTCGCAGCGAATCGTGATCGACTTGGTGATCGTCACCGCGCCATAGCCGGCCGGATCGATGCAGTTGATCTCGCCGCCGGCGGCGGTCTTCGAAATCGAGCCCGCGAAGGTCTTGCACGGCGCGGTGCGGCTGCAGGGGTTGGCGTCGTCACCCACGCCGGAAACCCAGGTGCGGGTCGCCTGCGCATAAGCGGGAGCCGCCGCGAACATACCGCCGGCAACGAGCGCGGCCGTCAGAATCGAGCGTTTATTCACCGAAATCATAATTCCCCCTCTACCTTTCGCGCCGAATGCGATCGGGCGGTTATGCGACGCGCCAATGCCCTACCTTGGGACTCGGCGCACGTCGCCCCAACCTAGGCTCAATTCGACGAAAAAGTCTAACGCTGTTTAACGATCGGTTCACCAATAGATGCGGTGCTGGACAGGTTTCCGCGGGCCGCCGTAAAGCGCGGAGACCGCTGATTGGATCGACTGGCCTTGACCGATACTTTGACCATCCCCGCCCACATCGTCTGGAACAATTTTGAAGGCGAACTCGCGCTGTTCGACACTCGCGACGGCACCTATCACGCGCTGAATCGCAGCGCCGCATCGATCTGGCGAGCGATCGCCGCAGGCCACCAACCCGCTGAGATCGTGGACATTGTCGCAGAGAAAGCCGGGGCGCCGCGCGAGCTTGTCGAACGGGACGTCCGCGACTTCATCGCTGGCGCTTGTGCCAAGGGTCTGCTGGTGGCGGCGGAACCGCCCGCGTGAGCGCAATCGCCGGCGTCGTCCGGCTCGATGGCGGCGATATCGACGACGCGACCCTGGCGCGAATTGTCGCCGAGACGCCGCGGCGCGGCGCGGACGGCGTGTCGGTCTGGCACGCCGGACCCGCGGGGCTGGTTCGCTTCCACCACGCAGCCACGCCCGAAGCCGTCGGCGAGGTCCAGCCGGTCATCGGTCGCGAGTCGGGGCTTGTGATGGTGTTCGACGGGCGGCTCGACAACCGGCCCGAGCTTCTCGCGCTGCTCGGCGAGCGCGGCGGCCCGCTTGCCGCCGCCCCCGATGCCGCCATCGGGCTCGCGCTGTTCGAGAGACTGGGCGAACCCTTTCTCGAGGTCCTGGTCGGGGACTGGACATTGGCGATCTGGGACCCGCGGCAGCGGCGGCTGTTCTGCGCGCGATCGCCCTGCGGATGGCGGCCGTTTCTCTGGACGCTCGACCGCGGCCGATTCGCCTTCGCGACCGAACCGCGCGGGCTGATGCTCGGCCTGCAGCGCGAGCGCAAACTGAACGAAGGCGCCATCGCCGAATATCTCGCCAACCGTTTCGTGACGCAGACCGACACCTTCTGGGAGGGAATCGAGCGCCTGCCCCAGGGCGGCGCGATCATGATCGAAAAGGGCGCTGTGCGGCGCTGGCACTGGGACACCCGGCCCTTCGAGGAAACCACCCGCCTGTCGGAGGGGGAACATGTCGAGCGGTTCCTCGAGCTGTTCGATCAGGCGCTGGTCGCCTGCACGCGCAGCCAGACTCCCGTGACGTCGCATCTTTCGGGCGGGCTCGATTCGTCCTCGATCCTCTGCCGGGCGACCGAACTCCACCGCGCCGGCAAGATCGACCATCAGCTTCGCGCCATCAGCGCCCGCTTCCCGGGCGAACAGCTCGACGAATCGCGATGGAGCATGGCGGTCGAGGCGCATCTCGGCATCACCGCCGAAGTGACCGGGCGCGAGCCCTATGATCTCGACCGCGCGACCGCCTGGTGCGCGTCCACCTATCAGCTTCCGATCCGCGCGAGCCTGTTCGATGGAATCCGTGCGAGCTACCGGCTGATGGAAGCCGATGGCCGCCGCGTCCTGCTGACCGGCCAGGGCGGGGACGAATGGCTGTCGGGGGGCTTCGCGCACTTCCCCGATCTGCTGCGGCGCGGACAGCTGATCCAGTTGTTCAGGGAGGCGATCAGCGAATTGCCCGACTTGCCGATTCACCGCCGCCTGCGCCGCTCCGCGCTGCTCGCGGCCGGGCCGCTGGTAAGCCAGCATTACCGGCAGAAATTCGTTCGCCCGCACCTCAATCCCGGCGATGCCGTGCCCGCCTGGCTGCGCGGCGACTGGTGCGCCCGCGTCGCGCTTGCCGAGCGCGAGCGGCGCGGCGCGCTGCCGGTCGATCCGCCGGGCTATGCCCAGAAGCAGCGTTACTCGCTCTACGCGATGGCGCGGCGCCATGTCGGCACTGAAAACACGATCGCCGCCGCCGAATCCTTCGGCGTCGAATTGCGGCATCCATTCTACGACCAGCGGCTCGCGCGTTTCTGCATGGGCGTGCCGGGGCACATGCTGCGCCGGAACGGGGAGAAGAAATATCTGCTGCGCCAGGCGATGCGCGGCACGCTTCCCGAGATCGTGCGCACGCGCCAGAGCAAGGCGGTCTTCATCAAGGGGCATATCGACATCGTCGATGATTTCCTGCGCCGCACGCCGCCGGAAAGCCTGCTGCTGGCCCAGTTCGGCTGGATCGAGCCAGCCGCCATCGAGCCGATGTTCGCACCGTCGCGCGCCTGGCGCGACGCGGGGGCGACGGGCCCGCTCGATCGGACGAAGCTCGGACCGCTATGGGCGATACTGGCGACCGAGCTCTGGCTCAGGGGCGCGGCGGGCCTCTAGGTCGCCTCGGCCTCGGCCGATAGCGCCCGCGCCGCGACCACGGCTTCGCGATCCCGCAGATATTGCAGCACCCATTGCTCGTTGCCGGACGTCGCCTGGCGCTGCATCCGGATCGGCGGAGGCTCGGCGTCGCTCCCCAGGTGCCGGAGCAAGGGGCGCACCGTCCCCTCATAATCGCGGTACAGTTCCTCATAGGTAAGGGTGAACGGCTCAACACCGATCGCCTCGAACATCTTGATCCAGTGCCGCCGCGTGACGTCGGTCCAGCCAATCAGATTGTCGAGGACGTCGAAATCATATTTGGCCTCGCCGATGACGCCGTCGCCATGACCGTCGATTTCGCGCCACCGCCCGGTCTGCATCGCGGTAAGCGACGAGACGGCGCGCCGCACGCGATCGCCGCGCCAAAGGTGGATGAAGATCGGGTTCGGAAAGACAGGCGCGAGCACCTCCATGATCTCGCGATAGGTTTGGGGCGCCAGATCCTCGGGCGAAGTCTTCAGCAACGGCGGAAAGCGCCCGGGCGCGAGCTCGTCGACCATTTCGGCAAGGTCGCGCCAGAACAGCTTGATCGAAAAGGTCCCGCCGGGATCGGTGCGCAGCCGGTGAACGAAGGCGATATGCTCCGTCAGGTTCGTCGTCCCCCACGCTTCGGCCATCGACGGGCGGAACCCGGCGCAGAAATATTCCAGCGGGCAACCCAGGCCCCCCGCGAAATACAGCGCCTCGCCAAGCAGCGTGCTCCCCGAACGCGGATAGGTGATCATCAGCACGGAGCGCCTGGGCGGGCCGTTCCATTCGGGATAGTCATGGGCGACGGTCGACAGGTCGTAATGCTTGTGACCTGGGGGTCGGGGTCGGGGCGCGGGCATCGGGTCAGTCTCGTACGAGGGATTGGAGCTGGGCAGTCATCGCCGGCAGCGCGGCGTAATCCGCCGGATATCTCAAAACATGGCCCGGAACCTGCTCCGCCATCCGTCCGAGGCTGGCGAAGGTCGCGCGTTCCTCGCGCCCAAGCGGGTCGGAAGGGTTAACCCGGATTCGCCGGCGCGCGATTTCGACAAGCGCCGGTGAGGCGTCGAGCCGATCCAGACCGACATCCGCGCGTTCGGGCGACCGCTTGAGCAAAACGATCGCCTTTAGCGGCACGGTCTCCACCCGATCCTCGCCGCCCGGCACGAAGCGCACCTTGTCGTCATAGGCCGGCAGCGGCTCGCACGCTTCCTGCGGCAGGCGGAGGGCCTGACGTGAATCGGGCCAGACGCACATGCCCGTCGTGCTGGGAGCGGCGGCGACCTCGCGGTCGACCCACAGCGCGGTGATATCGTCGCTGAGCACATCCCAGCCCGCGCGCCCCAGGGCGGCCGACAGGGTCGATTTGCCCGCCCCGGAATCGCCGACGAGCATCACCGCCCCGCCTTCGCGCGCGGCGGACGCGGCATGAACCACCGCCGCGCCGCACAGAATCGCGATTCTCGGCAATACCCGCCGCGCCAGAACGTCCATCCACGCAGGATCCTCCAGATCCGCGACGGTGCAGCGCAGCGATCTCGCCTCGGTATCGAAGGCGAAGGAACAGCCGAGCGACGATCCGAACAGCCACACGGATCCGCTTCGGCCAACGCTCAGCCTGTAGCGCCCGTGCCATTCGTAGAGCATGATATCGGGAACAGGCGGAGAACCGGTCTCGACGAATAGCGATATCCTCGCCCTTCCATCGAACCGGTCGTCCGCCCGTCTCAATTGGGGAAGCGCGACGCTCGAGACGAGCCGAAGGCCTCCGAAACCGTAAACCGACTGCAGTGGTCGGTCAGCTATTGCTGCTGGTTGCGTCGCCGGGGTTCGAAGTGGCGGCCTGCGTCGTCGAAACCACCTCGAACGAAGTGATCTCGGGCTTCACCCACTCGGGGCGTTCCGCAGCCTGGGTTGCGGTCTCGAGGTTCTGGTGGACAGACGTCATGCTATTCAGCCCCTAGGTAATTGGTCGGGAGGGGACGTATCATGGCATTTCGGCCATTTCAATCACCGGGCAGCGTAAGGGACCAATCACGTCGTGGCTGTGATGTTCTGATCACGTTCGCGGAAATGCTGCGCGCAAAGCGCTTTACGGCCGCGAACAGGCGCCCCGCGCGTCCGGGATCGGGACGGTTCCGGCCCCATTGGCAAAGCCCGCGCGACCGCGCAGTATCCACGGGGGTCCGAATCAGGCAGAAAAGGTGGGGATAGTGAGATTTTTAAAGCGCGTACGCCCCCTGGCCTGGGCCGGCGCGGCATGGGCCATGATGGCGTCGAGCGCGGCACAGGCATCGCTCGCCGATCCGGCCGGATCGGGCGTGATCGTCGGCGCGGTGCGCTGGCTCGAAGGGACGCTGCTCGGCACGATCGCCACCGTGGTCGCGGTGATCGCGGTCGCCTCGGTCGGCCTGCTGATGCTCACGGGGCGAATCAACTGGCGTTACGGCGCGACGGTGATCATCGGCTGCTTCATCCTGTTCGGCGCGGCGAGCATCGTCGGCGGCATCCAGCAGACCGCACAGGCGGTTCAGTAACGTGAACGGGCTCGAACGAGACACGTTGTTCGTGGCCCTCACGCGCCCGCAGATGTTCGCGGGCGTGACCTACAGCTATTTCATCATGAACATGGTCGTCGCGACCGAATTGTTCCTGATCTTCAAGTCGGCCTGGGTGCTGCTCGCCGCTTTGGTGATCCACCTGATCGGGGTGCTGCTGTGCGTGCGCGAGCCGCGCTTCTTCGATCTGTGGATGACCAAGGTCAGCCGCACCCCGCGCGTGAAGAATTACAAGATCTGGCGATGCAACTCCTACCGCCCCTGACCGACGATCCCAAGGTCGCGGCGCGCGAGGCGCCCGCGGGCAAGCATCTCCCCTATGCGCGCCATGTCGACGATCACACGATCGAGACGCGCGACGGGCTGCTGATGCAGGTGATCCACCTGCGCGGCCTGCTGTTCGAAACCGCCGACACCGACGAGATCAACTATCGCAAGCGGCTGCGCGACGCGATGCTGCAAGCGGTCGGATCGTCGCGCTTCGCCATCTATCACCACATCGTCCGCCGCCGGGTCGATGCCGATATGGCCGCCGAATTCCCCGACGATTTCTCGAAGAATCTCGACGACGCATGGCGCGCCCGGCTCGCCACCAAGCAGCTCTACGTCAACGAGCTGTTCCTCACTTTGGTCCGCCGTCCGTTGCAGGGCCGCGTCGGCGTGCTCGACCGGATGCGCGAGTTGCTCGGGCGTCCGGCGAACGGATCAGGCAGTGGCGAAGGCGAGAATGCCTATGAGCGCCGCCAGCTCGATGTCGCGCGCGACGCGATCCTCGCCGCGCTCGCCAGCTATGGCCCGCGCGTCCTCACTGTCTACCAGACCGAGCAGGGCCCCTGCTCCGAGCCGCTCGAATTCCTTTCCGCGCTCTATAATGGCGAGGTCCGCCCGGTGCTGCTGCCGATGCAGGATCTCGGCTCCTACCTCCCCTATCGCCGCGTCAGCTTCGGGCAGGAGACAGTCGAGCTGGGGCAAGCGGGCGCCACGCCGCGCAGCTTCCTCGGCATCGTCTCGATCAAGGATTATCCCGGCCAGACCGCGCCGGGCATGCTCGACGAGCTGCTCCGCCTGCCCTTCGAGCTGACGGTCTCGCAAAGCTTCGGTTTCGTCGAGCGGCAGGCCGCGCTCTCGAAGATGAATCTGGCGCTGCGCCGGATGAAGTCCGCCGAGGACGAAGCGGTCAGCCTGCGCGCGGACCTTTCAAGCGCCAAGGACGAAGTCGCCGCCGGCCGCGCCGGCTTCGGCGAGCATCACATGACCATTGCGGTGCGCGCGGACAGCCCCGCGCAGGTCGACGAGGGCGTCGCCGAGGTCCAGGCCGCGCTCGCCGATCTCGGCATCATCGCGGTGCGCGAGGAGATCGGGCTCGAACCCGCCTTCTGGGCGCAATTCCCCGGCAACTTCAAATATATCGCGCGGCGCGGGCTCGTCTCGACCGGCAATTTCGCCAGCCTCGCCAGCAGCCACAACTTCCCGATGGGCGAAGCCGCGGGCAATCATTGGGGCGAGGCGGTCACCTTGCTCGAGACCACTGCCGCCGGGCCCTATTATTTCAATTTCCACCAGGGCGATCTCGGCAATTTCACCGTGATCGGTCCCTCGGGCTCGGGCAAGACGGTGGTGCTCAATTTCCTGCTCGCCCAGGCGCGCAAATACCGCCCGCGCATCATCTTCTTCGACAAGGATCGCGGCGCCGAGCTGTTCATCCGCGCGATCGGCGGGCGATACGACCAGTTGCGCCCCGGCATCGAATCCGGCCTCAACCCGCTCCAGATCGAGGATACGCCCGCCAACCGCCAGTTCCTGATCGACTGGGTCGCCCTGCTCGCGGGCGGCGCGGATATCGACGAGATGGCGAAGATCAAGGACGCGGTCGACGCCAATTTCCAGCAGCCCGCCGGGCATCGCCGCCTGCGCCATCTCGCCGAACTGTTCCGCGGCGGCCACCGCCCGCACGCCGCCGATCTCTGGGCGCGGCTTCGTCCCTGGTGGGGCGAGGGCGAGCGCGCCTGGCTGTTCGACAACGAAACCGACCTGACCGACCTCGCCGCCGATGCGGTGGGCTTCGACATGACCCAGATCCTCGACGATCCGGCACTGCGCACGCCCGCGATGATGTACCTCTTCCACCGCGTCGAAGAGCGGCTCGACGGCACCGCGGCGATCATCGTGGTCGATGAGGGCTGGAAGGCGCTCGACGACGAGGTGTTCGTCCGCCGCATCAAGGATTGGGAAAAGACGATCCGGAAGCGCAACGGCATTGTCGGCTTCGCCACCCAGTCCGCGCAGGACGCGCTCGAATCGAAGATCGCCAGCGCGATCATCGAGCAGGCCGCGACCCAGATCTTCATGGCCAACCCAAAGGCCCGCGCCAGCGACTATATCGAAGGCTTCGGCCTGACCCCGCACGAGTTTGAGCTGGTCCGCTCGCTTCCGGACAACGCGCACTGCTTCCTGATCAAGCATGGCGCCGAAAGCGTGGTTGCCCGTCTCAACCTCACCGGCGAGCGCGACATCCTCACCATCCTCTCGGGCCGCGAGCGCACGGTGCGCCTGCTCGATGAGATCCGCGCCGAAAAAGGCGACGACCCGGCGGTCTGGATCCCCCGCCTGCTGGAAGTCGCCTGATGCCCGCGTGCCAGCCCCTCACCTATGAGAGCGGCTTCGTCACCGGCATGCTCAACTTCGTCGACTGCCAGGCGCAGAATATCGGCAGCCAGGGCTATCAGGCGCTCGCCGCGCCCGGCTCAACCCTCTCGCTGCTCCTCACCGGTTTCCTCACCTTGTTCGTGGCGTTCCACGGCTACCGGATGCTGTTCGGGAACACGCCCGGCATCCGCGACGGGGTGATGGCGCTCGCCAAGGTCGGCATCGTCCTCGCGCTGGCGACGAGCTGGCCCGCCTATCGCGCGCTCTTCTACGATGTCGCGCTCCACGGCCCCGCCGAGATCGCCGCGGGCGTCGGCACGCCCGCCGGACTGCCCGGATCGGGCGGCGGGCTGGTCGCGCGGCTCCAGGGAGTCGATGCGGCGCTGATCGCGCTTGACAAGGCGGGGGTCGGCAACCCCGAGCAACGCACCCGCCAGACCACCACGCGCGTCGTCAACGGCCAGCCGCAAACCGTGGTCGAGGCCGAGCGCGAACCCGGCGCCTTCGAGCCCTGGGCGCTCGGCACCGCGCGCGTCTTCTACCTCGTCACCGCGATCGCCGGTTTCGCCTCGGTCCGCCTCGTCGCCGGCCTGCTGCTCGCGCTTGGGCCCTTCTTCATCGCCTTCCTGCTGTTCGACGGGACGCGCGGGCTGTTCGAGGGCTGGCTCCGGGGACTCGCGGCGGCGGCGCTGGGGGCGGTCGGCGTCACGATCCTGCTCGGGATCGAGCTGGCGCTGATGGAGCCCTGGCTCACCAACCTCCTCGCCCGCCGCGCGGTCAATCTGTCGATCGTCGGCGCGCCGACCGAGATCCTCGTGGTCGCACTCGTCTTCGCGGTGACGCTCGCGGCGATGCTCGCCTCGATCACGCGCCTCGCCATGGGCTTCCACCTGCCGCCCTCGATCCGCGCCGCCTCCTCGGCTCTGGTCTCCAGCCTGCGTGGCGAGCAGCCCGCCCAGCGCCCCTCGCTCGCCGGGCCTCACATTCCCGCCGAACAGCGCTCGCGCGCCGCCGCGGTGGCCGAGGCGGTCGCCCAGACCCAGCGCCGCGAGGCCGCGCAGGTGACGGTGAACGCCGCCCAGCGCCAGGCGAGCGCGACCGGCCTCGCGCGCGATCTTCCTCCCCCGGCGCCTGTGCCGCTGGGACAAAGCTATAGCCGCCGCACGCGCGCCCGGGCATCGGGAAGCGCCGGCAGACGGGATTCGACATCATGAAGATGAAAGCGCGCGAGGCGCTCGACACTTATTACGAGCAGGCCGAGGGCTGGGGGAAGGACCAGCAGGAATCGCTGCGCGGCTCGCGCAAGCTCGCCTGGATCGTCGCCTCGGTCGCGGGGCTGATCGCGGTGATCGAAGCGCTGGCCTTGTGGCAGATGATGCCGCTCAAGACGGTCGAGCCCTATACGCTGCTGGTCGACAAGAACACGGGGTACGTCCAGGCGCTCAAGCCGCTCGAACCCGGCGCGATCGCGAGCAATACCGCGCTGACCCAGAGCTTCCTCGTCCAATATGTCATCGCCCGCGAAAGCTTCGACATCAACGCGCTCCAGGCCAATTACCGCAAGGTCGCGCTCTGGTCCGAAGGCACCGCGCGCGCGCAATATACCGCCGGCGCGCAGGCTTCGAACCCGGACAGCCTGCTCGCCCGCCTACCCCGCTCGACCGTGCTCGAGACGCGCGTGAAGAGCGTGACGCCGATGGCGGGCAACACCGCGATGATCCGTTTCGACACCGTCCGCCGCGACGGCAACGGCCAGGCCCATCCCGCGCAAAGCTGGGTCACCGTGGTGAAGTACAAATATTCGGGCGAGCCGATGTCGATCGAGGATCGCTATGTGAACCCGCTCGGCTTCCTCGTGACCAGCTACCAGCGCAGCGCCGAGACGCTGGCGCCCCCGGCCGATCCCAATGCCGAACCCGGGGTCGCCCCGGTCCAGACCGCGCCGGGCGGGGTGGTCATCCCCGATGGCAGACCCAGCCCGCAGCCAACGCGCATGCCCAACGGGGTCGAGCTGACGTTGTGAGGCCGATCCTGTTCCTCCTCGCGCTTCTGGCGCCAATGGCCGCTGAGGCGCAGGTGACGCCCAGGCCCGGCCCGGGCGATCCGCGCGTGCAGACGGTCGAATACAGCCCCGATCAGGTCGTGCTGCTCCAGGCCGCGCCCGGCTACCAGCTGTCGGTCGAGTTCGCGCCAGACGAGCGGATCGAGAATGTCGCGGTCGGCGATAGCGGCGCGTGGCAGGCCACCCCGAACAAGCGCGGCGACCGCCTGTTCATCAAGCCGGTCCAGGGCGGCGTGTCGACCAACATGGTCGTCGTCACCGACGTGCGCACCTATGCCTTCGAGCTGCGCCCCGCCTATGGCGCCGACATGGCCTATACGGTGCGCTTCACCTATCCCGCCGCGGTCGAGACCGCGCCGGCCCAATCCGCCGCCGCCGATGCGCCGCGCGGCCGCTACCGCCTCACCGGCGACGCGTCGATCCGCCCGAGCGGAATCGATGACGACGGCGCCAAGACCTATATCGAATGGCCCCAATCGGCGACGCTGCCCGCGGTCTATTCGGTCGACAACAAGGGCAAGGAGGCGCTGGTCAATGGCAATATGCGCGACGGCATCTTCGTGATCGACAGCGTTATGCCGCGCCTCGTCTTCCGCCTCGACAGGCAGGTCGCGCGCGCGGTCCGCGTCGTCCCCGAAGCAAAGGCCGAGTGATGGCGACCGTCCCCCCCACCGGCGATCCCCGCGTCGCGCCGAACATGGGCGGCGAGAGCAACATGGCGCCCAGCGTCGCCCTACCGCGCGGCGGCCCCTCGTGGATCGTGATCGCGATCGGCATGGCGATCCTCGGCGTGCTGCTCTTCTCGGTGCTCGATTCGCGCCGCCGCGCCGCCGAGGCCCCCGCGGTCCGCGCCGGCGCCGCCGATCGGCTCGCCGGAACCACCAGCGCCGCCCCCCCCGCGCTGTACGTGCCTCCCGCTCCGGTCGAGCCCGCCCCGGTGGTGATCGCGCCGCCCGAGCCGGTCCGTCAGCCTCCCCCGCCCCAGCCGCAGATCATCTATGTTCCGCAGCCGGCGCCGCCGGTTCAGGCGCCGGTCGAGCAGCCCGCCCCGCCGCCGCGCGCCAGCGCCGACCCGGCTTTGGTCTATGACGGCACCGGCGCCGAAGCCGCCGCCGGGCCCGTCACTGCCGACAAGGCCGGCGCCGAAGGCGCGGTGCCGGGCGCCTCGGCCACCAGCGTCGCCGGAACCCGCGCGCGCGCGGGCGTCCTCGCCAACCGCACCAACACCGTGCCGCAGGGCACGCTGATCCCCGCGGTGCTCGAAACCGGCCTCGATTCGACGCGCCCCGGTCTGGCCCGCGCGATGGTGACGCGCGACGTGCGCGGCTTCGACGGCACGCACATCCTGATCCCGCGCGGCAGCCGGCTGATCGGCGAGTATCAGACCTCGGCGGCAACCGGGCAGAAGCGCGCCATGGTCAACTGGCTCCGCCTGATCCGCCCCGACGGCGTGACCATCGCGATCGGCTCGCCCGCCAGCGACCCGCTCGGCCGCGGCGGCATCGGGGCGAAGGTGAACAGCCATTTCTTCCAGCGCTTCGCCGGGGCGATCCTGCAGTCGGTGCTCGATATCGGCGTCAATCTCGCCACCAGCCGCATCGGCGGTTCGCCGGTCGTCATCGCGCTGCCCGGCGCGACCCAGCAGGTCACCGGCCAGATCCAGCAGAACCAGCAGGTGACGCCGACGCTGACGGTCAAGCCCGGCACCAGCATCACCATCTTCGTCGCGCGCGATCTCGATTTCACCGGAGCCTGGACAAGGCGATGAGCGCGCCCCAAACCGAAGAAGGCCGGGTCTATCTCCGCTCCTATCTGGCGCCGCTCAATGACATGCTCGCCCGGCCCGACGTCACCGATATCTATGTCAACCGCCCCGGCGAGCTTTGGATCGAGACGATCGGCGGCGCGGTCGAGCGGCATGAGGCCCCGGGCCTCGACGAGCCAACGCTCGCCCGCCTCGCCCGCCAGATCGCCGCGCTCTCGCACCAGGGCATCAGCCGCGAGCATCCCCTGCTCTCCGCCACGCTGCCCGATGGTGCCCGCGTCCAGATGATCGCGCCCCCCGCCACCCGGGGCGGGATGGCGGTCGCGATCCGCAAGCATGTCACCTCGGACCTGACGCTCGACGATTATGTCGCGAACGGCGCCTTCGAGGGTACCAAACGCCGCAACGCGCCCGAGGACTCGCAGGTCGACAAGGCGCTCGCCGCCTTGCTCGACGATGGCGATATCGCCGGCATGCTCTCGGCGGCGGTGCGCGCGCGCAAGAACATCCTCGTCTCGGGCGGCACCTCGACCGGCAAGACCACTTTCCTCAACGCCCTGATCCGCGAGATTCCGCCCGAGGAACGGCTGATCTTCATCGAGGACACGCCCGAGATCCACCTCCACCACGCCAATGCGCTCGGCCTGCTCGCCGCGCGCAGCGAGCTTGGCGAGGCGCGCATCGACATGAACGACCTGCTCGCGGCGTCGCTGCGGATGCGCCCCGACCGGATCATCCTGGGCGAGCTGCGCGGGCCCGAGGCCTATGCGTTCCTGCGCGCGATCAACACCGGCCATCCCGGCTCGATGACCTCGGTCCATGCCGATTCGGCCGAGCGCGCGATCGAGCAGATCGTCCTTCTCGTCCTCCAGGCCGGAACGCAGCTTGGCCGCGACGATGTCCGCCACTATGTGAGGTCCACGGTCGACATATTCGTCCAGCTGACGCGCACCGGCGGCAGGCGGCGCGTCGCCGAAGTGGTGCTGAGCCACGGATAGGACTGGCGAAGTGACGACGAAGCGTGTATTATCAGCGACGAAATGTTGCGCGTACGATATGAGGGGGCCATGCGAGACCTGATTGCCCGCAATCGATCCAAACCGGCCTGGCTGCTTGCGGCCGCCACGGTGATGCTCGCCGCCCCGGGCATCGCCCAGAACGCGCCGCGGCCTTCGGCATCGCCCAGCGCGACTCCGCCGCCGGCCGCCGCCCCCGCGACGGTCCAGGCGGTGCCTCAGACCGCGCCGCTGCCCGCCATCTCCGCCGCGCAGGCGTCGCAGCTCATCACGCTGCTCAGCGAAGCCCGCTTCGCGCACGGCCTCGTCCATGCCGGCGCCGCGCCGATCACGCCGCAGGACAATGACGATATCGTCCGCGCCGCGCTCGATTATGCGCATGCGGTCCATGCCGGCCGGCTCGATGCCGAGGATTTCCAGAAGGATTGGGGCCTGCGCCCCGGCCCTTACGACCCCCTCCCCGCCTTCGCCGACGCGGTGAAGCGCGACCGCCTCCAGCAATGGATCGATTCGCTGCCCCCGCCCTATTCGGGCTATGACGGGCTCAAGGCGGGCCTCGACACCTATCGCCGGATCGAATCGGCGGGCGGCTGGGCGCCGCTCGCGGCCGGCCCGGACCTCGCCCAGGGCGCCAGCGGGCCCCGGGTAGCCGCGCTCCGCGCCCGCCTCGCGGTCGAGGACCCCAATGTCGCGATCGCCGGCGACAAGTTCGATGCGCCGCTGACCGAGGCGGTCAAGCGCGCCCAGCGCCGCTACGGCCTCAATCCCACCGGCGTGCTCGCCTCGCAGACCCGCGGCGCGCTCAACGTCCCCACCGCCGACCGCGTCCGCCAGATCATGGCGAACATGGAGCGCTGGCGCTGGCTGCCGCAGCAGATGCCGGTCAACCGCATCCAGGTGAACATCGCCGCCGCGGTGCTCACCGTGTTCGAGGGCGACCGCCCGATCGCGTCGATGCGCGCGGTCACCGGCGCGCCCGGCGGCCGCGAGACGCCGATGCTGAGCTCGCGCATCCATTCGATCGTGCTCAATCCGCCCTGGAACGTCCCCGCTGGCATCGCCGCCAAGGAGCTGTTCCCCAAGGGCGAGGCCTATCTCGCCGCCAATCACTTCAAGATCATCGGCGAGGGCGCGAACCGCCGCCTCCAGCAGCAGGCGCCGTTCAGCGCGCTGGGCCGCTACAAGTTCGATTTCGACAATCCTTACGCGGTCTATCTCCACGATACGCCCAGCCAGGCGACCTTCTCGCGCTACGACCGGCTCGCCAGCCATGGCTGCATCCGGCTCGAGAAGCCCGCGGCGCTCGCGCACCTGCTGCTCCGCAACGATCCGGCCTGGCCGTCCGAGCGGATTCAATCCACCGTCGACAAGTCGGTTACCTTCCGCGTCTCGCTGCGCGCCGAGGACCAGGTGGCGGTGTACCTTCTCTACTGGACCGCTTATGCAGGGCCGGACGGGACCATGAATTTCCGCGGCGATCCCTATGGTTGGGACAAGACGCTCGCGGCCCGGATCGAGCGGCGCTCTTCGCTCAAGGCGGCGGGCGCTGGACGCTAGGCAAAGGGAAATGCAGATGAAGAAGTTCGTATCGTTGCTCACGGCCGGTTCGCTCGCGCTCATGCTCGCCGCTTGCGGCGGCGGCGGCGAGACCAACACCGCCCCGGTCGAGACCAATGTCGAAGACATGGGCACGATGGACAACGGGATGGAGAATATGGCGATGCCGGAGCCGACTCCGTCGGCGACCGTCACCCCGGTCCCCGCGCCCGAGCCCAAGGCGTTCGACGAAACCGTCACCGAGGACGACGCCGCCGCCACCGGCATGACCTCGCGCGTCGACCGCGGCGGCAACGAAAGCCAGCCGGCGCAGTAACTTCGCTCCAAATCCTCCCCCGGAGGGGGAGGGGG
>CBINJP010000003.1:0-228976 GCA_966251045.1 uncultured Sphingomonas sp.
GCCCTGCTGCCCGTCGCCTACCTGGTCATCCGGGCCGGGGGCGGCGGGTGGTCGTTAAAATAATTTTTTTTACACCGTTATTTTTTGCCGCGACTACCGGATGCGTGCCAGCTTCCGTGCATCGCGAGACGGCGCCCGATGAGGCGCGGCAGCGAACAAGGAGGGGAAGATGAAGCATCTGACGTACACGGTGTCGCTGTTCGCACTGCTCGCCGCCGCCACGCCCGCCGCCGCACAGACGGATCCGGCCACCACCCAGACCAGCGACACGGTTCGCGACGAGGACGAGATCGTCGTCACCGCCACGCTGCGCGCCCAGCGGTTGCAGGACGTGCCGCTGAGCGTCACCGCCTATTCGCAGGAAGAGCTGACGCAGAAGGGCATTGTCGGGTTCGAAGGCATTGCGCGCGAGACGCCGGGTGTCGCGCTCAACAAGGCGACCGACAACAATGCGCGGTTCACGACGCGCGGCATCTCCACCAATGGCTGGAATGCGGGGCTTCAGAACACCACCACTGTCTATCTCAACGAGCTGCCGCTCACCACGATCGGCAATTCGATCACGCTCGACACGGCGATGTACGATGTCGAGCGCGTCGAATTCCTGCGCGGGCCTCAGGGCACCCTGTTCGGATCGGGCTCGCTCTCGGGCGCGCTGCGCATCCTGACCCGCAGCCCCGATCTCAACGAATTCGATTTCTCGGCGATGGCCGATCTGGGCGTCACGGGCGATGGCGGCGGCATCCGCCAGCGTTATAATGCGATGGTCAATGTGCCGCTGCTCGACGATCAGGCGGGACTGCGCGTGGTCGGCTTCTATCGCAACGAAGAAGGCTATATCGACAATATCGGCACCGGCGTGAAGAATTCGAACACGCTGAAGGGCTATGGCGGCCGCGCGATCGTGCTGCTGCGTCCGACGCCGCGGCTGAGCATCCGGATGATGGCGATGTACGAGAATAGCGGGCCGGAAGACGCCTCTCTGATCACCCCGTCGCTGGGCGACCGCAAGCGCAACAGCTACCGCCCGGACCGCTACACCTCGGACACCCAGGTCTACAACATCACCTTCGATTATGATTTCGACTGGGCGCGGCTGACCAGCTCGACCACCTATTCGTACAATAAGGGCGATTTCGACGTCGATCTGGCCGGCACCTTCGGCGCGACGCTGCCGATCCCGTTCCTGATGGACATCGACTACAATACCAAGTCGTTCGTCCAGGAAACGCGGCTGGTTTCGGCCACCGATGGCGGGCTCGACTGGGTGATCGGCGGCTTCTATCTCAACCGCGACCTCGATACGTTCCGCCAGGATCGCACCACCCCGGCCTATGCGGCCACGCTCGGTATTACCGGGCTGAACGATTCGGTGTTCGCGCAATATTCGAACAACGCGAAGAATTACGAACTCGCGGGCTTCGGCGAGCTGACCTATAATTTCAGCGAGCATTTCGCGGCGAGCGGCGGCGTGCGCTACGGCACCTATGGCTCGACGACCTACACGCTGGGGGGCAGCTTCAACTCCAACTATTTCACGCGCGCGCTGTTCCCCGCATTCTTCCCCAACCCCTTCCCGATCGCGTACACGACGACCGCTCCTGCGAGCTTTACTGCCCCCACCGCGTCAAAGGCATCGTGGAAGGGCAGCCTGACCTGGAAGCCGTCGCGCGACGTGACCTTCTATGGCAGCGTCTCCACCGGCTATCGCACCCCGGTCTACAATGCCCGCGCCGGCAGCGTCAGCACGGTCAACCCCAACGACCTGGTGATCCCGCAGGGCGCGACCTCGGACAATCTGGTCAACTACGAACTCGGCATGAAGGGCCGCTTCTTCGACGGCATGCTGACTGCGGCGATCGCGGTCTATCATATCGACTGGACCAACATCCAGGTTCAGGCCAATCGCGTTTCGGACTCGGTGCAGTTCGCCACCAATATCGGCGGCGCCTATAGCCAGGGCCTGGAAGCCGAGATCCGCTTCACGCCAACGCCGGGGCTCACCTTCGGGCTGAACGGGTCGCTCAACAAGGCCAAGGTCACCAACCTGACCGCGCAGGAGGCGCAAATCTCGGGCGCGGTGCCGGGGGTCCGGCTGGCCTCGCCGCATGTCCAGGGCAGCTTCTACGGCAGCTATAATTACAGCCTGGGCGGCACCAATACCGGCTTCACCGGCTTCCAGATCCAGCATGTCGGGTCCTTCCCCAACATGTTCCCCAACACGCCGGGAACCGCGGGGGTCCGCAGCCCGCTCTACGGCTTCACCGATCCCTATACCTATGTGAACCTCCAGAGCGGCGTGAATATCGGCGAGTTCAACATCACCGCCTATGTCGAGAACCTGACCAACACCCGCAAGACGACCTATATTCACCCCGAAGCATTCGTGTTCAGCCGCCACGGCATCCTGCGGCCGCGCACCTTCGGAATCCGGATCGGTTATAATCTCTGGTGAGCGTGGGGAGGCGCGGCCCGATCCCCATCGGTCCGCGCCTCGTCGCCAAAAAGAGATTCACGCGCGAGAGAATATTGACGCGACCATGACAGCGCTCCACCGTTCGGCGATCATGACCGACACCCTTCCCGCCGCCGCCAAGGCGAAACCCGCGCCGCGCCGGCCCCGAAAGGATCACAAGGCCAGCGTCCGCGAGGCCTCGATCGAGCGCATCCTCGACGCCGCCGAACAGATGTTCGCCGAATATGGCTATCACGGCTTCACGCTGAAGGACGTCGCCGCGCGGGTGGGGATCAGCTCGGCGCTGATCCATTATCATTTCAGCGGCAAGGAGAGCATCTTCGAGGCGGTCTGGTCGCGCAAGGCGCCGATCTCCGCGCGAAACCGCCTCGAGGCGATGCGCCGCTATGCCGAGGAGGTGGGCGACGCGGTGACAGTGGAAGGCGCGCTGCACGCCTGGATCGACGCCGACCTGAACGTCCAGATCGAGGAGACCGAATATTGGCGCGCCTTCGGCAAGATCAGCGCCCAGGCCAACAGCGCGGCGGGCTGGGGCGAAGAGAAGATGACCAAATATTTCAACCCCGTCGTCCTCGCGCTGATCGATCTGCTCAAGAAAGCGATGCCCGAGGCCGATGAGGAGACGATCTTCTGGGGCTATCACTTCCTGTCGGGGGCGATGACGCACAACATGGCGCGCACGGGCCGCCTCGACGACCTGTCGCACGGGCTGTGCTCGTCGGACGATTTCGTGTCGATCCGGCGGCACATGGCCAGCTTCATGGCCGCCGGGTTCGAGGCGATCTGCCGCAAACCGTGACCGCGCTTCCCGCGACTTCCCGGCGCGATGCCGCACGGCACGGCGCGATCCAGCCCTATGCGCTGACGCTCGACAAGTTCATCGATCACGCCGCCAAATGGCATGGCGAGGTCGAGGTGGTCACAGGCGGCGGCGCGGGCAGCCGCGTGACCTATGCCGCGCTGCGCGAGCGCGCCAATCGCCTCTCCGGGTCCTTCCGCGCGCTGGGACTGGAAGCGGGCGACAATCTCGGCATCCTCGCCTGGAACAGCCAGGCACATATGGAATGCTGGTACGGCGCGGTGGGAGTGGGGATCGTGTGCCACACCCTCAATCCCCGGCTTTCGCCCACGCATCTCGCGGCGATGATCGACCTGGCGGGCAATCGCGTGCTCGCGCTCAGCCCCGATCTGGTGCCGCTCGGCGAGGCGCTGGCATCGCTCTGCCCGACGCTGGAGCATATCGTGGTGCTCGACGAGCCCGGCGGGGAAAGCGTCCTGCCCACCCACCCGCACGTGCGCGGCTGGCACTATGAGGCGATGCTGGCGGACATGGGCCGGCAGACCACATGGGGAGGATTCGAGGAGGATGCGCCCGCCGGTCTCTGCTTCACCTCGGGCACGACCGGCGTGCCCAAGGGCGTCACCTACACGCATCGTTCGAACTATCTCCATACGCTCCACCAGCTCCAGGCCGACGCCGCCGGCCTGTCCGCGCGCGACACGCTGCTAGTCGCCGTGCCGATGTTCCACGCCAATGGCTGGGGCTTTCCCTTTTCCGCGCCAGCCGCGGGCGCGAAGATGGTGCTGCCCGGCCGCTACCAGGACGGCGCCAGCCTCGCGCGGCTGATCGAAGACGAAAGCGTCACCGTCGCCGCCGGCGTGCCCACTGTCTGGCTCGGCCTCGCCGATCATCTCGACAAGACCGGGGGTGAGACGCCGTCGCTCGAACGCGTCATGCTCGGCGGTGCGCCGGTGCCGCAGGCGCTGATGGACCGGCTCGAGCAAAGACTCGGGGCGATCGTCCAGACCAGTTGGGGAATGACCGAACTCTCGCCGCTCGGCACCACCACCCCGGCCAGGGCGCCGGTGCGAAGCGCCGCCAAATCGGGCCGTCCACCGATCGGAGTCGATTTGCTGCTCAAGGGCGGCGACGGCGCGCCCCTGCCCGAACAGCGCGGCCGCGAGGGACGGTTGCACGTGCGCGGCGCGGCGGTGGTGCAGCGCTATTTCGGGCACGACGCCCCCGCCACCGATGCCGAGGGCTGGTTCGACACCGGCGATCTCGCGGTGATCGACGGAGCGGGCCATGTCGCGATCACGGGCCGCGCCAAGGACCTGATCAAGTCGGGTGGCGAATGGATCAACCCGCAGGAGATCGAGGCGATCATCGGCGCGCTGCCGGGCGTGGCGCAGGTCGCGGTGATCGGCAGGGCGCATGCCAGATGGGGCGAACGGCCGGTGCTGGTGGTCGAACCCGCCAAGGGCGCGGACCTCGCCGACGCGGCATTGCTCGACGCGCTCGACGGACGCGTCGCGCGCTGGTGGCTGCCCGATGCGATCGTGCGGGTCGAGGCGATGCCGCTCGCCACCACCGGCAAGATCGACAAGCAAAGGCTGCGCGCCGATTACGGGAGCTGAGTGCCGGCCGTTTCCGATCCTAGGCCGCGGAGAGCCTGGACTTTCCGGCTCAGGAAGTTGGATTCATTGAGCGAATGGCGCGCCGCCCGGCAGGGGGCGAGCGGCTGTAACCGGAGCGGCGATCCATCGTGGCACAGCGGATTAGCTGTACAATATAATAGTTATTGACCAAAACTAATTTGGGTGCGAAGTTTCCTCCTCACCGCGGCATCGAGATTGCGGGAATGGGAGGTTTGCATGGCTAGATATTTGGCGCCCGTGCGTGCGCGGCTGATCTGCGGTGTTGCGGGGCTGGTTGTTTCGGTGGCGGGGCTGATGCCAGCGGCGGCATGGGCGCAGGACGAAGCGCCATCCGCCGAGGAGCAGACGGTCAATTCCCAGACCGATATCGTGGTGACGGCCCGCCGGCGCGACGAGCGCATTCAGGACACGCCGATCGCGATCACGGCCTTCACGCCGGAGCTGCTGGACGACCGGCAGATCATGCAGACCTCGGATCTCGAGCGCGTCACGCCCAGCCTCCAGTTCAAGCCCGCCGGCCAGCTTTCGGGGAACAGCTCGTCCTCGGTGGTCTTCATTCGCGGCGTCGGCCAGGTCGATCCGACCGCGGCGGTCGATCCCGGCGTCGGCGTCTATCTCGACGAGGTCTATCTCGGCCGAGCGGTCGGCGGGGCGATCGACTTCGGCGACATTGCCGGCGTCGAGGTGCTTCGCGGGCCGCAGGGGACGTTGTTCGGACGGAATACGATCGGCGGCGCGATCCTCGTGCGGACGCGGCAGCCCGAGCTCGGAGTCTTCAACGGCCGCGCCCGCGCGCGCGTCGGCGGGGACAATTATTTCGAAGGCTTCGCTGCGCTCAACGTCCCGATCGGCGAGACCGTAGCGGCTCGTGTCTCGGGCGGGTTCCGCAAGCGCGACGGCTATGTGATCCGCGCAGTCGACGGCCTGGATCTGGGCAACGAGAACAGCTACTCGCTCAACGGCGCGCTCAAATGGGAGCCCTCCACCGAATTCAACCTGTTCATCCGCGCCGACTATACCAAGCGCGACGAGCATGGTGCCCCCTTCGTATTCGCCGGCATCAACGAGCAGGCGCCCGTCGCCGCGATCGTGAGCGTCGCCGCGGGCTGCCCCGGGGCCACCATCCCGTTCGCGCCGCTCGCGCCGGGCGATCCGCGTTTTGGCGCGCCGAACGTGCCGCTGATCAACGACAGCCGCTGCGCCAACGACTTCCAGGATCGCGGACCCTTCGTGAATGGCGGCACGGCCGCGGTGATGAGCAGCTCCGAAGTCTGGGGCGTCGGCGCCACCGGCACGATCAACCTCAGCGAGGTCACCACGATCAAGCTGATCGGCGCCTATCGCAGCACCGAATCCCGCGGCATCCGCGATGCCGACAATACGCCGTTCCTGATGATCACCACCGATGTGGGCGCCAAGTCGGAGCAGATCAGCCAGGAAGTGCAGGTCCAGTTCGACTGGGGATCGGTCAGTGCGATCGTCGGGGGCTATTATTTCAACGAGAAGACCCGCGAGCGCGCGACCGTGCCGCTGTCCTTCCCGCCCTCGCCGCCGGTGATCACCTCCATCCTCGCTGGCGGGCCCGGATCGCGCGACCTTCAGATCTCGCAGCTCAAGACCGACTCGCTGGCCGGCTTCGGCGAGATCAGCGTCGAACCGGTGGCCGGGCTCGAGCTGAGCGGCGGCCTGCGCTACACCAGCGATCGCAAGACCTTCCAGGGCACGGTGCTCAACCTGTTTCCGGCAACCTTGCCCGATCCGAACCCGCTGCCGACGCTGGCGACCACGCAGGGCGGAACGCTGTTCATCTTCAACCGTCCCTTCACGGACACCTTCTCGGCGCTCACCGGATCGGCGAGCGTTCAGTATCGCTGGTCGGGCTCGTTCAGCACTTATGCGTCGTTCGCGCGCAGCTTCAAATCGGGCGGCTTCAATACCCGCTACAACGCCGTGCCGCCGGGCAACTTGCCGCTGTCGTTCGACGAGGAGAGCGTCACCAGCTACGAGATCGGCGCCAAGACGAATTTCGGCGGCCTGCGCCTGAACGTCGCGGCATTCCAGGCGGACTATGACAATATCCAGCTGATCTTCCGCCAGGGCGTGGTGCCGCTGCTGTTCAACGCGGGCAAGGCGCGCATCACCGGCTTCGAGGGCGAGCTGAGCTACCGCACCTCCTGGGGCCTGCAGCTCGATGGCGGGCTGAGCCTGCTCGACGACGACATCCGCAGCATCACGCCGGTGCCGGGCGCCACCGCCACGGTGGCTCCGGGCGACGACCTTCCGTTGACACCGGACCTGCAGTTCAACGTCGGCGTCGCGATCGATTTCGACCTCGGCAACGATGTGACGCTCACGCCGCGCTTCGACGGCAGCTACACCTCGAAGGAAACCTTCATCACGGGCAGCATACCGCTGATCGAGGAGGATGGCTATTTCGTCGCGAACGGTTCGGTGTCGGTCAAATTCTCCGGTCGCTACGAGCTCAGCGTGGGCGTCACCAACCTGTTCGACGAGCAATATCTGATCCAGGGCAACGCGTCGCTCGGCACACTGGGCTATGCGGAGCGGATGTTCGCGCGGCCGCGCAGCTGGTACGTCCAGCTGTCCGGGAGCTTCTGACGGGGGCCGGCGGGCCGGGCGTTCGGCCCGGCCCGCCGCTCGGCCCGGGCAAGGCTCAGGATGCCAGTTCCTCTCCGGGGAGAAGCTCCGTGTCGATCTGCGCCTGGGCCGCGGCGGGGTAGCGCGCGCCTCTGACCGCGCCGTCCGCGAAGATGGGGCCGACTTGCGCCAGCACCTCCGGATCGAAGCCGATCGCGAGCGTCGCGACATTCTCTTCCAGATGCGCGATGCTGCGGGTGCCCGGGATCGGCACGACATGCTCGCCGCGCGAAAGCAGCCAGCCAAGCGCGAGTTGCGCGGGCGTCACGCCGGCGCCGGCCGCGAGCGCATCGAACGCGGCGACGGTCTTCAGATTGTGCGAGAGACTTGGCTCGCGGAAGCGCGGCATGCTCAGGCGGATGTCGCCGGGCGAGTAGCTGTCTTCGCGGACCGCGGTCGCCAGCATTCCCCTTGCGACCGGCGAGAAGGCCACGAACCCGATGCCGAGGCGCCGGCAGGTTTCGAGCACCGCAACTTCGGGATTGCGGACCATTGGCGAATATTCGCTCTGCACCGCCGCGACCGGATGGACGGCGTGCGCGCGCGCGATCGTCGGCGCAGACATTTCGCTGAGGCCGATCGCCCCGATCTTGCCCGCTTCCTTCGCCCGCACCAGCGCCCCGACCGATTCCTCGACCGGCACCACCGGGTCGAGCCGGTGGAGATAGTAGAGATCGATATGGTCGGTGCCGAGCCGCGCGAGCGACGCGTCGAGCGAGGCCGCGATCGCGGCGGGCGATCCATCGAGGATGCGCTTGCCGTCGCGCATGTCGAGCACGCATTTGCTGGCGAGCACGAACTCGGGGCGCCGGTGCATCACCGCCCGCGCGAGCAGCGTCTCGTTCGCGCCGCCGCCGTAGAGCGCGGCGGTATCGAACAGGGTCACGCCGAGATCGAGCGCGCGGTTGAGCAATGCCGCGGCGTCCGCCGGGTCCGGGGGGACGCCATAGGCATGGCTCAAATTCATGCAGCCCAGCCCGATCGCGCTGACGTCGAACGGACCGAGATTACGCCGGGGCAGAGTCAAAGCGGCAAGCCTACATAATTCTCGGCGATTGCGGTCTGCATTGCCGTCGAAGATGCGACATAATCAAGCTCCGCCGCCTGCATGCGATGCTCGAACGCCCCCTCCTCGGGGAAGCGGTGCATCAGCCGGGTCAGCGACCAGCTGAACCGCTCGGCCTTCCAGATCCGCGCCAGCGCCCGCGCCTCATAGGCGTCGAGTAATGCATCGTCGCCCTGGCGGTACCAGGCGGTCAGCCCTTCGGCGAGGTAGATCACGTCCGACGCGGCGAGGTTCAGCCCCTTGGCGCCTGTGGGCGGGACGATGTGCGCGGCGTCGCCCGCGAGGAAGAGCCGGCCATGGCGCATCTTCTCGAACACATAGGAGCGCAGCGGCGCGATCGACATTTCGAGCGCCGGCCCGCGCGTGACGCCATGCTGCGAGATCGGATCGAAGCGGAGCGCGAGCTCGTCCCACAACCGGTCTTCGGACCAGTCCTCGACGCGCTCGGACAGTGGCACCTGGACATAATAGCGGCTGCGTGTCGGCGAGCGCATCGATGCGAGCGCGAAGCCGCGCGGCCCGTTCGAATAGATGAGCTCGGGATGGCAGGGCGGCACATCGGCGAGAATGCCGAGCCAGCCGAACGGATAGACACGCTCGAATTCATGCCCCTCGCCCGGGATCGCGGCGCGCGAGGGGCCGTGAAAGCCGTCGCATCCCGCGATGAAATCGGCGTCGATGCGAAGCGGCTCGCCGTCGACGGCGAGGGTCACGAAGGGACGCTCGCCGTCCACCTCGTGCAGCGCGACATCGCCCGCTTCGTAGATCGTGGTCAGCCCGCGATCGGGCGCTGCATCCATCAGGTCGCGCGTCAGTTCGGTCTGGCCATAGACCATGACGTGGCGGCCCGTAAGCGCCTTGATATCGATCCGCGTCATCCGATCGCCAAAGGCGAGGTTGAACCCGTCCTCGATCATCCCCTTAGCGAGCATCCGCGCATCGAGGCCGAGGCGAGTCATCAGATCGGTGGTGCAGGTTTCGAGCACGCCGGCGCGGATGCGCCCCAGCACATGCTCCGCGCTCTGGCGTTCGATCACGACGCAATCGATCCCCGCCAGGCGCAGCAAATGTCCGAGCATCAGACCCGACGGCCCGCTGCCGATGATCGCAACCTGAGTTTTCATGAGTTTACCTGAGCGTTTCGCGGATCCAGGCGACGAAGTCGCGATTGGCGTCGCGCACCGCCAGCACCGAGCGGCGATACTCCTCGTCCGCCTGATCGAGCCGGACCGCGGGCCAGTTTGCCTGATGTATCGCCGCGGCCGAACGCATCCGCGAGAATTTGGCGCGATAGGTTTGCGCCAGTTCCGCGTCGGCCTCGCCGAACCAGGGCTCCGCCACCCGGCCGACCTCGGCGATGTGCAGCGCGAGCTTGCGGCGCAAATCGATCAGATCGTGGCGCCGCCGCTCGTCGGTGCGCGACGAGATCTGCGCCAGTTCGGCCTGGACCTGCTCCAGCGCGGAGACCGCGCTCAGGATCGCCTTGGTATCGGGCATGAGTCATCCCCTCAGCTGCCTTTCCAGTTGGTCGAGCACGCGGTAGCAGGGCAGCACCTGCGCGACGCTCGCATTGGGCTCGCGGCCCTCGCGGATCGCCGCGACGAATTCGCGGTCCTGCAATTCGATGCCGTTGGTGGAGACCGTGACGCCGGAGAGATCGACCGGCTCTTCCTTGCCGTTCACCAGATCGTCGTAGCGCGCGATCCAGGTGCCGTTGTCGCAAATGTAGCGGAAGAAGGTGCCGAGCGGCCCGTCATTGTTGAAGCTGAGCGACAGCGTGCAGATCGCGCCGCTTTCGGCCTTGAGCTGGATCGACATGTCCATCGCGATGCCCAGTTCGGGATGGATCGGGCCCTGGATTGCATTGGCCTGCACGATCGGCCCCGCCTGATAAGCGAACAGATCGACCGTGTGCGCGGCGTGGTGCCACAGGAGGTGATCGGTCCAGCTGCGCGCCTCGCCCTTGGCGTTCATGTTCTTGCGGCGGAAGAAATAGGTCTGGACGTCCATCTGCTGGATGCCCAGCTCGCCCGCGACGATCCTGTTATGGATGTACTGGTGCGAGGGATTGAACCGGCGCGTATGACCGACCATCGCGACCAGCCCGGTCTCCTGTTGCTTCGCCAGCACCGCCTCGCCCTCGGCGAGATTGTCGCACAGCGGAATTTCGACCTGCACATGCTTGCCCGCCTCGAGGCACTGGATGCTCTGCGCGGCGTGCATCTGGGTCGGCGTGGCGAGGATCACTGCGTCCAGCCCGGGCTGCTCCAGCGCTTCGGCCAGATCGGTACAGGCGTGACCAATGCCGTATTTCGCCGCGACCACCTGGGTCGGCTCCAGCCGCCGCCCGACCACCGAGATCACTTCGACGCCCTCGATCAGCCTGAGCGCGTCGAGATGCTTTTCCCCAAAGGCGCCGGCACCGGCGAGGGCGATTTTCACATTCAGTCTCCGATTGGCTCGAGCACGATATGCCCGATCGCGGTGTTGCTGCACGGGACGTGGTAATGGCGGTGGAGCAGGCGCGTTGCCTTGCCCAGCGCGCCGCGCATGATCAGCCACATCACCATCTCGATGCCTTCGCTGCCGGTCTCGCGCAGATATTCGATGTGCGGCACGTGACGCAGTTCATCGCTGTCGCCGATCAGGCGATCGAGGAAGCGATTGTCCCATTCCTTGTTGATCAGCCCGGCGCGCGGCCCCTGGAGCTGGTGGCTCATGCCCCCCGTTCCCCACACCTGAACGTTGAGATCCTCCGGGAAGCTCGCCACCGCGCGCGCGATCGCCTCGCCCAGCGCCCAGCAGCGATTGCCGGAGGGCGGTGGATAGGTGACGACGTTGACCGCGAGCGGGACGACCTTGCACGGCCATTCGGGCACGTGGCCGAACATCATGCTCAGCGGCACGGTGAGCCCGTGATCGACGTCCATCTCGTTGATGATCGTCATGTCGAATTCGTCGAGGATCAGGCTTTGCGCGATGTGCCAGGCCAGGTCGGGGTGGCCGATCACGTCGGGCACCTTGCGCGGGCCCCAGCCTTCGTCGGCGGGCTTGTAGCGCTCGCCGCATCCGATCGCGAAGGTCGGGATGATCTTCATGTCGAACGCCGAGGCATGGTCGTTATAGACCAGGATCACGACATCGGGCTTTTCCGCCTTCTCCCACTCGCGGGTCCAGTCATACCCCGCGAAGATCGGCCCGAAATAGGTATCGCGGTCCTTGCCCTGATCGTGGGCGACGCCCAGCAGGGGCACATGGCTGGAGCCGACGCCCGCGGTGATGCGCGCCATCAGCGGGCGTCCTTCTTTGAGCGCTGGCCTTCGGGCGAGCGGCCGCCGGCGTTCATCATCGCCTGATATTCCTCGACCGACATGCCGGTCATGGTGCTGACCGCCTGAACGAAGCTGAGCCCATCGGTGGAGAAGACCTTGGCGAGGAAATAGATATTGCCGCCCAGATCGAGCAGCCGGTTATAATCGCGATCGAGCACAGCCTGCTTCTGTTCGTCCGACATCGGCCATTCGCCAAGATACGCCGCCTCGTCCGCCTTCCAGCGCTCGCGATTCTCCGCCTTCATCAGGCTCATTGCGAACTGGTTGAGATGGTATCCCCGCCGCGCCCGCGCCGCCGTGTAGACGCGCGTGCCGGGAATATCCTCGAACTCGGCGAGATATTCGTGAATGTCCTGCCTTGCCGGGTTTTCGGTGATCACAGCCCCCGCTCCTTCAGTTGCGCATCGAGGCGCGGGAAGACGCGGCGGGCATTCCCCTCGAAGATCGCGTGCCGCTCGGCGTCGCCCATCTCCAGCGCGTCGACATAGCGCTTGGTGTCGTCGAAATAATGCCCGGTGGTCGGATCGATCCCGCGCACCGCGCCGACCATCTCGCTGCCGAACAATATGTTCTTGTTCTCGATCACATCGGCCAGCAGGTCGATGCCGGGCTGGTGATAGACGCAGGTGTCGAAGAAGACGTTGTTCATCAGATGGGTGTCGAGGCCGGGCTTCTTGAGCATATCGGCCAGCCCGCGATAGCGCCCCCAGTGATAGGGCACCGCGCCGCCGCCATGCGGGATGATGAAGCGCAAGGTCGGGAAATCGGCGAAGAGATCGCCTTCGAGCAGCTGCATGAAGGCGATCGTGTCCGCCGCGATATAATAGCCGCCGGTCGCGTGCATCGCCGGATTGCAGCTGCCCGAGACGTGGATCATCGCCGGGACGTCGAGCTCGACCATCGTTTCGTAGAAGGGATACCAGTAGCGGTCGGTCAGCGGCGGATGCGCGAAATGCCCGCCGCCCGGATCGGGGTTCAGGTTGCAGCCGATAAAGCCCATGCCGACGCAGCGTTCGAGCTCGGCGATCGAGTTCGCCATGTCCGCTTTGGGGCTTTGCGGGAGCATGCAGACGCCCGCGAAACTCTCGGGATAGAGGCCGACCACGCGCGCGATCAGATCGTTGCAGCGCCTGGCCCATTCCACCGCGACCGCTTCGTCGCCGACATGCGGCGCCATGGCCGAGGCGCGGGGGGAGAAGATCGTCAGGTCCGCGCCGCGTTCCTTGATCAGGCGGAGCTGGTTGGCCTCGATCGTTTCGCGAATTTCGTCGTCGGAGATGTCGGGATAGGGCGGGGCGGGGGTGCCTGCCTTGAACGCAGCCTTCTGCTCCTCGCGCCACGCATCGTGCGCCCTGGGCAGCACGGTGTAGTGGCCGTGGCAGTCGATGATGAGCGTCATGCGGCGCCTCTTATGGCCTGGATCTTGGCGGCAAGAGTGGGCGGCGCGGCGATGCCCAGCGTGCCGATCGCGCGCTGGCGCTCGACCGTGCCGCGCGTCATCGCGGCGCCGGTGCCGAGCGCATCGAGCGTTTTGACAACTTCCTCCATCTCGGCTGCACGGCGGATGCCATGGGCCATCATGCGCTCGAGATTATAGTCGGCCTTTTCCGCCCAATCGGTGCCCGGCCAGCTCGCGTTGAGCGATGCCCGCACAGCGTCGGTGACCCCGGCGGCGTCTGCGGCGAGGAAGCACTCGGCGGTCAGCGCCTCCAGCCCTTTCACCATCACCGACCGGATCATCTTGATCGAAGATGCCGTGCCTACCGGGCCGGGAACGATGGTGACATGGGTAAAGCCGAATGCGGCGAGCGATGCCGCGCCCTGCTCGGCATGGGAGCCGCTGACCAGTAGCGGCGTGGCAAGCCGCGCGGGATGGACCGGAGACATCACCGCGACATCGACATAACGGCCGCCAGCGGCATCGATCGCGGCGGCGGCGGCACGCTTGGTATCGGGGGCGACGCTATTCATGTCGAACCACAGGGCGCCGGGGTCCAGGCACGGCGCGGCGGTGACGGCGGCTGCGAGCGCCTGATCCGCGGTGACCAGCGACAACACGGCGCCCGCGCCGTCGAGTGCCTCGGCGGCGGAGAGGCACGCCGCGACATCCGCCGCGGAAAACTCCGCCAGCTTGGCGGCGCGCGTGGCTTCGGAATCGGTCTTGCGGTCATAGCCGCGCGCGGGCGCCCCGCCGGCAAAGGCGATGCCGGCTTCTCCGAAACCGATGAAAGCGAAGGGGGCGCCCATAAGCATGGGCCTAGGTGAGACGCGGCGGCCTTCGCCAATCACTTTGTCGCTCGGGTTATTGAGTTTCCCGAATTCTGGTGTCGATCACTGCCTGTTCGACCAGGGCGACGAAGCGCCGCTGGGCGGCGGTGGGGCGCCAACCGGTGCGGGTCGTGATGCCGATGGTGCGCACGCCTTGCGCGAGCGGCTTGCCGATCGTGGCGAGGATGCCGCTGCGGATTTCCAGCGCGACCTGATCGGGGGAGAGCAGCGTCAGCAGGTCGCTCCCCTGCAATACGCCGCGGATCACCATCACCGATCCGCATTCGATCGGCGCCTCGGGTGGGCTCCGGTCAGCGAACAGCGCCTCCCAATGCGCGCGCAGCGGGGTTTCGGCCTGGCCGACGATCCAGCCATGGCGCGCGAGCTCGTCGAGCGTGGGATCGGCGAGCCCCGCCAGCGGATGACCGGCGCGCCCGATCACCACCAGCCGGTCGGTGAAGAGCGGGCGCTGGTCGAGGCCATGCGGCGTCTCGTCGCGCAAGGCGCCGATCATCAGGTCGATCACGCCGTCGCGCAGCGGCTCGACCAGTTCGCGCCACGATCCCTCGGCGATATCCACGATCGCGCGCGGCGTTCCATCGACAAAGGCGGCGACGGCATGGGGGAGGATCAGCGCGCGGCACAGCGGCATCGCGCCGATCGCGATCGTCCCGCTCTCCTCTTTCCCCGCCAGCTCGGCGATGCCCGCGCCGATCTCGCGCGCGGCGAGGCGGATTCCGCGGGCGAGGCGGCGGCCCGCGGCGGTGAGGATTACGCCCCGTCCGCGCCGCTCGGCCAGCGCGACGCCGCAAATCTGCTCGAGGTCGCGCGCGGCGCGGTGAAGCGCGGGCTGGGAGAGCTTCGTCGCGGCGGCAGCGGCGACGAAGCTGCCCGCGTCCGCGAGCGCGAGAAAGGCGTGGAGCTGGCTCGCGGTCATCAGCTGCTCGGGCTTGGAGAAGCCTCGCCCGCCGCGCCGCTGCGACGCGGCGGTCAGATGCGCAAAGGCCGCGGCGGCGCGTTCGGCCATCAGGGTGCCGGCCTCGGTGGGGCTGACGCCGTCGGGGCGGCGCTCGAACAGGGCGACGCCGAGCTGACGCTCCAGCTTGGCCAAGCCCTGGGTCAGCGCGGGCTGGGACAGGTTCACTGCGTGCGCGGCGGCGTTCATGCTGCCCTGCGCGGCGATCGCGGAGAGCGCGCGCAAGTGGCGCAGGTTGAGATCGAAAGGCCGTGTCATCGGCACACCTATAGCAATAACTTATTAGCAGGGTGCAATTTCGATTGGAGTCGGGAACGGCGCGCGCATAGGCGATGTTCGTCTTGAAGGAGCAGCATATGGCGGGACGCGTCGTCCGCAACATCGTCCGCGCCGAGGCATCGGTGATCGACGGACTCGCGTCGGCCGGGGTCGCCACGGTGCATGAGGCGCAAGGGCGGATCGGGCTGCTCGCCAGCCGGATGCGGCCCATCTATCCCCGCGCGCGGATCGCGGGATCGGCGGTCACCATTTCGGCGCCGCCGGGCGACAACTGGATGATCCATGTTGCGATCGAGCAGCTGCAGGCGGGCGACATCCTCGTGCTGGCGCCGACCAGCCCGTGCGAGGACGGCTATTTCGGGGACCTGCTCGCGACATCGGCGATGGCGCGCGGGTGCCGGGGGCTGGTGATCGACGCGGGGGTGCGCGACGTGCGCGACCTGACGGCGATGGGCTTTCCGGTCTGGTCGAAGGCGGTGTTCGCGCAGGGGACGGTCAAGGCGGTGCTCGGATCGGTCAATGTGCCGATCGTCTGCGCCGGGGCGGCGATCGATCCGGGCGACGTGATCGTCGCGGATGACGACGGAGTGTGCGTGGTGAAGTGTGCCGATGCCGCGGCGGTGCTGCAAACGGCGCAGGCGCGCGAGGCAGCGGAGGAAGCCAAGCGTGCGCGGCTGGCGGCGGGCGAACTGGGCCTCGATATCTACGACATGCGCGGCAAGCTCGCGGCGCTGGGACTCATCTATGAGTGACGGCGTCCGCTGCATGTGGATGCGCGGCGGCACCTCGAAGGGCGGTTTCTTCCTTGCTGAGGACCTTCCGGCCGATCCCGCCGCGCGCGACGCCTTCCTGCTGCGCGCGATGGGCTCGCCCGATCCGCGCCAGATCGACGGGATGGGCGGGGCGGATCCGCTGACCTCCAAGGTCGCGGTCATCTCGAAATCGGCGCGCGAGGGGGTCGATATCGATTATCTGTTCCTCCAGGTCTTCGTCGATCAGGCGATCGTCACCGATGCGCAGAATTGCGGGAACATGCTCGCGGGCGTGGGCCCGTTCGCGATCGAGCGCGGGCTGGCTCCGGCGGCGGAGGGCGAGTCGCGGGTCGCGATCTTCATGGCCAATACCGGGCAGATCGCGATCGCGACAGTGCAGACGCCCGGGGGCATGGTGACCTATGATGGCGATGCGCGGATCGATGGCGTGCCGGGCACTGCCGCGCCGATCCCGCTCGAGTTCCGCGACACGGCGGGGTCGTCGTGCGGGGCATTGCTGCCCACGGGCAATGCAGTGGATATGATCGAGGGCGTCGCCTGCACCTTGATCGACAATGGCATGCCCTGTGTGGTGTTCAGGGCAGCCGATGTCGGCGCGACTGGCTATGAGGATCGCGACACGCTCGACGCTGATGCGGCGCTGAAGTCGCGGATCGAGGCGATCCGGCTCAAGGCCGGGCCGATGATGGATCTGGGCGATGTCGCCGAGAAGTCGGTGCCCAAGATGATGCTGGTCGCGCCGCCCGCGCATGGCGGGACGGTGACGGTGCGCAGCTTCATCCCGCACCGCGCGCATGCCACGATCGGCGTGTTTGGCGCGGTCAGCGTCGCGACGGCATGTCTGATCCCCGGATCGCCCGCTGCGGCGGTGGCGCTGGTTCCGGACGGCGCGCGCAAGACATTGTCGGTCGAACATCCGACCGGCGAGATGAGTTGCGTGCTCGAAACCGACGCGGCGGGGGCGGTGGTCAGCGCGGCATTGCTGCGCACCGCGCGAAAATTGATGGACGGGACGATCTACGCATGAGCCGCACCAGGACCTGGACCGATACGCCTTCCAAGCCGGCGTTCGTCCCGCCGCCCGGCGCGGTCGATGCGCATGTCCATGTCTTCGGGCCCGAGGCGGAATTCCCGTTCAGTCCCAAGGCCAAATATCATCCCGATGACGCGACGCCCGAAATGCTGTTCGCGCTGCGCGACCGGCTGGGGCTGACCCGCAATGTCATCGTCCAGGCGAGCTGCCACGGGACGGATAATGCCGCGACGCTGGCGGGGATCGCCAAGTCCTGCGGGCGGGCACGGGGCGTCGCGGTGGTCGATCCCGATATCGGCGAGGATGAGCTGAAAGTGCTGCACGCCGGCGGCATTCGCGGCGTTCGCTTCAATTTCCTCAGGCGGCTGGTCGATCACGCGCCCAAGGACAAGTTCCTCGAGATCGCGAAGAAGATCGCGCCGCTCGGCTGGCATGTGGTCGTCTATTTCGAGGCGGATATCCTCGAGGAGCTGGTGCCGTTCCTCGAAGCGATCCCGACGATCGTGGTGGTCGATCATCTGGGGCGGCCGGACATCGCCCAAGGGCCGGACGGCGCGGACATCACTGCGTTCAAGCAGTTGCTCGATACGCATCCGGCGATCTGGACCAAGGTTTCGGGCGCCGAGCGCCTCTCGCCGCAGGGGCCGCCGTTCGACGATTTTGTCAGCGTGATCCGCCCGGTGGTCGAGCGTTATCCCGATCGCGTGCTGTGGGGAACCGATTGGCCGCATCCGAACATGGAGCACCGTATCCCCGACGACGGCACGCTCGTCGACGTCCTGCCGCGGATCGCGGTTACCGCGGAGCTGCGACGCAAGCTGCTGATCGACAATCCGATGCGGCTCTACTGGCCTGAGGAAATCGGGGCCTGATCCGGTTCAGCGCGATGTGGCGAAGCGGATCGGCGATTCCGCGGGGATCTCGATCCGGGTCCCCTTGCCGAAGCGCACCGTGATCCGCTCCGGGGGATCGCGCCGTATTTCGGCGATGTTGCGCTGGCGGGGATCGGCGCCTCGCACCGACAGGCGGATGCGGTGTCCGGCGCGGAAGCGCTTGGCGGTGGGCGAAAGCGCGATCCGGAGCGTGTAGGGGGTCCCCGGCTTCACCGGCAATATGTCCGCGCTGCGGCTCGAATGCCAGGGCAGCCCGAGATTGTCGTACGGGGCGGCCGACAGCTTGCGATGCGCGAGCGCAAGGCGGCCGAACGCGACATTCTCGGCCTTGCCGTCGGGCGCGACTTCCTCGAGATAGACGAAGATATTGCCGCCGGGCTGGTCGCTCGACACGGTCAGGCTGACCACCGAATAGCCGGTGACGATAACGTCCTGCGCCAGTTCGGGCGTGGTATAGGTCAGTCCCTTCTCATCGAGTACGGCGGGCCAGAAGGGGAAATATTCCTTCGCCGCGACGTCGTAATCGACCGTGAAACTGTCGCCCCCGCCTCCGCCCATGGACCAGTTCGCGAGCATCCCGTCATTGGCGGAGGCGACGGTGCCGCTCTTGCCGATCGCGGGATAGAGGCTTTGGCGCTTCAGGCCCGCGCCCGGATAGTTGTTGGCGGTGCGCCACGGATCGCCTTCGCTTTCCAGCACCCACCAGCGGAAGCGCGGCTCTTCGTCGATGCCGTTGCGGATGCCCTTGAGGTAGCGGTCGAAGAAGTGGCGCTGGACTTGGCCGAGATCGATCCCCGGCGGCGGAACGCAATGGCTGCCGGGCCCGATCAGCGCCCGCCCGCCGAGATTGACCGCGGCCTGGATGACCTGGCCGGTCGGCTCGTCATGCCAGTTGCCCCAATAGTAGAATTGGATGCCCGAGCGCTTGAGGATCTGGAAATAGGTGTAGGGGCTCGCCTCCTCCCAGAATCGGGTGCCGGTGAATTTCGACATGCTGTCGCGAAACGGCATGGTGTTCCACAAAGGCGCCATCGGGTCGTTCGCGGCATGCTCGGCCACCGCCGCGCGGAGCATCGCGCCGTCCGTGTCGGCGTCGACTGGCAGGCTGGCGAGATCGACCGACAGCGGCTCGTCGGGCCGCGTGTTGAACTGGCCGGTGATTCCGCCGGTGCGGACAAAGGCATATTTGTCGAAGTCGCTGGCGCCTGCGAACACCGCGCGCAGATGGCGCGGGGCGGTGGTCGCGGTCTTGATCACGGTGCCGCCCAGATAGGAGCAGCCGGTCATCCCGATATTGCCGTCGGACCAGGGCTGGGCGGCGAGCCATTCGACCAGATCGTGCCCGTCCTGCGCCTCGGTCCTGTCCTGCATGCCCCGGCGGCGGCCGAACGAGGCGCCCTTGCCGCGGATGTCGGCGACCGCGACGATATAGCCGTGATCGGTCATGTCGCGCAGGCCCAGCTCGGCGGAATTGGCGGTCTCGACCACCTCGCCCTTCTCGTTGCGATAGCGCGCGCGATAGGGGGTGAAGGCGAAGATCACCGGCAGCCGCGTCACGACCGGCTTGCCGTCCACCGCGGGGCGATAGACGTTCATCGCGATCCGCGTGCCGTCGCGCATCGGCACATAGAAGGAGGTCCGCAGCCTGGCGGAATAGGGCGCGCTCGCATTGCCCGGTTCGCGCGCCTGGGGTGTGGCCGCGAGGGGGGCGGACAAGGCCAGCGCCGCCGAGGCCAGAATCCATCGCCGCACCGGTTTCACCTTGCCTCTCCCCTTGCGTTCCCTGTGCGCTTCCCGCACTCAAGCCGCACGGCTATTTGCTGTTATTCCCGCGCGATGCCGCCACCTAGGGGCCCCATTCGCGGATTGTCAACAAAATGGTTGACGTAATCGCGGGCGCCTCCTAGCCCATGGACGCAAGAGCGAAAGCGGCGTCGGCCGCATATTGGATCGGGGCGGATGTCGGATTTGGGCGCGGTTGGAGCGGGGGAGGCAGTGACGCTGTTGCTTGCCGGCGACCTCGTGCTCGACGAACCCGATCCGGACCATTGGCTGAGCGGGATCGCGCCCGCGATTCGTGCCGCCGACATCGCCATCGGACATCTCGAGGTTCCCCATACGCACGCCTGCGATGAGCTCGCGGGGGATGTGCCCGCGCCGGGAGCGGAGCCCGCGCATCTGGAAGCGATCGCCCGCGCGGGCTTCGATGCGATGTCGCTGGCGGGCAACCACATCTCCGATTGCGGCGCGCAGGGGATCGCGGACACGATCGCGGGCCTCGACGCCTTGCGCATCGCCCATGCGGGGGCGGGCGCCGATCTGGCCGAAGCTCGCCGCTTCGCCGTGATCGCGCGCAAGGGCCGGCGAGTGGCGCTGCTCAGCTATAATTGCGTCGGGCCCGAGGCGGGCTGGGCGGGCATCGGCCGCGCGGGCTGCGCCTATCTGCCGATGGTCACCGCGAGCGGCAATCCGGTGGCGCCGGTGGAGGCTCTGACCGAGCCGGGCGCGGAGGCCTATGAGATGCTGCGCACCGATATCGCCGCGGCGAGGGCGCAGGCCGACATCGTCGTGGTCGCGCTGCACAAGGGGATCGTCCACACGCCGGCGGCGCTCGCGCCGTACGAGCGGCCGATAGCCCATGCCGCGATCGATGCCGGCGCGGACGTGGTCGCGGGGCATCACGCGCATATCGTGCGCGGCATCGAAATCTATCGCGGCAAGCCGATCTTCCATGGCCTCGGCAATGGCTGCGTCGTCACGCGCGCGCTCAGCCCGGGGCAGGATCATCCCGCGCGCGCCGAATGGGCCGAGCGGCGCAAACGGCTGTTCGGGTTCGAGCCCGATCCGGCCTACACGCTCGCGCCCTTTCATCCGGAGGCGGTCAACGCGATGCTGGGCAGCGTCACGCTCCATGGCGATGGCCGCGTCGAGGCGGGGCTGATCCCGGTCGATGTGGTGGCGCCGGGGCGCCCGGTTCTCGCCGAGGGTGAGCGCGCGCGGGAGATCGCGGCCTATGTCGAGCGGATCGGCCTTGCGGCGGGGCTGCCGGCCGAATGCGAAGCGCGCGCATGAACGACGCCGGACCCAGCGGCGGCGTGATCCGCATCCTCTCGATCATCGGCGGCATCGCGCTGATGGCGGCGATGGCGGTCGACGTGATCTCGGTCACCGGGCGCAATACCGGCTGGCCGCTGATCGGCTCGATCGAGCTGGTGCAGGCCGCCGTCGTCATCTCGGCGGCGACGGGCATGATCGTCGCCACGCTCGCGCGCTCGCATGCGATCGTGCATGTCCTCGTCAACCGGCTCGATCGGGGGCCGAAGCGCTTCGTGCTGCGCATCGCAGGACTCGCCTCCGCTCTCTTCTTCGCCGCGCTCGCTACGGGCGCGACCTGGTCCCTGGCGGCGCATTGGGGCGGGCATGAGGAGAGCGAGCTGCTCGGCATCCCCTACGCGCCGCTGCGGCTGGCGCTGGTCGCCGCCTGCGCGGCGGTCGCGGGTATCTTCGCCTGGCACGCATTGCGGAGCGAACCGAAATGAGCTTCGCGACGCCCGAGACCGGCCTGGTTGGGGTCCTGATCCTCTTCGTGCTGCTCGTCATGGGGCTGCCGATCGGTGCGGCCTTGGGCCTTGTCGGGATCGGCGGGCTCGCGCTGGTGCTCGGCTTCGAGCCCGCGCTGATCAAGTCGAGCGTCACGTTGCTCCATTCGGCGTCGAGCTACGAGCTTGGCACGCTGCCGCTCTTCCTGCTGATGGCGCATCTCTGCTTCAGCGCGAACGCCAGCCGCGACCTGTTCGACGCGGCGGCGTCGCTGATCGGGCACCGGCGCGGCGGGCTGGCCTCGGCGTCGGTCGCGGGCTGCGCGGCGTTCGGATCGATCAACGGATCGAGCCTCGCCACCGCCGCGACGATCGGCATGGCGGCTTTGCCCGAAATGCGCCGGCGCGGCTATGCCGACAGCCTCGCCACCGGCGCGGTCGCGGCGGGCGGGACGCTCGGCCAGATGATCCCCCCTTCGGGCGCGCTGATCGTGTTCGGCATCATCGCCGAGCAATCGATCGGGACTTTGTTCACCGCAGCGATCGTGCCCGGTATCACGCAATTCCTCTTCTACCTCGCGGTGGTCGCGATCGTCGCCCGGCTGCGCCCCGAGCTGGCCCCGCCGACCCCGCGCGTGCCCTGGCGCGAGCGCTGGGCCGCGGTGCGCCGCGTCGCCGATGTGCTCGGGCTGGTCTTCGTGGTGATCGGCGGAATCGCGCTCGGCTGGTTCACCCCGACCGAGGCCGCGTCGATCGGCGTCGCGGGCGCACTGCTGCTCTCGGCCTTTCGGCGGCGGCTGACCTGGCGCAATCTGCTGCACGCCTTCGAGGAGACGCTGCGCACCAGTGGCATGATCTACATCGTCGTGATCGGCGCGATCCTCTTTTCGGTCTTTGTCAGCGTCACCGGACTCGCCGAGACGCTGGGCATGCTGATCACCGGCGCGGGTGGGAGCCCCTTCGTCACCGTACTGCTGATGGCGCTGTTGCTGCTGCTGCTCGGATCGGTGCTCGACGGGCTGGCGCTGATGCTGCTGACCACGCCGATCCTGCTGCCGATCATCGTGCATATGGGCCTGTCGCCGATCTGGTTCGGCATCTTCCTGATCCGCGCGATGGAGATCGGCTTCATCCATCCGCCGATCGGCATGAACCTCTATGTCATCCAGCGCATTTCGGGCGGCGTGCCGATCGGCGAAATCTTCCGCGGGGTCGTGCCGTTCCTGCTTTCGGACCTGCTTCACCTGCTCCTCCTCATCCTCTTCCCGGTGATCGCGCTGGGCCTGCCGGAGCTTTTGCGCCCGTGACCGATCTCGACGCCTCGATCGATGCGATCCTTGCGGACCCGCTGGCGTATGCGCGCGCGGCGCCGCGCGCGATCGGCTATGTCGGCTTCGACATCCCGGAGGATGTGCTGGCTGCGCCGGGATTCGCCGCGTGCCATTTGCCGTGGCGCACCGGAATCGCGACGCCGCGCGCCGACCAATGGCTCGAATCGAGCTTCGCGCCGTGGAGCCGGCTTATTCTCGAGGACTGGGCCGAGGGGCGGTTCGACTTCTTCGACGCGGTGGTCTTCACGCGCGGCGACGACAGTGCGCAGCGCCTCTATTATTATATCTCGGAGCTGCAGCGGACCGGCGAACTGGGCGGTCCGCGCGCCTTGATCCACGACATTGCGACCATCCCCTCGGCCGCGAGCGAAGCGCGGTGCATCGAGGCGCTCCGCATCCTCGCGGCCGAACTCGGCATTGGAGAGGCTGAGCTGCGCGAGGGGATCACCCGCGCCAACCGGCGGCGGCAATGGATGGCGGCCGCGCAGGCGGGGCGCGGCGGGCCGGGCGCGCGCTACGAACGGATCGCGCGCGCCAGTCTGTTCGCGCCGGTCGAGGGTCATGCGGTGCCGGAAGCGGATGCGTCCGCGCCGCGCGGCCGGGTGTTGCTTGCAGGCGCGCCGCCCTGCGGCGACTGGTTGCACCGCGCGGTGGACGATGCCGGCTGGACCGTGGTCGCCGAGGCGCATGCCATGTCGCTGATGCGGCTGGGCGATCCCGTGCCCGAGCATGGCGATCCATTCGAAGCAGCCGGCAAGCGCGCCCATGCGCTGCCCTGGGGCAAGCGTGCCTTTGTCGACCGCGCCGCCTGGCTGGTCGCGCGGGCGCGCGATGCCCGCGCCGATGCGGTGATCCTGTGGCTCTATGAAGAGGAAGAGGCGCTGCCCTGGCACGTGCCGGCGCAGCGCCGTGCGCTCGATGCGGCGGCGATCCCCGCCTGTGTGCTGACGCGGCGCGCCTGGGACGGCGGCGACGATGCGGCGGCTGACGCGCAGGCCTTCCTGAAGGGGCTGGCGGCATGACCCTGCTTTCGGGCCACCGCGTCCTCGCGATGAACGACATGGCCGGACGGCCGCTCGCGCGCTACCTCGCCTCGCTTGGCGCGGAAATCGTCGCTGGCGACCTCGACGCACTGGCTGGGGCGTCGTTCCTGATCGAAAGCGAGGGGCTGGCGCGCCTCGCCGATCGCGGCTGGACGCGCGAGCGGATCGAGGCGGCGAATCCGGCCTTGGTCCATGTTTCGGTCAGTGATTTCGGCAGCACCGGCCCGCGCGCGCGCTGGCAGGGCGGCGAGCTGGTTGCCTCGGCGATGGGCGGCGCGCTGCGGCTGACCGGTCAGCGCGACCGGCGGCCCGTCAAGGAAGCGGGCGACGCCTGTGGCTATCATGCCGAGATGATCGCGGCCGCTGGTGCGATGGCCGCGCACCATTCGCGCGGGGTCAGCGGTATCGGCCAGCATGTCGATATCTCGATCCAGGAAGCCACGTTCAACCGCAACGTCAGCGGCATCCTCGCCTGGCAGTTCGACCGGCGGAAGCTGCTCCGCAGCGGCGGCGCGCTGGCTTACGGGATGACGCCGGTGCGCTGCATCTGGCCGCTGGCCGACGGCTATTGCTTCCATGCGCTGATGACCGGGCGGTTCGGCGCGCCAGCCAACCAGGCGCTATCCGACTGGATCGACGCGGTTGGGCTGCCCAATCCGATCGAGGGCGTCGACTGGATCTCGTACAATCGTTCGACGCTCGACCCGGTCACCCGCGCACGCTGGGAGGAGGGGATCCATGCCTTTTTCCGCACGCGCACCAAGGCGGAGATCGCCGGCGAGGGTCGCGAGCGCGGGATCAACGCGTGCGCGGTCGCGACCCCGGCGGATGTGCTGAGCGACCCGCATCTTGCGGCGCGCGATTTCTGGGTGGAAGAAGGTGGCGCGCGCGTGCCCCGTCGCTTCGTCGCGGTGCGTGAGGGCGGGGCATCCGCGCCGGCGGTGGCACCTGCAGGGGACCGCCCCGGCCCGCTTGCGGGTGTTCGCGTGCTCGATTTCTCATGGGCGCTGGTCGGATCGATCACCTCCAAGACGCTGGGCGATCTGGGCGCCGAAGTGATCAAGGTCGAAAGCGGCACGCGGCCCTGCCTGTCGCGCATCGATGTGCAGGTGAAGGCGTCGCGGCTGGGCAGTTTCGACGACAAGCCCTGGTTCGCGCATCTCAACACATCGAAGAAAAGCCTCGCGCTCGACATGAAGAAGCCCGAGGCGCGCGAGATCCTCGATCCGCTGATCGACTGGGCCGATGTGGTGGTCGAGAATTTCTCGCCGGGCACCATGGCCAAGCTCGGCCTCGATTACGACCGGTTGGCGGCGCGCAATCCGGGCGTGGTGATGGTCTCGGGCAGCGTCTATGGGCAGACCGGGCCGCTGGCGCAGGAATGGGGCGTCGACGGCACCGGCGGCGCGCTCTCGGGCCGCACCTATCTGACCGGCTGGCCTGACCGCGATCCGGTGATCCCCGGCGCGGTGCCCTATGGTGATGTGATCGTGCCCTTCGCGATGGCGGCGACCGTCGCGGCGGCGCTGGCGCGGCGGCTCGAGACCGGACGCGGCTGCCATATCGATGCGTCGATGTACGAGATTTGCGTGCAGCAGATGCGCGATGCGCTTCTGGCCGAGCAGCAGGGCGAGCACCCCGAGCGGACGGGCAATGACGATCCGTCCTGCTTCCGCCAGGAGGTCTATCCCTGCGCGGGCGACGATCAGTGGATCGCGATCCGCTGCGAGGACCAGGGCCAATGGGCGGCGCTATGCGGTCTTGCGGGCGGCGAGGACATCGCCCGCTGGACCGCGGAGCAGGATGCGCGCGCGCTGACCGAACAGCTTCAGGCCGCCGGGATCGCAGCGGGCGCGGTGCAGGATATGGAGGATCTGGTCGATCGTGACGCGGCGCTGCGGGATCGCGGCGCGCTGGTGACGCTCGACCACCCCCTGCTCGGCGCGTTCGGCCATGTCCGCACGCCGATCAGCTTCTCGCGCGACGCCGTGGCGCCTTATCGCGCACCCGGTCTCGGCGAGCATGGCCAGCAGATTGCCGCCGAGATCGCCGGCCTTTCCCACGAACGGATCGGCGAACTCGCCGCCGCAGGAGTATTTCGATGAACGCGCCCGCCACCGGCCAGCGCAGCGTCAAGCTGCTCGCCTGCACTGCCGAGGCAACCGCCTATCAAAAGGCGTTCGGCCAGGAGCTGAAGCGCCGCGTGATCGATCAGGGCGAGCCCTTCGCGGTGGTGCAGGCGGACACGCCGCACGAGATTTTCCACGCGATGGATATCCCGATCATCACCAATCAATGGTGGTCGGCCTATATCTCGGCCAAGCAGCTGTCGGGCCGCTATTTCGAGGAGATGACCAAGCGCGGCTATCCCGAGAATAGCTGCCGCTATTGCTCGTTGGGCCTCGCCTGCACGCTCGCCGACGACCCCGCGACCGCGCCCTGGGGCGGACTGCCCAAGCCGGCGGTGCTCTGCGCGCGGCTGACCTGCGATTGCATCCAGAATGTGTTCGGACAATGGGCCCAGGCGCTCGACACCGATTTCGTGCCGATGGAGGCCCCGGCCTGGTCGCACAAGGACCCCGAATGGTTCGAGCATAGCCGGACCGAGTGGGAGCAGGTCTATCAGCCGGATCGCATCGCGCTGATGGTCGAGGAAATGCGCTCGCTGATCGACCTGCTCGAGAAGAAGACCGGGCGAAAGTTCGACGAGGCGAAGCTCGCCCGGTTGATGGACAATATCAACGAGCAGGAAAGCTATATCGCCGAGGCGGCCGAGATGATCGGCAATGCCAGGCCCTGCCCGGTGGGCGTTTCGGACCAGATGCCCAACACGATGATCCCGCAATGGCATCGCGGTTCCGATTGGGCGGTCGCGCATGCCAAGAAGTTTCGCGACGAAGTCGCCGAGCGCGTCGCGGCGGGCGCCAGCGCGAGCAGCAACGAGCGCATCCGGCTGATGTGGATCGGCGCGGGCCTCTGGCACGATCCGGGCTTCTATCAGGCGCTGGAGGAGCGGCTGGGCGCGGTGTTCGTCTGGTCGATGTACATGCCCTTCGCCAAGCCGCAGTACATCCGCGAGCTCAAGGGCAAACCGATGGAGGCGCTCGCCAGCCGCATCTGCTCGATGAACGAAGTGCTGCACCTGCCGCCCTGGATGAACAGCTGGATGGTCAGCGAGGCCGACCGGTGCGGCATCGACGCGGCGGTGATGCTGCTCCCGCGCGACAACCGCATCTCGCAATCGGGCACCGCCATCACCAGGCGCTCGCTGGAGGCTGCGGGCGTGCCCGTGCTCGCGCTCGACGCCGATATGGTCGACGCGACGAGCTGGGATCACGAGGCCGTGGTCGGCCATGTCGCGGACTTTCTGCGCAAGGCGGGCCTGGCATGAGGGCGCTGGCGATCGTTGCGCTCGCGCTGCTGCTCGCGGGCTGCGGGCGTCCGGTACCGGCCGGGACGACCGAATTGCTGTTCGCCTCGCCCTATGGCCCCGGCCATCCGTTCAGCAAGGCGGACCGGACCTGGATGAAGTTCGTCGAGGAGCGCTCGGACGGGCGGCTCAAGGTTCGCACCAACTGGTCGGGCGGCCTGATCTCGTCCGATGAATCGATGACCGAGCTGCGCCACGGCGTCGCCGATATCGGGCTGGTCACCCCGATCTATGTGAAGGGCGGCGCGCATCTGCTGCGCATCCAGACCGGCTTCTACACCGGCGCGCGGACGATCGAGGATCAGGTCGCGCTCTATCGCTGCATGGAAGCCGCGGAGCCCGAGTTCGGGCGCGAGCTGGAGGGCCTGCATGTCCTCGCGGTGCAGGGCGGAGTCCTGCCGGGCATCATCACCCGCGAGCGGGCGATCCGCAGCCTCGACGATCTCAAGGGCCTGCGCATCCGCGCGCCGACCGAATTGCTGACCGTACTGCGCGCGCTGGGCGCCGACCCGGTCAACATGCCGATGGGCGATGTCTATCCGGCACTCGCCAAGGGCGTGATCGACGGCGTGGTCGCGCCGCCCGACACGTTCCAGTCGCTCCATTTCGCCGAAGTCGCGCGTTACTTCGTCGCGATCGATATTCCCCGCGGCGCCTATCCTTCGCGCGCGATCGGCGAACGGCGCTGGCTCGCGCTGTCCGAGGCGGATCGGCAAGTGCTGACCGAGTCGGCGCGCGTGTGGGAGGCAGCGCTCGCTGAGGAGAATCGCAAGGCGGTGGAAGTCGGACGGCAGGCCGCGATCAAGGCAGGTGTTGTCTTCACCCGGATCGGCGCCGCAGATCAGCTGCGGTTCGACCGGGCCTATAACCGCGGCGCCGAAAACAGTGTCGGCCATCTCCTGCGTTACGGGATCGACGGCAGGCGCGCATTTCAAATCGCTCGCAGCAGCGTCGGGCCCCAGGGCGTCCGCTGTTCGGAAGGAAAGCCATGAGCCAACCCCTTGCAGGAATCCGCGTGGCGGACTTCACCCATGTCATGGCGGGGCCCTTTGCGTCGCATTTGCTGCGGCTGCTCGGCGCCGAAGTGATCAAGATCGAGACGCCCGGGCGCGGTGACGCGATGCGCTATTATGGCGCCGACCGGCTCTATGACGGGATGGCGCCCGCCTTCATCGCGGTGAACTGCGGCAAGAAGTCGATCGCGCTCGACCTCAAGGATCCCGACGAACTGGCGGTCGCCCGCGAGATCGTCGACCGCTGCGACGTGATGATCGAGAATTTCCGGCCCGGCGTGATCGCGCGGTTGGGTCTGGGTGCGGACGAGATGCGCCGGCGCAATCCGCGTCTGATCTACTGCTCGATCTCGGGCTATGGCCAGTCGGGGCCGCTGCGCGACTGGCCGGCGATCGACAATATCGTCCAGGCGACGAGCGGGATGATGAGCCTGGGCGGCAATCCGGGCGATCCGCCGATGCGGGTGGGTTTCCCCGTGGTCGATACACTGACGGGCCAGACCGCCGCCTTCGCGATCCTCGCGGCGCTGCTGCGGCGCGAGCGTGAGGGCGGGGGCGAATTCATCGATGTCGCCATGCTCGATGCGACGCTTGCCTTCATGGCCTCCGCGGTCGTGCCCTTTCTCGTGACCGGCACCCCGCTCGAGCGCACCGGCAATGTTGGCTATTCGGGCCAGCCCACCGCGGCGCTGTTCGAGACCGCCGATGGACGGTTGATCTCGCTGGGGGTGGTGCAACAGGCGCAGTTCGAAGCACTCGCGCGTTTCGTCGGGCGCGAGGATTGGCTGGCCGATCCGCGTTATGCCGATCCGGACCTTCGCCGCGTCAACGCGGAAGCACTTCAGCGCGATCTGAGCGCCGTACTCCGCACCCGAACGGCCGCCGAATGGGAGCGCGACATGAGCGGGCACGGCATTCCGTGCGGCATGGTGCGCTCGGTCGCGGAAGCTGCGGCCTTTCCGCACCTGGCGGACCGTCACGCGATGCTCCCGGTCGAGATCGCGGGGCTGCCGGGCGGCGGCGCCTGCAAGATCGTCAATGCCGGCTTCAATCTGTCCGCCGACGGTCCGTCGGTGGCGGCGCCGCCACCGCATGTCGGGCAGCATGGCGATGAGATCCTGGCCTGGCTGCGCGGCCCTGATAGCGATTCCGGGACCGGAAACCCCCGCTCGAACGTGGCCTGAAAGACACAGGAAGCCGGTGTCTCGCATCCGTTTGCGTTGTCTACAATCACGTCAACATTTTTGCTTGCAAAGTCACGCAACATTGCCGATTAAATTGTCAACAATAAGTGGAGCAAGGGTCGCGACGGTCTCCTTCAGGGGATTCGGCCTCTGAAATCCATGTGCCATCGGAGCCGCGCGGCAGGGCGAGGCCTCGTTCGAACGCTGAGGACCGAGCGCCGCTGAAGGGCCGGTCTGTCGAAGGGGAGGGTAAGCAAATGAAGCATGTATCTCGTGGTGCCGTCGCATCTCGCGGCCTGACGAAGCGTGGCTGGCTCGCCGCCGGGGCCGCCTCGATTGCCTTGCTGGCATCGGCGCCCGCGCTGGCGCAGGATGAAGCACCCCCCGTCGGCGATCAGGCCGAAGAGAATGGCACGATCACCGTCACGGGCAGCCGTATTCGCGGCGTCGCGCCGGTCGGGTCGCCGCTGGTGCAGCTCGGCCGCGAGGACATCGATTCCTCGGGCGCCGTGACCACCGACCGTGTGCTGCGCGAGCTGCCGCAGGTGTTCGATCTGGGCGTTTCGGAAAATTCGCGCGGGCAATCGGGCGGCAGCAGCAACATCACCTATGGCAACAGCGTCAATCTGCGCGGCATCGGGCCTTATGCGACGCTGGTGCTGGTGAACGGCCACCGCGTCGTGGGCAATACGCGGTCGGTCGATCCCTCGATCATCCCGACGCTGGCGCTCGAACGCGTCGAGGTGGTGGCGGACGGCGCCTCGGCGATCTACGGATCGGATGCCGTGGCGGGCGTGGTCAATCTCATTCCGCGCCGTTCGCTCGATGGCGTCGAGGTCGTCGCGCGCGTCGGGGTCGCCGACGATTTCCAGGAATCGCTGCTGGGCGCCGCCGCCGGAAAGACCTGGGGAACCGGCCAGTTCATGCTCGCCTACGAGCATGTCTACCGCACCAATCTGAGCGGCGACGACCGGAGCTTCTTCGTCAACGATCAACGCGCCTTCGGGGGCCGAGACTATCGCGTCAACCAGTGCAATCCGGGGACGATGGTGGTTGGCGGCGTCAATTACGCCATTCCCGCCGCCGGCGTCACCGCGGCGAACCGCGGCGCACTGGTCGCGGGCACTCAGAACCTGTGCAATTCGAACCAGGGCCAGGACCTGTTCCCGCAGACCGATTACGACAGCGTGGCGGGCACCTTCACGCAGGAGATCACGCCCTGGCTCAGCGTCTTCGCGGACGGCTTCTTCTCGAAGCGCAATTTCTACCGCGAAGCGCCGTTCGGCACCGCGACGCTGACCGTGCCGAGCACCAACGCGTTCTTCGTCGCCCCCCCCGGCCTCACGCCGGCGTCGGTCTCGATCCGCTATAATTTCAAGGGCGATCTGCCGCAGGATTCAACATGGGGCTTCACTCGCACCTGGCAGCTCACTGGCGGCGTGAAGGCCGAACTGCCGCATGGGTGGGGGGCGCAGGCCTATTATAGCTATGGCAAGACGCTCGACACGTCGAGCAGCACGCACGGCGTCGGCAATGCGGCGCTCAATGCGGCGCTGGCGAGCAGCAATCCGGCGACGGCCTTCGATCCGTTCGGCCTGCACCGCACCTCGCAGGCGGTGCTCGACGGGATCGCCAACCAGATCTTCCTGGCGCCGACCTATAACCGCCTCGCCACCTATCAGGTGAGCCTCGACGGTCCGCTGTTCGCGATCGGTGGAAACGATGTCCGCATGGCGTTCGGCTATGAAGGCCAGGACATCATCTCGGATCTGGGATCGGCGCGCGGCGCGCCGACGACGCCGATCGTCTACCGCACCTTCGGACGCAACGTCGATTCCTTCTATGGCGAGCTCTACGTCCCGTTCTTCGGCGAAGCCAACGGGATGCCGGGCCTTGAGAAGCTGCAGCTTACCGCCGCGGTGCGGCACGACCGCTACAGCGATGTCGGCGAAACGACGAACCCCAAATTCGGTGTCATCTGGTCGCCGGTGAAAGGGCTGGAGTTCCGCGGCAGCTATGGCACTTCGTTCCGTGCGCCGATCTTCTCGCAGATCTATGGCAACAGCAATAATCTGTTCGTCCAGAACTATGTCGACCCCACTCAGGGGTCGACGCTGGTGACGGGTGTCGCGCTGTCGGGCGCCAATCCCGGCCTCGCTCCCGAAACCGCCGAGACCTGGACGCTGGGCGCGGATCTTAAGACCGGGAATCTGCGCGTCGGCCTGACCTATTTCGACGTGCTGTATGAGGGGCAGGCGACCGCATATCTCTCGGATCTGACGATCCTTGGCCGCGAAGCCGACTTCGCCGGGCTCAACATCATCTATCGCGGCGCCGCGGCCGCGGCGCGGGTCGCCACCCTGACCGGCCAGGGCATCACCTTTGTCGGCGTGCCGCCGGCGAACATCACACTGTTCGTCGATGGGCGTAACCTCAATCTGGGCCGCTCGATCACGCGCGGTCTCGATGTCGATATCATGTACCGCATCGATGGCGGCTCGGCGGGCGCGTTCACCTTCACCGCGAACGGCACCTATGTGACGACGTACCGGGTCGCGGTCAGCCCGACCGCGGCGTACAAGGATTTCCGCAACACCATCTTCAATCCGCTGACCTTCAAGTCGCGGGCGGCGGTGACCTGGGACCTCGAGCCGGTGACCGCGCGGCTCCAGTGGAACCATGTCGGCGGCTATACCAACACGCTGGTGACGCCCAACGAGAAGGTCGGGTCGTTCAACACGATCGACCTCTCGGTCAATATCACGGTCGGCGATCCTTCGGAGCGGAACTTCTTCCGCAACGGCTTCACCTTCGGGATCGAGGCGCGGAACCTGCTGGACGAGGCGCCGCCCTATGTGAACCTCGCGCCTTCGGGCAATGGCAGCGGCGGCTATGACGCCACGGTGGCCAACCCGATCGGGCGGATGGTCTCGGTCTCGGTCCGCAAGACCTGGTAACCTGGAGATCTGGCGTCCCCCTCCCCACTGGAAGGGGGGCTTCCCACCTCCGACCGCCGCTCCGGTTCGTCCGGACGGCGGTCTTTTTTTGTCCCGGCGGAAGGGGGGAGGCGCGAACGCCCGGTCCTAGCGGTGGAATTCCCAATCGACGCTGGCGAGCGCGCTCAGCCCCTCGTCGATATGGTCGCGCATCAGCCGTTCGGCTTCCTCGGGCCGCCCTTCCACGATCGCGATCGTGATCTTGCGGTGGCCGGCATTGGCCTCGTCGATCCGGTCGGCCTTGTAGAAGGTGGTGAACAGCAGGCGGTACAGCGGGACGCGAAGCCGTTCGAGGAAGGTGCCGATATAGTCGTTGCGCGCGCCGTCGATGATCAGGCGGTGCCATTCGTCGTTGAGCGCTGCGAACCGTTCGTGATTGGCGCTATGCTCGCAACCGTTGAGCTGCTCCTGCACCGCCGCGAGCTGCGCCTTCTGCTCCTGGCTGCCGAACTTGGCGAAATCATGCGCGGCCATGCCTTCGAGCGCCATGCGCGCGCGATAGATCTGCCGCAACTCGTCGACGCTGAACTGCTTCACCGATGCGCCGCGGAACTCCTCGACGACGAGCAGTCCCTCACTTTCCAGCCGCTGGATCGCCTCGCGCACGCGGCTTCGCGTGGCGCCGGTCTCGCGGATGATATCGGCTTCGACGAGTCTTTGCCCGGGAACGAAGCGCCCGCGGCGGATGCGCTCGCGCAGCCATTCACCGATGTCGCGCGCGCTGACGGTTTCGCCGGTATTTTTGGGCTTGGATCGCGCTTCGGCCATGGTCTTATTCTTCTCCAACGCGGCCCGTCCCGCAAGCCTCTAGCCTGAGTTAACGCAGCGATTCAGCCGTGGATTCGCGTGAGCAGGCCGATCAGCTGCCTGACCTCGCGCTTGTTGAAGCGCGATTTCAGCCAGGCCTCGTGTTCGAGGATCGCTTTTCGCGCCTCGCCCAGCGCCGCTTGTCCCGCCGGACGCAGAGTGAGCGTCTGCCGGCGGCGGTCGCTTCTGGATTCGCCACGCTCCAGGAAGTCACGCGCCTGCAGCCGGTTGACGATCGCCATCACCGTGGCGCGGTCCATCTGCAGCCGCTGCGACAGATCGGTCTGGGCGATGCCCGGGTGATCGCCCACCAGCCAGAGCACCGATACCTGCTTCTGCGTCAGATCGAGGTGCGAGAAGGTTTCGAGGAAATGGCGATAGACCGCGCCATGGGCGAGGCGGATGTGAAACCCCAGAATGTCATTGATCGCACCGATGCCGCCATCGTCCGCCGGATCGAGTTCGGCTTCGCTCAATGAAAATCCCCTGTCCTTGCCCAAGCGTTGGCGGCGCGGCCGTGTTCTCCGCCATTTGGGCGATTGTCGCGCCGGGGTCCAGTGCGCTCAGCTCGTGAAGACGATGGTCTTGTTGCCGTTGAGCAGCACCCGGTCCTCGAGCTGGTAATGCACGGCCCGGGCGAGCACCCGCCGCTCGATGTCGCGGCCCTTGCGGACAAGATCCTCGGGCGTGTCGGCATGGCTGATCGGCTCGACGTCCTGGACGATGATCGGCCCCTCATCGAGGTCGGCGGTGACATAGTGCGCGGTCGCGCCGATCATCTTCACGCCGCGCGCATGCGCCTGATGATAGGGCTTCGCGCCCTTGAAGCCCGGCAGGAAGCTGTGGTGGATGTTGATGCAGCGGCCCGCGAGGAAGCCGGCGAGATCGTCCGACAGGATCTGCATGTAGCGCGCGAGCACGATCAGCTCGGCGCCGGTCTCCCCGACCAGCGCCTTGATCCGCGCCTCCTGCTCGGGCTTGGTCGCGGGGGTGACGGGCAAATGATGGAAGGGGATATCCCCCATCAGCGACACGGTCAGCGCCTCGCGCGGATGGTTCGAAACGATCCCGACCACTTCCATCGGCAGCTCACCCAGCCGGTAGCGGTAGAGCAGGTCGCCCAGACAGTGATCGAATTTCGAGACGAGCAGCAGCGTCCGCACGCGCCGGTCGCGCCGCCGCATTCGCCACGTCATGCCCTGGCGCCCGGCCTCCGCCGCGATCCGCGCGCGCAGCGCCTCGGTCGCGTCCTCGGCCACGTCGAACACGATCCGCATGAAGAAGCGCCCGGTCTCGACATCGTCGAATTGCTGCGCCTCCAGCACGTTGCCGCCGCCTTCGAACACCAGCCCAGTGACCCCCGCGACCAGACCGGGCCGGTCGTCGCAGGACAGCGTCAGGATATAGGCGATGCGGCTCATCGTATCTCTCTCCTCACGCCCGGCGGCAGCGCGTTCCCGCTGCGCTTGGTGCGTCATATAATTGTATGTGTTGCATATCAATATCGCCATGCTAGTTTTGCACTTCGGACGCCCGCGGGGCGGGCAGAAGCGCAAGATCGACGAGAGAGGAATGGCATATGGCGGCAACCAATCTGGAGCAGATTCTCGGCGAGGCGGGCAATCCGGTGGAGATGCTGCGCAATTCGCAGATCGGGGCCTATGTCTATCCCGTGGTCGCGCCCGAATTCCACAACTGGCGCTCGGAGCAATGGGCGTGGCAGCATTCGGCGGTGTTGTTCGATCAGTCGCACCATATGGTCGATCTCTATATCCGCGGCCGCGACGCGCTGAAGCTGCTCACCGACACGATGATCAATTCGCCCAAGGGCTGGGGCGTCAACAAGGCCAAGCAATATGTGCCGACGACTCCGTACGGCCATGTGATCGGCGACGGAATCATCTTCTGGCTGGCGGAGGAAGAGTTCGTCTATGTCGGCCGCGCCCCCGCCGCGAACTGGCTGATGTTCCATGCCGAAACCGGCGGCTATCAGGTCGAGATCGTCAAGGACGACCGCTCGCCCTCGCGCCCGATGGGCAAACCGGTCGAGCGCATCTCGTGGCGCTTCCAGATCCAGGGGCCCAATGCCTGGGCGATCATCGAGAAGCTGCATGGCGGTCCGCTCGAACAGCTCAAATTCTTCAACATGAGCGAGATGAACATCGCCGGCCGCAAGGTCCGTACGCTGCGCCATGGCATGTCGGGCGCGCCGGGGCTGGAGATTTGGGGCCCCTATGCCGAGCAGGACGAGATCCGCGACGCGATCCTCGATGCGGGAAAGGAATATGGCATCGTCCCGTGCGGCAGCCGCGCCTATCCGTCGAACACGCTCGAATCGGGCTGGATCCCGTCGCCGCTGCCTGCGATCTACACCGGGGAGAAGCTCAAGCCCTATCGCGAATGGCTGAGTGCGGGCAGTTATGAGGCGACGGGCGGGATCGGCGGCAGCTTCGTGTCGAGCGATATCGAGGATTATTACCTCAATCCGTGGGAGCTGGGCTACGGCCCCTTCGTCAAGTTCGACCATGACTTCCACGGCCGCGAGGCGCTGGAGGCGGTCGACCCCGCCACCCAGCGCAAGAAGGTCACGCTCGCCTGGAACGGCAAGGACGTCGCGAAGATCTTCGCCTCGCTCGTCGACGGCAGCGAGACGCCGTACAAATTCTTCGACTTGCCCCTCGCGAATTACGCCTCGTCCAACTACGACAAGGTGATCGACGCGGCGGGCAACACCATCGGCCTCTCGATGTTCACCGGCTACAGCTACAATGAGAAGACCGCGTTGAGCCTGGCCACCGTGGCTCCGGAGATTCCGGTGGGCGCGGAAGTGAGGGTGGTCTGGGGCGAGCCCGATGGCGGCTCGCGCAAGACCACGGTCGAGCCGCATCGCCAGATCGAGGTCCGCGCGGTGGTGAGCCCGGTCCCCTATTCGAAGGTCGCTCGCGAAACCTATCACCAGGGCTGGCGCAGCGCCAACGTGGCGGCCTGAACCGGCCGCCTAGCCCGAGTGCGCCTCGATCCAGTCGGCGGTCTTTTCCAGGCCGCCGAACGGATAGAAATGCAGCCCGACCTCGCCATGCCGGGCGGGGTCGAGCCGGCCGGCGAGCTCGGACACCAGCGGTCCGGGCCCGGCATTGCCGATCAGTTGGGTCAGCGAGAGGCCGTATTTGGCGAGCACCTTCGCCGACACGCCCACGCCGCAGCGCGCGGCGAAGCGCAGCAATGATTTGATGCTCGCGGGCCCCGCGACGCCGACCCGTACCGGAATAGCGATACCGTTCGAACGCAGCGCTTCGAGCCATGCCAGCACCGGCTCCGCGTCGAAGCCGAACTGGGTTACGATCCAGGCGGCGTGGCCCGCGTCGCACAATGCCCGCAGCTTGTCGTGAAGCGCCCGGTCGAGCGCATCGCGTCCGATACCGGGATGGCCCTCGGGGTAACCGGCGATGCCGACATGCGCGATGCCATGGCGGGCGAGCAGGCCCGACCGGATGATCGCCAGCGCATCGTCATAGGGGCCTGCCGCCGCGGCGAGGTCTCCGGCGACCACGAAGACGCGGTCGACCGCCGCCTCTCCGGTGAGCGCGGCGAGGAAATCGTCGAGTTCGGCCGGCGATCGCAACCGTCTCGCGGCGAGATGGGGCACCGGAATGAAACCGGCTTCGCGCAGACGGCGCGCGGCGAGCGTGCGCGCGGCCGCATCCTCGCCGGGAAGGAAAGTGACCGCGACCGGCGTGCCGGGCGGAATCCGTCCGGCGAGGCGCGCGATCCTCTCTCCGTCCTTCGCGGTGATCTCGATGGAATGGCCGCGCAGCAACGCGTTGCTGCGATTGGTTTCGGGTCGCACCGCAGCTGCTGTCGCCATGGCAATCTCTCCGCGAATCGGTATGTAACACATACAGATATTCGTCGAGTTTGCGATCAGGAATCTGCGCTAAACCGTGATTGCTTTCCGATCATGCGCCGAAATTGCGTTGCGCCAAATTGTATGTAACACTAACATATAATCTTGACTTCAAAGCGTCGGCCCGGCCGCGGTGGAGGAGAGGTGATGACACTCGTCGAGCGCGTCGCCGCGGCGATCGCGGCGAGCAGGACCGGCACGATCGCCGGCTGGCAAGCCTATCGCGCGGATGCGGTGAAGATGATCGCGCGCTATGGCGAGCGTGTCGCCAGTCCGCCGGACGAAGAAATCGGCAGGTCCTGAAGAAGCTTGTGCGGGTTGACGGCTTACCGCACCTATGGCTTGGACGGAAAATGGCTCACAGGTCGTTCCGAATTGGCAGGCTTTCCACACTTGTCGGCTATCATCTCCGCCGGGCGTCGGGTGCTTTCGCGATCGATTTCCGCGAAGCGGTCGCCGGGACGGGCATGCGGCAGGTGCTTGTCGGCGTGCTGGCGGTGATCGAGGCCAATCCGGGCGTGAAGCAAGGCGCGGTCGGGGCGCCGCTGGGCATCAAGCCGGCCAACATGGTGTCGCTGATCAACGAACTGATCGATCAGGGGCTGGTCGAGCGCGTAGTCACGCCCGACGACCGCCGCGCCTTCGCGCTGTCGATCACGCCGGCCGGCAGCGCCAAGCTGAGCGATTCACTCGACAGGATCCGCGAGCATGAGGCGCGGATGCTTGATGGGCTGAACGAGGACGAACGCGCGACGCTGCTCGCGTTGCTCTCGCGGATCAAGGCGCCTGCCGCCTAGGACGCGGCGAGGATCAGCGCGTCGAGCGCCACCACGCCCTGTCCGCGCGGATAGAGGATCACCGGGTTGAGGTCGATCTCGCGGATCGCGGGCGTCCCGGCCATCACGCCGCCCAACCGGCATATCAGGTCCGCTAGCGCATCGACATCGAGCGCCGCCGATCCCCGGAAGCCGTCGAGCAAGGGCGCCAGCCGCAGCTTGCGCAGCTCGGCGGCAACGGCGGCGGGTGTCAGGTCGTGCGCGAGCAGGCGCACATCGTGGAGCAGCTCGGCCTGGACGCCGCCGAAGCCCAGCAGGATCACGGGCCCCCAATCGGGATCGTTGCGTGCGCCGACGATCATCTCGGTGCCGCGCGCGCCCATCGCCTCGACGAGCAGGCCGTCCAGAAGCAGACCCGGCATGTGCGCCGCGATATTCTCGTGGAGGGCATTCCATTCCCGCGCGAGCGCGTCGGGGTCGGCGATATTGAGGATGACTCCCCCGGCATCGCTCTTGTGCGAAAGCGCGGCGGACTGCGCCTTCAACGCGACCGGAAATCCGATGCGGCCGGCGATAGCGAGCGCCTCGGCAAGATTGAGCGCGAACCCGCCCTCGGGGAAGGGGATGCCCGCCGGTGCCAGCAACGCCTTGGCCCGATATTCGGGGACGACGCCCGCGGGCAGATCGGCCAGCGCCTGCGGCGCGGCCGCGCTCCGCTCGAAATCGCGTTCCGCGAGCCTCGTCAGCTGCCGCAGCGCGCGGAAGGCGCGGTCGGTCGACGGGAAATAGGGAATGCCGAGCGCGCGGAGATCGGCGACATAGGCCGGATCGAATTCCGCGCCCTCGTCGAGGCCTGCGAAGATGACGGGCTTGTCCGGCGCCAGCGCGCGGATCGCGTCGATGATCGGCGGGAATTTGCGCGCGGCAGTCGCCTGGTCGGTCTGGATGATCGCAAGCACCACCGCGGCGATCGCGTCGTCGGCCAGCAGCGGCGCGAGCGTGCGGCGGTAGAGATCGGGATCGACCAGTGCCTGCGCGGTCAGGTCCATTGGGTTCGAGACCGGGATGAAATCGGGCACCGCCTCGCGCATCGCGGCGACGGTGGTCTCCCCCAGCGCGGGCAGTTCCAGCCCGATCGCCTCGCACAGATCGAGCGTCAGCGCCTTGAACGCGCCGGATTCCGCAAGCACCGCGGTGCCGCCCGGCCCCACTGGCCGCGCCCTCAATGCCAGCTCGAGCACGTCGCCCAGCTCTTCGAGACTGTCGGCCAGCACCACACCCGCGCGCTCGACCTTGACGCGCATCACGTCCCAGTCGCCCGCCATCGCGCCGGTATGCGTCGCCGCGCTTTCGCGCGCCGCGCTCGATTTGCCCGGGTGGAGCAGCACGATCGCTTTGCCCGCGGCGCGGGCGCGTTCGGCGAGCATGAGGAAACGAGCGGGGTCGCGGAACTGCTCGACGATCATCCCGATCACGCGGCTGCCCGGCTCGGCGATCAGATGCTCGACATAGTCCTCGACCCCGCTCGCGGCCTCGTTGCCGGTCGAAACCGACACCGAAATCCCCAGATCCTTGCCCATCAACATGGTGCCCAGCACCACCGCCATCGCGCCCGATTGCGAGACGATGGCGACCCCGGGCCGGTCGCCCAGCCGCAGGGGCGGGGTCTCGACGAAGGTGAGCGGGATGCCATCGACATAGTTGACCAGGCCAAGACAGTTCGGCCCCTCGATCACCATGTCGTGTTCCCTGGCGATGCGCGCGACTTCGGCCTGCGCCGCCAGCCCGTCCGCGCCGCCCTCGGCAAAGCCCGCCGCGAAGATCACCGCCGCGCCGACGCCGCGCGCCGCCAGCGCCTTGAGCGTGTCCACCACCGCCGGGCCGGGAATGGCGAGGACCGCGGCATCGACGCCCTCGGGCAGCTCCTCGATCGACTTGAGGCAGGGCCGGCCGCCGATGCTGTCGCGCTTCGGATTGATCAGGTGGATGTCGCCCGCAAAGCCGTGCCGTTCGAGATTGGCGAGCACCGACGCGCCCAGCGCGCCGGGGGTCGGCGACGCCCCGACGATGACGACCGAGCGCGGCGCGAGCAGGCGGGAAAGATCAGGCATCTCTACTTCCATGGCCCCGGCGATCCCGCCGGGCGGTTCACGTCTGGCGAATGGACGGCGGTCAGGCCTTGGCCTTGACCTTGGCCTTCACCTCGCCATCGCGCTCCTTGTCATAGGCGCCAAGGCCGGGCTTGAACGACTTTTCGTCGATGAACTGCCGCGTCGCTTCCTTGCGGCCCTCGCCGTCGAAGCTGTTGGCCGCCTCCTGCGCGCGGATCAGGAAATCCTCGGCATTGTCATAGGTCATCTCGCGAACCCGGCGGATGGCGTCCTTGGTCGCCTTGAGCGCCACGGCGTTCTTGCCGAGCAGCACCTTCGCGACTTCGATCACGCGGTCCTTGAGCGTCTCGATCGGGTGCGCCTCGTTGACCAGGCCCCATTTGGCGGCCGTCCTGCCATCGACATTCTCGCCCATCATCGCGTGGTACATCGCGCGCCGGAACGAGAGCAGCTCGCTGGCGACTTTCGATGCCCCCCCGCCGGGCAGGATGCCCCAGTTGATCTCGGAAAGCCCGAACTGCGCGTCCTCGGCGGCGAAGGCGAGGTCGCAGGCGAACAGCGGGCCATAGCCCCCGCCGAAGCACCAGCCATTGACCATCGCGATCGTCGGCTTCTGGTACCAGCGAAGCCGCTCCCACCAGCCATAGGCCTCGCGCTGCGCCTTGCGGACCGCGCCGAGCCCCTTGTGCTCATTGTCCCGGAAATATTCCTTGAGATCCATGCCGGCCGACCAGGCGCTGCCTTCGCCGCTGAGCACGAGCACGCCGAAATCGTCGCGATATTCGAGCGCGTCGAGCACTTCCATCATGTCGCGGTTGAGCGTGGGGCTCATGCAATTGCGCTTGTCCGGGCGGTTGAACCGGATCCATGCGATCCCACCCTCGACGTCGTAGGCGACGACGCCGTTGCTGCTGAACTCGGTCATTCTGCTTCCTGATCCTTGCTGGATTGTCGGTGAGCCAAAGGCATGGCCCTCAGATGGGATAATGTCCGGCCTGGGTCTCGAACGTGACCCAGCGGAGTTCGGTGAATGCGTCGATGCCCGCCTTGCCGCCGAAGCGGCCATAGCCCGATGCCTTGGTGCCGCCGAACGGCATTTGCGGCTCGTCATGCACCGTCGGCCCGTTGACGTGGCAGATGCCTGACTGGATCTGCTTCGCGGCGCGCAGCCCGCGCGCGATGTCGCGGGTGAAGATCGAGGCGGAGAGGCCATATTCGGTATCGTTGGCCAGCGCGATCGCATGCGCCTCGTCGCGCGCGCGGATCACGCCGACCACCGGGCCGAAGCTCTCGTCGCGGAACAGCTTCATGTCGGGTGTCACCTTGTCGACGACATGCGCCGGCATCAGCACGCCGTCCGCCTCGCCGCCATTGACCAGCTCGGCGCCCCGCGCGGTGGCATCGGCGATCAGCGACTTCACATGATCCACGGTCTTGCCATCGACCACGGCGCCGAGCGGGGTCTTGCCCTCGCGCGGATCGCCGACCGGCATGCCGCTGACCTTCGCCTTGAACTTCGCGACGAATTCGTCGGCCACGGCGTCCACCACGATGATCCGCTCGGTCGACATGCAGATCTGGCCCTGGTTCATGAACGCGCCGAACGCAGCGGCCTTCACCGCCTCGTCCAGATCGGCGTCCTCGAGCACGATCAGCGGCGCCTTGCCGCCCAGCTCGAGCAGCACGGGCTTCAGATGCTCGGCGGCGCGCTTCGCGATGATCTTGCCCACCGCGGTCGAGCCAGTGAAGTTGATGCGGCGCACCGCCGGATGATCGACCAGTGCGCCGACCACCGCGCCCGCATCCTGCGGCGCATTGGTGACGAGGGTGACCGCGCCCTCGGGCAGGCCGGCCTCGGCGAAGGCTTCGACGATCAGCGCATGAGTGCGCGGGCATTGCTCGCTCGCCTTGAGCACCACGGTGTTGCCGCACGCGAGCGGCACCGCGATCGCGCGCACACCGAGGATGATCGGCGCGTTCCACGGGGCGATGCCCAGCATAACGCCGACAGGCTCGCGCAGCGCCATGGCGATGCAGCCGGGCTTGTCCGACGGGATGACCTCGCCGCCGATCTGGGTGGTGAGCGCCGCGGCCTCGCGGACCATGCCGGCGGCGAGCATCAGGTTGAAGCGGGCCCAGCCCTCGGTCGCGCCGATCTCGCCCATCATCGCATCGACGAACGCGTCGGCGCGCGCTTCGAGCGCGACCGCGGCCTTCATCAGCAGCGCGCGCCGCGCATTTGGGCCGAGGGCGGACCAGGCGGGGAATGCGGCGGCGGCGGCATCGGCCGCGGCCTCCGCATCCGCGACGCTCGCGGCGGGCATGGTGCTCGCCACTTCGCCGGTGACGGGGTTGCGGCGTTCGAACGTCGCCGGGGCATCGCCAATCAGAGTCGCCATCATCCTCTCCAGATATTGTTATGTGTTATAACTTATTGCCTGCGCCATGGCAAGCTTGAAAGCGGTTTCAGTGCGTTTCGACGGCGCGCCGCACCAGCGCCAGCAGTGCCAGCGCCGCGATCGCCGAGCCGAGGCTCATCAGGATCGCGACGGTCGGAAGGCCCTGTCCGGCGGCGAACAGCAGTCCCGCGAGCGCGGGGGCCAAAGCGGATCCGCCCCGGCCAAGCCCGATCACGAACCCCGTCGCGGTGGCGCGAAGTCCGGTCGGGAAGGCACGCGCAACCAGCGCGTAAAGCCCGACCACGCCCGCATTGGTCGCGAAGCCGGCGGCCGCGGCGACCATCGACAACTGGGCAAGATCGCTGCCGCCGCGCCCGAACAGGATGACCAAAGCGACCGATGCGGTCATCGCGACGATCGTCAGCGGCAGGATGCGGATGCGCGCGGTGAGCAGCCCGAGCAACAGCGCGCCGCTGGCGCCCCCGATGCTGCACCAGACCAGCACCCCGGCGGCGGCCGAGGGCGCATAACCCATGTCCACCACGATCTTCGGGATCCATTTCAAGATGAAATAGAAGGTCATGATGTGCGCCAGATAGGCGAGGGTGAGGACGATGGTCGGCCGCGCCAGCGCCGGCGAGAAGAGATCCGAGATCGGCGCCTTGCGCTTTTCGGGCGGGGTGTCGGGGAGCGCGTCGACCGGATCGTGGCCCATGCGCGCGAGCAGTCCGTTGACGCGCTCGAGCGCGTTGCGCGGGCGTTTGTGGAGCAGGAAGGCGATCGATTCGGGCGCCGCCCACAACACGATCGGAATGAAGGCGGCGCTCGCGATGGCGCCGAACACGAACACCGATTGCCAGCCATAATGCTGCAGCAGCACCGCCGCGATCGATCCGCCGATGATGGTGCCGACCGGATAGCCCGCCGCCATCAGTACCACGCACAAGGCGCGCCGCCTGGCGTTCGCGGCCTCGGCCACCGCGGCGTTGGTCGCCGCCAGCATGCCGCCGATCCCCAGCCCGGTCAGCAGCCGCCAGCCGGAGAGGATCTGCACATCGGGGGCGGTGGCGGCGCCGAGCATGCCCGCGGTCATCACCACCAGGCAGCTCAAGATCGTCGCGCGCCGCCCGATCCGGTCCGCGATCCGGCCGAGCAGCAGCGATCCCGCAGCCATGCCGATCAGTTCCATCGACAGGACGAGGCCGAGCGCCGCGCGATCGATGCCCCATGCCTTGGCAATGCCCGGCGAGGCGAAGCTGATCGAAAGGACGTCGAATCCGTCGAGCGCGTTGAGCCCCACCATCACCGCGACGACCGACCATTGGAAGCGCGACATCGGTTCGCGATCGAGAATCGCCTGAGGATCTTGGGTCATCTGCGTCCGCTCCCTGAGTCGGGCTCTATGCTGAGCCCTTTGGGCGAGCCTGCCGCAATTTGTTATGGCATACAACATATCCGTCGCGGCCGCTTGATCCGGCGTCCGGGAAATTGCATGTGTCGCATACAATTGGTTTGGCAAATTCAGTCCAGGAGAGTGCATGCGAAAGCCCCCGTTCCGCGCCGATCATGTCGGCAGCTTCCTGCGGCCCGCCGAGCTGATCGAGGCCCGCGCCGCGTTTCGCGAGGGACGGATCGACGCGGCGGCGCTGCGCAGGTCGGAGGACGAGGCGATTCGCGCCGTGGTGGCGATGCAGGAGGGCCTGGGCCTTCAGGGCATCACCGACGGCGAGTTCCGCCGCACCTATTTCCACACCGATTTCCTGCTCCAGCTCGACGGAGTCGAGGAAGCCGGCGGCACGCAGGTCAAGTTCCACCAGCATGGCGGCAAGGAGCTCGAATATGCGCCGCCGGTGATGAAGATCACCGGCAAGGTGCAGCATGCGCGCGATATCCAGCGGGCGGACTATGCGTTCCTTGCCAGCTGCACTTCGCGCACGCCCAAGGTGACGATCCCCTCGCCGACGATGCTGCATTTCCGCGGCGGCCGTGACGCGATCGACAGCAATGCCTATCCCGATCTCGACGAATTCTATTCGGATCTCGCCGCCGCCTATCGCGCGGAAATCGCCAGCCTCGCCGACGCGGGGTGCCGCTATCTCCAGCTCGACGACACCAATCTCGCCTATCTGTGCGACGACACCCAGCGCGAGAATGCGCGCCGCCGGGGCATGGACCCCGACGAGCTGCCGCGGCTCTATGCGCGCATCATCAACGATTCGATTCGCGACCGGCCCGAGGACATGGTGGTCTGCGTCCATTTGTGCCGCGGCAATTTCCGTTCCTCCTGGGCGGCGGAGGGCGGCTATGAGCCGGTCGCCGAAGTGCTGTTCAACGCGCTCGAAGTCGACGGCTACTTCCTCGAATATGACGATCCGCGCTCGGGCGATTTCGCGCCGCTGCGGCACCTTCCCAAGGGCAAGACCGTGGTGCTCGGGCTGGTCACCACCAAGCTTGGCGATCTCGAGGACCCCGCCGACGTGAAGCGCCGGATCGATGAAGCGGCGGCCTTCGCGCCGATCGATCAGCTCGCGCTGTCGCCGCAATGCGGCTTTTCCTCGACGGTGCACGGCAACGATATCGCGATGGAGCAGCAATCGGCGAAACTGCGGCTCGTGATCGACGTCGCGCGCGATGTGTGGGGCGACGCCTGACAGCGGGCGGTTTCTGTCCTATTCGCAATGCCGCACCGATCGGGAGTGACTGATGCCGATGTCCTGCTCTGCCCGGCATTCCCGCCGGCGGTTCCTTTCCAATGCCGCCATCTGCGCGCTGGCCGCCGGGTTGGGACCGGCGATCCCCGCGCGCGCCTTCACGCCTGCGGGCGGGAAGGTGCAGCCGTTCGACATGGCCGACGTCACGCTGGGAGAGGGTCCATTCCTTCACGCCCAGCGCATGACCGAGGCGTATCTCCTGAAGCTCCAGCCCGATCGCATGCTGCACAATTTCCGCGTCAATGCGGGGCTGGAGCCCAAGGCGGCGGTCTATGGCGGCTGGGAATCCGAGGCGACCTGGGCGGACATCAATTGTCATGGCCACACGCTCGGCCATTACCTGTCGGGCTGCGCGCTGGCCTGGCGCTCGACGCGCGATCCCCGGTTCAGGCAGCGGATCGACTATATCGCGGACGAGCTCGCCGCGTGCCAGAAGGCGGCGGGCAGCGGGCTGGTCTGCGCCTTCCCCGACGGCGCCGCGCTGATCGCGGCGCATCTGCGCGGCGACGCGATCAGCGGCGTGCCTTGGTACACGCTGCACAAAATCTATGCCGGATTGCGCGACGCGGCGCTGCTGGCGGAGAGCGAGACGTCGCGCGCGGTGTTGCTGCGGCTCGCCGACTGGGGCGTGGTCGCCACAAGGCCATTGTCCGACGCCGCGTTCGAGGCGATGCTCGCCACCGAACATGGCGGCATGAACGAGATCTACGCCGACCTCTATTTCATGACCGGCAATGCCGATTACCGCGCGCTGGCCCAGCGCTTTTCGCACAAGGCGATCCTCGAGCCGCTGGCGAAGGGCAGGGACCATCTCGACGGGCTGCACGCCAACACCCAGGTGCCCAAGGCGGTCGGTTTCCAGCGCGTCTACGAAGCGACCGGCGATGCGAAATATCGCGATGCCGCCGCCTTTTTCTGGCGGACCGTGGCGCTCACTCGCTCCTTCGCCACCGGCGGGCATGGCGACGGCGAGCATTTCTTCCCGATGGCGGATTTCGCCAGCCACGTCTTCTCCGCCAAGGCATCGGAGACCTGCTGCCAGCACAATATGCTCAGGCTGACGCGCGCGCTCTTCCTTCAGGATCCGAGCGCCGAATATGCCGATTATTACGAGCGCACGCTCTACAACGGCATCCTGGCCTCGCAGGACCCGGATTCGGGCATGACGACCTATTTCCAGGGCGCGCGGCCCGGCTACATGAAGCTCTATCACACGCCCGAGGACAGTTTCTGGTGCTGCACCGGGACGGGCATGGAGAATCACGTCAAATATCGCGATTCGATCTACTTCCACGATGACGCCGCGCTCTATGTGAACCTGTTCGTGCCGTCGTCGGTGGCGTGGAAGGCGAAGGGGGCGGTGCTCACCCAGACGACCCGTTTCCCCGATACGCCCGCGACCACGCTGCGCTGGACGTTGCGGCAGCCCGCCGAAGCGACGCTCAAGCTCCGGCATCCGCGCTGGAGCCGCACCGCGAGCGTCTTCGTCAACGGCAAGCAGGCGGCGCGGTCGAGCGATGCCGGCAGCTATATCGCGCTGACTCGCGTCTGGCGCACCGGCGACGCGGTCGAATTGCGTTTGGCGATGGAGGTAGCCGCCGAACACGCGCCGGCCGCGCCCGATATCGTCGCCTTCACCTATGGACCGCTGGTGCTCGCCGGGGATCTGGGGCGCGACGGTCTGCCGCCGGGCGCGGACATCGTCGTCAACGAGCGCAAATATGGCAGCTATAACGATGCGCCCTTCACCGCGCCCAGGCTCACGGGCGATCCGGAGCACCTTGCGGCTTCGATCCGGGCGACGGGCAGGCCGCTGGAGTTCGCCATCGCATCGGCAAGCGGGGCGCCGGTCCGGCTGATCCCCTATCACCGCATCGCGCATCAGCGTTACGCGACCTATTGGAAGATCGGGTAGCGCCGCTCAGTCGAGCAGCGCCGTGGCCTGGGTGCCGGGGCCGAGGGTGAGGATGCGGCGCGCGATCGCCTCCGCGCGGCGTGGCTCCAGCGGCTCGGCGGCCTTGGCCGCGCAAGCCAGGAACTTCTCGACCAGCTCGGCATCGGACAATGGGCGGTCCGGATGCCCCAGCGCTTGCGACACCTCGTGACGAAGGACGGTTCCGTCTTCCAGCGTGACCGTCAGCGCGCCGCTCGCCGCATGCTCGCGTCCCCAGTCCGGACGGCGGTGCTCGGTAACAAGCGCGGCAAGCGCCAGCACAGGAGCGTCCCCCCGCTCCGCCGGTCCGAAGCTATCGAGCGAGACTTCGCCGCGAACCAGCGCATGGGCGACGGCGAAGGGAATGCTGAACTTCGCCTCGATCGCGCTGCCGGGCGCGGCCTTGGCGGCCTGCGGGCGGATCAGCATCTCCTGGATCGGTCCGGTGTCCGCCTCGATCGCGCGGATCGCGCGGGTTCCGATCCGCGCGCGGAGCGCCAGCGCCGCTTCGATATAGCCATGGGTGCCGCGGCAACTGGGCCAGGGCTTGAAGCTTACCGCGTCGCCAAGGAAGCGCTCGCCCAGCCCCTCGGTCAGCGTCGCGGTTGGGCCGCCGCCGCCATAGACAGCGAAGAACCCAGCCTTGCCCTCGAGCGGGGCGGCGAAGGCGCGGGCGCCCGCGCGGGCGAGTTGCGCGGCCTCGAGCCCTGCGCGCGCCGCCCAGCCTTCGCGGACGGCGCGAATGGGCGAGCCGGCGTCATATTTGATCTCGCCGGGGAAGCTGCTCTGCAGCAAGGCGAGGCCCATCGCGTCGCGCACCCCGGCGGCGCCGCACCCGAGCAGCCGCGCACAGGCGGCGGCGGTGGCGATGGTGCCGACCATGGGCGGGGGATACCAGCCACCTTCCTCATAGGCGCGGGCAGGCGCGATCGAGAGGCGGCAGGCGAGGTCGGTGCCCGCCGTCATTGCGGCGATCAGCCGTCCGCCGTCGATCTCCGGATCGGCATCGGCAAGCGCCAGCAGCGCGGGCACCAGCGCGGCGCTGGGATGGGCGGGGCCTGCATCGAACGTGTCGCCATAATCGAGAGCATGCCCCAGCGCCCCGTTCGCCAGCGCCGCCGCCACGGGGGTGACCCGGGAGGAGAGGCCAAGCAGGCGGGCAGGCCCCGGTCCCCCGGCAAGGGCATGCGCCCGATAGGGCAGGGCGTCTTCCGAGAGTCCGCTGGCGCCCAGCATCACGCCGATCGTGTCGAGCAGCGAGCGCCGCGTGCAATGCACCGTCCCGGGCGGCAGCGTCTCGAACCGCAGGCCCGCGACATGCGCCGCGACTGCCTCGGATATGGACGGGATTGTTTTGTCGGATAACATTGTGCAAGCGCTTTCACGAAATTGGCCGCGATGCAAGGAGAGTGAGATGATGGCGCTTCGTGGAGCATTCCTGCCGGTCGCGGCGCTGGCGGCTATGGTGCCGTTCAGCGGACCCGTCGCGGCCCCGCAGGCCGGCCCGGTCGAACTGTCGGGCACGCTCGCTTCCGGCGCCCGGTGGCGCGCGGAAGTGCCGGCGAACTGGAACGGCACCTTGCTCCTGTGGAGCCGGGGCTATTCGCGCGGCGCGGGTGAGCCCGAAGCGGCGCCGCCGCGGATGCGCGAGGCGCTGCTGGCCGAGGGCTATGCGCTTGCGGGCTCGAACTATGGCGCGGGCGGCTGGGCGCTTGAACAGGCGGTTCCGGCCCAGCGCGCGACGCTGGCGGCCTTTGCCGCCGCACACCGCGCGCCGGCGCGTGTCATCGCCTGGGGCTATTCGATGGGCGGGCTGGTCAGCATCGCGCTGGCGGAGCAGCGGCCCGCCGGGGTGAGCGCCGCGCTGCCGATGTGTTCGTCGATGGGCGGCGCGGTCGGGATGATGAACATGGCGCTCGATGGGGCCTATGCCTTCCGCACGCTGATCGCGCCCGATGCCGGGATCCTGCTCGTCGATATCGATGACGATATGGCGAATTCGGGCCGGGTCCGAACCGCCCTGGATGCGGCGTTGCGCACCCCGGAAGGGCGCGCTCGCGTGGCGCTGGCCGGAGTGCTGGGCGGCATTCCGGGATGGACCAGCCCGGACCGGGCAGAGCCGGGGGCGGGCGATATCGAGGCGCAGCTCGACGAGATCGGCCGCAGCTTCGTCATGGGCGTCTTCCTGCCGCGCACCGATCAGGAAAAGCGCGCGGGCGGCGGTTTTTCGTGGAACACCGGGATCGATTATCGCGCCCAGCTCGCGCGCTCGGGGCGCCGGTCTTTCGTCGAGGCGATGTACCGCAAGGCCGGGATCGATCTCGAAGCGGACCTGAAGCGGCTCAACGCGGGTCAGCGAGTCGCCGCCCGCCCCGGGGCGGTCGACTATATGATGCGCCACTATACGCCCAATGCGCGGCCCGGCGTGCCGGTCCTGGCGGTGCAGACCATCGGCGACGGGCTGACCTCGCCCTCGCTCCAGCGCGGCTATGCCGATGCGGCGCCCGGCCCGAAGGTTCGGAGCCTGTTCGTCCGCGCGGCGGGTCACTGCACCTTCAAGCCCGACACGGTGGTGGCGTCGATCCGCTATCTCGACCGGCGGCTGCAATCGGGGCGGTGGGGGGAAAGACCCGCCAGCTTCGTCGCGCACACGCCCCCGCCGATGCTGCGCCCGTGCGTGCGGAACGGGCGCTGCAGATAGCGGCTATTCGATGCCCTTGCGCGCGACGGTCCATGTGCTGTCGGTGCACAGGGTGCAGTTCTTTCCGGTGAACATCCGGCCGGCCGCCGCATCGCCGCGCAGCTGCCATTGCAGCCACGCGACCGAGACCATGCCGACCGCTCCGCCATTGGGTTGGCGGAAGGTGCCGCCATGGCCGACATTCGAACTGGCGAGGAAGACGGGAACCTTGGAGATGAGCCGGACATCGTCGGTGCCGTTCGGGTAGGCGATGTCGCTTGGGCCCCCGAGCACATAAAGCACCGGCGTGTGCAGCGTCCCGAGCAGCGACTTGTCAACCGTCAGTCCGCTGATCGGATTGCTGCCGTCGGCGAAGATGCCGCTATTGTGGACCAGCACGGTGCGCACGCGCGGGTCGCCGGCAAGCTGGAGCGCCTGGAGCCCACCGCAACTATGCCCGCCGACCGCGATCATCGCGGGATCGATGCGGCCATGATAGCGGCTCCCCGCGCGCGCATTCTCGGCGAGGGCCCAGTCGATTCCGGCGCGGACATCCTCGAAGCTGGTGGCGACCGGCGGCAGCTTGCCCGAGGTGTCGGGGCCGCGGCGCGCGCCGGTCTCGCGCGGGGGCGCGCCGGGGCCGCTGCGGATCGTGCCCGGCGCGATCACGAGATAACCATATGAGGCAAGCTGGGCGAGATGGTGCCGCGCGCTCGCGCCATCGGCCGCGCAGCCGCCATTGCCCCAGACCACCACGCCCAGCTTCAGCGTTCCCAGCGCGCCGAGATCCTCCGGCCGATAGACGACATGATCGGGCAGTGCGGGATCGGCTTCCTTGATCGCGGGAAAGGGGCCGGTGCCGCGCGAATCGGGCGACAGATCGGGCGGCGGGCCCTGCGGCGCCGCGGGAGCGGGCGCCGTCTGCGCGAAGGCGGGGAAGGCGGCCAGCGCGGCCAGAAACGCAAGGGCAGGGCGCACGATATTCCTCTCCATCCTGTCCAGGGCAGGCGAAAAGGTTATCCGGGATAACGGTTTATGCAAGCCCTTTCATGCGCTCTCGCGCGCGATGACCCGGAAGCCGACATCGATCCGCCGCTCCACCTCGGCGCCCGCAGCGCGGGCGCGCAGCACGCGCATTACCTCGCGCGCGATGCGGGCGCCGTCGACATCGACGCTGGTGATGGTGGGGCGCATGTCACCGGCCAGCCGCAGATTGCCGAAGCCGGTCACCGCGAGCTGGTCCGGCACGCGGATGCCCGCCGCCTGCGCCTCGACGATGAGCCCCTGCGCGATCCAGTCCGATCCGCAGACCACCACGTCGGGGCGCTCGGGCAGGTCGGCGAGTGCGCGGTAGCTCAGCCGCCCCTGGCCGAAATGGCTCGGTACATTGACCTCCAGCCGGCTGGGCTCCGGGCCCCCGTCGCGCATCCACCGCTCGACAAAGCCGTTCGCGCGGCGCTCGGACCGGGTCGAGCGCGGCACCACCAGATGCGGCTGGCGATAGCCGCGCGCGCGAAGGAAGCGCGCCATTTCCTCGCCCGCCGCGCGGTGCGAGAAGCCGACCGCCACGTCGATCGGGTCCGCGGGTAGGCCCCAGGTCTCGATCACGGTCACCGGGTTCGCGCGCAGCCGCTCGATCGTCGCCGGATCGGAGACGATCCCGGTGAGGATGATCGCATCGACGCGCCGCGCCAGCGCCATGTTGATCTCCGCCTCGAGCCGGTTGTTGTCCGGGCCGGTGAGCGCGAGCACCACGCTGTTGCCGTCCCCGGCCAGCTCCTCGATCATCGCCTCGACGGTATCGTTGAACAGCGACTGGGCGATATCGGGCACCAGCGCCGCGATCAGCCGCGAGCGGCTGCTCGCGAGCGCGCCGGCGGTCAGATTCGGGACATAGCCCATCGCCGCGATTGCCGCGCGGATGCGTTCCGCGGTGCCCGGGGCGACGACATCGGGGTTGTTGAGGAAGCGCGACACGGTCGCGGCGGAGACTCCCGCGCGTTCGGCGACATCATCGAGGCGAGGGGCGCGGGCGGCGGACATCGCCGCCTTATGCCGTACTCGCGGCGATCCTGCAAAAGCTCTTGCAAGCGCTTACATCGCTTGATACGAATTAGTTATGAAGCATAACTTCAACCCGGAGAGGCCCGAGACATTCGATAGTCCGCACCAGGAATATCGGCGGCTGCGCGCCGAATGTCCGGTCGCGCACAGCGACTCGTGGGGCGGCTTCTGGGCACTGATGAAGCATGACGATGTCGCCGCCGCTGCGGCCGACTGGCGGACCTTCACCACGGTGAAGCAGAATGTCGTGCCGAAAGTGGCTTTTACCGGGCGCAGACCCCCGCTCCACCTCGATCCGCCCGAACATACGCCCTATCGCAAGGCGCTGGCGCCGTTGCTTACCGAGCGCAAGGTCGCCCGGTTGGAGCCGGTCATCCGCACTATTTGCCGCGATTTGATCGGTGCGATGGTGGCCAATGGCGGGGGCGATGTGGTCGCCGATTTCTCCGCACACATGCCGATTGCGACCTTCGCGCACTGGATGAACCTGCCGGCCGATGCGGTGGCCGAGCTCACCCGGGTGGGTCAGCGCTACAATATCGCCGTCCAGTCCAACGATATGGACGCGACCAAGGAATCGAGCCTGCTGCTCTACGACATGGCGCGCGGCATCGTCGCGGACCGGCGCGCCAACCCGATGCCGGCAGACGAGGACGCGACCAGCGCGCTGCTCGCCGCGCGCGTCGATGGCAAGCCGCTGCCCGAGGAACTGATCGTCGGTACGATCCGCCAGGTGCTGGTGGTGGGCATCATCGCGCCCAGCGTGACGATCGGGTCGATCGTGGTTCATCTTTGCCGCGATCGGGCGCTCCAGGCGCAGCTACGCGCCGATCCGGCGCTGGTGCCTGCGGCGATCGAGGAGTTCCTTCGGCTCTACACCCCCTATCGCGGCTTCGCGCGCACGCCAGTCCGTGATGTCGAGGTGCGCGGCTGCCCCATCCCCGAAGGCGAGGCGGTCGCCTTGGTTTATGCTTCGGCGAACCGCGACGCGGACGTGTTCGACAATCCCGATGCGTTCGAGTTGAACCGGGCCAACATCAAGGATTCGCTGGCGTTCGGGCGCGGTCCGCATGTCTGTGTCGGCGCGGCGCTGGCGCGGCTCGAATTGCAGGTCGCGCTGGAGGAATTGCTCGCGGCGGGGCCGTTCACCGCCGCCGGCGAGCCGCGCCAGACGCGCTTCCCCGAAATCGGCGCGCTCAGCGCTCCCATCGCGTTTGGGGCGGCGGCATGACTCATGTGCTGCTCGCCGTCGGCGACCTCGCGATGGATCGCGACGATTATGACGAGAGCTTCGTCGCGACGCGCGACATGCTCGCCGCCGCCGACATCGCCTTCGGGCAGATCGAGACGAGCTTCGCCGATCGCGGCGTGCGCCTTCCCCAGGCGCGCCACGCGGTGCTGGCGCGGCCGGATGGCGCGCATGCGCTCGGCCGCGCCGGTTTCGACGTGGTGTCGCTCGCGGGCAACCATGTGCTCGACTGGGGCAACGACGCCTTTTTCGAGACCCGCGCCAATCTCGAGGCCGCGGGCGTCAAGACGGTCGGCGCGGGCGCGAACATCGCCGAGGCGCGCCGCCCCGCATTCTTCACGCTGGGCGACGGTACCCGCGTCGCCATCCTGGCCTATTGCAGCATCCTGCCCCAGGCCTATTGGGCCGAGGAGCGGCGCCCGGGCTGCGCCCCGATGCGCGCGCACACGATCTACGAGCAGATCGAGCACGACCAGCCGGGCACGCCCGCGCGCATCCACACCTTTCCGCACCGCGAAGACCTTGCCGCGATGGAGGCGGATATCCGCGCGGCGAAGGCCGAGGCCGACCTGGTGGTCGTCTCGCATCACTGGGGCATCCATTTCGTCCGCGCGGTGATCGCCGATTATCAGCGCGACGTCGCCCGCGCCGCCATCGCCGCCGGGGCCGATGCGATCCTCGGCGGGCATCCGCACATCCTGAAAGGCTGCGAGCTGATCGACGGCAAGCCGGTCTTCTACTCGCTGTGCAACTTCGCGACCGATCTGCGGATGGACCCGGTCCACGCCGCGTCCAGGAGCTTCAACGAGATCCGCGTCCTCGCCGAGGAATGGGAGCCTGATTTCGACAGCCTCTACAATTTCCCCAAGGCATCGCGCCTTTCGATCGTCGCGCGGCTGGAGATCGAGGGCGGGCGCATCGTCCGCTCGGGCTTCCTGCCGCTCTATATCGACCGCGACGCCGTACCGCGCCTGATCGCGCGCGACGACGACCGCCATGCCGAACTGGTCGATTACATGGCCGCCGTCACCGCCGAGGCGGGGCTCAACGCGCGTTACCGCGTCACTGATACCATGATCGAACTGGAGGCCGCATGACCCGCATGTCGCGCTTCCCGCTCGAAGGCTATGTCGCGCTCTATCTGCTCGCGTACCTGCCCAACGTCGTCATCACCAAGCTGGTCACCACCACCGTCCATCCCGGGCTGGGGCGGCCGCTGACGGGGCTGGAAACGCTGCCCGCGTCGCTGATCGTCACGACGGTGCTGACCTATCTCTTCATCTGGCGGTCCGGCTGGCACAAGGAGGCGCACGGCGTGATGGTGCTCGGGCGGCGCTTGCCCGTCCCGTCCGGATATACCTGGTTCTCGAGCATCGGCACCGCGCTGGTGCTGTTCACGGTGCCGTTGTCCTTCACCTTCGAAGGGGTCAGCATCCCCTTCATCCAGCTGATCATGCGCGGCGACATCCTGCTGATCGCGCCTTTGGTGGACATGGCGTTCGGCCGCCGGGTGCGCTGGTGGAGCTGGACCGCGCTGGCGATGGTGATGGCCGCGATGGCGATCACGCTCAGCGACCGGGGCGGCTTCTACCTCCCGCCGCTCGCGATCCTGACGGTCGTGCTCTACACGCTCGGCTACTTCATTCGCCTCGCGGTGATGACCAAGGTGGCGAAGGGCGGCGACCCCGCTTTGGTCCGCAAATATTTCGTCGAGGAAAAGATATTCGCGCTGCCGCTGTCGGTGGCGATCCTCGCCGCCATCTCGGCATCGGGCTTCGGCAGCCAGTCGGGCGCGCTGAGCTGGGGCTTCGTCCAGGTCTGGACCGATCCGGTGATCCTGCCGCTGCTGGGCATCGGCGTCACGCTGACCATCGTATCGGTCTTCGCGATCATCATCCTGCTCGACCCCCGCGAGAACGCCTATTGCGTCCCGCTCGAGCGCGCCGCGAGCCTGATCGCCGGCGTGGGCGGTGCGCTGATCCTCGCCTGGGTGTGGGGCCTCCCGCATCCCAAGCCCGCCGAGCTCGTCGGCGCCTTCATCCTGATCCTCGCGATCGTGTTGCTGTCGCTTGCACCCCGTTTCGCCGACCGGCCCGCCAGAGCGGCACGCGCGGAATCCACCTGACCAGATGTTCGCCGAACCGTGGGGACATGCGGGCGGCTCAGAGAGGAGAAATAACATGAAAGTCGCCAATCATCGTTCGTCCCGCCTGCTCGCCCGCGTCGCGATCGGCGCGCTGGCCCTGAGCCTTTCCGCACCGGCATTTGCCCAGACCGAGGCGCCCGGCCCCGAAGCCGCGGACGCGGAACAGGGCGACGCGATCACCGTCACCGGCAGCCGCATCCGTGGCATCGAGCCGGTGGGATCGGCCGTGATCGCGCTCGATTCCGACAAGATTCTCGAGACGCCGGTCGTCTCGACCAACGATCTGCTGCGCCGGGTGCCGCAGGTGGTGTCGCTGGGCGCGAACCGCGCGGGCGGATCGGCGCAGAACGGCGCTGCCAACGCGACCCGCGGCGCGGGCATCAACCTGCGCGGCATCTCCACCAACGCGACGCTGCTGCTGTTCGACGGCCGCCGCTTCCCGCCGATGGGCACCCAGGGGCAATTCACCGATCCCTCGGTGATCCCCTCGATCGCGCTCGGACGTGTCGAGGTGGTGGCTGATGGCGCCTCCGCCATCTACGGCTCCGATGCGATCGCCGGGGTGGTCAATTTGATTCCCCGCCGGAACTTCTCCGGGGGCGAAGTGCGTGGCCGGTACGGCCTGACCGAGGGAAGTTACCGCGACGCGCAGATCGCCGGGATCATCGGCCACAACTGGAACGGCGGCTGGATCACCGTCGCCGCGGAATATTCGAAGAATACCGCGCTCTACGGCCGCGACCTCGATTTCTATCAGAACGATAACCGCCTGCGCGGCGGGCGCGACCTGCGCACGACCAATTGCAATCCGGGCACGATGACGATCAGCGGCGTCACCTATGCGATCCCGGCAGGCGGCGTGACGGGCGCCAATGCGGGCACGCTGACCGCGGGGACGCGGAACCTGTGCTTCTATGACGGCGACCTCGAGATCATTCCCGATCAGGAGCGCTACAGCGTCACCGCCAATGCCAGCCAGGAACTGGGCGGCGGATTCCGCGTCTTCGCCGACGGCTATTGGTCGCGCCGCACCGGCACGATCCCGCTGCTCGCCAACGTCAATGCGACGGTACCCAGCAGCAACCCCTTCTATGTGACCCCAACCGGCGTCACGCCGCCGCTGTGCGCGGCCAGCGTGGGCGCCCCGGTGGGCGCGCGCTGCTACACGGTGAGCTATTCGCTCTACCCGCAGATCGGCACCATCGCGCGTCCGGTTCATGCCGATAGCTGGAATATCGTCGGCGGCCTCGAATTCGAGCCGTTCGGAGATTTCCGCGCGACGCTCTACTATTCGCATGGCGCTTCCGAGGAAGTGGACGACCGTGCCCGCAACGGCGTCAATGGCGCGGCGCTCCAGGCCGCATTGAACGACACCAATGCGACGACCGCGCTCAATGTGTTCGGCGGCCCCAACAATCCCGCGACCATCGCCACGATCACCGACAATCTGTTCGTCATCACCGGGCGGACGCGGCTCGACGTCTTCAATGCGCAGATGGACGGATCGCTGTTCGCGATTCCCGGCGGCAATGTCCGGATCGCGTTCGGCGCCGAACACCGCATCGAATACACCTTCACCGACCTGCTCAGCGGACGCTCGGCCGCGCCGGTCAGCGTGGCGGACGACGGCACGCGCAATGTAGATGCCGTCTTCGCCGAACTGTTCGTGCCGATCGCGGGCGCGGACAATGCGGCGCCGGGGCTCGAGCGCCTCAGCCTCAGCCTCGCGGTCCGGTACGAGAATTACAGCGACTTCGGCAGCACGACGAATCCCAAATTCGGGATCACCTATGCGCCGCTGCCGGGCCTGACCTTCAGGGGCACCTACGGCACCTCGTTCCGCGCACCCACCTTCACCGAGGTATCGACGGTCGCCGGCGGCGCGGGCCTCTATTTCGACACGCTGCCTGGGCCGAACGGCAACCAGCAGGGCATCGGCATCGCCGGCGGCAATCCGAACCTCCGCCCCGAGACCGCCAAGACCTGGTCGTTCGGTATGGAAGTGGCGCCGCCCGACGTCCCCGGACTGCTCCTGTCGCTCAACCATTTCCGCATCGACTATACCAACCAGATCCAGGCGCTGCGCGGCACGCCGGGGCTGCTGACCAGCCCACTCTACACTCAGTTCGTCCAGTTCAATCCGACGCCCGCGCAGGTCGCGGCGCTGGTCAATTCCGGGCTGCCGATCAACGCCGCGATCAACCAGGCGCTGGTGACCTTCATCGCCGACGGCCGGCGCCACAATCTGGGCACCACGCTGCTGCGGGGCATGGACTTCGTCCTTCAGTATCAATGGGCATGGGGCGGCGTCGATCTCGATGCGGGAATCCAGGGCACCTATATCTTCGACTATCTGTTCGAGCCGGTGCCCGGCGCCGGCCTGACCGATGTGCTCGACACGATCGGCTTTACCCAGAAATTCCGCACCCAGGCGGATATCGGCGCGCGCGTGGGCGGGTTCAAATCGCGGCTCACCTGGAACCACCTCAACGGCTATGCCAACACCACGGTCACCCCGCGCCAGCGGATCAACAATTACGACACATTCGATCTGATGATCGGCTACGACATCACCGACCGGATCGGGATCGCGTTCGACGTGCGTAACCTCCTCAACGAGGATCCGCCCTATGTCGACACCGCCGGCGGTTACGATCCCCAGGCGTCGAACCCGGTGCCGCGCCTATTCGCGGTGACGATCAACGCCAAGTTCTGATGTTGCTGCCCTTCTCCGCGGTCCTTGCCGGATGCGTTGCCCTCAGCGGCGCGCATCCGGGGGGCGTGGCGGTGAGGGCCACGCCGGTCCCGGCGGCCTCGGCCTGGGTGCCGGGGGGGAATGGCGGGGTCTATCGCGGCCTGCCGGTATCGGTGCCCTTCTGCCGCGTCGAAGGCACGATCGAAGGCAATATCGGCTTCGAGCTATGGTTGCCAGAGGACTGGAACGGGCGGCTGCTCGGCGCCGGAGTCGGCGGCGATGCGGGCGTGTTCAACTATTCGGACATGAGCCGGCGGATCGCCGAGGGCTTCGCCACGGTCACCACCGACAGCGGGCACAAGCAGGGCCAGGCGCGCTGGATGGCCGACCCCAAGGCGCGAGTCGATTACGAGCATCGCGCCGTCCACCTCACCGCGATGACCGCCAGGGCGCTTGCCGGCGCATTCTACGCGCGGCCGGTGAATCGCAGCTATTATCTCGGCTGCTCGGGCGGGGGCCGCCAGGCGCTCAAGGAGATGCAGAACTATCCCGGCGACTATGACGGCGTCGTCGCGGGCGCGCCGGGCCCCTATATGCCGCTGCAATCGGTGCGCATGATGTGGTTCTCGCTCCGGCAGAAGCAGGATCCCGCCGGGGCGCTGAGCGACGCCGACTGGTCACTCTACGAGCGGCGCGTGACCGCCCAGTGCGACGCGATCGACGGCGTCACCGACGGGATCATCGAGAATCCGCTGCAATGCCGGTTCGCGACCGCGAGCCTGAGCTGCAAGCCGGGACAAACCAGCGAATGCCTTCCCCCCGCCAGGCTCGCCATGCTCGATTCGATCATCGCGCCGATGCCCGACGAGCAGGGCCGCCCGATGGACAGTGGCCTGTTCCCCGGTGTGCGGACGCGGCCCGGCCCGCCTTCGCCGCTGTTGCGCGCGATGTGGGCCGACGGGGTGCATGACGACGCCGACTGGAACGAGGACAGCTTCCGGCGCTCGGCGGACCTCGCCGCGGCCAATTGGGCGATGCCCGAGCTGCGCGCCGACCGGACCGATATCGCGCCCTTCCTGCGCCGCGGCGGCAAGGCGATCCTCTATCAGGGCTGGGCCGATCCCTCGACCAATGCCGGCCCGACCATCGACTATTACGCCGCGCTCGCCCGCGCCAATGGCGGCACGATGCGGCTGTCGCGGTCGGTCAGGCTGTTCATGGTGCCGGGCATGTATCATTGCGGCGGCGGCCCCGGCGCGGCCGCGTTTGGCGGCTCGGGGCACCCCAGCTGGCCCGGCGACCCGCAACGCGACATCCTCTGGTCGCTTGTCCAATGGGTGGAACAGGGCCGGGCGCCCGACGCGCTGACGGCGACGCGCATCGAGAATGGCGCGGAGCGCTTCACGCGCAAGCTGTGCCCATTCCCCGGCGTTGCGCGCCATGACGGGCGCGGAAACCAGAACGATGCCGCATCCTATCGCTGCGTGCCGAATGCGCTGCTCAGCCGGCGGATGCGCGCAATGCGCTGGCCCGGCGGGCACTAGGGACGGCTGACCGCTTCCGCGTCATGGGAGCCGGGCATGACGCGCTCCACGCCCTGGTCGATCACCGCCAGCATCTTGCGCGCGGCCGCTTCCGGATCCCCCGCCTCGATGGCGTCCGCGATCTCGGCGTGGCGCGCGACGATCGCCGCTTTCGCGCTGTCCTCGATCGGGGTGCTGAGCGAGAAGAAGGCGCCGAGCGCCGTCTCGACCACGGTTGCGAACGAACGGAACAACGGGTTCCCCGAAGCCGTCGCGACTGCGATATGGAAATCCAGATCGGCCTGGGCAAAGGCGCGCCGGTCGGTGCGGGCCCGGGCCATCGCCGCGAGCGCGGCGCGCATTTCCGCGAGGTGCGCGGCGGTGTGGTGCCGGGCGGCAAGCGCGGCCGCGCCGGGCTCGACCGACCGGCGCATCTGCGAGAGATGGTGGAGGAAGTCCCGGTCGAGGCCGCGTTGCACGCGCCAGCTGAGTACGTCGGAATCGAACCAGTTCCAGTGCTCCGGCGGCAAGACATGCGTGCCGATCCGCGACTTGGCGGTGATCAGGCCCTTCGCCGCGAGCGTCTTGGTCACTTCGCGCAGCAGCATGCGCGAGGCGCCAAAGCGTTCGAACAATTCGTCCGCCGAAGGCATGCGGCTGCCGGGCGGCCGGACCCCCGCCAATATCTCCCCGCCCAGCGCGGCCGCGATGTCGTCATGGCCGGCGGTCCGCCCGCGGCGCCTGAAACCGGGGGTCGCAATCATCGTTGCGCTCCTTCCCGGGAGACATGGGTCAGCGGCGAGCACGGCGGGGAGTGCATGGGCGGCCTAATGGCACGGCCAATTAACTCAGACAACCATGGGGGCGCCAAATCCGAAACCCCGGGGCCCCCGGCGGCTCAGCCTGTCACCACCTTCGGCAGCGTTCCCGTGAAATCCGGGCGCGCCGTCGATTGGCGATGGATGATCTCATAGTCGAGCAAATGATCGCCCAACAATCCGGGCTGCTCGGGCGGGGTCGAGACCTGCTGCGCCAGAAGCCGCAGCGCCTCCGCCGCGAGTTTGCGGACCGGCTGATGCACGGTCGTCAGCGGCGGCCAGAGCGTCACCGCGGTCATGGTATCGTCGAAGCCGACCACCGTCAGCTGCTGCGGCACGTCGAGATGGCGGCGATGCGCGACCGAAACCACCGCGGCGGCCATATCGTCGTTGCTGGCGAAGATGGCCGTGGGCGGCGGATCGCGGTCGAGCAATTGCTCCGCCGCGGTCAGCCCCGACGCGAAGCTGAAGTCGCCCTGGGCGATGCTGGCGTCGACATTGTCGAATTCGCGCACGGCCGCATAGAAGCCCGCCATCCGCTCGGCCGATGCGGCCTGGTCGGGGTTGCCGACGATGAAGCCGATCCGCCGGTGGCCGAGGCCCAGCAGGTGCCGCGCCATGTCGTAGGCGGCCTGCCGGTCGTCGATGCGTACCGAAATCGCGCTCTCGTCGGGATAGGCGCCGACGGTCGCGGTGGGCAGGTGAGCCTCGGCGAACAATCGCAACAGCGCCGTGGAATCGCCAAGCGGCGGGGTCAGCAACACCCCCGACAGTCCGGATGCGATGAAATCCTTCAGGGTCTTGGACGAGAGACTCTTGCCCCGGGGCGCCGGCAGGATGACCAGGCGCGCGCCGCGCGATGCCGCTTCCTCGAACGCGCCCATCAGGAATTCGCTCATGAAGGCGGCTCGGGGGTTGGCGTAGATGACGCCGATCCGAAGTTCGGCCGAGGTGACGAGGCTGCGCGCGGCCGTGTTGGGCTTGTAGGCGAGTTCCTCGATCGCGGCCATGATTGCCGCCCGCGTGTCGGGCCGCATGCCCTCGCGGTCGTTGATCGCCCGCGAGACCGTCATCGGCGATACGCCGGCCAGCGCCGCCACATCCTTGATCGTAGCGCGGCGCGCGCGCCGGCCAGGCTTGTTCAACGATAATCTCCCCGTCAGGTCCGCGGGACTGCTAGATATTTTCGCGTCCGACGCAAGCCGCTCTTTCTCGGGCGACGGTCTTCGGATCCCGTGATTCAGGTCCGCGCGATGGGCATTGTCGAGATTGTCCGGCTGGTTTCAGGCTCGCCGGCGCAGGCTGTAAATGGGTCCCGGCACGAGGCCGGGACAGGGAGAGTTGGGTATTTCTCATTACGGTATCGCCGCGTGCCGCGGCCCGGGTTCGAATCTCCAGGGGACGGAAGGACGGTTCGACGGGCCCTTCCGCCCCTGGTGTCATTTCCACATTCGGCCGCGCCTCAGAACTTCGCCCTGACGCCGAAGGTGAAGAAGCGGCCCATATCGTCGTGGAATCCCAGGGTGGGATAGAAGAGGTTGGGGATACCCGAATTTGACGGATAGAGCGGCGCGCGTTCGTTCAGGACGTTGTTCACCGTCAGGAAGGCTTCGCCTTCCCCGCCCAGCAGTCTCATCCGCACATTGATGGTGGCGTCGAGCACGTTGTAGGAAGGCAGATACGGTATCACGTAGTTCTGGCTGTTTCCGTTGAGCGCGTTGTCGCTGGTGGCCATCCTCACCTTGCCAAGCCACTGGTGCTGGAGCGACAGGCCCCAGGCCTCGTTCTGATAGGTGACGAACGTGGTCTGCCGGAGCTTGGGCTGAACCGCCCAGGTCGGGAAGGCGCCCGGAATGTTCACCGTCGTGTTCACCGGTTGATAGCCCAGCAGGTGCCGGATCGACATGCGCCCGGGCAGCCACGAAATGACTTGCGCCGTGTCGAAGTGGTAATCGACCTGAATTTCGAAGCCTTCGGTCTCCTGGCGCGCGGCATTGAGCGGCGAGTTAAGGATTTCGGTCGGGAAATTGAAGTTCGGATTCTTGTAGTTGGGATCGGCCGGATTGGTGATCGGGCGAATCGCCAGCGAGCAGAAGGGTGAATTATAGCTGGGAGCGCTGGCCAGGCAGATGTTCTGGATGGCGGTGCTCTGATAGCTGATTCCCGTGATCGCGTCGGTCATCCGGGTCCGATAATAGTCGAACGATATCCCGAAGTTCGGAATGAACGAGGGCGTCAGCGCCACGCCCAGCGTGATGGTGCGCGCCTTTTCGGGGGTGAGGTTGGGATTGCCTCTCGAGATCAGCCGGAGGCTGTTGTTGCCGTTGGTCAGCAGATCGAGGAAGCCGGTCGATGAAACGCCCGCGGGCTGGTAGAGGTCGTTGAGGTTCGGCGCGCGGATATCGAGCGATGCGGTGCCGCGGAAGGCGATCGATTCATTGACGTGCCAATCCACGCCCACTTTCCACGACTTGACCGCGCTGAACGTCGAATATTTGGTGTAGCGGCCAGCCGCGGTCACCGACAGTTCCTGAGCGACCACGAAGTCCTTGATCAGCGGGACATTTATTTCGCCCGCGAACTCGTAGACGTTGTTGCTCGCGTCCACCGGCGCGTTGGTGTTCTGCACCCAGCGTACCGGCGCGCCGCCATTGGCGAGGCACATGCGCAGGCCCGTGCAATCGACAAAGTCCGTCGGCCGGAAGGCGCTTTCCATCTTGTACGTGGCCCAACGCACATCGAACGAAACGTTGGCCCTGATATTGCCGGCGGGAAGACCGAAGCCGATGTCGCCGCCGATCGAGCCGCCGATATTGTCCAGCCGCTGCGTGAGCGTCCACGAGGTCGGCTGCCTCAGATAGTTGTACGCGGCAAGCGACGGCCCGTTGGGGTCGGTGATGTTGGTGGGGACGCAACCGGGATAGAGGCTGGCATATTGCGGCTGGGTCAAGACCCAGCAGACGATGGTGCCGCTCACGTCGCGGCCGTTCACCGTGGTTCCGGGCGGAGCGATCACCGCGTCCAGCGAGGCAAGATATTTGGCGTTGTCCGTGTTGTTCGGATTGGAGACCGTCAGGCGGCTTTCGCCGTGACTATAGAAAAGGTCCCACCGCAGCCTCCCCAGGGATCCGGTGAGTCCCAATTCGACATTGATGTTCCGCTGATCCGACTCGGTTCTGTACAGGCGGTTCGTATCCCGCACGTCCTCGCCGTCGATCTTCTGCCAGATATAGGATGGGGCCGAGAAGTATGGCGTGGTGGGCGGCACCGGCGGCGTCGTCCCGGTCTGGGGAGACGTCGGGGGCGACGCGGGCAGACAGCGCCAGCCTGTCGCGGCCGGGGTGCCGCAGACGATGTTCGCGCCCAGCTGCATCTGCGTCGTCGGCGCCAGGAACGGATTGTTGGCGAAGAGCGTGTTGGGCCGGTTGGCCGACGGGCTCACCACCCAGCTGATCCAGTTCGAGTTGTTATACGCCTGGCCGTAAGTCGCCTGGACGTAGAGGTTGACGTCATCGGTGACGTCATAGTCCAGGCGGGCGAACACGTCGTACATCTCGATCTCCGAGCGAAACGTGCCGTTCTTGTTGTACGAGCCGTCACCGCCCGATTCCAGATTGGCGGTCCCGGTCGGGACGCCGTGGATCATCGGGCTCAGCAGGCCCGGCGAGTTGAATGTATAATTGTTGTAGGCGCACGCGCTGCCGCACTGGACGTTGCCGAATTGCCCGCTGTTGAAAACGCGCGAGTAGGGCACGTTCACGAACGGGTTGCCCGGCGAACCGTTTCCGGCGAGCAGCCAGGCTTGGCCGCCCTCTGCATAGGGCCGCGCGTCGAGCGGGATCAGCGCCTGCTTGCGGTACCGTCCCGACGCCTCGAAATGGCCGCGGCCATCGAACAGGTCGGTGCCCCAGGCCGCGCCGAACTGCCATTCCTCGCCGTCGCCATAGTTGGAAATGCCGGCATCGGCCTTGATCGCCAGGCCCGTGAATTCCTTGTCGAGGATGAAGTTGACCACGCCAGCCACCGCGTCCGAACCATAGACCGCCGAGGCGCCGCCGGTGACGATATCGACCCGCTTGACCAGCATCTGGGGCAGGATGTCGATATTCACCGTGCCGTCCTGGTTCGACGCGGGCACGCGATGGCCGTCGAGCAGCACCAGGGTGCGCTGTGGGCCGAAATTGCGCAGCGAGAGCACGTTGCCGCCATTGTTGGTGCTGGCATTGCCCTGGGTGCGCGGGGTGCGGCCGCCGATGATCTGGGGAAGCTTGTTCAGCCCGTCCGCGATATCGCTCGGTGTGGTCTTCGCCAGCTCGCCCACCTCCACCGTCGTGATCGGCGTCGGTGAGTTCAGATTGCTGGTGATGACGCGCGAACCGGTGACGGTGATGACCTCATCGTCCTGCTCGGCGGGCTGGTCCTGAGCCATCGCCGGCTGGGCGAGAATCGCGCAGCCCAGAGCGATGATGCTGGCCTTGCACAGGAGTCGCGCCGGCCGAACGCCGGTTGCGCCCCCCTGGCCCGAGCCCCGACGCATGATGTGCGAGATTTTCGCCATTTTCATTCCCCCTCCTCGATCGTCGCATGATCGCGACTTGTCTCGACCGCCTTCGCGCTCGGCGCCGGGCACAACAGGGCTGGCCACCGCGCCGAATCTACGTTAACGTTAACATTGATATTAATATCCAGAACGCTGTCAATCGCAATTTTTCCGGGGGCCCTTGGCCGGGCCGCCCGCCGTCCTGGGTACGGTGCCGGGGCGAAGGGCAATCGAACCGAAGCGCCGCCTCCCTCAGAGGTGATGGGTGGTTCCGATCGGGCGGGCCATAATTTCGGCGGGCGGTGGAGGCGTGTGGAGGGGGTCAGCTACGGTATCGCGGACCCTTCTTCGCGATGATGGCATTATTTTGAGCGTAATGTTAACGTTATCGGAAGTGCGGGAGGGGTAGTGACCAAATTTCGATCGGTTCGCTGGACCATTATCGGCCTGTTCGTAGGTGCGATGGTGCTGAATTATATGAGTCGCAGCATCCTCGGCGTTGCGGCCCCGGCGATCATGGCCGAGCAGCATATTTCCACCGCCGAATATTCCTGGATCACCGGGGCATTCCAGCTTGGCATCATGTTCCAGGCGGTGTGCGGCTATGTGCTCGACCTCATCGGATTGAAGCTCGGGCTCGCGCTGTTCGTCGGCGCCTGGTCGCTGCTCACCATGGCGCACGGGCTCGCGACCGGCTGGCTGGGCTTTGCGGGCCTGCGCGGCTTTCTGGGGCTGGTCGAAGGCGCGGCGCAGCCCTCGGGCATGAAGCTGGTCGCACAGTGGTTTCCCGCCCGCGAACGCGGACTGGCGGGCGGCGTCTACAATATCGGGGCCTCGTTCGGGGCGGTGTTCGCGCCTCCGCTGGTCGCCTGGTCGATCTATCATGGCGACTGGCGCCTCGCCTTCCTGATCACCGGCGCGCTGGGGCTCGTCTGGATCGTCCCGTGGATGTTCTGGTACGCGCCGCCCTCGCGGCATCGCGCGATCCATGCGCAAGAGCACGAGATCATCCTGTCGGGCCAGGAGCCGCGGCTGGCGCAAGGGCAGGGCAGGCCCAAGCTCGGGTCGCTGTTGCGGCGGCGCGAGTTGTGGGCGATCGCCTCGGCGCGCTTCCTCGCCGATCCAGTGTGGGGCATGCTGTCGCTCTGGATGCCGCTCTATCTCGTGAAGGTCCGGCATTTCGACCTCACCCAGATCGCGCTGTTCGCCTGGCTGCCATTCCTGGCTGCCGATCTGGGCTGCCTGTTCGGGCCGGCGGTCGCGGCATGGCTGCAGCGGCGCGGCATGCACCTGATCGACGCCCGGCGGGCCGCCTTCACGCTCGGCGCGGCGCTGATGACCGGAATGATGTTCGTCAGCGCGGTGGAGAACGCCGCGGTCGCGGTGGCGCTGTTGTGCCTCGGCGGCTTCGCGCACCAGACGCTGTCGGTCACCGTCATCACTCTGTCTTCCGATCTTTTCCCGCAACATGAAGTCGGCACCGCCACCGGCGTCGCCGGCATGGCCGCGAACCTGGGCGTGCTCATCTTCACGCTCGTGCTGGGCTCGCTGGTGGATCAGGTCGGGTACCAGCCCTTCTTCATTCTCCTCGGTGTCGTCGATCTGGTCGGCGCGCTGTTGCTCTGGACGCTGATCAGAAAGCCGGCATGACCATCCGAAATCCCATTCTTCGCGGCTTCAATCCCGACCCCTCGATCGTGCGCGTCGGGGAAGATTATTATGTCGCCACTTCCACCTTCGAATGGTTTCCGGGCGTCCAGATCCACCATTCGCGCGACCTGGCGAACTGGCGGCTGGTGAGCCGCCCGCTGCGCCGGCCGAGCCAGCTCGACATGCGCGGCAATCCCGATTCCTGCGGCGTCTGGGCGCCCGATCTCAGCCATGCCGATGGCCGCTTCCACCTCACCTATACCGATGTGAAACGCTATGGCCGGACGACGGTGCGCGGCGCGCAGGGCGCGTCGTTTCGCGATTTCCATAACTATTGGGTCTGGTGCGACCGAGTCGACGGCGAATGGTCGGATCCGGTCCATTTGAACAGCAGCGGCTTCGATCCGGCGCTGTTCCACGATGACGACGGGCGCAGCTGGCTGCTCAACATGCTGTGGGACCACCGGGCTGGCCATGGCCGCTTCGGCGGCATCCTGATTCAGGAAATGGACCTGCGAACCGGGCGGCTGGCGGGCGAGCGGCAGATCATCTTCGACGGGACCCCGCTCGGCTTCACCGAGGCGCCGCATCTCTACAAGCGCGACGGCTGGTATCATTTGCTGGTCGCGGAAGGGGGCACCGAGCGGAACCACGCGGTGACCATGGCCAGATCGCGGTCGCTGTTCGGGCCGTACGAGGTTCATCCCGACGGACCGGTCCTGACGTCCGCCGGCAAGCCCGATGCGCCGCTGGCAAGGGCCGGACATGGCGATCTTGTCGAGACTGAGTCGGGCGAACCATGGATGGTCTATCTGTGCGGGCGTCCCCTGCCGGTGAGCGACCGGTGCGTGCTCGGGCGCGAGACCGCCATTCAGCCGATGCGCTGGGACGAGGACGGCTGGCTGCGAACGCTGGACGGCAGCGCCACCCCACTGATCGAGATCAACGGCGTCGGGCGCGGGGACAGCGGCCGAGCCCCGGCCAACGAGCAGCACCTATTCGATACGGCGCGCCTTCCGGATGCCTTTCAATGGCTGCGCACGCCCTATCCCGAGCAGCTGTTCAGCCTCGACGAACGCCCGGGCCATCTTCGCCTCTACGGCCGGGAGACGATCGGAAGCCGGTTCACCCAGTCGCTGATCGCCCGCCGGCAGCAGGCGTTTCGCTTCACCGCGGAAACGCTGGTGGATGTCCAGCCCGGCAATTTCCAGCAGGCCGCCGGGCTGGTTCATTACTACAACAGCACCAAATTCTATTTTTTCCAGATCACCGTCGGGGACGATGGCGAACGGCTGGCGCAGATCCTGGCGGCGATCCCGCGGGATGGGGAATGCGGTCTGGTCCTCGAATCGGTCGAGATACCGCCGGGCCCGATCGCCCTGCGGATCGACGTGGACCATGAGGCCGCGCGATTCGCCTGGCGGCCGCAGGGAAGCGGGGACTGGCGCTGGCTGTCCCGATCCTTCGACGCAAGCATCATCTCGGATGAGGCGACCCTACCGGGATTGCCGAACTTCACGGGAGCGTTCGTCGGCATGGCCTGTTACGACCTCTCCGGCGCGGGGATGCCGGCCGACTTCGCCTATTTCCATTATCGCGAGCATGATTAGCCAGGCGGATCGCGGCCTCCGCTTCGGCCTCGCTCAAGCCCCCAATGCGATCGCGCTCTGCCACAGCATATAGGCGGCGACCCCGAAGATAAGCAGCGCGAAGGCCCGATTGAGGACACCGCGTGCCGCGAGCCGCCGCGCCGCGCCCGTTCCGGCGAGGCCGCCGGCGACGCCCCCCGCAACGAACACTCCGGCCAGGGGCCAATCGATCAGGCCCGAGGCCGCATAGTTGAGCGCAGTCGTCAGTCCGAATGCCGTGACGGCGATCAGCGAGGTGCCGACGGCATTGATCATCGGCATGCCCGTCGAAGCGATCAGCCCGGGCACGATCAGGAAGCCGCCGCCGATGCCGAAGAAGCCGGAGAAGGCGCCGGTGCCCAGCCCAAATCCGACCACCTTCGGCGCATTGATGCGGTTGCATTGGACGTCGGGCCGGTCCTCGGCGCCGCGCTTGCGCAGCATGAGCACACCCACCGCCATCATCAGCACCGCAAACAGCGCGAGCAATTGCTGGCCATCGAACGCCTTGCCCAGCGTCGATCCGGCAAGAGCCCCGGCCACGCCCGCGGCGGCGTACATGCCCCCGCAGCGCCATTTGACCGTGGCGCCGCGCGCGTGACCGGCAAGACCCGCGCCCGCGTTGGCGGCGACCGCGAGCGCGCTGGTCCCGATTGCGACATGGGGATTGGGTACGCCGACCAGATAGACCATCAGCGGCACCGCGAGGATCGATCCGCCGCCGCCGACAAGGCCGAGCGTGAATCCCACCAACGTACCCGAGGCAGCACCCAGCAGATATTGGAGCGGTTCGAGCATCTCAGCCGCGGATCGCTTTCGCGCGCGCCTCGATCCGCGGGATCAGGGGCGTCAGGTCGTAGCCGCACGCGGCGGCCTGACGCAGAATTTCGGCGGTGCCAAGCTTGCCGGCCTGCGACAGCGCCCAGAGTGACGTGGCGCGCATGCCCGACTTGCAAAAGGCGAGCACCGGCTTCTCGCATCCGCCGATCGCGCTGCGGAAAGCGTCGAGCTGCGCGTCGCTGAACTGGCCGGGGACGACGGGGATATGGTGATATTCCATCCCCGCCGCCTTCGCCGCCGCCTCGAGCTCGGCGCTACTGGGCTGGCCGGGCTCCTCGCGGTCGGGCCGGTTGTTGACGATCGCGCGAAAGCCCGCGGCCTTGGCGGCGGCGATGCCTTCGGGCGTGACTTGAGAGGTGACGCTGATGCCGGGAGCGAGCGGTTGGTGGGTCATGAAGCGTGCCTTGTTCTGAAGCGGATCAGATCGCGTCGACGGGGATCTTGAGATAGCGAACGCCGTTCGCCTCGGGCTCGGGGAAGTGGCCGCCGCGCATGTTGACCTGCACCGACGGCAGGATCAGCCGCGGCATGTCGAGCGTGCGGTCGCGCGCGGTGCGCATCGCCACGAAATCGCCTTCGCTCACGCCGTCATGGACGTGAATATTGGCGTCGCGTTCGGCGCCGATGGTCGTTTCCCAGGCGAACGCATCGCGGCCGGGCGCCTTGTAGTCGTGGCACAGGAACAGCCGGGCCTGGCGCGGCAACTCCAGCAGCCGCCGGATCGAGCGGTAGAGCTGCGCCGCGTCGCCGCCGGGAAAGTCGGCGCGCGCGGTGCCGTAGTCGGGCATGAAGATCGTATCGCCCGCGAACACCGCGTCGCCGATCACATAGGCGAGATCGGCGGGGGTGTGGCCCGGAACGTGGAGGACCGCGGCCCTAAGACTGCCGAGCTCGAACGCATCGCCGTCGTCGAACAGCCGGTCGAATTGCGAGCCGTCGCGCTCGAATTCGGTCCCGGCGTTGAAGAGCTTGCCGAAGGTCTCCTGCACGGCGGTGATCGCGCGGCCGATCGCCAGCTTCCCGCCCAGGCGCTGCTGGAGATAGGGCGCGGCGGAGAGATGGTCGGCATGGGCATGCGTTTCGAGCAGCCAGTCGACGGTAAGGCCCTCGCGCGCGACATAGGTGATGATCGCGTCGGCGGATGCATGCGACGTCCGGCCGGCGGCCGGGTCATAGTCGAGCACCGAATCGATGATCGCGGCGCGGCGCGTGGCGGGATCGTGCACGACGTAGCTGGCGGTGAACGTCGCCTCGTCGAAGAAGGCGCGAACGCGCGGCTGCGCGGCCGGATCGTCGAGCGCGCCGGCGGCGACCTGGGTCGCCCGGTCGAGCGCGCGATCCTGGACGGGGCATTGCGAAACCTGGGTAGCCATCAAATCCTCATTCTGTGTGGCGGGGTGAAGATCGGGCTCAGCGGAAGGCGTTGCCCGGCCGCAGACCCAGCGCCTTGAACAGCATCGCGGCGGGGCAGAAGCCGGTGAAAGCCGCCTGGATCATGTTGAGTCCGGCAAAGGCGCTGAGCGCGATCCACCAGGGGTGGAGGGTCAGGGAGAGGAGGATGCCGAGCAGCACGACCAATCCGGCGAAGACGAATACGGCACGATCGACGTTCATGGTTCAGGCTCCCACGGTTTCGGAGGATTTGACGCGCGTCGGGCGGATCTTGAGCTTGCCGACGCCGAGCAGCTGGAGCGCCGCCTTCTCGTAGAAGGGCTCGGCCTGGCCGTGGCGCACCTTGTAGAGGAAATACTTCTCGAACAGGATCTTGGCGCGGTGCACCCATTTGCCCTGCACCGCCCAGTTGACGTTGCGCGGCGGGATTTGCGGCTGGGCGACGAACGCGACGCCGCCGTCGCCGAAATCGGCGAGGCAGATCGCGTTCCAGCTCGCCTCGTTCTCGGGTTCCTTGCCGTCGAGTTCGTCGGCGATGTTCTCGACGATCGCCGCCATCATGCTTTCGATCATGAAGCCGGTCTTGGGCACACCCACCGGGACGGGAGTCGGCCCGGTCGGCGGGATCGCGACGCAGACGCCGAGCGAATAGATGTTGGTGAAGGCCGGATTGCGCTGGTGCTTGTCGGCGAGGATGAAGCCGCGCGGATTGGTGAGCCCCTCGATCCCGAATACCGCCGGGACGCCCTTGAAGGCCGGCAGGATCATCGAGAATTCGAACGGCAAAGCGTGAGTCTTCGCCACCGATCCGTCGGCGGCGACTTCCTCGACGTGCATCGTGCCGTCCTCGACCCTGGCGATGCGCGCGCTGGTGATCCACTTGATGTCGCGGTCGCGCATGCGGCTCTCGAGCAGCGACTTGGTGTCGCCGACGCCGTCGAGGCCGAGATGGCCGATATAGGGCTCGGCGGTGACGAAGGTCATCGGCACGCGGTCGCGGATACGGCGACGCCGCAGCTCGGTGTCGACGATCATCGCGAATTCATAGGCCGGGCCATAGCAGGACGCGCCCTGCGCGGCGCCGATGATCACGGGGCCGGGATTATCGACGAACGTGTCGAACGCCTCCGCCGCGGCCTGGGCGTGGCGGCCGGTGCAGACCGACTGAGTGAAACCCTCGGGGCCCAGCCCTTCGACTTCGTCGAACGCGAGTTGCGGGCCGGTGGCGATGACCAGATAGTCATAGGCGAGGCTGGTGCCGTCGTTGAGCTCGATCCGGCTCTCGGCCGGGTGCAGCCGCTTGGCCCCCACGGGTGAAAAGCCGATTCCCTGCCGCGCGAACACCGGCGGCAGATGGACCTGGATGTCCTCGACGTCGCGCCAGCGCACCGCGACCCAGGGGTTGGAAGGCACGAAGGTATAGGCCTCGCTGTCGGACAGGGCGAAGATATCGGCCCGGTCCTTGAGGCGTTCGCGCAGCGCGAACGCGGTCAGCGTGCCACCCAGTCCGGCTCCCAATACGACGATCTTCGGCTTGGCCACGGCAATCTCCTGTCTCCACCTTGTTTATATGCGTAGTTGCTATATATGCGCAACTCTCAAGATTCGCAATATGCATCGGCAATAATCGCGGAGATGTTCGTGGAAAGGCGGTCCGCCTCCCATAAGGGATTGTCCCAATTCGGCCCCTCCAGGCCGGCTGATAGGCATGGCGCTCGGATTCCGGCTGTCCAGCGCGTGCGCATCGGCGCGCCGCAGCCGCGGCGGGAGAGATCGGCAATGGCTTGGATCAGGACCTGGACAGGGCTTGCGGGTGCGCTCCTGCTCGCCGCCTGCGGCGGCGGCGAGCCGCAGGTTTCCGGGCCCGTACCTGCCCAGGGCGAACGGTTGACGGTCCAGCCTGGCTCGATCGCGCAGCTCAAGCCCCTCGCCGCCGAGATCGCGACGCGCGATCAAGCCCAGGCGCTCGTGCGGATTTCGGGGACGCTCGTGCAGCTCACCGTCCGCGAAGGCGATCAGGTCACCAAGGGCCAGGTGATCGGCCGCGTCGTCGACACGCGACTCGGCTATGAGACGAGCGCCCTGGACGCGCAGGTGGCGGCCGCCTCCGCCCAGGCCGAAGCGGCGCGCGCCGAACTCTCGCGCATCGACTATCTGCACCGGCGCGGTGTCTACGCCAAAGCACGGCTCGATCAGGCTCAAGCGGCTGCCCGTTCGGCCGATGCGCAGGTTCGCGCCGCGCGGGCGCAGCGCTCCGCCAGCGCAGCGGTGGCCGGCCAGGGCATTATCGTCGCGCCGGCGAGCGGGCGCGTGCTGCGCGCCGATATTCCGCAGGGCTCGGTGGTGGCGCCGGGCATGTCGGTCGCGACGATCACGGTCGGCCCGCCGCTGTTGAGACTGGATGTGCCCGAATCGCTTGCGCGCCAACTGCGCGAGGGGGCCGGCGTGACGATCCAGGAGGAGGGCGAGCTGGCCGGTGAGCGCGGAACGATCGTCCAGCTCTATCCCGCGGTGGCGGGCGGACGCGTGCGTGCCGATGTCGAAGTCGCCGGGCTCTCGACCGATCTCGTCGGGCGGCGCGTGAGCGTCCTGGTCGATGTCGGCGCCCACCCTGGCATCGTCGTCCCGCGGCGCTTCGTCTCGACGCGTTTCGGCATCGATTATGTCGATCTCGTCGCGAAGGGCGGGAGCGCGACCCCGGTACCGGTGCAGACCGCGCCGACGAGCGACCCGGCTCAGCTCGAGATTCTTTCGGGAGTCTCGGCCGGCGACGTGCTGGTGGCGCGGAAGCAGGCGCAGTGAAGCTCGGGCTGTCCGGCGCATTGACGCGCGCCACGATTCAGTCGCCGCTGACGCCGTTGTTCCTGCTCGCGGCGATCGCGCTCGGCCTGCTCGCGGTGATGGCCATCCCGCGCGAGGAGGAGCCGCAGATCAGCGTGCCGATGGTCGATATCCGCATCGCGGCGCCCGGGCTGTCCGCGGCGGACGCGGTCGAGTTGGTCGGCAAGCCGCTCGAGACGATCGTGCGCTCGATCGACGGCGTCGAGCATAGCTACACCCAGGCCGAGGATGACGGCGTGATGGTGACGGCGCGCTTCCTCGTCGGCACCGATCCCGACGCGGCGGCGACGCGCGTCAACGAGAAGCTCCACGCCAATTGGGACCGCATCCCGGTCGGCGTGCCCGAACCGCTGGTGACGGTGCGCGGGATCAACGACGTGCCGATCGTGGTGCTGACGCTATCGCCCCGGTCCGGCGATGCGGCGCGCTGGAACCCCGCGACGCTGCGCGACCTGGCCGAGCGGCTGCGCAGCGAGATCGCCAAGGTCGATGACGTCGGCCTCACCTTCATCGTCGGCGGTGCTCCGGAAGAGATCCGTGTCGCGCCCGATCCGGCGCGGCTCGCGCTGCACGGCGTGCCGCTCGGCGCCCTGGCCGATGCGGTCGGCCAGGCCAACCGCGCCTTTCCCACCGGCACCGCGCGCGAGGATGGCAAGGCGCTGGCGGTCACTGCAGGGCGAACGCTCGCGAGCGCGAGCGACATCAGCCTGCTCACCGTGCCTTCGGCAAGCGGGGCGCCGGTCTATGTGCGCGACGTTGCCACCGTCACGCAGCAGCCGCGGGAAGCGCAGGACAAGGTTTCACGCTGGGTGCGAAACGGCGCGGAGTGGAACGCGGCGCCCGCGGTCAGCATCGCCATCGCCAAGCGCTCCGGCGCCAATGCGGTGACCGTCTCGGAGGCGGCGCTGCACAAGGCGGAGAGCCTCAGGGGGAGCCTGATCCCGGCGGGGCTCGATCTCGCGGTCACGCGCAATTACGGCGAATCCGCGAACGAAAAGGCAAACGAACTGCTGTTCCACCTCGGGCTCGCCACGCTCTCGATCGTCGTGCTGATCGGCTTCGCGATCGGCTGGCGCGAGGCGGGGGTGACCGCGATCGTGATCCCGACGACGATCCTGCTCACCCTCTTCGCGTCGAACCTCATGGGCTACACGATCAACCGCGTCAGCCTGTTCGCGCTGATCTTTTCGATCGGCATTCTCGTCGACGATGCGATCGTGATGATCGAGAATATCGCCCGCCACTGGGGCATGAATGACGGGCGCGGCCGGATCGACGCTGCGGTGGATGCCGTGGCCGAGGTGGGCAATCCAACGGTGATCGCGACGCTCACCGTGGTCGCGGCGCTGCTGCCGATGCTGTTCGTGTCGGGCCTGATGGGGCCGTACATGGCGCCGATCCCGGTCAACGCCTCCGCAGCGATGATCTTTTCCTTCTTCGTGGCCGTGGTGATCGCGCCCTGGCTGATGGTGCGGTTCGCGCGCAAGACGCTCGCGCATGGGCATGAGGACGCGAGGGGCGGCAAGCTCGGCACCCTCTATGCGAGCGTCGCGCGGCGCGTGATCGCGACCAGGCGCAGCGCATGGCAGTTCCTCGGCGGGGTCGGGATCGCCACGCTGGCCGCCTGCTCGATGTTCTATTTCGAGCTCGTCACGGTGAAGCTGCTGCCCTTCGACAACAAGTCCGAGGTGCAGGTGGTGATCGACCTGCCCGAAGGCACCGCGCTCGAAGATACCGCGCGCACCGCCGAGCAGGTTGCGAGCATCGCGCGCGCCTTGCCCGAGGCATCGGCGATGGAGCTGTACGCGGGCACCTCCGCCCCGTTCAATTTCAATGGCCTTGTTCGCCACTATTTCCTGCGCGACAAGCCCGAGCAGGGAGACGTGATGGTCACCCTGCTTCCCAAGGGCGAGCGCAGCCGATCGAGCCATGCGATCGCGCTGGCGCTGCGCGAGAAGCTCAAGTCCGTCCCGCTGCCCGCCGGCGGCTCGCTCAAGGTAGTCGAAACGCCGCCGGGGCCGCCGGTGCTCGCGACCCTGCTCGCCGAGATCTACGGACCCGACGCCGAGACTCGCCGCAGGACCGCGGTGGAGCTCGAGCGGCTGTTCCGGTCGGTGCCGTTCATCGTCGATGTCGACACGAGCTTCGGACAGCCACGCCCGCGCCTTCGCCTCGTCCCCGATCGCGCGAAGCTCGACTATTACGGCCTTTCCGAGCGCGAGATGTACGATTCGATCGTCATGCTGATGGGTTCGCGCACGGTCGGCTATGCGCCGCGCGGCGACGGGCGCACGCCGCTCCCGATCACGCTCGAGCTCCCGCAGTCCGAGCGACGCTGGGACGCGTCGCTGGCCTCCACCCCCGTTGCCGTCGCGCGGGCGGCGGGCGCCGGTCGGCTGGTCGAACTCGGCGAGGTCGTCGATGCCAGCCGTGAGCCCGGCAGCTACCTCGTGTTCCGCCGCAACGGGCGCGCCGCCGACATGGTCACCGCCGAGCTGGCGGGCGCGTACGAGGCGCCGATCTACGGCATGATCGCGGTCCAAAAGGCGATCGACGCGAACGATTGGGCCGGCAAGGGCCTGGTCAAGCCGGCCGTCAGCCTCCATGGCCAGCCCGGGGACGAAAGCGCGCCCACCTTGCTGTGGGACGGCGAGTGGGAGATCACCTGGGTCACCTTCCGCGACATGGGCGCCGCGTTCGGCGCGGCGCTGCTCGGCATCTATTTCCTCGTGGTCGCGCAGTTCCGCAGCTTCCGGCTGCCGCTGGTGATCCTGACGCCGATCCCGCTGACTCTGGTCGGCATCGTCATCGGCCACATGATCTTCGGGGCGCCGTTCACCGCCACGTCGATGATCGGCTTCATCGCGCTGGCCGGGATCATCGTGCGCAACTCGATCCTGCTCGTCGACTTCATCCGCCACACCGGCGGCGCGGGCCGGCCGCTGCGCGAGGTGCTGGTCGAGGCCGGGTCGATCCGCTTCAAGCCGATCCTGCTCACTGCGCTCGCCGCGATGATCGGCGCCGCCGTGATCCTGACCGACCCGATCTTCCAGGGGCTGGCGATCTCGTTGCTGTTCGGCCTGGCTTCCTCGACCTTGCTGACGGTGCTGGTGATCCCCGCGATCTACATCGTGCTGCGCGACGATGGCCGGCTTGCAACGGAGCCTGAGCCTGCATAGCTCTAGACCTGTGAAAGAAGACATGCTTGCCGCACTCGACCGTGCGTCGGAGTTCCTCAAGTCGCTCTCGGGGCGCAGCCGGCTCATGCTGCTTTGCCATCTGTGGGACGGCGAAAAGCCGGTCGGAGAGCTCGTGCGCCTTACCGGCATGCGCGATACGGCGGTGTCCCAGCAACTCGCGCTGCTGCGCAAGGACGGAATCGTCACCGCGCGGCGCGACGGACAGACGCTTTATTACTCGATCGCGCACGAAGGCGCTTCGCGGGTTCTCGAAACGCTGCACGGTGTTTTCTGCCCCGACGACGCCGGCGCCTAGCCCTCGTCGCGGGTTCCCGCAGTCCGCGCCTGGAAGAAAGGTCGCAAAACCGGCGTCCTTCAATGGAGCAAGGACGTATCGCAGCGATCATTGCAGGGCGTTCGAGGCCTACGAAGCGCGGCTGCGGCCATTTATCGTGAGCAGCAGCGCGCGGCGCGCCGGCTCGCCTCGGCGTTTGCGCCCCGCACACGGCATCGACTTCATCTGGGACGGAGCGCAACCTCATCAGTTGCGATCCCTCCCTTCCGCCGCCGCCAGGCGGTCAGGGGCGCCAAGTCTAGCGGGCGCGGGTTTCCTGTGCTGCCGCATTCAGGACGTCGCGGCGCAGCGTCGTTTTCACGCTGGGCCGGAAATTCAGGAGGAGCACGACGCGTGTCCCGTTCGGGTCGACCGACAGCCGTGGGCCCATGCCGCCTGCCCAGCCATAGGTGCCTGGTCCATAATCGGCATTGCCCCGAAGCAGCACCGAGCCGCCGGCACCGAAACCGGATACCGGATCGTCGCCGAGGGGGTTGGCGCCGCCTGGCGGATAGACGGCGCCGGGTGGAAGCAGGTTCGAGGTTGCCAGCGCGATGCTCCCCGGTTTCATGACGCGGACACCGTCGAGGATACCCCCGCCCTGAATCATCCGCATCAGCCGGTCGAGATCGTTGACCGTGGAGACCATTCCCGACCCGCCATAGGGAAAGGACGGGCGGTCGAGGAAGACCGAAACTTCCGCGTCATCCTCGACGACGAGCGCGCCATTCTCACGCTCCCATGAGGTCGCGAGCCGCTTTGCGTCCGTCGCGGAAACCTGAAAACCGGTCGAGTTCATCTTCAGCGGGTTCAGCAGGCGCGTGGCGAGATATTCCTCATAGGGCATGCCCACCGCCCGCTCGATCACCGCCACCAGGACGTCGAGTCCTTCCGAATACTTCCACTGCGTGCCGGGTTCGAACTGGAGCGGCAACGTAGCGGCCTTCTCAGCGAAGGCCTGGACGGAGCTGGGCCGCGTAGGGCGCGTCTGTGCTTCGATCGTGCGATTATATTGGCTGGGCACCAGGCCCGCATCGATGATCGCCTGCTTGTATGGGCCCTTGGTATTGGTGAAATATCCAAGGCCTGACGTGTGGGTGAGCAGGTGCCGCACCGTGATCTGCGTGTGGGCGGGCCGGCTGTCGAGCGAGGTTTCGGGCGAGGTCAGGATCCGCATATTGGCGTATCCGGGGAAGAAGTCGCTGATCGGCTGGTCCAGCTTGAGCTTGCCCTCCTCGATTGCGATGATCGCGGCCAGGCCGGTGAAGACCTTGGTGATCGAATTGATGCGAAAGATCGTGTCGCCATCGACCAGTGGAGAGTCGGGCCGCTGAGTCGTCCGGCCCGCCGCGACCACGGTGGTCGGCCCGCCGCGCCATCCATAAGCGACGACGGCGTTCGGCATATCGCCGGCGGCAATGTGCGCATCGACCACGGCTTTCACGGTGCCGCCAGCCGGCGCTCCACGCGCCTCTTGCGCGGGAGCGGCTCCACCAATCGGAATGACGGAAAGGGACGCAAGCAGCGCATAGCCGGCGCAGGAACAGGCCAACGATGCCCAATGGCTGGATGGTTTCACGATCTGGGCCTCTCCAATGAATGGCGGAATCGCTTGAGCTGACCGGAATCAGCTCAAGCTATCGATCAGTCGATGCTCACATCGTGATATCCAGGCCGAGGTAGAAGGTGCGGCCCGGTTGCTGACTGACGCCGATATAGTTGGGAAAGACGAAGTAGGAGTCGTCGATAACCTCGGTAATATTGTTCACGCCGAACCGCAGCCGGAAATTGCGGTTCAGCTTGAGCGAAGCCGAGGCATCGAAATAGATGCGGTCGTTGCTCACCAGCGGGGCGTTGAGCGACGAGATCGCGCGGACGCGCTCGCTGGCGTACCGGGCCGACCCGCGCGCGGAGAAGGGGCCCTTGTCGTAGTAGACGATCGCGGTCGCCGTGGCCTTGGTGAACCCCTCGACACCTGGATCCCGGTTGGGCACGTCGTACACGAACGAGCCGTTCGCGGCGGTCGCGTTCAGGATGCCGTAGCCGGGATCGATCGTGGTCCAGTTGTAGGAGCCACTAGCAAGGAACCCCAAGCCGTCGAACGGCGCGGGAAGGCGGTGATCCTTCCGGTCGTGCGGCGCGGCGATTTCGGTCCCGACTGGATCGCCGCCTTTAATGCCGTCGAACGGCGCTTCGTCTGGCACGCGCGAACCGCCGTGCTGCTGGTTGGCATCACCGGCTTCTATATGACCGCCGCGTCCGACCTATGGTTCCGCTTCGCCGACCCCGCCTACTGGTGGATGCATGCGATGGTGGCGGTCTGGTCGGTGTTCACCCTGATCTTGTTCGTCGGCGAGCCGCGCGTGCTGCATCGTCTCTTTCCTCCTTGGGCCAGGCGCGACCCGGTTCGGGCTTTCGCCTGGCTGTACTGGCTGCACTGGCTGCTGCTGGCACTGAGCCTCGTCACGGTGCTGGTGGCCGTCGCTGGCGCGCACGGCTGGCAGCCATTTTAGGAAGGCTGCCCGCGGAGGCGCCTCCTTGCTCCGGTAATACCGGGAGTGAGAATGCGTCGCGCCTTCCGAAACTACCCTCATCGCCAACACGAGATTCATTAGCCGACGGGTGCGCTCGTTTCAGCGCACAAGCGCTGAAACACGTCCCACATCTCCGGCTTGACTTTTGCTACGCCACCAGCCGCTCCCGGGCGCCGTCACTTCCAGAGCACCGGTGACCCTGCTGGACTTGCGCTCGGCCATCGCCTTTCCTCGCTCGCGCCTTTGACTCAGGGCTGGCACGGCGGAACCCGCCAGTGCCAGTGACCGGGCGTCCCATAAGCAATTCCCCGCATAGCGAAGAGATGTGCGGTGTATCAATGTTGCGGCGCAATGAACCGGCAAGGCTCGGTTACGGCCCAGGTGCCCACCAGGCGATCCAGGCACACGGAGGAACGGAATTGTCTGCTGTCGCGACTATCGAGGGTGACAAAGCACAATCGAACCTGTGTTGGCCGAACCTGTGTTGGCGTGCGCAGCGATCGGATAGGCTTCACGAAGCCGGGCCTTCCGAGAGTTACGAAGCCTCGCGCGGCGGCTGGCCCCCCGGCCGCCGTGCAAGCTTGGCGAGGCGGCGCTCCGCCGCCTCGCCTTTTCCCGCCGGTGCGGGGCCTGGCGCTGGTGCGGCCCTCTCCGAAGTGTCCGAAGACGATCATCGCAATTCGCATAGCGACGGTCAGAGTGCCCCCCATGCCCGGCGCAAGACTGTCCCATAGATGGTCGCAGCGCCGAACCCGTTGGCTCCTGTCGAGGCGCCGCGTCTGACGACGCTCGACGAGGCATTAGGACGCGTCGTGCAGGCGGCGACGCCCCTCCCGGCGGAACGAGTGCTGCTGGAGGACGCTGGCGACCGGATCGTCGCCCGGGCCATTGTCGCGAATCGCGACGCCCCCGCCCGCGACGTCTCCGCGATGGACGGCTATGCCGTGCGCGATGCCGATCTGCCGGGTGAGTGGAACGTGCTTCACGTCACCGGCGAAAGCTACCCCGGCGGAGTGCAGAGCACCGCGCTGGCGCGCGCGACGGCGGCCCGCGTCTTCACCGGGGCGCCTATACCACCAGGCGCCGACCGGGTGGTGCTGCAGGAGGATGTGCACCGCGACGGCGCGCGGGTGCTGATCCCGCGTGCGGACAGCGGGAAGCGGCACATCCGCCGCAAGGGCTCCGACTTTGGCGAAGGCGATGTGATGGTGCCAGCGGGCTGCCGGCTCGGGCCGGCACAACTCGTCGCCGCGGCCGCCGCCGATCATGGCCAGGTTGAAGTGTTCGCTAGGCCCCGCCTCGTCATCCTGGCCACCGGCGACGAATTGCGGGCGCCGGGCGATACCGGCATGGCCGGCTCGATCCCCGACAGCGTATCCCTCGCGATCGCCCAAGCGGGCCGCCGTAGTGGTGCGCTGGTGACGGGCATACGCCGTCTGTCCGACACACTGGAGGACCTTCGGGCCGCGGCAAGCGAGGCGATCCGGATCGCCGATGTCGTGGTAGTGATCGGGGGAGCGTCGGTCGGCGAACGCGACTTCTCGCGCAGCATGTTCGCGCATGAGGATCTCGAGACTCTCTTCTCCAAGGTCGCGATGCGCCCGGGCAAGCCGGTCTGGTTTGGCAAGGCAGGATCAACGTATCTCCTTGGAGTTCCCGGCAATCCGACCGCCGCGCTCTTCGCTGCGCGCCTCTTCCTGATCCCCTTGCTGGCGGGGCTATCCGGGCTGGATCCAAGCCAGTCGCTGGCATGGCATAAGCGCAGCTTGACGCATTCGCTCGAGGCGACCGAGCAGTGGGACTGCCTGATCGGAGCCTGTGCGCAAGGGGGCGGCGTCCGCCCGCTTGCGAACCGCGATTCGAGCGCGCAGAAGACGCTCGCCGAGGTTGGGCTCCTTATCCGCCGCCCGCCGCATTGTCCTGCGGCGGCGGCAGCCGAACAGGTCGATGTCCTCGAATTCGAGCCGCCGGAGAGCCGATTTGCCAGGAATTGACCAATCGCTTCCTTTCCTCCCGCTCAACGTCGCCGTGCTCACGGTATCGGACACGCGCGACCTTGCGACGGACACCTCGGGAGGACTGCTCGTCGAGCGCCTGACCGGTGCTGGCCATAACCTCGCGGGCCGCGCGATCGTGCGCGACGAGGTCGCGGCCATCCGCCACCAAGTGACGGCGTGGGCAGGCGACGAAGGCGTGGACATTATTCTCGCCACGGGCGGAACCGGCTTCACCGAGCGCGACGTCACGCCGGAAGCGATCCGACCCCTGCTGCGGCGTGAGATGGATGGGTTCGCCGCGCTGTTCCACCAGGTCAGCAGCGTTACGGTCGGCGTCTCGACGTTGCAGTCACGCGCACTGGCGGGGCAGATCGGCGACACGTTCATCTTCTGCCTGCCCGGCTCCACCGGCGCGTGCCGCGACGCCTGGGACGCCCTGCTCTCGCTCGAACTCGACAGTCGCCACCGGCCCTGCTCGCTTGCCGGCCAGATCCCGCGGCTCAAGGGTCAGTGCGCCTGACTATGGCGGCCGCTCTCCCAGAAGCAACACGGCTGGCCGATGCGTTCGGCCGGCGATTTCCCTATCTGCGGCTGTCGATCACCGAGGTCTGCAACTTCCGCTGCACCTATTGCCTGCCGGACGGCTTCCGGCGCAGTGGGCCGCTTTCGTTCCTGACCCCCGTCGAGATCGGCCGCCTGGTCGATGCCTTCGCCGAACTCGGCGTATGCAAGGTACGGCTCACCGGCGGTGAACCGACGGTGCGTAACGATGTGGCCGAGATCATCGCGCGCGTGGCCTCCGTGCCGGGGGTCCGCACGGTCGCGATGACCACCAACGGCTGGAATCTTCGCCGCCACATCGAGACGTGGCACGCGGCCGGCCTCAACCATCTCAACGTCAGCGTCGACGATCTCGACCCGCGCGGGTTCGCGGCGATCACCGGCCATGATCGGCTGCCCGAAGTGCTGGCCGGCATCGATGCGGCGCTGGCGCTCGGGCTCCCCACGGTCAAGATCAACGCCGTGCTGCTCGGCTCCTCGGCCGAGGCGCGATTCGCGCGATTCGCCGAGTTCGTGAAAGTACGCCCGATCGCGGTCCGCTTCATCGAGTTGATGCGCACCGCCGACAATCGCTCGTTCTTTGACGCCAATCATGTCTCCGGTTCCCTACTGCGCCGCTGGCTCGAAGAGCGCGACTGGTCGCCGGCTGCGCGCCGCTTCGACGACGGACCGGCGACCGAATTCGTCCATTCCGGCCATGCCGGCCGCCTCGGGTTGATCGCGCCCTATGCGCCTGGCTTCTGCGAGGGCTGCAACCGGCTGCGCGTGACGGCCCGGGGCCGGCTGCGTCTGTGCCTGTTCGGCGAAGGGGGCATCGACCTGCGCGCGCTGCTCCAGTCGGACGCGCGCGAACCGCTTGTCGACCGTATTGTCGAAGCGCTTGGAGAAAAGCGTGCAGGACACCGCCTGCGCGATGGAGATTTCGGAGACACGCACCACCTCGCACAGCTCGGGGGCTGACCCGGTCAGACGGCGGCGCTGAAACGGACGGCGCTCGCTTGACGATACGCGTCGAACACGGCGGCGATCACTCGCGCATAGGGACGCGCGTCCGGCGCGAGCGTGATTTCGGCGTTGCTCATCGCCAGCAACCCCTCCGCCTCGAACCGGCGAAGCCGCTCGCGCTCCGCCGTCCAGCCTCCGCCGAGTGGCACGCTTGCGCGGCCATGCGTCAAAAGCGACTCAATGATCGCTCCCCGGCGCTGGTCGTCGGGTGACCGCGGGATGCCGCGCGTCACCGCGAACTCGCCAGCCTCGACCCGACGCTGATAGGTGCCGCTGTTCTTCTCGTTTTGCAGGATCCGGTCCGGAAAGATGCTGATCGCCGAGGCGCCGAGACCGATCAGGATTTCGGCCGGATCTTCGGTGAATCCCTGGAAATTGCGGCGCAGCGTTCCCGCCGAGGCCGCCCGCGCGAGGGCATCCTCGGCCAACGCGAAATGGTCGAAGCCGATCGCCTGATAGCCGCGCGCGATCAACGCGCGCTGCGCGAGTTCCGCCTGGAAGAAGCGGGCGCGGCAGTCGGGGAGCTGGGCTGCGTCGATGCGGCGCTGGCGGGGAACGAGATGGGGTACGTGCGCGTAGCCGAATACGGCGAACCGGTCCGGCCCGAGTTCGACGCAGCGTTCGAGCGTCTCGAGCAGATCATCATCGGTTTGACTAGGCAACCCGTACATCACGTCGAAATTGAGGGAGGTGATTCCCGCCCCAACCAACAGGTGCACGGCGCGCGCGATCACCTCCAGCGGCTGTTCGCGTCCGATCGCCGCCTGCACGTGCGGCGCGAGCGTTTGAACGCCCAGGCTGGCGCGCGACACGCCGTTGCGACGCAGCGCGGCTGCCCAATCGGCATCGAAGCCCCGGGGGTCGATCTCGACCGACAGGACCGGCGCCTCGCAGCGAAAGGCGATGAGGAGCGCATTCGCAAGCCGATCGAACTCGGCTGGCGCGATGGCGTTCGGGCTCCCGCCCCCGAACGCGATCCGGCCGACCCGCCCGCGGTCGCCGAGTCGACGCGCCACGAGCGCAATCTCGCGGTGCAAATGGTCGAGATAATTGCGCAGCCGCCCGACCCGATTGGCCGCTCCGGTGTTGCACCCGCAATACCAGCAAATCTCGCGACAATAGGGAATGTGGACATAGAGCGAGACGTCGGCGTCGGGCGCGATCGCGTCGATCGCCGCCGCCAGGTCCGCCGGCGCCGCATCGCCGAATTCGGCGGCGGTTGGATAGCTGGTATAGCGCGGGACCGGCTTGGCCAGCAGCTCGGGGATATAGATCCAGTCCGGCGGTCCGCACCGCAGGCAGCGGCTGGCGGCATGCATGTCAAAGCTTCCCGTCGGGGCGCGGCCCGATCAACATCGGAGCGTAGCGCAGCAGGAAGAGCAGGAAGGCGCCAATCCAGGCGAGAGCCGCGAGGTGGATCGCAAGCATATAGTCGATTGCCAGCACCGGCGCGGCCACCCGAAGGGCCGCGGCGAGCGTCACCAGCACATACGCCGCAACCGTCAGGCCGTCGGCATTGAGTGGGCGGCCGCTGTGCCCGCGGGTCGCTCGCGTCATCACTGCGATCGTCATGCCCGCCATCGCCCCCGCCGTCAGCGCGTGCAGCGCGGCGGAGGAGGGATAGCCGTCCACGAAACGGCTCAGCCCAAGCAGCACCAATCCCAGCGAGATCCAGCCATAGGCGACGTGCAGAATGAACACGATCGGCGCGCGCACCGTGCGGGTCCCCGACCACCGCGCGAGCCGCAGGCCCTGACCCAGCCCCGCAAGGACCAGCAGCGCAGCGCTCGCGGCCGCGTCCGGGCGGATGGTCCATGCAATCATCGCGAAGCCCGTCAACCAAAGGGCCGCGAGGTCGAACCAGGTGGGCTCCCCGGGCAACCCCCGCGTGATGCCCTGACCGGCCAGCCAGTTGCGCGTGAAGGACGGGGCAATTCGTCCCCCGATCAGACTCAGCATGACGATGATGGCGCCAATGGCGAGACGCCAGCCCAGCCCCGCGGGTACCCCGACGCCAAGCATCTCGCAATGGTCGAGCGCGCTTGCGACCGCAAGAACCGCGGAAAGACCGACAACCGGCATATTGCGATCACGCCCGGCAAGCACTTCGCGGCCGGCAACCAGCGCCCCTGCCGTCAGGAAGCTGACGTCGAGCACCGCCCCGGGGATCACGCCGATCCAGCCCGAGAAGAGCACCGCAGCACGCGCGCCAAGCCAAAGCCCCGCGAGCAGGGCCAGCGGCGCCCCGGCAATCGGCATCCGGCCGGTCCAGTTGGGCGCCGCGGTCAGCAGAAAGCCGACGATGACAGCGCCTTGATATCCGAACAGCATCTCGTGCCGATGCCAGGCGATCGCGTCGAACGCGCTGGGGAGCGCAATCGCCCCGGCGAGCGCCTCGCCGAACAGCACCAGCACCGCGATCGCCCATATCGCGCCGAGCAGGAAGAAGGGCCGGAATGCGCCACGCAGTACCGCCGGGCTGGCGGCGAGCTGGGCGCGGCGATGGGCCATCATATCGCTCATCGAGCTACTCCAAGGCGATTGGCTGACAGATGAATAGCGCGCGCCGACGCCGCCGGGCATCCGCGCGGTGCCGCTCGCGTGGTCGATTGCGAACCTCTCCGCCTGCCGCCCGCCGCGCGTTCAGTCGGATCCGTCCAGAGCAGGCTCTCAAGCCCTGCCGAAGCGTCGAGCGCGTCCTGGAGCGAATAGCCGTCGAGCACCTCCAGAAACGCTTGCGTGGCAAATCCGATCAGGCGCGGCAGTCCGCACGCCGGCGCGATCCTGCAAGTCGTACAGTCGACCAGGGACAAGTCCGGCTCCGTTAGACGGACGACATCTCCGATCCGTATCGCGCCTGGCGCCATGCCGAGGCGGATCCCTCCTTTGCGTCCGCGCACGGTCCAGACGAAGCCGCTGCGGCCGAGCGCATGCACCACCTTCATCAGATGGTTTTGTGATATGCCGTGCGCCGCGGCGATCTCGGCGATCGAGCCCAGCCGTTCGGGACGCGCGCCCAGGAAAAGCAATGCGCGCAGGGCATAGTCGGTGTATCGGGTCAATCGCATCACGGTCTCACGTCGGCGCCTAAGCCGACCACGCGCGCGCGAATTGATGTAAATCAAATGCAGGTTTTCGAAATCGCCCGACAGCGAGCGATGCGAAGCTTTCCCTCAGGCTGGCGCTCGCTTTCGGTCGCCACCGCTTCAATGCTCGGCACCGGCATCAGCCGGCGGTACGAGCGTTTTGGAGAAGCGTGGATGGTTGAGCGACCAGCCACGCAATTGCCAGGCGCCGGAACCGGCGCGCGCGCGCGAGCGAACCTCGATCTTGCCGCAGTGCAGCCGACGCGCAAGCGCCTCGGCCGCCTCGACCAAGGCCCATGCTCCCGGGGCGTCGTGCCGCAGCTCGAAGACGATCAGATTGTCGACCACGAGCGACGAACCATGCTGAAGGTCGCTTTGCGCGAACCAGGAGAGCACCCCCACCGGATCGCTGCCCTCGACCGTGAGGGCCAGCAGGCCGCCCTCGTCGGTTTGACGCGAGCGAACGAAACGCCGCCAGCGCTTGAGATCTACCGGCACGATGGCAGTGATCAGCGGGAACGCCGCGTCGATCTGGCCGTCGCCAAGAACCTCGACACGCATCTTCGGTACGGAGCGGCTTTGCGGAGTCACGTTCACAGCATTTCTTCTTCCCCCCTTTTGGGAGGCCCGCGTTGACGCAAGTCATTCCTCTACCTATTCGCGGTGAGAGTCTTACCGTCATGCGCGCCGCACCCACCTCCTCTGATCTTCCCGCCGGGCATGTGTGTGCGAGTTGCGCGGTGCGGCATCTTCAGTTCTGCCGCGTGCTCGATCCGGTGAGGCTGGAGCGACTGAAGCGTCAGGGAACGACGATACGGGTCGCCACCGGGGAACCGCTCTTCCATCAAGGCGATGCGGCCGACGCCGTCTACAGCGTCACCGAAGGTACCGTTCGAATCTATCGGCTGCTCTCCGATGGTCGCCGCCAGGTTACGGGCTTCATGCGCCCGGGCCAGTTCATCGGGCTGTCGCTCGATGACGAGCATGCCTATTCGGCCGAGGCCGTCGAGCCCGCGCAGCTGTGCCGCTTTCCCCGCAATCGGTTCGAGGCCTTTCTCGACGACCACCCCGATGTTGAATGCGCGCTCTATCGCATCGCCGCGCACGAGTTGAGCGCGGCGCAGGCGCAGGTGGTAGCGCTGGGGCGCAAGACATCACTGGAGCGGGTCGCCACCTTCCTCCTCGCGCTGCTCGGACTGACGGATGGAGACACGGTACATTTGCCGATGAGCCGAACCGACATCGCCGACTATCTCGGGCTCACGAAGGAAACGGTCAGCCGCAGCTTCACGTTATTGAAGACAACAGGCGTCATCCGGTTGCTGGCTGGCGACCGTGTCCGCATTTCCGACCGTGCCCGGCTCGCGACGTTGGCCGAGGGCGCGCCATAGGCGGCGGACGAGGACCGCGCTCCCAACGTCGTTTCGATGATGGCCACGTGACTGTCGCGGCTACCCGCACCTCGAATATCCGCAATCGACGCAGGTCTCGCATCCCTCGGAACGGATCAGCGCTGCCGCACCGCAGCGCGAGCAGGCAGCCGGGGGGCGCCCGGACATTGGCTGATCGGGCAGGTGGATCGGCAACTCGGCTTCGGCGACCCCCAGGTGACGCTCTATCACCGCGCCGATCGCGGCAAGCAGCGACGGGACGTAACGGCCTTTCATCCAGGCGCCGCCTCGCGGATCGAACACCGCCTTCAGTTCCTCGGCGACGAACGAAGGGTCGTTAGTGCGCCGGAACACCGCCGAGATCATCCGTGTAAGCCCGACGGTCCAGGCATAGTGATCGGTATTCTTCGAGTTGATGAAGATTTCGAAGGGACGGCGCCGCCCGCCCTCGTCGAGGTCGTTGATCGTGACGTATACGGCATGGGCCTCGGGCCATTTGAGCTTGTAGGTAGTGCCGTGCAACGTTTCGGCGCGCGGCACGAGCGGAGCCTCGATCGGCGGCTGTGGCTCGGCAGGCGGATCGATCGACAACACCGAGCCGGTCACGGCATTGGGACGATAGGTCGTCAATCCCTTGCAGCCGAGTCGATGGGCCTCGCAATAGACGCCCGCGAACTCCTCGAACGCAATGTCTTCGGGACAATTGATCGTCTTGGAAATCGAGCTGTCGATGCACTCCTGCGCCGCCGCCTGCATTGCGAGGTGTTCGGCGGGACTCAGCGTCTGCGCGCTCACGAACAGCGCTTCGGGGACCGGCGCGTCGCCGTGCAGCCGCTTCCAGACCTGGAGCCCGTAATCCTCGACCGCCTCCTCCCGCCAGGAGCCATCGGCCTCTCGAATGCGCCGATTATAGGCGTGGGCGAACACGGGCTCGATTCCCGATGAGATGTTTCCCGCGATCAGCGAGGTCGTGCCCGTGGGCGCGATCGAGGTCAGGCATCCATTGCGCAACCCGTGTCTCGCGATTTCCGCGCGGGTCTCCTCGTCGAGATCCATGAGGTTCGGGCGATCCAGCATGATTGGATCGTAGAGCGGGAAGGTGCCCTTCTCTGCGGCCAGCGCCGCTGAGGCGCGATAGGCCTCGCGCTTGATCCGCCCGAGCCAGCGGCGTGTGAGTGCCAGCGCTGCTTCGCCGCCATAAGGGGCACCGCAGAAGAGCAGTGCGTCCGCCAGCCCCGTAACCCCCAGACCGATCCGCCGCTTCGCCTTGGCCTCACCTTCCTGGTGGGCGAGCGGATAGCGCGAGATGTCGATCACATTATCGAGCATCCGGACCGCGACATGGACGAGGTCGGCGAGCTGCTTTTCGTCGAGTGCCGCGTCCGGCACGAAGGGCGTCGGCACGAGCCGTGCGAGGTTGATCGAACCGAGCAGGCACGCGCCATAGGGGGGCAGCATCTGCTCACCGCACGGGTTGCTCGCCGAGATCTGCTCGCAATGGGCGAGGTTGTTGCGCGAATTGACCTGGTCGATGAAGATGACGCCGGGCTCGGCGCAATCATAGGTCGCGCGCATCAGCCGTTCCCAAAGCTCACGGGCGGATACCGTACGCACCGTTTCACCACCGAATAGGAGCGGCCATTCCGCATCGGCGGCAAGCGCATCCATGAAGGCGTCGGTGACCAGCACCGAGAGGTTGAAGTTGCGAAAACGCAAAGGGTCGCGCTTGGCATCGATGAACGCCTCAATGTCGGGATGATCGATGCGCAGGCACCCCATCATCGCGCCGCGGCGCTGGCCAGCCGAGAGGATCGTGCGACACATCGCGTCCCAGCAATCCATGAACGACAGCGGACCGGACGCGTCGGCGGCGACGCCCCGAACCGGCGCGCCGTTCGGCCGAATCGTCGAGAAGTCCATACCCACACCGCCGCCTTGCTGCATCGTCAGCGCCGCCTCGCGGAGGTGCCCGAAGATCTCGGCCAGGCTGTCGTCGATCTCTCCCATGACGAAGCAGTTGAACAGCGTGACGCTGCGGCCGGTGCCCGCACCGGCAAGAATGCGTCCGGCAGGGACGAACCGGAAATCCGCAAGCGCCGCGCGAAAGCGCCGCTCCCAACGCGCGCGCTCCTTGGGGAGCTCGGCCTTGGCGACCGCCGCCGCGACTCGCGCGATCGTGTCGTCGTAGCAGGCGTCATCCGCGTGGCTGCGGTACTTGGCCGACCAGATCTCGCGTGCCAGCGTGGTGTCGAACTCCATGGCGCTCTCCATTGAACAAAGGGGGATCATATTGGCATGGAGCGGACGGTTCGGAATGATCCAGCGCAACGACTGGAGCGGCAATTTCGCTTCGGCTCAGCCCAGCCAGGGCTGCGCCTGCGCGTCGATCGGCAGGGCGAGGAGGTCGATCGCGCGTGCGGCAATCTGGTCCACCGCTGCCTCGAGCGTGGGCGGCCGATGATGAAAGGCCGGAACGGGCGGCAGCACGATCGCTCCGATCTCGGCGACGGTGCAGAGATTGCGCAGATGTCCGAGGTGGAGCGGTGCTTCACGAGGGAGGAGGACGAGCCGCCGCCGCTCCTTTAGCGTCACGTCCGCGGCGCGGACGAGCAGATTGTCGGACAGCCCCGTTGCGATCGCGGCAAGGGTGCGCATCGAGCAGGGCGCGACGATCATTCCGGCGGTCGGGAAGGAGCCGCTGGCGATGCAGGCACCGATATCGGCGCGATGATGGACGTGATCCGCCAGGTCCTCGATTCCGTGCCGGGCGTGCGCGCCGCCTTCGAGCGCGAGCGTCCGCTCGGCGGCGGCGGAGACCACGAGATGGACCTCCAGGACGCCCGTCGAAGCAAGCCGCTCCAGAACGCGTATGCCGAGTACCGCACCGGAAGCGCCCGAGATGCCGACCACGACGCGGGCGCGCGTCACGCCAGCCCCAGTTTCGGCCAGAGTACGTCGATCCTGGTTTTCACGTCGGGAGTCATGTCCAGAACGCGTCCCCAAGCGCGCTCCGTCTCGGGAGGCATCTTGTTCGTGGCGTCGAGTCCCAGTTTGCCGCCGAGCCCGCTCTTGGGCGAGGCGAAGTCGAGATAGTCGACCGGCGTGTCGGGGATGACGACAAGGTCGCGCGGCGCATCGAAACGCGTTGAAAGCGCCCAGAGAACGTCGGCCCAATCGCGAACGTCGATATCGCCATCAACCGCGATGATCAGCTTGGTGTAGCTGAACTGCGGCAGCATCGACCAAAGTCCCATCATGACGCGCCGCGCCTGGCCCGGATAACGCTTGTCGATAGCGACGACCATCGCGCGATAGGAGCAGGCCTCGGGCGGCAGCCACAGGTCGAGGATTTCGGGAAATGCCCGCCGCGCGACTGGCACGAACAAGGGCATCATCGCTTCGCCGAGTCGCGAAGGTTCGTCGGGCGGCCGACCGGTGTAGGTCGAGAGGTAGAACGGATCGCGGCGGCTGGTGATGGCCGTCACCGTCATGACGGGGAAGGGCTCGACCGCGTTGTAATAGCCGGTGTGGTCGCCGAACGGTCCTTCGTCGGCCGTTTCGGACGCGGAAACCACCCCTTCGATCACGAACTCGGCGTGCGCTGGAATGGGCAGATGGACGCTCCGCCCAAGCGCTAGCTCCACGCGGCGGCGGCGCAGCAGGCCGGAAAACGCCAATTCACTCATCGCCTCGGGCAACGGCATCACCGCAGCGAGGATCGTTGCCGGATCCGCGCCGATCGCAACCGCGACCGGCATGTCCCGCCCGGCGGCCTTCCACATGCGATGGTGGCGGGCGCCGCCGCGCTGCGGCAGCCAACGGAGGATCGCGCGGGCGGGCCCCAGCACCTGCATCCGGTAGACGCCGACATTGACGTCGTTGAGATCGTCGGGCGCTCTCGTGATGACCAGCGGCCAGGTGATCAGCGGCGCGGGCTCGCTCGGCCAGCACCATTGGATCGGAAGCGCATCGAGATCGATCTTGCTGCCGGTGAACACCTGCTGCTGCACCGGCGGCTTGCCGACCCATCGCGGCCGCATCATCAGCCCCGCTCGCAGCATCGGTAGCTTGCTCATCGCGTCTCCCAGGCTGACCGGGGCGCCGGGCTCGCGCAGCGCCGCCAGCGCCTCGCTGAACGCCGGCACGGTCTCTCGATCAAGTCCCATCCCCCACGCGATCCGGTCCAGCGATCCAAACAGATTGACAAGTACGGGCACGTTGCGGACGCGGCCCTCGGCATCGACCGGCCGCTCGAACAGCAGCGCAGGCCCGTCGGAAGCAAGGACACGCCGATGGATCTCCGTAATCTCGTGCACGAGCGAGACCGGCTCGCCTATGCGCTGTACATGGCCGCGGCGTTCGAGTTCCTCGACGAAGCTGCGCAGGTCTTCGAAGACCGGAAGCACGCGTTCTGGGAAGGTGGCAGACATCCGCGCGCGATAGCGGAGGGCGAGCGGCGCACCGTTGCGCCAGATCAACGTGGCAGCGGCGCGCGATGATAATGGCTCGACTCCTCGAGACGAGGCGAACACCGATGGCATCCCTACTCTTGCTTGCGCGGCTGGCTTCCGGCGTGCCGCGTCCTTTGGTCGCCGCGATCGCGGCGCGCGTGTTCGATACAGTCCTGAAGCGGCACCCCGGAGTGTTCGACCGGCTGGGCGAGCAGGCGCGCAAGCGCTATGCCTTCGTGCCAACCGAGCTTCCGTTCACCTTCGTGGTGGAACCGGGCCGGCGCTCGCTGCGGGTTCTCCGCAAATACGCGCCGACGCGTGCCCATGCTACTGCGGCGGGCTCGATCCTGCTGCTGCTCGAGCTGCTCGAAGGCCGGAGCGACGGCGATGCCGCCTTCTTTTCGCGCGACCTGGTCGTGAGCGGCGACATGGAAGCAATGGTCGCGCTGCGCAATGCGCTAGACGATAGCGGGATCGACCTTCCGCGCGATCTCGGTGCTTCGGCGGGGACGTTCGGACCGCTGCTGACCTGGGCGGGCCGGGTGCTGCGCAGGCGGACGCTTGCCCGACGGAGCCCGCAGTGGAATTGATCTGCCCTGCCGGAACGCCGGCTGCCTATCGCGAAGCCGCCGCCGCGGGGGCCGATGCGATCTATTGCGGCTTCCGAGACGAAACCAACGCGCGAAATTTCCCGGGCCTCAACTTCACCCGTGACGAACTGGCTGCCGCCATCGCGCACGGCCGCGGACGCGGCGTGAAGACGTTTGTCGCGATCAACACCTTCATGCGAGCCGGCGCAGAGGCAATCTGGCGCGGTGCCGTCGATAACGCCGTGGCGCTCGAAGCGGATGCGCTGATTCTCGCCGACATCGGGCTGATGGCCTACGCTGCGGAGCACCATCCCGGGCAGCGGATCCATGTTTCGGTACAAGCGTCGGCATCCAGCGCGGACGCGGTCCGCTTCCTCATCGAGCTGTGCGACGCAAAGCGCGTGGTGCTGCCGCGCGTCCTGACCATCGCGGAGATCGCCGCGCTCGCAGGCGAAATCCCCGCCGAGATCGAAGTGTTCGCGTTCGGCGGGCTGTGCGTCATGGCCGAGGGGCGCTGCTTGCTTTCCTCCTATGCGACCGGCAAGTCGCCCAACATGCACGGCGTCTGCTCGCCCGCGAGCCATGTCCGCTACCGCGAGGACGGCACCGAGCTGGTCTCCGAACTCGGCGCGTTCACGATCAATCGCTTCGCTCCTGGCGAGGCGGCGGGCTATCCGACGCTTTGCAAGGGGCGGTTTCGCGTCGGGGATGTGCCCGGTTACGCGTTCGAGGATCCGATCAGCCTCGACGTGATGGACTATGTCGAGGCGCTGCGCCAGGCCGGCGTCAAGGCGCTCAAGATCGAAGGCCGCCAGCGCGGCAAGGCCTATGTCGCCCAGGTTGTCGCGACCCTACGCCGCGCGCTCGCCGTCCCGCCCGACCAACGTGAGGCCTTGCTCGGGCCGCTGCGCGCGATGAGCGAGGGCCAGCGCACGACTTCCGGCGCCTATGAGAAGAAGTGGCGCTGAGCGCATGACCGCGCGGCCCGGTCTCAGTCTCGGCCCTGTGCTCTATCTCTGGAGCGGTGCCGAATGGCGCGACTTCTACTTCCGCGTCGCCGATGAGGCGCCGGTCGATGCGGTCACGCTGGGCGAAATCGTGTGTTCGAAGCGGCAGCACTTCATCGCACCGCACCTGGAGGCCGTGATCGACCGGCTGACCCGCGCGGGCAAGCAGGTGCGGTTGGGCTCGCTGGCGATGGTGACGCTCGAACGCGAAAGCGCAGAACTGCGCGCGCTGGCTGAGCGTGTAGGCGCGACGATCGAGGCCAACGACCTCTCCGCAATCGCGCTGCTCGGCGGCCGGCCGCACACGATTGGACCATTCGTCAATGTCTATAACGGGGCCGCGGCGCGGGTGCTTGCCCGGCGCGGCGCGGCGCGCATCTGCCTTCCGCCCGAGCTACCCGTCGCGTCGATCGCGTCGATCTTGGATGAGTGCCCCTCGGTCGCATTCGAGCTGTTCGCGTTCGGGCGCGTACCCCTCGCGATATCGGCGCGGTGCGCGCACGCGCGCTCGAAGGGGCGAACGAAGGACAAATGCCAGTTCGTATGCGGCGAGGATCCCGATGGCCTGCGCGTCGATACGCTCGACGGACAGCCCTTCGTCGTGCTCAACGGCGTCCAGACGGTCTCCTACGCCTGCCACGCGCTGATGGCCGAATTGCCTGAGATCGCCGCGATGGGCGTGGCCGGGTTGCGGCTGTCGCCGCAGCGCTGCGACATGGTCGCGGTGGCGCAGGTTTATGACGATATGCTGGGTGGTCGCCACGATGCCGCCGAGGGTATGGCGCGGCTTGCGAAAATCTATCCGGGGATACCGTTCGCGAACGGCTTCTATCACGGCGCCGCGGGCGCGGACTGGATTGGCGATGGCACGCCACAATTGCGATAGCTCAACGTTCCCGCGACCTGCACGGCGCTAAGGCTGGCCAATGACGCAGCCGCTCGCCGAAACGCGCCTTCTCGAGGCGGCTGCGCGCGAGCGCATCCTGGTCACGGGAGCGAACGGTTTCATCGGCAGCAATCTCTGTCGGCACCTGACGTGCATTCCTGGCGCCGAGGTGCGCGGACTCGTGCGTCCGGCAAGCGACCTGGCTTTCCTTCGAGACAACCGCCGTGTGGCGTTAATCCGCGCAGATCTCGCCGACCGCGAGCGCCTCTCCGCCGCGATGCGCGGGGTCTCCACGGTCTTTCATATCGCCGGGCTCGCTTCCGACTGGGGAGCGTGGCGCGAATTCGAGAAGGCGAATGTCGAGGGCGTGCGCAATATCCTCGATGCTGCCCGCGCAACTGGCGTGCGCCGCGTCGTCCATCTGAGTTCGGTGAGCGCCTACGGCTTTCCCGGCGGCGTCGATCTGGACGAAGCCGCGCCCTTTATCGACCGCCCGCGCGACCGCTATATCACGACCAAGGCGGCGGGCGACCGGCTAGCGATGCAGGCGAACGGACATGGCCTCGAGACCGTCGTCGTCCGCCCAGCCGGAGTCTTCGGCCCCAACGATCGCGTCACCACCCGCCCGATGGCGCACGCGCTGCTGCGCGGGCGCTTTGGCTATATCGACGGCGGCCGCCACATGCTCGCACCGGTCTATGTCGACAACCTCGTCGAACTGCTCCGGCTCGCGGGTGCGCATGGGGATGCGCCGGGCCATGCCTTCAACGCCGTCGACGATGGACACACGAACTGGCGGCAGTTCATCGAGTGGTTCTGCGAAGATCTGAGCTGCCGCCCGCCTGGCCTGTCGGTACCGGCGGCGCTGGCTTGGCCGATGGCGGTCACCGTCGAGGCCGCAGCCAAGGCGTTCGGAGCCCGCTCGAGCCCACCCATCAACACCTATCGGATCCGTGCGACGATGCAGGACAATCACTATTCCGCCGCCAAGGCGAAACGCATGCTGGGATGGACGCCGTTAGTATCGACGCGCGAGGGCGTGCGACGCGCGGCCCGGTGGCATCTCGAGACGTTACGATGAAAGTGCTCCTCATCAATCCGCCGTGTGGCCCGCGCACGATCGGACTCAAGCATGTCGCGCGGATCGAGCCGCTCAACCTCGAGATTCTCGCGGCGGCGCTGCCGGAGCGGCACGATGTCCGAATAGTCGACATGGAAGTCGATCCCCGCGATCTCGACCGGACGCTGCGCGACTTCCGGCCCGATGTCGCCGGGGCAACATGCGAGGTGGTCCATCTCGACACCGCCAAAGCGGCGCTCCGGCGCGTGCGCGCCGCCGCGCCGAATTGTCGCACTGTAATCGGTGGCCATCATCCCACGGTCTGGCCGCAGGACTTTCTCGATCCGGCGATCGATCTGGTCGTGCGCGGCGACGGCATCGAGAGCTTCCGCCAGATCTGCGAGGCGGGAGAAGGCGGGAGCAGCGCCTTCGACCATATCGCCGGCATCATGATCCGCGATGGCGGCCGGCTCGTGCCGACGCGACCGCGTCCGCAGCCGACGACGCTCGACGACCAGCCCATCCCCAACCGCGCGCTCACCAGGCGATACCGCGACCGCTATTTCTACCTGTGGGAACGGCGTGTCGCCGCGGTCAGGAGTTCGGTCGGGTGCAGCTATCCATGCATCTTCTGCTCGTGCCGCGTCTTCACCAAGGGCGCCTTCATCTCGCGCTCGCCGGAACTGCTGGTCGAGGAAATCCGCAACCTCGACGAAGAATTCGTCTATCTCTGCGACGACCACGCCTTCCACGACCCCGCGCGCATGGAGGAGTTCGCAGAGCGACTGCTCTCCGCAGGAATCAAGAAGCGCTACTTCACCTATGCGCGCGCCGACTCGATTGCCGATAACCCGGCACTGTTCAAGCTGTGGAGTCGCGCCGGACTGCGGATGGTGATGACCGGGCTCGAGTCGGTCGACTACGAACGGCTGCGGCGAAACGGCAAACGGATCGAGGAAGGTTGCGACGAAACCGCGCTCGCGATCCTCGCCGATGTCGGCATCGGCATGAGCGCGGGCTTCCTCGTCGAACCCCATTTCAAGCCCCGCGACTTCGCCGCGATCGACGACTACGTCCGACGGCACCCCGCGATCGTTCTGACCGAGTTCACGCCGCTGACCCCCTTTCCGGGAACCGCGCTTCATAAGCAGGTAGAGGCGGACATCCTGACCACGGATCGGCAGCTGTACGACCTGCAGCATTTCCTGCTCCCGACCGAGACGCCGGCGCCCGACCTTTATCGCATGATGCGCGCGGCCTATGGGCGCGCGATCCTTCGCGCGTTCTTCCGGGCGAAGCTCTGGCGCGGGCCGATGTGGAGCCTGCATTTCCTCAAGATCATCAAAGGGCTCGTGCTCAATTTTCGCGCCATCGGTCGAGCTCACCTCGACGTCCCCGTGGCGCGCAGGGACTAGGCCGACATGCCGAACGGACTTGCCATCACCTATCTCGGCTGGTCGGGGTTTCGCATCGACCTGGCGACGGGCCCCGTGTTCGTCGATCCTCCCGCCCAGGCAGATATTGCCCCAGGCGAGCAACCGCTGGTCCTGCTCTCGCACGGCCACCCGGAGCACCTCTCGGGAATCCGCGGCCATATCCAGCGGAATGGTCCCCAGGCCGACGCCATCGTGCTCGCATCCCAGGCGGTGTGCGATCATCTCATAAAATCCTCGCCGAGCAGCGCGATGACTTTCATGCCCGTGCGCCCGGGGGACTGCTTCGGGCTTGCCGCGGACTTGAGCATCCGTGTCTTCGAATGGACGCATTTGCCGCTGCTGCCCGGCGGATTTGCGCGCAACATCAGACATGCCGCCCAGCTCGCCTCGCGGCCTGGGCTGGCGATGAAGATCGCCTTGGCGGGTCTGTCCGGCCCTACTGCCGGCCCCATGATCGGGTTCCGTATCAACTTCGGCAGGCGGCAGGTCATTGCCTATGGCGAGGGCTTGCATCGCTTCTGCGATCCGGAGGACGCGGGCGGGTCGCCGAAGCTCGTCGTCGCGCTTGCCGGAGTCGAGCCGGGGGACGAGGCTGCCATGCCCGACCTGCTGCGCGCCTGCGGTGCCGGACGCGCGATCCTGTTCGAGCCGCACGCCAAATGGCGCGATGCGTTCGGCATGCCGCGCGTGGATCTGACGGCGCTTTGCGATCGGCTTGGCGCGATCGGGATCGACGCCCGGGTTCTCGTCCCCAAATCCCGTTTCGTCCTAGATCCGGATGCTGAGCCGAGCGGGGGCAAGGAAGTACAAGACTGTATTCCGGGATGACGTCGAAAGGATGGAATGGACGAGACGAGCAGTTCACTGCTCGCCCGGTCATCCCGACTTGGGAAAATCCTTCGGCACGCTGGGCAGGCTGGCTAGAGCTTGCCATCCACACGGGGCAAGGCGAGCATCGGTCCATAGGCGATCAGAAACAGGGCGAAGGCGCCGATCCAGCCGCACGCGGCAAGATGGATTGCGATCATATAGTCAATGGGCAATAGCGGCGCAGCGACCCGGATCGCCGCCGCCAGCGTGATCAGCAGATACAGCGTGATGGTAAGCGGACCTGCGACGAGATCGCGTCCGGTGTGGCCGCGCGTCGCCCGGGTCATCACCGCCAGCGTCATCCCCGCCATCGCGCCTGCGGTCAGCGCGTGCAGCGCGGCGGACGCCTGTACCTTCCCGGTCACGATGCTCAGACCCAGCAGCACAAGTCCGATCGGAACCCAAAGATAGGCGATATGCAGGATCAGCACGATCGGCTCGCGGATCGTCCGATATCCGCGCCAGCGCACGAGCCGTGCGGCCTGCGCCGCTCCGGCGGCCAGCAGCGCATAACCGCTCCAGAGCGAATCCGGCCCCAGTGCCCAGGCGACCATCGCTGCGGCGTTCCATGCGAGCACCGCTACGTCGAATCGGGTCGGTTGCCCAGGCAGCGATCCTCGGCCGACCTGCTTCGCCAGCCAGTTGCGCGTGAACGACGGCACGATACGGCCGCCGATCAGCCCGATCATCGTCACGATGAGCGCGATCGCAAACCGATAACCTACTCCGGGGAGCAGCGCCGCGCCCATGGCTTCGGCGTGGTCTAGGCCATCCGCGAGCGCGAGCAGCAGCACTATCGCGACCACGGGTAGGTTGCGGTTCTTGGCGGCGAGCACCTCGCGCGCGCCGACGAAGGCGAGCGCGAGCAGGAAACCGACATCGAGCACCGCCGCGACCGCCGCGCCAATCATGGCCGAACAGAGCACGGCGATCCGTGCCGCGAGCCAGAGCCCGGCTAGAGCGGCGAGCGGCGCCCCGGCGATCGGCAGCCGTCCGGTCCAGTTCGGAATCGCCGTCAACAGGAAACCCGCGATCACTGCGGCGAGATACCCGAACAGCATCTCGTGGCGATGCCAGCCGATTAGGTCGAACGCTGTCGGCAACGTGACAGAGCCGCTGAGAGCGCCGACAAAGAAGACAAGGACCGCAATTGCCCAGATCGCGCCGCCGAGGAAGAAGGGTCTGAAACCGCCGCGAAGAAACGCCGGGCTGGCGGCAAGCCGCTCGCGGCGAATGGTGGCTCCATCGGTCATGCCGCTGCCCTCGCCGCCATTAGCGGGATGCGGCGGATCTCGGTTACATAGAGCAGGATTAGCGAGACCCAGACGATTCCGTAAAGCAGCATGAAGGCGCTCGAGGGCACACCGGTCAGGTCGAGCAGCGCGCCGAACAGGATCGGGAGCAGGAAGCCGCCGAGCCCGCCGGCCATGCCGACGATCCCCGAGACGACGCCCATGTTCGCCGGAAAATCGTCGCCGATGTATTTGAAGGTCGATGCCATCCCGCAGGCGAAGCTCACGCCGAGCACGAACAGCAGCCCGGCGAACGCCCAGACCGGCAGTCCGATATGGAAGGCGAGCGGGCCGCGCACCGTGTGGATGATCAAATCGGTCTGCGGATAGGAGAGCAGGAACAGACAGACCCAGGCCGCCCACAGCACCCACCAGGTCACGCTCTGCGCGCCGAAGCGATCGGACAGCCACCCGCCGGCCGCGCGCAGCATGCCACCCGGCAGCGAGAAGCACGCGGCAAGCAACGCCGCCCGCGCGATCGGCAGCTGATACTGATTGAGGAAATACTGCGGCATCCAGATCGAGAGCGACGTGAAGCCGCCGAACACGATCGAATAATATTGGCAGTATTTCCAGACGCGCGGGTCGCGCAGCACGCCGAATTGCGCGCGGAGCGAGGGCGGATTGGCGTTCCGGCCCGGATCGGGCAGCGCGACGAGCCGGAACAGGACCGCGACGGCGATCAGGCTGATCGCATAGACGCGCGGCACGCTCTGCCAGCCGAAATGGGTGACGAGATATGGCGCCACGAACATGTTGACCGCAGCCCCGCTCACGCCCGCGCCGAACACGCCCATCGCGAAGCCGCGGCTCCTGGGGAAGAAGCGCGCGACATAGGGCGTACCGACCGAGAAGGTCGCGCCGACCACGCCGAGCGCCAGCCCGATCGCGATGAACTGCCAAAATGCCGTGGCGTATGAAGACAGCCACAGCGGCACGGCGCTGCCGACGAGCAGCATGGTCATCACAGCACGGCCGCCGAAGCGGTCGGTCCAGATCCCGAAGGGCAGTCGCAGCAGCGCGCCCGTCAGGATCGGCGTCGCTGTCAGCAGCCCGAATTCAGAGGCGTTGAGCCCCAGCGCCTTGCGGATCGGTATGCCGGTGACGCCGAGCATCATCCACGACGCGAAGGTGACCGCGAAGGCCAGCGTTGAGACCAGCAGCACCGCGAGCGCGCGGCCGCGGGCGGGTTCGGTGAATGTCATTGCAAGTCTCCAGGCGGCAGCGGCCGGATCTCGTCGCGGCCGTCTATGAGCGGATCGTAGGGAAAGGCCGCGCGTGCGGCGGCGAGATCGTCGACATGCAGCCGGTCGCCAGCGATGCGCAGGCCATATGCGGCAAGTGCCGGGAGTGTCCGCGATAGTGTCTCGCGCGTCATGCCCAGCTGCGAGGCGATCTGGCGCTTCTCGAGCGGCAGGCGGATTTCACGGCTGCTCGGCCGCGATTCGGCGAGCGCGAGCATGAAGCCCCCCACGCGCTCCTCGGCGGATCGCAAGCGAATCGCCTTGGCAAGCTTCATTTGTCGCCGAAACTGCGTCGCCTGACAGGCTAGCATGGCAAGGCACAGGGCGTGGTCGGCGGCGACCGCTGCGCGAAACGCCTCGGCCTGCACCAACAGCAGCACCGCATCCTCGCGCACCCGCGCTCTGACCAGATAAGGCAAAGTGCCAAGCACCGCGGCCGGCAATAGCGCGTCGATCGGCCGGACGAGCTCGACCAGCGTCTGCTCGTCTCCGCGAATGGCAAGCAGTTCGATCGAACCGGCCAGCAAGAACTGGCCGAAGGCAGGGGTCTCGGCCTGGTCGAAGATCTGTGCGCCCTTGGGGAACCGCATCACCATGGCCTGTGCGGAAAGGCGCTCGAAGGTCGCGAGCGCGACCGTGCCGAGCCAGGGGACCGATTGCAACGCCTCCATGACGGTTGCCGGCGGCACCGTTCGGGCAGCAATCGGGCCTGCATCGTGCATTGTGAGGTCGCTCCTGGGGCCATATGACTGGCCTTCAGTGTACGTGATCCAAGTCACGCATTACTCTTGTGGACATCACGTAGAGGCGTTGAGCTAGATCAACGATATCATCCCGGACTGTCCGCATCGTCGCATTGACGCTGCGCAATTCAGGATCGCCGATGAGTCACACGCTCGACCGCCTCGCTTTCTTCACGCGCAAGACCGAATTGTTCTCGGACGGCCATGGCGTGATGAACAACGACGACCGGACCTGGGAGCAGGCCTATCGGGACCGTTGGCAGCACGACAAGATCGTGCGCTCGACCCATGGCGTGAACTGCACCGGCTCCTGCTCGTGGAAGATATACGTCAAGGGCGGGATCGTCACCTGGGAGACGCAGCAGACCGACTATCCGCGCACGCGGCCCGAGCTGCCCAACCACGAGCCGCGCGGCTGCGCGCGCGGCGCGAGCTATTCCTGGTATCTCTATTCGGCGAACCGGGTGAAGCACCCGCTGATCCGCGGGCGGCTACTGAAGGCATGGCGCGCGGCGCGCGCGACACTGGCGCCGGTCGCCGCCTGGGCCTCGATCCAGGCCGACCCCGCGCTCCGCGCCTCCTACACCCGCATGCGCGGTTCGGGCGGCATGGTGCGCGCGACCTGGGCCGAGGCGACCGAGATCATCGCCGCGGCCAACGCGCATACGATCAAGCAATGGGGCCCGGACCGCATCTTCGGCTTCTCGCCGATCCCGGCGATGTCGATGGTCTCCTATGCGGCCGGCGCGCGCTACTTACAGCTGATCGGCGGCGTGTGCGGTTCCTTCTACGACTGGTATTGCGACCTGCCGCCCGCGTCACCCCAGACCTGGGGTGAGCAGACCGACGTCGCCGAGAGCGCCGACTGGTTCAATTCGGGCTTCCTGATCCTCTGGGGCTCGAACGTCCCCCAAACCCGCACGCCCGACGCGCATTTCTACACCGAGGCGCGCTATCGCGGCGCCAAGTCGGTGGTGATCTGCCCCGACTATTCGGAAGCGTCCAAGTTCGCAGACCTGTGGCTGGCGGTGAAGCAGGGGACCGACGCCGCGCTCGGCATGACCTTCGGCCATGTCATCCTCAAGGAGTTCCACGTCGACCGGCAGGTCCCTTATTTCCGCGACTATGTCCGCAAGTACAGCGACATGCCGATGCTCGTCCGGCTGGTGAAGCAGGGCGACGGCTATGTCCCCGAACGGCTGCTGCGCGCCTCCGAGTTCGACGCTTCGCTGGGCGAGGCCAACAACCCCGAATGGAAGACCGTCGCGATCGACGAGGCGACCGGCGAGGTCGTCGTCCCCAACGGCTCGATCGGCTTCCGCTGGGGCGAGGACGGCAAGTGGAACCTCGAGGAGAAGGCCGCCGGCAGCGACACCGTGCTCAGGCTGGGCCTCAAGGGGATCCACGACGATGTCGTGCCGGTCCGCTTCCCCTATTTCGGCGGCGCCGCGACCAACGGCTTCGCGATGACCGACCATCCCGACGTGCTGGCGCGCAACATTCCGGTCAAGCGGATGATGCTATCCGAGGGCGAGACATTGATCGCCTGCGTCTACGACCTGCTGCTCGCCAACTATGGCGTCGACCAGGGATTCGGCGGCGAGCACATGCCGGCGAGCTACGACGATGTGCAGCCCTATTCGCCGGCCTGGGCCGAGGCGATCAGCTCGGTGCCGCGCGACCAAATCGTCGCGGTCGCGCGCGGCTTCGCGGGCAACGCCGAGAAGACCAACGGCAGGTCGATGGTGATCATCGGGGCGGCGATGAACCATTGGTACCACATGGACATGAATTACCGCGCCGCGATCAACATGCTGGTGATGTGCGGTTGCATCGGCCAGTCGGGCGGCGGCTGGTCGCATTATGTCGGGCAGGAGAAGCTCCGCCCGCAGACCGGCTGGGCGCCGCTAGCCTTCGCGACCGACTGGGCCCGCCCGCCGCGCCAGCAGAACAGCACCTCCTTCTTCTATGCGCACACCGGCCAGTGGCGCTACGAGACGGTGGCGATGCGCGAGATCCTTTCCCCCACCGCGCCTGAGGGCACGTGGGACGGATCGATGATCGACTATAACGCCAAGGCCGAGCGGCTCGGCTGGCTGCCTTCGGCGCCCGCGCTCCAGCGCAATCCGCTCGAACTGGGGCGCGAGGCCAAGGCGGCCGGCCTGGACCCCAAGGAGCACACGCTCGCGGCGCTCGAGAGCGGCGCGGTCAAGATGTCGTGCATGGACCCCGACGATCCCGCCAACTGGCCGCGCAACATGTTCGTGTGGCGCTCGAACCTGCTCGGCTCGTCGGGCAAGGGCCACGAATATTTCCTCAAGCACCTTCTCGGTGCCGACCATGGCCTGCAGGGCAAGGATCTGGGCGAGACTGGCGGGCAGAAGCCCAAGGACGTCGTTTGGCGCGACCAGGCACCCGAGGGCAAGCTCGACCTCTTGGTGACGCTCGACTTCCGCATGTCCACCACCGCGGTCTATTCGGACATCGTCCTGCCGACCGCGACCTGGTACGAGAAGAACGACCTCAACACTTCCGACATGCATCCCTTCATCCACCCGCTCGGCGCGGCGGTGGACCCCTCATGGGAAGCCAGGTCGGACTGGGAGATCTTCAAGGCGATCGCCAGGGCATTTTCCGAGGTCTCGCCCGAAGTGCTCGGGGTCGAGACCGACGTGGTGCTGACCCCGATCCAGCACGACAGCGCCGCCGAGCTCGCCCAGCCGTTCGACGTTGCCGACTGGTCCAAGGGCGAGTGCCCGGCGATCCCCGGCAAGACGATGCCGCAGATCAGCGTGGTCGAGCGCGACTATCCCAATACCTACAAGCGCTTCACCGCATTGGGTCCACTGCTCGCCAAGGCAGGGAACGGCGGCAAGGGCATCGGCTGGGATACGACCCACGAGGTCGAGTTCCTCAAGGCATTGAACGGCGAAGTGCTCGAACCCGGAGTGACGCAGGGCCTGCCGCGGATCGACAGCGACATAGACGCCTGCGAGACGATCCTGACCTTCGCGCCCGAGACCAACGGCGAGGTCGCGGTCAAGGCCTGGGCGGCGCTCGGCAAGCAGACCGGCCGCGACCACACCCATCTCGCCGCGCCCAAGGAGGACGAGAAGATCCGCTTCCGTGATCTTGTCGCCCAGCCGCGCAAGATCATCACCTCGCCGACCTGGTCGGGGATCGAGAGCGAGCATGTCTGCTACACCGCGGGCTACACCAACGTCCACGAGCTGATCCCGTGGCGCACGCTCACCGGGCGCCAGCAGCTCTATCAGGATCATCTGTGGATGCGCGCGTTCGGCGAGGCGCTGTGCGTCTATCGCCCGCCAATCGACCTCAAGACCACCTATGTCCAGGGCGGCAAGCCCAACGGCGAGGCGGAGATCGTCCTCAATTTCATCACGCCGCACCAGAAATGGGGCATCCACTCGACCTATAGCGACAACCTGCTGATGCTCACGCTCAACCGCGGCGGGCCGGTGGTGTGGCTGTCGGAGGTCGACGCGAAGAAGGCGGGGATCGTCGACAACGACTGGATCGAGGTGTTCAACGCCAACGGCGCGCTGACCGCGCGCGCGGTCGTTTCGCAGCGCATCCGCGAAGGCACGACCTTCATGTATCACGCGCAGGAGAAGATCGTGAACACGCCGGGATCGGAGATCACCGGCCGGCGCGGCGGCATCCACAACTCGTGCACCCGCACGGTGCTCAAGCCCACCCACATGATCGGCGGCTATGCCCAGCTCGCCTATGGTTTCAACTATTACGGCACGGTCGGATCGAATCGCGACGAGTTCGTGATCGTCCGCAAGATGGCGCACGTCGACTGGCTCGACGAAGCGCGTGCCGCCCAGGAGTTCGCGAAATGAAGGTCCGCGCCCAGATCGGCATGGTCTTGAACCTCGACAAGTGCATCGGCTGCCACACCTGCTCGGTCACCTGCAAGAACGTGTGGACCAACCGCGAAGGCGTCGAATACGCCTGGTTCAACAACGTCGAGACCAAGCCCGGCACCGGCTTCCCGCGCGACTGGGAGAACCAGAGGCGCTGGAACGGCGGCTGGCGGCGCAAGGCCAACGGCAAGATCGAGCCCCGGATGGGCGCTAAGTGGCGCATCCTTTCGAAGATCTTCGCCAACCCCGACCTTCCCGAGCTCGACGACTATTACGAGCCGTTCGATTTCGACTACGGCATCCTCCAGACCGCGCCCGAGATGAAGGCGTTCCCGACCGCGCGGCCACGCTCGAAGATCACCGGCGAACGGATCGAGAAAATCGAGCGCGGTCCGAACTGGGAGGAAATCCTGGGCGGCGAGTTCGCCAAGCGCTCGGAAGATGCCAACTTCGAAGGCGTGGAGAAGGAGATCTACGGCCAGTTCGAGAACACCTTCATGATGTATCTCCCCCGGCTGTGCGAACATTGCCTCAATCCGACCTGCGTCGCGGCGTGCCCGTCGGGCGCGATCTACAAGCGCGAGGAGGACGGCATCGTTCTCATCGACCAGGACAAATGCCGCGGCTGGCGGATGTGCGTCTCGGCCTGCCCCTACAAGAAGATCTATTACAACTGGAGCTCGGGGAAATCGGAGAAGTGCACCTTCTGCTTCCCGCGGATCGAAGTCGGCCAGCCGACGGTGTGCTCGGAGACCTGCGTCGGGCGCATCCGCTATCTCGGCGTGCTGCTCTATGACGCCGACCGGATCGAGGCCGCCGCCTCGACCCCGGACGAGAAAGATCTCTACCAAGCGCAGCTCGATGTCTTCCTCGATCCCAACGACCCCGCCGTGATCGCCCAGGCGCGTGCCGACGGCGTGCCCGAGGCGTGGCTCGAGGCGGCGCGCAAGAGCCCGGTCTACAAGATGGCGATCGACTGGAAGGTCGCATTCCCGCTTCACCCCGAATACCGCACGCTGCCGATGGTCTGGTACGTGCCGCCCTTGTCGCCGATCCAGTCGGCGGCGGCATCGGGCGCACTCGAGATGGACGGCGAGATGCCCGACGTCCGTTCGCTCCGCATCCCGGTCAAATACCTCGCCAACCTGCTCACCGCCGGCAACGAGCCGCCCGTGGTGCTCGCGCTCGAGCGTATGCTCGCGATGCGCAGCTTCATGCGCGCCAAGACCGTCGAGCACCGCATCGACCATCCCGCCGCGGAGCGCGTTGGGCTAACCGCGGCGCAGATCGAGGACATGTACCGCTACATGGCGATCGCCAATTACGAGGATCGCTTCGTCATCCCGACCACGCACCGCGAGAATGCCGAGGACGCCTATGGGCTGCGCGGCGGGTGCGGCTTCACCTTCGGCAACGGTTGTTCGGACGGGCACACCAAGATCGGGATGTTCGGACCCAACAAGCGCCCAAGCAAGCTGGTCCACGCCAAAACCCCGATGGAGCTCTGACGATGGCCCTCACCTATCGCGCGCTCGCGCTGCTGCTGCGCTATCCCACCCCCGAGGTACAGGCACTTGCCCCGGCCGCGATCGAGGCGATCGAGGCCGAGGCGCTGGTCCCCGCCCCCATCCGGCGCGCACTCGCGCGGCTCGCGGGCGATCTCACGGCGGGCGACATCTTCGACGTCCAGGAACGCTATGTCTGGCTGTTCGACCGCACGCGCTCGCTCTCGCTCAACCTGTATGAGCATGTCCACGGCGAAAGCCGCGAACGCGGCCCGGCGATGGTCGCGTTGCTAGAACTCTATCGCAGCCGCGGCCTCGAACTCTCCGCGAACGAGCTGCCGGATCATCTGCCAGTGTTCCTCGAATTCCTCTCGACCTTGCCCGACGCCGAAGCGGCATCGCTGCTCGGCGAGGCCTCGCATGTGCTCGCCGCGCTTGGGGAACGGCTTCACAAGCGCGACAGCCCCTATCGCGCGGTCTTCGGCGCACTGAGTGCGCTCGCGGGCGACCCTGCGGATGCCGAGGCGCTCGCGGCGCTGATGCAGGAGCCCGACGACGATCCAGGCGATCTGGAAGCGATGGACAAGCTCTGGGCCGAAACCGCGGTGACCTTCGGGCCCGCCGAGACGGGCTGCCCCAAGGCCGAGGCGCTGGTGGGCGCGATGGCCGTCCCTCCCGCGTCGCGCCACGGCGCCGGCGCGGTCGCCTGAGGAGGAAGCGATGGACCTCAATCAGATCCTGTTCGGCATCTATCCCTATATCGCGTTGACGGTGCTCGTGGTGGGTTCGGTCATCCGCTTCGATCGCGAGCAATACACCTGGCGCTCGGGCTCATCGCAGTTGCTCCGCCGCAAGCAGCTCGTCGCCGGGTCGGTGATGTTCCACGTCGGCGTGCTGACCATCTTCGCCGGGCATTTCGTCGGCCTGCTCACGCCGATTTGGGTATTCGACGCGTTGGGCGTGCCGCACGGCGCCAAGCAGATACTGGCGATGGCGGCGGGCGGCATTGCCGGCCTGCTCTGCCTCGCCGGCGGGTTGCTGCTGCTCCACCGCCGGCTGTTCGACGCGCGCATCCGCAAAACCTCGAGCTTCAGCGACATCGCCATCCTGGTGCTTCTGATGCTCCAGCTCAGCCTCGGTCTCGCGACGATTCCTGTCTCCGCCCAGCACCTCGACGGACATGAGATGCTCAAGTTCATGGTCTGGGCGCAAGGCGTGTTCACCTTCCAGCCCGGTATCGCCGACGTTGTTTCGGACGTGCATCCGATCTTCAAGGCGCACCTCGTGCTCGGGATAACGATCCTGCTGGTGTTCCCGTTCACCCGCCTCGTTCACATGCTCTCGGCGCCGGTCTGGTACCTCGGCCGCCGCGGGTGGCAGGTTGTGCGGACGAAACGGACGATCCCGCCGCGCCCGCACGCTGCGGCGCCCGTCTACCCCGAGATTGGAGCGAGATGATGCGCGCGATCGTGGTCCACGGTGTCGAGATTCCCGAGGCGCTGATCGCCAAGGAAGCGCAGAACCATCCCGGGCGATCGATCGGAGAGGCCCGCGCCGCCGCGGGCCATGCACTGGCGACCAAGGCGCTGCTGCTTCACCGGGCCGCCGAGCTTGGCCTCGCGCCCGAGCCCGAACTCGACGAGGACGGCCGCGAGGAAACTGCGGAAGCCGCCTTGGTGCGCGCGGTGCTCGATGCGGAAATCGAGATCACACCGCCGACTGATGCCGAATGCCGCCGGGTCTATGATGGTCAGCGCGCGAAATTCCGCAGCCCCGAGTTGTACGAAGCCTCTCATATCCTAATCGAGCCGCGCGGTGGCGGTGAGCCCGCCGTGCTGGAGGCCTATGCCACCGCGCTGCGGCTGATGGGGGCCGTCGCCGAAAACGGCAGCAGCTTCGCCGAGCTGGCTCGCGCGCATTCGGCTTGTCCGTCGGGTGCAACCGGCGGCTCGCTGGGCCAGCTTCGGCGTGGCGATCTGGTAGGGGAAGTCGAGGATGCTCTGCTCGGGCTCGCGCCCGGCCAGGTTGCCGCAGAACCGGTTCGCTCGCGTTTCGGCTGGCACCTCCTCAAGCTCGAACGCCGCATCGAGGGAGGCGACCTGCCGTTCGACATCGCCTCCGAACAGATCCGGCTCCACCTCGAAAGTCGCGCCTGGACCGTTGCCGCCTCGCGCTACGTCGCTGCGCTCGCCGAAGCGGCGAGCGGCAAGGGGATCGCGCTGGCATTCGACGAGCGCGGCGGCGTGACGGAAGGTTCGGCCTGCCTCGGCGATCTGATCGGTGATGGATTGGCGGCCGAGCGGCTCGTGCCCTGGCTCGAAGCGACGGATCCGCAAATCGCGGAGCAGCTTCGCGACACAGCCTCGGCGACCGGCATGGAGCCCTCAGCCTATGTGCGCGCGGTCGTGGCCGACTTCGTCAATCGCGCGACCGACGAACATTGGACCCGGCTGATTTCCGCGGCGCGCGATGCATCGGACCCGGCACAGGCGGCGCTTGCCGAGATCATGAAAGCCAATCTCGCGGCCGAATGCGGTGGTGGGTGCGGATCGAGCCATGCGCCGGTCGCCGATTCCACGGCAAGGACGCGTGACCGGATTGGATAGACACCGATTTCACTGACGCTGCTCAAGTTGATTCACCGCGTCATTGGGTTATGCCAACCGACTTGAGCTTGCGGCCACCTTCGCCGCGAGCTTGAAGCGTCGCAACGCGATGCCGGCCGACCGCGAGCGAGGAGCGCAACCATGACGCAGACCAAATCGAGCGAGCTTACCGATGCTCCGGAGGTGGCGCTTCCGGGCGCAGCCGGCGGCGTCGCCCGCGACAAGCCCGAAGTCTGGGAGGCCTTTCAAAAGCTCGGCGCCGCGGCCGGCGATGCGGGGCCGCTCGACGAGCGCGCGCGCCGCCTCGTTAATCTCGCGCTCGCGATCGGAGCCGATTCGGAGGGCGCGACACACTCGCACTGCCGGCGCGGGCTTGCCGAGGGGCTGCAGCGCGAGGAGCTCGAGCACGTCGCCTATCTGGCGATCACGACGCTTGGCTGGCCGCGCGCGATCCGCGCTCTTACGTGGATTCGCGACGTGACCCATCGACGCGAGCCGGTGTGAGCTGGCCAGGTAGTCGCTCAGTGCGGATTCAACCCCCTGAGGGAAACCCGACAGAGCGGAAACGGGGATCGGGTGCTTGTTGGCCGAAAGATCGGTCGCAGACTACGAACTGACCGCACGCCCAGCCCGGAACGCGGTCTCTTGCAATGTGACGATCTTCCATGATCGCAGCTTTCTCGAACGCGCCCGCGCCTAAGCCCGATATCGAAGAACCTTTGGGGCCCGGAATTGAACTACGGGCGCCGTGGTTGAACGAGAAATTGCATCTGCAGATTGTTGCAGGAGCGCAAGCATCCTGCTCGTCTATACTTGCAGCCTTCTGTCGGCGGACTTATGCTTCGCTGCATCGAAGCGAATGCTGTAGTAGCCCCCGACTCCGATGGCCGAGGCGCAGCGGTCCGCCAAGGGGAGGGATTATGGCTGTCGAGGCCAGTACAACCGCACGCGCGCCGATCGCGCTCAGCTTTTCGGCGAATCTCGCCGTCGCGTTTGCCGCCTTGGCACTTGGCGGGGCAGCGATGTTTCATTTCGGGGCGCAGGATCCCTCGCTCCACACAATCCTCGACACCAGCGTCGCCTTGACCGGAGCGCTGGTCGCGCTGCTGCTCTGGGACATCAGCCGGCGAACCGACCAGAGCTGGCCGTTGTTCCTGGCGATTTCCTTCGCGACGCTTGCCATCGGCGAGTTGTTGCACGTAGTTGCGGTGCTCGGCTGGCTGGGCGGCGGCGGAGCCGAAGCGGATGTGCGGTTTCGCGCAGGAACCTGGGGGCCGCCCGCGCATCTGCTGCCGATCGGAGTGGGAGCGGCGCTGGTGCTGCGCAACCGGCCGCGCTGGCACGCTCTGCCCTTCGCGGCGGGGCTCGTGCTGCTCGCGATCATGCTGGCCGCGATCTTCCTGTCGGTTTCGCGTTACACCGAGCCCGGTTTCCTGTGGATCACGCGGCCGAGCCTGTTCCTCGTGCCGCTGCTCTGGGTGGCGGTCGGGGCGGCCTATTGGAAGTATCGCGATGAATCGGAGATCGCTCGCGCGGTCGCGCTCACCGCCCTCATCCTGGCGATCGCGCATGGTGTCATGCTCTATTCGCGTGCGCCCAGCGACACAGTTGCGATGGTCGCGCATTGGGGAAAGTTCGTCGGCGATACGCTCCTCGTGTTCAACCTGACCCAGATCGGCGCGGCGGACACCGCGCGCCGCCGCGAGGCGGAGCGCGAGCTGACAGAACTCAATCGCGAGCTCGACGCGCGCGTCGCCGAGCGCACTGTCGCGCTTCTCGCGAGCGAGCAACGCCATCGCCTGGTCGTCGAATCCGCGCTCGACGCGGTCGTGACGATCGACCGCCGGCGCGATCACCGGCTGGAACGCGCAAGCCGAGAGGACGTTCGGCTGGGCCCGCGACGAGGTGCTGGAACGCCCCGTAGACGAAGTCATCATGCCCGCGCGCTATCGCGAAGCGCACCGCCAGGGGCTGGAGCGCTACCTTGTCACCGGGGAGGCGCGAAAAAGGTTCGAGGTCGAGGGCCTTCACCGAAGCGGCCGGGAATTTCCGGTCGAGCTGTCGATCACACCGATCCACGCGGGCGACACGGTCAGTTTCACGGCCTTCGTCCGCGACATCGCCGAGCGCAAGACGGCGGAGGCGCGGCTTCGGACTCAGCTGGATCGCCTGCACCTGCTGGAGGAGATCACCCGCGCAGTCGGCCAGCGCCTCGATACGGCGAGCATCTTCCAGGTGGCGGTCCGCGCGCTCGAAGACCGCCTTCCTGCCGATTTCGTCTGCTTCTGCCGCCATGATCCGGTCGGGCACTTCCTCACGGTCGAGCATGTCGGCGCGGGCAGCGCGGCGTTGGGGCGCGAGCTCGGGATGACCGAACGCGCCGAGGTGCCGATCGACGAGAACGGGCTGTCGCGCTGCGTTGGCGGCGCGCTGGTCTATGAGCCCGACATCCGCGACGTCGACTTCCCCTTCCCGCAACGGCTTGCGCGCCAGGGCCTGCGCTCATTCGTCGCCGCGCCGCTGATGATCGAAGACCAGGTGTTCGGAGTGGTTATTGCGGCGAGGAAGGTCGAGGAAAACTTCCTGAGCAGCGACTGTGAGTTTCTCAGGCAACTCGGTGAGCATGTCGCGCTCGCAGCGAACCAGGCGCAGCTGCGCGACAGCCTGCAAAACGCCTATGACGATCTCCGTCAGACGCAGCAGGCGGTGCTCGAGCAGGAGCGGCTGCGCGCGATCGGACAGATGGCGAGCGGTATCGCCCACGACATCAACAACGCGATCTCGCCAGTCGCGGTCTATACGCAGTCGCTGCTCGAGCGCGACATCGAGGTCGCCCCCGAGGTGCGCGACTATCTCGAGATCGTTCAGCGCGTCGTTAAGGACATCGCCGCTACGGTCGGCCGGATGCGGGATTTCTATCGCCCCACCGACGCCGACGCGGAGGTCGAACCGGTCGATTTGAACGCGCTGGCGCTGCAGGTCGTCGAGCTGACGCGAGCGCGCTGGAGCGATATGCCGCAGCAGCGCGGAGTAGTGGTAACGGTATCCACCGCGCTCGAAGCCGACCTGCCGCGCGCGATGGGGAGCGCGGCGGAGCTGCGCGAGGCGCTGACCAACCTCATCTTCAATGCCGTCGATGCCATGCCCGAAGGCGGCACGATCACGATCAGGACCAAGACGCTGCAAGCGCTGCCCAACGGCAAGCCGGGGGTACGCCTCGAGGTCGGCGACACCGGCCCTGGCATGGACGAGGACACGCAGCGCCGCTGTCTCGAACCCTTCTTCACGACGAAAGGCGAGCGCGGCACCGGGCTCGGGCTGGCGATGGTGCAGGGCGCGGCGCAGCGCCACAAGGCCGAGCTTTCGATCGACAGCGCGCCCGGCGAGGGCACGCGCGTTCGCCTCGACTTTGTCGCCGTCAAGGCGGAGGCCGGCGCCCAGCGTGCGCGCGTGGTGGACGATGGCAGGCCGCTACGCGTACTGCTGGTCGACGATGATCCCGCGGTGCTCAACTCGACCGCGGTCGTCCTCAGGCTCAAGGGCCACGACATCACCGCAGCCGATGGCGGCCAGGCGGGGATCGACAGCTTGCGAGCGGCCCTTGAGGCAGACGAGAGCTTCGATGTCGTGATCACCGATCTCGGCATGCCCTATGTTGACGGCAACCAGGTCGCGCGCGCGGCCAAGGAGCTGTTCCCCGAAACGCCCGTGGTTCTGCTGACCGGCTGGGGGCGCCGCATGGGAACCGGCGACGCACCGCCCGCGCACGTCGACTTCGTGCTGCCCAAGCCGCTCGATCTCAACGACCTGCGCGACATTTTCGCGCAGCTGGCACCGTAAGGTGGTTTGCTCTCCCGTCGATCGTCTCTACGGGAAGATCGACACACAAGCCGGAAGGGCCCGCGATGGCTGGCGACAGCGAGGAATATGTCTACGACGAAGCGAGCGGCGAGTGGATCAGCGCCGCCGAGGCGGCGGACAAGAGTAGTCGGTCGAGCGACGGCGTCGAAGTACGCGACGCGGTCGGCAATACGCTCGCCGACGGCGACAGCGTGACCCTGATCAAGGATCTCAAGGTCAAGGGCGCGGGGCAGACGCTGAAGCGCGGCACGGTGATCAAGTCGATCCGGTTGACCGGCGATCCGCAGGAGATCGACTGCCGCTACGAAGGGATCAAGGGACTCGTGCTGCGCGCGGAGTTCGTGCGGAAGCGTTAGGCTCTGCTATTTTGCGGCCGTTTAAGCTGCGGCCTCCGGCGCCGAGGCAGTCTGGCTGGATCCGTTGATGCGCCCGACCAGGCGACCCTTGCTTTCGCGCAGGCGCACGCCGCGGCCGGAGCCGGTGCTTGGGCTGTTCTCGCCGATCAGCTCGACGCCCGCGCCCTCGAGCGCCTCGATTACCTTCATCAGCGTGTCGATGATGCCCCGCACCTGGCCGCCTGAGGCCTCCATGCGTTGGATGGTGGGTAGCGAAAGCCCCGCCATCGTGGCGAGCTCGCGCTGATCGACCCCGAGCAGCGCGCGCGCGGCGCGCATCTGTGCTGACGTGATCATCGGCCTTGCTCCTGAGTGGCTCGATTCAAGATTGATCCCTCTAGATGCATGTACTATACATGAATAGGCAGGGGTCAATCCCAGTATCGCGGTGGGGCTGGCCTCTCTCTACATTCCTCGATCGAGTTGCCGGCAAATGCGCTCGCCGACCGATGGCAGGAAGGCTGCATGCCCCTTTCCGAATGACCCGGCCATCTCGGCAAGCTCGGCCCGAGACAAGGCCAGCTTGACGCCCTTGCGGCCGATCACGGCGCGGTTGAAGCCGCGCTCGGTCGGGATGGAGCTTATGTTTCCAGCGAAGCTTTGCCGGATGCGCTCGGTGTAGCGCCGATTGAGCTTGCCGCCGCCCCAGAGGTTGACGACCATCAGCCCGCCGGGGGCGAGGCGCTCGTAGCAATGTTCGTAGAATTCCGGGCTGCAGAGCCGAGGAGGTTGCCCGAATTCGTCGAAACCGTCGATCAGCAGGATGTCTGGCGCAGCGCCTTCGCGCAGCACGAAATCCGCCCCGTCTGCACATATCACCCTGAAGCGGTGATCGTCGGGAGGGATAGAGAATTCATCACGGAGCCCGATGATCTTCGGGCTGATCTCCACCACCGTAATATCTGTGTCCGGCAAGACGTGATGGCAGAATTTGGGGAGCGATCCGCCGCCCAGTCCGATCATCTCGATCCTTGCCGGGCGCGGATTGAACAGGAGGAATCCCATCATCACCCGCGTGTAATCGGCCGTCAGCGCGATCGGATCGAGCAGGTTCATCTCGCTCTGCGCGGAGTGCCAGCTGAAGTGCAGCGCGCGCATGTTGCCGACATCGGAAATGAAGACTGGCCGCTGTTCCAGCGTCCCCCGCTTGGCGCGCTCCCGCCAGACTTCGAGACTCTCCAGTACCAGGTTGCCGGCGATGAGGTCATCGATATCGGGAAAGGCCGAGTCTTCATTGGCGGCGGCGCGTCGGCTCCAACGGCCATGGTCGGGATTCAGTATCTTTCGTTCGGCGGAATCGGGCATTCGAAGCTCCGGTTTGCGGGCCTATCCGAATTGAAGCCGGTTCGGCGCGGCTCGTGTCTGCCCAAAGTGCAAGTTTAATATATCAATATGCCATCCTTGCATCTAAGCATTTGCAATGCAAACGTGACATTCCATGGGCATCCATTGATCATGAGAGACAGGCGGTGATCGGAGCGGCTCAGTTGCGCAGCGCCCGGGCGCTGCTCGGCATCAATCAGCAGCAACTTGCCACAATGGCGGGGCTATCGGTGCCGGTCATCCAGCGGATGGAGGCGAGCGACGACATTGTGCGAGGAGACGTCGACTCGCTGATGAAGCTTGTCGCCGCGCTCGATCGAGCCGGCATCGAGTTCATGGCCCCCAGCGCCGTCAGTCAGAAAGGTGGTCGCGGTGTCCGATTTTTCGGACGGGAGGAGGGTGGCCGAGTTAGCCGCACGAAGGCCTGGGCGGTTTCCGGGATACGAGCGGCATAGATGCACGAGACGGGATCGATCATCGCCATTTTGTGGTGCGCCGCAGCTCTGTTGGTCATGAGCGCCGCCGCGGTAGTGATCGGCGGACACAGATGGGCCCGATGGCTAGTCTACGGCGGCAGCATGGCTGTCTGCACAGCCGGGTGCGCCCTTGCGGTCGCGCACCTGATCGCCCGTTCCGCAAACGGTTCCGAGATCGTCCTGCCGCTCGGGCTTCCCTGGATCGGCGCGCATTTCCGCGTCGATGCGCTTTCGGCGCTCTTCCTGGTCGTGATCAACCTCGGCGCGGCCGCCGCCAGCCTCTACGGCATCGGCTACGGCCGCCACGAGACCGAACCTCGCCGCGTGCTACCCTTCTTTCCAGCCTTTCTCGCGGGGATGACCCTCGTGCTGCTCGCCGCGGACGCCTTCACGTTCCTCTTGTCCTGGGAATTCATGTCGCTCGCATCCTGGGCGCTGGTGATGACGCACCACCGCGATCCGGACAATCGGCGGGCGGGTTATGTCTATATCGTGATGGCGAGCATCGGCACGCTCGCGCTGCTGCTCGCGTTCGGACTGTTGGCGGGTGCCGACGGCGGATACGCCTTCGCGTCGATGCGCGCGCACGGCGCGCCGCCCGGTCTCGCCGGGATAGTGCTTGGCCTCGCCTTGCTCGGTGCCGGCTCCAAGGCGGGGCTCGTCCCATTGCACGTCTGGCTGCCGCTCGCCCATCCGGCGGCTCCCAGCCACGTCTCCGCGCTGATGAGCGGCGTGATGACCAAGGTCGCCGTCTACGGTTTCATCCGCGTCGTCTTCGACCTGCTTGGCCCGCCGGCCTGGTGGTGGGGCGTACCGGTGCTCGCGATCGGCGGCGCGACCGCGGCGCTCGGCGTGCTCTATGCGTTGATGCAGAACGACATCAAGCGCGTCCTTGCCTACAGCACGATCGAGAATATCGGCCTGATCTTCGTCGGGCTCGGGCTGGCGCTCGCGTTCGGGGGCAACGGCATGAAGGCGGCGGCCGCGCTCGCGATGACCGCGGCGCTGTTTCACGTCCTCAACCACATGCTGTTCAAGAGCCTGTTGTTCTTCGGCGCGGGCGCGGTGCTGACCGCGACCGGCGAGCGCAGGATGGAGCAGCTCGGCGGCCTCCTCAACCGGATGCCGGCGACCGGCCTCCTCTTCCTCGTCGGCGCCGTCGCGATTTCGGCATTGCCGCCGCTCAACGGGTTCGCGTCGGAATGGCTGATCCTCCAGTCGATCCTGCTCAGCCCCGACCTGCCGCAATGGGCGCTGAAGCTGCTCGTGCCCGTCGTGGGGGCACTGCTGGCGCTTGCTGCCGCACTCGCTGCCGCCTGCTTCGTCCGCGCGGTCGGCGTTATCTTCCTCGGCCGGTCGCGCAGCACCGCGGCGCGCGAAGCGCATGAGGTCGACCGGCTGTCGATCGCGGCGATGGCGATCCTCGCGCTGCTCTGCCTGATCGCCGGTATCTTTCCAGCGCTTGTCATGGACGCGCTCGCGCCCGTCGCACGCGAGCTGGTCGGCACGCGGATGCCCCTCCAGGCCGACATTCCATGGCTTTCGATCGTGCCCGTCGCCGAAAGCCGCAGCTCGTACAACGGTCTGCTCGTCCTGTTCTTCATCGCTTCCTCGGCGGGGCTCGCCGCGTTGGCGATCCACCGTTTCGCCTCGAACCGGCTTCGCCGGGCGCCGGCATGGGATTGCGGCTTTCCCGACGCCAGCCCCGCGACGCAATATACCGCGGATAGCTTCGCTCAGCCCGTCCGGCGCGTGTTCGGAAGCCTGGTATTTCGCGCGCGCGAGCTGGTGCATATGCCGCAGCCCGGCGACGGCGAGCCGGCGCGCTTCACCGTGACGCTGCACGATCTCGTTTGGGAATGGATCTATGATCCCGTCACGCGGGCAGTCAACGCAATCGCGGACCGGTCCAATCATTTGCAGTTCCTCACCATCCGCCGCTATCTGAGCCTCGTCTTCGGTGCGCTCGTCATCCTCCTGCTGATCCTCGCGACATGGGGATGAGCCGCCTCTTCACGATCGACGGCCTGTCGGTCCAGATCTCGCAGATGCTGCTGGTGCTGGCGCTCGCGCCGCTGCTGACGGGGCTGGTGCGTAAGGTGAAGGCGCGGCTGTTGCGACGGCAGGGGCCGCCGCTCGTGCAACCCTATCGCGACCTGATCCGGCTTGCGCGCAAGGAGGCGATCGTCGCCGAAAGCGCGTCGTGGTTGTTCCGCATCGTTCCCTATATCGTCTTCGCGGCGACCTGGGTTGCTGCGGCGCTCATCCCGACCTTCGCTACCGGCCTGTTGTTCAGCTGGTCCGCGGACCTGATCGTCATCATCGCATTGCTCGGCGGCGCGCGCTTCTTCCTGGCGCTTGCCGGCATGGACGTCGGCACCAGCTTCGGCGGGATCGGGTCGAGCCGTGAGGCAATGATCGCGACGCTTGCCGAGCCGGCGCTGATCATGATCGTGTTCACGCTCGCGCTGATCGCGGGCTCGACCCAGCTTTCGACGATCGCCGAGCTCATGCTCTCGTCCGAGATCGGGCTTCGCGTGTCGCTGGGCATGGCGCTAGTCGCGCTGGTGATCGTCGCGATTGCCGAGAACGGGCGCGTGCCCGTCGACAATCCCGCGACGCATCTCGAGCTCACCATGGTGCACGAGGCGATGGTGCTCGAATATTCCGGGCGCCACCTCGCACTGATCGAGCTCGCCTCGATGGTCAAGCTGCTGCTCTACGCCTCGCTGATCGCCTGCGTGTTCGTGCCCTGGGGGCTGGCGCCGGCGGGCGCGCCGGTCGTCGCGCATTTGATCGGCGCCGCCGCCTATGTCGCCAAGCTCGCGGTCGCGGGCGCGCTGCTCGCGCTGTTCGAGACGATGATCGCAAAGATGCGCGTGTTCCGCGTCCCCGAATTCCTCGGTGCCGCCTTGATGCTCGGCTTCCTGGCCACCTTACTCCGTTTCGTGTCGCGGGGCCTGTAAAATGGACAAGTTCGCCTTCGACATCGCCCATTTTCTCGCGGGCAGCCTCGTGCTCGTCAGCCTGATGATGCTCTATCAGGACCGGCTATCGGCGCTGCTCAACGTGTTCGCGTTCCAGGCGGTGGTGCTGGCGCTGTCGGTTTCGTGGCAGGCCTATGTCCAGGACGCGCCACATCTCTACATCACCGCGGCGATCGCGCTGATCGTCAAGGCGATCGGCATTCCGTTCGCGCTGCATCGCATGATCCGCCGGCTCGGCATCCACCGCGAAGTCGAGACCGCGGTCAATGTCGGCACCACCATGCTGGCCGGGCTGGCGCTGGTCGCGCTGGCGATCGTAGTCGTGCTGCGCGTCACCGCCGAGGCGAGCATGCTCGCGCGCGAGGATATTGCCTTTGCTCTGGCGGTCGTTCTCCTCGGCCTGCTGATGATGGTGACCCGGCGCAATGCGGTGAGCCAGGTGGTCGGCTTCATGTCGCTCGAGAACGGACTGATCCTCGCCGCCACCGGCGCCAAGGGGATGCCCTTCGTCGTCGAGATCAGCGTTGCCTTCTCGGTGCTGGTGGCCTTCATCGTCATCGGCATCTTCCTGTTCCGCATCCGCGAGCGCTTCGACACGGTCGATCTCCAGGCGCTTGACGACGTCCGCGAGGCGCAAAGGTGATCGGCGCGATCGACTGGCTGAGCGCGCACGGCATCACGCCGATCCTTGCGGTCCCGTTCGCGACCGCGATCCTGCTGCTGTTCCTGCCAAGCTATCGCCTGGCCGCGGGCATCAACGCGGGTTCGGCGTTGCTGACGTTGCTCGCCGCGCTCACCTTGTTCGTCCACAAGCCCGCGCCCGGTCAATATCTGCTCGTCGACGACCTCAACATCGTCTTCATCGTGCTCAACACCTTTGTCGGCTTCACGACGAGTGTGTTCAGCGCCAGCTACATCGCGCACGAACTCGAGACGGGGAAACTGACTCCCACGCACCTGCGCTTCTACCACGCCATGTATCAGATCCTGCTGTTCGGGATGAATCTGGCGCTGCTCGCGAACAACATCGGGCTGATGTGGGTCGCGATAGAGTTGTCGACGCTCACCACGGTGCTGATGGTCGGCATCTACCGCACCCCTGAGGCGCTCGAGGCGGCGTGGAAGTACTTTATTCTCGGCAGCGTCGGCATCGCGCTGGCGCTGTTCGGGACGATCCTCGTTTATATGGCGGCGCGCCCGGTGGTGGGCGAGGGTCCCGACGGGATGATCTGGTCGGTTCTGATCACGCATGCGTCGAGCCTCGATCCGGCGCTGCTCAACCTGGCCTTCGTGTTCCTGTTGCTCGGCTACGGCACCAAGGTGGGCTTGGCGCCACTGCATGCCTGGCTGCCAGATGCGCACGCCGAAGGTCCGACGCCGATCTCGGCCGTGCTGTCGGGTCTGCTGCTCAATGTCGCGCTTCACGCGGTGCTGCGCTTCAAGCTGCTGCTAGCCGCCAACCCGGGGGCGATCGCGCCCGGGCCACTGATGGCGACGATGGGTCTCGTTTCGGTGATCTTCGCGGCGTTCATGCTGTATCGGCGCCGCGACATCAAACGCATGTTTGCCTATTCGTCGATCGAGCATATGGGGATCATCGCCTTTGCCTTTGGGATGGGCGGGCCGCTGGCGAATTTCGCGGGGCTGCTGCACATGACGATGCACAGCCTAACCAAGTCTGGGATATTCTTCGCGGTCGGACATATCGCCCAGGCCAAGGGCACACAGAAGCTCGACGATCTGCGCGGCCTCACCGTCACGCACCCGGCGCTCGGCTGGGCTTTGGTGGTGGGAACGGTCGCGATCGCGGGAATGCCGCCGTTCGGCATCTTCATGAGCGAGTTCCTGCTGGTAAGCTCAACCTTCGCGCGCGCGCCGCTGCTCGCGCTCCTGCTGATCCTCGGCCTGCTCGTCGCGTTCGGCGCGCTGATGCTGCGCGTCTCGGGCGTAGCCTTCGGCGAGCCGAAGGGCAGCAGCGAGCCGGTCAAGGCCTCCTATCTGCCGATGCTCGCGCATTTCGCGCTGGTGTTGGTTGCCGGTGTCTATCTGCCCGGACCGCTGGTCGCCTGGTTCCAGCATGTCGCGGGGATGCTCCATTGAGCGCTCCCGGTATCTGGACGCCGCGCGCGGTCGACGCCGATGAGTGGTCGGCGCTCATCGAGCAGCTCGCCGAGGGCCGCTGGACGCTCTCGGGGCTTTGGGGCGAGGCCGGTGCGGTCCATATGGCGCTGCTCGATGCGGGAATGGGCGAAGCTCAGGTCGCAAGCCTCGCTTGCCTGACCGGGGGATTCCCGTCGGTTGCCCGGCGGCATGTTCCCGCGCATCGGCTCGAGCGCGCGATCCGCGACCTGTTCGGCCTCGAGCCGGTCGGTGCGCCCGACGACCGGGCATGGCTTGACCATGGCCGCTGGCTCGTGCGTCGTCCGCTGGGGACACGCGGCGAGGCGGAAGGCGGGGGCGAGCCCTATGCCTTCCTTTCTGCCGAGGGAGAGGGTCTGCACCAGGTCCCGGTTGGCCCGGTCCATGCCGGGATCATCGAGCCGGGCCATTTCCGCTTCACCGCCAACGGCGAAACCGTCGTCCGGCTCGAAGAACGGCTCGGCTACACCCACAAGGGCACCGAGGCGCTGATGGCTGGCGCCTCGCTCGACCGCGCGGCGCGGCTCGCAGCGCGGCTGTCCGGTGACAGCACAGTTGCCTGTTCGCTTGCGTTCGCGCGTGCGACCGAGGCGGCGCTCGGGATCGAGGTTCCGGTTCGCGCGCATTGGCTGCGCGCGCTCATGGCCGAGCTCGAGCGCATCGCCAACCATCTCGGCGATATCGGCGCGGTCTGCAACGACGCCTCCTTCGCACTGATGCACGCGCATACGGGAGTGCTGCGCGAGCGCGTGTTGCGCCAGTCGATCGCCTGCTTCGGCCACCGCCTGATGATGGACTGCATCGTGCCGGGTGGCGTCGCGGTCGATCTGAACAGCGACGACGCGGACGGCATCCGAACATTAGTCGCGACAGTTCGCAAGGTGTTCCCGCAGCTGGTCGAGCTGTACGACGGCACGGCGTCGCTCCAGGATCGGACTGTCGGCACCGGCATTCTCAGCCACGCCCTTGCGCGCCAATATGGCTGCGGCGGCTATATCGGCCGCGCGTCGGCGCGCGCGTTCGACGTGCGGCGCAGTTTTCCCTATCCGCCCTATGACACACTGCAATTCGAGGCGCCGGTCTTCCAGGAAGGCGACGTCAACGCGCGCGTATGGGTTCGCATCCGCGAGGTCGAGCAGAGCCTAGGCCTGATCGAGCAGATCCTCGATCGCCTGCCCGCCGGCGAACTCGCCGTCGATCTCCCGCGCAGGCGCGGCGCGCGTGAAGGTCTGGCGATGGTCGAGGGGTTCCGCGGCGACTATCTGTGCTATGTCCGGATCGGGTCGAAGGGGATGGTCGAGCGCTGCCATTTGCGCGACCCGTCCTGGTTCCAGTGGCCGCTGCTCGAAGCCGCGATCGAAGGCAACATCGTCGCTGATTTTCCGCTGTGCAACAAATCGTTCAACTGCTCCTATTCGGGGCACGACCTCTAGGGTTCCGGCCATGCGCACGCTCCTGCTCGACAGCCTGATCAAGGGGTCGCTGACCGAGGCGGCGCCCGACCCTGCCGACGCGGCGGTCGCGGAGCTTGCCGCAGCGCTCGGACGTGCTGGGTGGCGCAAACTCGGGCGGAGCCTCTCGATCCGTGAGGTCGATGCGGGCTCGTGCAACGGCTGCGAGCTCGAAATCCATGCCCTGGGCAACGCCTTCTACGATCTCGAACGGTTCGGGCTGCGCTTCGTCGCCTCGCCGCGCCACGCCGATGTGCTGCTCGTAACCGGGCCGGTGACGCGCAACATGGCCCAAGCGTTGAGAAGGACATGGAATGCTACACCCTCGCCCAAATGGGTAGTTGCGGCGGGGGATTGCGCCCTCGACGGCGGTTGCTTCGCCGGGAGCTACGCGGTGCTGGGTGGCGTGTCCGAAGCCATTCCCGTCGACCTGCACATCCGCGGCTGTCCGCCGTCGCCCGTTGCTCTCCTCGAGGGGCTGATCGCGCTGGTTGACCAAGCAAGCCGCGCTGGTGCGTCGTAAGCTGCGACGAAACGCCCGCCCGCTTATTGCCTGAGCTCATGGGAGTTCACGGCGGGCAGGGGTCGTGCCCAATGATGCCTCATACATCAAAATACAGCTTTATCCATGCATAGCGATAGGTCATATATGACCCCTGCGGCGGCAGGCCCGACAAGTGCCAGGACGGCGCAGGCGGGGCAGTCGAGCTGATGGTCGAGCGGCTTGCCTCGGAGGCGAGCCGGGGGCTCCGCTCAAGCGGCCGGCCAGGCGCGTGTCCGCAGTTTTGAAGGAGACATCATGACCTTGCCCGGTCCCGGCTCGATCTTTGCCCCAGAGGCGCATATCCACCAGGGAGCGGACACCGCATTCCTCATCGCCGCGGCGTTGCGCCGCGAAGAGGGTAAGCTCGCAGCCAGCGGCCCCTTGGTCGTCAACACCGGCCGCCATACGGGCCGGTCGGCGCAGGACAAGTTCATCGTAAGGGACTGGCTGACTGAAAGCGCCATCTGGTGGGGCAAGGTCAATCAGCCCATGACGCCGGGTGCGTTCGACGCGCTCCGGCAGGATTTCCTGACCCATCTCGCGGGCCTCGACGAGGTTTTTGTCCAGAATCTCCATGGAGGCTCGCAGGCCGAGCACCGGATCGGGGTTCGCGTCGTGACCGAGCTCGCCTGGCATTCGCTGTTCGCCAGGACACTGCTGGTGCGGCCGACGGCCAACGAGTTGGCCGGCTTCGCGCCCGAATATACAATCATTGACCTCCCCAGCTTCCGTGCCGACCCGGCGCGGCACGGGTGCCGGTCGGAGACGGTCGTCGCGATCGACTTCCACGGCAAGACCGTGCTGATCGGCGGCACCGCCTATGCCGGCGAGATGAAAAAGGCTGTGTTCTCGATCCTCAACTATGTGCTGCCGCCGCGCGGCGTGATGCCGATGCACTGCTCGGCCAATATCGGGCCCAAGGGCGACACGGCGATCTTCTTCGGCCTGTCGGGTACCGGCAAGACCACGCTCTCGGCTGACGCGAGCCGCACCCTGATCGGCGACGACGAACATGGCTGGTCGGATACTGCGGTTTTCAACTTCGAGGGCGGCTGCTACGCCAAGATGATCCGCCTATCGCCCGAAGCCGAGCCCGAGATATTTGCGACTACCGAGCGTGTTGGCACGATCCTCGAGAATGTCGTGATGGATCCGGTAACGCGCATCCTCGACCTCGACGATGCGAGCCTCGCCGAGAACACCCGCGGCGCCTATCCGATTGACTTCATTCCCAATGCCTCGGCTGAGAACATGGGCCCGGTCCCGCGCAACCTCGTGATGCTAACCGCCGACGCTTTTGGTGTGCTGCCGCCGATCGCGCGGCTGACCCCCGATCAGGCGATGTATCACTTCCTCTCGGGCTATACCGCGAAGGTCGCCGGCACCGAGATCGGTGTGACCGAGCCCGAAGCGACTTTCTCGACCTGCTTCGGTGCACCGTTCATGCCGCGCCATCCGTCGGTTTACGGCAATCTCCTCAAGGAACGGATCGCCAGTGGCGGCGTGTCATGCTGGTTGGTCAATACCGGCTGGACCGGCGGCAAGTACGGCGTCGGTAAGCGTATGCCGATCAAGGTCACGCGCGCCTTGCTCAACGCCGCGCTCGACGGCAGCCTCAATGCCGTCGAATTTCGCATCGATCCCAATTTCGGGTTTGAAGTGCCGGTCGCAGTCCCTGGCGTCGATTCGGCGATCCTCGATCCGCAGCAGACCTGGGCGGACAAGGGCGCCTATGACGCGACCGCCCGCTGGCTGGCTCAGCTGTTCATCGACAATTTCCGCCAGTTCGAGGCTGGCGTCGACCGCGCGGTGCTGGACGCGGCGCCTGTGATCGACGCCCATGCCTGACGTACAGCGCCCGTTCGACCGCGATGCCGCCGATCATCGGTCGGACGACCGGCGCACCTTTGTCCGCGAGGATGATCGGACCGTTCGAAGCAGCGATGGCTTCACGCTGCAGCGGGCGGGTCTGTTCACTTCTGAGTATCGCGAAGGCGGCAAACTGGCCCACCTCCACACGGAGCCGGGTGCACCCGGAACGTTTGTCCTCACCAACGCGAACGCGTTGCACTGGGCCAACGGCGTGCGCTTGTCGCCGGCCGAAACCACAAAGCTTCTGGCCAATCTCCGCGCGGCATTGGCGTTCATGGGCTTGCGGCTGGACGTGAGCGGTTGAGGTCGACGCGTTCATGGCACCTGCCAAGAGCGACCGTGTGCGCCAGCAAAGCGGATCCAGTCGATTTCGACCCTTGCCCATCGGGAGTTCACGTATGGCCCTACACGGAATTGTGCGTTTCGCTGCGTGCTTTTGGAGCTGCAAATGGCGAATATGCCCGTCGTTTTGAGGAATTCCGCGAGACGGGAAGCAAACATTGGTTGGCATTGGCTGATCGACACCGGCGAACGACGGGTTGAAATCCTTGTTCCGGACGAAGTTCTGCGGTCACTGGAAGATGAGGGGATTTCACCATTCTCTTCCGGGCGAAGCGCCGCGGGCATCTTCTTTGATCGCCTTGAAGCTGCTGCCGCGCGCAGAAAGCCAGCAATCTCGGGGGAAAACGGTCAGTTCACGCTTCGCCTCGATGATTTCTCCGCCTGATGGGACTTGGGGGATTGTGGGATAATGCGGCGCGCGCCCCTCGCATCGTCGCGCGTCCGCGCCGCGAATGAGTTCGTAGGCGTGGGCGGCATGGCACCACTGCTTCGCGGAGGGCACGGTGCGCCCGGAAGCACCGATCGCGGGCTGGGTTGGTTTGGTGTTCGGCCCATAGGATGTTCCGTCCCGCGCCTGACCTGGCGTTGCTCGCCGCGAGCGTCGACTTTTTGTCGCAGAGCGTGCCCGACTCGTCGCATCAGCTCGCGGAGCACCTCCGTTCAAGTGTCTTAGTCTTGGGGCGCTTCCGCTCCGGCGGAGCGGACCGATGGTCATCATGGTGCGGGCAGGCGCTGAGGAGCGGTGCATTCCTGCGGGTTTTCCGATCCTGCTTGACCGCGAGATGGCGATCATCGAGCCGGTGTTCGCGTGGTTGATGGAGCATGCGGTACTGTGCGGTCGTGCCCGAGCCTCCGAGACCCTGCGCACCTACGGCGAGCATCTCCACGACTGGTTCGACACGCTCGAGCAATCCGGTCTGCAATGGGATGCGGTCGATGAGGGCGTGATCGCCGCCTATCGCAACCGGATGCTGGAAGGTCCGAGCCCGCACACGGGCCGGCCCTATGCGCGGACCACGATCAACGCGCGGGTGCAGAGCGTCTGCCGCTTCTATGCCTGGGCGCACCGGCGGCAGCTGGTGCCGGCGTTGCCCTACCGCGAGGCCGAGCATATGCTGCTCGACCTGGCCGGACCGAGACCGGGTCTGAGGCTCGTTACGATCAACACGCTGGCACTCGCCGAGCCCGAGCGGCTGCCACGTCCGCTCAGGGCGGACGAGCTGGACCGCCTGTTTGCCAAGCTCGGGCCCGCGCCGCGGCTCGCCGCCGAGTGGGCGCTGACCGCGGGGCTACGCCGCAAAGAAATCTGCGGGCTGACGATCGACATGATCCCCGACAGCCGTGACCTCGATCCCGAAGAACAGCCCCTGGTCGGCGTGCCGCTGACGATCACCAAGGGCGATCGGCCGCGCACCGTCTATCCGCCGCTGCGACTGATCGACCGCACCCACTGGTATATCGGCGAGGCGCGTGCCCGCATCGTGCGCCGTTGTCGGCGACGGGACGCCGGCTACCGACCGCCGCCCAACCTGCTGCTCGCATCGACCGGTGCGGCGATCACCTGCAAGCGCCTGACCGCGCTGTTCGCCGAGGGCTTCGCTGCCGCCAGCATCGCGGGCACGCTGCACTGGCTCCGGCATACGTTCGCGATGGCGATGCTGGCACGGCTCCAGATCCAGGCCCGCGACAATCCCGACCTCAACCCCCTAAAGATCGTGCAGGTGCTGATGGGGCATCGCTCGATCACGACCACCGCCATCTATCTCCGCTGCATCGAGCTACACGAGCGCGACCTTTCGGAAAGCCTTGCCTGGCTCTATGGCGAGTTGATCCCCGATGCCGCCTGATCCCGGCAGCGCGCGCCGCATCGATCGCCGGATCAGGGTCGCGGAGGCGCCACCGGAGCTGTCCGCGCCGCCGCGACGCATCCTGTTCCGCAATGGCTGGGGCGGTGCGGTTCAGGCGTTCGATCCGTCCGAGCTCGGCATGCCGCCGGACCTTGCTGCGGCGCTGGCGGTCGCGTTCCGGCAGCACGATGCGGGCGCCTCCCCACGCACGCGCAAGGCGCGCTGGCGCGCGATGCGGCTGTTCGCGGTGTTCCTGCGCGAAGAGCATGTGACCAGCGCGCGCGAAATCAATGCCGGGACGATCCAGCGCTACCTCGCTTCGCTTGGACAGCCGAGGAACGGAAAGCGGCTCGGCGCCGGCACGATGGCGCTCAGGTTCGCGCTGATCCGGCCGCTGCTTGAGCGGGCCGAGCGCAGCGATCCAAACCTGTTCGGCAGCCTGCTCGCGATCCCGTGGAACCCGTTCCCGCAGATCGGACACGTTGCCGAGCCCAAGCCGAGGCTGAGCGCAGCGGAGCTGAAGGCGATCCTCGCCGCGGCCTATGAAGAGATCGGCACGGCCTGGGCGACCTTCGGGCGCGGGCAGGAGATCGTCGCGCTTCCCGTTGAGCCGCCGGGCGTGCGCGGCGGTCAGGGACTTGCCCGCTGGGTCTGGCGGCTCCACCGCCTTGGTGGAGGAATCGCGCCCGATGGCGCGCTGATGCGCGCGAACGGCTTCTGCTCAGACACGCTCAAACGCTATGGCTGGCAGGACGGGCTGGCCCAGCATTACCACCTGACCTCGACCACCATGGCGCCCTTCTACATCGCGCTCGCCATCCAGCTCGCCGCCAATCCCGACCCGCTGCGGATAATCCGGCGGGACTGTCTGTTCCCACATCCGATCGACGAAAACCGGATGATGGTCGAGTGGCTGAAGCGCAAGACCGGGCGCAAACCGAAGCTCCAGCGCCGCGCGTTCGACGTGCGCCGGCCGCACTCGGCGCCGCGCCTCATCGAGATGCTGCTGGCAATGACGACGCCTCTAGTGGCGCATGCGCCCGAGGAGGAGCGGCACTGCCTGTTCCTGGTGCGCTATATGGCCGGTTCGCGGTTCCGCAGCCACGATCATCCGGCGGGACTGATCGCGTCGGACACGATCAACGACATGACCGCGCGGTTCGTGAAGCGCTCGAACCGGCGCATCGAGGACTGGAATGCCGCGCATCCGGATCGGCCCAGGACGCTGCTGCCGATGTTCTCGGTCGGGCAGCTTCGCGGCAGCGTCGCGACCGAGCACTATGTCGGGGGCGGTGGCGACCTCGCAGCGGCGGGCGCGGTGCTCAACCATGCGAGCCTGGTCACCACCAACACCTATGTCGAAGGGCCGGCGGTCCGCCGTATGGAACGCGAGACGATCGCACGCCTCCAGCGGCTGATGGTCGCGTGGGTGACGGCGCCGGCTGCCGACGCAGTTCCGGCTCCGGAGCATGCGCCGGTGACTGTTCTGTTCGGCCACAAATGCCTCGCGCCGGTGGAGAATGGCCCGACCGGTCCCCGCGTCTGCCGCAACCTCGGCGGCTGTCTGGCATGTCCGGGGCTGGTCGTACCAGTTGACGCCGAGCGTTGCGCGCGCGTGATCCAGGCGCTGCGGCACCTGACCGCCGCGCGCGAGCGGATCGACGTGACGCGCTGGGCGCTGTTTTATGCGCCGAGCCTCGCGGTGCTCGAGAACGACCTGTTGCCGGTGTTCCCAGCGGCGATGCGGCGCAGGGCCGAAGCGCTCGCGGACCGGTTGGCGCCGCTTCCCGAGATCGAATGATGGCGGCACCGCTTTCCCTCGCGACCCCCGAGCCGGCGTTCGCGGTATCGCCTTACTCCTCCTATGGCGACTCGTGCTGGCAGATGGCGCGTGAGGTGACCGGCCATCGCGACGCGGTATTTGCGGTCGACTGGACGTTTGCGCTTCCCGACGGCAGCCGGTTCGGCGAGCCGCGCTGGCGGACGCTTCGCGACGCGAGCAAGCTGCTGCTCTGGTCGCTCCACGCCGACCCGCCGCCGGGACGGGTGCCGCTCCCGCTTCGCTCGCTCGCGACGCATGGGTGTCGCATCCGCACCTTCGTCCGCTGGATGGCGGCGAACGGGCTAACGCGCTGGAGCGAGCTGGATGCGCGCGCGATCGAGCGGCTGTTCGCGGAGCTCAGCCGCCGCCCCGGGCAGCACGGCGCCGGCCTCGCAGCCTCGACCGGTCACGCCTATGTGGCGCTGCTGCGCGCGTTCCATGCGCAGCGCGGCAAGGTCGCGGACGCGCCTTCGGCGCCACCGCCGCCGCTCGCGGAGCTCGGCCGCTGGCGCGCCGAGCGGCAATGGCCCTACACGCCCGACGCGGTCGCGGTGCCGCTGCTGGCGGCCGCGATCCATCTGATCGGCGAGCCGGCCGAGGCGGTGATCGCGATGCGCGAGCAAGCGCAACGGCTCCACGAGGAGGCGATCGCGGCGGGCCATAGCCGCCAGTGCGGCCAGCTCCGCGTGGGCAAATATCTGCGCGGCTGTCCGCCGCTCGAGATGCGCCCGGGCATCGCGGAATCGTTTGAGGCGAGCCCGCTAGAGAGGTTCAACCATCACGTCGCGCGTATCTATGATGCCTGCTTCGTGGTCATCGCGTGGCTGGTCGGCGCGCGTGCCTCGGAAATCCTCGGCCTTGAATCCGGCTGCCTCGAATGGGCCACGAGCGAGCATGGCGAGCGTCACGCCTATGTGGTGGGCAGCATCCGGAAAGGTGCGCCAGGCCAGGATGGGCTACCGCATCGCTGGATCGCGCCCGAGCCGGTGGTGCGCGCAATCGACGTGCTCGAGCGACTATCGGCCCCTTGGCGCGAGATCGACGGCCGCGCGCTGCTCTGGCTCCAGCAGGTCTCGCCCGGAAGCGCGCTTCGCTCGGCGCGACTCGCGATCCGGACGATCAGCATCAACGCGATCAACGCGCGGCTCAACGATCGGCTCGCGCCGCTGATCGGCCTGCCCCAGCATCAAGGCACGCCCTGGCGGCTTGCCTCGCACCAGGGACGAAAGACGTTCGCTCGGTTCGTCGGCCGCCGTGATCGCACCGGGCTCGCGGCGCTCTCCAAACATCTCGGCCACGTCACCCGCGCGATGACCGACCGCAGCTATGTGGGCACCGACTTCGAGTTGACCGAGCTGGTCGACGCCCAGGCTGCGACCGAGACGCGTGCGGCTCTTGAGGAGCTGCTGGTGGCGCCGCGGCTCGCGGGCAAGGCCGGCAAGGCGCTCGCGGCGCGTTCCCCGTTCCGTGGCCGCACCCATAGTGGCGAGGTGGACGGCTATATCGCGGAGCTGCTTGCCGAGACCGACATGCGGCTCGGCATATGCGACTGGGGCTACTGCCTCTATCGTCGCGAGACCTCGGCGTGCCTCGGATCGGAGCGTGAGCCCAACCCGGTTCTGCGCACCCAATCCACCTGTGCGACCTGTGCCAACTTCGTGGTCAGCGAGAAGCATCGCCCCGTCTGGGAAGACCGGCTCGCGCGCAACCGCGCGCTGCTGGACCGCGCCGACCTCGACCCCGAAAGCCGCGCACTCGCCGAGGCGCGGGTTGTTGAAAGCAGCCGGATTATCGCCGGCCTGGACAGCAATGATGGCTGACACGCCGCAGAGCCGGCGCCGCGAACGGGTCGCCGAACGGCTGCGCGTGGCGCTCGCCGCGCTCGAGACGGACCCCGATGCGAGCCTTACAGCAGCTTCGCTGGCGCGGCTCGCCGGTGTCTCCCGCAACACGCTCTACACCAGCCATCGTCCGATCCTTGATGCGTTGAATGCGCTACGCACCGCGCGTCAGCCGGTCCTCGCACGCGAGGTCCAGACTGGCGGATCCCGAGCAAAACACGATGCGCAGATGCGCGCGCTGGCCACTCAGAACGCGGGGTTGCTGCAACGCGCGCTGGCCGCCGAGCAGCGCGCTGCACGGCTCGAGGATCGCAATGCCGAATTGGTCCGCACCCTCGACGCGATCCGCAAACCGGCGCCGATTACGACCGTGGAGACGGATGAACTCGAGGGCTGACGACGGAGCGTGCGGCTAGGCTGCCCGCTCGCGACAACGCCCCTGCACGCCGCGATCCGGCGCCACCTTGCTCCGGACCGGACACCTCGACATGAGAAGAGCGCGGAAAACCACGGGCGTGCCGTCGTTCGCGAGAGTCCATCCCGATCCGGGCTGCCTCTCCTGATACGCCGAAGGCCACCCCACGGCCTCGTCGAATGGCTGGTCTGGCACCGATCCCGCCTTGGCTTGCAACGGCTTCGCCGACCTTCTTCCCCGGCGTGGTTCCCACGCCTTCCTCGCGAGGCAAGAAGCCCGGCTCCCGCCGTCCTCCGCTGCGCTGCGGCCACGGTGCAAGCAGGCATGCCCGTCGCCTGTCGACCGCCATCGAGGCCGCAATGGGCGGCTTCGAGCAAACATCAGGAGTTATGACATGGCACAGATCGGCACATTTACTCGCGATGAGTCCGGCGCGTTCGTTGGAAATATTCGCACCCTGACTCTCAACGTCAAGGCGACCATGAAGCCCGTTTCTAGGGACAACGACAAGGCGCCCGACTATCGGATCACCGCCAACGGCGGGGTCGAGTTCGGGGCGGGCTGGACCAAGGCTGCCCGCGAAACCGGCGCCGAATACCTCTCGGTCAAGCTCGACGATCCGTCGTTCCCAGCCCCGATTTACGCGACGCTGGTCCAAGGCGACAACGGCGAGCACAAGCTCATCTGGTCGCGCTGACCGCCTCCGCTGCGGCGCTCTTCGGGCGCCGCAGCACCCCGTTCGAAACCTATCCGGACGTCCTCTTGGCGAGCGTCCGCGCAACCATCGGAAAATACGCCGATAATCACCTATCCGGACGAGGCAGACCGGACCTAAGGCACCTTCACGGGCACCATTCGGACCCTCACGCTCAACGTGAAGGCCGTGATCAAGCCGTCTCCCAAGGACAATGACAGGGCGCCCGACTATCGCGTCACCGCCAGCGGCGATGTCGAGTTCGGCGCCGGCTGGACCAAGACCTCTCGCGAGGAGCGGCCCTATGTCTCGGTCAAGCTCGACGATCCATCCTTCCCCGCGCCGATCTACGCGACGCTGGTCGAGGGCGACGGCGGCAAGCACAATTTGATCTGGTCGCGCTGAGCCGGACCGCCGCGGCGCTCTCGGGCGCCGCGGCTTCGCCGTGCCTGCCTCGGGGTGTCGATTTTCGGGAGTCGCGTTTTCGACACTCTGCCGGACCCCGACAGTCTGCCAACTCCCGTCGCCCCAGTGGCCCTGTGGCCGCCAGTAAGACGGGCAGCGTAGATGGACGACGATATCCAACGGGCCGAGCGCGCCAAGCGCGGCAGCCCTTATTTGAATACTGCGCAGGCGGCGCACTATCTCGGCATTTCCGAGCGCTCGATGCAGCGCATGCGGGCCAAGGGTCTGGGTCCGACCCCGCGCCGTCACGCGCGCATGGTCCAATATCATATCGACGATCTCGAGGCTTGGTCGCGCACGCGGTCGGACGAGGCCAAGGCATGAGTTCGGCAGATGATCGCCCGCCCGACGAGCGTCACCGGGATCGCGTATACCGGGCGCGGATGTGGCGCTGGATCCTCGCGCTTGATCTCGGCTTCTGGCTGATCGTGTTCACGATCCTATTTCCGCCGCCGCCGTTGCTGGTGTGGAATGCGAGCGCCAGCGCGCCGATCGGGCTCTATCGGGTCGCAGCGGGCGCGGCTCTTTCGCGCGGCGACATGGTGGTCGCGCGGACCCCGATCGCGGTCCGCCGCCTCGCCGCCGAGCGCCACTATCTTCCCGAGAACGTGCCGTTGGTGAAGCGCGTCGCCGGCATCGCCGGCGACCATATCTGCGCATTTGGCGACACGATCGCGGTCAACGGTAGGCGCGCCGCGAAACGCCGTCGGAGGGACGGGCAAGGTCGCCCGATGCCGCGCTGGGAGGGGTGTCGCGTCCTCGTGGACGGCGAGTATTTTCTGCTGATGGACGCGGCGGCGTCGTTCGACGGGCGCTACTTCGGGATCAGCGAACAGGCCGACATCATCGGCAGGGCGTATCCGCTATGGACGCGTTGAAACTCGCCATCGCGGTGCTGGCGCTCGTCGCCGCGCATCCGGCCAGCGCCGATCCGGTCGCGCGCTGGCGACCGCTGATCGCCGAGGCGGCTGCGCGGTTCGGCATTCCCGAGGACTGGATCGTGCGGGTGATGCGCGCCGAAAGCGCCGGGCAGACCGAGCTGGGCGGTCACCCGATCCGCAGCCCCAAGGGCGCGATGGGCCTGATGCAGCTGATGCCCGTGACATGGGACGACATGCGCCGGGCCTATGGCCTGGGCGCGAACCCCGACGACCCGCGCGACAATATCCTCGCCGGCGCCGCCTATCTGCGGCTCATGTACGACCGGTTCGGCTATCCCGGCCTGTTCGGCGCCTACAATGCCGGGCCCGAGCGCTACGCGGCCTATCTTGCCGGCAAGCAGCGGCTTCCCGGTGAGACGATCGCCTATCTGGGAACCGTCGCCGGCACCGCCAAGCCATCCGGTATCACCCCGGAAGCGAGGCCCCGCGAACTGCTGTTCGCGCTTCGGCGAGAGATTGGAGCGAGCGAGAAACCGCCAGCCGAACCGCGAGGCGAGAGCGGCCTGTTCGCTGTCCGCAAGGACATCCCATGATCGCAAATGTGGGAGGGGATCGTCTCGGTTGTCCGAGCATGGCGGGCGGCGGAACGGCTATCAAGGCCCGCGGGTGCCCCCCAATTTGGCTAGCGCCAAATCGGTTCCCCCCGCGTCCGCTTCGCGGCGCCTCCGCTATCGCTCCGGCGGCCCTGACAGCCGCTCCGCCGCCCGTCGTCGAGGCCGCGTCCTCGATTGGAGGACGGTTCAAGCGGAGAATGATCATGACCTTTCAACCCATCTCGGTCGCGGCGGATCGCGTGATTGCGGCGCTGGTCTCGGGGCTCGAACTGGAGTTCGGGCATGGCGCTGGTGAGGCCTTGGCGCAGCGGTTTCTCGAGGCCGAAGAGGTCGAATTCCACTGGGATGCACGCGTCGAGGAGCGCTGGATCGGCAGCTACGAAAGCGCCGGCGAGGACGAAATCGAGCTCGATCGGGTGCGGATCATCGGCAGGCTGGACGGGCGCTGGTTCGTCGCGGTGATGATCGTCGATGGCGACGGAAACGCCCATGGGATGATGGGCAAGCGGGATTTTCGCAGCCGGGGCTACGCGGTGCGGGCGTTCGCGGATGCCTGAGCTGGGACTTCGGTCAGGCCGGGATGCGGTGCCGGGCAGGCATCGTGTCCCGGCTTTCTTTTTGAGCCTTGAGGTGAGGGAGAGAGGGAGGAAGGGAATGCAAGATAAAGGCAATGCCTCGTCGGCATTGCTATGTATTTGCCTGCACATCGTTTTATCGAGAGATATGCCGGGGCGCCTGCGAGACAGGTTCGCCGGAAATGGCGGAATTGCGTGGGTTATCGGGGCCGATCGCGAGACTCTGCCTCATGCGCGAGCGTGCCGGCTGTGAACGACGACGAGTTCGAGCCGCGCCTGGGCAAGGCGCGCAGCAGAGATGGCAAGCGTATCCAGAAATATGCTGGTCGGGTGATCGCCGCCGCGGCGCGCGCGGGTGCCAGGACCGGCGTTCGCAATAGACGCTTCGACGGCAGCCGGATCGGCCGCGGCGCGAGCATCGGGCGAGTGCTCCGTGGCCGCAACCGGTTGGCTGGGCTTCGTGGACGCCGCGTGGCAGTGAAGATTCGCCTGGTCCGGCTCGCCGGCAAGGGCATCTCGGGCGCCCGCGCGCACTTGCGCTATATCCAGCGCGACGGCGTCACTCGCGAGGGCGAGCCAGGCCGACTCTATTCGGCCGATCGCGACGACGCCGACGGCAAGGCTTTCCTCGAGCGGTCGGACCGCGATCGCCACCAGTTCCGGTTCATCGTCTCGGCCGAGGACGGCTCGGAATATCGCGACCTCAGGCCTTTCACGCGCCGGCTGATGACGCAGATGGAGCAGGACCTCGGGACCAGGCTCGACTGGGTTGCGGTTGATCATTTCAACACCGGCCATCCTCACACCCACATCATGCTGCGCGGAGTCGACGACCAGGGCCAGAACCTCGTGATCGCGCGCGAATATATCGCGCACGGGATCCGGGCGCGCGCCGCCGAGCTGGTGACGCTCGACCTCGGGCCGCGTACTACCCAGGAGATCGAGGCGCGCTTGCGTCACGACATTGGCGAGGAGCGGCTCACCGCGATCGATCGCCGGCTGGTGCGTGACATGGACGCCGATCGCGTGGTCGTTTCCGCCGATCGCGACCCGTTCCAGCAGTCCCTGCGCGCCGGCAGGCTGCAGAAGCTGGGGACGATGGGGCTTGCTTACGATCTCGGCGGCGGGCGCTGGCGTCTCGCCGAAGGACTCGAGGAAACGCTACGCCGGGTCGGCGAGCGTGCCGACATCATCCGCACCATCCAGCGTGAGCTCACCGCCCAAAATCTCCTGCGAGATGGCAGTGATCGGACCGTCTTTGATCCGGCCGATCCCACTGCGTCAGTTACCGGACGGGTCGTAATGCGCGGGCTCGCCGACGAGCATCGCGATCGACACTATCTGCTAGTCGACGGGACCGATGGGCGAGCGCACTATGTCGATATCGGCCGCGGCGACTTGCTGGAACCGGTGCCCGTGGGCGCGATCGTCCGGATCACGGCGCGCCAGCCGATGTTTCGCGAAGTCGATCGCACGGTAGCCGCCGTCGCGGCTGCGAACGGTGGGTACTATTCGATCGACCTGCATCTTCGACACGATCCATCATCCAGCGAGGCGTTCGCCGAAACCCACGTCCGCAGGCTCGAGGCAATCAGGCGCGCGGGAGGCAATATCGATCGGGCTCTAGATGGAACGTGGACGATCGCGACTGATCACCTTGCCCAGGTGGAACGGTATGAAGCCCGCCGGGTGCGCGATCGGCCAGTCCAGATCGAGACGCTGTCCAGCGTCCCGATCGAGCGCCTTGGCCGGTTCGATGGCGCGACCTGGCTGGACCGGGAATTGTCGTCGGCTCGGCCGGAGCCGCTGCGCGACAGCGGGTTTGGGCGCGAGGTGCGGGACGCGCTCACTGTCCGGCGGCAGTGGTTGGTCGAGCAGGAATTGGCCGAGGCCGGTGGCGGTCAGATCAAGTTTCGCGCCAATGCGATTGCAATCCTTCAACGCCGCGAATTGCTGCGGGCCGCCGGACACCTATCCGAAGAGTTGGGATTGCCGTTCTCGGAGCCTAGGGAAGGGAATCGAATTGAAGGATTCCTTCGGCGCCGCGTCGACTTGGTCAGCGGTAAGTACGCCCTGGTCGAGAAATCACGGGACTTCACCTTAGTACCCTGGCGACCGGTCTTAGCGAATCAGGTGGGAAGGCAGGTCGCGGGCATTGCTGGTCCCGATGGCATCAATTGGCGAATCGGCCGGCAGCGGAACGGGCCGGAGTTCCCTTAGGCGCTCTTTGACATGAGGCTGGGATGCCCCCGCGAGAGGCGGCCTGCACCACGGAATTGGTAGAAGACAGAAAGAAGGCGGCCCGAGGACCGCCTTCCATGCTTGATTGTAAGCTGCAAAATCAGTGCAGCAGATGCGTGAGCGCGAGGGCCAAATAAGCCAACGCGATGATGATGTAGATAGCGATCACCATCGTCACCTCCTATAAAACAGCCGCCGACGTTAGCGGCGCCCCGATTATACAAGATAAAGTTGAGTCACGAACTACATCTATACTACAATAGATCCAGTTTACGCCGATCATGATTGGCGAGGCCAAAGCCTATATGCGTAATTTTTCGGACATTTTCTCGATCAATGTAATTATATTGTATAGATAGATTGAAGGCGTTGCGCGACGTTTCGGAACCCCGACAGAAACCCGACAGCGACCTGTTTGGAAACATCAATCCATACGGAATAAGAGAATGGCCAACGCTTTTCCGACAATCATTCGACATGGTCGTCAGCCAGCATGTATTTCTGATTCAGATTGTCTACAGTCTTAGGACGAGGATCGATCAATGAACGGAATTCAGGGAGATTTAGAGCAGGAAGAGTGGCGGAGCGCCACTGGGCGGGCCAGGAAATTGTGGAAAGGCGCGGTCGGCGGAACTTATGATACGCTGGCGCTGGAGCTCGCTTCTGTCGCCGGAAGCACCGTTCATTCCCCCTCCCTAGCACAAAGCCTACGGCCAAAAGGGCGCAAGCCCCGCAATTCCGCTGATCTTCTCGCGGGTCTGGCGAAGGTTCTCGCGACAAAACTCGAAGCGCACAGGCCGGACCTTTCGCCGGAGGAGTTCGAGCGCGCTATCAAGGAACACATTGTCGCTGGTGCGGCTTCTCCTCTGGGCCAACCGGCGATCCAGCGAGGAGCATCTCGCTCCTCGGCGATAGCGTCGGCCCTCTTCACCATTGACCTCTGGACACCAGGCCAATCTGGACAAGCGATCATCAAGGAATTTGCTCCGGCGCTGGGTCCAGAAGGTGCCGACCTGATCCGTGAACTGTCGGATAAGGCGGTCGAGGCGATCGGCCGGGGTGATTTCGCGGGTCAGCGCGCAATTGCAGATGAGGCGATCCGCATTGGCCAAGCAGCACCGTCGACGCCTCTTCGCGGAGAGGGCCTATATCTTAAGGGCGAAGCTTTGCGCCTGATGGCAGACTTCGAGCCAGATCGTGGCCAGGCAAGACGGCTTCGGCGTGAAGCCGAAGAACTGTACGGCCAAGCGGAAGAAGTACTGCGTGGCGACCCGCGCCCGATCCGCGGTCGCGCGCGCACCATGGAAGTTCTCGGAGACTTGGACGGCGCGCTTGAGATATTCAGCAGCTCCCACGCGGCAATCGAGGCGCGCGGCATCAAACCCGGACAAGGTGATTATCTTTCGCTGGCGCATGAACGCGTAAGGACGCTGCGCCACAAAATTAATTGCCTGGCCGCGATGCACCAGGAGTCTCCGCTCGCGACGGCGGAAGCCAGTAAGCGTGGCGAAGAGATTCGTCGCCTGATCCTTGCTTCGGAGCCGCAACACAAGGACGCGCTCAAGCTGTTCGAGAACCACCGCGACTGGTGGTTGATCGAATGGTTCATGGCTCAAGTGCTCCATGCCAGAGCATGGGTATCGATCAATGAACTGGGCTGGGCTTCAAAGCGGCTCGAATGGTCACTGAAGCTGCGCCTCGACATGCTGCCCGAGCAGGGATCTTTAAGTCCCGTGGAACTCGGAAACCTTCACTGGTGGCTAGGTGTCGCGCGCGATGCGCGAGAGGGTTTCGAGCCCGAGCAATGTGCAGCGTTTGATGCCTTGAAGGCGGCATTAGCCCGCGGAGCAGATCGGCCGGCTATCAAAAAAATCGGTCAGCGCTTCCTCACCGCGGGGGCGGCGCCTTGGTTGATTGAAAATCTCTAACCCGAAGGAACCCGACAATGCGAATTTGCATGATGAGGCACGGTGAGGCACTCGACGACATCGAGGATTGCTACGGCGGGATCGCCGATTTTCCGCTAACAGACCTCGGTCGAGACCAGGCACAGGCTACAGCCGAACTACTGCGGCCTCATGCCCCATCCGCGCTCTACTCGAGCCCTCTCAAGCGCGCGAATGAGACAGCAACGATCATCGCATCCAAGCTTGGCCTCCCGGAACCGACGGTCGTTGAGGACCTTCAGGAGCGCAATTCCTATGGCGTTCTCAGCGGTGTGAACAAGGACAAGGCCAAGCTGGTATTTGCCAATGTCCTATCGAAGCTGACCGAGAAACCCGGATATTCCAAGGAGCCGATTCCAGGCTGCGAACTATGGGACGATTTCGTCCTGCGCGTGCGGCGAGGATTTGAAGAGGTTATCCGGGACGCAAATGTCCATCGATACGAAACCATCGGTATCGTTACGCACGGAAAGTTCACTGCGGCCCTATTCGAAGATGTGCTGGGCATCACAGACCCAATCGACCTGAAGCTTAGCGCACTCAACCTCCTGTCCTATCAACCGGCATCTGCTTCGATCGCAGTTTGAAGACGATGCGCGCAAAGGCCACTGTGCGGAAATTGACACGAGCTACAGGGCCAATATGGCCCAAGCTCGACGGATTGGAGCGCTTGCGCGCTTCCCGCTCGACCGCTTTTCGCGTGCTCCCTTGGATCGCCTTTACGATGGAGGAGTGGCGACAGCATTCGCAACGTATCCTGCGCCGACTTGAAACGGCGCAACTTGACAGGGTCGTTGCAGTGCGCAGTTGCGCGGCTCAGGAGGATGCCGCCCCGAATGAGCCGCCGGGCTTTTTCGAGAGCGTCCTGAACGTCGATCGTGGTGAGCAGGCCAAGCTGACAGGCGCGATTGATCTCGTCTGCGCTTCCTATTGCCGTCGAACTGGCGTCAGCTCGGCGGCGCACAAGATCTTGGTGCAGAGCCAGCTTATGGATCCTGCCGTTAGTGGCGTTTGCCGTGTCGGGACTGCTGCACAGGATTATCTGGAGATCGACTATGACGAGAGCTTGGGTCGAACCGACGCAGTGACGGCGGGCCTCAAAGCGCAGCGTATCTATCTGAGTGCGTCGGACTCAGACCTTCCCGCACCATGGCGAGCACTCCGGATCGCCGCGGATGCGATCCGCACGATATTTGCGCCTCCCTTCTTCTTGGAGTTCAGCATCGACGGAGCAGGTGTACCGTACATCTTCCAAGTTCGATCTGACCGGCGACCTCCGCGAGAGGGCTATGGTAGGCCGCCTACAAGCCCCGAACTGGCGCAAGCCGAAACTCTCGTTCGAAGCGAGGGGCCGCTGTCGGTCATGGCGGACTGGAATCCGGCGGAGCTGTTAGGCCCCGAGGCCAAGCCCCTCGATGCATCACTCTATGACAACCTTCTGATGTCCGGAGCGTGGGAGGCCGGCCGACATAAGATGGGATGGCGAACGCCCCTCAGCCGTCAACTGATGGTGCGGTTGGGAGGCCGTTACTACATCAAACTAAGGACGAGTTTTGAAAGCCTTCTGCCAGCGGGATTGTCCACGGCGCTCGCAACCAAGCTCGTCAATGATCGACTTTCCTTACTTCAAGAGAAGCCCGAACTGCATGACAAAGTTGAGTTCAGGGTCATGTGGTCAGCGTTTGCGTTCGATGAGACCGCGCACCGCGAGCAGTTGATGGGTCGGGGCTTTTCCGGGGCTGAGGTAGATCGCCTGTTCTCTGCTTTGCGACGCGTCACACGAAAAAGCCTTGCTGGCGCAGCGTCCGCTCGCGCGGCTGACCGAGCGGGCCTGAAATCGCTGCAGACAGCGCGACGAACTCTGCACGGAATCAACCACCAGACCTCGCCCCCCAAAGTCGCCGCGGCGTTAAATCAGGCACTCGCATCCTGTCGCGCGCACGGCACTATCGCTTTCTCACGTCAGGCCCGGATCGCATTCACGTTTCGGTACGTGGTCAATCATTTGATCGAAAGCGGCGCCATTCCTGCCTCGATGATATTGGAATGGGAGCGCGGACTGAACACCGTCGCTCGCCAACTTGAGCGTGACCTAGGAAAGTTGGGGGAAGGCACAATGGAGCGCGTGGCCTTCAACCGGCGCTACGGACACTTGCGGCCGCGGTCCTATAATCTTGAGTCCCCCCGCTATGATGAGCGCGATTGGTTGCCGAACCCAACACATAGCCGGCATAGCCACAGGCGCACCAAGCTTCCCGATGTACCGCGGTTGCACACTATCCTGAAGGCGGTCGGCGCAGATACTTGCCAGAGAACATTCTGGCGCTCGGCGGCCGACGCATTCCGCGCGCGTGAGTCATTCAAATTCGCATTTAGCGCTCTCCTGTCCGATATCCTCGGCTTGCTTGGTCAGGTGGCAACTTGGTCGGAAACAGATCGAAGGACGCTGCGCCAATTCGAAATCGGTACGCTCATCAAGATGCTGCGACGTGCGCCGGATTGGCAGAGTTTCGGACGCGAAGTTCGCGAGAGCTTTGCGGTTCAAGCCGTGCCAGTCGCGTGGTGTCTTCCAGATCTGATTCTAGCACCCGTAGACCTACACGTTGTCCGCGAAATTGATGCCAAGCCGACGTTTATCGGCGCAGTCGTCGCCAACGGGCCACCTGTTGTCGTGACGGGCGAGAACGCTGTTAGCGCTTCGCTCTCCGGAGCCATCGCAGCGATCGATGCCCCCGACCCCGGGTTTGACTGGGTATTTGCCCATCCGCTCGCGGGCATGGTGACTGCCTACGGCGGAGAATTCTCGCACATGGGCCTGCGTTGCGCCGAATTTGGAATATCGGCGGCACTAGGATGCGGCCAAAAGTTGTTCGAAACGGCGGCGAGCACCTCGCATCTTGCCATAGACCCAGCAAATGGGGAGCTTTGGGGTGACGCGCAAAAGCTGTACCCGGCATGAGCGCACGAGTCCGCCCAATGATTGCGATCGCCTCGCGAGAGATTCGCCTAGAAGGCCGCGCAACGCCGATTCTTGGGGGATTCGAAACCTACGTCGACGCAGTTCGGCTCGGTGGAGGCGCACCCGTTTTGTTGCCTCTAGGCCCCAACAATGGCGCGCTTGAAAGATGCGATGGTCTTCTGCTCGTTGGTGGTGAGGATCCAGCGTCACCAAACTGGTGGAGTGTATCCCATCCGCTCGGTTCGGTTTCCACACGACGTGACGCAAATGAGACCGAACTGATCCACCGCTGCCGTGAAGCAGGGCGGCCGGTCTTGGCGCTATGTCGTGGAGCTCAGCTAGTGAGTTGTTTAGCAGGAGGTACGCTAACCCGAACAATGTCGGGCGATTGCGACCACGGGGCCTCGACCGAAGTATTTCACGACGTCGACCTCGACCCGGGAAGCAGCCTCGCCGCAGAATATGGCTGCACTCAGATTAAAGCCATGAGCCGGCACGGTGCCACCATTGCCACCCTAGGTGCCGGCCTCAAGGCATGTGCTTGGGCGCCTGATGGAACCATCGAGGGATTTGAAGCTATCGATTGGCCCTGCCTCGGAATTCTCTGGCATGCCGAATGGGCCGGGTTGGATGGTACGCCGGATCTGGCAGCATTTCGCTGGTTGATCGCTCGCGCCAGGAGCCCGCAATGACCCAAGCGATCCTCCTAGGTGCAGGCAACGGGTCCCGGCTCGACTCCGAGAGGGGTCGAGGACCGAAGTGGATGCTTGAGGTGAACGGCCAATCGCTTGCCCAGCACCTCGTCAATGTTCTGCACGCTGGCGATGTCGCGGAAACCTTGCTCGTCCGCGGCGGCGCAGGCGGCACCGTACTCAGCCCTTCGGTTGCCTACGCCGATGTGATCGATTCCCCTAATATGCTGAATACGCTGCAGATGATCCGAAGCCATGTACGTGACAGGGTTGTGATAAGCTACTGCGACATCCTTGTTGAACCGCGCGTCCTAGATTTGCTGCTGGGATATCAGGGAAATGCAGGCATTGTCGTCGACAAGGCGTGGCAATCGCTATTCTCACTACGCTCGGACAATCCACTTGAGATTGCGGAAAGCTGCCGATTGGCTGGAAACCGTCTGGTCGAAATTGGTCAACCACTTGCTGAAGGGCACGTACCGGAGGCGCAATATCTCGGCCTAATGGTTTTCTCCTCCGAGATGTTTGCGGCGCTGATGAAGCTCTACGACGAGCTTGATTTCGAATGGTCCGGGCGGGCTTGGCGAAACGCGACCGATTTCAAAGCAGCCTATTTCACGGATTTCCTCCAGGAAGCCATCGAGCGCGGTTTCGTGCTCGACGCCATTTGCGCTGAGGGTGGCTGGCTTGAGTTTGACACACCGCGCGATCTGGAATTGGGGCGAAGATTCACGACGCAACCCGTGCCGGGGTTATTCGACCCGAGAACCCTTCCGCCGCTGCCGAGCGTGCTTTCTGCCGGCGGGGTGGCGGTCCGCGGTGAGGGGCCAGCGAGAGAAGTCTTGCTTGCTGGATCTGGGCAGGCTGGCGGTTGGCGCATCCCTAAAGGCATGCTCGATGCCGGCGAAGGCATTGAGGCCGCTGCGTGCCGGGAAGTCTTTGAAGAAACCGGCGTCCCAGTGAGGCTTGATCAGCCCGTCGATCGAGCGGAGTGGACTTACGACTACGGCGGCCGGCGCTGGCATGAGCAGTGCTATTTCCACAAAATGACAGCGCTCAGCAACGTCACGCCTCAACCCGATTCCGAACACAGCGTCGCGGCATGGTTGCCGATGTCGGAGGCCCTGTCTGGCATGCAATATCCTGAAGAGCAGCGGGCCTTGAGCAAGGCGCTCTCGTGCCAGTGATCCGCGGCCCGGAGGCGAGCACTGGGCAAGGCACACCGTTATGCCGTGCCCGTGGCGCAGGCCTTTCCGTCATTGAGCCTTTGTACCTCACTTCTGGTGACCTTGCCGGTAGTTCATCTCGCGCAGTGGCTCACCTCTCGGACAAGCTCCGGAAGGTGGCGCCCTGGGCTTGGCTTGATCAGATGCCGAAATTTGCGTTCGGCCTCCAGGTCGGCGCGGTGTTCGAATGGGTCGATCAGGCGTCAGATTTGCAATTTGTACGATGCGCACCCGGCACCCCCCCGCACCCAACGCTTGCCGTTGCGATCCTAGCCATTGCGAGCAATTTAGACGTCGAGGCATCTACGGATCGCGTAGATGTACCATGCGCGTTGTTGCGCCCTACGCCGAGCACCTGGCTTCATAGCGGCGCGGAGGTCTTCGTCGCTTCTTTTGCGTCAGCCCGCGCGCCGCAGATAGGCGGCGCCCGAATGGTTGAGGGTGTCTTGCAATTCGGCGCGGACGTCACGGATGGACTCGCCGATTTTGTGGGAACCCTAGCTCGGCTCTGGCCTATTTCGTTCGAAGCGTTGATCATCCGCCGACGCGGTGTTCTCCATCTCGTGGACATATCGCTTGGCAGCGGCGACGAATCCGCAAACACCCAATTGCTCGCCGATGCACTGTCGAACGGTGAACCGTTGGCGGAGCTAGGCTTGGCGCTCGCCAATTGTACAGCGCGGTTGCGCCCAGTTCTAGGAGGCGCGCCGGAGCGGATCGGCTCGGGCTACACACAGGGAACCGGCTGGGTTTGCGGTCCCATTGCGAACACCGTTGATGCCGCTGAACGATTGATGGCCGACGGCCGCAAGCCAATCCTCGTAATCGACCGGCTTTCGCCGACCGAATCTCGTTTGCTAAGGGGCTTGGCAGGTCTCGTCCTGCGTCACGACGGTGCGGCCTCTCACATCACCTTGCTTGCGCGCGCCTCCGGACTGCCAGTGCTCGCCAGCCTTCAACCATCCACTGCCAATTGGCCCGCGGACGGCGAGATCGTAACGCTCAGCGAAGCACACGCTGGGATATTCCTCGGTGAGGTTCCGACCGAAAAGGCGCCGATCGACGATCTTGTGCCATTTCTCACGCGCACAAGCGGGGGTAGCGTGGCACTGACCACGACGACTCCGGCAGCCGCCGCCGAGGAAAGGGCAGCGGTGGGGCTGTGTCGGTCTGAGATGCAGATCCTCGCAGCGCCAGTAGCATCGACATTTCTCAAATACTTGGCCGAAATCGCTCGCGGCGGTGGCTTACGAAGCACTCCAGCCGAGATCGCCTCATTTCTTGAATGCTCCTTGGAAGCGATGATCATTGCCCAGGCGGGCGCGCCGATAAATTACCGTTTGATCGATGCGGACCTGCATGAGCTTCTTTCCGCCGCCCTCATCGATGGTGAAGACCTGGGTGATGAAGTGCCTACTACGGTTAGAGGGCCGCGCTGGGCACTGGCGAGTGGCTTCTATGGGTGGCAGATCGAAATGGCAGCGAGCACCGCAGCGCGCCTGCGAGAGAACGGGCCGGTCGATCTCATTCTTACGATCCCCTCGGCCTTCGATTTCACCGAAATCCGTGCGGTTCGAAGCTTGTTCGATAACGCAGTCGACCGCCATCCAGATCTGCTAGGCAGCTTGCGATTCGGGGTGATGATCGAAACTCCGCGGACCTGTGTACAGGCTAGCCGCCTGGCCGAAGTCGCAGACGTGTTCTCCTTCGGCCTTAATGATCTGACCGCCACCTTCTATGGACTCGATCGGAACGCCTGGTCCTTCATTGGGGGCTATTATCACGGGGCCGGGCTCACGGAAGCTGATCCCTTTTCGAAGCTTGATTCAGCCGTTGTCGGGCCTGCTGTCGAGAACGCGATCGAAGCTATGCGCGCCCGCGGTTCGAAAGGGCCCGTGTTCCTATGCGGCGAGCCTGCTGTAAGCGCCGCTGCGCACAATTTGGCCGCAAGAAACCGCGACGTCTTTGTTTGCGCAGAACCAGCCCGCTGGCCGGAGGCAGTGGTCGATTCTGCGCGAGCGAAGGCCCGGAGAGACCCAACCCTTGCCCTAGCGGCACCATTTGCGAGCGACTGGACGGATCGCATGATCGCTCGTGCTGCCGCGGCGATAGGCGCCGGCAGGTTCGACCTTGCCGAAGCGGCGGCGATCGAGTGGATTGCTGCAGCGTGCCCGCTTACATCGGCGGCCCCGATTCACAACTGGAAGGTGCTGAAGAAGAGGCTGGTAGCTGCGATATTCGGAGAAGTGGCCGGTCGCTTCTTTCTCCCTGGTTGGGAATTGCCTGAGGTCGCAGATTATGTGTCGAACCTCATCAGAAGCGGTGACACGATCCGCATTTCTTGCTTTCCGAACGAGATATCCTGTCATGGGCAGAGCGAAGTAATCGATCCAGCCTGGAAGAGAGACGAGCTTCTGAGCAAAGTCGGCTCGCTTGATCGCGATGCCGCGCTACATGTCTTTCCTCAACAAGACGAAGATCAGTTGTGCTTCCGCGCAGCCTACTCTGGCGCGGATCTGCTGGTAGAGGCGGGTTGGGGCCAAGCGATGTACGTATTCGAGGCGGAGCGCGGTCGCCACCCAATCGCGATGGCGCATACAACTGACTCGGGCAGCTTCAAGATTGATGCCGCGGCCGCGGTTCCGATACGGATAGTCTCCGGATTGCGTATGATGCTGGATACGCAGGCGCATTGGCTACGTTCGATGCCAGCTATTGTGTCGCGATTACTTGGCGTTGGCCAGTTTGCCGTCGAGGGCTATTTCAACCCGGCCGTTCCCGATCGTGTAGTGATCGTTGACATTGACCTTCCGCTGGACATCGCCTGGAACTCTGCGCGGTAGGCGCCGCGCATTTTGAATTAGTGAGCAACCTACCTGGGGGCCTGCGTCGCAATGTGGCGAGCATGGTCCCCTCAAAGACACTGCGAAATGGTGGGGAAGTAGGGAAATTTAGGTCTTGAGCCTGCGACCTCGGTTGGACGCAGCGGAGAGACCGTGTGACGCCCACCAAACTCCTGATCGGCCAAATTCTTGTCGTGTTCATGATAGTGATCGCGAGCATTTGGTTCGCGACGCAGTGGGCGGCCGCGGAATTGGCATATCAACCAGAACTGGGAGCTCCCTGGCTGAGGCTCGGGCGGCTTCCTGTCTACCAGCCGTGGGCGCTCTTCGGATGGTGGTATCATTTTGACGCGTACGCACCGCACGTCTTTGATCGCGCGGGAGCCATCGCCGGCACCGGCGGCTTCGTCGGATGTGGCGCCGCAGTGTTCGGCTCGCTTTGGCGCGCTCGCCAACGTCGTAACGTCACGACCTACGGTTCTGCGCGATGGGCGACCGATCGCGATGCCCGTCGAGCAGGAATGTTCGACGAAGCAGGCGTTTACCTCGGGCGGTTGGGTTCTCGCTACCTACGGCATGGCGGCCCAGAGCATGTCATGGCGTTCGCGCCGACACGATCAGGCAAAGGTGTTGGTCTGGTCGTGCCGACCTTGCTTGGCTGGACCGGCTCGGCGGTCATCCACGACATCAAGGGCGAGAACTGGGAGCTGACCGCCGGCTGGCGCACGCGCTTCTCGCACTGCCTGCTCTTCAATCCTACCGACGCGCGATCGGCGAAGTACAACCCGCTGCTCGAGGTCCGGCGCGGCGCCGACGAGGTGCGCGACGTCCAGAACATAGCGGACATCCTGGTCGATCCCGAGGGCGCGCTTGAGCGGCGAAACCATTGGGAGAAGACCAGCCATTCGCTGCTGGTCGGCGCGATTCTCCACATCCTCTACGCTGAAGAGGAGAAGACGCTGGCGCGCGTCGCCTCCTTCCTTTCCGACCCGCAGCGCCCGTTCACCGCAACGCTGCGGCGGATGATGACCACCAATCATCTCGGAACGCCCGACGCGCCGATGGTGCATCCGGTCGTGGCATCCGCCGCACGCGAGGTCCTGAACAAGTCGGACAACGAACGCTCGGGCGTGCTGTCGACCGCGATGAGCTTCCTTGGGCTCTATCGCGATCCGACCGTCGCGGAGGTCACGTCGCAGTGCGACTGGCGGATTGCCAATCTCGTCGAGGGCAAGTCGCCCGTCTCGCTCTATCTGGTCGTGCCCCCGTCCGACATCAGCCGCACCAAGCCGCTGATCCGGCTCGTGCTCAACCAGATCGGCCGCCGGCTGACCGAGCATCTTCACACCGAGAACAAGCCCGGCCGTCACAAGCTGCTGATGATGCTCGACGAGTTTCCAGCGCTCGGACGGCTCGATTTCTTTGAGACGAGCCTCGCGTTCCTGGCTGGCTACGGTGTCCGCGCCTTCCTGATCGCGCAGAGCCTGAACCAGATCGAGAAGGCCTATGGCGAGCACAACGCCATCCTCGACAACTGCCATGTCCGTGTTTGCTTCGCGACCAATGACGAGCGAACCGCCAAGCGGATCTCCGATGCGCTCGGCACCGCGACCGAGCAGCGCGCCATGCGCAACTACGCGGGCCATCGGCTCGCACCGTGGCTCGCGCATGTCATGGTTAGCCGGCAGGAGACCGCCCGTGCGCTGCTGACGCCCGGCGAGGTGATGCAGCTGCCGCCGACCGACGAGCTGGTGCTGGTGTCGGGCTCGCCGCCGATTCGCGCGAAGAAGTTGCGCTACTTCGAGGATCGCACCTTCACGGCGCGGGTCCTGCCGGCGCCGGTGCTCTCGACGGGCGGCTATGCCGACCGGCCGGCACCGCGCCCGGACGACTGGCAGGGCCGGACCTGCGGCACCGACGCCCCGCTCGCCGGTGGAGCCGATGGCGAGGATGCGGAGCACGCCTCGGGCGGACTCGAGCAGGCGCGCCATCCTGCGCACGAGATCGAAATTCGCGCGCCCGAGGAGCCGGTTACTACGGACCCGCTCGGGCTCGGCGACGACGAGCCCGACCCGGCAGGCGACAAGCGGGCGATGGATCAGGCGCAGGCGCTGGGTGCGGCGCGCACGGTCTATGCAATCGATGCCGGCGAAGCGCATCACCACGACCTTCAGCTGGACTTCTGACGATGGTCGAGAAGGTCCGCCACCAGCTGTTCCTGCCCTTGTCCGTAAGCGAGCGGCTGGAGGCCCTGGCCGCCAAGCCCGGTGCGTCGAAGTCGGCGATCCTCGCCGACGCGGTCACTGCCTGGCTCAACCGGCGCGGCTCTTCCGAGCTGGACGACCGGTTCGGTCTCCGGCTCGACCGGATGACAACCGCGCTCGGCCGGATCGAGCGCGACGGTCATATCCTGCTTGAGACGCTCGCATTGTTCGTTCGCTACGAGCTCGCGATCCACGCGCCTCTTGCCGAGAATGATGCCGCGGGGCGCGCGATCGCCCGCGAGCGGTTCGAGGCGTTCGTCCAGCAGGTCGGCCGGCAGATCGCTGGCGGCCGGCGCACGATCGGCGCGGAGGACGGCAGGTGAGCGGGGCGCTCTCCGCCGATCGCCGCCGGGCGATGCTGCGTACTGCCATGGGCGGCGACATCGCCGCCGCGCTCGCCGATCCGCTGGTGATCGAGGTCATGGTCAATCCCGACGGCGTGCTTCGCCTCGACCGGCTGGGCGAGGGCCGGGTCGATACCGGCGTTCAGCTGGAGGCTGTGCAGGTCGAGCGGATCATTCGCCTGGTCGCGAGCCATGCGAGGGCGGAAGTCCATGGCGAGGCGCCGATCGTGTCGGCGGAGCTCCCGCCGCATGTCGAAGGCCGGGCCGGGGAACGCTTCGAGGGCGTGCTGCCGCCGGTGGCGACCGGCCCCTGCTTCTCGATCCGCAAGCCCGCCGAGCGGCTCTATTCAATCGACGACTATGTGAGCGACGGGCTCATGGGCGCGGCCGCAGCAGAGCGGCTTCGTGCCTCGGTCGCGCAGCGGCTCAACATCCTCGTCGCTGGCGGCACCAGCTCGGGCAAGACGACGCTCGCCAACGCGTTGCTCGCCGAGATGGCAGGCGCCGACGAGCGGGTGATCCTGATCGAGGATACGCGCGAGCTGCAGAGCCCGGCTCCGGACACGGTGGCGCTCCGCACCCGGCCCGGTGTCGTCGGCATGGCCGACCTGGTGCGCTCGACGCTGCGGCTGCGGCCCGACCGCATCATCGTGGGCGAGGTGCGTGGCCCCGAGGCGCTCGACATGCTAAAGGCCTGGAACACCGGGCATCCGGGCGGCATCGCGACCGTCCACGCCAACAGCGCAATGTCCGCGCTCTATCGCATCGAGCAGCTGGTCCAGGAAGCGGTGGTCACCGTCCCGCGCCGGCTGATCGCGGAAGCGATCGATGTGATCGTCTTCATCTCGGGCCGTGGCCGGATGCGCCGCATCGATAGCATCGCGCGCGTCGCCGGGGTCGATCCAGACGGCGGTTACGGCCTTGTCGACCTTCTCACTTCCTCATCCAGCCAAGGAGAATAGCGATGCCCATCGCCATCAACGTCCGTGCTCGTGTCGCCCGCCTCGGATTGCCGGCAATCGCCGGCGTCGCGCTGGCGGCGTGCATCGTCGCCACCTCGGCCCAGGCCGCCGGCAGCGGCATGCCCTGGGAGCAGCCGCTCCAGCAGGTGCTCGAGTCGGTCCAGGGGCCGGTCGCCAAGATCGTCGCGGTGATCATCATCATCGTGACCGGCCTGACGCTGGCGTTCGGAGAGACGGCCGGCGGCTTCCGCCGCCTCATCCAGATCATCTTCGGCCTGTCGATCGCGTTCGCCGCGTCGAGCTTCTTCCTGTCCTTCTTCAGCTTCGGCGGCGGGGCGCTGATCGCGTGAGCGAGCATATCCCCGGCTTCGAAGCGCCGATCCACGTGAGCCTGGGCTCGCCCCTGCTGCTGGGAGGAGCGCCGCGCGGCATCGCCATCGTCAACGGTACGATCGCCGCCGCGGTCGGGCTCGGCCTCCAGCAATGGATCGCCGGGATCCTGCTCTGGGCGGTCGGGCACAGCATCGCCGTGTTCGCCGCCCGGCGCGACCCGGATTTCGCGCCCGTGCTGCTCCGCCACCTTCGCCAGAAAGGATTTCTCGCGTGCTAGCGCTTCGCGAATATCGCAGCCGCGCCGACCGGCTGGCGGACCACCTGCCCTGGGCCGCGCTCGTCGCGCCCGGCGTCGTGCTCAACAAGGACGGCAGCTTCCTGCGCGTGCTGTCCTTCCGCGGGCCCGATCTCGAGTCCGCGACCGAAGCCGAGCTCGTCTCGGCCTGCGCGCGGGCGAACAATGTATTGAAGCGCTTCGGCACCGGCTGGGCCTTGTTCTTCGAGGCCGAGCGCCGCGAAGCGGCAGCCTATCCGGACAGCGACTTCCCGGATGCGGCATCGTGGCTGGTCGATCGCGAGCGGCGCGGCGCCTTCCTCGCCGAGGGCGAGCATTTCGAGAGCCGCTATCACCTGTCGCTGGTGTGGCTGCCGCCCGCCGACAGCGCGGAGGCGGCTGGGCGGTCGCTGGTCGAGCGCCCCGACGGTGAGAAGGGCCGCGACTGGCGGGCCGCGCTTGCCGGATTCATCGCCGAGACCGACCGTGCGCTCGACCTCTTCTCGGGCTTCATGCCGGAGGTCCGGGGGCTCCATGACGACGAGACGCTAACCTATCTCCACCGCGCCATCTCGGACCGGCGGCACCCGGTCGCAGCACCCGAGACGCCGATCTATCTCGACGCGCTGCTTGCGGACACGCCGCTGGTGGGCGGACTCGAGCCCAGACTCGGCGACCGACATATCCGCACGCTGACCGTGCTCGGCTTCCCGAACATGAGCCGGCCCGGGATTCTCGACGCGCTCAACCACCAGGGCTTCGGCTATCGCTGGGTCACGCGTTTCATCGCGCTCGACAAGTCGGACGCGACCAAGGCGCTGACCCGGCTTCGGCGCCAGTGGTTCAACAAGCGCAAGTCGATCACCGCGCTGCTCCGCGAGGTGATGTACAACCAGCCGGCCCAGCTGCTCGACAGCGACGCCGACAACAAGGTCGTGGATGCCGACTTGGCGCTTCAGGCGCTCGGCGGCGACCATGTCGCCTTCGGCTATCTGACGACGACCATCACGGTCGCCGATAAGGATCGCGAACGCGTCGAGGCGAAGGTCCGCGCGGTCGAGCGGATCGTCAACGGCCTCGGCTTCACCGTAAAGTGCGAAGGGATGAACGCGGTCGAGGCGTGGCTCTCGTCGCTGCCCGGCCATGTCTATGCCAATGTCCGGCAGCCGCTGGTCCATACCCTCAACCTCGCGCACCTGATGCCACTGTCGAGCGTCTGGGCGGGTCCGGTCCGAAACGCGCATCTCGACGGGCCACCGCTGCTATATGCGAGCACTGCGGGGTCGACGCCGTTCCGGCTGTCGACCCATGTCGGCGATGTCGGTCACATGCTGGTGGTCGGGCCGACCGGCGCCGGCAAGTCGGTGCTGCTGGCGCTGATCGCGCTCCAGTTCCGGCGCTATGCGCAAGCCCAGGTCTATATCTTCGACAAGGGCTTCTCGGCGCGCGCCGCGGTGCTTGCGATGGGCGGCGCGCATCATGCGCTCGGGCTCGGGTCAGACGGAGGCGAGGCGCTCGCGTTCCAGCCGCTACGGCACATTGACAGGCTGGCGGAGCGCGGCTGGGCCGCCGAGTGGATCGCGGCGCTGCTCCAGCATGAGAAGGTCGTCGTCGATCCGCACGTCAAGGACTCGGTCTGGTCCGCGCTCGAAAGCCTGACATCGGCGCCGCCGGAGGAGCGGACGCTCACCGGGCTCGCGCTGCTGCTCCAGTCCAATGCGCTGCGCGTCGCGCTCGGCGCCTACACGTTGGAAGGACCCTATGGGCGACTGCTCGACGCGTCCGAGCAGAACTTGGCCTTCGCCGATGTCCAGTGCTTCGAGACCGAGGCGCTGATGGGACAGGCCGGGGTGGTCGCGCCGGTGCTGACTTATCTGTTCCACCGGCTCGAGGAGCGGTTCGACGGCCGGCCAACGCTGCTGGTCCTCGACGAGGCCTGGATCTTCCTCGACCATCCGCTGTTCGCCGCGCGCATCCGCGAATGGCTGAAGACGCTCCGCAAGAAGAATGTCGCGGTGCTGTTCGCGACCCAGAGCCTCGCCGACATCGCGAGCTCGAGCATTGCGCCGGCGATCATCGAAAGCTGCCCGCAGCGCATCCTGCTGCCCAACGACCGCGCGATCGAGCCCCAGGGCCGCGAGGCCTATGAGCGATTTGGGCTGAACGACCGGCAGATCGAGCTGGTCAGCCGGGCGACGCCCAAGCGGCAATATTATCTCCAGTCCGCGCGCGGCAACCGGCTGTTCGAGCTGGGCCTCGGGCCGATCGGGCTCGCGCTGTGCGGCGCGTCCGATCCCGCGAGCCAGCGCCGGATCGATGCGCTGCTCGCCGAGCACGGTCCTGCCGACTTCGCCCGGTCCTTCCTCGCCGACGCCGGCCTCGACTGGGCGGCGGACCTGCTCGCCGATTTTCCCAACCCCCAAGCACAGGAGTAGAGTGCATGCGTATCCCCAACCGCAAACACGTCGTCGCGGCCGCCCTCGGGCTTTGCGCGATCGGATCGCTCGCCATGGCGGTCACGGTGCCCTCCACGCCGGCGCACGCCCAGCTGACCGTGTTCGACCCTAACAACTATAGCCAGAACCTGCTCACCGCCGCGCGGACGCTCCAGCAGATCAACAACCAGATCCAGTCGCTCCAGAACGAAGCGACGATGCTGATCAACCAAGCGAAGAACCTCACCCGGATCGACTTCCCCGAGTTCCAGAAGATCACCAGCACCCTGCAGCAGATCGATCGGCTGATGGCGCAGGCGCAGGGCATCGACTTCCGGGTCGAGGGGATGGACCAGCAGTTCCAGCAGCTGTTCCCGCAGGACCTCAATCGCGCGCTGACCACCAATGGCCAGGTGATCGCGGCGCGCGCCCGGCTCGATGCCAGCATGGCTTCGTATCGCCAGACGATGAGCGTCCAGAGCCAGGTCGTGACCAACGTCCAGGCCGATGCCGAGACGCTGAGCGCGCTGGTCGCGAAGAGCCAGGGCGCCGAGGGGGCGCTCCAGGCGCAGCAGGCCACCAACCAGCTGCTCGCGCTCACCGCCAAGCAGCAGTTCCAGATCCAGAATTTGATGGCGGCGCAATATCGCGCCCAGGCGGTCGAGCAGGCGCGCCGCGCGCAGGCCGAGATGGATGGCCGCGCCGCGACCCGGAAGTTCCTCGGGACCGGCCACGCCTACACGCCCCGATAGGCCAGTTCGGACAGGCGGCGGCGTCATCCTCTGCGCCGCTGCCGCCGCGGGGCGCGGCCCCCAGCTCCCCCGACCCGCGCCCCGCGGCTTCAACCCTCGCGCCAGGAAACCCCGCACGTGCAAGATCTCGGTGTCATCGACCGCTTCATGCAGGCCTTCATCCGCTACATCGACAGCGGGTTCGGGCTGCTTGGCCCCGACGTCGGGTTCCTGACCTCGACGCTGATCGGCATCGACATCACGCTCGCCGGGCTCTTCTGGGCGATGGGCGGCGAGCAGGATGTGATGGGCCGCTTCATCAAGAAGATCCTCTACATCGGCGTCTTCGCGTTCATCCTGAACAGCTTCTCGACGCTCGCCGACATCATCTTCAAGTCCTTCGCGCAGGCCGGACTGACCGCGGGCGGCAGCGGCATGAGCGCCGACGACTTGTTCCGCCCTGGCAAGGTCGCCGAGACCGGCTTCTCTGCCGCCTGGCCGCTGCTCGACCAGCTGTCGAGCCTAATGGGGTTCATCAGCTTCTTCGAGAACTTCCTGACGATCATGGTCCTGCTGTTCGCGTGGATCGTCGTGATCGTCGCCTTCTTCATCCTCGCGGTGCAGATGTTCGTGACGATCATCGAGTTCAAGCTGACCGGCCTGGCCGGCTTCATCCTCGTGCCGTTCGCGCTCTGGAACCGAACCAGCTTCCTCGCCGAGCGCGTGCTCGGCAACGTCGTCTCGTCCGGCGTGAAGGTGATGGTGCTCGCCGTCATCATCGGTATCGGCTCCAACTTCTTCACCGAGTTCACCACCTCGATCCAAGGGCAGGAGCCCGATCTCGCCCAGGCGATGAGCCTGACGCTCGGCGCGCTCACGCTGCTCGGGCTCGGCATCTTCGGCCCTGGCATCGCCTCCGGCCTTGTCTCGGGTGCTCCGCAGCTTGGCGCAGGCGCCGCGCTCGGCACCGCGATCGGCGCGGGCGGGATCGCGATGATCGGCGGCGGCGCGGCGATGGGTGCGGCCCGCGCGCTCGCCGGCGGCGGCCTCGCCGCGGTTCGCGCCGGCACGTCGATGGGCTCGGCGGCGTCGACCGCCTATCAGCTCGGCAGGGAGACCGGCGCCTCGCCCTCGGTCGCCGCAGGAATGAGCGGCGTCGCGCAGGCAGCGGGCAATGCCGCTAGGGCGCGGGTCTCGAGCGCGCTCGGTCTTGACGAGGCCGCGAGCAATGGCCGGCAGGCGGCGTGGAATGCGCTCAACAACCAGGGTGGCTCCTCCGCTGGCGGCAGCGCCGCACCGCCGGGCGACGGTGCTCCGGCCTGGGCGCAGGCGATGCGCGCCCAGCAGACCGCGCGCCACCACCGCCAGGTCGCGCTCCACACGCTCCAGCAGGGCGATCGCGGCGGTGCGTCCGCCCACCCCGACATCAAGGAAAGGGAATAGCCGATGATCTTCAAGCGAAGCGTCCAGCGCTATGGACGCACCCCCAAGCCGGAGACGCCCTACCAGCGCGCCGGCCAGCTGTGGGACGAGCGCATCGGCTCCGCTCGCGTCCAGGCGAGGAACTGGCGGCTGATGGCGTTCGGCTGCTTCGGAATGGCGTTCTGCCTGTCCGGCGGGCTGGTCTGGCAGTCGATGCAGAGCCGGGTCACGCCCTATGTGGTCGAGGTTGATCGCTTGGGCGCGGCGCGCGCGATCACCGAGGCCGAGGCATCCTATCGGCCGACCGATCCGCAGATCGCGTGGCATCTGTCTCGGTTCATCTCGAATATCCGCTCGGTGTCGCTCGATCCCGTGCTGATGCGCCGCGACTGGCTCGAGGCCTATGACTTCGCCACCCGGCGCGGCGCGCAGTTCCTCGGCGACTATGCGCGCTCGGCCAATCCGTTCGGCCAGGTCGGCGAGAAGACCGTCTCGGTCCAGGTGATCAGCGTCGTGCGCGCGTCCGACCGGTCGTTCCAGGTGAAGTGGACCGAAACCAACTATGAGCGCGGCAGCCAGGCCGGCACGTCGCGCTGGACCGCGATCCTGACGGTAACGACCAAGACCCCGAGCTCGGCGGATACGCTGCGCAAGAACCCGCTCGGCATCTATGTCGATGCGATCGACTGGAGCCGCGAGCTCGAGGCGCCGCAGCCGGCGCCCGTGCCGCGCCCCGCCATTCCATTGCCCCCACCCGCGAACCTGCCGCTTGGATCGCCGCTCGATCCGAACCTCGCGGGGCCCGCCCCGATCAACCAGGAGATCCCGCAATGAAATCGGTCCTCGCTCTATCCCCGTGCTGCCTGCTGGCGGCGGCGTCCGCGTCGGCGCAGACGGCCGCGCCCGCAATTCCCAAGGCGCTGCCGCAGCCGGTGGCCAAGCCGATCACCGAGGTTGCAAAGCCGGGTCCCCGGGCCAGTCATAAGCGGCGGCACGTGACACCCGTTGCGGTTCGCCGGGTCGCTGCCGCAAACCGGGCTGCGACCCAGGAGCCGGCGGCGCAGGGGTTCGTCAATGCGGTGCAGGTCTATCCGTACAGCGATGGCGCGATCTACCAGGCCTATACCGCCCCGGGGACCGTCACCGACATTACGCTCCAGCCCGGCGAGAGCCTGGTCTCGGTGGCGGCCGGCGATACGGTGCGCTGGATCATCGGCGATACGACCAGCGGCAGCGGGTCCGGCAAGCGCGTCCATGTGCTGGTCAAGCCGTTCGCCTCGGGGCTGGCCACCAACCTCGTCATCACCACCGACCGGCGCAGCTACAATGTCCAGCTGGCCGCGACGCCCCGCACCGCGATGGCGGCGCTGTCCTGGACCTATCCGGCTGACCAGCTGATCGCGCTCCGGCGCGCAGAGGAGCGCGCCGAGGTCATGGCTGCCGCGGCTCCGGTCGCGCAGGGGCTGGCGGTCGAGCAGTTGCGCTTCGACTATGCGATCAGCGGCGACAAGCCGGCGTGGCGGCCGCTCCGGGCGTTTGACGACGGACACCAGACCTTCGTCGAGTTTGCCGCCGACATCGCGGTCGGCCAGGCGCCGCCCTTGTTCGTGATCGGCGCATCGGGAGAGGCCGAGCTCGTCAACTATCGCGTCCGCGGGCGCTATTATGTGGTCGACCGGCTGTTTGATGCAGCGGAGCTCCGGCTCGGCACCAAGAAGCAGCAGGTGGTCCGGATCACCCGCACGACGAAGCGGAGGGCGTCGTGACCGAGACCGGCACCCCCGCTGCCTCGTCCAAGGTCGATCCGGAGACTCTCGTCATCCGTACCCGGCCCCAGCGCGCGATCCGGTTCAAGCGCGGGCTCATCATCGGTATCGCGGCGCTGGGCTCGGCTGGCCTGATGACCGTGACCTGGGTCGCGTTGAAGCCGCAGGTCTTCCGTCAGGTCGCTGCCCAGGAGGAATTGTCCGAGCCGAATGGCAAGGCGGTGTCCGATGCGCTCGGTGGGCTGCCGGCGACATATGGCGACGCGCCCAAGCTCGGGCCGCCGCTTCCCGGCGATCTCGGGCGGCCGATCCTCGAGCATCAGCGCGCGCTGGCGGCCCAGGCCGGTCCGGATTTCGCGGCGCCGGCTGGCCCTGTCGACCAGGCGGCGGAAACGGAGCGCCAGCGCCAGCTCGCCGAGCTCAAGAGCGCGCGCGAGTCCGGCGTGCTGGTGCAGGGCCGGTCGACCGCCCCGGCAAGCGGTTCGGTCGGGCAGGTGGCGGGGCCGGCGACGCCCCCGGCTGCCGATGCCGGGACGCCCCAGGTGCTCGATCCCGAGCGCGACCCCAACGCGCAGGAGCACAAGGCGGAGTTCGTCGCGACGCTCGATCCGCGCGGCGACATCAACCCGCATACGCTCACGGCGCCGCCGTCGCCGTACCTGCTCTCGGCCGGCAGCGTCATCTCGGCGAGCCTCATCACCGGTCTTCGCTCGGATTTGCCGGGCCTTGTCACGGCGCAGGTGACCGAGCGTGTCTTTGACAGTGCGACGGGGCGTACCTTGCTGATCCCGCAAGGAGCCCGGCTGATCGGGAGCTATGACAGCGTGGTGGCATTCGGGCAGAAGCGCGCGCTCATCGTGTGGCAGCGCATCGTCCTGCCCGACGGCAGCTCGCTGCGCATCGACAATGTGCCGGCGACCGATCCGTCCGGATATGCCGGCCTGCAGGACCGGGTGGACTTTCACACCTGGGCGCTGCTCAAGGGCGTGGCGTTGTCGACGCTGCTTGGCGTCGGCTCCGAGCTGACGATCACCGGCGAGAGCGATCTCGTCCAGGCGATGCGCGAGGCGACCCAGCAGAACGTATCCCGCGCGGGCGACCAGCTCACCTCGCGCAACCTCAATATCCAGCCGACGATCACGATCCGGCCCGGGGCGTCGGTGCGCCTCGTCGTCCACAAGGACCTGATCCTTGGCCCCTGGCGCGAATAGGAGACGCGAGATGGTTGAATTGAAGCTCCCCAGGCTTCCCGACCGCACGCCGGTCAAGCTGACCGTCATGGTGCTCCCCGAGCTGCACCAAGCGCTCGGCGAGTACGCCGCGCTCTATGCCGAGGCCTATGGCCGCGAGGAGCCGGTGTCCGAGCTCATCCCGGCGATGCTCGCGAGCTTCCTCGAGAGCGATCGCGCGTTCCGGGCGAGGACCAGGTCATGAGGGGGTCGACACCAGAGGAAAAACGGCAAGCGGCTCGCGAGGCGCTCGCCGAGCAGGAGGGGCTGCCGACCGAGCCGCTCAGCGTGCGCATCGCCACGGCCGTGAAGCTGACCGGGATTGGCCGGTCGACGCTCTACGAGCTGATCAATTCTGGCGAGATCGAGACGGTCAAGATCGGGCGATCCACCTTCATCCCTTATCGCTGCTTGAAGAAGCTGGTGGGCGGTTAGCCCTCCAAAGCACGAACCGCATTATACGATATGGCGTATATTCGCCAGTTATACGCCATATCGTATATTTCTAGTCAGGCCGCGAGCCGTTCAAGGCGCTTGGCGAAACTGCCAGGGCCCCCCTCGTGAGCTTCGAGGAAGATGTTGGCCTCGCGCACAATACGTGCCTCCACGACCGCGGCCCGGTCGAGCTTGTCTTGCGCATGAAGCCACTCGGCAACTTGGTACCAGTCCCAAAGCGGGGTGCTCGACATGACCCGGGCAACGGGGATCGGAAAACCCTTCCCGCGCTCGCCACTTGAATAGAGCGCGATCGCCTGGCGCGTCATATGGGCACGGTCGGCGATGTCGCTCAGGCTTACCAGATGATCGGGCTCGATGCGCTCGATCGTAGCGCCGGCACGACGCACGTCCTCATAGGCCGATGCAACCGCGCGCGAAAAGGACACGGCCTCGCGACTGAAGTCGAGGATAATCACCCCCTTCTGGAAGGCGATCGTCGCATCGTCGCAGCCCGCCTCGAAGAAGCGGTCCTCGAAGCCGTCCTCCTCCGCATGCAAGCCGGAGGCGATGATCGTGAATTCAAACGTCTCCATTTCCCTCCTCCGGTTCCTGGTGGGGGCATCGGTCTACGTCGCGGATGATCGAGCGCGCATGGTTTTCGGCATTCCTGGGCGTGCTCCAGACCGACACCATGCAGCCATCGCGACTATGGTGCGCGCAATAGAGTCGACCCCAGGCATGGCCGCTGACCGGCTTTACCGCCCAGTCGAGCGACTCCGCATAGGCAACAGCCGCCTCGATCTCCTTGTTCGGATGGCGACTCCTTGCCATCTCAATATCCTACATAGCGGAATGTTGTCATTTGTCAACACTCCGCTATGCGCGATCACGCTCGGCGCGTTTGCCGAACTCGACGGTGACGACCTGTCCGCCCTCCCGAAGCGTGTCGAGATAGTCGGACCAGTGCTGCATCATCGCCACGCGCTCGTCCCAATATTGCCCGCGCGCATAGGCGCGCCGAACGCCATTATTCTCCATGTGCGCGAGCTGCCGCTCGATCGCGTCCGGGTTCCAGATCCCCATCTCGTTGAGCAGCGTTGCCGCCATCGCCCGGAAGCCATGCGCGGTCATCTGGTCCTGGCCGAAGCCCATCCGCCGGAGCGCGAAAGTGATCGTGTTCTCCGACATCGACCGCTTCCAGGTGTGGAACGCGGGGAAGACGTAAGGGCTGTGCCCGGTGAGCGGCCGGACCTCTTCGAGGATCTCCAGCACCTGGCGCGACAGCGGCACCTTGTGCGGCCAGCGCATCTTCATCTTCTCGGCCGGGATCGACCAGACCGAGCGCTCGAAGTCGAACTCCGACCATTCCGCCCGGCGCAACTCGCCCGGCCGAACGAACACATGCGGCGTCATCCGCAGCGCCAGCTTGGTGATGGCCTGGCCCGAATACTCCTCGATCGCCCGCAGCAGCTCGCCCGCTTCCTTAGGCGTGGTGATCGCCGCGTAGTGCTTCACCTTGGGCACGACGATCGCGCCCCGCAGGTCCGCGGCAACGTCGCGCTGGCAACGCGCCGTCGCGATCCCGTAGCGAAAGACGCGGCTGATGACGCTGCGCATCCGGCGCGCGCTTTCATACCGGCCGGTCGCTTCAAGCTTGCGCAGGACGACCAGCACTTCCTGGATATCGATCTGGTTGATCGGGCGGCTGCCGATAACCGGATAGGCCTTTTCGAGCAGCCAGCGCACTTTCTCGAGCGTCCGATCAGCGCGGCCCTCGCGCTCGCATTTGAGGACATATTCCTCGGCGATCGACTTGAAGGTGATGCTCGAGTCGATCTGCGCGCGAATCTTCTTGAGCTTCTTCTCCGCGAGCGGATCGAGGCCCTCGGCGATTTGCTTGCGCGCGGCAGCGAGCTTCTCGCGGGCGTCGGCGAGACTCACCTCGGGCCAGACACCGAGCGCCAGGGTCTTCTGCTTGTCGAGGTAACGATAGCGCAGGCGCCAATATTTCACACCGTTGGGCATCACCAGCAGGTGCAAGCCGTGCCCGTCGGTGAGCTTGTAGGGGGTAGCCCGCGGGCGGGCATTTTTGATCGCAATTGCGGTCAGGGACATGTTGGTATCTCCGTCCAAAACCGGGCGAATCGGCGACCCAAAAATACCACCAAATGTTGGTATCTGTGGACAGATCGGCCCGAACCACGTCGGACGAGATAGCAAGAAAAGAGCTTATTTCCGAGCCACTTACGGGACGTCAGCGAACGCCTGCGGACTGGAAAGTGGTGCCCAGAAGAGGACTCGAACCTCCACGCCCTTGCGGGCGCCAGCACCTGAAGCTGGTGCGTCTACCAATTCCGCCATCTGGGCACGGGGTAGGCGGGCGCCTCTAGGGGAGGGGTGCGGGGCTTGTCAACCGCCGCATCGAATATCGCGGGAGCCGGCGGATTTCGCGGGCCTCACCGCTTCGATCGGAGGTGCGCGCGCATCGTCCTGCCCGAGGTGGTGAGGGCCGATTCGGGCCAGTTGCCGGTGGGCGAGCCGCCGGGGAGGAGGATCGCGCTCGCCTCGGCCTTGTCGTTGACCGACCAGCCGAGATAGCTGATCCCGTTCGCCTCCATCCAGTCCCACCAGCGCTGGGTTTCCGCGGCGTCGATGGGCAAGTCGCCATTGGCGGCGGTGGTGCCATATTCGCTGACGAACAGCGCGACGCCGCGCTTCAGCGCCAGATCGCCCTTGTCGCGCAGATACTGGCCGTGCGTCGCGGCGTAGAAATGGAGGACATAGGCGACGTTTTTCAGCGGCAGCGGATCGGCTGCGGCCTCGTCGACATCCTGCGACCAGCTGCGCGTGCCCGCGATCACGAAGGCGCCCGGATCCTCGGCCCGGATCGCGCCGATCACGCGCAGATGATAGGGCTTGAGCACCCCGGCCCAGCTATGCTGGGGCAGCGGCTCGTTCCAGGTTTCGTAGATGAGGTTGGGCACGCCGCGATATTTGCGCGCGATATGCGTGAAGAAGCGCACCGCCTCGTCGGGTAGCGGAACATGCGCGTGCCAGTCGACCACGACATAGATGCCCTCGGCAATGGCGGCGTCGATCGCGGCTTCGGCGCGTTTGGTCTGTCCCTCGGGGTCGCGGTCGTATCCGCCCCCATGCGCGGCGATGGCGGCGCGGATCGCGGTGATGTTCCAGTCGGTGCGCAGCCAGTTGATCGCGGCGCGGTTGTAGAAGGCGGGCTTCCACTGGCTCCAGAACAAGGACATGCCGCGCAGCGTGACCGGCACACCCTTCGCATCGACGACGCGGTTGCCATGGACCTGAAGCCGGCCATGCTGCTCGACGATGCTGGCCGCATGCGCGGTGGCGGGAAGGACGAGCGCGAGCAGCAGTGCGATCAGGAAGCGGGGCAAGGGGAGTCCTCTCATTCGGGCAGCTTGCAGATATCGATCCAGCGCGTCGAGACCAAGTCCGCAAGGCGATCGGGCGCGACTTCGACCGAACTGGTGAGCGAGCCCGCGGCGGGGAAGACGGTGGCGTAGTCGCGGATCGAGACGTCGCAATAAACTGGGATGGGTGTGGCGAGGCCGAACGGGCAGACCCCGCCCACCGGATGGCCCGTCGCCGCGAAAGCTTCCTCATGCGAGAGCATCCGCGGGCGTCCCGAGAATTCGGCCTTGGTCCTGGCATTGTCGATCCGGGCATCGCCGCGCGCGACCACCAGCATCACCGTGTCGCCGACTCTCAGCGCGATCGTCTTGGCGATGCGCGCGGGCTCGACACCCAGCGCGGCGGCGGCCTCGGCGACGGTGGCAGTGCTGACACCGTGATCGATCAGCGCGAGATCGGGGGCATGGGCGGCGAGCCAGGCGCGGGCGGTTTCGAGCGTCATATGGGTAGCGCTTATCATGTCCTGTGCTCCCGCCTATAGCGGAGCCGAGAACAGGGGAGTGGGCCATGGGTCCGATTACGCGCGAGGGGCCGGCGGCGAAGCGTCCCAGTATCTGGGGGCATCTCTATGTCCAGGTGCTCGTCGCGATCGCGCTGGGAATCGCGGCGGGCTATTATTGGCCGCAATATGCCGCCGACTGGTACAAGCCGGTCGCCGATGGTTTCATCGCTCTGGTCAAGATGATCATCGCGCCGGTGATCTTCCTCACCCTGGTGAGCGGCATCGCCGGGATGCGCGAGCTGCGCGATACCGGGCGCGTCGCGGTCAAGGCCTTCGCCTATTTCCTGTTCTTCTCGACGCTGGCGCTGGTGGTCGGGCTGGTGATCGCCAATCTGGTCCAGCCGGGCGCGGGAATGGACGTCAATCCAGCGACGCTCGATGTCAGCAAGATCCATGGCTATGAGGAAAAGGCCGCGGAACAGAGCATCGCGGGGTTCCTGCTCGGGTTGATCCCGACGACGCTCGTATCGGCTTTGGTCAGCGGGCAGCTGCTCCAGGTGCTGCTGGTGTCGATCCTGTTCGGCGTGTCGCTGGCGCTGGTGGGCGAGCCCGCGCGGCCGGTGACCGAGATGATCGAGCGGATCGGGCTGGTGGTGTTCCGGCTGGTCGGGATCGTGATGCGCGCCGCGCCGGTCGGGGCATTCGGGGCGATGGGCTTCACGGTCGGCACGCTCGGGCTCAAATCGCTCGAGAAGCTGGGGATGCTCGTCGCGACCTTCTACGCCACCTCGCTGGTGTTCGTGGTGCTGGTGCTGGGGATCGTCGCGCGGCTGGCGGGCTTTTCGATCTTCAAGCTGATCCGCTACCTCAAGGCCGAATTGCTGCTGGTGCTCGGCACCTCCTCGTCGGAATCGGCGTTGCCCTCCCTGGTCGAGAAGATGGAGCGGGCGGGGTGCGCCAAGCCCGTGGTCGGGCTGGTCGTACCCGCGGGCTATTCGTTCAACCTCGACGGCACCAACATCTATATGACGCTGGCGGCCTTGTTCATCGCGCAGGCCTGCAATGTCGATCTCTCGCTGGGGGATCAGGTCTTCCTGCTCGCAGTGGCGATGATCAGCTCGAAGGGGGCGGCCGGGGTCACCGGCTCGGGCTTCATCACGCTCGCAGCGACGCTGCACCTCGTGCCGTCGGTTCCGGTGGCGGGGATCGCGCTGATCCTCGGGGTTGACCGGTTCATGAGCGAATGCCGCAGCCTCACCAATTTCATCGGGAATGCAGTGGCTACGGTGGTGGTGGCGCGCTGGGAAGGCGCGCTCGATCGCAAGGCGCTGGCGCGAGCATTGGACGGCGCGCCCGATCGCGGTCCGGCGCCGATCGGGCCCGAGGCAGATCCCGATTAACTTGTTTTCCCGGCGCGGTTTCCCAGATTGGAAACATCCCGCACACATTTTGGCGTAAAGCCCAGCACATGCAGACTGCCACTCTTACGCCCGCCCCGGAAGCGTCCGGCACCTTGCTCGTCGTCGATGACGACCGCGACATCCGCCAGCTCCTTGCCTCCAGTCTCGAAGCACGCGGCTATCGCGTCGAGACTGCGTCGAGCGCGCGCGACATGGACCGGGTGCTGGCGCGAGTGCCGGTCGACCTGGTGATCCTCGATATCATGATGCCCGGCGAGGACGGGCTTTCCGCCTGCCGCCGCATCGCGCGCGCCGACGGGCCCGAGATTGTGTTCCTCAGCGCGCTGGGCGAGGAGCCCGACCGCATCCTGGGGCTCGAGGTCGGCGCGGGCCATTATCTCACCAAGCCGTGCTCGCCGCGCGAGGTGCTCGCCACGGTGCGCGCGGCGCTGCGGCGGCGGGGCGGGGCCCCGGTCGCCGAGTCGCACGCCTATCATTTCGAGGGCTGGCGGATCGATCTCGACGCGCATGAGCTGTTCGATCCCAATGGCGTGCTCGTGGGGCTCACCGACGGCGAGTTCGCGGTGCTGCGCGTGTTCATCGAGCGCCCGCGCCGGGTGCTTTCGCGCGAAGCGCTGCTGGCGGCCGCGCGGGGCCCCGATTCGGACGCCTATGACCGCGCGATCGACGTCCAGGTCAGCCGGCTGCGCCGCAAGCTCGGCCCGGGCGGCGACGAGATCATCCGCACGGTGCGCAACGAGGGCTATCTGTTCGTGCCGCGTGTGACGCGCGCCTGAAAGCTGGCATAAGGGGCGCATGAAACTGTTCCGGCGCGGCAGCGCCATGCCTCTGTTCCTGCGCACCTTCCTGCTGATGCTGGCCTGCGTCGCGGTGGTCCAGCTGCTCAACTTGGCCCTCCTGGTGTTCGTGCAGCCGCCGCCGCCGCGCGTCTATACCGTCGGCGAAATCGCCAAGGCGTTGCAGGATGGCCACGACGCCTCGGGCGAGCTGGAATTCACTCAGCGCGTGCCGACCGATCCCGCGATCTGGGCGCCGCGTACCATCCGAATCCGCCCCGCGATCGCGTTGGTGCTGGGGGTTCCGGAAAACCGGGTCGAATTCGGCTTCGTCACGCCGCCTTTCCCGCAGCGGGCGCCGACCTATGACCGCAGCGCGCTGCCCGCGTCGATTCCCCCGTCGTCGCTTGTCGGGGCGCGCGGCTTTCTGGTGCTCGACGATTTCCTGGCCTCGTACCAGCGCCCCGACGGGACATGGGTGACGGTTCGCCCCGCGAGCCAGCCCTTCTCGCTGTGGCGCTGGCTGGCTTTGCTCTCGCTGATCTTCACCGCGGCGGCGGTGGTGCCGTTCGCCTGGGCGCTGGCGAGGCGGCTCGCCAAGCCGATCGCGGCCTTCGCCGCCGCTGCCGAGCGGCTGGGCCGCGATCCGCGCGCCGAACCGATCGCGCTCGACGGCCCCATCGAGATCGCCGACGCGGCCGGGGCGTTCAACGAGATGCAGGCGCGGCTCAACCGCTATGTCGACGACCGCGCGACCGTGATCGCGGCGATCGCGCACGATCTGCGCACCCCGCTGATGCGGCTCGAGCTACGGCTGGAGAATGCGCCCGAGAAGATCCGGCGCACCTGCGAGAACGATATCCGCGACATGGAGTCGATGATCGCGTCGACGCTCTCGTTCGTCCGCGACACGACCAAGCCTGCCGCCCGGCGACTGCTCGACCTGCGCTCGCTGGCCGAGAATGTCACCGACGACATGACCGACATGGGCAATGACGTGACGCTCGAACCGGGCGGGACGATGGTGCTCGATGGCAATCCGACGACGCTCAAGGCGCTGATTTCGAACCTGGTCGGCAATTCGGTGAAATATGCCGGCAGCGCGCGGCTGTCGCTGACCCGGCAGGGCAACCAGGCGGTGATCGAGGTACGCGACGATGGGCCGGGCATCGCGGAAGGGGATCTCGACCATGTGTTCGAGCCCTTCTTCCGTAGCGAGCCTTCGCGCAATCGCGATACCGGCGGGATCGGACTGGGGCTCGCGAGCGTCCGCGCGGTGGCGCGCGCGCATGGCGGTGACGCGACGGTGGAGAACCGCCCCGAAGGCGGACTGCTCGCCCGCGTAACGATCCCGACATAAGCCGGACGACGATCGTCGCATCCTGGTGTTCGACGGACCCCGGCCGGTCCCCATGCGCGCGATGTGCATCGCCGCCTTGGCGGGCGCTTCCGCTCCGCCTTCGGCTAGGTGCGAACCATCGTCGCGGTGAACGCGTCCCTGACCGCGGTGTGCAGCGGCTTGGCGTTGAAGCTCGAATCATAGGGATTCGAGCGGAGCGGCTGGCCGTCGGCGCGCGGCGCGAAGCCTTGGAGCCAGCTATATTTGTCGCACATCCCCCAGAACAGCACATCGCTGAGCGCGGGATAGGAGAACATCAGGTCGAGATAGCCGCGCGCATAGTCCGCCACGCCCTGATCGCGCTGCGCGGCGTTGGTGGGGAGCGCGCTGTCGTTGACGTCCATTTCGGTGATGACGAGCTTGTAGCCGAGCGCGACCACCGCATCGAGAAAGGCGCGCCATGACGGCGTCTGGTTGGCGATCAGAGTCGCGACCGGCGTGCTGGAATAGACACCAAGATGCGACTGGATGCCCAGCGCATCGACCGGCACGCCGCGCGCCTTGAACCCCGTGAGCAGCGCGAGCACCCCCGCGCGGTGTGTCGCGCCGCCCTCGAACCCCATATAGTCGTTATAGACGAGCTGGACCCCGGGCGCCTCGGCGCGCGCGGTATGGAAGGCGAGGTCGAGCGTCGCCTGCGCCCCGCCCAGGGCGGTGCTGAGCGCGGTCTCGTAGAGATTGCCGGTGGCGGGATCGACGGCTTCGTTGACCACGTCATAGCTGACGATCTTGCCGGCATAGCGGCGCATCACCGTCTGGATATGCTCGGTGAGGATGCGCGTCGCCTCGGCCACGCCGGCCGCGCCCGCGCCATAGGGGTGGGACTCGGCCCAGGCGGGCATCCAGCGGGGCTGGTGCCAGAGCAGGGTGTGGCCGCGCACCGCGATGCCTTTGGTCTGGGCGTAATCGACCATCGCATCGAAGCGGGCGAAGTCGAAGGTCGCGGCACTGGGCCGGATCGATTGCCACTTCATCTCATTCTCGGGGACGAGGATCGAACAGTCGCGCTCGAGCATCGCGGCATAGTTAGGATTGGTGAAGGATCCGGCGTCGGCTCCCGCGTTCGACCAGGCGAATGTCGAGCCGAAGCGCATGTTCTTCGGGGTGGCCGCGGTCTTGATCCCGATCGTTGCCGGCGTCGGTGTCGGCGCGGGGGGCGTGGGGGTCGGCGTGACGATCACCCCGCCTCCGCCACCACTCGGAGAGCCTCCCCCGCCGCTGCATCCGGCCAGTGCGAAGGCCGAAGCGCCGGCAAGCCACTGGACCGCCTCGCGGCGCGACAGGTCTGAGCGCATCTTCCTCTCCACGAACGATAACCGGCCTTTGCCGGTCCGGCTTTTGATGATAGCGCTAACAGGTGGAGGCAGCAGCCAGACGGAGTCAACTCCGCGCGTGACATGCGGCCCCGGACATGAGCCGAGGAGAGGATTCCGATGGGCTGGGACGAGCAGAGCCGCCGCGATGTGCTGGCGGGAATGGGCGCCGGGCTGGTTGCTGCGGCGACCCCGATGACAGCGTTGGCAGGGTGCGCCCCGGCCTCCGACAGGAAGTTCGGCTACGCGATCGTCGGGCTGGGCAGCTATGCGGTCAACCAGATCATGCCGCGGCTCAAGGATACCGAGCATTGCCGCCTGGCGGCGCTCGTCAGCGGCACCCCCGCCAAGCTCGAGAAATACGGCGCGGAATACGGGATCCCGAAGACACACCATTACAATTATCAGAATTACGACAGCATCGCGAACAACCCCGATATCGACGCGGTCTACATCATCCTGCCCAACGGCATGCACGCCGAATACACGATCCGCGCGGCGAAGGCGGGCAAGCATGTGATGTGCGAAAAGCCGATGTCGAACACCGCGGCCGAGGCCGAGGCGATGATCGCGGCTTGCCGCAAGGCGAACCGCAAGCTGATGATCGGCTATCGCTCGCGCTTCGAGCCGCACAATGTCTGGGCGATCGAGCAATTGCGCGCGGGGCTGGTCGGGCGGCCGCGGGTGATCACGTCCGACCACGGCTTCTACATCCAGCCCAATCAGTGGCGGCTCGACCGGCCCCTGTCGGGCGGCGGATCGCTGATGGATATCGGCATCTACAGCCTCAATGCCGCGCGCTATCTGGCGGGCGAGGAGCCGATCCTGGTCAGCGCGGTGGAATCGACCGACAAGAACGACACGCGCTTCAACGGTGTCGAGGATCAGATCCACTTCCAGCTCAAATTCCCCTCCGGCGCGATCGCGAATTGCGTGTCGAGCTACAGCACCGGCCACAATAATTTCCGGGCGACCGGCGAGAAGGGCTGGATCGGGATGGAACCGGCCACCGGCTATTCGGGGCATATGCTCTGGGTCCGCAAGGACGGCAGGACCGAGCAGAAGAGCCTGACCGCACCCAGGAACCAGTGGGCCGCGCAGCTCGATCACCTCGCCGAGTGCGTCGCCTCGGGCAAGGAACCGCTGGTGGCGGGCGAGGAGGGGCTGAAGGACATGCGGGTGATCGAGGCGATCTACCGCTCCGCGCGCGAGGGCCGCGCGATCAGGATGGACGCATGAATCTCGCCACGACTAAACTGGATCGTCGGAGTGTGATGATGGCGGGTACGCTGCTGGCGGCGTCGCTGCCGTTCGCGGGGATCGCGCGGGCCGCGGGCGCGCGCGATCATTCGGCGCATATCAAGACGCTGATCGCGAAGATGACGCTGGCCGAGAAGATCGGCCAGATGGTGCAGATCCCGGGCGGGCGGCAGAAATCGCTCAATTCGCGGCTCGACGCGGCGATGCTCGATCGCGTGCGGCGGGGCGAGGTGGGGTCGTTCCTCCATGTCGCGGGAGCCGATGCGCTGCGCGAGCTTCAGCGGGTGGCGGTCGAGGAATCGACGCACAAGATTCCCCTGCTGTTCGCGATGGACGTGATCCATGGTTTCCGCACCACCTTGCCGGTCCAGATCGCGCTGGCATCGAGCTGGGACCCCGAGGCGATGAAGCTCGCCGCGCGCACCGCCGCCGAAGAGGCTTGGGCGGCGGGGCTGCACTGGACCTTCGCGCCGATGATCGACATCGCCCGCGACGCGCGCTGGGGCCGGGTGGTCGAGGGGGCGGGGGAGGACCCCTATCTCGCGTCGCGCATGGCGGTCGCGCAGGTCGAGGGCTTCCAGGGCGAGCTTTCGAAAGGCCGCCGCGTGATGGCCTGCGCCAAGCATTTCGGCGCCTATGGCGCGGCGGTGGGCGGGCGCGACTATGACAGCGCCGACATTTCCGAGCGCACGCTGCAGGAAGTGAACATGCCGCCCTTCTACGCGGCGGCGCGCGCCGGGGCGGGCAGCTTCATGACCGCGTTCAACGATATCGGCGGCGTGCCCACCACCGGCAACGCCGACCTGGTTCGCAAGCAACTCCGCGAGAAATGGGGCTATCAGGGCCTGATCGTCAGCGACTGGAATTCGGTCAAGGAACTGATCGCGCACGGTGTCGCCGAGACGCCGAAGGATGCTGCGGCGCTGGCGCTTCGGGCCAGCATCGACATGGACATGAGCAGCAATTTCTACGCCGAGCATCTCGCGTCGGCGGTGGCCGAGGACAAGTCGCTGCTCCCGCTGATCGACGAGGCGGTGGGGCGCATCCTCACCGCCAAGGCCGGGCTGGGGCTGTTCGACGAGCCGTTCGGTTTCGGCGATCCGGTGGCCGAGAAGGAAGTGCCCGCGAAGAATCGCGGCGTGGCGCGCGATCTCGCCAAACGGTCGATGGTCCTGTTGCGCAACGAGGGCGATGTGCTGCCGCTGAAGATGGGGCAGAAGCTGGTCCTGATCGGCGCGCTCGCGGATGACGCGATGTCGACGCTCGGATCGTGGCGCGCGCGCGGGCAGGCCGATGAGGCGGTGACGCTCAAGACCGCGCTGGAGCAGGCGCATATGATCACCGGCTATGCGCCGGGGGTCACCACGCGCAGCGACGATGTGTCGGCCATCCCCGCCGCGGTCGAGCTGGCCAAGGGCGCCGATGTGGTGCTGCTCGCGATCGGCGAGGATTACGATTTTTCGGGCGAAGCGCGCAGCTATGCCGATATCGGGTTGCCGGGGCCGCAAGAGGCGCTGATCGACGCGCTCAAGGCGACCGGCAAGCCGATCGTCGCGATCCTGATGAACGGCCGGCCGCTGGGGCTCGAGAAGGCGCTCAAGGGCATCCCGGCGGTGCTGGAGACCTGGTATCTCGGGCTCGAAAGCGGCCATGCGATCGTCAGCCTGCTGACCGGCGAGACCTGCCCCGGCGGCAAGCTTCCCATCGGCTTCCCGCGCCATGGCGGCCAGGTGCCGATGACCTATGCCCATGTTGCGACCGGGCGCCCCGCGAACACCGATCTGACGGTCGACAGCGCGCGCTATCACGATACCGATATCGGGCCGCTGTTCCCGTTCGGGCACGGGCTGACCTACGCGAAGTTCGATTACGGCGCGTTGACGTTGGGCAGCGAGACCGTGCCCGCCAATGGCGCGCAGACGATCGGGGTCACGGTGACCAATTCGGGCAAGGTGGCGGGCGACGAGGTCGTCCAGCTCTATGTCCAGGATCCCGTCGCCTCGGTCGCGCGGCCGGTGAAGGAGCTTCGCGGTTTCGTGCGGTTGAGCCTCAAGCCCGGCGAGAGCCGCAAGGTGACCTTCACGCTCACCCCCGATCAGCTCGCCATCTGGCATGCGGGCAAATGGCTGATCGAACCCGGCGAGATCCGGGTGATGGTCGGCAGCTCATCCGAGGATATTCGCGGGCGCGCGAGCTTCCGCGTCGCCGGGCGCGGTGAAGGCAGGCATCCGGCGACTGCGATTGCGACCAAGGTGGAAGTCGCGTGATATGGTGCCGTTAGGGAGGGAAGAATGATCGATTCGAAGATTTCGCGCCGTGCGCTGGTCGCGGGCATGGCGGCACTGCCTCTCCTTCCCGGCGTCGCGCGTGCGGCGGGCGCGGGGATCGGCAAGATCACGCGCTTCGATCCCGCGCTCGACGCGCTGGTCGATGTCAACGCCCCGATCGAAGTGCTCGCGACCGGATACAAATGGTCCGAAGGACCCGTCTGGGTGAAGGATGGCGGCTATCTGCTCTTCTCCGACGTCCCCTCGAACGTCATCTGGAAGTGGAAGGCGGGCAAGGGCGCGGTCAAGTTCATGGAGCCTTCGGGGCTGGCCGGGCCGATCCCCGCGGGCGTGCGCGAGGCGGGGGCGAACGGGCTGGCGATCGACGCCAGGGGCCAGCTGATCATGGCCGACAGCGGCTCGCGCTGCGTCGCCAGCGTCGATCTCAAGACCAGGAAGAAGACCGTCCTCGCCGACAAATATGACGGCAAGCGCTTCAGCAGCTGCAACGATGTCGCGATCCATGGCAACGGAACGATCTATTTCACCGATCCGCCCTATGGCTTCAGCGAGGGCGACAGCTCGCCGCTCAAGGAGATCCCGTTCAACGGCGTCTATCGCCGCACGGCTTCGGGCGAGGTGCATCTGGTCGAGAATGCGTTGACCCGGCCCAACGGCGTCGCGCTCTCGCCCGATCAGCAGACCCTCTATGTCGCCATCTCCGATCCGGCGCGTCCGCAGATCCTCGCTTATCCCCTCGACATCGAAGGCGGGGCGAGCGATCAGCCCAGGTTGCTCTGCGATTTCAGCGCCGAAGTCGCGCAGAAACTGCCGGGCCTGCCCGACGGGCTCAAGGTGGCGAAGGACGGCACGATCTTCGCGAGCGGGCCGGGCGGCGTCTATGTGCTCTCGCCCGAGGGCAAGAAGCTCGGGCTGATCGCGACCGGCAAGGCGACCGCCAATTGCGCGTTCGGCGAGGACGGCAAGACTTTGTTCCTCACGTCGAGCGACATGATCGCCAAGGTGCGGATCAAGACCGCGGGCTGGTGATTCCTGTTCCCCGGCGAAGGCCGGGGGCCAGTTTCCACCAAGTCGAGGCAAGGCAGCACGCTAGCGGCACCCCATTGCAACTGGGCCCCGGCCTTCGCCGGGGAACGGCTTCCTTGGCGGCGGCTGAGCCCCTAGACCCTTCCCATGGCTGACGAACAGGCGATTCCCGCCGCGACCGTGATCGTGATGCGCGAGGTGGCGAACGGGCCTCCCGAGCTGCTGATCGTCGAGCGCGCGGCGGCGATGCGCTTCGCGGGCGGGGCGCTGGTGTTCCCGGGCGGGCGCGTCGATCCGGGCGACGAGGCGCTGGCGGCGACGCTTGGCGGCGATCCCGACGACATGGCCGCGCGCATCGCCGCGATCCGCGAGACGCTGGAGGAGGCGGGCGTCGCGGTGGGGCTGGAGATTGCGAACGAAGCGATCTCCGAACTGGCGCGCGCGCTCTACGCCGGCGAACCGATGGGGGCGCTGATCGAGGGGGCGCGGGGCGTGTTGCGGCCAGATACGCTCATTCCCTTCGCGCGGTGGCTGCCGAGCGGGGTGCGCCACCGGGTGTTCGACACGCGCTTCTATCTCGCCCGCGCGCCCGCCGATGCCGAGCCGGTGGTCGACGGCAACGAGAATGTCCGCGCCTTCTGGATGAGCGCGCGCGACGTGCTGGCCGAGGCCGATGCGGGGCGCGCCTTCATCATCTTCCCGACGCGGCGCAATCTCGAGCGGCTGGCTTTGTTCGGCTGCTGGGCGGACGCGGTCGCCGATGCGCAGGCGCATGAAATCCGCACCATCACGCCCTGGATCGACGGGGAGTTGCTCCGCATCCCCGAAGGGCTCGGCTATCCGGTGACCTCGCAGCCGCTGGCCGAAGCGATGCGCGCGTGAGGGCGCTGCGCCGGTGGACGTTCGGCACGCTCGCGGCGCTGGCCATGCTCGCCGGGGCGTTCGTCCTGTGGGCGACGCTGAAGGGCCGCCCGCAGGACCTGCCCTGGACCGAGCTCGACCTGGCCGATCCGCCGGGGCTGTTCACCGGGCGCAAGTTGGCCGGGCTCACGCATGACTTCCCGCGCTGCGAGGCGCTGATGAAGCGCGCCGGGGTCCGCTACACCGTGCTGCCCGAGATGCGCGACGGCGAGCATTGCGGCTATGCCGATGGCGTCCGCTTCGCAGGCGGCGGATCGCGGCGAGTCGACTATCTCCCCGCCGATCTGCGCATCGCGTGCCCGGTCGCGGCGGGGCTGGCACTGTGGGAATGGAATGTCGTCCAGCCGGCGGCGATCAGGCATTTCGGCAAGCGGGTCAGTGCGATCGAACATTATGGCAGCTATTCGTGCCGCCGGATCGTCGGGCGGGGCAACGGCAACTGGAGCCAGCATGCGACCGCCGATGCCATCGACATCAGGGCCTTCCGGCTCGCGGACGCGACACGGATCAGCGTGAAACAGGACTGGAAGGGTGGCGATCCCGCCAGGGAGGCGTTCCTGCGTGAGGTGCGCACCGGCGCGTGCCGGCTGTTCACGATCGTGCTCTCGCCCGATTACAACGAGGCGCATGCCGACCATTTCCACATGGACCAGTCGGCGCGCGGCGAGTTCGGCTGGCGGGGCTGCTGGTGAAGACGCTCGCCGATCCGGGCAATGCGCTTGCCGCCGGGCTCGCCGCGATCCGGCGGGAGTTTCAGGTGCCCGCCACGTTCCCGCCGGAAGTGCTGGCGGCGGCGGAGACCGCGGCGCAGCGAGTCCCCGCGGACCATGTGGACCGGACGGCGCTGCCCTTCGTCACGCTCGATCCCGCTTCCTCGACCGATCTCGACCAGGCCCTCCATATCGAGGCCAGCGGGGCCGACCTCCTGCTCCATTATGCGATCGCTGATGTCGCATGGTTCGTCGACGATGGCGGCGCGATCGACGTCGAGGCGTGGCGGCGGGGCGAGACGTTGTACCTGCCCGACGGCAAGGCGGGCCTTTATCCGCCGGCGCTGGCCGAAGGCGCGGCGAGCCTGCTCCCGAGCGGGCCCCGGCCCGCGGTGATCTTCGTCGTGCGGGTGTGTCCTGACGGCGGCGTCCATCTCGACGGCGCCGAGCGGGGGATCATCCGGAGCCGGGCGAAGCTGGCCTATGACCGGGTAACCGGCGCCGACCTGCCGCCTGGCTTTGGCGAACTCGCCCGCCGGATTCAGGCAGCCGAGGCGAAGCGCGGGGCCGCGCGGGTCGATCCGCCCGAGCAGCAGCTCGAACGGCACGCGGATGGGGCGTACGAACTCGTCTTCCGCCCGCATCTCGCCTCCGAAATCAGCAATGCCGCGCTGTCGCTGGCGACCAACCTTGCGATCGCGGACCTGCTTCAGGCGCACCGGACCGGGCTGTTCCGGGTGATGGCCGGACCCGAAAAGCCGGCGGTCAAGCGTCTGCGGTTCACCGCGCGGGCACTGGGGATCGACTGGCCGAACGGCGTCGATCTCGACGCGTTCGAGCGCAAGCTCGACCAGCACGATCCGAAACAGGCCGCGCTGATGCTCGCGATCCGCCGCGCGGGACCGGGGGCGAGCTATGCGCCGTACCGCGAGGGGATTGTGCCATGGCATGAGGCGATGGCGGCGACCTATGCCCATGCCACCGCGCCGCTGCGGCGGCTGGCTGACCGCTATGTGGTCCAGGCCGCGCTGGCGATCGCGAACGGCCGCGCGGTGCCCGACGCTGTGAGCGCCGCGTTCGAGAAACTCCCCGCGGTGATGGCCAGGGCCGATGCGCTGGCGGGGCGGATCGACCGTGCCGTCCTCGATCTGGCCGAGGCAGTGCTGCTGTCGGGGCGTGAGGGCGAGACGTTTCAGGCGGCGGTGACGGAAGTGGTCGACCGTTGGGCCAAGGTCCAGCTCTGCGACCTTCCGGTGCGCGCGCGCGTTTCCGCCGGCGACACGGTACCCGGGGAGCGGCTCTGTCTTCGCCTGACCGCCGCCGATCCCGCGCGGCGGTCGATCACGTTCGAACAAACAGGTTGAGGCGCATCATGACCATCACCATCACGGCATTCGAAAGCTCCCCCGATCGCGGCCGGGGGCTGGCGCGCGACATGCAGGTCCGCTGGGCGCTCGAGGAAGTGGGGCAGCCCTATGCGGTGCGGCTGGTGTCGTTCGCCGAGATGAAGCAGCCCGCGCATCTGGCGCGCCATCCCTTCGGGCAGATCCCGACCTATGAGGAGGGCGATCTGACCTTGTTCGAATCGGGATCGATCGTCCTGCACATCGCCGAGCGTCATCCCGGTCTGCTGCCCGAGGATGCGGACGCGCGGGCGCGCGCGATCAGTTGGATGTTCGCCGCGCAGACCACGGTCCAGCCCGCGATCGTCGAGCGCGAGGCCGCCATGCTGATCGAGCGCGACAAGCCCTGGTTCGACGCGCGAATGCCGATGCTGGAGGATCGCGTCCGTGCCCGGCTGGGCCAGTTGTCCGCCCGGCTCGGAGATGCCGAATGGCTCGATGGCGATTTCAGCGCGGGCGACCTGATGATGGTGACGGTGCTGCGCCGCCCGGCCGGCGCGCAGTTCGTGCCTGATTACCCGAACCTCGCCGCCTATGTCGCGCGCGCCGAAGCGCGGCCGGCCTGGCAGCGGGCGTTCGCCGACCAATTGGCAGTCTTCACGGCCAACCAGACCTGACCGCAAACAAAAAGACCGGAGCTTTCGCCCCGGCCTTTTCGGTCCCCCCGGACACAAATTCTAATTGGCGAGCGACGCGCCCCCGTCGACCTTTTCAACCCATTGCGGGAAGAAGGCCGGCTGGCGGTTCGACCAGCCCGAGGCGGTGGCCGCGGCTTCGCTGATCGACTGGAGCAGCTTGCGCCGCAGGTCGGGATGGAGATGCGGAAGCGCCGCCGCCGAGCAGAAGGCCGCCGGCAGCCAGGGGCGAACCTCGGCGCCGACAAGCCGCTCGTAGAGGAAGCGATAGGCCGAGAAGGTGGTCAGGCGGCCCTGCGACAGATCGAAGGCCGAAACCGTGACGAGCGGCGCCATGAACGGCTCGATCGCGTCCAGCCCGCTATCGTCGGGAAGCAGCGCGCGGATCTCGTTGAGGCGATCGTACATGCGGGCCTGGGCGCGGATGCTGGCGGCTTCGACCACGTCGCGCGACCAGCGCGACATCGCGTCCTCGCGCTCCAGCCCGATATCGAGCGACCGGCGGACATAACGCTGCGTCGCCGCCGCGAACCCCGCGAATTCCTTCATCTCTGCCAGCGTCATCGCGCCTTCAGCAGGCTTCATTCTCGCGCCCATTTCAACCCACTCCCGCTCACTCATCTCCTCACCAGCGGATCATGCGCGTAAATGGTTAACGCCGCGCTTAATCAGCTGTCGTCCCCTGTTCAGCATTGGAGACCATCGGCTGTTGCGTTGCAACAAAGCTGCGACGAGCCGAGTCCCGCTTCCGGAAAACGTGGGAAAGTGATGCTCTTGGGCAACAAAGCTGTCGATTCAGGGCCTCTCCGGTACGTGCGAATCCGCATTCGTTGCGCAAGCTTTTGTAAACCGGACGGGTCGTTTCGGCTCCGCTCGGTTCGTCGGCGCTCAGGCTCGACTCGCCGAAAGGTTCCGAATCGCCTTCCCCGCTCATCGTCTCAACTCAACGCTTCGTCCCGTTCGGCGGGTTCGTGGGTAGACGGGGTAATCCCGATCTGGTCAGCACACATCACCGATCAATTTCGACCGGGGGGTTCCTTTGCCTTTTCGAATTCTTGCAGCGCGTTTTGCGCTGGTGGTGGCGCTTTGCCTGACGGCAGCCACGCCCGCATACGCCGCCGGAAAGGCGGGATACCTCCAGTGCGTGCCGTTCGCGCGCCAGGTTTCGGGCATCGATATCCGCGGCAACGCCTGGACCTGGTGGAGCCAGGCCGAGGGCCGTTACGAGCGCGGTCACGAGCCCAAGGTCGGCTCGGTGATGTCGTTCAAGAAGACCGGCCGTAACCCTTACGGCCATGTCGCGATGGTCTCGAAGATCGTCGGCGACCGCGAGGTTCTCCTCACCCACGCCAACTGGTCGTATCGCGGCGGTATCGAACGCAACGTCCGCGCGATCGACGTTTCGCCGGCGGGCGACTGGAGCCAGGTCAAGGTCTGGTTCGCCCCCACTCAGGGCATGGGCACGACCGTGTTCCCGGTGAACGGCTTCATCTATCCCAACGGCGACCCCGCCGCGGGCTGGAGCCAGGAAGCGCCGGTCCCCACGCTCGAACTGGACCTGAGCGACCTCGTCCTCGAGACCGGCATCGACGAATAAGTTCGGGCGCGCGTTAGCGGCCATTTCCTTTAGCAGTCCCCCGGCGAAGGCCGGGGCCCAGTATCGGTGAACTCGCGAAGGCGCGAGAACTGCAACCCCTTCCCAACTGGACTCCGGCCTTCGCCGGGGAACCGTGCGGGTTAAGGTCAGCCCTTAGGCTGAAACGTCATCGCCACGCCATTCATGCAATAGCGCTTGCCGGTGGGCTTCGGCCCATCGTCGAAGACATGGCCCAGATGCCCGCCGCAGCGGCGGCACAGCACTTCGACGCGCGACATGCCGAGCGAATTGTCCGCATGGGTGATCACCGCCTTGGGCAGGGGCTGGTAGAAGCTCGGCCAGCCCGTGCCGCTGTCGAACTTGGTGCTCGACGAAAACAGTGGCAGCGCGCAGCCCGCGCATGAGAAGGTCCCCGCGCGATGCTCCTTGTTGAGCGGGCTCGATCCCGGATATTCGGTCGCGGCCTGGCGCAGCACGCGATAGGCCTGCGGGCTCAGCCGCTTGCGCCACTCGGCGTCGGTCAGCGTGAATTCGAATTTCTGCGCGGCCTGGGCGGGCTCGCTGGTGCAGGCGGCGAGCGCGGTCAGGCCGGCGGCGCTGAGCAGGGTGCGGCGGTCGAGATTCATCAAGATTTTCTCCTCGATCCCTATGTGGGGTGCGCGCGGCCAAGCGCCAGTGTCAGCCCGCGCCGGGCGCGCCGTTCCACGACGGAACGTCGCTGGGTCCTTGCGACGCGGGGATATCTTCGGGCCCCGATCCATTCAGCAGCGCCGGATCGAGATAGTCGGGATTGGCCTGGGGCGGCCATTCCTCGCCGTCGACGCCCATCGCGGTGGCGGATAGCGCGGTGATCTCGCCCGAAGGCTCGACCCGGAATGCGCCCATGCCCGATCGCATCCCCGCGCCCGCGTCGACCTTATAGGCGACGCCCGGCTCGATCGGATCGGCGGGCGCCTTCTCGCTGAAGCATCGCGGCAGCTTGCCGTAGACGAGCGGGAAGGGCGCGCGCGGCGATGTCGTGTCGCATTCCGGCGCTGGGGACTGGTAGATCGACCAGCCCTTTCCCTCGCGATTGTAGATGTTGACGATTCCGGCATTGATCGTGTCGTCGTCCCAGCCGAACGGCCAGCTTTCGTCGCCCTCGCCGTCGAACACGATGTCGGAGCCGACGCGCTTCACGATGATGCTGTAGGTCGGCGGTTGGCAGCTGGTCAGCGCGAACAGCCCCAACATGGCGAACGGAAACAGCGGCCTCATGCGCAACCTCCCACGCCCCCGGGGGAGCGCGAGCATAGCGTCAATAATGGCTCAGTTCGACCGCCATCTGCCTGTAGCCATGGACGAAGCAGGCCGCGACGCGCTCAGGCTCGCCGGTCACGTTCACGCGCAGGCGGCGCTTGGCCATTTCCTCCATCAGGATGCCGATCTGCAGCTCGGCGAGCCGCGCGCCGACGCAGCGATGGATGCCATGGCCGAAGGCGAGGTGCCGCCGCGCATTCTCGCGATCGACGATGATCCGGTCGGCATCGGGGAAGACGCTCTCGTCGCGATTGGCGGAGAGATACCAGAGCGCGAGCTTGTCGCCCTCGCGAATCTTGACGCCGTCGACTTCGGTGTCTTGCGTCGCGGTGCGGCGCATATGCGCGAGCGGGGTCTGCCAGCGAATGATCTCCTGCGTGGCGTTCGCGATCAGGCCCGGATTAGCTTCGAGCTTGGCGCGCTCTTCGGGAAATTCGTTCAGCGCCCAGGCATAGGCGCTCATCGAATTGCGCGTGGTATCGTTGCCGCCGACGATCAGCAGGATGAGGTTCCCGAGGAACTCCATCTGATCCATCTCGGCCATCGCGTCCGAATGGATCATCATCGAGATCAGGTCCGGGGTGGGCTCCTTGCCGACCTTGCCCTGCCACAGATTGCCGAAATAGGCGGCGCATTCGAACAGGATCTGGCGACGCTCTTCCTTCTTGATCGGGTCCTTGGCGAGCTCGATATCGCCCGCCCAGTCGGACCAGTAGGTCAGCTTGCGGCGGTCCGCCCAGGGAAAGTCGAACAGGATGGCGAGCATCTGGGTGGTCAGCTCGATCGAGACAGTGTCGACCCAGTCGAATTCCTGCCCGATGGGAAGCGAATCCAGGATCTCCGCGGTGCGCGCGCGGATATTGTCGCTCATCCGCACCATCTCGCTCGGCGTGAAGGCAGGGGCGACCGTGCGGCGCTGGCCGGTATGCTTGGGCCGGTCCATCGCGATGAACATCGGCATCTTGATATCGCCTTCCTGCATGTCGGCGATGGTGATGCCGCCCGCTTCGGACGAGAAGATATCGGGCAGCGATTCGATATGGACGATCGGCTTGTAGGTCGAGACCGACCAGAAGGGGCCGAAATCGCTATGCTCGGTATAATAGAGCGGCGCCTTCTCGCGCAGCTCGCGGAAGGGCGCGTGCCAAGTGTCGTCGCGGTAAAGCTCCGGCCGGCTCATATCCAGCGGATCGACAATCGTGCCGGGCTGCGGTCCGGTTGCTACGGTCGCCATGGTCGAATCTCTCCTGCCTTATGCGGGAAGAAGACCTTTAACTGACACCCATGTCAATAGTCCGTGGCTTTTTGAAACGGGTTTTGGGGCTGCCCGATTTGAGCACGCCGCGGCGAAACAGGCGGGCGCTGATCGTCACGACGATGCCCACCCACAAGGCCTGCCAGACGAGCGCGGCCGCGTGCGGCCAGAGTTCGGGCGACGTGGCGGCGCGGGCGGCCATGGCATGGGGACTGCTGAACGGAAAGATCGCGGTGGCGATGGCGATGGTGCCGTCGGGATCGGTCGCGCCGATCGTGGCGACGCTGAGCACCGCGACCTGAAAGATGGTGATTGGCAGCGACAGCATCTGGATCTCGCGCTGGCTGGAGGCTAGCGCGCCGACGCCGAGGAACACCGCGCTCAGCAGCATATAGGCCATGGTGAAATAGGCGACGAACAACAGCGGGAAGATCGGCCCCACCGCCGCGCCCATGCCCGCGAAGCCCGCGGTATATTGCGAGGGGATCAGCCGCGGCAGGGTGGCGAGCAATCCGCCCCAAAAGGCGATGAACAACAGCGCCGAACCGAACGCGCCGAGCAATTTGCCGAAGAACACGCTTTCGAGCGGGATCGCCGCGGCGAGTACTTCGATCACCTTGTTCGATCGCTCCTCGGCCATCGCGCCCACCGCCTGGCCCGAGAGCATCAGCGTAAGGAAGAAGACCCCGAGCACCGCGAAATAGGCGACCTGGCCGCGCCCGCTGCTGGTGGTCTGTTCGCGCGCCATCACTTCGAAGCTGGCCTCGCTCAGTCTTGCGGGGCCGCCGGCGCGTTCGGCGCGCAGCGTCTCCTCGGCGAGCTGGGCGAGATAGGTCGCGTCGCCGGAGCTGCCGGGGATGCGCAGGATATGCGGATGCTCGAGCGGGCCGAACATCACCGCGGAAACCTCGTCGGTGCCGTTGATCGTCCTGCGCGCCTGCGCCGCGAGATCACGGCCGGGCGCCTCGATGCGGAGCTTGGGCGGGCTGGCGCGGCCGCCGAATAGCGGACGCAGCTGCTGATCGATCGCACTCAATGTCGTGGCGCGCTCGGCGGAGGCGATCACCACGATGCGCTCATGGTCCTCGCCGCTCTCGGCGGCGGTCTTGGCGCCAATCCCGCCCGCGAGGCTGAAGCCGATCAGGAAGAGCGGGCTGAGCAGGAAGAGCAGGAAGGTCGGCGTGAGGACGGTCGCCTTGAGGTCGCGCCGCGCGACGGTGAGCGCCTGACGAAGGCCGCGCTGGAAATTGCTCATGCCGCAGCGTCCTCGCTTTCGGCGAGCGCGCGGGCGCCGACGATGCGGACGAAGGCGTCGTGCAGCCCGGGCCGCTCGATCGACAGGCCCGATATGCCGTGGCCGGCGTTGATCAGCTCGACGAGCAGGGCCTCGATCCCTTCGCGCGGGACAGTGAAGGTCCAGCTGCCATTTTCGCGTTCGGCATCCTTGGGAAGCAAGGCCTTGAGCCCCTCGTGCGGGTGGTGCGGCGTATAATGCGCCTTCATCGGCAGCATGCCGCGCGCGTCGGCCACAGTGCCCTCGAACTTCACCTTGCCGCCCGCGATGATCGACAGCCGGTCGCACAGGCGTTCGGCATGCGCCATGACGTGAGTCGAGAAGAGGATCGTGGCACCCCGGTCGCGTTGGGCGAGGATCAGTTTCTCGAGCTTTTCCTGATTGACCGGATCGAGCCCGGAAAAGGGTTCGTCTAGGACGAGCAATTCGGGCTCGTGCACGACCGATCCGAGGAGCTGGACGAGCTGCGCCATGCCCTTGGAGAGCTTGCGGATCCGCTCATGCTTGGCGTGGCCGAGCCCGGCCTGGTCGAGCAGCGCGTCGGCGCGCTCGCGCCCCAGCTTCCACGGCAGCCCGCGCAGCGCGCCCATGAAGGCGATTGCCTCGCGGCAGGTCATGCTCGGATAGAGGCCGCGCTCCTCGGGAAGATAGCCGACCTGGTCGCTGGCATCGCGCGGATGGGCGCGGCCCAGCAGGTCGCGCTCGCCCTCGTCGGGCTCGATGATTCCCAGCAGCATGCGCAGCGTCGTGGTCTTGCCCGCGCCATTGGGTCCGAGCACGCCGTAGATCAGTCCCTTGGGGACAGCGATATCGACTCCATCGACCACGCGCCGATCGCCGAAGCGCTTGACGAGGCCCTTAGCACTAACGGCCAGAACGCCGCTGACGGCCAGTACGCTGCTCAAACAGGATGCCTCCCTAACGGTCCCGTGGTAGCGGGGACTGGTGCAGCAACACAAGACACTCGAAGCGCGAATAAAGGCTAAAGCCGCCGAATTGGGGTTCGCGGACGCCGGAATCGCGCGTGCCGACGCGGCGCCGGCCTCGGGCAGGCGGCTGCGCGAGTGGCTGGCCGAGGGCAAGCACGGCTCGATGATCTGGATGGAGGAGCGCGCGCATCACCGCGAGAGCCCCGCCGGCCTGTGGCCCGAGGTGAAATCGGTGATCTCGCTGGGGATGAGCTATGCCCCCGCCGCCGATCCGCTGGCGCTGGCCGGGGAGGGCGAGCGCGGGCGCATCTCGGTCTATGCGCAGGGCGCCGATTATCACGATGTCGTGAAGCGGGCGCTCAAGGCGCTGGGGCGGTGGCTGGTCGAGACCGCGAGCGGGGACCTGAAGGTCTTCGTCGATACCGCGCCGGTGATGGAAAAGCCGCTGGCGGAGGCGGCGGGGCTGGGCTGGCAGGGCAAGCACACCAACCTTGTCAGCCGCACCCATGGCAGCTGGCTGTTTCTCGGTGCGATCTACACCACGCTGGACTTGCAGCCCGACACGCCGGGCGAGGAAACGTGCGGGTCGTGCACCGCCTGCCAGACGGCCTGCCCGACCGATGCCTTCCCCACGCCCTTCCGCCTCGATGCGCGGCGCTGCATCTCTTATCTTACCATCGAGCATAAGGGCCCGATCCCGGAGGAATATCGCGAGGCGATCGGCAACCGCATCTATGGCTGCGACGATTGTCTCGCCGTCTGCCCGTGGAACAAATTCGCCGCCGCAGCACAGGCCAATCTGGCCTTCGCTCCCCGCGCCGAACTGGTCGCGCCTGAACTGGCCGGGCTGCTCGCGCTCAACGATGCCGGTTTCCGGCAGGTTTTCTCGGGCTCGCCGATCAAGCGGATCGGCCGCGACCGGATGGTGCGAAACTGCCTGATCGCGGCGGGCAATAGCGGCAGCGCGGCGCTGGCCGAGCCGGTCCGCGCATTGCTGGACGATCCCGACCCGGTGGTGCGCGAGGCGGCGCAATGGGCGCTGGCGCGGCTGGCCGGTGCGGGATAGCATCGCCGGCCAATCATCATGGGAATGGCAATGTCGCTCTTGCACGCGCTCTCTACCCTGCTGGCCCTGGTCGGGGTGCAAGACCGTACCCCCGCCCCCATAGCCCCGGCGCCGCCTCCGCCGCCGACCTCGCCCTATGCCCAGCGGGTAACGCCGCGCGGCGCGCCGCAAACCTGGCTCACCGACAAGGATTATCCCCTTCAGGCGCGCAGGGCGCGGCAGTCGGGGACCACGGGTTTCCGGCTGGATGTCGATGCCAGGGGCCGCGTGACTAAATGCACCATCACCAGCAGTAGCGGTTCTGCAGTGCTCGATGCGACGACCTGCAGCCTGTTGCGCAAGCGCGCTGCGTTCAATCCCGCCATGGGCCATGACGGCAAGCCGATGCCCGCGACCTGGTCGAGCCGGTTCCGCTGGCAAATGCCGGATTCGCCCTAGCGCCTGCTCAGTGCCGCGATGCAGCTCGCCTGATCGATCGGCTTTCCGTCGCGCTGGCGTGTGTCGATGTGCGTGACCACCGCGTCGCCGCGCCCTTTGGCGTAAAGATAGGCGTCGAGCACGCAGATTGGGCCTGCAAACTGGAGCTTGCGCCCCGGGCCTTCGCGCAGGTCGATCCGGGGCGTGCCGAATTGGGCGATCAAATGCGGGCCGGTCTGGCCATGGACCTTGGCGACGCCGGCGGTGAGCGCGGTGGCGGTCGGCGCGGTGGGGACCGGGATATAGGGCGCGGGCGCGGCGCGCGCCGGTCGCGCGACCTGGCCGCCGCCCTCACCGCACGCGGCGAGCACCAATAGCGCGAGCAGGGGAGCGACAGCCTTCACTTGCGGCCCTGGTGGAATGCGTGCGCGGCCATTGCCGCGCCGATCACGGGCGCGAGCAGGTTGAGCCCGGGGATGAAGAAAATCCCCGTCCCGAACGCCCCCAATGCGAAGCGGCGGAAGCGTGTCCGCCCGCGCCACTTCGGCAATTGGCCCGCCGGCATGTGCCGCGCCGCGACCATGTCGCCGAAGTCGCGCCCGAGCAGCCATGAATTGACGAGGAAGAAGACGATCGGGGTCCCGATCCCGGTGAGCAGCAGCATGATATAGACCGGCGAAAGCAGCACGTTGATCACGATCAGCCGCATCACCGATCCCAATCCCATCGCGAGCGAGCGGGCGAGGGGCACGTCGCGTGCCGCCGCATGCGCCCGCGGATAGTGACGCGCCTCGACCGCCTGCACGACCTCGTCGGCAAAGATGCCGATCACCGCCACCGCGATCGCGCGGAACATCAGCCAGTGCGCCAGCAATACCAGCACGATCGTCGCGATATCGGCAAAGGCTTGCGTTTGCGCCACTCCGCCCAGCCACCAGGAGATCGCTTCGGTCAGCCGGTGCATCCCCAGCCAGATGCCGACCGACACCGCCACGAACACCACCAGGGTCAGCGCGATCGATTTGAGGAACACCATCGCCACGCGCGGATCGAGCAATTGCCCGAAGGAGAGGAAGAGCGCGCGGATCATTGCGCTCTCCTTAGCCTAGCCCTAGTGCCTCTGCACAACCCAAATGGAGTTTTCGGTGAGCCAACCCACCTATGACGTGGTCGCGATCGGCAATGCGATCGTCGACATCCTCTCCCAGTCCGACGACGCATTCATCGAGCGCGAGGGCATGACCAAGGGCTCGATGGCGCTGATGTTCTCGCCCGCGGAGGCCGATGCGCTGTACGGCAAGATGGGCCCGGGGCGCGAGGTTTCGGGCGGCTCGGCGGCGAATACCGTTGCGGCGATCGCCGCGATGGGGGGCAAGTGCGGGTTTATCGGGCAGGTCGCGGACGACCAGCTCGGCGAGGTCTTCGCGCACGATATCCGCGCGGCGGGAGTCGATTTCGATACCGCGGCGCGCGCGGGCGATCCCAGCACCGCGCGCTGCCTGATCTTCGTCACGCCCGACGGGCAGCGGACGATGAACACCTTCCTCGGCGCGTCGCAGTTCCTGCCCGCAAGCGCGCTCGACCTGGATCTGATCGCCTCGGCGGCGATCCTCTATCTCGAAGGCTATCTGTGGGATCCCGAGGAGCCGCGCGCGGCGATGCGCAAGGCGATCGAGGTGGCCCGCGCGCACGGCCGCAAGGTCGCCTTCACGCTCTCGGACATCTTCTGCATCTCGCGCCACGGCGGCGACTTCCGCCAGCTGATCGCCGACGGGCTGATCGACATCCTGTTCGCCAACGAGAACGAACTGCTGGCGCTGTGCGAGCATGAGGATTTCGAGAGCGCGGTCGCGCATATCCATGGCAAGGTGCCGGTGCTGGTCGTCACGCGCAGCGAGAAGGGCGCGATCGCGCTGGTCGGCGAGGAACGCGTCTCGGTGCCCGCCGAGCCGATCGAGCGGGTGGTGGACACCACCGGCGCGGGCGACCTGTTCGCGGCGGGCTTCCTTCACGGCCAGGCGAAGGGGCTCGGAACCGAGGCGTCGCTGCGTCTGGGCGCGATCTGCGCGGCGGAGATCATCCAGCATTATGGCGCGCGCGCCGAGTGCGACCTGAAGGCGCTGGCGGCGGCGAAGCTGGGATAGAGGCCCATCCTCATCGGTGGGGCAAGGAAAAGGGGCCGGGAGATCGCTCTCCCGGCCCCTTTCCTTGTCCTGGTCGCCCCCTCAGGTGCCGGGGACGGGAGGCTCGAGTTCCTCATAAGCCTCGGGTTCGTGCACCTCGACGATGCCGCGGCCGACATGGCTGTTGCGGCGGCTGTAGAGGAAATAGACCAGCAGGCCCACGACCGCCCAGCCGGCGAACAGCGTCAGCGTGTAGGCAGAGAGGCTGAAGAACAGATAGAGGCAGCCGAGGATCGCCAGCGGCGCGACAATCATCACCGCGGGCGTCCGGAACGGGCGCACCCGGTTCGGATCGGTCTTGCGCAGCACCATCACCGCGATCGCCACCATCGCGAACGCGAACAGCGTGCCCGAGTTGGAGATGTCGGCAAGCGCGCCCACCGGGAACAGCGCCGCGAAGAACGCGACGAAGATGCCGGTGATGATCGTGACGACATGCGGCGTGTGATATTTCGGGTGAACCTTCGAGAGCACCGCGGGGAGCAGGCCGTCGCGGCTCATCACGAAGAAGATGCGGGTCTGGCCGAACATCATCATCAGCACGACCGAAGGCAGGGCTAGACCGGCGGCGAGGCCGATCAGGTTGCCGATCTGGGTCCAGCCGATCGAACGCATCGTCCAAGCCAGCGCTTCCTTCGAACAGACCACCGCGTCGCTGGCGATATTGGAGCAGGCGGCGGCGAGTTCGGTCGAGCCCGGCGCGATGCCGTTGCCCGCGGAATCAACCAGCGGCTGCGCGCCCACGGTGCCGATCACGCCGGCGGCGACGAGCAGGTAGAAGATGGTGCAGATGGCAAGGCTGCCGATGAGACCGATCGGCATGTTGCGCTGTGGATTCTTGGTTTCCTCCGCCGCCGTCGAGACCGCGTCGAAGCCGACATAGGCGAAGAAGATCGATGCCGCGGCCGCCGATATACCCGCGAAGCCGAGCGGCGCGAAGGGCTGGAAATTGTCGGCGTTCATCACCGGAATGGCGAGCGCGACGAACACGGTCAGCGCGGTGATCTTGACCACCACCAGCACCGAATTGACGAAGGCGCTCTCGCGCGTGCCGATCACCAGCAGCCAGGTAACGAGCAGCGCGATGATGAAGGCGGGCAGGTTGATATAGCCGCCCACCGCGATCGCAGTGCGGATCGCCTCGGTCTGCTCGGCGCCGAACGCGACCTGGATATGCGCGATCAGCGCGTCGGCATTGACCAGTGCCGTGGGGACGTGGATGCCGCCATATTCGCGGATCAGGCCGACAAAGTAACCCGACCATCCGACCGAAACCGCGCCCGCGGCGACGGCATATTCGAGCACTAGCGCCCAGCCGACCATCCACGCCAGCAGTTCGCCCATCACGGCATAGCTATAGGTATAGGCCGAGCCCGACACGGGCACCATCGACGACATTTCGGCATAGCAGAGCGCGGCCACCGCGCAGACGAGGCCTGCGATGATGAAGCTGAGCATCATGCCCGGCCCCGCTTTTTGCGCGGCCTCGGCGGTCAGCACGAAAATGCCGGTGCCGATGATCGCGCCGACGCCCAGCATCGTCAGCTGGAACGCGCCCAGCGAACGGTGCAGTGCTTTCTTCTCGGCTGTGGCCAGGATTGCGTCGAGTGGTTTTACGCGCCCGAAGATCATAGTGGGTCCCCTCTGCGGCAGTCTATCGCCGCCCCGTTTTTGGATGCGCGAGAACCTAGCCGCAAATCGAGTGCGTGCAATCCCTTATCGCGCAAGCATCGGCCCCAGACGACGGCCCGCGAAGATATGGACGTGGAGGTGCGGAATCTCCTGTCCGGAATCGACGCCGGTGTTGGCGAGCAGGCGGTAGCCCGGCGAGACGAACCCCGCCTCGCGCGCAACCGCCCCGACCGCGCGGACGAAACCGGCTATCTCCGCCTCGGAGCCGTTCGCGGAGAAATCGTCCCAGGAGACATAGGGGCCCTTGGGAATCACCAGAATGTGATGCGGCGCCTGCGGATTGATGTCGTGAAAGGCGAGCGCGTGCTCGTCCTCATAGACCTTCTTCGACGGAATTTCGCCGCGCAGGATCTTCGCGAAGATATTGTTCGGGTCATAGGGCTGGGTAGCGTCGATGGGCATAAATTCCCCTCCCGCTTGCGGGAGGGGTTAGGGGAGGGGCCGTCCTCCCATTCCCGTGCGGTTCCTAAATTACATGCCCTCCCCCAGCCCAGTGATGCAAGTCGTCGGGGTAAATCATGCCTCCGGCATGATTTAGGGATTGCCGGGGGCAATCCCGACCCCGATGACCTGCATCACTCGCAAGCGGGAGGGGAGTCAGGTGCGGCTGGCCTTCTCTTCGAGCCCCGACACCCCTTCGCGCCGCGTGAGTTCGGCGCGGACATCGTCGAGGGTGAGGCCGGCGTCGGCGAGGAGGACGAGCAAGTGGAAGAGCAGGTCGGCGGATTCGCTGACGATCCCGGCGCGATCGTCGGTGATCGCGGCGATGACGGTTTCGGTGGCTTCCTCGCCCAACTTCTGCGCGATCTTGTGACGGCCCTTCGCAGTCAGCTTCGCGACATAGGAGGCGTCCGGATCGCCGGCGCGGCGTTTGCGGATCAGGGCTTCGAGGCGGTCAAGCGAGTCCATGGCCGGGGGCTGCAGGCCCGGCGCGCGCAAGTCAATCCTTGGGCGCGGCCTTGCGGAAGCGCGCGCGCATCGCGCGGCGGACGAACCAGACGCTGGCGGCGGCGACGACGAACAGCGCGAGGTCCGAAAGCTCCGGCATCGAGCGCGATCCCGCGACGCCGGTGTGCGCCTGCTGGGCATAGGCCGGGGTCGCGATCAGCAGGAGGATCAGGGCGCGGAGCATGAGGCGGGTTTAGCGCGCTAGGCTCGCCAATTGGTTAAGCAGTCCCGTGCTCCGGCGAAGGCCGGAGCGTTGGCGGCAAGCGATGTGAATGCGGCAAGCGTTCCGGCCTTCGCCGGAGCACGGTGTAGGTCAGGCCCGAACCGGAATCCCCGCCGCCGCCAGCGCCGCGTGCGCGTCGGCAATGCTCGCCTCGCCGAAATGGAAGATCGAGGCGGCGAGGACCGCGCTGGCATGGCCCTCGACGATCCCGTCCACCAGATGCTGGAGGTTGCCCACGCCCCCGCTCGCCACCACCGGCACGGTCACCCGGTCGGCGATGGCGCGGATCAGCTCGAGGTCATAGCCGTCGCGCGTGCCGTCGCGGTCCATCGAGGTGACGAGCAACTCGCCCGCGCCCAGCTCCGCCAGCCGCAGCGCGTGCGCGACCGCGTCGATCCCGGTGGCGCGGCGGCCGCCATGGGTGAAGACTTCCCAGCCGCTGCCGGCGCGCCGCGCGTCGATCGAGGCGACGACGCACTGGCTGCCCATTCGTTCGGCGATCTCGGAAACGACTTCGGGCCGCGCGACCGCAGCGCTGTTCACCGCCACCTTGTCCGCTCCAGCGAGCAACAGCGCCCGCGCATCCTCGACGCCGCGCACCCCGCCGCCCACCGTCAGCGGCATGAAGCAGACTTCGGCGGTGCGGCGGACGACATCGACGATGGTGTCGCGCCCCTCATGGCTCGCGCCGATATCGAGGAAGCAGAGCTCGTCGGCGCCCGCCGCGTCATAGGCGCGCGCCTGCTCGACCGGATCACCGGCATCGACCAGATCGACGAAATTGACCCCCTTCACCACGCGCCCGCCGGCGACATCGAGGCAGGGAATGACGCGCGCGCGGACGGTCACGCCGCGGCCTCGATCGCTTCGGCGAGGCTGAGCCGCCCGTCATAGAGCGCGCGGCCGGTGATCACGCCTTCGATCCCGTCGGCGACATGCGGGCGCAGCGCCTGGATGTCGCGGACATCGGTCACGCCGCCGCTCGCGATCACGGTGATCGCGACCGCGCGGGCAAGCGCCACCGTCGCCTCGACATTGCAGCCCTTGAGCAGCCCGTCGCGGCCGACATCGGTGAAGAGCAGCGCCGCGACGCCCGCATCCTCGAAACGCCGCGCCAATTCGACCACCGACACCGTCGAAACATCCGCCCAGCCGCGCGTCGCGACCATGCCGTCGCGCGCGTCGACCGCCACCACGATCTGGCCGGGAAAGTCGCGCGCGGCCTCGCGGACGAGTTCGGGGTCCTCCAGCGCGGCGGTCCCGATCACAATGCGCGACACGCCGAGGCTCAGCCAGCGCTCCGCCGACTCGCGATTGCGGATGCCCCCGCCGAGTTGCACCTTGCCGGGGAAGGCCCGCAGGATCTCCGCCACCGCGACGCCGTTGACCGACTCCCCCGCGAATGCGCCGTCGAGGTCCACGACGTGGAGGTGGCTCGCCCCGGCATCGGCGAAAGCGCGCGCCTGCGCGGCGGGATTGTCGCCATAGACGGTGGCGCGATCCATATCGCCCTCCGCCAGGCGCACGACCTGCCCGCCCTTGAGGTCGATGGCGGGGAAGATGATCAGGCCGGAATCTAGGGACGCCACGTCAGAAACCTCTCCAACAGCGCGATGCCATAGCGCTGGCTCTTTTCGGGGTGGAACTGCACACCCACCATATTCTCCCGCCCGATCGCGGCGGTCAGCGGGCCGCCATGCTCGCTCGCCGCGATCGCGTCCTCGCCTTCATAGGCGAAGCTGTGGAGGAAATAGGCCTCGCCCGCTTCGATCAGCGGATGCGACCGCAAGGGGATCACGTCGTTCCAGCCCATATGCGGCACGCGGACGCCCTCGGCCGGGATCATCGGCCGGACCGCGCCCTTCATCCAGCCGAGCCCCGGATGCACGCCCATCTCCTCGCCAAGTTCGGCCATCAACTGCATGCCGACGCACACGCCGAGAAATGGCGCGCCTTGCCCGCGAACGCGCGTGTCAAGCGCCTCGGCCATGCCGGGAATCGCCCGCAGCCCCGCCGCGCACGCGCCGAACGCGCCGACTCCGGGCAGGACGACGCGGTCCGCTTTCAGCACCATTTGCGGATCGGCGGTCACCGCCACGTCACTCGCGCCAGCGGCCTTGAGCGCGTTGTGGACCGAATGGAGATTGCCCGCGCCGTAATCGATGAGTGCAACGGTCATGGGGCGACACTCACGGGACGAGCGATTCGAGTCCCGGCGCGGCCATGCTCGGCGTGAACTCTACAAATTCGGCGGTGGCCACACCCGCGAGGCTGTACGGATCGCCCGCCCACCAGGCTTCGACCTCCGGCCGCTCGCCGCGCGCGATCAGCACGCCGCCGGTCTCGGGCTGGCGGCCCGCGGTGACCAGCCGGCCCGCGGCCAGCGCGACCTTGAGCCACTCGACATGCGCGGGGCGATGCGGGGTGACGTCGCCGGTATAGGTCAGCAGCACGATGATCATAGCACCCCCTTGGTCGAGGGGATGACGCCCGCCTTGCGCGGATCGATCTCGACCGCCTCGCGCAGCGCCCGGGCGAGGCCCTTGAACGCGCTTTCGGCGATGTGATGATTGTTCGATCCGTATAGCGTCTCGACATGGAGCGTGATTCCAGCGGCTTGCGCGAAGCTTTGGAACCAGTGTTCGAACATCTCGGTATCCATCTCGCCGAGGCGCTTCTGGCTGAACTCGGTCTTGAAGACACAGAAGGGCCGGCCCGAGATATCGACCGCGACGCGAGTCAGCGTCTCGTCCATCGGCGAGAGCGCGTCCGCGTAACGGCGGATGCCTTTCTTGTCGCCCAGCGCCTCGGCCACCGCCGCGCCGATCGCCAGACCGGTGTCCTCGACCGTGTGGTGCTGGTCGATATGCAGGTCGCCCACGGTTTTCACGTCGAGATCGATCAGCGAATGGCGGCTCAGTTGCTCGAGCATATGATCGAAAAAGCCGATGCCCGTCGAGATGGCGTACGCACCGGTGCCGTCGAGATTGACGGTGACGTCGATGCTCGTTTCGCTCGTCTTGCGGCTGATCGTCGCGCTGCGCATGACGCCCCCATAGCGTCGGCGCGCCCCTTAGCAAAATAGCCTTGCTTGGCCCGGGCCAAGCTGATGCACGCGGGCCATTAATCTGAGCGTCTTGACCCTCCGGACGGACGCGCTAACCCAAGGGCATGACCGGATCCGTGCCCGACAGTTTGATTCCCTATGACGAGATCGTGCAGGAGGCCCTGCGCGCGGTCGTCGGGCGCGTGCTGAACACGGTGGCCGAAACCGGCGGGCTGCCCGGCAACCATCATTTCTACATCACCTTCAAGACGCACGCGCAGGGCGTCGACATCCCCCAGCGGCTGATCGAGCGCTTTCCGGACGAGATGACAATCGTCATGCAGCACCGCTTCTGGGATCTGAGCGTCGATGCCGAGCGGTTCTCGGTGGGGCTCAGCTTCAACCAGGTGCCAGCCTTGCTGACGATCCCCTTCTCGGCGATCACCGGCTTCCACGATCCCGCGGTCAATTTCGAGCTGCGCTTCCAGGCGCAGGAGGGTCCGGAAGGTCCCGAACCGCACGAGGAGGCCGAGAATGACGGCCCGACCGTGACGTCGGCCGATGACGGGTCGAATGTCGTGTCGGTCGACTTCAAGCGGAAGAAATGATCGGTTCCCCGGCGAAGGCCGGGGCCCAGCCCCAAACCAAATCGCACGCGGCAGCGTGCATTTCGGCGCATTGCGCCGAGTGTAGGTCCCGGCCTTCGCCGGGGAACTGCTTGTGTGATGCGTATCGCGCCTCCTAGAAGTCTCGCATGCCCGGCAGTCAGGACTTCACCCCAGACCCCCGCAACGCGAACCTGCTCGTCCATCTCAATGGCGCACTGGTCCCGACCGGGGAGGCGAAGGTCTCGATCTTCGACGCGGGCTTCGGAATGGGCGATGGCGTGTGGGAGGGGCTGCGGCTCCATCGCCGCGCGCTGCTCTTCCTCGAGGCGCATCTCGACCGGCTCTATGCCGGCGCGGCGGCGATCCGGATGGATATCGGCCTTACCCGCGAGCAGATGGTCGCCACGCTCAGGGAGTTGCTCGAAGCGAACGGTATGAGCGACGGCGCCCATCTCCGCCTGATGGTCACGCGGGGCCTCAAGGCGACGATCAACCAGGACCCGCGCAACGCGCTGGGCCGCGCGACCATCGCGATCACCGCCGAGTACAAGACCAAGCCGCCGCTCCCGGGCGGCGGGCTGGCGCTGCGCAGCGTCACCACGCGCACCTCGCGGCCCGATACGTTCGACATGCGGCTCAATTCGCACAGCCGGTTGAACCTGATCCGCGCGCTGCTCGAGGCGATCGACCTCGACCCGGAGGCCGACGAGGCGCTGATGCTCGATCCTCACGGCCATGTCGCGAGCTGCAACGCGACCAATTTCTTCTGGGTGCGCAATGGCCGGGTGGAGACCTCGACCGAAAACTACTGCTTCAACGGCATCACCCGCGCCAATGTGATTGCCTTGTGCCGCGATGGCGTCGCCCCGATTCTCGCGGCGGGGGTGCCGCTCCAGCATGTCCTCGATGCCGACGAAGCGTTCGTCACCGGCACGATGGGCGGGATCACGCCGGTGCGCTCGATCGACGGGCGGCCGTTCCCGGTCGATGGCCCGGTCACTGCGCGGATAGCCGCCGCCTATGCCGCGCTCAAGGACGCGGACGCGGAGGCCAACCCGTTATGGTGACGCGCATCGCCATGTGGAGCGGGCCGCGCAACATCTCGACCGCGATGATGCGCGCCTTCGAGAATCGCGAGGACTGCGCGGTCAGCGACGAGCCCTTCTATGCCGCCTTCCTCGCCGCGACCGGGCTCGATCATCCGATGCGTGACGAGGTGATCGCCTCGCAACCCCATGACTGGCGCGAGGTGGCCGATGCGATGACGGGCCCGGCGCCTGGCGGGGCGCCCATCTGGTACCAGAAGCATATGACGCATCACATGCTGCCGGATTTCGGGCTCGGCTGGCTGGATCGCTGCACCAGCGCCTTCCTGATCCGCCCGCCCGAGCAGGTGCTGGCCTCGTACACGCAGAAGCGCGCGGAAGTGACGCTCGACGATATCGGCGTGGTGCGGCAGGCTGAGCTGTTCGATCATGTCGCCCAGCGCACCAGCATGGCGCCGCCGGTGATCGAGGGCGCGCAGGTTCTCGCCGATCCGCGCGCAGCGCTGACCGCGCTTTGCGCGGCGGTCGGCATTGCTTTTTCGGAGAAGATGCTCGCATGGCCCGCCGGCCGCCGCGACAGCGACGGCGTTTGGGCGCCCGCCTGGTACGACGCGGTCGAGCGCTCGACCGGTTTCGCGGCGCCGGGGCCGGTTGTGGCGTTCGACGGCTTGCCCGACGCGCTCAAGCCCATCGCCGACGCGGCCCGGCCCTATTATGAGCGGATGGCGCAATGGCGGCTGGAGGTCCGATGACACGAACCGATCCCGGGCGGCGGCGGTTTCTCGCGGGCTCCGTTGCGCTGCCGGTCGCGCTCGGCGGTGCCGCCTCGGCCTCGCCCGCCGACAATGTCGCCGCCGATCTCAGGCGCTATCTGGACTTTGGCGGCAAGGCGTCGGGCGGCCCTGGGGACCAGGCCTGCGGCGCATGGCTGGAGGCCGAACTCCGGCACGCCGGCTATGCCACCGAGCGCCAGTCGATTTCGGTGCCATGGTTCGAGCCCGAGCGAAGCGAACTGCGCTGCGGCGAGGCGCGCGCTTCCGTCTGGCCGCAGCCGGTCGTCGTGCCGACCGGGCCGGACGGCGTGACGGGTCCGCTCGTCCGCGTCGATGCGGCGGGGCAGGCGGCAGCGCCGCTCGCAGGGGCAATCGCGCTGATCGACCTTCCCGCCGCGCGCTGGTCCTCGATCCTCGCCAGACCCGTCCGCGGTCCGGTCGACGCGGCGTTCGCCGCCGGCGCCTTGGCCGCGGTGGTGATCACCAACGGGCCGACCGGACAGGTCATCGCCCTCAACACCACGGGCGACGCGCCGATGTTCGCGCGCCCGGTCGCGCTGCTGGCGCCGTCCGATGCGGCCCCAATGCTCGGCGCGGCGATGCGGGGCGAACGGGCCACGCTGTGCGTGACGGGAAGCGGCGGGCGCCGTCCGGCGTTCAACCTGATCGGCCGCCGCGATCGCGGCAAGGGACGGTGGGTGATGATCTCCACACCGCGCTCGGGCTGGTTCGGCTGCGCGGGAGAGCGCGGCGGGGGTGTCGCCGCGTGGCTGGCGCTGGCGCGCTGGGCGGCGGCGGCGCTGCCCGATGCCGACCTCGCCTTCCTGTGCAACAGCGGCCACGAATATGAGTATCTCGGCGCCGAACAGGCGCTGCACACGATCGTGCCCAAGCCGGCGGAAACCGCCTTCTGGCTGCATCTCGGCGCCAATTTCGCCGCGCGCGACTGGCACGAGATCACGGGCAAGCTGATGCCGCTGCCCGGGACCGATTCGCAGCGCTATCTGGTGGTCAGCAGGCCGTTGCTGCAGGCCGCCGGCGCGGCGTTTGCCGGGCATGCCGGGTTCGAAGCGCCCTATGCGGTGGAGGAATTGGCGGCCGGCGAGATCGCGGGGATCGCCGCGGCGGGATATGGCCCGGTGGCCGGGATTTTCGGCATCCATCGCTTCCACCATACCCAAGGCGACGACGCGCGCTGCGTTTCACCCGAAGCGGTTGCCGCCACCATCTCGCCGTTCAAGCGGCTGCTCGCGGGCATTGCCGGGCGCGCGCGCAGGTCCTAGAGCGCCCGCGAACCGCTCTACGCCCCCGGAGATTCACGTGACCGACACCCGCACCGAAACCGACTCGATTGGCGCGATCGAGGTTCCCGCGGATTGCTATTGGGGCGCGCAGACCCAGCGCTCGATCGAGAATTTCCCGTTCGGCGCGATGGAGCGGATGCCGCTGGGCATCGTCCATGCCCAGGCGATCGTGAAGCAGGCGGCGGCACGGGTGAACCGCAAGCACGGCATGGACGCGAAGATCGCCGATGCGATCGAGGCGGCGGCGCAGGAAATCGTCGCGGGCACGCTCGACGACCAGTTCCCGCTGGTGATCTGGCAGACCGGCAGCGGTACCCAGACCAACATGAACGTCAACGAGGTGATCGCGGGCCGCGCCAATTTCGTGCTGGCGGGCACCAAGGGCGGCAAGTCGCCCGTCCACCCCAACGATCATGTCAATATGAGCCAGTCGTCGAACGACAGCTTCCCGACCGCGCTTCATGTCGCGGCGGTAGTCGCGACCTACAAGACGCTGGTTCCCGCGCTCGACCAGCTCACCGCCTCGCTGACCGCCAAGGCCGAGGCCTGGGATCACATCATCAAGATCGGCCGTACGCACACGCAGGATGCGACCCCGCTCACGCTCGGCCAGGAATTCTCGGGCTATGCGGCGCAGTTGATCAGTTGCAAGGCGCGGATCGAAGGCGCGCTCAACGGCAATCTGCGCAAGCTCGCCATCGGCGGCACCGCGGTCGGCACCGGACTCAATGCTCCGGCGGGCTGGGCCGAGGACATGTCCGCCGCGATCTCCGAGATTTCGGGCCAAAAATTCGAGCCCGCGCCGAACAAGTTCGAGCAGCTCGCGGCCAAGGACGGCCTCGTCTTCTTTTCGGGCGCGCTCAACACGCTGGCGGTGGCGCTCAACAAGATCGCCAACGATATCCGCTTCCTCGGCTCGGGCCCGCGCTCGGGGCTGGGCGAGCTGTCGCTGCCCGCCAACGAGCCGGGCAGCTCGATCATGCCGGGCAAGGTCAACCCGACCCAGTGCGAATCGCTGACGATGGTCGCCGCGCAGGTGATCGGCAACAATCAGGCCGTCACCGTCGGCGGCATGCAGGGCCATTTCGAGCTCAACGTGTTCATGCCGCTGATCGGCGCGAACGTGCTGCGCTCGATCGACCTGCTCTCGGTCGGCATGGTCAGCTTCGCCGAGCGCTGTGTCGACGGGATCGAGGCGAACGAGGCGCAGATCAAGGATCTGGTCGACCGCTCGCTGATGCTGGTCACCGCGCTCGCCCCCGCGATCGGCTATGACAACAGCGCCAAGATCGCGAAATATGCGCATGAGAAGAGCCTGACGCTCAAGGAAGCCGGGCTCGAGCTCGGTCTCGTCGATGAAGCGACGTTCGATCAATATGTGCGGCCCGAGACGATGGTGGGGCGCTAGCGGCTTGACGCGAGGGGGCATGGCACGCCACTAGCGCCCATGCCCAATCGCCTCCTGGACGATCCCCACAATTTCAAGCCCCGCGGCGTCCTGTTCGTGCTGTCCTCGCCCTCCGGCGCCGGCAAGTCGACCATCGCCCGCAGGCTGCTCAGGGAAGAGCCCGATCTTGGCGTGTCGGTCTCGGCGACCACGCGCCCGGCCCGGCCCGGCGAGGAGGATGGCAGGGACTATCGCTTCGTCGATCTGGAGGAATTTCGCCGCATGCGCGAAGCGGGCGAGTTTCTCGAATGGGCGCATGTCTTCAATCATCGCTACGGCACGCCCAAGGCGCCGGTCGACGAGATGCTCGCGGCGGGCCAGGACGTGCTGTTCGATATTGACTGGCAGGGCGCGCAACAGCTCTACCAGTTGCGCGGCGGCGATGTGGTGCGCGTCTTCATCCTGCCGCCCTCGATGGAGGAATTGCGCCGCCGCCTCACCGGGCGCAACACCGATTCGATGGACGTGATCGACGCCCGGATGGACCGCGCCGAGCGCGAGGTCAGCCATTGGGACGGCTATGACTATGTGATCGTCAACGACGACGCCGAAAGCTGCTTCGAGAAGGTCCACAATATCCTCAAGGCGGAGCGGCTCAAGCGTTCGCGCCAGACGGGGTTGATCGGGTTCATTCGCGGGTTGAACAAAGGGGCGTAACAAGGGGGGCGGCGATGCGGCGACTGGTGCTCGGCAGCCTGGCGGCAGGCATCGCGATGTGGCTGGTCGGGTTCATCTTCTGGAGCCCCTTGCTCAGCTGGATTCCGCTCGCGGCGATCCCCGATGCCGATGCTGAAGTGGTGCAGAAAGCGCTGGCCGCCAATCTCGGTCCGCTCGGTACCGGCACCTACGCCATCCCCTCGGCGACCACGACCGCCGGCACCGTGCTGCAGGCAAACGGTCCGGTGGCGATCGTTCATTTCACCAATCGCGGCTTTCCGGCGCTCGACAGTTTCTCGCTCATCTGGGGGCTGGTGCTCGCGATCGCTTGCGCCTTCGCGGGCGCGCTGGCGATGCGAATGGTCGCCGGCGGGCTGGGCTTTGGCGAGCGGATCCGGTTGGTGGCGTTCCTGGCGGTGGGGATCGCGGGCTATTCGGACCTCAGCCAGCCGGTCTTCAGCCATGCCCCCTGGGGCTTTTTCATCTTCCTGTTCATCAGCCACGTCGTGACCTGGATCGCGGCGGGCGCGGTGCTCGCGTGGATATTGCCGTACGCCGAGGGGCCGCCGCAATACGACTAGAGAAGCGAGAGGAACCGCGCCCCGGCATCGAAATCGCCCTTGCGGGTCTCACGCGCATGAATCGCGATCTTGTCATCGCCCCATTGCTCGGTCTGCCAGTCCTCGTCGGTCTCGACCGCGCGCCAGATCGCGTCCTTTGTCTCGTGGCCTTCGAGCAAGGCGAGCGCGGCGATCAGCGATCCGCCGATCGTCACCACGGGCGAAAGGCCGGCGAGGCGAAACGCGTCGAGCGCGGCCACCGCTTCCGCCAACCGCGCGACCGTCGCGGGGGGCTGGGGATGGTGCATCACGCCGGTTGCGGTCTCGAAATGCACGTCGTAGCGCGTGCGCGCCCAGTCGAGCAGCGGATCCCAGGCCGCCGCCTGCCGCGCGGTCAGTTCGGCGGGGCCATCGGCGCGGTAATAGAGAAGGTCGGTCTCGCCATAGGCGGCAAGGCTTGCCGCGAAGCTCGCATGCGCCGGGCCGATCCGGTCGATCGCAGCGTTGGAAAGACCTGTCAGCGGCATCGCGCGCGGATCGATCGTCTCGCTCACTGCGCGCCATTCCTCCGCGACCGCCTCCGCCAGCCTTTCATTGGGCAACAGCAGTGCGGTTCGGCCCGGCGTCTTCACCGGGCGGCCATCCAGTTTGAGCGCGAAGCCAACGCCCCTGCAATCTTCGGCGCGCTCCACGCTCACCTCTTTCCAGAAGCGCTTCATGCCTCGGGCGGGGTGCGCCATTTGCGCGCCATCGCGCGCGGAACCACCGCCATCACCCACAGCGCCGAAACGATGATCGCGCCGCCCAGCAGCGTCCCGGGCCAGTCATTCGCCCGCCCGGCGATCACCAGCCCGAAGATCGCGCCCGCGGTGGCGATCAGGTGGACGCCGGTCATATAATAATAGCGGCGGCGGGCGAGGGCGTCTTCGGGACTCATCGGCATTCTCCAATACGCCCTATTTAATATGTCGCATCCAATGCGCCACTGCCCTGCGCCCCTGCGTGTCGAGCTGGTGCGCGGCGGAGTCTCGCGCTGCGTCGGGCTTGTTCTGCCCGAGCTTGAGCGTGCCGCGCCATGCCTGCACCTCCAGCCGGAAGCCGATGATCGCGCCCAGCATCATCTCGATCTTCTTCGGATCGGTCTTGGCGCGGGTCCATTCGGGCTTCGGGGCAAGCCGTGCCTCCTGCGCATGGCTGAGCGCGTCGATCTGCGCGATCAGCCCGTCGCGGTCCATCCGGTCCACCCGGCCTTCAAGCTCGACCGCGACATAGTTCCAGGTCGGCACCTCGTCCGGACCCAGCCCGTACCAGTCGGGGCTGACATAGGCATCGGGACCCAGCACGGTGAACAGGGCGGTCGCGCCCTCGAGATGCCGGGCGATGCCGTTGCCGCGCGCGACATGGAAGCCCAGGACCGCGTCATCGAGCCAGACCACCGGCACGTGCGCGACGCGCGGGCCGTCGGGGGTCGATGCGAACAGCGCGCCGAACCCCGCCTGCGCCACGAAATCGCGCATCGCATCGCGGTCTTCCCAGCGGAACAGCCGGTTGGGATGCATCTTCCTTTTCTCCCGCGCCCGGTCAGCGCGGGGCGCCTCGCTTCACTTGATCTTTGCCGCGCAGGCGCGAAGCGCGCTGACGACGTTGCCTACCTCGCCCGTCTTCACGCTGATCACCGCTTCGCTTCCGCGGAGCAGCCCGAGAAACTGCGATGTCGCCATGGTCTTCAGGAAGGCGTCGCCCGGCGCGCGGATGAGGACTCCCTTGGCGCCATTGTCGAGCACAGCGCCCGTGACGGAGAGGTTCATCCATTCATCGACCAGCTGCTCGCCCCGGACGAAGGCAAGCTTGGCGTCGATCGGGACGCCATCGCTCACATCGGCGAAGACCTTGCTGTCCATGATCATCATCGTCGCCCGGTCGTCCTTCACCGAATAGCCGACCCAGACCATCGTCGAATCGCCGAAGGGCGCGATCGCGGAGCAATTGGTTTCGTTGGTGTAGATGCCCCAATCGCCCACCTCCTGGTCCTGGGCGAAGGCCGGGCCGGCCGCGAACAGCAACAGCAGCGCGGCGGCGAGCGATCGGAACAACTTCATTGAACGGAACTCCTGTTACGCGGACAGGGCGGGGCTCAGCCGCCGTTGGCGCATTGGCGGACCGCGCCGATCATGTCGCCCGGCGCCTCGATCTTGAGGCTCACGACGACGTCGCCGCCCTTGATCAGCCCGACGATCGACGATTGGGCGAAGGTGGTCAGGAAGCTGTCGCCCTGCGACTGGAAGTAGACGCCCTTGGTGCCGCTTTCGAGCACCGCGCCCTGGACCGGGAGCTGGGCGAAATCGGTCACGACATCGTCATTCTTCACGAAGACGACCGACGCGTCGAATTTGGTGCCATTCTGCGCCGAGGCGAAGATGGTGTCGTCGAGGATCATCATCGTCGAGCGATTGGCAGCCTTGTACCAGGCGACCGAGACCAGGACCTTCTGGAAGGTCGTGATGGCGCGGCAATGGTCGGCGTTCTTGTAGATGCTCCAGTCGCCCACCTGCTTCCAGGCCTGGGCATGGGCGGTTCCGCTGGCGAGCATCAGGCAGGCGGCGGCGGCAATCTTGTGGACCAGGTTCATGGAAAGGCTCTCCCTCACAGACGGCAAAAAACTATGCGCACGACGCCCGGCCGGTCAACGGTTAATCGCTATTTTGCAACGGTACGTCGCTGCAAACTGTCGCAAATTGATATGAACGGGGGCCGAATGGAAACAATGTGGCGTAAATAGTCGGCCAGATCGCGCCGCCGCACCCCCCATTTGGGGGTATCAGCGTTTCGCCGTCCCGCGCGATCTCCGCTCGCCGCGCCGTTCCTTGCGCACCGTCTTGGCATGCGCCTTGGCGCGCTGCTTCTGGAGCGCCTTGCTGGGCGGTGGCGGATCGTCCATCGGCAGCTGCTCGCCGAGCGACAGGTCGAAGCCCAATGTCGCCATGCTCTCGGCGAAATGGCGCGGCAGCGCGGCGGTCGCGTCGAGCTTGCCACCATCGGGATGGTCGATCCGGATCCGCCGCGCATGGAGGTGCATCTTGCGGCTGATCCCGCCGGTCAGGAACGCCTCCTGCAACCCGTATTTGCCGTCGCCGACAATCGGGTGGCCGATCGCGGCCATATGGACGCGGAGCTGGTGCGTGCGGCCGGTGAGCGGCTGGAGCTCGACCCAGGCGGCGCGATTGCCCGCCACTTCGATCACGCGATAGCGGGTCCGGCTGGGGGAGCCCTCCTCCATATCGACATGCATCTTCTCGCCGCCGGTGCCCGGTTGCTTGGCGATCGGCAGATCGATGAAGCCGTCCTCGACCGACGGCACGCCAACCACGAGCGCCCAATAGAGCTTGCGCGCGGTGCGGCCTGAAAAGCTCTTCGCGAAATAGGCCGCGGCGCGGCTGGTGCGCGCGAGCAGCAGCGCGCCCGACGTGTCCTTGTCGAGCCGGTGGACCAGCTTGGGCCGGCCCTCCATCTCGTACTGGAGCGCATCGAGCAGCCCGTCGACATGCTCATGGGTCTTGGTGCCGCCCTGCGTCGCGAGGCCCGGGGGCTTGTTGATGACGATCGCGCTGGCGTCCTTGTGGATCACCATTTCCCGCGCGAATTCGGTCTGCTCGGCGCTGAGTTTTGGCCGGTTGACCTTGGGCCGCGCCGTCGCCGCCTTGGGGGTTTCGGCGGGCGGCACGCGCAGCACCTGGCCGACCGTCAGCCGGTCGCCGGGCGTCGCGCGCGCGCCATCGATGCGAAGCTGCCCGGTGCGCGCCCAGCGCGAGACGATGTTGAAGCTCGCATCGGGCAGATGCCGCTTGAACCAGCGGTCGAGCCGGATGCCGTCATCATCCTCGCCCACGGTGAACTGTCGGACCTCACCCTCGCTCATGCGATCGCCCTTGTGAGGCCGAGCCCCAGCGCGAGCGCCGCGACCGATCCGATCACCGAGGCGAAGATGTAGCCGAGCGCAGGGGCCCATTCGCCGCGCTGGAGCATCAGCATCACGTCGAGCGAAAAGGCTGAAAAGGTCGTGTAGCCGCCCAGCAGGCCGACCCCGAGCAGCAGCCGCCAGCTCTCGCCGCCCTCGCCGAAGCGTGACACGGTGCCCGCCAGCACCCCCATCAGGAGCCCGCCGATCAAATTCACGGTCAGCGTGCCCCAGGGATAGTTTGGCCCCAGCATCGCAAGCGTCGCGCGCCCGGTCAGATGCCGCGCGCCCGCCCCGGCGGCGCCGCCGAGCATGACGAGGAAAAGATGGTACATGGGGCGCGGTTAGCGCGGAACGGCTTGGAAGGGAAATCCTCCCCGGAACGGGGAGGGGGACCGCCGAAGGCGGTGGAGGGGGCCCGCCGTGAGGGAATCGCTTGCGGAGGTCCCCCTCCGTCAGCTTCGCTGCCACCTCCCCGTGCCGGGGAGGAGCTCAAACCCCGTTGTTCGCCACCAGATCGATATCGGTTCCGCCATCCGGCCGGGCGGTGAGGTAGATCACATAGGCCCCGCCGTCGCGCTCGCGGGTGCCGCCCAGGATATGCTGCTCGCCATCGACCTGATGTTCGGCGGTGTATCCCGCGCGGACGGCCTTGGTGTAATACCAGTCGATCATCACCTGCAGCGGCTGGGCCGCCGAGAAGCTGACCACGCGGAGCTGGCACTGGCCGCCATCGGTGCCCGCGGCCTCGGTCACGCGCGCCTGCGGGTAGAGGGGCAGGTCGGCGGGAAGGCGCTGGGCCCAGCCCGCGCCGTACTGGACATTGGCGGCGCAGCCCGAGGTCTTGCCGTCCTTCTGCGCCGCGGCCAGCCCGCCGAGCGTCACGGCTTCGCGGCCGGCCTCGCAGCTCTGGCAATTCTTGTCGGCGGTGGTGGGGGCGGGCGCGCGCATCAGCTCGCCATTGTTCGCGGCATCGCCATTGGCGGCGACGGTGTCGGCGGGAACCCCGCCCGAATAGGGCTGGCCAGGCGGGCGGACCGAATCGCCATTGGCCTGCTGGCCGAGCGCCGGATCGACCATGATCTGATCCTGCAGCGCGCTGGCGAGCGCCGGATCGACGCCGTTGGCGCTGGCCGCGTCGTCACCGTCATTGCCCGATCCGCCGCTGCACGCGGCCAACGCGAGCGGCAGGATGACCAGCAGATAAAAGCCGAGACGGCGGACCATTCAGGCGCTCCTGTGCAAGGCCTTGTCATCGCTCAGGAAGGTTAAGGAAGCGTTGGGGAAGATAGTGAATCGCAAATATCCCGTTAACCATAATAGGAACCTGGCGCCCCGATTTGCGTTGCAACCCGAACGCCATCGATCCGTCACCGAACGGACCTGCAGGAGGGGGCCCCATGCAATTGAACCCGAAACTCGTCGGCGCGGGCGTCGCCGCGGCGATCGCGGCCGGCCTCGGCTATGCGCTGCTTTCCGCGCAGGAGGACGAGGCGGAGTTCAGGACGCTGGAGCGCGAGGGCGCGTTCAGCGTGCGCGATTATCCCCGGCTGCTGGTGGCGGAGACGGTCTCGCTGGGGATGCGCGAATCCGCGCTGGCGCGCGGCTTCCTGGCGCTCGCCGACTATATCTGCGGCAAGGACCGGGCCGGCCAGCGCATCCCGATGACCGTGCCGGTGCTCGCCGACGGCGATGAGGACGGGCGCGGCTGGCGCACCCGTTTCGTGATGCCGTCGCGCTACACGCCCGAAACGCTGCCGGCGCCCGGCGAGGAGATTGCGATCCGCAGCCTGCCTCCGCGGCGGCTGGCGGCGGTCCGCTTCGCGGGCGAGGCGACCGACGATGTGCTTGACCGGCATGAGGAGGCGTTGCGCGACTGGATGCGCAGCCACCATCTGCGCGCGGCTGGTCCGGTCGAGCACGCCTTCTACAATCCGCCTTTCACGCCGGGGCTGCTCCGGCGGAACGAGGTGCTGATCCCGCTCGCCGCATAGGCGATACTGTATTATCTTGCCAACACACCGATTGGGGCCCATAATAGCGCCATGCTGAACATCCTCTCCATCCTCGTGGGCGTCGTCGCCGGCCTGCTGGCCTTTATCGGACTGGTTCCGATCATCTCGCTGGTGAACTGGATCGCTTTCCCGATCGCGCTGTTCGGGCTGATCCTGGGCGTGCTTTCGGACAAGACCAGCGGGCGGAACCTCAACCTGATCATCCTCGCGGTCAGCGGGCTTCGTCTGTTCCTCACCGGCGGGCTTTTCTGATCGGCTCACGCCGGTAGCGGCACAAAAAAAGAGCCCGGCGGTTTCCCGCCGGACCCTTCTCTGCCTGCGTGGCAAGCTGACTTAGCGGCAGCGCACCTGGCCGCGGTCGATCGAAGCACCGACAGTCGCGCCGACCGCCGCGCCGAGCAGCGTGCCGATGGTCGCGTTGCGGCCGTTCGAGATCGCATTGCCGAACAGTCCGCCGGCGACCGCGCCGACCACCAAGCCGGTGGTGCCGTCGCTGCGGCGGCAATAATAGCGCCCGTCGCGGCCACGATAGATCCGGTCGGCCCGGGTCAGGCGGCGTTCGCGATAATAACGTCCGTCGCGGTAATAATCGTCGGCCCAATAGGCGCTCTCGCCCGGGGGCAGGCGGTTGTAGTCATAGTTGCGATAGCGGCGCCAATCACCGCGCCAGCGCCGCTCGCGGCGGTCACGGCGATAGTCCTGCCGGGCGTCGCGGATCTCCCGGTTATATTCGCGCCGGGCCTCGACGAGGTCGCGCGGGCTGTCCGCGTTGCGGACGTCGCGATTATAGTCGCGCTGCGCGTCGCGGACCTGGTCTCGATATTCCTGACTGGGGGTCTGGGCCATGGCCGGCACAGCCGGGATGGCCACCGCGGCAACGGCCGCAGCGATGATGATACGCATTGTACAGCTCCTGCGCTTTCAGGTGCCCCAATAACGTATCGAAGCGGGACAGGGTTGCGTGAACCCGAAACTACCCCCGGTTCATGTGGTATTCAGGCATCAGATGCGGGTGGTGCCCGGATAGGCGAAGAGCAGATCGCTGCCCGCGCTCGCCTCGATCTGCGCCGTGCCTTCCAGCGTCAGGCAATCGCCCGCGCGCCAGGCCACCCCGTCCGCCACACCCTCGCCGCTGATCGGCACGAGCCAGCCCGTTACGCCCGCGGGAAGTGTCACCTCCCGGTGTCCGCCCGGCCAGCGTTCGAGCACGAATTTGGGCCCTTCCACCAGGATCACCCGGTCGTCCGCGACGCGGCCGGGCATCGGGTGCGGCACGAAGGGGACGGGATTGGAGACGGCGACCCCCGCCTCCAGATGCAGCTCGCGCGGGCGGCCATAATCATAGAGGCGATAGGTCGTCTCGCTGTTCTGCTGCACCTCGATCAGCGTGATCCCCGCGCCGATCGCGTGGATCGTGCCCGAGGCGGAATAGAAGAAATCGCCCGCTTTCACGGGCTTCCAGTCGAGCAGCTGCTCGATCGATCCGTCGAGCGCGGCGGCCTTGAGCGTCTCGCGGTCGGTGGGGACCCGGGTCCCCAGCGCGATCGTCGAATCGGGTTCGGCGTCGAGGATGACCCAGCATTCGTCCTTGCCGCGCGGCAGGCCGGCGGCGTGCGCCTGTTCGTCGTCGGGATGGACCTGGACCGACAGCTTCTCGGAGGTGAACAGATATTTGATCAACAGGTCGGGCGTGCTGTTCCCCGGCGTCTGGAACCAGATCTCGCCCACCGGCTCGCCATCGGGCGCGGGGTCGGCGAATCCGGGATAGAGCCGGTGGCGGCCCCAGGGTTTTTCGACTCGGTGCGTGGCAAGAAGCGTGGCGGTCATGAAATCCTCTTTCGGCTCATTAGCCGAACGCTGTTCCCTTCGCCACGATCCCGCCGCGAAAAGGATTGTTTGCGGCCCCACGTCCGGTCTATGCCGCGCACCATGCGTATTTCCACCCGCCCGCTCGCGCTCGCCCTGATCGCCCTTGTCGCAATCCCCCTGGCCGGTTGCGCCGGCAAGAAGGCGAAGGGCGACCTGCCTTATGTCGCGCGCGACGTCGGCACGCTCTACAGCGCGGCGAAGGACCGGCTCGACAAGCGTCAGTACAAGCTGGCGGCCGCCCTGTTCGACGAAGTGGAACGCCAGCATCCCTATTCGGTCTGGGCGCGCCGCGCGCAGCTGATGGGCGCGTTCAGCTATTATCTCGCCAAGGATTATCCCCAGGCGATCGAATCGGCGCAGCGTTTCCTCGCGGTGCACCCGGGCAATCGCGACGCGCCCTATGCCTATTATCTGATCGGGATCAGCTATTACGAGCAGATCAGCGACGTCACTCGCGATCAGAAGATCACCCAGCAGGCGCTCGATTCGCTGGGCGAGCTGACGCGGCGCTACCCGAACACCAAATATGCCGCCGATGCGCGGCTCAAGATCGACCTCGTCCGCGATCACCTCGCGGGCAAGGAGATGGAGGTCGGCCGCTTCTATCAGAAGCGCGGCCAGTGGCTCGCCGCGTCGCTCCGCTTCCGCGCGGTGGTCGAGAATTACCAGACCACGACGCATGTGCCGGAGGCGCTGATGCGGTTGACCGAGAGCTACCTCGCGCTCGGCGTGCCGCAGGAGGCGCAGAAGTCCGCCGCGGTGCTGGGGCGCAACTATCCGGGCACCGACTGGTATGCCCGCGCCTACAAGCTGATGCAGGAAAATCAGGACAAGCTGAATCCGGTAGCGGCCGCCGCGGCGCAGTGACGAACGCAATTCTCCTCCCTGCAAGGGAGGGGAGTCAGGAAGAACGGGAGACATTCCCCCTGTTCCGTTGCCCGTTCGTTCCTGTATGAGGGGCGCGGCATGCTGACCGCGCTTTCCATCCGCGACGTCGTTCTGATCGAAGCGCTCGACCTCGAATTCGGTCCGGGGCTGGGCGTGCTCACCGGGGAGACCGGGGCGGGCAAGTCGATCCTGCTCGACGCGCTGGGACTTGCGCTGGGCGCGCGGGCGGAGAGCGGGCTGGTGCGGCAGGGTGCGGCGCAGGCGAGCGTCGCGGCCAGCTTCGATCCCCCGGCCGCCATCGTCGCGGCGATGGCGGAGAATGGGCTCGAGATCGAGCCCGGCGAGCCGCTGATCATCCGCCGCATCGTCAAGTCGGACGGCGGCAGCCGCGCCTTCGTCAACGATCAGCCCGCCTCGGCGGGTTTGCTGAGGGAGCTGGGCCAGCATCTGGTGGAGATCCATGGCCAGCATGACGACCGGGGATTGCTGAACCCGCGCGGACATCGCGCCTTGCTCGACGCGTTCGGGCGGCTCGATGGCGCGGCGGTGGCGGCGGCGCATCGGGCCTGGCGCGAGGCGCGCGAGGCGCTGGAGGGCGCGCGGGCCGATCAGGACCTCGCCGAGCGCGACCGCGACTGGCTGGAGCATTCGGTGGCGGAGTTGCGCGCGCTGGCGCCGGATCCGGGCGAGGAGGAGGCGCTCGCCGAGCGCCGCGCGACGATGCAGCGCGGGGAGAAGGTCGCGGGCGAGCTGCAGTCGATCGCCGACCTGCTCGAAGGCTCGGAGGGCGGGCTGGCCAGGCTGCGCCAGGCGGCGCGCATCCTCGAGCGCGTGTCGGACGCGCACCCGCACCTCGCGGAGGCGCTGGCGAGCATCGACAGCGCGATCAACGACGCCGCCGAGGCGCAGGACGGCGTCGACAAGGCGGCCGACGCGCTCGCCTTCGATCCCGCCGCGCTCGAGGCCGACGAGGCGCGGCTGTTCGAATTGCGCGGGATCGCGCGCAAGCACCGCGTCCAGCCCGACGATCTGGCGGCCCTGCTCGACGAGCTTTCCACCCGGCTGGAGAATGTCGAGAGCGGCGGGGAAGGAATCGCGCGGCTGGAGCTGGCGGTCGAGGAAGCCCACCGCGCCTATGCCGCCGCCGCCCGCGCGCTTTCCGCTGCGCGGGCCGAGGCTGCGACCCGGCTCGATATGGCGGTCGAGGGCGAGCTCAAGCCCTTGAAGCTCGACGCCGCGCGGTTCCGCACCATGGTCGAGCCGCTGGGCGAGGAGCAATGGGGCGCCGCCGGCATGGACCGGGTCGAGTTCGAGGTCTCGACCAACCCCGGCGCCCCCTTCGCGCCGCTCACCAAGATCGCCTCGGGCGGCGAGCTGTCGCGTTTCATCCTCGCGCTCAAGGTGGCGCTGGCGGAGGAAGGCGGGGCGCGGACCCTGATTTTCGACGAGATCGACCGCGGCGTCGGCGGCGCGGTGGCGAGCGCGATCGGCGACCGGCTAGCGCGGCTTTCCGGCGGCGCGCAATTGCTGGTGGTGACCCACAGTCCGCAAGTCGCGGCGCGCGGGGGCACGCATCTGCTGATCGCCAAGAGCCATGACGGGACCGTCACCCGCACCGGCGTCACCCCGCTCGATGCGGACCAGCGCCGCGAGGAAATCGCGCGGATGCTCTCCGGCGCGACGGTTACCGACGAGGCGCGGGCGCAGGCGGAACGGCTGCTGGAGCCCGCCTGACACAACGCCGTTCGCCCTGAGTTTGTCGAAGGGCGGCTATCCGCGGGTGAATCGCTCAAGAGGAGAGATGGGCTTCGACAGGCTCAGCCCGAACGGTATTGGAATGGACCGGCCCTAGCCGATCAGCTTCCCCAGCGCCTCCAGATAGGCCTTGAACGCCGCCTTGCCCTTGTCCGTGATCCGCGCCCGGGTCAGCGGCTTTCGGTTCATGAAGCTCTTCTCGATCGCGATATAGTCGGCCTCCTCCAGCTTGCGGAGGTGCACCGAGAGATTGCCCTGCGTCGCCTGGAGCAGTTCCTTGAGCTCGTTGAAATCGGCCGCTTCGGCATCGGCCAGATAGGCCATGATCCCCAGGCGCATGCGCCCGTGGATCACGTCGTCGATCTGGCCGATGTCGAAGCCGCTCATGCGGAGGTGCGGGCCCCCGCGCGCATCATGATCCAGCCGGGCAGTGCCATCAGGCCGAGCAACGCGGCCGACAGCACGAGCAGGAAGGGGACGATGACTCGCTCGTCGTTCAGGCCCAGCATCCAGGCTAGAGCGAGCGACGTCGCGAACCAGCTCGCCGAGACCAAGGCGAACCAGCCCCGCCGGCGGATGGCATAGGCGGTGTACCAGACCACGCCCTGCACCACGCAGATCATGGTCGGATGAAGCAGCCAGGTGCCCATATTCTTGTAGCTAAGCGCGAGATAGCCGAAGATCGCGGCGGTAGTCAGGGCCGCCAGCCCGCCGCCGCCGAACGCCGCGTTGATCGCGCGGGTGCCGACGCTGTGCTGGCTCGTGCCCCGGTCGCGGATCGTGATCCAGCTGATCGCGATGATGAAGATCACCGTCGGCGCGATCCCGACGAACAGATGAACCGGGGTCGGGATGCCGCTGCGGTTCGCGAACAGCGCCTGGAGCAGGCACTGGACGCCGAAACAGGCGCCGCCCGCGAGCAGCGCCTGTCCGAGCGAAGATTGCACCTGGCCGCTTTCGCTCATGAGCGCGCGGACGAATGCCAGGTCGTCGCGCGCGCTTTCGGTCGGATCGGTCATGCGGTCTGCATCTCCCCATTTGCTACGGGCCTGCGCCACGGCAGCTTGCGGCCGTTGAGCCAGCGCCCGAGCCAGCTGTGCCGCACCAGCAGGTGATAGCTGGCAATGAGGATAAGGAAAGCGCCACCCGTCACGACGCCCCATTTGGCGAGCGCGGGCAGGGGCAGCGAGAACACCGACACCTGGAGCGCCATTACCACCGGCAGGTGCATGATGTAGATCCAGTAGGAGGCGTCGGCGACATAGCGCACGGCCGGACGCTCGCGGGTGAGGAAGCGCAGCGCCGCGCCGGTCAGGCCCAGGGTCCAGCTCCACACGCCCAGCGCATAGCAGGCGGCGAGCGCGGTCTTGGTGCTGCCCTCGGCGACGGGCACGAAGGCGACGCCGCCACCGAGCAGCCACAGCACCGCACCGGTCAGCGCCACCGCGGCGACCAGATAGACCGCCCACCAGCGCTGGATCGATCCGAGCAGGTCGCGCTGCCGCTGCAGCAGCCAGCCGAAACCAAACGCGGTGCCGAAGCCGATCAGCGCGGTGGTGTTGGGGACGAAGCCGGTATCGGGGGTCTGGATTCCGCCGAACGCATACCAGGCGGGCTGGTTGGCGAAGGCCAGCGCCAGCGGCGCCGCGAGCACCACCGCCGCGACCGGCGTGGCGAGCAATGCGCGCATCCCACGGTCGACGATGCCGCCGCGCAGCCATTCGCTGCGGTCGACCAGCACCACCGCGCCCCGGATCGCCAGCGCCGCCGCGTAGAAGAGCGTCAGCACCCAGAGGAACCAGAGATGCGTCAACGGAAAGGTCGCCAGCGTCGGCGGGGGCGGGGGCGGTCCCGGAGGTGCGCCGTTGACCCCGGCCATCACCGTACCGCCCCAGATGAAGCAGGCGATGATCCCGGCCATCGCCACCGGCCAGAAGGCGATCAGCGGCAGCGTAATCCGCGTCAGGCGGTTGCGGATGAAGCCGCCGGTGCCGCGCCTGTGAAGCAGCATCCGCCCGAAATAGCCCGCGATCAGGAAGAAGGCGGCCATGCGGAACATGTGCGAGACGATGAAGAAATTGCCGATCGCCTCACTCTGGAGGTCGCGAACGACCCAGATTTGCGGCCCCGGAAGGAAGGAGAGCGCGGCGTGGAACCCCACGCCCAGCAGCAGCGCGCCCGCCCGTACGGCGTCCAGCGCGTGCAGGCGCTCGGAGGCGGGGGCATTCGCGCCGGGTTCGGTTGCGATGCTCGTCATTGCAGTCCCTTTCGAATCGGCACGGGCAAGCCCCGCGGCCGACTCGCGATATACATCAACAAGTTTATAAATCAAACTAGTTCACCGAAGTTGGGAATCCTGGCGCCATCGAGCGGTCCTGGAGGGGTTGTGGGGACGTGCGGGGCCACGGCGGTTAACCAAGCTGAACGAAGCTTTCGGCGCCGCGACACATTGCGACACAAAACCGCACTAGACGGCACAAGTGCGCGACAGGGGCGTTTCATAACGCCCTTCGACCGCAGGGACGGTCCAGTTTGAAACGAGGAGTGTTACCCATGAAGAAATTCACCATCCTGCTCGCCAGTGTCGCCGCCGCAGCGGCCGCCGTGCCCACGATCGCCACCGCCGCCCCGGCGCCGGGTTATGGCTTCGTTCAGGGCGGCGCCTGGCAGAACATCAACGCGCGTCAGAACCGCATCGAGGCGCGGATCAACCAGGGCATCCGCTCGGGCGCGCTTACCCGTCGCGAGGCGGTCCAGCTGCGGGCGCAGTTCCGCGCGATCGCCAATCTCGAGGCGCGCTACCGTGCGTCGCGTCCCGGCCTGACGCTGGCCGAGCGCCGCGATCTCGACCGCCGCTTCGACTCGCTGGAGCGCAGCATCCGCGTCCAGAAGAACGATCGCGACCATCGCGGCCACCGCCGCTAAGTCCGGTCCCGGCCGGCAACGACGAGGGGCTCCGCCTGTGTGGCGGGGCCCTTTTCGTTTGCGCGTTTCAGTCGCAGCGCATCGCGTTGGAGAAGCCGAGCCAGCGGATCTGCGCGGTCTTGTCGTCCGCCTCGAACATCACCGACAGCGGCGCGCGGCCCGGTTCGCCCGGAGACGTGATCTTCGCCTCGGCCGACAGGAACGTCACCCCGCCATGGGTGCGCCGCATCCGGATCGGGCCTTCCCAGCAGGCCGAATAGGAACAGATGCTCAGCCGGTTGCCCGTCCGCCGCAACTCCATCGGCGTGAAGCTGTCCTTCTCGACCTCGCACGAACCCCCGCTGCAGCGGATCTCCGCATCGGTGTTGCGGCAGTGAAAGTCCTGCGCGAGCGCGGGGACCGGGGCGAGCAGCGGCAGGGCCGCGAGGATCAGGCGCATGGCGTGAGCCTAACGCAGCGGCTTTCCGCTGTCCCGCCACTTGTCGAGGATCTGCGATTCGTCGCCCATCCGCGGGTTCGAGGGCGCGGCGGCGGCGGGGCGCTGTGCCTCGGCGCGGATCGGCGTGCCGCTGTTGACATATTGCGGCTGGATCAGGTCGCGCGGGGCCGGGGTCGGGCGCTGCGAGGGGCTGGCGGGCACGCTGGCCGACAGCGGCTCGGTGCGCGCGTGCGGGCCCGGGAAGGGCTCATGGCCGCGATAGGCCTGCGAGAAGGCGGGGCCGGTGCCCCAATAGCCCTTCCAGCGATGGAAGAAGTGCGCGCCCCAGGTGCCGGTCATCACCAGGCTGCGGTTCCACGAGGGGGTGACCGCATAGGTATGGTAATGCGTCGCGAGGCCGACCGGCGCGAAGACATTGCCCGAAAGCGCCGCCGCCGCGACACGTTGCGCGCGCGCCCAATAGTCGCGCGAGGGCGCCCGCGCCATCGATCCGTCGCAGGCATAGCTGAACTGGCAGCCGCGCCGCTCGCTGCCCTGATAGATCACGCCGCACACCGTGCTGGGAAAGGCGGGGTGGCGGACGCGGTTGAGGATCACCTGCGCGACTGCGCGCTGGCCCTCGTCGGGCTCGGTCGCGGCCTCGTAATAGATGGCGGTGGTCAGGCACTGGAGCGCGCGGGCGCGGTCGGTGGCGGAGCCCGCGAGAACGAAGGGCCGGGCGGGCTGGATCGACGAATCGGCGACCGATCCATCGGGCGCGCCATCGGGGATCGGCAGGTCGGGCAACGGCTGGGTGCCGGTCATGCCCGCGGCCATCGCGGCATTGTCGTCGACGGCGGTATCGTAAGCAGCGCCGGGGAAGTGATCGTCGGCCTCATAGCCGATAGCCGCCACCTTGTCCGCCACCGCGCCGGTCGAGGGGGCGAGCGCCTGCGCGGAGAAGCCGGCGCCGATCAACGATGCAATCGCCGCCGCCGCCAGCCCCCGTGCCTGCATCCGTGTGAAACGCCGCCAGAACAAGCGCCAAAGCCCCGCTACCCGAAGTCCCGACAGGGACCTCCCCGGAGCCCGGCTTATAGCCGAACGGGCACGGCTTTACTGCCCCCGATTTTGGCCTGTGCCGGGCTGAAACGCTTGATAGTTAATGTAATTTTAGCGATCCGCGTGCGGATCGCGTGTCCCCGCGAAAGCGGGGATCTCAGGCGGCTCTATCCCTCAGTGATGCCCCCCGCGCGGGAAGAGCAGCAGGATGGTGGTCAGGTTGACCGCCATCGCCGCCATCAACAGCGGATCGACGGGCCTGCCGGGCACCAGATAGCCCGCCAGCGCGATCGAGAAGACGCCGAGCGCATAGGCGCTCGCGCCGATCAGCGCGGTGGGCGCGATCGCCTTGGGCAGCAGCGCCGCGATCACCAGCACGGCCCCGACCGCGAGATCGGCGACCTTGAAGAGCGGCGCGGTCATCTGCCCGTCGAGCACGCGCCACGCGGTCGCGGCGCCGACGGTGAAGGCGAGGATGCGGAGAAGGATCAGCATGAAGGCGAGACTAACCAGTCTCGCCCGCGCCGCAATAGGCGGCCCGGAAGTCATTGGCGAAGCGCGCCAATCGCCCCTCGCCGATCGCCGCGCGCAGGTCGCTCATCAGCTGCTGGTAGAACCACAGATTATGCTCGGTCATCAGCATCGCGCCGAGGATCTCGCCCGCGCGAACCAGGTGGTGGAGATAGGCGCGGCTCCAGGTGGCGCAGACCGGGCAGGGGCAGGCCGGATCGAGCGGGCCCCGGTCCTCGCCGAACTTGGCGTTGCGGATATTGATCGGGCCGGCGCGCGTGAAGGCTTGCCCCGTCCGCCCGCTGCGGGTGGGGAGGACGCAATCGAACATGTCGATCCCGCGCTCGACCGCGCCGACGATATCGTCGGGCTTGCCTACGCCCATCAGGTAGCGGGGTTTGGCGGCGTCGAGCTGGCCCGGGGCGTAATCGAGCACCCCGAACATCGCCTCCTGCCCCTCGCCGACCGCGAGCCCGCCGACCGCGTATCCGTCGAAGCCGATATCCTTGAGCGCGTCAGCGCTGGCCTTGCGCAGCCCCTCGTCGAGCGCGCCCTGCTGGATGCCGAACAGCGCCGCGCCCTCGGCATGCTCGCCCCCCGAATCGAAGCCCTCGCGCGAGCGCCTGGCCCAGCGCATCGACCGCTCCATCGCCGCGGCCTGCACCTCGCGGGTCGAGGTGGTGGGCACCAGCTCGTCGAACGCCATGACGATGTCCGATCCCAGCAGCCGCTGGATCTCCATCGATCGCTCGGGCGTGATGAGGTGCCTGCTGCCGTCGAGATGCGATTTGAACGCGACGCCCTCTTCGCTGCGCCTGGTCAGCTCGGACAGGCTCATCACCTGATAGCCGCCCGAATCGGTCAGGATCGGCCGGTCCCAGCCCATGAAGCCATGCAGTCCGCCCAGCCGGTGGACCCGCTCGGCGCCGGGACGGAGCATCAGGTGATAGGTGTTGCCCAGGATGATGTCGGCGCCCGAGGCGCGGACATCCTGCGGCTTCATCGCCTTGACGGTCGCGGCGGTGCCGACCGGCATGAAGGCAGGCGTGCGGATCTCGCCGCGCCGCATCGCGATCGTGCCGAGCCGCGCCTTGCCGTCGGTGGCATGGATGGTGAACTGAAAACGGGACATTTGCGTTGCCTTGCCGTCTGACGGCGCGGAAGCCAACACATTCCTCCCCCGGAGGGGGAGGTGGCAGCCGAAGGCTGACGGAGGGGTACTATCCGCGAGCGTTGACGCCTGTGGAGACTACCCCTCCACCACTTCGTGGTCCCCCTCCCCCTCCGGGGGGAGGATTTTGGAGGATGCATGCCCAACGAGACGACCGACAGGCTGCGGAAAATGGCCGCGCATCGCGGGCTGAAGCTGGTCGCGTCGCGGCGGCGCAGGAAGGGCGGCGATTTCGGCAAATACGGGCTGAAGGATGCCGGCGGCGGCGAGGTGTTCGGATTCGGAAAGGATGGGCTGGCCGCCGGAGCTGAAGAGATTGAGGATTATCTGCGCGGCGCAGCGAGCAGCGCCTGGGGCAGCTCGGCCAGGGCCGTGAAGGCGAAGCCGGTGCCCAGGCCCAAACCCGCGCCGAAGCCGAAGCCCAAGCCGCGATTCAAGCCCAAGGTCGCGAACCTGCTCGACAAGCTGCCGCCCGCGAAGCGCGCCGAGGCCTTTACCGAACTCCTCTCGCGCCCCGGGATCCGGCTCGAGCGGATCGTCTCACGCGGGCAGGCGACGCCCGAGAACGAACCCATGGTGCAGGACCGCGACGAATGGGTGCTGCTGCTGGAAGGCGAGGCGGGTCTCAGGATCGAGGATTCGGCCGAAGTGCGCCTGGCGCCGGGCGACCATCTGCTGATCGAGGCCGGCCGGAGGCATTGGGTGACCTTTACCGCGAAGGACCGCGCGACCGTGTGGCTCGCGCTGCACCTCTAACGATGCGCCTCGACATAATCGAGGATGTCCTGCGGCTCGCGGAACAGCGCGTCGGGCTTGAGCGCGGCCAGCATCTCCTCGGCATTATAGCCCCACACCACCGATCCGGCGCGCATGCCGACCTCGCGCGCGGCATCGACGTCGCGGGTCTCGTCGCCGATCGCCAGTGCCTCGTTGGCGGTGACGCCGAGCCGCTTGAGCGTCTTGCGGAACTTGGGCGCCTTGCCGAACAGCGATGAGCCGCCGGCGAAATATTCGATCAGCCCGGCGTTCTTCGGGCCCAGGATGCGCCGCGCATTGTCCTCCGAATTCGAAGTGACGAGCGCCAGCCGCACCCCCATGTCGCGAAGCTTTTCGAGCAGGTTCGGCGTGCCCGGGAACAGCTCGATCTGCCCGACATTGCGGCCCACCAGCCGGCGGACATACCAGGCGATGAAGGGCAGCTTCCACCGCGAGATGCCCAGATACTCGATCACCTCGCGTGAGCTGCGATGGCGCAGCATGTCGAGATCCTCGGGCCTCACGGTGCGGAAACGGAAGGTCCTGGCGAGGTCGTCGACCACCGAGAGGAACCAGTCGCCGCTGTCCGAAAGCGTGCCGTCGAAATCGAAGATAACCAGCCGGATGCGCCCGGCGGCGGATGCCGCGTTCGCCATGTCAGCCATGGTTATGTCCGTTTCCATGCATGCGGCATTCCGGCCCGTCGCCCAGCTCGATCTGGACGGTGATATGGTCGATCCCGAAGTCGTGCGCCAGCCGGTGCTGCAGCGCGATCAGGAAGGCGTCGCCGGGATGGCCGCCGGGGATGACGAGATGCGCGGTCAGTGCAGCCTCGGTGGTGCTCATCGGCCAGATATGGAGGTCATGGACGCGCGTGACACCGGGCAATTCCGCCAGCGCCGCCTCGACCCTGTCGGGATCGATCCGCGCCGGCACCGCCCCCATCGCCATGACCAGCGACTCCGAAAGCAACCCCCAGGTGCTCCACAGGATCACCGCGACGATGACGAGGCTGATGACCGGATCGATCCAGGTCTGGCCGGTCCACAGGATCAGCCCGCCCGCGACCACCACGCCCGCCGAGACGGCCGCGTCGGCGGCCATGTGGAGATAGGCGCCGCGGATATTGACGTCGCCGTGCCGCCCGCGCGCGAAGAGCAGGGCGGTGCCGCCATTGACGACGATGCCGATCCCCGCCACCAGCATCACCAGGCCGCCCGCGACCGGAGGCGGATCGCTCAGCCGGTTCACCGCCTCCATCAGGATCACGCCCACCGCGACCAGCAGCAGCAGGCCGTTCGCGAGCGCGGCAAGGATCGAGGAGCCGCGCAGCCCATAGGTGAAGCGCTTCGACGCGGGCCGCTTCGCCAGCTCCGCCCCGCCCCAGGCGATCAGCAGCCCCAGCACGTCCGAAAGGTTGTGCCCCGCATCGGCGAGCAAAGCGACCGAATCGCTCAGGATGCCCGCGGTGATCTCCGCCGCGACGAAGACGAGGTTGAGGAAGGTGCCGACCGCGAAAGCGCGGCCGAAATCGGCCGGGGCGTGATGATGGCCCCCATGCCCGTGTCCGTGTCCGTGCCCGTGCCCGTGGTGATCGTGATGCGCGCCCATCGGCTGCCTCTTAGCGGGGGCGGGCCGTGAGATACTAGGACCTAGATGCGCGAATCAGCGCTGCTGCTCATCTTCGCGGCGGCCGCGTCGATTGTCGAAGCGGATCACCTGGGGCGGACCGACGCGCACCAGCTCCGAACGCACGATCACCTCGTCCTTGTTGGCATCGAAGCGCGCGAAGAACAGCCCGAACCGGTCGGCGAGTTCGGCCAGCGTGATGCGATTGTCGCCATCGGCATCGACCTCAAAGGGGCTGGGCAGCGCGTTGCGATTGCCCAGCCAGGTCTCCGCCCAGTCGGTGAAGGCCAGATAGCCCAGGCTGCCGCGCTTGCCGCTGTCGGCCGCTTCGAAGCTGTGGCGCACGCCGGCATCGAATTCGGCGCGCGTGACCCGGGCGTCGCCGTCTGCGTCGAACGCTGCGATCATCAGCGCGACCGGCTCGGCGATCAGGTTCGCGGGCGGCTGCGCGGGGCCGCCGGACGCGGCGGGCGGCGCGGGCGGCACCTGCTGCGCCTGGGCGGGCAGGGCAATCAGAAGGCCCAGGAGGATCGACAACAGGCGCATGGGATTTCCTTGGTCACGGCAGCAACAGGCTAGCGTCGCCATAGCTGTAGAAGCGATAATTTGTGTCGATCGCATGGCGATAGGCTGCCTGCATCCGCTCCAGCCCCATCAGCGCCGACACCAGCATGAAGAGGGTCGAGCGCGGCAGATGGAAATTGGTGATCAGGCCGTCGATCCCGCGGAAGCGGTAGCCGGGGGTGATGAAGATGGCGGTGTCGCCCTCGAAGGGGCGGATCACGCCGTCCTCGCCGGTCGCGCTCTCGATCAGGCGCAGGCTGGTGGTGCCGACCGCGATCACCCGGCCGCCGCTCGCCCGGACGGCGTTGAGCCGGTCGGCGGTGGCGGAGTCGATCCGGCCCCATTCGGCGTGCATCCGGTGATCGTCGGTATCCTCGGCCTTGACCGGGAGGAAGGTGCCGGCGCCGACATGGAGCGTCAGCGTCGTGTGAGCGATTCCAGCGGCCTGGAGCGATTCGATGAGTCCGGGCGTGAAGTGGAGCGCGGCGGTCGGGGCGGCAACCGCGCCGGGATCGCTCGCGAACATCGTCTGGTAGTCGCTGGCATCGCGTTCGTCGGTGCCGCGTTTCGAGGCGATATAGGGGGGCAGCGGCATCCGGCCGCAGCGTTCGAGCAGTAATTCGACCGGCTCGTCGCCCGCGAAATCGAGCGCGAAGCTGCCATCCTCGGCGCGGTCCAAGGCGGTGGCGCTGACGCCCGCGCCGAAGTCGATGGTGTCTCCCTCGCGCAGCCTTTTGGCGTTGCGGATGAACGCGCGCCAGCGGCGGGGTCCCTCGCGCTTGTGGAGCGTCGCGCCGATCTTCGCTTCGCCGCGCCTGCCTTCCAGCTGGGCCGGGATCACGCGGGTATCGTTGAAGACGAGGCAATCGCCTGCGCGGAGCTGGCACGGCAGATCGGAGACGCGCAGGTCGCGGGTCTCCGCGCCGTCCAGCACGAGGAGGCGCGCGGAATCGCGCGGGCTCGCGGGGCGCAGCGCGATCCGTTCGGGAGGAAGCTCGAAATCGAAAAGGCCGACGTCCACCGGCCGGTTCCTGTCTTACTGCTTGGGCGGCTTGGCGCCTGGCAGCGTCACCTCGACCTCGCCCGGCGGCAGCGCGGGCGCGGCGGTCGCGGCCTGATAGGGCGGCGGATTGTCCGACTGGATATAGGCATGGATGATCCGTGTCGGATTCTGCGGCGGCTCGCCGCGCTGAATCTTGTCGACCCATTCCATGCCCATCGTGACTCGCCCGAACACGGTATAATTATGGTCGAAGGCCAGGCGCGGGCCGAACATGATGAAGAACTGGCTGTTCGCGCTGTTGGGATCCTGCGCGCGCGCGGCCGAGACGGCGCCGCGGACATGCGGCAGCCGGTTGAACTCGGCGGGGACATCGGGAAGCTTCGAGCCGCCCCGTCCGGTACCGGTGGGATCGCCCGACTGTGCCATCGATTCGGGCGCGTCGATCACCCGGTGGAAGATCACCCCGTCATAGAAATGCTCGCGGGTGAGCGTCTTGATCCGCTCGACCATCTGTGGCGCGACATCGGGGCGCAGCCGGATGAGGACGCGCCCGCCCGAGGAAAGATCGAGGACCCAGGTATTCTCCGGATCGGCGGGAACGACCAGCGCCGCGGGCTGATTCGAGGAGGGCGTGGCCGAGACCTTGTCGGCGGCAAAGGGAGTCGCGGGCTCGGGCTTGCCCTTCTGCGCGGCGGCGGGAACGGCGATCATGGTCGCGGCCAGGGCGGCCATCAGGGCAACGAAACGCATCGACTCTCCACCTGGATTCTGGGGCTTGGGCGCGGTCTAATCGAAACCAGTGCCCTCGCAAAGCCCGCGCTTACGCGCCTTTGCGCCCGATCTCGGACACGCGCCGGATCACATCGGCCTCGACCGCCGGGCTCACGAACTTGCCGATCGCCCCGCCATAGAGCGCGATTTCCTTCACCAGCTTGCTCGCGATCGGCTGGAGCGAGACGTCGGCCATCAGAAAGACCGTCTCGATCCGGTCGTTGAGCTGCTGGTTCATTCCCGCCATCTGATACTCATATTCGAAGTCGGCGACCGCGCGCAGCCCGCGGACGATCATGCTGGCGCCCTCGCGCTCGGCAAAGTCCATCAGCAGCGAATCGAAGCTGACGACCTGGACGCCGCCGATCCCCGCGGTCTCGCGGACGACCATCGCCATCCGCTCCTCGACCGAGAACATCGGCGATTTGGAAGGGTTGGTGGTCACGCCGATCACCAGCCGGTCGACCAGCTTCGCGCCGCGCCGGATGATGTCCATATGGCCGCGCGTGATCGGATCGAAGGTGCCGGGATAGACCCCGGTGCGAGTGGCCATGCGAGATGCCTTTTCCAGATGGTGGGATGGGTGCTGCTTGGGGCGGTCGATGGTGTCAAGGCCGCCATACGTTCCAGTCGACCCGTCCATCGATGCCGGGGACGGCGTGGAAGCTGGATGCCTGCCAGATCGACCAGGGCCGGGCGCCCCATTTTGGCTCGCGGACGAGGCTGCGCAGCCACAGCCGCCGGTTGACCCGGGCGCTGATCCCGTATCCCGCATCGAACTCGCGCGTGAGGTAGAGGATCACCGGCTGGCGGTAGCGCGCCTCGACCGCGCGGATGAAGACCATCAGCTCGACAAGCAAAGTCTCGGGATCGGGCCGGGCGGCGCAATTGCCGCCGAATTCAAGGTCGATCGCGGGCGCGAGCATGTTGCCGTCGCCGGGCACCGCACCGATGAAATTGGCCGCCTGCGCGTCGCCGGGCTTGCACAGCGAGAAATAATGATAGGCGCCGCGCGCGATCCCGGCCTTGCCCGCGCCCTGCCAGTTCAACCCGAACATCGGGTCGAGGAAGTCGGCGCCGTCGGACGCCTTGATATAGGCGAAGTCGACCTGGCGCTGACGCGCGACCGCGGGCCAATCGATCATGCCCTGATGGTGCGAGACGTCGATGCCCTGACGCGGATAGTCGGCTTCGGAAGGGCGCCAGTGGATCGCGTAGAGCCAGCCCGCGACCCCCAGGATGGTCGCGGCGGTCAGCACGACTGCCGTCCACCGCAGCGGGGTCATCAGCGGTCGCGTTCCAGCGTGTACCGGGCGATGTCGCGCAGCAGATCGGCCTCGGCGCCATAGGGATGGAGATGCGCGATCGCCTGACCGACCAGCATCGCCGCCTGTGCCCGCGCGCGATCGAGCCCGAGCAGGCTGAGGAAGGTCTCCTTGCCCGCCGCGCCGTCCTTGCGGAGGCGCTTGCCCGCCACGGCCTCGTCGCCCTCGGCGTCGAGGATATCGTCGGCGATCTGGAAGGCGAGGCCGAGATCGCGGGCATAGCCGCGCAGCCCCGTCCGCCCCTCGGGCGGCAGCCGCCCCAATATCGCCCCGAATTCGACGGCGCAGGCGATCAGCGCGCCGGTCTTCATCGCCTGGAGCCGGGTGACGGTCGGCAGATCGAAGCTCGCCTTCTCGGCCTCGAGGTCCATCATTTGCCCGCCCGCCATGCCCGTGGGGCCGGCGGCGCGCGCGAGCTCGTAGGTCAGCTCGATGCGGACGAACGGATCGGGATGCGTCGCCTCGGCCCCCAGCACTTCGAAGGCGAGCGCATGGAGGCAATCGCCCGCCAGGATCGCGGTCGCCTCGTCATAGGCACGGTGGACGGTGGGCTTGCCGCGCCGGACATCGTCATCGTCCATCGCGGGCAGATCGTCATGGATCAGCGAATAGACATGGATACATTCGACGGCCGTCGCGACGCGCGCGATGCAGGTCCGGTCGACTCCGAACAGCCGCGCGGTGGCGAAGACCAGCAGCGGGCGCAGCCGCTTGCCGCCGCCGATCGCGGCGTGGCGCATCGCGCGGTAGAGGCCGGCGCGCGGATCGTTCGGGATGGACAGCAGCGTGTCGAACTGGCGGTCGACCTCGGCCGAAACCTCCTTGAGCGCCGCCTGGAGCGCTAGGCTCGCATGCGCCGGATCGGACAAGATCAACCCGCGGCGAAGGGCGCGGTGCCCGAGGGCCGCCCCTCGGCGTCGAGCCGGATCGCCTCGATCCGCGCCTGTGCCGCGTCGAGCCTGGCGGCGCATTGCTTGCGGAGCCGGTCGCCGCGCTCGTACAGGTCGATCGCTTCCTGGAGCGCCGCCTCGCCGCTTTCGAGCCGCCCGACGATCCGCTCGAGTTCCCTGAGCGCTTCCTCGAACGAAAGTGCGGCGATGTCGGTGTCGTCGGCCATGCCAAGCCTATGCGGCAGGGGAGAGGGGGATTGCAACACGCCAATTCCTCCCCCGGAGGGGGAGGGGGACCGCGAGGCGGTGGAGGGGGCTTGCCGCGAGCGGTATCGCACGTGGAGGTCCCCCTCCGTCAGGCTTTGCCTGCCACCTCCCCCTCCGGGGGAGGAATTATTGTGGCGCCACCTCTTTCAGCAAATCCTTGCGACTCAGCTTGCCGATCATCGTCTTGGGCAGGCTTTCGCGCACCACCACTTCGGCCACGCGCTCATGCTTGCCGAGCTGGGGGTTGAGCCACGCCGTCAGTTCCTCGCCGGTCGCGGCCGCGCCCTCGCCCAGCGTGACATAGGCGTGCGGCAGCTCGCCATGATAGGAATCGGGCAGGCCGATCACGAGCGCCTCCTTCACCGCGGGGTGGCGATAGAGGACATCCTCGATCTGGCTGGGGAAGACCTTGAACCCGCCGACCGCGATCATGTCCTTGAGCCGGTCGACGATGCGGAGATAACCGTCCTCGTCGATTGTTGCGACGTCGCCGGTGCGCAGCCAGCGCGTGCCGTCGGCATCGGTCACGAACACCTGCGCATCGGCATCGGGGCGGTTCCAGTATCCGCGCATCACCTGCGGGCCGTTGACGACCAGCTCGCCGGGCTCGCCGGCCGGGACCGGCTTCGCCGGATCCTCCTTGTCGACCAGCCGCACGCGCGTCCCGATCAGGGGCTGGCCGATCGTGCCGGGCTTCTTGAGCCCGGCATAGGGGTTGGTCGAAACCACGCCCGAGGTTTCGGACAGGCCATAGCCTTCGATCAGCCTTGTGCCGGTCATGTCCTCGAACCCCGCCTGGAGCGTCGCGGGCAAGGGCGCGCCGCCCGAGATGCAATATTTGACCGAGGCGAAGGCCTCGCGGCTCATGTCCGGGCAGTCGAGCAGCGCCTGGAACATGGTGGGCACGCCGGGGACGGCGCGAGTGCGGGTGCGGCGGACTGCGGCGACTGCCTGCTTGGCGTTGAAGCGCGGCAGCATGACGATCTCGCCGCCCGCGATCACCGACCGGTTGAGGACGCAGGTGTTGGCGAAGACGTGGAACATCGGCAGCACGCCGAGCACGGTGTCGCGCTCCTTGCCGAGATCGGGATCGAGCCGGGCGATCTGGCGCGCGTTGGCCGAGAGATTCTGGTGGGTGAGCACCGCGCCCTTGGGCGTGCCGGTGGTGCCGCCGGTATACTGGATCAGCGCGACGTCGCGCTCGGGGTCGATCCTCGGGTGCCCGGCGCTGCCGTCATTCTGGATCAGCGCGGAAAAGGCCATGATGCGCGAATCGTCGGGGCGGGGCGTGACTTCGCTTCGCTTGAAGAGGCGATAGAGGATCGATTGCGCGGCGGGCAGCGCGCCCGCGACCGATCCCACCACCAGCCGTTCGAGCGAGCTGGCGTCGAGCACCTTGAGCGCGGTGGGAAGCAGCGCGCTGGCCGAGAGAGTGAAGAGCAGCCGCGTCCCCGAATCCTCGACCTGCGCCCGCAATTCGTCGACCGAGTAGAGCGGCGAGAAATTGACCGCGACCGCGCCCAGCTTGAGGATGCCGTAATAGGCCGCGACATAATGCGGCACATTGGGCAGGAAGAGCCCGATCCGGTCGCCCGGGCCATAGCCCAGCGCCTTCAATCCATGCGCGACGCGATTGGCGCCGTCGAACGTCTCGCCATAGCTGTAGATGCGGCCCATGAAATCGAGAAACGGCGCCTGGGGATTCGCGGTGGCGCTCGCCTCGAACAGGTCGACCATCGATTGCGGCGGCAGGACATCGTCCCATTTGCCCGGGTGGCGAAAGCTGGTGCGCCAGATCTGCTCGGGATCGCTCATTGACATTGGTGTAAGTAGCTTGCGGTGACGTGACAAGGACCGCTGCCCGGCAGACCCCCGGATGCCGAAGAGTCACAAAAGTCACAGTCCCATCGCGTGCGTCCGCTCGCACGGGCGCATGCGCCCGTGCGAGCGCGAGGGGCGGCGATGATAGCGGAATGAACCATGTGCCTGGCGTTGCAGGTGGAATCCAACATTGCAAGCCCGGTTGCGCCGCCTCTTCGCGGCGCGGGCGGCGTGCCGGTCAGGCGGCCTCGCGCGCGGGGGCGGCGCGGGCGCGGTCGCGGCCTGCGGACTTGGCCTGGAACAGTGCCTTGTCGGCGCCGCGATAGAGCGCCTTCCATTCGGGCTCGGTGGTCAGCGGACCCGTGCAGCTGCCGATGCTCGCGGTCACCTGGACATCGAACGGCATCCGCGTGGCGCGCAGCTTGGCGAGGATGCGGTCGGGATCGATCGGTTCGCCGGCGTTGGTGAGCAATGCGAATTCCTCGCCGCCGATCCGCGCGACCAGCGCGCCCGCCGGCACGGCCGCGCGCAGCATCCGGGCGAAGACCCGCAGCACCTCGTCGCCGCCGTCATGCCCCAGCGTGTCGTTGACGCTCTTGAAGTGGTCGAGATCGGCGGTGTGCAGCGCCTGACCGCCCTCGCGCCCGATCGCCTTTTCGAGGAAGGCGCGGCGGTTGAGCAGCCCGGTGAGCGGATCGGTGTCGGCCAGCCGGCGGGCGATCTCCTCGGCGGTGATCGCCTCGTCGCGCTCGATCGAGAGCAGGCGGATGCGGTAGGCGATGGCGAGGCTCGACAGCAGCGCCTCGCCCGACATCGACAGCATCGTCGAATTGTCGAGCCAGAAGTTCCACGGGAGCACATGGAGGTTGCCCAGGATGCGCATCACAGCGGTGAGGATCGGCGCGCCCCAGGCGATGGCGAACAGCCAGAGATAATTGCTCCGCAGCCGCCATGCCCGCCAGAGCGTGGGCACCACCACCGCGGCCAGCGATACGAACACGCAGGTGAAGATCATGTCGGCGACGCGAACCGCGATCGGCGCGGTGAAGAAGACGAAGGCGCCGGCAAGCGCCATCAGCGCCGCGACGCCGGTCGCCAACCGCCCGAGCCAGCCCTGATAGATGCGCTCCTCGAAAAAGCTGCGCGCGAACATCAGCGCCGCGGCGCCCATCAGGCCGAGCGTCAGATAGTTGAAGCGCAGCCGGTCGTTGTTGGCGAGTTCCGGCCAGGCCCAGGCGAGCGCCCCCGAGGTCGAGAAGGCATAGACCAGCAATCCCGCGGTCATCGCGCAGTACCAGAGCTGGAAGCGGTGGCGCAGCGCGGCCCAGAGCGCGAGATTGTAGCAGATCAGCCCGAGGCACAGCCCGCCGAATGCGGCGTACATCGCCGCCATCACCAGATTGGCGTGCGCGCTCTCCTTGTCGGTAGCGAGGCGCGGCCCGAGCAGGATGCCGCGGACGCTCGCCGATCCCTCGACATGCCATAGCAGCCGGACGACCCTGGGCCTGGCGATGGGCAGCGGGTGCTGGACGATCGCGCCGAGCTGGAGCAGCGGGGTGACTCCGCGCGCATCGGTCGCGGTCGAGCGCATCGTGCCGTCGGCATAGAGGATGTGGAGCGACAGCCGGTCCTGCCACAGGCTGGCGACGCGGGCGTTGAGCGGGGCGCGCGGCTCGGACGTCTGGTGGATATCCTCGGAGAGGATCCAGAAATTGCCCGCGCCGAGCTTGTGCTGGGGCGTGGTGCAATCGAAGCGTTCGGGATGATGGATCAGCACGGCGGGGTTCATGCGGCCCGTATCGCGCAGCACGCACACCTTGAGCTCGCGCCCCGCTACGCCGCCTGCGCTTGCGCTGGAGTCGCGGTCAGTACGATCCCCAGGCACATGATTAGCAGGGTCAGAAGCGTAACGATCGGGCGCGACATGCGCCATTTCTAGATGTTAGATGGCAAACATCGCGTAAACGAATACGCGATTTGACGGAGGGGATATGACCGACGGAGGGGCGCCGGCAGGCGATGTGAACGCGCGGCTGGAGGTGGTCGATATCCTGCGCGGCTTCGCGCTGGTCGGGCTGTTCCTCGTCCATATGATCGAGAGTTACGAGCTGTACTGGAAGGCGCCGGACAGCGGCCCGATCGGCGATACCGTCTATCTGCTCTTCATGGGCAAGAGCTTCTCGCTGCTCGCGCTCTGCTTCGGCTTCAGCTTCTACATCCTGATGGAGCGCGCGGCGCGCAAGGGCCAGGATTTCACCGCGCGCTTCGCGTGGCGGCTGGCGGTGCTGTTCGTGATCGGTTGGTTCCACGCGCTCGTCTATCGCGGCGAGATCATCCAGCTGCTCTCGGGCATGGGCTTCCTGCTGCTGCTGTTCCACAGGGTGAAGAACAACCGGGTGCTGATCTGGACGGCGGTGTTCTTCCTCGCCCAGCCATTGCTGTGGATTCAGCTGATCGCGGCGGCGAGCGGGGCCGACTGGGCCAATGCGCTGCCGCGCCATTATCAGGACCCCGCGATGGACGTCTATGTCAGCGGCGATTTCTGGCAGACGCTTCGGGCCAGCGCATGGTCCGGCCAATGGCCCAAATGGTGGTTCATGCTCGAAACGGGCCGGATCATGCAGATCATAGGGCTGTACCTGGTCGGCATGGTGCTGGGCCGGATCGGCTTCTTCGCGCGGCTGGGCGACTATGCGAGCGGGCGCTGGGTCGGGCTGGGGTTCGCGCTGGGTGCGGCGCTGATCCTCTATTTCGTTCGCGGCGATGTGACCGGTTGGTTCGGCACGCTGGGCTATGGCGACGGCGCGGCGCGCAGCCTTGGCTATATCCTGGGCAGCTGGTTCGAGCTGGCGGGGATGACGAGCTGGGCGCTGACCCTGTGCGCGGTGTGGCAGGGGGCTGCTCGCGTACTCATCCATCCCTTCGCCGCGATCGGGCGGACGACGCTGACGCTCTATATCCTGCAGAGCGTGATCTTCGTCCCCGTCTTCTACCATTTCGGGTTCGACCGGTGGGACGACTGGAGCCAGGCGACGCGCTTCGGCGTGGGGATCGGCGCGGTGGCGATCCAGATGGCGGTCGCCGCCTGGTGGCTCCAGCGCTTCGCCTATGGCCCGATCGAATGGGTGTGGCGGGCGCTGACCTACCAGACGCGCGACATTCCGTTTCGGCGCAAGACCGCATGATATTTCCTGGAGCGGAAGCCCCCCGAATTCATTGGCATAAGAGGAAATACGTAAAACTAACTCGTGAGTGAGTATTTTACGAAACCTTCACCGGTTTGCGCCACGCATGAGGGATGTTCGAGCGTCCGATCAAGAGAGCCGCCGGCGACCGCGCGCCCGCATATCAGGGGAATCTCAACGCCGATGACTGGCGCGGCCCGGCCGCACCGAAACCCGCCAAGACCGCGCCGGCCAAGCAGGGCTTCGGCCAGGCCAAGCCGCTGCACGTCCGCGTCAAGCGCGGCACTCCCGCGCAGGAGCGCGCCCGGGCGGAGCAGCTCGTCTCGGTGGCCAGGTTGGTGATGGAACAGGCCTTCGCCGATGTCCGCAATGGCGAGATGGTGGAGGCGGCCAGGGTCGCGCCGATCGTCGATGCGGTGATGGCGTCGGTCTCGCGCAGCCCGACCGCGCTGCTCAGCGTCCTCCGGATCAAGACCGTGGACCAGCACAATTATCTCCACGCCATCGCGGTGTGCGGACTGATGGTCGCGCTGGCGCAGGAGCTGAACTATAATCTCGAAACCACGCGCGACCTTGGGCTTGCCGGATTGCTGCACGATATCGGCGACGCGTTCGTCCCGCCCGAGGATCGGGACGAGGCGGATGTCGAGGCGGTGCGCGCGCACGCCGCACGCGGCCATTCCGCGCTGCTCGAAAATGGGGACATGCCCGAGCTGGTGCTCGAGGTCGCGCTGCACCACAATGAGCGGCTCGACGGCAGCGGCTATCCCTTCGGGCTGGCGGGGGACGAGGTCGGGACGGCGTTGCGCATGGCGGCGATCTGCGACGTCTATGACGAGCTGACCTGCCCCCGCGACGATATCGGCCGGCTGGTCCCCGCGCAGGCGATCGAGCGGATGCGGCGCATGACCGGCCGGTTCGACCAGAAGATCCTCGCCTCGTTCGTGCGGACCATGGGGGCGTTTCCCACCGGATCGCTGGTCCGCCTGACCAGCAACCGGCTCGCGGTGGTGCTGGACGAATCCGGGGCCGATCTGCTCAAGCCCGCCGTGGCGGTCTTCCACTGCGCGCTGACCGATACGCCGCTCGCCCCGCAGCGGGTCCTGTCGGCGAGCGACCCGATCATCGGCGTCGAGCTGCCCGAGCGCTACGGCTTCAAGCAGTGGGAGAAGATGTGCGGCGCGCTGCTGGAGCATTCGGTCCGCTAGCGGCGGGCGGGACAGCGGCCCGGATCGGGACTCTCACCGCGATTTGGCCGGAGACTTTCCGGGTTTATGATCGTTTCCGCCGAAAGGAGGGAGATCATGATCCGAACCCTGCTGACCGCGGCGGCACTGATCGCCGTACCGGGCGCGGCGCATGCGCAGCGCTGGAGTGACCGGCTGGAGACGCGCACCATCGCGGTGCCCGCCGCGGATCTCGACCTCTCGACCCGGGCGGGGGAGCGCGCGCTCGAGCGCCGGATGCGGCGCGCGGTGAACCGCCTCTGCGGCGCCGATCGCGATTGCCGCGAAGGCGCCTGGGCGAGCGCCGAGGCGCAGATCGCCTGGGCGATCGAGAATGACCGCTGGATGCGCCGCCTGGCGGACGAGCGGCTCGCGGAGATCCGGGCATGCGGCTACCAGGGCTGCATGCAGCGCGCCGCGGCCTATTATCCGCCCCCGCCTCCGCCGCCCATCTATCAGGGCGGGACGGTGGTGACGGTGATCGTGACCACCACGCCGCCGGTTTATTACCCGGGTTATCGCTGATTCCGTCACCCCGGCCTTGAGCCGGGGTCCCGCTTCTTCTCCGGCGCGCAAGGCGGCGGGCCCCCGGGTCAAGCCCGGGGTGACGAAGGATGCTTGGCCGAGGACCATGAATCGAAACGGGCCGGGGATCGCTCCCCGGCCCGGTCGATTTCGATGCTTGAGGCTTACTTCGCCTTCGCGCTGACCTTCTTCTTGCCGCCGCCCTTTTTGGGCTTGGGCGCGGCCGGCGTGATCTCGAACGCCAGCGCATTGTCCTTGAGCTTGATGTTGACCTCGCCGCCATGGACGAGCTTGCCGAACAGCAGCTCCTCGGCGAGCGGCTGCTTGACCTTCTCCTGGATCAGGCGGCCCATCGGACGCGCGCCGTAGAGCTTGTCGTAACCGCGCTCGGTGAGCCACGCCTTCGATTCGTCGTCGAGCTGGATATGGACGTTGCGGTCGGCCAGCTGGAGCTCGAGCTGGAGGATGAACTTGTCCACCACCCGTGCGACGATCTCCGGCGGCAGGTAACCGAAGGGCACGATCGCATCGAGGCGGTTGCGGAATTCGGGGGTGAAGAGATGCTTCACCGCCTCCTCCTGCACATCCTCGCGGCTGATATTGCCGAACCCGACAGACTCGCGCGCCATGTCCGACGCACCGGCATTGGTGGTGAGGATCAGGATCGTGTTGCGGAAATCGACCGTCTTGCCGTGGTGATCGGTGAGGCGGCCATTGTCCATGATCTGGAGCAGGATGTTGAACAGGTCCGGATGCGCCTTCTCGATCTCGTCGAGCAGGAGCACGCTGTGCGGCTGCTGGTCGACGGCATCGGTGAGGAGCCCGCCCTGATCGTAGCCGACATAGCCCGGAGGCGCGCCGATCAGCCGGCTGACCGAATGCCGCTCCATATATTCGGACATGTCGAAGCGCTGGAGCGGGATGCCGAGCAGTTCGGCAAGCTGCTTGGCGACTTCGGTCTTGCCGACGCCGGTGGGGCCGCTGAACAGATAGTTGCCGATCGGCTTTTCGGGATCGCGCAGTCCCGCGCGGCTGAGCTTGATCGCCGAGCTGAGCACCTCGATCGCCTTGTTCTGGCCGAACACGACGCGCTTCAGATCGTTCTCGAGATTGGCGAGCACGCGGGTATCGTCGTTCGACACGCTCTTGGGCGGGATGCGTGCCATCGTCGCGATGACGGCCTCGATCTCGCGGGGCGTGATCACCTTCTTGCGCTTGGACGGCGCCACCAGCATCTGCATCGCGCCGACCTCGTCGATCACGTCGATCGCCTTGTCGGGCAGCTTGCGGTCGTTGATGTAGCGCG
>CBINJP010000004.1:0-208145 GCA_966251045.1 uncultured Sphingomonas sp.
TCCACCGCTGCGCGGTCCCCCTCCCCCTCCGGGGGAGGACCTAGAAAATGGGCGCGCTGACCGGCATCCGCATCATCGAGTTCGCCGGGATTGGCCCCGCGCCGTTCGCCGGGATGATGCTGGCCGATCATGGCGCCGAGGTGATCCGGATCGAGCGGCCGGGCGAGCAATTCATGCCCCATTCGCTGGCGCGCGGGCGGCGCTCGATCATACTCGATCTGAAGGACCCCGAAGGGGCGGCGCTGGCGCGCAAGCTCTGCGCGACCGCCGACGGGCTGATCGAGGGCAACCGGCCCGGGGTGATGGAGCGGCTGGGGCTGGGGCCGGAGGTGCTGCTCGGCGACAATCCCAGGCTCGTTTACGGGCGCATGACCGGATGGGGGCAGACCGGTCCGCTCGCCTCAGCGCCGGGGCATGACATCAATTACATCGCGATTTCGGGCGTGCTCGAGGGGATCGGCCATCCGGGCGAGCGGCCGGTGGCGCCGGTCAATTATGTCGGCGATTTCGGCGGGGGCGGGATGCTGCTCGCCTTCGGGATGGTGAGCGCCTTGCTCGCGGTGCGCATGGGCGGGCCCGGGCAGGTCGTTGACGCCGCGATGACCGATGGATCGGCCTTGCTCGCGGCGATGAGCTGGGGGTTCAAGTCCGCCGGCATGTGGCCCGATGGCGCAGGCCGGGGGATGCTGAGCGGGGCCGCGCCCTTCTACCGGACCTATGAATGCAGCGACGGCAAGTTCGTCGGCGTGGGCGCGATCGAGCCGCAATTCTGGGGGGCGTTGCTCTCTGGGCTAGGCCTCAGCGACGATCCCGACTTCGCCCAGCAGCGTAACCCCGCCGCCTGGCCCGCCCAGATCGCCAAGCTCGAAGCCATGTTCCGCGAACGGACGCGCGACGACTGGGCCGGCCACTTCGCCCCCGAGGCGTGCGTGTCGCCCATCCTCACCTTCGACGAAGCGGCGGCGCATCCGCACAATGTCGCGCGCGGCACATTGGCGGGCGGCGAGCCCGCCCCTGCCCCGCGCTTCTCCGCCACCCCGGCAGAGCCCCCGCGCCGTACGGTCGCGGGCGCGGACACCGAGGCCATTCTCGCCTTGCTCAAGGAACGCTGACATGCCCGCGCTCGACGTCCCGCCCCCCGCCTGCATGCAGGACCCCGAGATCGAGCTGCTCGCCGATGCCGCGGCCCGCTTCTTCGAACGCGAAGCCACCCCCGAGCGCATCCAGAAATGGCGCGACGACGGACAGGTCGAGCGCGCCTTCTGGCGGCAGGCGGGCGAGGCCGGGCTGCTCGGCGCGTCGATCCCGGTGGAGTATGGCGGCGCAGGCGGCGACTTCCGCTACGAGGTCGCCCTGGTCGAGCAGGTGGCGAAGCACGGCGTCGAGGGCTTCGCGCTGTCGCTGCACAATGTCATCATCCTGCCCTATGTCCTCACCCACGGGACCGAGGAGCAGAAGCAGCGCTGGCTTCCCAAGCTCTGTTCGGGCGAAAGCGTCGCCGCCATCGCGATGAGCGAGCCGGGGGCGGGTTCCGATCTGCAGGCGATCCGGACGACTGCGCTCAAGGACGGCAATGGCTACCGGATCAACGGCGCCAAGACCTTCATCTCGAACGGCCAGATCGCCGATTTCATCATCGTCGTCGCCAAGACCGATCCCAGCGCGGGGGGCAAGGGCGTCTCCCTCCTCGTCGTCGAGACCGAGTCCGCCGAGGGTTTCCGCCGCGGCAAGGCGCTCGACAAGATCGGGCAGGATGCGCAGGACACCAGCGAACTCTTCTTCGACGATGTCTGGGTGCCCGCCGACAATCTGCTGGGCACCAGCGAAGGCCAGGGCTTTCGCCAGCTGATGGCCGAATTGCCCCGCGAGCGGCTGATCATCGCGGTCGGCAGCATCCAGACGATGGAAAAGGCAATCTCCACCACGACCGAATACGTCAAGGAACGCCAGGCCTTCGGCCAGCGCGTCTTCGATTTCCAGAACACCCAGTTCAAGCTTGCCGAGTGCAAGGCCAAGGCGACCGTCGCCAAAGTCTATGTGGGCGACTGCGTCCAGCGCTACATGGACGGCACGCTCGACCTGACCACCGCCGCCATCGCCAAGCTCTTCGTCACCGAGGCCGAATGGGAAGTGGTCGATGCCTGCCTCCAGCTCCATGGCGGCTATGGCTATATCAACGAATACCCGATCGCGCGGATGTGGCGGAACGCGCGGGTGCAGCGCATTTATGGCGGATCGAGCGAGATCATGAAGCTGCTGATCGCGCGGTCGCTTTAGGGTCCCGACCCACCGATCTTTCCGTGACCGGAACGGCCCGAAATGCTAGAGGCGGGCGTCCCGCGACCGAGTCGATTCTTCGACGGACGCAACGCCCGCCATCGGCCCAGCACGAGACGACAGCACCGGCCCTGCCGGCCGGCCCCCCATGGCAAGGGATCCATTCCCATGACCCACTTCACCACGACAGACGGCACCCGGATTTTCTACAAGGACTGGGGCCCGCGCGACGCGCAGCCGATCATGTTCCATCACGGCTGGCCGCTCAGCGCCGACGACTGGGACGGACAGATGATGTTCTTCCTGGGCGAGGGCTATCGCGTGATCGCGCATGACCGGCGCGGGCACGGCCGGTCGAGCCAGACCGACGGCGGCAACGAGATGGACACCTATGCCTCGGACGTCGCGCAGCTGGTCGCTTCGCTCGATCTTCGCAACGCGATCCATATCGGCCATTCGACGGGGGGCGGCGAAGTGGCGCATTATGTCGCGCGCGCCGAGCCGGGACGCGTGGCGAAGGCGATCCTGGTCGATGCGGTGCCGCCGGTGCTGGTGAAGAAGGAAAGCAACCCTGGAGGCACGCCGATCGAAGTGTTCGACGGGCTGCGCGCGGCGCTGGCGGCCAATCGCGCCCAATTCTACCTCGATTTCGCGAGCGGGCCCTTCTACGGCTTCAACCGGCCCGGCGCGCAGGTTTCGCAGGGGATCATCAACAATTGGTGGCGCCAGGCGATGATGGGCAGCATCAAGGCCCAATATGAGTGCATCAAGGCCTTTTCCGAAACCGACTTCACCGAGGATCTGAAGAAGATCGACGTGCCGGTGCTGGTGATCCACAGCGAGGACGACCAGATCGTGCCCTATGCCGATTCGGGGCCGCTGACGGTGCAGCTGCTGAGGAACGGCACGCTCAAGACCTACAAGGACCTGCCGCACGGTCTGCTCGCGACGCATGCCGGGATCGTCAATCCCGAGATGCTCGCCTTCATCCGCGGCGGACAGGCGCCCGAGGACTTGCTGATCATCGCGTCACCCGCGATGGCGTGAATATCTGGCGGGCCCGGTCGCCGGGGCCGGGCCCGTTCAAAAGGGGAGTCAGTCGATGAAGCTCTATTATTCGCCGGGCGCGTGCAGCCTCGCGACCCGGGTCTCGCTGCACGAAGCGGGGATCGACGCCGATTTCGAGCGCGTCGATCTCAAGGCCAAGATCACCGAGCGCGGGCATGATTACAGCGCGATCAATCCGGCGGGATCGGTGCCGATGCTGGTGCTCGACGATGGCGAACGCATCACCGAGAATGTCGCGATCCTCGACCTGATCGCCCAGCGCGCCCCGGCGCTGGGCGTGGACGGGCCACTCGGACGCACAAGGCTGATCGAGATGCTGTCCTTCCTTTCGAGCGAGCTGCACATCGCCTTCAAGCCCTTCTGGCACAGCGAGGACCCGGAGGTGCTGGCGAAAGGCGCGGAGGCGGTGGCGAAGCGGCTCGATATCCTCGAGACGCGGATGGGGAGCAGCCTCTATCTGCTCGGCGCGCATTTCACCGTGGCGGACGCCTATCTGTTCGTGATGCTGCGCTGGGCCAGGGCCTTCGGGCTGACGCTCTCGCCCGAGATGCGCGCCTATTTCGACCAGATCGGCGAGCGGGACACGGTGCGCCGGGCGCTGGCCGAGGAATTGCGGCCCGAACAGGCAGCGGCCTGACCGCTGACGGGAGGACCGGATGGAATGGACAAGCCGCGCATTTTCCTTGGCTCGTCGGGCAAGCAGGCGAAACTGCTCGGCGCGCTGACGCGAGGCCTTGAAGAGGTCGCGCATGTCGAGCCCTGGACGACGGTCTTCAATCCCGGAACCACGACGCTGGGGCGGCTGCTGGAGCTGACCCGCGAGGTGGATTTCGCCGCCTTCGTCTTCGCGCAGGACGATTGGACCGCCAATGCCGACGCCGCAGCCGGCCAGGCCTCGCCGCGCGACAATGTCGTGTTCGAGGCCGGGCTGTTCGGCGGGGTGCTGGGGATGCGCCGGACCTTCATCCTCCATGCGCACGGATCGAAGCTGCCGACCGACCTGCTCGGGCTGACCTGTGTCCGCTACGACGATGCGATCACGCCGGCGAGCATGAAGACCATCAACCAGGCGCTTCGCCAGGCGATCGAGAATGAGGGGCGCCTCTCGCGCATCGAGGGGCTGTGGTGGCAATTCTCGCTGACTGAGCGCACCGAGCGCGAGCCCTCGGCGGTGAGCCTGTTGCGCATCGCGCGCGGCCGTGACGGCATGCTGGAAGTGAGCGGCCGCTCGTGGCGCGAGGACGGCGCGCTGTCGGCGCGATACCGGAGCCTGGCGGCGAAGGAGCAGCGCGACCCTTCGGGGGTCTTCTATTGCTGGGACGGCGAAAGGCCGCTCGATCCCAACGCGCCGCAGCTGCACGGCACCGGCGAGATCCGCATCGAATCGACCGACCGCGCGACGGGATATTTCACCACGCTGTGGGAGATGGAGCTGGTGAACGCGCGCACTTCGGGCATCTATCTGCGCGCCGGGCCGGACGATCTGAGCGTGATGGACGGCGCCGACGACCAGAAGCGCGTGGCGCTGATCGCGGAACAGCTGACGCGCTGGAAGGGGATCCGGAGCGGCTAGGGTCTGGCGGACCGGGGATGCGCGCCTATATCGAAACTGTGACCCGCGATACCGCTCCTGACGAACGCGCCGATCCGCCGCTGCCCGCGCGGCTGAGTTCGGCCGCCGGCGCGGTGCTGGGGATTGCTGTCGCGCTGCTGATCGCACTGCTGCCCGGCGGCGCGGCTACGGGATCGCAGCTGCAATCGGCGTTCAGCGCGTCGACCGCCGAACAGGGCGTGCTGGCGGTTGCCGATCGCGCCGGGGAGGCGCGCCGCGCGCTGCCCGGCGCGCGGGGCCCCAATGCCCGGCGCCCCGATTTCGACAATGGCCTGATCCCCGTCGCGGCAAGCGCCGCGCTGGCGCCGGCCGCCCCCGCGGCGGCATCGCCCCGCTTCGTCCTGGTCCGTGCCCAGCGCCCGGGCCGGTGGTTCTCCTCCGCCCAGGCACGCGCGCCTCCGCGCGCCTGAACTTCCCCCTATCGACGCAACATGCCCGCCCGGCTCGTCCGCGCGGGCCGACATGACTGCGCGCGGCGGCTCCAGCGAGCGCCCGCGCGAGAAGAGGCACTGAATCATGATCATCGAACATGAAAAGAATCCGAGCTGGAGCGTTCCCTCGGTCCCCCGCAACGCGCCCGACGGCCCGATCGACGAGGTCGAGGCACTGCTGCGGCGCTATCCCAGGCTGAGCGAGGACGAGACGGGCCGCGTGCTCGATTTCCTCACCAACGCGCCGATCCGCGATCGCGGCACGCTCTCCGCGCGCAGCGGCATGGCGGCGAAGATGGAGCAGGTGCGGCGCGACCATGCCCGGGTCTTCAGGCCCGGATGGGGAACCCATTTCATCATCGGCGTGCTGATCGTGGCGATCGTCGCGTCGGGCTTCCTCGTCGCGGGCTGAGCCGCCGGGGCTCGCGCCGACCCCAACCGGCGCGGACCTCGGCGCGGCGTGGCGCCCGTAACGCTCCCCCTGAGCGGGCGCCACGCCGCTTGCCGGCGATTGCGGAGGCATCCGATAGATCCTAGTCTGAGCTCCGGAGAGGGGAGATAGTCATGATCCGCCATTCGGCCGTGAAGACGATCGCGAATGCAGGCATGATCGCGAGCCTTTCGGGCATCGCCTGGCTGACCGCCGCGCACGCGGCGCAGCCCCAAGTCGCGGCCCCCGCGGTGACCTGGGGCGTCGAGGCCGGGGCGGGCGAATGCACGCTGACCGGATCGATCCCCGGCCCCGCACCGGCCACGCTGACGCTTCAGACGGTAACCGGAACCGACAGCTATCGCCTCGTCCTGGCGGGCAAGACGGTGCCCGCACCGCGCGTCCAGCAATTATTCCCGGTCACCCTCGTCTTCGGCCCCGACAGCCGCTTCGAGCGCAAGGCCCGGAGCACGAGGCTTGGCGGCGAGCTGGGCAATGCGATTATCGTCAGCGGGCTCGGTCCGGATGTGGTCGCGGCATTCGCGGCATCCTCCTCGATCGCGATCGACGGCAAATCGGTCACCGGCCCCTTCGCCTTGTCGCATGCGAGGGCGGCGGCGAAGGCGCTGGCCAGTTGCGTGCGCGATCAGCTCGTCGAGTTCGGGGCCGATCCGGCGCAATTCGAGCCGGGCGGGAAAACTCCGGTGGCGCTGATCCCGCGCGACGATTGGCTGTCGAACGCGGATACGCGGCGCATGCTTCCCGGGGACGGCGCGATCGACGCCGCGTTCCGGGTTTCGGTGGCGCCGGACGGCAGCGTGGACGACTGTGCGGCGGTGACCGGGCGCGTCTCGCCCAATGCGGAAAAGATCGCCTGTGACGCGGTGCGGACTCGCCGCCTGTTCACCCCGGCGAGCGATTCCGCGGGCAAGCCGGTCCGCGGCGTGGCGATGTTCGAGATTCACATGCGCGCCGAGACCCGCGTGACCAGCGAGACGCTGGAGTCGATCCGCTAGAGATCGAATTCCACGCCCTGCGCGAGCGGCAGGCTGCGTCCGTAATTCACGTTCTGGGTCTGGCGGCGCATATAGGCCTTCCAGCTGTCCGACCCGGATTCGCGCCCGCCGCCGGTCTCCTTCTCGCCGCCGAACGCGCCGCCGATCTCGGCGCCGCTGGTGCCCATATTGACGTTGGCGATGCCGCAGTCCGAACCGGTGGCCGACAGGAAGGCTTCGGCCTCGCGCAGGTCGCTGGTGAGGATCGAGGAGGAGAGGCCCTGCGGGACGTCGCGCTGGAGGCGGATCGCTTCGTCGAAGTCGCTGTAGCGCAGCACGTAGAGGATCGGGGCGAAGGTTTCCTCGCGGACCAGTTCCGTTTGCGCGGGCATCTCGGCGAGCGCGGGGCGGACATAGTTTCCTTCGAGATGCTCGCCGCCGGTGACGGCGCCCTCGGCGCGGGCGCGGTCGAGCGCGGCGGCCATCGCGGCGACCGCGCCTGCATCGATCATCGGGCCGATCAGCGTATCGGGATCGCGCGGATCGCCGACGCGCAGGGTGGCAAAGGCCTTTTTCAGCCGGGGGACGAGGGCGTCATAGATTGAGTCATGGACGATCAGGCGGCGCATCGTCGTGCAGCGCTGGCCGGTGGTGCCCGCCGCGCTGAAGGCGATGGCGCGCACCGCGAGGTCGAGATCGGCCGAGGGGCAGACGATCGTCGCGGCATTGCCGCCGAGCTCGAGCAGCGAGCGGCCGAGGCGCGCGGCGACGGCCTGCGCGACCGCGCGGCCCATCGGGACGCTGCCGGTGGCCGAGACGAGCGGGATGCGCGGATCGTTCGCGAGCGCCGCACCGGTATCGCGGCCGCCGGTGACGAGCTGGGCGAGGCCTTGCGGGGCTCCGAAGTCGCGCGCGACCTTGTCGAACAGCGACTGGACGGCATGCGCCGTGACCGGGGTCTTCTCGCTGGGCTTCCAGAGCACGCTGTCGCCGCAGACCAGCGCGATGCAGGCGTTCCATGCCCAGACCGCGACCGGGAAATTGAACGCACTGATCACCGCGACCGGGCCCAGCGGGTGCCACAGCTCGCGCATATGATGCTCGGGGCGTTCGGAGGCGATGGTAAGGCCGTAGAGCTGGCGGGAAAGCCCGACCGCGAATTCGCAGATGTCGATCATCTCCTGCACCTCGCCGACGCCTTCGGAGAGCGGCTTGCCGGTCTCGATGGTGACGAGGCGGCCGAGCGCCTCGCGGTGCGTGCGGAGGGCTTCGCCGAACTGGCGGACGAGCTGGCCGCGCACCGGCGCGGGGACGCTGCGCCATTGTTCGAACGCGGCGACCGAGGCGGCGATGGCGGCGTCGACGTCGTGATGGCCGGGGACTTGCGGCATCGGCGTCCCGTCGATGGGCGACGGGAGGCCGGTCTGCGGCAGCGGGCAGCCGAGCGCGGCGAGGATGTCGGTGGCTTCTGCGCCGGCGGGGGGGAGCGTGGTCATGCCGCCTCCTACCCCTACCGTCATCCTCGCGAAAGCGGGGACCCAGCTCCCGCGGTTTCCGCAATCACAACAGCCATTTGGCTCCGGGATGGTGTATGAGCTGGGTCCCCGCTTTCGCGGGGATGACGAAGTGGGGGCGGTCTTGCCGCGACTCGTCGGGAAAGCGTAGGCGGTTAATATGACCGACTCCACCGCTCCCCTCGCCTATATCGAGACTCATCTCGACGACACGCTCGACCGGCTGTTCGCGCTGATGCGCGTCGAATCGGTTTCGACCGATCCCGCCTATGCGCCCGAGTGCCAGAAGGCCGCGCAACTGCTCGCCGACGAGCTGACCAGCCTCGGCTTCGATGCACGGGTGGCGCAGACGCCGGGGCATCCGATGGTGGTGGCGCATCATGACGGACCCGGGCCGCACATCTTGTTCTACGGCCATTACGACGTGCAGCCGGTGGATCCGATCGAGCTGTGGCGGCGCGATCCGTTCGATCCGGCGATCGAGAGCAAGGCCGATGGCGCGAGGATCATCGTCGGGCGAGGGGCTTCGGACGACAAGGGGCAGTTGCGGACCTTCGTCGAGGCGTGCCGCGCGTGGAAGGAAACCACCGGCGCGCTGCCGTGCAAGGTCACGATCCTGTTCGAGGGCGAGGAGGAATCGGGATCTGTGAGCCTCGAACCCTTCCTGCGCGAGCACGCCGCCGAGCTGAAGGCCGACTTTGCCCTCATCTGCGACACGCTGATGTGGGACACCGACACCCCCGGCCTGACCATCGGGCTGCGCGGCATGGCGGCGGGCGAAGTGACGATCAAGGCGGCCAAGCGCGACCTTCATTCGGGCTTGTATGGCGGGGCGGCGCGCAATCCGATCCAGCTGCTCGCGACGATCCTGGGCGAGATGAAGGACGCCAAGGGCCATGTCACGCTCGACGGCTTCTATGACGGCGTCGATCCGGTCAGCGCCGATGTGCGCGCGAGCTGGGATGCGCTGGGGTTCGACGATGCCGAGTTCCTCGGCGATGTCGGGCTGCGCGTGCCCGCGGGCGAGGCGGGGACCGATGCACTCGAACAGATCTGGGCGCGGCCTACCGCCGAGGTCAACGGCATCTGGGGCGGCTATACCGGCGAAGGCTTCAAGACCGTCATCCCCGCCGAGGCCCACGCCAAGGTCAGCTTCCGGCTCGTGGGCCGGCAGGACCCGGACAAGGTGTGGGCCGCCTTCGAGAAGCATGTCCGCGACCGCCTTCCCGCCGATTGCGAGGCCGTCTTCACCTCGCGCGGGCCCGGCAGCCCGGCGGTGACCGTGCCCAGCGACAGCCCGCCGCTGGCCGCGACGCGCGAGGCGCTCAACGACGAATGGGGCAAGGCGGCGCTGATCGGCTGCGGCGGGGGCATCCCGGTGGTGACCTCGATCCGCACCATCCTTGACATGGATACGGTGCTGGTCGGCTTCGCGCTGCCCGACGACAATATCCATTCGCCCAACGAGAAATATGAGCTGAAGAGCTTCCACAAGGGGATGCGCAGCTTCGTGCGGATCCTCGCGGCGCTGGGGGAGATGCACGGGGCTGAAACGGCACAAAAGGCTGTTGCCTGACGCTGTTGCTGGCGGCTCGAATCGGCTAGAATCGCCGCGATCGGGTTGGGGAAGTGCCATGAAGCCTATCGTTGCGGTATCGGTCGCGCTGCTTCTCGCGGGCTGCAACCCGCCCGCCCCGCCGCCCGCGAACGATGCGGTCCCGGCCGCCGCGAACGACGCGGCCCCCGCCGCCACGCCGCATCTCGCCGACAACGCCCCGCTGCCTGCGGGCGGGATGGCCGAATGGCTGGTCGGCGCCTGGTCGTTCGAAACCGACTGCGCGAGCGATTTCACGGTGCATTACAATGCCGATGGCAGCGTCGAGAATTCGGGCGAGGGCGGGCGCTGGAAGCTCGAGGGCGACAAGATCACCGAAACGATCACCGAGCGGTTCGAGATGGGCGGCGAAGCGCCGGAGAAGGTCGAGCCGGCCGAGGTGCGCAGCTACACGGTCGAGCGGGTCGATCAGAATCACGGCATCGTCACCTCGCCCTTCAACGGCAAGAAGGTCCCGATCCTGCGCTGTTGAGCCCGCCGCTGGCGGGGTGTTGACGGGGCGCGTGGCGGAGACGATAGGCGAGGCATGGTTCCCCTTTCGTTCGCCGGCCACGATCTGATGGCGCTGCCCGAGGGCGCGCTCTACTGGCCGGCGCGGCGCGCGCTGCTGGTCGCCGACCTGCATTTCGAAAAGGCCAGCTGGTTCGCCGCGCGCGGGCAGATGCTGCCGCCCTATGATTCGATCGCGACGCTCTCCGCGCTGGCGGCCTTGGTCGAGCGGACCGGCGCGGCGGAGCTTTGGTGCCTGGGCGACAGCTTCCACGATTCGGCCGGCTGCGAGCGGCTGCCCGGGGAGGCGCGCGCGCTGCTGACGGGCATGACCGCGCGGCTCGACTGGCACTGGATCACCGGCAATCACGATCCGGTGGTCGAGCCCTTTGGCGGCAGGATCGCCGAAGAGGCCGCGGTCGACGGGCTGCTGCTGCGCCACGAGGCCGACCCGCGCGAGATACGGCCCGAGCTTTCTGGGCATTTCCACCCCAAGCTGCGCGTGAGCGTGCGCGGGCGGCTGGTGTCGCGGCGCTGCTTCGTCGCGACCGGGACCAAGCTGATCCTTCCCGCGTTCGGGGCGCTCACCGGCGGGCTCGACGCGCACCATCCCGAGATCGTCCGCGCGGTGGGGCCGCGTGCGGAGGCCCTGGTGGCGGTCGAGGGCAAATTGCTGCGGTTTCCGCTGGCGGCCTAGGAGACCGTGCTCCGGCGAAGGCCGGAGCGCTGTATTTCGGGCGACAGCGTTTGCGGCCAGGGCTCCGGCCTTTGCCGGAGCACAGCAGTGATCAACGCTGGCGGATCAGCGTGCCCTTGCACTCCACCGGGCCGGGGCCGCTGATGCGGCATTCCGGGGTGCCCTTGATCGACACCTTGCCGAGGCCGAGCGCGAACACGCGCACCGTATAGCGCACGCCGATGCTGAGCTCGCCCGAGCTTTCGGAGACGATCGTCGCGTCGCCGATCAACAGGCCAGGCGCGTCGATCGTTCCCGCGCCGTTTGAGCGCAGACGCCCCCGCCGGGAAGCGCCAGCGACGGCGATCCGGCCGGTGCCGGTCAGCGTCAGGTTGAGATCGTCGGACTGGAGCGCGGCGACCTCGATCGTGCCGCCGCCGCTGACCGCGACATCGACGCGCGACCCACGCATGTCCGCCACGCGCACCTGTCCGCCGCCATTGACGAGCAGGCCGCGCAGCGCCGGGACGGTGAGAGTGATCTTGGGCGAGCCCGCACTCTCGCCGCGCGCGAGGTTCCAGCCCTCCGCCCCCGCGCCGACGACGAGCGTGGTGCCGTCGACATGGATGTCGAGCCGGTTGAGCTGCCGGGCGTTGCCCTCGGCTTTCGCATGCGTCGGCCCGCGGACGATTTCGACGACGAAGGGCCCGTCGACGCGAACGCGTTCGAAGCCGGTGACGAGGAAGATCTTCTCCTGCGGCGCGGCGGATGCCGTCAGCAGGAAAAGGCAAAGCAGGGCGAGCCAGCGCATGACGCTGATTCGCACCTGTGGCCATTCAAAGCAATGCGGTTCCCCGGCGAAGGCCGGGGCCAGTCGCGACGGAGTCGGGGCTGGGGCAGGGCGCACCATCAACCGGCCCGAGGCTGGGCCCCGGCCTTCGCCGGGGAACCGCTTGTTAGTCCGGCCGTATCAGGAGCAATTCGCCGAGCCCGAGCCGACCGCGCTGACGCGGCACTTCGCGCCGCCGCCCAGATTGACGTCGCCCGACCCGGCGATACTGATATCGGCATCGCCCTTGACCGTGCCGGTGACGCTGCCCGATCCGACTACCGATACGCTGGCGCTGGTCGCGGTGAGTCCCTTGGCGTCGATATCGCCCGAGCCCGCCACCGCCGCCGAGAGCTTGCCCGCGGTGCCCGAAGCGACGAGATCGCCCGAGCCGCCGATCGAGAGATCGACATCGCCGCCGCCGATCGCCGCTACCGTCAGATTGCCCGAGCCGCCGATCGCGCCCTTGAAATTGCCCTGGGTGCGATCGACGCTGAGATCGCCCGATCCGCCCACCGACGCCGCGTTGATCGCGGGCATGGTGACATGGATTTTCGCCCCGTCGCTGTCGCCCCAATGCCAGCCGCTATGGCTCTTGCGGCTGATGCGCAGCGTGCCGTTCGCCACGGTGATCTCGAGATCGTCGAGGACATTGGCGCCGCCCTCGGCCTTGACCGAAAAGGCCGGGCCGACCTTGACGTCGACATCGTCCGACCCGCGCAGATCGACCGCGGTGAAGCCCGCCAGGTCATAGGTGCGCGAGGTCATCGGGCCGGCGTTCTTGGCGTTATAGCCGCCGCCGGCCCCGTCATGGTCCCAGCTGGCATGGCACGCGGCGAGCGGCAGGAAAGCGGCGGTGATCAGCAGGATGCGCATGGCATTACCCTCTCTCAATCTTGTGTGTTGCTTATGCAATACACCATGTCCCGCACGGAGGAAAGCCGATAATTCCTGCCCTGTGGGGGCGTCCTCGATGCGCCGATCGCGCGCCCAGCACTCGGCCTCGCTGCCATCGGCGCGCCTGCCCTCGACATCGAAATGGACGGAACGGGGCGATGTGACCCTAGAAGAGTCCCGGCACCTCGCGCTGGGCGGTGTTCGGCCGCTCGGGGCTGAGCAATTCGAGCCGGCCGGGCGCCGCGCGCGACGCCAGCGTGCCCTGTCCGCCCGAACTGATCGCGGTGCAGGCGCGGCCCGCGAGGAAATCGATCGCGGCGCGAGTCGACGCCTCGAGCGGATCGCCCATCGGGTGGGCGAGATCGTCGGACGCGCGGCAGCTCGCCTCGACGGTGCCCGCAAGCCCATTGAAATAGGCGCCCTGATGGTTGGCATTCTCGGTCGCGAAGGCGATCACGCGCAGCCGGTCGTCGCAGGCCGCGCGGTCGATCGCGATCTGGCCCACCGGCTTGCCATAGGTGTTGGTGCCGATCAGGCCGGCATTGGCGTGGAGATAGGGGATTTGCGAGTTGATCGTCAGCTCGCTCGCCGAGGCGGTGCCGCCGGTGCCGATAAAGGCGATCCGCGTCGGTGCGATCGATTGCGGCTGCGGGGCGAAATAGCGCGTCTCGTTGTACGAGGATTTGGAGGCGCGGAAGGTAGTGAAATCGAGCACCTCCGAGGTGGATCGGTTGCGCCCCAGCAGGTCGCCGATCAGCTCGGCGATCGAGACGAGCCCGCCGCCATTGTAGCGGAAGTCGATGATGACGTCGGTGATGCCTTGGTTGCGAAAGCTCAGGAACGCCGCGCGCAGATCGGGGCCGGCGGGATCGATGAAGGTGCGCAGGTTGATATAACCATAGCTGTGCCCGCCCTCGGTGATCACCTTGGCGCCATAGCGGTCCGAGACCGGATCGAGCGAATAATCGGCCTTGCTCACGGTCAGGTTGCGCGCGCCGCCGGCATCGGTAACGCGCAGCACGCGGGTGGTGCCGGCGGTGCTCGGCCCCAGCGCATTGGTGATGCCCTCGATACCCTCGGCCGCGATGATGTCGCTCACGGTGCGCAGGTTCGCGGTGGTGGTGCCGATCGCGAGGATCTCGGTGCCGCGGTCGATCCCCGCGGTCAGCGCCGGCGCGCCCTCGAACGCCTCGGCCACGAACACGCGGCGCGCGGTGGTATCGTAGGAAAGGCGGACGCCAAAGCCCGCGCTCGAGCCCGAGCTGTAATAGGCATCCTCCTCGGCGATCGAGGTGATGTAGGTGAAGTAGCGGTCGCGGCCCTGGCTGCGCGCGGTCGCGGTCAGCGCGTCGATATAAGCCTCGACCGTCGAATAGCCCGCGGCGCTGAGCGTCGCCGGCAGCGTTTCGGGGAAGAGATACCATTCGTCGAGCTGGGCCTTGGCCCAGGCCTGGCGGTTGGCGAGCGAGCAGGTGCCGGTGGTGGGCGCCGGCGTGGTTCCGCCACCCCCACCGCCGCCGCCGCTGATGCTCCCGCCACCGCCGCCGCTGCACGCGGAAAGCAGCGCCGCCAGGCTGACCGCGCCAATGAAACGCCGAACTTTCACCGAATATTCTCCCATTTCGTCAGTCGCTTAGCCATGCATTGCGGCAATTGTCGGGCGTGGTCATATCCATCCCGGCGCATGGACAAGTTCGAGCTTCATCCCGTCCGGATCCTCGAAGAATACAGCATAATAATCGCCCGAATATTCGGGATAATGCGCCGGAGCGTCGAGGATCTTGATCCCTTCCCGGACAAGCAGCGCGTGGAGCCGGTCGACATCCTCGCGGCTTTCGGCGCGCCAGGCGAGATGGTGAAGCCCGGGGGCGTAGCGATGGTGCCGGTGTCCTGCCTCGGCGGGATCGCATTGCCTGAGGCCGATCGAGGCGCCCCGCCCGTCGCCCGGGCCGCGCAGATCCCATTCATAGCCGCTGCTGTCCTTGACCTGCGTATAGCCGAGGAACTCGAGCACCGGCCCATAGACCGCCCTGGCCGCGTCCAGATCGCTCACGTTCAAGTCGATATGATGCACGCCGCCGCGAATGATTCCGCTCATGTCGTCTCTCCGCCGACGATTATGCCGCAGGGCACCGACAAGTCCATTGCGCGCTCGTTGCAATGGCGTAACAGTGCCGGCGCCGCGCACAGGGGGAGAGTGCGAATGAGCCAGACCAATGCCGACCGCGTTCGACATGCCTATGCCCAGTGGCACGAGACAAGGGGCGCCAGCCCCGAAGCCTTTCTGGACATGATGGCCGAGGATGTGCGGATGAAAACCAATCTCGGTCCGCCCGATCTCCATCCGCTCGCGCAGGAACGCTCCGGGATCGAGAATGCGCGCGACTATCTGGTGTCGCTGGTCCTCCATCTCGACATGCTCGAATTCCCCACCGAGGAAGTGGTGGCCGAGGGCGACACGGTGGTGTGGATCGGCAGCTGCAGCTGGCGCGACCGCAAATCGGGCGAAGCGGTGACGACCGCCAAGGTCGATATCTGGCGGTTCCGGGACGGCAAGGCGGTCAGCGTGATGGAGATGTTCGATACGCTTGGCTTCGCGCGGCTGAACGGCCTGATCTGAACGAAAAGGGGCGCCCGTTTCCGGACGCCCCCTTCGTGCCAGCAGAATCGGCGCCTCGATCAGAAGCGCACGCCGATACCGCCAGCGACATGACGGCGCTGGAGGTTGATGCCGAAGAAGTCGCCATAATCGGCATAATTGCCCTCGACAAAGGCATAGGCGTTCTTGCCGATCCCGAATTCGACGCCGAGCGCGCCGCCGATCCCGCCCTGGGTGTCGGAACCGGTGAAGCCGCCGCTCTTGGCCGTGACCGAGATGCTGTTGTAGCCGCCCTTGACGTAGATCACGGTGCGGCCGCCGGCGACGAAGCCAAGCCGGGCGCCGGCGCTGAGATTGCCGTCGACGGTGAGGCAATCGCCCGCGTCGCAGACCTCGACGTTCGATTTGTCGTAATTGGCATAGGCGCCGATCGTGACCTTGCCCCCCACCGCGGCGTCGAACCCGACTTCACCGCCAAAGCTGACCGCCTGGCCAACCTTGTAGACCGCGCCCGTGCCGTCGCTGACGGTCGGGGTTTCCCAGCCGAGGCGCACCTCGACGCGCGGGCCGGAGACATTGGGTTCCTCGCCGTCCTGGGCGAAGGCGACACCGGGCATGCACAAAACAGCCGCTACCGCGGCGATAAGCTTCTTCATGATCATTCCCCCCCAACAGGGTTGATGTTGCAACAAAAAGTCAACCATATCCGCTGGATAGATGACGCGGGGCGCATAGAGTGCACCCCGGCGCAAATCCAGTCTTTCGTTCGGCGCGACCCCGTCCCTTATTGCGCGCAGAAAAGGCGGCGCGGCGCGTGAACGCGCGATGAACCGGGGCCATGGCGTCACTCGGGTTCATCACGACCGCAAGGCGCCGGGCGAACAGGCGTCAGCGCTTGCGGACGAACTCCGCGCGCAGCGCCAGCCCCTTGATGCCCTCGTAGCGGCAGTCGATCTCCTGCGGGTCGCCGGACAGGCGGATCGATTTGATCAGAGTGCCGCGCTTGAGCGTCTGCCCGGCGCCCTTGACGGTCAGATCCTTGATCAGGGTCACCTGGTCGCCATCGGCAAGGAGATTGCCCACCGAGTCCCGAACCTCGACCGTATCGGCGGACGCGGCTTTGGCGGCCGCCTCCGCGGCGCTGATCCATTCGCCGCTCGCCTCGTCATAGACGAATGCGTCCTCGTCACCGGCCATTGCCGCGCTTCCTTTCACCTGTCATTCGATCCCCCATGCTCCCATCGCTGATCATCGTCGACGATTTCCTGAGCGATCCGCACGGCTTCCGCCGCCAGGCGCTCGCGCTCGATTACGATCCCGCGCGCAAGAAGGGCAATTATCCCGGGCTCATGTCCGGCCAGGCCCTGCCCATCGCCGGGCTCGACGCCGCCGTGTCGGCGCGCGTCGGAGTCAAGCTCCAGGCGGCGGCGGGGACGATGCACCAATATTGCCGGCTGACGCTGAAAGGCGACACCGGGCGCAGCGGGGTGCATATCGATCCGGCCTATTATTCGGGCATCCTCTATCTCAACCTGCCCGACCAGTGCCGCGGCGGCACCGATTTCTTCCGGCATAAGCCGACCGGTCTCGAGGGCGTGCCCACCACCGACATGGCGCTTGCCGCGACCGGATATACCGACATCAACCGGCTGATCGAGGAAGTGGTCAACGCCGACACGCTCAAGCCCGCGCGCTGGGAAAGGACGATGACGGTGCCGATGCGGTTCAACCGGCTGATCCTGTTCAGCCCCTGGCTGTTCCACAACGCCGCGCCCGGCTTTGGCGATAGCAAGGAGAATGGCCGGCTGGTGCATCTGATGTTCTTCGCGGCCTCGGCGGGCTGAATGCGGGCACGAGGGTCCGCACCGCCTTGGATTGAATGGCGATTTCAATTGGCGGCGCGCACGATTGGCTCTAGGCCCATGGCGCCGGTCAAGCGCGAAGAAACCTTCAAGAACCGGCAAGTAGAGTTGATGGGAGAGAGCGCTTCGTGACCGGTGAAGGTCGGAATCCGGCTTTATTGTTCAGGGTCCGGACCCGGCTGTGCGCGTTGCCCATCGCCCATATACTCGAAACGATGCGGCCGCTGGCCGTCGAACGCGTCGCCGCCGCGCCTGATTTCGTGCTCGGCGTATCGCTGATCCGCGGCGTGCCTGTGCCCGTAGTCGATGCCGGGGCGCTGATCGGCGCGACCGAGCCGGCGGACTTCAAACGCTATGTGACGCTGCGATCGGGCGAGTCGGGGGTGGCGCTCGCGGTCGAGGAAGTGCTTGGCGTGCGTGAAGTGCCGCCCGCATCGCTCAAGCGGCTGCCCCCGCTGCTGCGCGAGGCGAGCACCGAGATCCTCTCGGCGCTGGGCGCACTCGATGCCGAGCTGCTGACGATGCTCAAACTGGCGCGCACGCTCACCGATCGCGTGGCGCAGGGCCTCGCCGGTGGGAAACCCGCATGAACGCCGCGCTCGACATCGGCGAGGTCGATCGCTTCCGCGGATCGGTGCTGCGCTGGCTCGGGCTCGATTTCGACGACAGCAAGCGCGGCTTCCTGCTCGAGGTGTTGAGCCGAAGGATACAGGCCAATGGCCGTGCCGCCGAAGCCTATCTGGCCGCGCTCGAAGCGCCCGAAGGGCCGCGCGACGAACTGCGCACGCTCGCGCAGGAGCTGACGGTCACCGAGACCAGCTTCTTCCGCAATCCCGATCAGATCCGCGCCTATGCCGAGACGGCACTGCCCGACCGGATGGCCGCGCGCGCCGACACGCGCCAGCTCAGCATCCTCTCGGCCGCCTGCTCGTCGGGCGAGGAAGCCTATACGCTGGCGGCGTGCGTGCGCGACGCGCCGGGGATCGCGGGGTGGAATGTCTCGATCCGCGCGGTCGACATCAACACCGCGATGCTCGGCAAGGCCAAGGCGGCGCGCTATTCGGACTGGTCGCTCCGCACGACCCCGGCGCCGCTCAAACGCCGCCTGTTCCGCGCCGAGGGGCGCGACTTCGTCCTCGACGAGAGCATCCGCAAGATGGTCAAGTTCGAGGAGCGCAACCTGACGGTCGACGACGAAGCCTTCTGGACGCCCGACCGGTTCGACATCGTCTTTTGCCGCAACGTCATCATGTATTTCACGCCCGAGATCGCGCGCGCGGTGCTCGACCGGATCACGCGCAGCCTCGTGCCGGGCGGCTATCTGTTCCTCGGCCATGCCGAATCGCTGCGGGGAATGTCGACCGCCTTTCACCTGCGCCACACTCACGACACCTTCTATTATCAGCGCAAGGATGGTCCGGAGGGCGAGCGCGCCGGCACCCTCCCGCCCCCCCTTCCAAGCGCGGCGATCGACGCGGTGCTCGATCCCGACGAAAGCTGGATCGACACGATCCGCAACGCCTCGCAGCGGATCCGCGCGCTCACCGAGGCGCCGAAGCGAGGCAAGCGCGCGGCGGCGAAGCCCGCCGGCCCGGCGCCCGATGTCCGCGCCGCACTCGATCTGCTGGGGCGCGAGGACTATGCCGAGGCGCAGAAGGTGCTCGACGCCCTCCCGGCCGATCGTGCACGCGATCCCGAGGTGCTGCTGCTGAGCGCGGTGCTCCAGACCCATGGCGGCAACCTGATCGCGGCAGAGGCGGTGTGTGAGGAGCTGCTCAGGCTCGACGAGATGAACGCAGGCGCACACTATGTCATGGCTTTGTGCCGCGAGAGCGCGGGCGACTTCGCGCGGGCCAGCGATCATGACCAGATCGCCGCCTATCTCGATCCCAGCTTCGCGATGCCGCGGCTTCATCTGGGGCTGCTCTCGCGCCGCGCGGGGGACCGCGAGGCGGCGGTGCGCGAGCTGCGCCAGGCGCTGTTGCTGCTCCAGCGCGAGGATAGCGCGCGGCTGCTCGTCTTTGGCGGCGGTTTCGGGCGCGGGGCATTGATGACGCTGTGCCGCGCCGAACTCGCGCTATGCGGAGAAGCGGCATGAAGCGCGGCGCCAGGGCCGACCGGGCCGCCGAGCTGCGGGCCGCCTTCGACCGGGGCTTTGCGGAGCCGCCGCCGCCCGAAGCCGAAGCGGCGGCCGACTATCTCGGCATCCGCATCGGCGGCGTGGCCTATGCGGTCGCGCTTTCCGAAATCGGCGCGGTGTTCGCCGACAAGCGGATCGCCCCATTGCCGAGCGGCGCGAGCGAATTGCTGGGCATCGCCGGGGTGCGTGGCGACATCGTGCCCGTGTTCAGCCTCGGCGCCCTGCTCGGCCAAAGTGGAGGCGACGGCAAGCCGCGCTGGCTGGTGCTGGCGGCCGGCGGGCGCGCGGGCTTCGCTTTCGACGCACTCGACGGGCACCTGCGCATCCCGCTCGCGCGGATCACCCCCACCGCCTCGCCCCGGAGCTTCGTCGAGGCCAATGCGGTCATGGCCGGAGAAGCGAGGCCGATCGTGCGTATCGCGACCCTGATGGAACATCTCGAACGACGTGCCGGCCAGAATGGCGGCGCAAAGGAGCATTGACGATGGTGAAAGACTGGACCTTCGGACGCATCCTGGCGGTCGGCTATACGCTGGCGGGGATCGTGCTCGGCGTGGTGGCGTGGTTCGGGTTTCAGAGCACCGCCAGCCTGATCGAAAACAACAAGGATGTCGCGCACACGCATGAGGTGCGGCGCGAACTTGCGATGATGCTGACTCAGCTCGTCAATGTCGAAACCGGCGTGCGCGGTTTCGCGATCACCGGACAGGATGCCTATCTCGAGCCGTTCGAGTCGGGCGTGACCGGAACCAAGACGGCGTTCGAGAATGTGCGGGCGCTCACCAAGGACAACGCCGCCCAGCAGCAGCGGCTGCAGACCCTCGCGCCATTGATCGACGCGCGGATCGCCCGTTCCCGGGAAAATATCGAGGCGCGCCGGGCCCAGGGCCTCGCCGGTGTGGTGACGCTCATGTCGACCGGCACCGGCAAGGAGATGATGGACCAGATCCGGGGCATCGTCACCGACATGGACCGCAACGAAACCGAGCTGCTCGCCCAGCGCTCGGCGACCGCCGAGGCGAGCGCGCGCTTCGCCGAGGGAATCATCATGTGGGGCGGGATCGCCGGCGTGGTGCTGGTGATCCTGATCGGCTGGTTCACGATCGCCTCGCTCACCCGCCGGATCGGCACCGCGGTCGGGCTGGTCCAGAGCAGCTCGGCCGAGCTTCAGGCGGCGGCGAACCAGCAGGCGACCAGCGCCAAGGAGCAATCGAGCGCGATGAACGAGATCGCGACGACGATCCGCGAGCTGATCGCCACCTCGCGCCAGATCGCCGAGAGCGCGCAGCGCGTCGCGGCGGTCGCGGACGACACCGACAAGTCGGCGCGCGCGGGCGACGATACGGTCGAAAAGGCCAATGCCGCGATCTCGGGCATCCGCCGCCAGACCGACCTGATCGTCAGCCACATGCTCGATCTCGGCAAGAAATCGCAGCAGATCGGATCGGTGCTCGATATTGTTTCGGAACTCGCCGAGCAGACCAACATCCTCGCGATCAACGCGACGATCGAGGCGGCGGGCGCGGGCGATGCGGGCAAGCGCTTCACCGTGGTGGCGGACGAGATTCGCAAGCTTTCGGACCGCGTCGCGGGCTCCACCAAGGAGATCCGCGGGCTGATCGACGATGTCCGGGCGGCTGTGAACACCACGGTGATGGCGACCGAGAGCGGTTCCAAGGCGGTCGATGGCGGCGCGCGCCACTTCGAGGAAGTCGCTTCCTCGTTCCGCCAGATCACCGACATGGTCGCGACCACCACCGAGGCGGCCAAGGAGATCGAGCTTTCGACCAAGCAGCAGACCAGCGCGGTCGAGCAGGTCAATGTCGCCACCGCCAATGTCGCGCAGACCACGAAGGAGACCGAGGCGAGCTCGGGCCAGATCCTCCAGACCGCGTCCGAGCTGACGGGCCTCGCGCGCGACCTCGCCAAGCTGATCCGTTCCGAGGGGCGTGCGTGAACGCGCCCAAGGACCCGCTCAGATATTTCCGCGTCGAGGCGCGGGAGATTTCCGAGGAGCTGGGGCGCGGGGCGCTCCAGCTCGAGAAGGAAGTCGCGCCCGAGCTGGTCCAGCGGCTGATGCGGCTCGCGCACACGCTCAAGGGCGCGGCGAGCGTGGTCAAGCAGCGCGAGATCGCCGCGCAAACCCACGCACTGGAGGACGCGCTGGCGCCGCTGCGCGAGGCCTCGGGCACGCCGGACAAAGCGGCGATCGAGGCAATCCTTGCCCATACCGACGCCATCGCCGCGCAGGTCGCGGCACTGACGCCGGTGTCCGATGCGGCCGCGCCGCGCGCCGCCGGCACGGTGATCGACGAGCCCTTCTCGATGCTCAGAGCCGACATCGCCGAGATGGACGGGCTTCTGGACGGGATTTCGGAGGCGAGCGTCCAGGTCCGCGGGTTCCGGCGGACGATCGGGCTCGCGGAGGAAGCGCGGCACCTCGCCGAGCTGATCGCCGACCGGATCGCGCCCGACGGCCAGGCAGCCACGAAGACACGGCAGTTCGCCGAGGATCTGCGCGGGCTGGCGGCGCAGCTGGAGCAGGCGCTCAAGACCGGGGTCGACCAGAGCGAGCGCGAGCTGGAAGCGGCGCGCTCGGCGGCGGAGCGGCTGCGGCTGATGCCGTGCAGCGCGACGTTCGCCAGCCTCGAACGCGCGGTGCGCGATGCGGCGCAGACGCTGGGCAAGGCGGCGGTGCTGGAGGTCAGGGGCGGCGATGTCCGGCTCGACGCGCAGGTGCTCGGGATGGTCCAGCGCGCGCTGATCCAGCTGCTCCGCAACGCGGTCGCGCACGGGATCGAAGCGCCCGCCCAGCGGCTCGCCGCGGGCAAGCCCGAAGCGGGGACGATCGCGATCGAGGTGGCACGGCGCGGGACCCGCGTCGCGTTCATCTGCTCGGACGATGGCGCGGGAATCGATCTCGACGCGGTGCGGCGCGCCTCTGGCGCCTCGGCGGCGCTCGACGATGCGGGGCTGGTCGATCTGCTGCTCAAGGGCGGGGTTTCGACCTCGGGCATTGTCACCGAGGCGGCGGGGCGCGGGGTCGGGCTCGATGTCGTCCGCGAAATCGCGGCGCAGCTCGACGGCAATGTCGCGGCGCGGACCGCGCCGGGCAAGGGCACGAGCATCGAGCTGGTCGTGCCCGTCTCGCTCGCCTCGCTCGACGCCCTGCTCGTCGAGACCGGCGATTCGGTCAGCGCGATTCCGCTCGCGGCGGTGCGCCATACCGTCCGGCTCGCCCCCGGCGACGTGATCCGGGGTGCCGATGGCGAGAGCATCGTCCATGACGGCAATGTCATCGGCTTCGTTCCGCTCGCCCGCGCAATGGGAGGCAGTGCGCGTTCGGCAGGGCTTGGATCGGCGGTGGTGATCGGCGGCAGCGATGTGCGCGCCGCGATCGGAGTCGAGCGGCTGAAGGGCGCGGCGAACGTCATCGTCCGGCCGTTGCCGGCGCTCGCCTTCGCGCATCCGGCGATCGCCGGCCTCTATCTCGACACGCGCGGGGTACCGCAGCCGGTGCTCGACGCCGAGGCGCTGGTGAAGGCGCTCGCGGGCGCGCCGGGCGTCTCCGAGGCCGAGCCCGAACGCGCGCTGCCAATCCTGGTGATCGACGATTCGCTCACCACGCGCGTGCTCGAACAGAGCATCCTTGAATCCGCCGGATACGAAGTCGACCTGGCGATCCATGCCGAAGAAGGGATCGAGAAGGCGCGCAAGCGCCGCTACGGCCTGTTCCTCGTCGATGTCGAGATGCCGGGAATGGACGGGTTCGAATTCGTCGAGCGGACGCGCGCCGACCCCGAGCTGCACAGCGTCCCCGCGATCCTCGTCACCTCGCGCAATGCCCCCGAGGACCGCCGGCGCGGGATCGATGCGGGCGCTCGCGGGTATATCGTCAAGAGCGAGTTCGATCAGCGCGAGGTGCTGGATTTGATAAGAGGACTGATAGGCGGCGCATGACCCCGATCCGCGTCCTCGTTGTCGAAGATTCGCTGACGGTGCTCCGCCGGCTGGTCGAGGTGCTGGGTGCCGATCCGGGCATCGAAGTGGTGGGCGAGGCGAGCGACGGCAAGCGCGCGATCGAGCTGGCCAAGAAGCTCAAGCCCGACATCATCACGCTCGACATGATGCTGCCGGTGATGACCGGGGTCGCGGTCACCGAATATATCATGGCGCATTTCCCCACGCCGATCCTGATCGTCTCCTCCTCGCACAACCGGGGAGAGTTGTTCCGCACCTATGACGCGCTCGCGGCCGGGGCGGTCGACGTGCTCGAAAAGCCCAATGGCACCGAGCCCGAGGGCGAATGGGAAGGGCGCTTCCTCGCCGCGGTAAAGCTGGTCTCGCGGATCAAGGTGATCACGCATCCCCGGATGCGGATGGGTGCGCTGGGGCGAGTGGCCGACCCCCTCGCGCCCGCCCCGGCACCCCGCGCCGATTCGGGCCGGTGCGAGCTGGTCGCGATCGGCGCCTCGACCGGCGGCCCTGCCGCGGTGATCGACGTGCTGCGCATGCTTCCCGCCGACTTTCCGCTGCCGATCCTGCTGGTGCTCCATATCGGCGAGCCGTTCGGCGCGGGCTTCGCCGACTGGCTCGACGGCCAAACCGCGCACCGCGTCAAATATGCCCGCGACGGCGAGGCGCTGGGGACGCGGGGCCGGGTGGTGATGGCGCCCGCCGACCGCCACATGACCGTGGAGAAGGGCGTGCTGCGCCTGAATGGCGGACCCGAGCGCTATTCGTGCCGCCCCTCGGTCGATGTGCTGTTCGAATCGGTCGCGCGCGAGTTCGGCGATTGCGCGGCGGGGGTACTGCTGACCGGCATGGGGCGAGACGGGGCGAGCGGGTTGCTCGATATCCGCCGCGCCGGGGGGCTGACCATCGCGCAGGACGAGGCGACCTCGGTGGTCTATGGCATGCCGCGCGAGGCGGCGATCCTCGGCGCGGCCGAGAAGATCCTGCCGCTCGGCGAGATCGGCCCGGCGCTGGCCGCGCTCGCCACCGCCCCGGCGCGGAGGCGATCCAGATGAGCGCGCGCGTCCTGATCGTCGACGACAGCCTGACCGTCCGGATGAGCCTGATGGAGGCGCTGACCGAGGCGGGCTTCACGGTGGACACGGCATCGACCGTGGGTGAGGCGCGCGAAGCACTGGCGCGCGAGGCCTATCAGCTGATCATCCTCGACGTCCGGCTGCCCGATGGCGACGGCGTCGAGCTGCTGGGCGAGATCCGGGCCGGCACCGATTCGAGCTGGGCCGCGATCATGCTGCTTTCGACCGAAGCCGAAGTGCGCGACCGGATCCGCGGGCTTTCGACCGGCGCCGACGAATATGTCGGCAAGCCCTATGACCTGAACTATGTCATCCAGCGCGCGCACGACCTGCTCCGCCGCGGCGCCGCGCCGGCCGGAGCGCTAGCGCGCGAGACGGTGCTGATCATCGAGGACAGCGTCACCTATCGCGAGCAGCTCAAGGAAGCGCTCGAACGGGCGGGCTATGCCGTGCTCGCCGCGAGCACCGGCGAGGAAGGGTTGCGGATCGCCGCCTCGGCGAGGCCCGCCGCGGTCATCGTTGACGGCATGCTGCCCGGGATCGACGGCGGCGCGGTGACGCGGCGCATCCGGATGGACGCGGCGCTGCGCCACATGCCGTGCATCCTGCTCACCGGCTCCGAGGAGCGCGAGGCCGAGGTGCGCGCGCTCGATGCGGGCGCCGACGCCTTCGTGCGCAAGGACGAGGAGGTCGACATATTGCTCGCCCGGCTCGGCGCCGTGCTGCGCAGCGTCGAGGGCCCGCGCTTCGGCGAGCAATCCAGCCAGAGCCTGATGGGGCCGAAGAAGATCCTCGCGGTAGACGACAGCGAGACCTATCTCCAGCAAATCGCGCAGGAATTGCGCGCGGAGGGCTATGACGTGGTCCTCGCGCGATCCGGGGAGGAAGCGCTCGAGCTGCTCGCCGCGCAACCGGTCGATTGCATCCTGCTCGACCTGCTCATGCCCGGGATCGGCGGGCACGAGACCTGCCGGCGGATCAAGTCGACGCCGATCCTGCGCGGAATCCCGGTGGTGATGCTGACCGCGCTCGAGAATCGCGAGGCGATGATCCAGGGGCTCGATGCCGGCGCGGACGATTACATCTCCAAGTCGAGCGATTTCGAGGTGCTGCGCTCGCGCGTGCTCGCCCAGATCCGGCGCAAGCAGTTCGAGGACGAGAACCGGCTGATCCGCGAGCATCTGGCGCAAAAGGAGCTGGAGGCGGTCGAGGAGCGCGCCTCCCGCGAACTGGAAGCGCTCGAGGCGGTGCTCGCCGAGCGGCGGCGCAACGAAGTCGAGATGAACAAGCTCCAGGCCGAGCTCGCGCATGTCTCTCGCTGGAACGCGATGGGGATGATGGCGGCGACGCTCGCGCACGAGCTCAACCAGCCGCTGACCGCGGTCACCAACTTCCTCGAGGCGGCCAAGCACATCACCAAGAGCCTCGAAGGCCAGCAGGCCGGCAATATCGGCGAGATGATCGAGAATGCCGCGAAGCAGACCGCGCGCACCGGCGCGATCATCCGCAACCTGCGCGAGTTCATCGAGAAGCGCGAGACCAGCCGTAGCCTCGAAAACCTCAACAAGGTGGTCGAGGAGGCAATCGCGCTGGGCACCGCGGGCGCGCTCTACAACGATACGCGAGTCGAGGTGGAGCTCGATGCGCGGCTGCCGCCGGTGATGGTCAACAAGGTCCAGATCCAGCAGGTGATGGTCAATCTGTGCCGCAATGCCTTCGAGGCGATGAAGAATGCGCGTCGGCGCGTGCTGACGATCGGCACGCGGCTGGAGACGCCCCAGTCGGTAATGATCACCGTGGCCGACACCGGCCCGGGGATCGATCCCGAGGTGATGAGCCGGCTGTTCCAGCCCTTCACCACCACCAAGCAGGACGGGATGGGGATCGGGCTCAAGATCTGCCAGTCGATCGTCGAGGCGCATGGCGGCGAGATCTGGATCACGCCGAACGAGGACGAAGGCGTGACCTTCCGGGTGCGGCTGCCGATCGAGGACGAAGGCGAGAAGGTGGCCTAGCGCGGCAGCGTCAGGCTCCCCGCCGTTTCGAACCGGCCCGCGATCCCAGGCGCGCCGGTCCCGGGCTGACCGCCGCCAACCCATAGACGATGGTTGCCAGGCTGGATTCGCATTACGCCCTGCTCATCGGCGAGTGCCAGATCGCGCGGGGTGAGGCGGAAGGTGAGGACGCGGCTCTCGCCGGGCTTCAGATGGACCCGCTGAAAGCCCTTGAGCGAGCGGATCGGCGCGCCCGAGCGCTCGGTCGAGAGATAGAGTTGCGCGACCTCATCGCCTTCGCGCTTGCCGGTGTTGTGTACGCGGACTCGCACATCGAACGGCTCGCCCGCATTGACGCTGGTCGCGAAGACGAGCCCCGAATAGCCGAAGCTGGTGTAGCTGAGGCCGTGGCCGAACGGATATTCGACCGCGCCGGGGAAGTAGCGATAGGTGCGCCCGGCCATGCCATAGTCGCTGAACGGCGGCAGGTCCGCGGCCGATCTGTAGAAGGTCACCGGCAAGCGGCCCGAGGGATTGACCGCGCCGCTCAGCACCTCCGCGATCGCCTGTCCGCCGGCCTCGCCGCCATACCAGGCCTCGATCACCGCGGGCGATTTCTCGCCAAGGCTCCCGAGCGAGATCGCCGATCCGCTTTGTAGAACGATGATCACCGGCTTGCCGGTCGCCTGGAGCGCCGCGATCAGATCGGCCTGCGCCTTGGGCAGCGCGATATCGGTGCGGTCGCCGCCGTTGAAGCCCGGGACCTTGAGCGACATTTCCTCGCCCTCGAGCCAGGCGCTGAGCCCGGCGAAGACGATGATCGTGTCCGCGCCCGCCGCCGCGCGCAACGCTTCCTCGCGCAGGGCCGCGACCGGGGCCTTCCACGAGATCGAGAAGGCCGGGCCGAAGCGGGGGGACTTGTGGGCGTATTCGAGCGTGAAGGCGCGCGGGCTTGTGTCGTCGAAATGGACCTTGAAGGTTCGCGCCGAATCCCCCGAATCCTGTCCGGCGGCGGCGGGGCCGGCGACGCCACTGCGCGCCTCTCCCGCCCCTTCGATCTTCATCACGAACTGGTCGGCACTGTTGCGTGCGCCGCGCACGTCGAGGCGGAACTCGTAATCGCCGGGCGCGGGCGGGGTGATCGTACCGGTCCAGCGCGCCGAGAATTCGTTGGGATCGACGCCGGGCGCGGGCGCGATGGCGTTCCAGTAATTCTCGATCTCGCGCGCATTGACGGTCGCGATGGGAGCGCCCTTGAACTCGGCGCCGGCGAAGAATTCGAGCTTGAGCCCGCCCCCGAACGCGGTGCGCGGGATCGGGACCGCCAGTTCCTCGACAAAGGGCGAGCCCTGCGCGAACACGACATTGTCCGCGCCGAATTCGGCCGCGACGCCGTCGAGCGGCAGCGTGTAGCCGACCGGCGTGCCGTTATAATTGCCCTCGATCCCGATCAGCGAGGTCGCGCTGGGGCCGATCACCGCGATCTTCCTGCCCTTCGCCAGCGGCAATATGCCGTCATTCTTGAGCAATACGATCGAGCTGCGCGCCGCCCGCAACGCCAGCGCGCGATGCTCGGCCTTGTGGTTCTCGGTGATCGGGATGGCGTTGAATGGCACCATTTCGGGCGGATCGAACATGCCCAGCCGCATCCGGGCAGTGAAGAGCCGCTTGAGCGCGACATCGATCTCCGCCTCGGTGATCAGCCCCAGTTCGACCGCCTTGGGGAGTTCCAGATATTCGTCGCGGAAATTGCAGCCGGTGTCGGTGCCCGCCTTGATCGAGAGCGCGGCGCCCTCGGCATTGGTCCTGGTGTATTTGTGGCCCGTGGTGATGTCGATGATGCCGCCGCAATCCGAGGTGATGAACCCGGTGAAGCCCCAATCGCCGCGAATCACGTCCTTGAGCATCGGGCTGACGCAGGCGGGATAGCCGTCGATGGCGTTATAGGCGCACATCAGCGAATAGGCCTTCCCCTCGGTGATCGTCTGGCGGAAGGCGGGGAGATAGGTCTCCCACAGGTCGCGGCGGCTGGGATCGACGTTGAAGCCGTGGCGGTCGGGCTCGGGCCCCGAATGGACCGCGAAATGCTTGGGCGTGGCGATGGCGGCGTAGTAGCGCGGGTGATCGCCCTGGATGCCCCTGATGAAGGGCACCGCGAGCGTGCCGGTCAAATACGGGTCCTCGCCCAAGGTCTCCTGCCCCCGGCCCCAGCGCGGATCGCGGAAGATGTTGATGTTGGGCGACCAGAAGGTGAGCCCGAAATAGCGCGCATAATTCTGGTCGCGCTGCGCCTGGTTGTATTTGGCGCGACCCTCGATCGCGACGACCCGGCCGACGCGGAGGAAAAGGTCGCTGTCCCAGGTCGCGGCCATGCCGATCGCCTGGGGGAACATCGTCGCCTCGCCGGCGCGCGCGACGCCGTGCAGCGCCTCGTTCCACCAGTCATAGGGCAGGATGCCGAGGCGCGGGATGCCGGGGGCGCCGTTCTGGAGCTGGCGCACCTTCTCGTCGAGCGTCATCCGGCCGACCAGATCGTCGACGCGCGCAGGGATCGGCGCGGTGGGATCGCGATAGAGCTGCGCGGCGGCGGGCGACGCTGCGGCCAGTGCACCGGCAAGCAGAAGCGAACGGAAAGCCAGCCCCATGATCCTCAATCCCTATCGTTATTTGTCCGACTTATGGACGAGGGCGCGGGGGGCGTGTCAATCCGCGAACCCTTATGTGGAATTAAATGGAGGCCAAAGCGCGGTTTCGATCTGGTCGCCCCATCCTGTGAGGCGCATGTCAGCCTAGCCGTTGCCGAGATCACGATGTCAAAGAGCGCCGTTCCGCGGCCCCTTCCCGCTTTCGCTGGGAAGAGGGGCGGTGGAGCCAGGCATATGAAATCCAACATTTCAAGCGGGCTAGAGCGCCCTGAAGCTGAAGTTGCGGAACCGCGCCTTGCCCGAGCCCGCCGAATAGAGGCCGGGCCGAAGCATCAGGAAGCCGCCGCGGACATTGTGATGGTATCCCGAGACCTCCATCCCGCGATCGAAGCGCTTCCACGTCCTGCCGCCATCGCCGCTGGTGTCATAGGTGACGATGTGGCGATCGTTGGTGACGCGCATCCGCATCGACCGGCTGTACGGATTGGCGGGGCGGCCGCGCTCGATGCCGTACTGGTGCGTGACGAAGCGATTCTCGTCGAAGCCGAGCCCGCAATAGAGCTGGCGGTCGTAGAAGAGGACGAGCCCGGCGACGCCGCCCGGCTCGATCTCGACATCGCATTCGAAGACATAGGACGGGTCGCCCGCGACCAGCAGCAGCGGCGAGCTGTCGCTGGGCGCCGTGCCGCGCGCTTCGAGGATCAGCGTGTTGTTCTCGACCTTCGCGCGAGAGGCTTCGTCGGGGGCGGGGCGGAAGAAATTCCATTTGCGGCCGAGCGCCAGCGTCGAGAAATTGTCGCTGAGCGCCTGGCCGTGCGGAACCGCGCGGCCGCCCCTCGGCTTGGCGATGGGCCTGGACAGATCGCCGCCCTTCATCCGGAACCAGCCGTCCCTGGTCCATTCGACCGGATCGAGCAGGGTCTGGCGGCCGAGCGTCCAGTATCCATTCTCGAAGCCGTGATAGACCGACCACCAGCTGCCGTCGGGCCCCTCGACAAGCGTGGCGTGGCCGCGCGACCACCATTTCTCCGCATTGTCGGTGGTGCGGACGACGGGGTTGCCGGGGTGGTTCTCCCAAGGACCATGGATCGATTTCGAGCGCGCGGCGATCACCATATGGCCGGTGGGGGGACCGGCGGTGCCGCCGACCGCGGTGACGAGGTAGAACCAGTCGCCGTGGCGGGTGATCTTGGGGCCTTCGGGCGAGAAGCCCTCGACCACCCAATCCTCGGGATAGCGCCACGGATCATAGACATGCTCGGGCTCGCCGATCCGCGACAGGCCGTCGTCGGACAGCCGCACCCGGTCGCCGCCCGACAGGAACAGCCAGCGCGAGCCATCCTCGCCCACGGCATGGCCGGGATCGATATGGCTGGGGAGCTTCAAATCGATGGGGTCGCTCCACGGCCCCTCGATCTTGTCCGCCCAGATGACATAGCTGGTGTTCGGGCTCGCCTTGACGGGAATGTAGAGGAAATAGCGGCCTCCATGCTTGCACAGGTCGGGCGCCCAGACCGATCCGATATTCTTCGTCAGCGCCGCCGTGACCGGCCGCCAGTTCACCAGATCGCGCGAATGCCAGATGACGAGGCCGGGATAGGAATCGAAGGTCGAGAAGGTCATGTAATAATCCGCACCATCCTTCAGGATGGTGGGATCGGGATGGTCGCCCGCCATCAGCGGATTGAGGAACCTGCCGTTGCCGAGATCGGCGATGCGCTGATTGTCGAAGCCGCGCTTCCAGGGCTGTTTCACCGGCGTGGGCGCGGCGAGCGCGGCCTCCGAACCCAAGGCAGCCGCGCCCGGGATCGTCAGTCCGCCGACGATTGCATCGCGCCGCGTCAACTCTACCATATGCCTCTCCTCATCATGGGCAGCATGACTTTATGACACCGGTTTCTCAAGCGGCAATTTGGAGGGATGGATGAGCCTCGACCGACGATCCTTGCTGGGCATGGCGGCGGGGGCGGCGATGCTGAGCCCGCGCGGCGCGGCGGCGGCGATGGATGTGGAGACGATCCCGCTCTGGCCCGGCTTGCCGCCCGGCGCGCCCGCGGTGCTGCCGGCCGAGGAGATCACCTGGTGGGACGAGGATCGCGCCCATCCCAACCGCGCGCGCCGTGGGATCGCGCGGCCATGGCTGGAAGTGTTCCGCCCGGCCAGGCCCAACGGCGCGGCGGTGATGGTGATCCCCGGCGGCGGCTATTATTGGGTGAGCATCGAGAAAGAGGGGCGCGATATCGCCCGCTGGCTGGCGGATCGGGGCTATACCGCGTTCGTCCTGTTCTACCGCCTGCCCGGCGAAGGCTGGGCGGATCGTTCGAACGTGCCGCTGGCCGATGCGCAGCGCGGGCTTCGGCTGATCCGGGCGCGGGCCGAGGCGTTCGGCTTCGATCCGGCGCGGGTGGGCGCGATGGGCTTTTCGGCGGGCGGGCATCTGACCGCCGATCTGGCGACGCGCTTCGCCGCCAGGGTCTACGATCCGGTGGACGAGGCCGATGCGCTGTCCGCACGGCCGTCGCTCGCCGCGCCCATCTATCCCGTAGTGAGCCTGTCCGCGCCCTATGTGCATGCGGGCTCGCGCGATCAGCTGCTGGGGCCCGATCCCAGCCCCGCCATGCTGGCCGCCCATTCGCCCGACCGCAACGTCCCCGCCGACGCGCCGCCCATCTTCATCTGCCATGCGGAGGAGGATTTCGTGCCGACCGAGAACAGCGTGCTGCTCTGGTCGGCATGGCGGGCGCGCAAGCTGCCGGCGGAGCTGCACCTGTTTCGCGAGGGCGGGCATGGATTTTCGCTGAGCGTGAAGGACAAGCCGGTGAGCGCCTGGCCCGATCTCTTCCTTCGCTTTGCCGCCTCGATGGGGCTATGAGGGCGCACCCCGCGTGACTGGCGAGTCGGATGGAGCACCATCGGGAAGCGCGGGGCTGACACGCCGCATCGCCTGGGCATCTTCGCAAAAGGAGAATCCCCATGGCTGAATTGTCGCCCGTCCATATCGCCTTCCTCCTCTATCCCAATGTCACCCAGCTCGACCTGACGGGGCCCGCCCAGGTGCTGTCGCGGCTGGGCAACGCCAAGGTCGATCTGGTCGCGAAGACGCTGGGGCCGGTCTCGACCGATGCGCAGTTCGAGCTGCTGCCGACCGCGACCTTCGACGATGTGACGCGCACCGACATCCTGTGCGTCCCCGGGGGCTTCGGCACGGTGGCGGCGATGGAGGACCGGGCGACGCTCGACTGGCTTCGGCAGGTCGGCGAGCATGCGCAGTGGGTGACGAGCGTGTGCACCGGATCGCTGCTGCTCGCGGCGGCGGGGCTGCTCGAAGGCTATCGCGCGACCTGCCACTGGGCCTCGCGCGACCAGCTCGCCTGGTTCGGAGTCGAGCCGGTGGCCGAGCGGGTGGTGTTCGACCGCAACCGGGTGACCGGTGGCGGAGTGACCGCGGGGATCGACTTCGCGCTGGCGCTGACCGCGGCGATCCGGGGCGAGGAACACGCGCGCTTCGTCCAGCTGAGCCTGGAGTACGACCCCGCCCCGCCCTTCGATTCGGGATCGCCCGACAAGGCGAATGCCGAGACGCTGGCGCGGTACCGGGCGATGGTCGACCGGTTCGCGCCGGGGCGGGCGGAGAAGGTGCGGAGCATCGCGGAGAATCGCGGGTGAACGCCCGGTTCGTTCCGGTCCATCCCGAGCGGCCGGCGGCGCCGACGCAGGGCTGGCGCAACCTGTTCGGGGCGAACCGGCGCAATCTGGTGGCGGGCTGGTCCGAGCTGGCCTTCGAACAATGGCACACCAAGCGGACCCTGCTGGGCACCACGATCCATTTCGTGCGGCATCCAGACGCGATCGAGCATGTGCTGCTGACCAACGCCGCCAATTATGTGAAGCCCCGGCTGGTGAAACAGATCCTCGCGCCGATGATCGGGCTGGGGCTGCTGACCGCCGATGGCGAGCTGTGGCGGACGCAGCGCAAGCTGGTCGCGCCCAGCTTCGCACCGGGGGCGGTGGGGCGGCTGACCGGGCTGATCGCGGCGGCGGCGGCGCGCAGCACGGCGGACTGGCCCGAGGCAGGCCGCATCGACCTGGCCGCGACCGCGACCGCGACGACGATGCGGATCATCGCCGATGCGCTCTTCTCGGGCGATCCCCGGCTCACCGATCCGGAGGCGTCGCGGCGGATCGAGGCGTCGCTGCTCGCGGTCGGGCAGGTGCGGATCGCGGCTTTGCTGGGCTTTCCGGGGATCAAGCTGAGCCCGACCGCGTGGCGGGGCGATGCCGGGCGGCGCTATCTGCGGCGGACGCTGACCGCGATCGTGCGCGAGCGCGGGCCTGAGGGTGGCGACGATTTCCTCGGCGGGATGATCCGCGATCTGCACAGCCGCTTTCCGGCGCACGAGGCCGAGGCGCTGGCGATCGACAATGCCGCGACCTTCTATCTGGCGGGGCACGAGACCACCTCGAACGCGCTCGCCTGGAGCATGTATCTGCTAGGGAGCCAGCCCGAGATACAGGAGCGCGCGCGGACCGAGGCGGTGGCGGCGCTGGCTGGGGATGCGGCAAGCCTGCCCGAGCGGCAGCCCTATCTCCGGCAGGTGCTCGACGAGGCGATGCGGCTCTATCCGCCCGCGCCGCGCTTCGACCGCGAGGCGCTGGCCGACGACGCGTTCGGGGAAGTGCCTGTGCGCAAGGGCGAGCTGGTCTCGATCTGGCCGTGGCTGGTGCACCGGCATCGTGGACTCTGGGACGATCCCGATGCCTTCGATCCCGAACGGTTCGCACCGGGAAGCGAGGCGGGGCGGCACCGCTTCCAGTATCTCCCCTTCGGCGCGGGGCCGCGCATCTGCGTGGGCGCGCGCTTCGCGGTCGTCGAGGCGCTGGTGATCCTCGCGCACTGGCTGGCGGTGCGGCGGTTCGCGCTGGCCGAGGGGTTCATAGTCGATCCGCATGGCAGCGTGACACTGCGGCCGCGCGGCGGGCTGATGGTGGAGGTGACACCGGTCTAGCCGAGCAACCTTTTCGCGCCCTTCAGATCCTCGACAAAGGCGGCATATTCCTCCTCGGCGCGCTCGTCGTCGGCGATGCGCAGCAGGAAGCTGGGGTGGATCGTTACGCAGCCCAGTCCCCCGGCGCCGTCCTCGCCCAGTTCGAACGCGCGGCCGCGGGTGGTGGTGATCAGCACCGTCTTGCCGAGCATCTGCCGCGCCGCGGTGACGCCGAGCGCGACGGTGACCCTGGGGCGGAGCAACTGGCGTTCCTGCTCGTACCACCAGCGGCACGCCTCGATCTCGCCGGCATCGGGTTTTTGATGGATCCGGCGCTTGCCGCGCCGCTCGAACTTGAAATGCTTGACGGCGTTGGTGAGGTACACCGCGTCACGGTCGATCCCGGCATCGGAAAGAGCGCGGTCGAGCATCTTGCCGGCGGGGCCGACAAAGGGCTTTCCGGCAAGGTCCTCCTGGTCGCCCGGCGCCTCGCCGACGAGCATCATCGCGGCGTCGGCGGGGCCTTCGCCGAACACCGTCTGGGTCGCACCGCGATAGAGATCGCAGCGGGTGCAATTCTCGGCGTCGTAACGGACGATATCCCAAAGCCGTGGCATTGGGACACGCAACGCACGAGCGAAGATTTCGGTTGCGAATCGACCGGTGCGCTCAATCGAGCACGCGCAGCTCGATGTTGCGGAACTCGATCTGGTGCCCCTCGCTTTGCAGCGCGAGATAGCCGCGGCGAAGCGTGAGCGATCCGCCCGCGGCCGCGATCAGCGGCCTGGCGTCGGCGTCGGCCGGGTCGAGCTCGGCGCCCGAATAGCGCAGCACCGCCTTGCCGTTGATGAAATGGGTGATCTCGCCGCTGGGCAGCACCGCGACCTCGACCTTCACCCATTGCCCGTTGGGGATCTTCGGCGCGGACGACAGGATGCAGTGGCGCAAATCGCGCTTGCCGTCGATGACGACGGTGGTGCCGGGGGTGCAGAGATTGCCGGTCGGTTCCTCGGCCGGGCGCGGGGTGCCGAGCAACTGCATCTCGAGGCTCACCGGAAAGTCCTGATCGCGGCGCATCGTTTCGGGCGCCTGCGAATGGAGCATGATCCCGCTGTTGCTGACCTGCCAGACCTTGCCGCCGGGAAGCGGATCGCCGAAGATCCGGTATTCGAAGCGGACGCGATAGGCGCCGACCGGCGTCTTCCAGAAGAGATGGCCGAACTCGCCGTCGAACCTGGCATAATTGGCGTGGCTGACGCGGATCGCGCCGTCCTGCACGATGAACATGTGCAGCGGATCCTCGCCCAGCGCGCGGCCGGCGATCTTGGGCGTCCAGCCGTTCAGCGTCTTGCCGTCGAAGATGCGGACCCAATGCGGAGCGGGCGCGGCGCCGAGCAGGATCGGCAGGGCGAGAAGAACGAGCCTTTTCATGTGTGAATGCTCCGGTTGCTGGTGACGCGAGCGCCTTATGGCGCAACCGCGCGCTTCGGCATAGCGTCGATCCAGTGGCGCAGCAGCCCGACGCCTTCCTTGTGGACCGTCGCGCGGCCCAGCTCGGGCATGGCGATGCCCGGATCGGTGCTTTCCATGCGGTAGATCAGGATCGAGCCACCGGCGTTTCCGGGAACGATATCGAATTCATGGCCGCCGCTGCCGCGCCCCGCCGCGACCGGACGCTTGAGGATGCCGAGACCCGCTTCGCTCTGGCGCCAGTCGAGATAAAGGCCCGAGTTCGACGCGGCGCCCTGTGGATTGTGGCAATGCGCGCAATTGGCCTCGAGATAGGCCCGGGCGCGGGCATCGAGCGGGGCTTTGGCGTCGTCCCAGTGGGCGAGGCGCGGGGCGTCGGCGGGGGCGCGATCGAGCAGCCCGGCGCGGGCGAGCCGCTGGAGCTGGCGCCCGTCGTTGAGCTGGCGCGCGAGCGGGCCGATCGGGGTGATCGCGCCGGCGCGGGCATGGCAATCCTTGCACTGGTTCTGGTTGGGCACGGCGTAGCTGATCTGGCGCGCCTCTCCCGAGGGATCGGTGAAGCTCACCGGAATCCGCGTGCCCGCGCGCTTGAGATCGGCATCGGTACCGTCGGCGTTCCAGACATAGGGGACGGCGACCCAGCCGTTCGCGCGGCGAAGCAGGAGGCGGGTTTCGAGGGGGCGGAATTGGCCGTTCTGCTGATAGCCGAAGGTCTTGATGAGCGCGGTGCCGACAGGGAAATCGAACACCTGCTCCGCGTCATACTTCGCCTTCTGACCCGCGGGGACATAGATGAAGCGCTGTTTCTCCGCATAGTCCGAGAAGAGCGGGGTGTTGAGCGCATAGGGCTCCACGCGCGCGGCGGGCGCGCGTGTCTTCAGGTCGGTGAAGAAGCGATAGTCGGACAGATGCGCGGGATAGCCGTCCGCGGTGATCGCGGCGTCGTTCACGCCGCCGACGGGCTTTCCGATCAGCGCCGCGGCGAACAGCGCCAGCGCGGCAAGCAACGCCTTCACTTCGCGGCCGCCTCCATCGACGCGGGCAGATCGACCGAGAACGCCGCCATCGGCTTGCCGCTGTTGAGCTCGACCGGCGCCGGCTTGGCGGACTCGGTGGGCGCGCCCTGCGCGAGGCCCATGCTGAGCACGGGCACCTTGTCATCGACGAAAATCTCGCTCGCGGGGCCGGTGCCGTCCCACATCACCGGCGGGATGCTGCCGCCGAATGCCGCCGCGAGCTGGTCGCCGCCCGGGAGCTGAGGCGCGAAGCCCGCGCGGCCATGCTTGTTGCCACGCACGGTGATCGATCGGGGCAGCGGGTTGTATTTCGCGTCCTCGTACGGGAAGCGGTACGAGATGATCATGATGTTGCTGGTCGCATTGCCGCTCAGCACATTCTCGCTCACCAGCACACCGTCATTGGCCATGATCAGCACGCCGGTGCCGACGCGCACGCTGGCGACGATATTGCCCGGGGGCGCGAAATTGGGCGTGTCGTTGTCGATCACGGTGTTGCGGAAGACATGGACGGTGCCGCCATGCATCACCGGCAGGTTGGGCAGGTCGAACACGAGGATGCCGCCGGTATTGTGAGTGGCGGTATTATCGTGGACGACCGCGACGCGGCTATTCTCGATCTCGATCCCGGCGACATTGTACATGACGGTCGAGTTGCGGACGACGATCTGTTCGGACTGGCCGACATAGATGCCCGCGTCCGATGCGCCCTTGACGGTGACGCCGTCGATCAGGATCCACTTCGATTCGACCGGATAGACGCCGTACGCGCCATTGGTGGCCTTGGGCCCGCCGGTCCATTCGACGCGGATATCCTTGTAGACGATGCGGTCGGCGCCCTTGGACTTGATCCCGTCGCCCTTGCTGTCCTCGACCGCGAAGCCGCGCAGCACCACGTCATCGGACGTGACCAGCAATCCCTCGCCCGCGCCGAGCTGACCCTTGAAGCTGAGCACGGTCTTGTCCGCCCCCGCGCCGCGCACGGTGACGCGGTCGACATCGAGGCTGAGCCCGTCGGTCAGGTCGAAGCGGCCCGCGCCGATCTGGACGACATCCCCCGGCGCCGCCTCGATCAGCGCGGCCTGGAGCCGCTCCTGCGCGTTCGGGCCGGCCTCGACATGGATCGTTCTGGCGGCGGCGGGCGTGGCAAGAAACAGCACGGCGATCGCGGCGGTACGGAACATAACCTCTCCCATTTTGGCGCTATCCTAGCCGCTCGGGAGAGAATTGACAGAGGTGTCAGTTAGCCTTTTCTTCGGCCGCTCCATGAAATCGGCCGGGCTTGCGCACGCCCCCATCGCGGGCGAGAAAGAGCAATGCGGGTGGAATGGGACCGAGAATTCAGGCGGCTGATGCTCGCGCTCGCGCTCACCTGCGCGGCGGGCTGGCTGTTCAAGACGCATTGCGCGCCGGGCGGCTGGACCGGCGCCGAGCAATATACCACCGGCTGCTACAGCGACGCGGTGCCCTTCTGGACCGGACGCGGGGTCGCGGCGGGCGAGATTCCGTACGTTCAGGCGCAGATGGAATATCCGGTGCTGACCGGCGCGCTGATCTGGATCGAGGGCGGGATCACGCGGGGCCTGTTCGGCGCGCGGGCCAATGCGATGCATTTCCTCGCCATCGTCACGCTGGCCAACGCGCTGCTCGCGGGGCTGATCCTGTGGCTGATGCGCGGCGCGGGAGTCGATACGCCGCGGCTCTGGGGCTGGGCGCTGGCGCCGCCTTTGGTGCTCTATGTCGGGCATAACTGGGACTTGCTGGCGATTGTGTTTGCGGTCGCGGCATTGCTGCTCGCGCGGCGGGCCAAGCCGGTCCGGGCGAGCGCGGCGGCGGGACTGGGGATGGCGGCGAAGCTGTTTCCGGTGCTGATGCTGCCGCTGCTGGGGCTGGGCGCGCTGTTCGGATCGCGCGAACCCTGGCTGCGCAGGCTGGCGCTCGCGGCGGCGATCGGCGTGGCGGCGGTGGCGGCCTGGGCGGCGGTCAATCTGCCGGTGGCGGCGATGGCGTTCGAGCGCTGGAGCGAATTCTACCGTTTCTCGAGCGAGCGCAGCGGGACGGCGGCGTCGCTATGGGAGATATTGGGGACGTCGGGAGTCTGGGTCACCACCACCCCTGACCGGAATCTCTATGCCGGGCTCCTCTTCCTGCTCGGCGCGGCGGCGATCATCGGGTTCGGATGGCGGCTGCACCGCGAGCGGCTGTGGATCCTGTTCACGCCCGTCCTTGGCTGGTTCCTGCTGACCAACAAGGTCTATTCGCCGCAATTCGATCTCTGGCTCTATCCGATGCTGCTGATGACGGCGCCGCGGATGAAACCGGTCGCGCTGTTCGTGGGGGCCGGCATCGGCGCCTATTTCGCCGAATTCTGGTGGTTCGCGTCGCTGGAACAGGCCTGGCCCGCCGCGACGCCGTTCGACATCGCCTTCTGGGCGGCGATCCGCGCCATCGCGATTATCTGGCTGATCGCCGACGCGATACGGCTGCCCGCGCCGGGCTGGATCGCGCGCGAGACCTGACCGCTCAGGGCAGCGGCAGATTCTCCTGCTCCTGCTTACGCTTGCGGTTTTCGGCGCGCGACTGGGCGGCCTGCTGGCCGAAACAGCCGGTGCCGCCGCCGGGGCCGACCGTCGAGCAGCTGCCGATGCCGGTCTCGCCCGTATTGAGTGCGCCCTGCGCGCGCACCGCCCAGCTTTCCTGCTGGGGCTTCACCTCGGCCTCGCGCAGGTCCTGCGGGATGCGGAAGCGCTCCGATTCGTCGAGCCGGCGGCAGACCTGGATCTCCTCGCCATTCTGGTTGGTCGGGCACTTGTCCTGGCCATAGATGATCAGCACGCCGCCCGGATTGGACTGGGCAAGCGCGGGCGCGGCCCACAGCAAGGGCGCGGCGACCAGCGCGGCACAGGTGATTTTCTTCAACATCGCCCGACTCTCCTGACTTGCGAAACGCGAAACTAGCACTCCGAAGCTGAACGCCCGAGTCTCATATCCGTTTCGACAGTGCAATGGCAGCACGGCACCCGGCCCGGATCAATCCGGACAAGACCGGATAGGCAGGAGCCTGTTCAGCCCCCGCGCCCAGCGCGGTATCGAGATGCTCGAGCTCCTCGGCGCGGAATTCGGCGACTGCGTCGCTCAGCTCGGGATCGGTATCGCCCAGTTCATCGAGCTGATCGCGATAATGCCGGTCGATCTCGGTCTCGACCGCCGCGGTGCACGCCATCGCCGCCTCGGGCCCGATCGCGGCGGTGACCGCGCCCAATGCAAAACCCGCGACGTTCCAGAAGGGTTGCAGCGCGGTGGGGCGCACGCCGCGCCGCGCGACCATCGCGTCGAAAAAGGCGCGGTGGCGCTCCTCCTGCGCCGCCATGCCCGCGACCAACCGCGCGGCGGGAGAACGATCGCCCATCACCGCAAGCTGGCCGGCATAGATTCGCGTGGCGCCATATTCGCCCGCCTGATCGACCCGGATCATCGAATGGATGCGTTCGCGCGGATCGCCGGGCTTCCAGCTCATCCCCGGGCCCGCCGGAACAGCAGCAGGTAGAAGATGGCGAGCGCGCCGGTGAGCGAGACGATCGCGTTCCAGCCGGCGAGCGAGATGCCGAACAAATCCCATTGCGGCACGTCGCAGCTGATCATCGGCTTCTTCTGGATCCGGTCGATGATGTCCATGCCGCTCATCCCGGCATCGGCGCCCACCGCGCAGGGCGTGATTCCCGGCCACCAATGATATTCGACGCCCGCATGGAACACGCCGATCGCGCCGCTGGCGGCGATCAGCAAGGCCGCGACCGCGACCAGCCCCGTCTGCGCCGCGCGGCCGGGGACGAAGAAGGCCAACGCCGCGACCGCGATCGCCGCATAATGCGGCCAGCGCTGCCAATGGCACATCTCGCACGGGAACAGCCCGCCGATATATTGCGAGCCGAGCGCCCCCGCCATCAGCGCGAGCGGCACGAGCAGGGCGGCCCAGCGAGCCGTGGTCAGGCCATCGCTACGCATGCCCTGGCCTTACTTCGGCTTCGCCGCCGCGACGCCGCGCGGCGCGGGCCCGAGCCGGGCGATCGTATCGAGCGCATACTGGAGCTGGAAGTCGGTCACGCCCTTGGCCTTGAGCTGATCGGGAGTCGCCGAGAAGCGCGGATCGTCCTTGGTGTCTTCTTCCAGCAGCTTGTCGTCGACATTGGTGGTGTTGATCAGGTGACGGCGCAGATCCGCCTCGCGGAGGACGGGGCGGGTCTTGTAGTCCGGATCGGACAGCTGCGGCACGCGCAGATCGGGGCGGATGCCGCCTTCCTGCACCGAATGGCCCGAGGGGGTGTAATAGCGGGCGGTGGTGAGGCGCAGCGCCGAGCGCGGGCCCATCGGCAGGATCGACTGGACCGACCCCTTGCCGAAGCTGCGCTCGCCCATGACGATCGCGCGGTGATGGTCCTGCAGCGCGCCGGCGACGATCTCCGATGCCGAAGCGGTGCCCGAATCGACCAGCACGATCACCGGCAGCCCGCGCGCCATGTCGCCCGGGACCATCGATTCGGCATAATAGCGCTCGATATCGTTCTTCTCGCGCCCGCGCTGAGAGACGATTTCGCCATGGCTGAGGAACACATCCGACACGCCGATCGCCTCGCTGAGCAGCCCGCCGCCATTCTGGCGCAGGTCGATGACATAGCCGAGCGGCGGATGGCCGAGCTTCTTCTCGATCTCCTCGATCGCCTTGCGCGTGTCCGCGGTGGTGGTCGCGGTGAAGGTGTTGATGTTGATATAGCCGACCTGGCCGCGGATCTCCCATTTGACCGGCTTCTGGACGATCGTCTCGCGCACCAGAGTGAACTGGAGCGGCTTGTCGGCGCCGGGGCGGACCACGGTGAGCGTGATCGAGGTGCCCGGCTTGCCGCGCATCACCTCGATCGCCTCGTCGAGGCTGCCGCCGACGATGAACTTGCCGTCGAGATGAGTGATGAAGTCGCCCGACTTGATCCCCGCGCGCGCCGCCGGCGTATCCTCGGTGGGGGCGACGACCTTGACCGCGCCATCCTCCATCGTGACGACGAGCCCCAGCCCGCCATAATTGCCGTCGGTCTGGATCTTCAGATTGTCGAAATCGAGCCCGTCGGCGAAGCTGGAGTGCGGATCGAGCGCCGACAGCATGCCCTGGATCGCGCCCTTCACCAGCGTCTGATCGTCGACCTTGTCGACATATTGGTCCTTCACCCGCGTGAAGACCTCCATGAAGATCTCGAGCTCGCGATAGCTGGAGGTATCGACGCTCGCCATCGCCCCTGTGGCGACGGGAACGAGCGCGAGCGCGCCGACGGCGGCGGTGACCTGAAGGATGGGGCGGAGGAGCATCGAATAATCTTCCCGTGAGATACGCGGATACTGTGTTGGTCGAGGATAGCGGCTTTTGCGGGGCGGAGCAAAGGGTGCGGCGCGCGGTGTCGCGTAGCGGGACGAGGCGGTGCGGGGTTAATAGATAGGCGGCTCACAAAAATCCTCCCCCGGAGGGGGAGGGGGAGGGGGACCGCGAAGCGGTGGAGGGGGAGTATCTCCGAGCGATGTCGCTCGTGGCGAACCCCCTCCGTCGCCCTTCGGGCGCCACCTCCCCCACCGGGGGAGGATTTTGACAAAGTCAATCCAGCATGCGCGTGAGATCCATCGGGCGGCTGCGGCGGCGGAGCTCGACGGTGACGCGGGGGTTCTGCGCCGCGGCCCGGCCGACGACGATGCCCTGGGCGACGCTCTCCCCCTTGCGGACAGAAATCTCGGCGAGGCCGGTGATCAGCGTCGTCCAGCCATTGCCGTGATCGATAATGATCGTCCCGCCATAATCGCGGAACGCCTGGGCATAGAGGATCTTGCCCGGAGCCGGGGCGACCGCCTGGGCATTGGGCGCGGGTGCGAAGGTGGGACCGCGCGCGCGCACCCCGGTGGCCGAGAGCTCGCCGAGACCGGTCACCACCGGGCCCTGGACCGGCAGGATATAGGCCGGCCCCATGTCCGAACGGCGCGGCACCGCGACGGCGGTCTCGCCGGGCTGGGGCGGGCGCGGGAGCGGGCCCGGCAGCGCCTGCAGATCAGTCTGGAGCTCGGCGGCCTCGCCCATCGTCTCCATCTGGTCGACGATGTCGCGCGCCTGCTCGCCCAGAGCCAGCGCCTTGTCCGATTCGACCAGCGCGCTCTTGTCGAGCTCCTTCGAGCGCATCCGGTGCTCGGCCTCGAGCTTGACCAGCGCGATGCGCTCCTCCTCGAGCCGGCGGCGGCCATCGCGAAGCGACGCGACCGCGGCCTCGGCATCGGCGCGCAGCTTGCGGATGCGGTTGAGCTCGCCGCGGACATCGGCGGTGCGCGCCTCGACCACGGGCATGACGGTGCCCAGCACCGCGCGGACATGGACCATGTCCTCGGTCGAACCCGGCTGGACGAGCCCGAGCGCGGCGGGGCGGCGCGACATGGATTGCAGCGCCGCGATCAGCCGCATGATCGGTCCCTGCCGCTCGGCGACGCGGGTGCGCTGGGCGGCGAGCTGGCGGTCGACGATGCCGATGCGCGCGCGCGCCGCCGCGATATCGGCCTCGGCGCCCTTGATCCGTTCGGCGGCGGCGGCTTCCTGCTGGCGCGCCTGCGCGGCCTGATCGCGCTCCGAGGCGGCCTGGCGTTCGAGCTGGGCGCTGCGGGCCTTGGCCTGCTCCGACGCGGTGGTCGCGTCCTTGAGGCGGGATTGCTGTTCCTCGAGCGTCGGCACCTGCGCGCCCGCGAGCTGGCCCATGGCGAGCATGCCCACCAACACGCTTCCGAGGAACAGGCTGCGGACGGGACCCATGCCTTATCCTTCGCGATGATAGGGGTGGTTGGCAAGGATCGAGGCGGCGCGCCAGAGCTGTTCGGCGAGCATCGCGCGCGCCATCAGGTGCGGCCAGGTCGCGCGGCCGAAGGAGAGGAGGAGATGCGCTTCCCGCCTGTCGCTGTCATCGAACCCGTCCGCCGCGCCGATCATGAAGCGCACCTCGCGCACCCCGTCGTCGCGCCAAGCCCCGAGGCGCTCGGCGAGGACGCGCGAGGGAAGGTTCTCGCCGGTCTCGTCGAGCAGGACGATGCGGGTGCCGGGCGCCGCCTCGGGCGGCTTGCCGCCGGTATCGGGCAATTCGGTCACCTTGGTCGGCCAGGTCACGCGCTTCAGATAGCGATCGACCAGCTCCGCTTCGGGGCTGCGCCCGATTTTCCCGCGCGCGACGATGTGGAGCAACATGGCCTATTCGCGCGCGTCGCGGCGCCGCTGCGGAAGTGCCAGCCGGATGATGTCGACGACGATCAGGATGCCGATCAGTCCCCAAAAATAGGGCTGGGCCCAGCGAGGCAGTTCCCAATCGGGGAGAAGGTTAAGCCCCGCCCAAAACAAGGCGATCACCGCGAGGACCGAGCCCCATGCGATCAGCGAGTTTCGGGCGTCGGTGCTCATCCAGCGGACCGGTTCAGGCGGTGCCGGCGTCCCCGAACGCCCACATGCGCTCGAGATTGTAGAAGCTGCGCACCTCGGGGCGGAACAGGTGGACGATCACGTCGCCCGCGTCGATCAGCACCCAGTCGGCGGTGGGCAGCCCCTCGACGCGCGCCGAGCGGCCGAACTCGGCCTTGATCTTCTCGGCGAGCTTGTTCGCCATCGACGCGACCTGGCGGGTCGAGCGCCCCGAGGCGACGACCATATAGTCGGCGATGCTGCTCTTGCCCGCGAGCGGGATCGAGACGGTTTCGACCGCCTGATCGTCGTCGAGCGAGGAGAGGATGAGCTGGTGCAGGGCTTCGACGCTCTCGGCACCGGGCGAACGCAGCACATGGGGTTGAGTGGCCAAAATAGCTCCTAGAGGGTCCGGTCTGTGCGATGTGATGTTGGGGACGGCGCAAAACGCCGGTGCCAGGCAGGGTCGGCGGCCCGAAGGCGTGTTGCCGACGTCGGATCGGGGCGGAAGCGCAACAGCACGAGTGCCGGCAATCTCCATCGCGTCCAGTTTTTTGCCTGGCCTGCGGGCCGCACAACGCGCCGCAGCCAACTCATCGCAGGACTTGCGTGAGCAGGTGCATCATAACCCGGACGCGAGACCACCGCAATCGGAACCTGCCGGGCGATATCGCGCCAGCGGTGCCATTGATGGAATTGCGCGAGATTGTCCGCGCCCATCAGCCAGATGAAGCGGTGACGCGGGAAGGTGCGGGGCAGCTTGGTGAGGGTGTCGACCGTGTAGCGCGTCTTGAGCCGCTTCTCGATCGCGGTGACGCGGATCGGGGCGTGGCGGGCCATGGCGCGGGCCGAGGCCATGCGCGCCTCGAACGGGGCCATGCCCCTGGCCGGCTTGAGCGGATTGCCCGGCGAGACCATCCACCACACTTCGTCGAGCCCCAGCGCGCGGATCGCATGGATCGAGAGCTGGCGGTGCCCCGAATGCGCCGGGTTGAACGATCCGCCGAGAAGGCCGACGCGCTTCATAGCTCGTATGCCTTGCGCCAGTTCTCGCGGCCGTGGTGCATTCGCAAGATCTCCACGCCCGTAGCGGTGGGGCGATAGACCAGAACATAGTCGAAAGACTTGATCCGCCACTTTCGGACAGCGCCATCGACAGGCGAGCCGGCGCGCGGGTTCTCGGCGAGAAAGCGGGAAGCAAGAAAGGCCTCGCGGCCAAGGCGATCGGCGAAATCCGGGCTCAGTTCGAGGTAGAAATCATCAATGCGCGCGAGATCAGCCTGAGCGGGAAGCGTCCATTCGGCGCGCTTCATTCCGCTGCCGCTCGGTGCCTGCGATTCTCAAACCAGGCTTCCATATCCTCCTGGCTAACCAGCTCGCCGCGATCCGCTGAGTCGATGCCAACCTGGATGAAAGCGAGATATTCGAGTTCTTCCTCGACGTAGCGCTTGATTGCTTGCTCGACGACCCAGGCGCGCGAACGGCCAAGCCGGGCGGCAAGCTTGTCGAGGAGCTCGGCAGTTTCCGCGCTAACGCGTGTCGTTATGACGGCGGTCTTGCTCACGCACCCAATGTATACAAATGATACATGGTCTTCAAGGCCGCACCTGCCCCGTCCCGCGCACGACCCATTTGTACGTCGTCAGCCCCTCCAGCGCGACGGGGCCGCGCGCGTGGAGGCGGCCGGTGGAGATGCCGATCTCGGCGCCGAGGCCGAACTCGCCGCCATCGGCGAACTGAGTCGAGGCGTTCCACAGGACGATGGCGCTGTCGACTTGCGCGAGGAAGCGTTCGGCGGCGGCTTCGTCCCGAGTGACGATCGCGTCGGTGTGATGCGAGCCGTGCGCGGCGATATGCGCCATCGCGGCGTCGAGGCCGGAAACGCGCTTCACCGCGAGGATCGCGTCGAGATATTCGGTGTCCCAGTCCTCGCAGGTGGCGGGGAGGGTGCGGGGCTCGATCGCCCGGATATCGTCATCGCCGCGCAGCTCGCAGCCGGCATCCGCCAGCGCCTTCAGGATCGGGGCGGGGTCGGCGAAGCCGGTGTCGATCAGCAGCGTCTCGGCGGCACCGCAGATGCCGGTGCGGCGCATCTTGGCGTTGAGCGCGATGTCGCGCGCCATCGCCGGATCGGCGGCGGCGTGGATATAGACATGGTTGATCCCGTCGAGATGCGCGAGCACGGGAACGCGCGCCTCGGCCTGGACGCGCGCGACGAGGCTCTTGCCGCCGCGGGGCACGATCATGTCGATCGCGCCTTCTGCCTGAAGCATCGCGCCCACCGCCGCGCGATCGGTCACCTGGACCAGCTGGATCGCGTCGGCGAGATCGCCAAGGCCGCGCGCGAGCGCCGCGTGGATCGCGCGGTTGGAGCGGATCGCCTCGCTGCCCCCGCGCAGGATCGCGGCATTGCCCGACATGAAGCAGAGCGCGCCGGCATCGGCGGTGACGTTGGGGCGGCTCTCATAGACGATCCCGATCACCCCGATCGGGATGCGGACGCGCGTGAGCACCAGCCCGTTAGGGCGCTCGACGCGCTCGATCACCTCGCCGACGGGGTCGGACAGCGTCGCGACGGCTTCGACTCCCGCCGCCATCGCCTCGACGCGTCCGGCATCGAGGCGGAGCCTGTCGAGCAGGGCGGCGGACAGGCCATTGGCCGCGCCCGCCGCCATATCCTCTTCATTGGCGGCGACGATCGCGCCGCTGTCCTCGCGGATCGCCCGCGCCGCCGCGGCCAGCGCGCGCGCTTTGGCCGCGCTGTCCATCCCGGCGAGGCGCGCGGCGGCGGCGCGCGCGCGCGCGGCCAGCTCTGCGATCAGCGAATGGGCTTCGATCCCCGACATGCCGGACCCGCTAGCACGTGCGGGTCGAAGCTGGTAGCGAAAGCGCTATGGGGGAATTCGAAGCAGCGGGCGAAATCGTCACTGGCGGGCTGCTCGGCCGGGCCATGGAGCCGGGCGCGGGCGAAGGCGGCGCGCGGACGGGAGTCATCTGCCTCAATTGCGGCACCGCGCTGATCGGATCGCATTGCCACCAGTGCGGCCAATCGGGGCATGTCCATCGCACGCTCAGCGGCATGGGCCACGACATCGTCCATGGCGTCTTCCATTTCGACGGCAAGTTCTGGCGCACCCTGCCGCTGCTCGTCTGGCGGCCCGGCGAGCTGACGCGGCGCTACATCCATGGCGAGCGGGCGCGCTTCGTCTCGCCGATCGCGCTGTTCCTCTTCTCGATCTTCGCGATGTTCGCGGTCTTCTCGGCGGTGGGGCTCACCGCGCCAACCGACCTCGAGGCCAATCTCAACACCCCGGCGGCGGTCGAGCAGGCGATCAAGACCGCGAAGGAGGACCGCGCCGAGCTGATCGAGCAGCGCGACGCGCGGGCGGCGAACGATCCCAGGCGAGTCCGGGACAATCAGCGGATCCTCCAGGCCGATCAGCGGCTCAAGGCGCTCGACGCGCTGGCGAAGCAGACGAACGGCGGGGTGAGAAACAGCGCGGACAACACGCGCAAGACCGGCTGGGCGGTGCTCGATCACGGGCTGGAGAAATGGCAGAAAAACCCGTCGCTGATGCTCTACAAGCTCCAGTCGAGCATCTATAAATTCTCCTGGCTGCTGATCCCGCTCTCCTTGCCCTTCGTGTGGCTGCTGTTCTTCTGGAAGCGCCAGTACCGTCTTTACGACCACGCGATCTTCATCACTTACTCGATCGCGTTCATGTCGCTGCTGTTCATCGTCATCACCGTGGCGGCGACGCTGGGGCTGTCCGAAGGCTTTGTCGTCGCGGCGTCGCTGGTTATCCCCGTCGTCCACCTCTTCCGGCAGATGAAGCAGGCCTATGAGCTGCGCTGGTACTCGGCGGTGCTGCGCACGCTGGCCCTGCTCGTCGGCATCTGGATCGTGGTGATCATCTTCCTGCTGCTGCTCGTGCTGCTCGGAATGACCTGAACCGCGTCGCCGCGGCGATGCATTGCACCGCCGCGGCAACCATTGCCGCTTACGCGCCCTGCGGGGTCGGGTTGCCGAACGGCTTGGGGCGGCGGATCTTGGGGATCGAGGTGCCGCCGCTGGGCAGCGGCTTGTGGATGCCCGCGGGATCCTCGCGGCCGATATCGCCGATCGTGATCAGCCGCTTGATCTCCTCGCCGGTCAGCGTCTCGTATTCGAGCAGCGCATTGGCGAGCAGGTGCAGCTTATCGACATGCTCGGTCAGCACGTCGCGCGCGCGCTTCAGCCCGCTTTCGACCAGGCCCTTGATCTCGGCGTCGATCAGCTTGGACGTGTCGCTGGACATCGGCGCGTTGCGAAGCCCGCCATGCCCCAGATAGCTGTCGTCGGCATAGGTGTGCTCGATCGGGCCGACCTTGTCGGACATGCCCCACATCGTCACCATCGCGCGCGCGAGGCGCGTCGCCTGCTGGATGTCGCCCGAAGCGCCCGACGAGACCTTGTCATAGCCGAAGATCAGCTCCTCGGCGACGCGGCCGCCCATCGCAACCGCGAGGTTCGCGTGCATCTTGTCGCGGTGATAGCTGTACGAATCGCGCTCGGGCAGCGGCTGGACCATGCCCAAAGCGCGGCCGCGCGGGATGATCGTCGCCTTGTGGATCGGATCCGACGCCGGCTCGTGCATGAAGACGAGCGCATGGCCGGCCTCATGATAGGCGGTCATCTTCCGCTCATCCTCGTTCATCACCATCGAGCGCCGCTCGGGGCCCATCAGCACCTTGTCGCGCGCCTCGTCGAACTCGCTGGCGGCGACCAGCCTCTTGCCGCGCCGCGCCGCGAGCAGCGCCGCCTCGTTGACGAGGTTGGCGAGATCGGCGCCCGAAAAGCCCGGTGTGCCCCGCGCGATGACGCGCGCATCGACGTCAGGCGCCAGCGGCACCTTGCGCATATGGACCTGGAGGATCTTCACCCGGCCCTCGATGTCCGGGGTCGGCACCACGACCTGGCGGTCGAAGCGGCCCGGGCGCAGCAGCGCGGGATCGAGCACGTCGGGACGGTTGGTCGCGGCGATGATGATGATGCCTTCGTTCGCCTCGAACCCGTCCATCTCGACGAGCAGCTGGTTGAGCGTCTGCTCGCGCTCGTCATTCTGGTTGCCGATGCCGCCGCCGCGCGAGCGGCCGACCGCGTCGATCTCGTCGATGAAGACGATGCACGGCGCGCTCTTCTTGGCCTGTTCGAACATGTCGCGGACACGGCTGGCGCCGACGCCGACGAACATCTCGACGAAGTCCGAGCCCGAAATCGAGAAGAAGGGCACGCCCGCCTCGCCCGCGATGGCGCGGGCGAGCAGTGTCTTGCCGGTGCCGGGCGAGCCGACCAGCAGCGCGCCCTTGGGGATCTTGCCGCCGAGCCGGGCGAATTTGGTCGGGTCCTTGAGGAACTCGACGATCTCCTCCAGCTCCTCGCGCGCCTCGTCGATGCCGGCGACGTCGTCGAAGGTGACCTTGCCTTCCTTCTGGGTGAGGAGACGCGCGCGCGACTTGCCGAAGCCCATCGCGCCCGAGCCCGAATTCTTCTGCATCTGGCGCAGCACGAAGAAGGCGATGCCGAGGAAGAGCAGGAAGGGCAGCGACTGATAGAGGAGATAGAGCCAGATCGACGGCGTCTCTTCGGGACGCGCATTGATCGTCACGCCCTTCTTGCGCAGCGCGGGCATCAGCGTGGGGTCGCTGGTCGGCGTGTTGACGCGGAACTTGGCGTTGTCGGTGAAGCTGCCGGTGACGAGCCCGGGCGAGAGATTGACCTCCTTGACCTCGCCTGCATCGACCTTGTCGAGGAAGGTCGAATAGGGGATCGAATTGCCCGCGGGCGTCGCGCTGCGGCTGTCGAACATCGTCACGAACAGCGCGAGCGCCGCCAGGATTCCCACCCAGATCAGCAGGCTCTTCATCCAGGGGCTGCCACCGCCGCCCTCGCCGCCATTCTGCTTGTCGTTGTCGTTCATCGAGTCTGGTCACCTTTCGCGTGACACCAAGATAGGCGCACGGGGGTTAATGGCAATGGAACGGTGCGTTCTTTGGGTCGATCAGTGTGATCGCCGGGGCGGCGCAAGCCGAAAACTCCAGGACGTGCCATAGGTTGCCGCCATGACCTTGCCCTGGCTGGCGCCACCGCCGCCGCCAAGCGAATCGAGCAAGGCTTCGATATTGGCGGCGTCGCTGAAGCCGGGATCATAGACGCGGATCGCGCGCCGGGCGAGGCGGCGGCGGATTTCGCGAGGCAGGCCGGTGGTATCGACCAGCGTCGCGCCGCCTGTATCGCGGGCGCGCTCGCGCCAGAAATGATCGGCGATCTCGGCCATGGCACGCTCGGCTTCGGCGACATGGCCAGCCGATGCGGCGAGCGCGGCGGGATCGAGCCAGGGATTGGCTTCGAGCAGCCGCCGGAAGCGCGTGCGGTCATGCGCCTCGTCGCTGTTGCTGGGATCGTCGATAAAGGGCGCACCCGCTTCCTCTGCCACGGCGCGAAGCTCCGCGCGCCGCCAGCCGAGCAGCGGGCGGAGGAGCGCCACCCGCCCCAGATCGCGCCTGCCGCGGATTCCCGCCAGTCCGGAGATTCCCGATCCCCGCGCGGCGCGCATCAGCAAGGTTTCGGCCTGATCGTCGGCATGGTGCGCGGTGAGCAATGCGGCGGCGCCCTCCCCGGCCGCCCATGCTTCCAGCAGCGCGTAACGCGCCTCGCGCGCCCGCGCCTGGATGCTCGCGCCCGCGATCGGGGCGCCGGGCGTGAGGATGGCGTGGCGCACGCCCAGCGTGGTGCAATAGCCGGCGACCATCGCCGCCTCGTCCGCCGCCTCCGGCCTCAGCCGGTGGTCGATGGTGGCCGCGATCGCGCGATCGCCCAAGGCGGCATGCGCCAGCGCCAGCATCGCCATGCTGTCCGGCCCGCCCGACACGGCGAGCGCGATGCGGGCATCGGCGGGAAGGGGGCCGCCATGAGCAGCCTCCAGGTCGGCGGCGAACCGGGCCGCTTCTACTTGCACTTGTTGCGGGCACGCCCCTCGGCGACACCCGCCTTCATCTCCTCGGAGATCTTGTCGCCATAGAGCTGGAGCAGCTCCGCATAGACCTTGCAGATCTCGCTGGAGGGCTTTTTGAGCTGAGTCAGCGCCTGGGCGAGATAATAGAGGCTGTCGGGCGCGCGCTCCCCGCTCGGGTTCTTCTTGTAATTCTCGTAGAAGGCGACCGCGGCGAGGCTGGGCGCGCCGGCATCGAGATAGGCGCGGCCGAGCAAATTCTGCGCGAAGCTGGCGCGGCGATGCTTGGGATATTTGGCGACGACTTCCTCCAGCGCCTTGCGCGCCTCCGGATAGAGCTGGGCCGACCAGAGGCGATAGCCATAGACATAGCCGTCCTCGGCCGCATCGCCAGTATCGGGCCGCTGGACCGCGGCGAGCCGGGCGGCACGCGTTCCGGTGGGCGCAGGCTTGGGCGGATTGAGCGTCGCGGGGGGCGTGGTCGACGCCGCGGGCGGCGCGCTGGGCCGGGTCGCGGGGGTTTCGACCACCGTATTGGTTTCGGCGGTCACCGCCGGCGCGGGGGGCATCGCGCTCGCGCTGTCCTCGAGCGCCTTGAGCCGCGCGTCGGTGGTCCGCTTGTAGGCGGCGAAGGCATCCTCGAGCTGGCGGACGCGATGCTGGGTCTGTTCGAGCTGGCCGGTGAGCGTCGCCACCTGGCCCTCGAGCGCCACGACGCGCGCGGTCAGATCGGCGACCGGGCTCGACGAGCCGCCGGTATCGCCGTCGATGGCGGGGGCGGTGATCTCGGGCTCGACGGTGGCACCCGCGCCGCCCGGAAAGACCTTGCGCTGGACCGCGCGCATCTCGCGCTCGAGCCGATCGACGCGCGCTTCGAGCGCGGTCTGCGCCTGCGCGACACCCGAAAAGCCGGTGAAGGAGATCACGGCGATAAAGGCCGCGGCTGCCAGTCTGATACGCATCTTCACACCCCCCGGTGGAATATTGGAAACGAAGGATGCGCCGGTATAGCGGACACGTCCCCCCTGCCGCCAGCCTTAAGGCGTGGCGGACGCGTTCGTCACCACCGGCGCGGCGGGCGGTGGCGTGGTTGCGGTGGGGCTCGCCCGCTGCGCCGGACGCTGCCGGGCCGGCACTCCGGTCAGCGGCGCGGATGTGGCGGCGGGCGACGGCGCCGCCCCCGGCTGGCCGCGCGCCATCAGGGCGTCGGCGCTGATCTCGACATCGACGGTCACCGCGCCCTCGCCGAGCGGCGCGACGTTCGAGCCGTTGAGCGTCACCTGGACCTTGTCGGGCCGGGCGATCCGGGCGCGCGGATGATCGGCATCGGCGGGGACGTCATAGCGCTCGCCCGCCTTCATTTCCTTTTCGAACAAGGTCTTGCCGGTGCCGTCGGTGACGCGCAGCCACACCGTGTCGAGCGCGATCAGCGACACCTGGCCGCCGCCCGCGGCGATCACCTCATTGCCGGGCTCGGGCGTGGGGGTTTCCTCGGGCGGGATCACGAGGCCCTCGGCCTCGGGCGCGGAGCCGCGGATCAGATCGGTGCCGTAATAGACGCCGATTCCGGCGACGAGCAGCACGACGATGATCAGGCTCACCCAGATCAGCCCGCCGGGGGCCGAGCGCCGGGGTCCGTCCAGGTCATAGACCGGCGCGGGCGCGGCGCGGGGCTCATAGGTGGTCGAAAGCTCGCCGCGCAGCTCGCGCGCGATCGCGACCTCGTCGACATCGACCGCGCGGGCATAGGCCTTGGCGAAGCCCAGCGCATAGGTGATCGAGGGCAAGGACGCGTAGCTGGACTTCTCGATCGCCTCGAGATGCCGCTGCGGGATGCGGGTGTTCGCCGCGACCTCGGCAAGCGACACGCCCTGCGCCTCGCGCGCCGCGCGCAGCTTCTCCCCCACCGTCTGGGGAAATAGCGTCGCTTCCGGCTCGGGCTCGCCTTCCATCCTGTCCTCCGGCGGAAGGGTTACTGCATGGGTCCCGCCATGCCTCGCGGTGTCTCTCAGGGGCGGGCCACTGTCAACGCCGCGCCGCACGATTCCATCTACGGATCAGGCCAGTTCAACCCCATGATCGCCCGCCCAGGCGGTCAGCGACTCCCTGAGCGCGCGGGGCGGCGCCTTGAGCGCCTCGGCCATGTGCGCGACCAGGGCGGCGCGATCGAGCGAGCGGACCATCGCCTTGATCGGGCCGACCGCGGCGGGGGTGATCGACAGCCGGTCGATCCCCAGCCCGATCAGCGCCATCGCCTCGAGCGGCCTTCCGCCCATCTCGCCGCATACCGCGACCTGCACCCCGGCGGCCTGCGCCTGATCGTTCACCCGCTTGAGGAATCGCAGGATCGACGGGCTCAGCCAGTCGTAGCGCAGCGCCAGCTTGGGATGCGCGCGGTCGGCGGCGAAGAGGAACTGAGTCAGATCGTTGGTGCCGATCGACAGGAAATCGATCTTGGGCAGCAGCAGGTCGAGCACCTCGGCGAGCGCGGGCACTTCGAGCATCGCGCCATAGCGGATCTCGGTGGGCAGTTTCTTGCCCCGCGACGCGAGCCAGGCGCGCTGCGCCTCGAAGATCGCCTGGGCCTCGTCGAATTCCCAGGGCTCGGAGACCATCGGGAACATGATGTTGAGCGTCCTGCCCGCGCCTGCCTCGAGCAAAGCGCGCGCCTGCACCTTCATCAGCCCGTCGCGTTCGAGCGCGAGGCGCAGCGCGCGCCAGCCCATCGCCGGATTCTCTTCGTCGCCGGTCTCGTCATGGTTGAGATAGGGCAAGGCCTTGTCGCCGCCGATATCGACCGTGCGGAAGGTGACCGGGCGGTCGCCCGCGGCATCGAGCACGGTCTTGTAGAGCTTCTGCTGCTCCGCCGGGCGCGGCAAAGTCGCCGAGACGAGGAACTGGAATTCGGTGCGGAACAGGCCGATCCCGTCGGCCCCGGTCAGGTCCAGCGCGGCGAGATCGTCGCGCAGCCCGGCATTGACCATCACCGTGACGCGGTGCCCGTCCTTGGTGACCGGCTGTTCGCCCTTCAGCCGGGCGAAGGCGGCGCGGCGCTTCTGGCTGAGCGCGAGCTTGGCCTCGAACGCCTCCTCCATCGGCGTGGTGGGGCGGATGAACAGGCTTTCCTCGGCGACGTCGAGCAGCAGCATGTCGCCCTCGGCGATCAGCTGCTTGACGTCCTTGACCCGGCCCAGCACCGGCACTCCCATCGCGCGCGCGACGATGATGACGTGCGCAGTGAGCGAGCCCTCCTCGAGGACCACGCCCTTGAGCCGGCGGCGATCATATTCGAGCAGTTCGGCGGGGCCGAGATTGCGCGCGATCAGGATCGAATCGTGGCGCAACCCCATCTGCGCCGCGGTGCCGAGCTTGCCCGAGACGATGCGGATCAGGCGATTGGAGAGATCCTCCAGATCGTGCATCCGATCCCGAAGGAGGGGGTCATCGATCTCGCGCATCCGCATCCGGGTGCGCTGCTGGACCCGCTCGATCGCCGCCTCGGCGGTGAGGCCGGAATCGATCGCCTCGTTGATCCGGCGGCTCCAGCCCTCGTCGTACGCGAACATCTTGTACATCTCGAGCACTTCGTCATGCTCGCCGCCGCCGCCGAACTCGGCCTGGTTGGCCATCCGGTCGATCTGCTCGCGCATCTTGTCGAACGCGGCATAGACGCGGTGGCGCTCGGCCTCGATATCCTCGGCGACGGTATGCTCGATATGGATGCGCGGCTGATGGAAGACCGCGACCCCGGCGGCCATCCCCTCGACCAGCTTGAACCCCGAGACGCGCACCGCCGCGGTCGATTGCGGCCGCGCCGAGGCGCCGGCGGCGGCGTCGACCAGATCGGCATTGGCGATCAGTTCGGAAAGGACCATCGCGACGGTCTGCAGCGCTTCGATTTCGACATCGGCGTATTTTCGCGCGGCGGCATGCTGGACCGCAAGCACGCCCACCGCACGTTCGCGTCGGATGATCGGAACCCCGGCGAAGCTGTGGAACGCCTCCTCCCCGGTTTCGGGGCGATAGGCGAAGTCGGGATGGCTGGTCGCCTCGTCGAGGTTGAGCGTCTCGACATTGGCGGCGATCGTGCCGACCAGCCCCTCGCCCAGCGCGAGCTTGGTCACATGGACCGCGGCCTGCGCCAGCCCGCGCGTGGCATAGAGTTCGAGCACGCCCTCGCGCAGCAGATAGATCGAGCAGACCTCGCTATCGAGCACCTTGCCGATGATCTCGACCACCGAATTGAGCTTCGATTGGGCGGGCAGCCGCTTCGCCATCACGTCGTGGAGGCGCGTGAGGATTTCGCGGGCTGATGCGGCAGCGGTCAGGGCCATGTGGGAGCGCTAACAGATAGGCGGGCCAGCCGCCAAGTGAGGCGCGCGCATTTTATACCTTGCGCCGCACAGTACTATGTGTCATACAGTGTGTGTCATACACGATGTGAGACATAGTCATGCCAGTCGAGGAAGACCTGTTCGAGAAGATGCGTATCGAGCTCCGGCGCGGGTCGCTGGTGCTTGCTGTGCTCGGGGCGCTTCGCGAGGAGCGCTACGGCTACACCTTGAGGCAGAGCCTCGAGGATGCCGGCCTGCCGATCGACGAAGGCGCGCTCTATCCGCTGCTCCGCCGCCTCGAGACGCAGGGCCTGCTCACCAGCGAATGGCGCGAGGAGGCGCGGCGCAACAAGCGCTTCTACCGCCTGTCGCCCGAAGGCGAGGAAACCCTCGCGCAACTCCTGAGCGAATGGAACGCGATTTCCGAATCGATCCTCCGCCTGAACGAAGGGACCAAGTGATGGAACTGATCGACCGCTATCTGCACGCCATCCGGCGCAACCTTCCCCCCGCCAAGGCCGACGATATCGTCGCCGAGCTTCGCGACGATCTGATGAGCCGCGTCGAGGATCGCGAGGAAGGCCTGGGCCGTCCGCTGACGAAGGATGAGACCAGCGCCTTGCTCAAGGAATTCGGCCATCCGCTGGTGGTCGCCTCGCGCTTCCGCACGCATCAATATCTGATCGGGCCTTCGGTCTTTCCCTTCTATCTTTCCGTCATGCGGATCGTGCTGATGATCGTGGTGGCGATCGTTATCGCGGTCAGCGTCGGCAAGGCGGTGTTCTCGGGCGGCGACAATCTGCTGCTGGTCTGGGCGGAGTCCATGTCGGGCATCTTCAACGCGGTGCTCGTCAACGCGGCGATCATCACGATCGTCTTCGCGGTGATCGAGCGCGTCGGCTTCCCCGCCGACCATGTCGTCAAATGGGTGCCGGAGAATTTGCCCGACGTGCTCGACAAGCAGCAGGGGCCGTGGGAATCGGCGGCCGAAGTCGCGCTCGGCATCGTCTTCATCCTGTGGTGGACGAGCACGATCCATATCCCCTGGACGACCGGCGGCGCCGACTTCCATCTCCAGCCCAGCCCGATCTTCACCGAGCTTTACTGGCCGATCCTGATCCTCGCCTCGGTCCAGCTGATGCACAATCTGATCAAGTGGCTGCGGCCCCGCTGGAAGGCGGTGCTGGGGGTGCTCGGCACGGTGACCGCGCTGGGTGCGCTGGCTTTGCTGTTCGTCGTCTATCAGGACGGGCATTGGGTGACCGTAGTCTCGACCGGCATGGCGGCCGAGCAGGCCGCCAAGCTCCAGGAAAGCCTCGACCTGTCGCTGAGGATCGCGTTCGTCGTGGTCGCTGTGATCTGGACCTTCGGCATCATCGGCGGGCTCTTCCGCATTGTGCGCAACCGGGGCTGACCCCATCGGCTTCCGGAAGCGGAGGGCGGCGCTCCCCAGGGGGCGCCGCCCTTTGCGATTCAACCGCGACGACAGGCGCCAGCCGGCAAATCAACGGCGATTATTGAAGCTGACCGGAATGGCGACGCGCCGCGCTTCGTCGGGCTCGCCGTCGAGCGTCGGCGGATTGAGCCGGAAGGTCCGCGACGCCTCGACCGCGGCCCTGCCGAAGCCATAGCCGCGCGGCCGTTCGGATGCGACGCGGCAATCGGCGACGCGGCGGTTGCGCAGCACCCGGCAGGTGAGCAGCACCTGGCCGTTGACCCCCTCGACGCCCGCGCGCTGCGGGCTGAACGGCATCAGCGCGGCATTGTCGGGCTTGTAGATCCAGCTCGCCTCGCCGCGGACCGGGACGCGGGCGACGGTGCCGCCGATGGCGCCATCGCCATTGCCGCCGGGGCCGTCGCCGCCGAGCCCGGTGCCCGGCCCCTCGCCCGTCCCCGCCGCGCTCGCATCGGCGGCGGCGGGCGCGGGCGGGGCCTCGAGCGGGGTCCGGCTCTGGTCGACCAGCGAAGCGGGACGCGCCTGGGCGGCGGCAGGCGCGGCGGCGCGTTCGGCCGGATGCGCTTGCGCCGGACGCGGCAGCTCGGGTGGCGGCGGGGGCGGGATCTCGATCAGATCGACCGACAGGCGCGACTCGCGGATCGCCTGCGCCGTCTTGATCGACAGCCCGAGCAACAGCAGGAACAGCGGAATCGCCGTCACCAGTGCCGCCAGCACCAGCGCGAAGGCGCGGATCGAAAACGTCGCGCCGGGTCGATTGGCCGCAACCGCGTTCATTCCGGAAGGATAACGCCTGGACGTATCGCCTAGCAATCGCCAATCTGTTCCCCGGCGAAGGCCGGGGAACAGCACTTTCTACGCCGCGCGCTTCTCCAGCGCGTGCGCGGCTTCGGCCATCAGGGTGGCGATGATCTCGGCGACCGGCTCTTCCTTCGTCACCATGCCGACCGACTGGCCGGCCATCAGCGAGCCATTGTCGACATCGCCGTCGATCGCGCCCTTGCGCAGCGCGCCGGCCCAGTAATGCTCGATCTGGAGCTGGGCCTCCAGCATCTCGACCTTGCCCTCGTCGAGCAATTTGGCGACTTCGATCTGCTTGGCGGTGAAGCTCTCGGTCGAGGCGTTCTTGAGCGCGCGGACCGGAATGACGGGGAGCCGCGGATCGATCTGGACGCTGGCGACCGCGTCGCGGGCCGAGGCGCGGATGAAGGCGCGCTTGAAATTGGGATGCGCGATGCTCTCGGTCGCGCAGACGAAGCGGGTGCCGAGCTGGACGCCCGCCGCGCCCTGATCGAGATAGCCGGCGATCGCCTCGCCGCGGCCGATCCCGCCCGCGACGAACACCGGCACCTGCTCGGAGACTTCCGGGAGGATCTCCTGCGCGAGCACGCTGGTCGAGACCGGTCCGATATGCCCGCCCGCTTCCATGCCCTCGACCACCAGCGCGTCGACGCCCGACCGGATGAGCTTCTTGGCGAGGCTGAGCGCGGGGGCGAAGCAGATGAGCTTGGCGCCATTGGCCTTGATCGCGTCGAGGCTGCCCGGCGGCGGCAGGCCGCCCGCGAGCACGACATGGCTGACGCCGTGTTTGTTGCAGACCTCGATCAGGTCGAAGAGCTGGGGGTGCATCGTGATCAGGTTCACCCCGAACGGCTTGTCCGTCAGCTTCCTGGTGCCCGCGATCTCGGCATCGAGCAGCTCGGGGGTCATCGCCCCGCACGCGATCAGCCCGAATCCACCCGCGTTGGACATGGCGGCGACAAGGTTGCGCTCGCTCACCCACGACATCGCGCCGCACATGATCGCGACTTCGCTGCCGAGGAATTCCACGCCGCGTTTCATGCGGCGGGCAAGGCGCTCCGCGCCGACAGTGGATGCTGTGTTCATCCGTGCCGCCTAGCCGCTCCGTATGCCGGGGGGCAAGTGCCGCACCGAACCTCCCGGTTCAGACGGAGGAAAGGGTTCGTTGCCAATAGGATATGTTCGGCCATAAGGCTCATCGCATCGCGGACGAGGGGAAGGCAAAAAATGGGATTCGGGACGACCGGCGCTGTTGTGGCATCATTGCTGGGGATGCTTTGCGCCTCGCCCGCGCTCGCGGACGATTTCGTCGTGCTCACCACCACGGCGCACAAGACGGTGGTCGTCGCCGACATGACCACGATCGAGCGCAGGGGCGGCGACCTTTATGTCGACATCTTCGTGTTTCCGCGCACCGGTTCGGGCGCCGACATGCTGCAATCCGCGGCGATTGTCGGATGCGGCAGGAACGTCATGAATTCCCAGCACACCGTCTATTACGACCTGACGATTAGTAACGGCCGGGTCGAGGGCTTGCGGAAAATCCGCGAGGAAATCAGCGATTTCGATGGCAATACCGGGACGATGTACGGCCTCGACAACACCGTTTACGCAACGCTCCTGCCGCTGTGCAGCGGCACGCCCGCCGGCCTGCGATGGGAGAAGGGCGATGAAAACGGCATCGTGATGAAGCTGGCCCCCGAATTCGTCAAATAGGTCCCGGGCGCGTCAAAGTCCGGGCCGGGCGCGGACTCGCTCGCCGCGCCACACCGCGAAATTGTCGAACCAGGCGTGGACATTGGCATAGCCGCCATCGCCATTCTTCGGCGCCCAGCTTGGGTCGTTGCCGCCGTGGAAGGTGCTGAACAGGAAGCTGCCGATCAGCGTGTCGTCGCTCACCACGCCGCGTAGCCTGAGCCCCTCCTGCCGCTCGGTCAGCGCACCGTCGACATAGAGGCGGACAAAGCCGTTCGCGGCCTCCGCGCTGTCGTTGAGCCGGACATGGAGCGAGACCGAATACCAGCGGCCAGGCTGGAACGAGAGCGGCTTCACCACCTCGCCCTTGTCGCCATATTTGCCCCGCTGGTCCTGGTGATAGGTGTAGAGCTCGACATGCCCGCCGGTGCGCCACATCACGCGCGCGCTCCAGCCATCGGGACGGATCGGGTCGCCGCCGGTGACGGGCCTGTCGGGGCCGAGGCCATGAAGCTTGCCGCCGCGCACGAACTGGAAATCGCGATCGAACTTCACATCATATTGGAGCGTATATTCAAGGCCGCGCTCGCCGACCGGCAGATGTCGCACCAGCCTTTCGCTCCCCACCGGCCCGCCGACATAGGTCGCCTTGAGCGCCCGCCCGCCGCCGACACCTTCGCCATCGGCGATAGTGAGGCGGGGATCGCGCAGCAGCGCCTTCGCCACCGCGCCCTCGCCTTCGAAGCTCTCGGCGAGCACCGGCCGGGCGATGCGCTGCGCCACCGCGCCGCTGGCGAGAAGACAGGCCGCGAGGATCGGGAGAGTCCAGATGCGCATGGCTTTGCATCGCATGGACGGGCTGGGTAGGAAAGCGCGATGCAACTGACCAACGATCAGGCATTGGCTTTGGTGCGCCAGGGTGCCGAGGCGCTCCAGCAGGGGCGCGCGGGCGAGGCGCGGCGGCATCTCGAAACAGTGACCCGCACCGGCCGGGCGAACAGCCAGATCTGGCTGCTGCTCGCCACCGCCTGCCGCGCCGAGGACGATGCGGCAGGCGAGGAAGCAGCGGTCGACGGGCTGCTCGCGCTCGAGCCCAAGGCGGTGCGCGGCAACATCATGAAGGGCGATTGCCGGACCCGGGCGGGCGACGACCGCGGCGCGCTGAGCTTCTACGAGGTCGCGCTGACGCTCGCCGCCGACCAGCAGATCCCCGACAGTCTCGCCCCTGATCTCCAGCGCGCGGAGGCGGCGGTCGGGCGGTGGCGCGACCGGATCGACGCGGACCGCGAGGCCGTGCTCACCGCGCGCGGATTCCCAGCCGAGGGGCGCAGCCCGCGCTTCCAGCAGTCGATCGACATCCTCGCCGGCCGCAAGCGCATCTACGCGCAGGAGCCGACCGGCTATTATTTCCCGGGGCTGCCCCAAATCCAGTTCTACGATACCGACACCTTCGATTGGGTGCCGGGGATCGAAGCCGCGACCGGCGCGATCCTCGATGAGCTGAACGGGCTGCTGGCGGGGCGGATGGAAGGGTTCCGGCCCTATATCCATGCCGATCCCAACCGCCCGCGCACCAGCGGCCGGCAGTTGCGCGACAGCCCCGACTGGAGCGTCAATTTCCTCGTCGAGAACGGCGTGCGCGATGAAGCGGTGATCGCCCCTTGCCCGCGCACTTGGGACGCGCTGCATAGGGCTCCGCTGCTGGACACGGCCAATGCGCCGACCGCGATGTTCTCGCTGTTGCGCGGCGGCGCGCGGATCACCGCGCATACCGGCATGTTCAACACCAGGCTGATCTGCCACCTGCCGCTGATCGTGCCCCCGGGATGCGGCTTTCGCGTAGGCAACGAGGTGCGCGAATGGGAAGTGGGCAAGCTGATCATATTCGACGACACGATCGAGCATGAGGCCTGGAACGACAGCGATCGGGACCGCGTCGTGCTGATCTTCGATATCTGGCGGCCCGAGCTCAGCGCGCAGGAGCGGCTGGAAGTCGGCGCGCTGGTGCAGGGAACGCTGATCCAGTAGCGGCGCTCAGGCCGCCACGTCCTCCGCATCGAGCCCATAGGCGGTGTGCAGAAGCCGCACCGCCAGCTCGGTCTCGTCCTCATGGATCAGCACGCTGACCTTGATCTCCGAGGTGGCGATGGCGAGGATATTGATCCCGCGCTCGCCCAGCGTCTTGAACATGGTCGCGGCGACGCCGGCATGGCTGCGCATCCCCACGCCGACGATCGAGATCTTCGAGACACGGCTGTCATGGACCAGCTTGTTGTAGCCGATCGCGACCTGCGCCTTTTGCAGCACGTCGAGCGCGCGGGCCAGTTCGGCGGCGGGAACGGTGAAGGTCACGTCGGTCGAACCCGTCGCGTGGGCGACATTCTGGACGATCACATCGACATTGATGTTCGCCTCGGCGAGCGGGCCGAAGATCGCGGCGACCGCGCCGGGCCGGTCGGGCACCTCGACCAGGGTGATCTTGGCCTCGTTCTTGTCGTGCGCGATGCCGGTGATGAGCTGGCGTTCCACGTCGTCAATCTCCTCTTCGCCCACGATCATCGTGCCGGGTTCGGCGTCGGCGTCGGCATCGACGAACGACGAGAGCACCTGGACGCGGACGCCTTCCTTCATGGCGAGCCCCACCGAGCGCGTCTGGAGCACCTTGGCCCCAACGCTCGCGAGCTCGAGCATTTCCTCATAAGTGACGCGCTTCAACTTGCGCGCGCGCGGCACGATGCGCGGGTCGGTGGTGTAGACCCCGTCGACATCGGTGTAGATGTCGCACCGGTCGGCCTTCATCGCGGCAGCGACCGCGACAGCCGATGTATCCGATCCGCCGCGGCCCAGCGTGGTGACGCGGTTGCCTTCGGCGACGCCCTGGAAACCCGGGATCACCGCGACCTCGCCGTTGGCGAGGCTGGCGTCGAGCTCGGCGGTGTCGATATCCTCGATCCGGGCCGACGCGTGCGCATCGCTGGTGTGGACCGGCAATTGCCAGCCGAGCCACGAGCGCGCGGGCACGCCGATCGCCTGGAGCGCGATCGCCAGCAACCCGCTGGTGATCTGCTCGCCGGCCGAAACGACGACGTCATATTCCTTGGGATCGTAGAGCGACGAGGCCTCGCGGCAGAAGCCGACCAGCCGGTCGGTCTCGCCCGCCATCGCCGAGACCACGACCGCGACCTGGTTGCCCGCCTGCCATTCGCGCTTCACCCGCGCGGCGACGCTGCGAATCCGCTCGATCCCCGCCATCGAGGTGCCGCCGAATTTCATCACGATGCGTGCCATGGAGGGGAAGCTTCTTCCGGGCCTTGGGATAGGATGGCGGGGCTGATAGGGGGGAGGAATGGCGAAGGCAATAATAGCAACGATTGACCCCCGCGAAGCTGAGCATTTCGGCAAGCTCGCCGCCGACTGGTGGAACCCCAAAGGCTCGTCGGCGATGCTCCACCGGCTGAACCCGGCGCGGCTCGCCTATCTGCGCGATGCCATCGACCGGCATTGGGGCGGCGAGCCCGGCGATTTCACGCCGCTCAAGGGCAAGACCGCGATCGATGTGGGCTGCGGCGCGGGGCTGCTGACCGAGCCGCTCGCACGGCTCGGCGCGCGGGCGACCGGGCTGGATGCCGCGCCCGAAAATATCGGCGCAGCGCGGGCGCATGCCGAAGCGGTGGGGCTCGATGTCGAATATCTCGCGGGCGGGATCGAGGCGGTCGCGGGGCGGACCTTCGATCTGGTGGTGTCGATGGAAGTGATCGAGCATGTCGCCGACACCGCGGCCTTCGCGCAGGGGCTGGCGGATGCGCTCGCGCCGGGCGGGCTGATGGTGCTTTCGACCCCCAACCGGACGGCGCTGTCAAAGCTCGCGATGATCACCATCGGCGAGGGGACCGGCGCGATCCCCAAGGGGACGCATGACTGGACCCAGTTCCTCACCCCCGACGAGCTGACCGAATTGCTTGGCCGTTCGGGATTGAAGGTGACGCATGTCCAGGGGTTGGGCTTCTCGCCCGCGCGCGGCTTCGTGCTGAGCGGCGATACCAGCCTCGATTATCTGGTGACGGCGGTTCGGGCCTGAGCGGCCGCTATTTCTTGTTCTTGTCCATCACCACCACGATGCCCAGCGCGACGGTCTGCTTGGCTGTGTTGACATGGAAGGTCGCGCCGATCGTCCCCTTGGCATAATCCCTGTCGGCGACGCCGCTGACCTGGAACAGCTTCCATTCGGGCGTGATCTCGACTTCCTTGGCGAAGATCGTGGTGTAGGGCGCGCTGGAAAGCTGGACCTGCGCGTTGATCTTGCTGCTGGTCACGCCGGGCTCGGCCTTGACGAGCTTGGCATAGAACATCAGCACCAGCGGGTCGCCCGCCTTGACGTCCTGGATGATCGGCGAGCCGATTCCGACCGCATAGGGCGTGCCGCTGCCCGTCACCGCGACGGTCAGCGAGCGGCCGCCCTGGACGGTATCGTCCTTCTTCGATTTGGGCGCGGGGGTCACGCCGTAGATGGTGAAGCTGCCAGGGTTGGGATCGTTGATGATCTGCCGCGCGGCTTCCTCGTCGCTCTGCGCCGGCAGCGCCGCGATCGCGGCGAATGGCGCGGCGAGCAGGCCAAGGGCCAGAGCGATACGAAGCGACATGGTTTTCTCCCCCGATTATTCGTTTCTGAAAACGATTTTCAGAAATATTATGCCTGCGAACCGCAGGGATCAATGACCTTAGAACAAGCGGCCGCCGTTCGGAACCGGGACGCTCGGCTGGAACAGCACGACGCGGCCTTCCGCATCGGGAAAGCCCAGCGTCAGCACCTCGGACATCATCGGCCCGATCTGGCGCGGCGGGAAATTGACCACGCCCGCGACCTGCATCCCCGGCAGGTCCGCCAGCGTATAATGTTCGGTGATCTGCGCCGAGCTGCGCTTGATCCCGATCGCGGGACCGAAATCGATCGCCAGCCGGTAAGCGGGCTTGCGCGCCTCCGGGAAAGGCAGGGCCTCGACGATGGTGCCGATGCGGATATCGACCGCGAGGAACTGGTCGAAGCCGATGACCGGGGCCGCGGGAGCGTCGGACGGATGATTGACGTGCACTTTTCGGCTCCTCGCGGGTTGATGCCGCGTCAGTATAGGAGCGTATCATGCCCGCAAAGTCCGCCGCCCAGCAAAAGGCCGCCGGTGCCGCCCTCTCCGCCAAGCGCGGCGACACACCCAAGTCCAAGCTCAAGGGTGCGTCGAAGCAGATGGTGGAATCGATGACCGAGAAGCAGCTCGAGGAATTCGCGCACACAAAACGCAAGGGCAAACCCGAGCATGTCTGATTGACATCGCCCGTACCCCTGCCCGACACGAGCGGGCATGGGCGAGGTCAAACTGCATCCGAGCTGGCTTGAGCCGCTGCGCGGCGAATTTGCGAGCCCGTACATGGCGGCGCTGCGCGAATTCCTTGTCGCGGAGAAGGCGAGCGGCAAGCGCATCTTCCCCGCGGGCAGCGAGTGGTTCCGCGCGCTCGACCTGACGCCGCTGGAGGATGTCCGCGTCGTGATCCTCGGGCAGGACCCCTATCATGGCGAGGGGCAGGCGCATGGGCTGTGCTTCTCGGTGCGCGACGGCGTCCGCGTGCCCCCGAGCCTGGTCAATATCTACAAGGAAATGGAGAGCGACCTCGGCATTCCCCCCGCGCGGCACGGGTTCCTGGAGCATTGGGCCGAACAGGGCGTGCTGCTGCTCAACGCGGTGCTGACGGTGCAGATGGGCAATGCCGCATCGCATCAGGGGCGCGGCTGGGAGCGGTTCACCGATGCGGTGATCCGGCTGGTCAACGCCAAGGCCGAGCCCGTGGTGTTCATGCTGTGGGGCAGCCATGCGCAGAAAAAGGCGGCGTTCGTCGATTCGGTCGATCGCGGCGGGCGGCATCTGGTGCTCAAGTCGGTCCACCCCTCGCCGCTCTCGGCCTATGGCGGGTTCTTCGGATCGAAGCCCTTCTCGAAAGCCAATGCCTTTCTCGAGCACCACGGCATGAAGCCGATCGACTGGCGGCTGCCCTAGCGGTCGAGAAGCGCACGCACCGAGGCGGCGAGCGCCTCGGCCATGATTGCCGAGCTGGCATGGCCCTCCGCCGCGGTCGCGGCGGCGGGGGCACCGAAATAGGCGTCGGGGCCGCCGGCTTCGGCGAAGGTCGTGGCGCCCTTTGCGAAACCGTCGATCAGGCTGTTCGGGTTCTCGGCGAGCCCGTCATGCGCGCCGACCAGATCGGGCCGGTCGGCGAGGACCAGGCTCGTCTCGAACTGGCCGGCATGGCACGCGCCCGAGACGAATTCCTCGGTCAGCGTCGCGGCAAGCGCGCGGCGAGTGAAGTCCGGGAAGGCGATGGGCAGCGACTCTTCGCCGGCGGCAGCGAAGGTGTCGCGCAGCATTTTCACATTGGCCGGATCGAAATGGCTGTTGGCGAGCCCCAGGCAGGCGAAGCCCTGGGCCCTCAGGCTGCGCGCGATATCGAGGATCACCGCCCTGGCGCTCTCCTCCCCGATCGAGATCGTGCCCGCGAACGCTTCGGCATAGTGAGCGGGGGCATAGGCCAGCGACGGCAGCACCAGTGCGACGATGCCCATCGACCGGAGCAGCGGCACCGCGCGCGCGGCGATGCCTTCGCTGATGATGACATCGGTCGCCAGCGGCAGATGCGGCCCGTGCGCCTCGACCGCGCCGCAGGGCAGGATCGCGACGACCGGACGGTCGCCGTCGAGCAATTCGCGGACCCTGGTCCAGGGAAGATCGGCGAGGTTCATGTCAGGCTCCCGCGCACGCGCTTGCGGTCGATCTTCTCGCGGTCGTTGCGCGGCAATGCGGTCGCCGAGAAGCGCCAGCGATGCGGCACCTTGTAGCGCGCCAGTCGCGCGCGGGCGAATGCGATCAGTTCGGCCTCCAGCTCGGGCGAAGCGGTGGCGCCGTCCTTGAGCACGATCACCGCGACCGGTTTCTGCAGCCCGCCGGCGTCGGCCACGCCGACCACGCAGCATTCGAGCACCGCGTCATGCTCGCTGAGGCACCCTTCGACTTCGAGCGGGCTGACATAGATGCCGCCGCTCTTGATGAGGTCGTCGCCGCGGCCTTCATAATACCAATAGCCGTCACTATCCTGGCGGAACTTGTCGCCGCTGACGATCCAGCCGCCGCGCAGATGCTCGACTGACTTGGCGTAATCGGCATGATAATAGAGCGCGGCGCTGTCGCCCCGGATGCGCAAAGTCCCGACATCGCCCTGCGCGACGGGCGCGCCTTCATCGTCGGTCAGCTCGGCATGATAGCCGGGGACGAGCCTGCCCAGGCTGCCCGGGCGGATATCGCCGGGGCGGTTGCTGATATAGATGTGGAAGCTCTCCGCGCTGCCGATGCCGTCGATGATGGGCACGCCGCCGATGCGGTTCCAGCGCTCGTGGAGCTCGCGGGGCAGCGCCTCGCCCGCGCTCCACATGAAGCGGATGCTGGCGAGGTCGGGCATGTCCCCCGCCTCGAGCATCTTGTTGATCAGCGTGGGGACGCCGGTGACAACGGTCGGGCGGTGTTTGGCGATCAATGCGAACAGGTTTTCAGGCGTGGGGGGATCGCGTGACAGGATGGTCGTCGCCCCAACCGCGAAGGGGAACATCAGGTTGGTGCCGGTCGCATAGCCGAAATAGAGGCGCGGGCCCGCCAGCGTGATGTCGTCGCCGCGCATGCCGATGAAGGATTTGGCATAGACTTCGGTGTTGTAGGCGAAGTGGAAATGGCAGTGGACCGCGCCCTTGCTCTGGCCGGTGGTGCCGCTGGTGAAGAGCCAGACGGCGGGGTCGTCCTTGCGGGTGGGGTAGACGGTTGTGCCTTCGGGGACGGGTCCGGCTAGCCAGTCGGCGAAGCCTTCGACGGCGATCACGCCGGGGCGGGCCCATGAGCGGTCATGCGCCGCGCCGAACGCCTCCGCGCTCGCTTCGTCGATGAAGGCGAACTGGGGTTTCACATAGCCGAGATAATAGTCGTAATCGGTCGCCGGCAGCAGCGGATTGACCTGGGTCACCACCGCGCCCGCCTTGATCGCGCCGAACCAGGCATAGGCGAACTCGGGGCAGTCGCGCATGCACAGCAGCACGCGCTGCTCGGGCAACAGCCCCTCTGCGATTAGCCGGTGCGCGACGCGCTCGACCATCTCCGCCACCTCGGCATAGCGGATCGCCCGGTCCTCGAAGAGGATCGCGGTCTTTTCCCCGCGCCCGGCTTCGATGTTCGAGAAGACGAAATAGTCCGCCATGTTGAAGGCGTCGGGAAAGACGGGCGGTTCGAAGCTCATGCCGCGTCTCCCGCGCGCTGGTAATGCCGCCGGTTGGGGCGGGCCTTGGCGTTCAGTTCGGCGAGCTTCTCGTTGGCTTTCTCCGCCTCGCGATAGAGCTGATATTCGCCCGAATGGAGCTGCCCGGGCCAGCCCTGGCGCTTGACGCCGTAATGCCCGGCGGCGCGGCGCGCGAAGAAGGGATCGTTGAGCATGGGCCGCCCGATCGCGCACAGATCGGCACGGCCCGAGGCGATGATCGTGTTGATCTGCTCGGGCAAGGTGATGTCGCCGACCGCGATGGTCGGGATGTCCGCGGCCTGCCGGATGAATTCGGCGAAGGGGGTCTGCCACATCCGGCCGTAAACGGGCTTTTGCCATGGCACGGTCTGGCCCGAAGAGGCGTGGATGATGTCGACGCCGGCTTGTTTGAAGAGCCGCGCGGTGACCGCAAGATCGTCGAGGCACAGCCCCCCCTCGGCCCAGTCCGAACAGGAGAGGCGGACCGACATCGGGCGGTCGGTGGGCCACACCGCGCGCATCGCGGTGAAGACTTCGAGCGGGTAGCGGGCGCGGGCTTCGGCGGATCCTCCATATTCGTCGGTGCGGTGATTGGTCAGCGGCGAGAGGAAGCTGGCGAGCAAGTAACCGTGCGCGCAGTGGAGCTCGAGCCAGTCGAACCCGGCGCGGGCCGCGCGTTCGGTCGAGGCGACGAAATCGTCGCGGATTTCGTCCATCTTAGCGCGGGTGAGTTCGGCGGGGTGCGCGGAGACATCCAGATAGGGCAAGGACGAAGCCGAGAAGAGCGGCCAGTTATCGGCATCCATCGGCAGGTCGGCGCCCTGTTCGGGGACCCTGGTCGATCCCTTGCGCCCGGCATGGCCTAGCTGGATCGCGACTTTGGCGGGGGTGGTGGCATGGATGAAATCGACCAGCCGCGCCCATTCGGCTTCCTGCGCATCGTTCCACAGCCCGGTGCAGCCGGTGGTGATCCGCGCGTCCGCCGTGGGACAGGTCATCTCGGTGAAGACGAGGCCAGCGCCGCCCACCGCGCGTGCGCTGTAATGCGCGAAATGCCAGTCGCCGGGCATGCCGTCTTCCGAGCAATACTGCGCCATCGGGGCCATCACGACGCGGTTGGACAAGGTCAGCCCGCGCAGATCGAACGGGGTGAACATGGGGGTCGGGCGGGCGCTGCAATCGCGGCCCGTCTCGGCTTCGTAGCGGGCGTAATACTCGTCCTCCACCGCGCGCAGGAAGCCGGGATCGCGCATCGCCAGATTGTCCCAGGTCAGCGCCTTGGCGCGCGACATCAGCGAGAAGGCGAACTGATAGCGCGACTTGGCGATATGGATCGCCATATCTTCGAACCAGCGCAGCGACACCGCGGCGTTATGCTGGGTGATCTCGACCGGCGTACGCCGCACGCGCTCATAGGCTTTCTCGACCGCGTCCAGATCGCCGCCGTTCGCCACCACCGCGTCCGACAGCGCGGCGGCGCATTCCATCGCCAGCTTGGTCCCCGCGCCGATCGACCAGTGCGCGGTCGCCTTGGCGTCGCCGAGCAGGAACAGCTTGCCGCTGCGCCAGTGCGCGGTGCTAATCGTCTGGAAATTACGCCACAGCGAGCGATTGGTGATGAAGCCATGCCCGTCCAGCTCGGCGGCGAAGATCGCCTCCAGCACCGCCGCGCTCTCGGCCTCGCTCATCGCGTCGAAGCCGTGCCCGGCCCAGCACTCCGGCGTGGTCTCGACAACCCAAGTCGAGTGACTTGCGTCGTACTGATAGGTGTGGGCGCAAAGCGGACCGTGTTCGGTCTCGACGAAGAAGAAGGTGAAGGCGTCGAGCGGGCGGGTCGAGCCCAGCCAGACGAACTTGTTGCGCGTCTCGACGATGCGCGCGTCGAAGGCCTGGTGGGACGCGCGGATCGGGCTGTTGATGCCCTGTGCGACCACGACCAGATCGCTCTCCGCTTCGATCTCGGCGAGCCTTGCGGCGTCAATCGTTTCTCGGAAATGGAGATGCACGCCCAGGGCTTCGCACCGCGCCTGCAACAGCCCCAGCAAGGTCTTGCGCGAGCAGCCCGCGAAGCCATTGCCCCCGATCACCGTCCGCTCAGCCCCGCGCTCGACGCGGATATCGCTCCAATAGGCGAAGCTCGCCTTGATCGCGTCGTAGCTCTCCGGATCGGCGCTCAGGAATTCGTCGAGCGTGTCGTCGGAAAAGACCACCCCGAAGCCGAACGTGTCGTCCGCCGCATTCTGCTCGTAGACATGGATCTCACAGCCGGGCAGCCGCTTGCCGGTGAGCAGCGCGAAATAGAGCCCGCCGGGGCCGCCGCCGATCACCGCGATCTTCACCGGGGCACCACCGCGGTGACTTCGATCTCGATCTTCGCCTGGTCCTCGACGAGGCCCGACACCTCGACCACCGCCATGCACGGGAAGACCTTGCCGAGGATTTCGCGCCACGCTTCGCCAATCTCGCCGCGGCTTTCGATATAGTCGCGTCGGTCGGTGACATAGCAGGTCATGCGGACGATATGCTCGGGACCCGCGCCGCCCTCGGCCAGGATCGCGCGGATATTGTAGAGCGCCTGCCGGAATTGGCCGGCCAGAGTCTCCTCCTCGAACCGTTCCTCGGCGTTCCAGCCGATCACGCCCGCGGTGAACACCATCCGCCCTGTGACCGAGATGCCGTTGGCGTATCCCCTGGGGCGGGGCCAGCCGGGGGGCTGGAGGATCGTGCGGCTCATGCCCGTTGCTCCCGTGCGGCAGTGAGATGCTGCTTGGCGATCACCAGCTTCTGCACTTCGGACGCGCCCTCATAGATGCGCAACGCCCTGATCTCGCGGTAGAGTTCCTCGACCTTGACGCCCTTGGCGACGCCCATCCCGCCGAACATCTGGACGGCCTTGTCGATGACGAGCTGCGCTTGGTCGGTCGCGAACAATTTTGCCATCGCCGCCTCGCGAGTGACGCGGGTGCCCAGCACATCCTTGGTCCAGGCCGAGCGATAGACGAGCAAGGCGGCGGCATCGACATCGAGCGCCATCTCGGCGAGCTGCGCCTGGGCGAGCGGCATTTCGGCGAGGGTCGCGCCGAACATGCGGCGGTCTAGCGCGCGGTGCGTCGCCTCGTCGAGCGCGCGGGTGGCGAGGCCGAGCGCCGCGGCGCCCACGGTGGTGCGGAAGATATCGAGTGTGGAAAGCGCGATCTTGAACCCCGCGCCGGACGCGCCGAGCAATTGATCCGTCAGGCAATCGGTAAAGCGCAGCCGGGCGAGCGGGTGGGGCGCCATCACCTCGAGCCGCTCGGCAATCTCCAGCCCCGGCGTATCGGCATCGACCACCACCGCCGAGACCCCGCCATCGGCGCGTGCGAACACGCAATAGAAATCGGCGATCCCGCCGTTCGAGATCCAGATCTTCTCGCCGTTCAGCGCCAGTCCTTCGGGGACTTCGCTGAGAGTCGAAACCATTGCCGCCGCGTCCGATCCGGCATCGGGTTCGGAGAGCGCGAAGGCGGCGATCAGCTCGCCCTTCGCCACGCCGGGCAGATATTTCGCCTTGAGCGCCTCGGTCCCGAACAGCGAAATCGCGCCCGATCCCAGCCCCTGCATCGCGAAGGCGAAATCGGCGAGACCGGAATGGTAGGCGAGGGTCTGGCGGAGCAGCGCGATCGAGCGGACATCGAGCGTGTCGTTTGCCCCGCCATAGGCTGCGGGAACGCAGTGGCGCAGCCATCCCGCCTCGCCCAGCGCACGGACCAGCTTGCGACAGGTGCCGTCGAGATCGTCATGTTCGTCGACGAGCAATTCCGGCAGCGCATCGCGCGCCCAGGCATCGGCATCGAGCGCCAATTGCTTGTGGCACGGCTCCAGGAAGGGCCAGTCGAGGAAGCTCCTGTCCATTCAATCGCCCTCGAACACCGGCCGCTCCTTGGCGGCGAAAGCGCGATAGGCGCGCTCGAAATCCTTCGTTTGCATGCAGAGCGCCTGTGCCTGCGCCTCGGCCTCGATCGCGGTATCGAGGCTCATATCCCATTCCATATTGAGCTGGTTCTTGGTGATGCCGTTGGCGAAGCTCGGCCCCGAGGCCAGCCGCCTTGCCGCGGTCATCGCGTGCTCCTCCAGCTTTTCGGCCTCGACCACTTCATTGAAATAGCCCCACGCCTTGCCTTCCTCCGCGCCGAAGCTGCGCCCGAGGAACAGCAGCTCGCTCGCCCGCCCCTGCCCGATGATCCGCGGCAGGATCGCGCAGGCGCCCATGTCGCATCCGGCGAGGCCGACGCGATTGAACATGAAGGCGGTCGAGGCTTGCGGCGAGGCGTAGCGGATGTCGGAGGCCATCGCGATGATCGCCCCCGCGCCGACGCTGACGCCGTCGATCGCGGCGATGATCGGCTGGGGGCAGCCGCGCATCGCCTTGACCAGATCGCCGGTCATCCGGGTGAAATCGAGCAGTTCGGGCACCGCCATCTTCGTGAGCGGCGCAATGATGTCGTGGACGTCGCCGCCCGAGCAGAAATTGCCGCCGGTGCTGCCGAACACCACGGCTTTCACCTGCTTGGCATAGACGAGCGCGCGGAAGGTATCGCGCAACTCGGCATAGGATTCGAAGGTCAGCGGATTCTTCCGCTCGGGCCGGTCGAGCGCGATGCGCGCGACACCCTGATCGAAGGACCACGCGAAATGCGTGGGCGCGAAAGTTTCGGGGTTCATGCGGCTTCTTCCCTTGCGGCGGGGATGGGCGGGACGAGCTGGGCGAGCAGATGGCGCAGCGTGGCGATGTCGGTGGGGGATAGCGCCGCGAAGCTCTCGGCGATCAGCGCACGATTCTCCTCGGCCATGCGGTCGAACAGCCGCTGGCCCTCGGGCGTGAGGCGGAAATTCGCGACGCGGCCATCGGCGGGACTGGCGGATCGCGCGACGAGGCCGGCGGCGATCAGCGGCGTGGTGATCTGGGTGGTGTTGCCTTCGGTGACCCTGAGCCGCGCGGTGAGATCGCCGGCGCTGCAACCGCCCTCGCCCGCCTGGTCGAGCGCCGCGAGCACGTCGAAGCGCGAGATCGAGACGCCGAAACGCTGGCGCAGCTGCGCGTCCACGCCCTTCTTGATCGCGCTCGATGCGGAAAGCAGCGCGAGCCAGGCGCGAAGGGCATCACGCTCGCTCATGCGGTCTCGCCGCCGTCGATGGCAATCGCCTGGCCGTTGACCGAGGCGGCGCCATCGCTCGCGAGCCACAGCGCGGCGGCGGCGACTTCGGCGGGAGCGACCAGCCGGCCCATCGGGTTCGAGCGCGTGAAGGCGGCCTCGGCCTGTTCGCGGGTGCGACCGGTCTTGGCCGTGATGGCATCGGCGGCGGCGGCGATCATCGGGGTGTCGGTATAGCCCGGGCAGAGCGCGTTGGCGGTCACGCCGGTCTTCGCCAGCTCGAGCGCGAGGCTGCGCACGAGCCCCAGCACACCATGCTTGGCCGCGGCATAGGCGCCCGCATAGGCATAGCCCTTGAGCGAGGCGGTCGATGCCACCGCGATGAAACGCCCCTGCCCGCGCACGACCATCGGCGGCACGGCATATCTGGCGCAGAGCCACACGCTGGTGAGGTTGAGCGCGAGCATCGCATCCCAGTCCGCGCGACTTGTGGCGGCCACCGGCGCGGTAACCGCGCCTCCGGCATTGGCGACGATCACGTCGAGCGGCCCCAGCTCGCGCAGCACCGCCTCGATCTGCGCCTCGTCGGTCACATCCATAACGCGAAAGGGCAGCCCGGTCTCGCGCAGCGGCGCCTCGCGCCGCCCTGCGACGATCACCTCGTCGCCAGCTTCCGCGAAACCGCGCGCGATTGCCAGCCCGATACCGCTGCTCCCGCCGGTGACCAGAACGCGCCGCATCTCTCTCTCCCGAGCGTGCGACGCTAAATTATTTTAGGATTAAAGCAATACGCCCGCCGGGCCGTCAGCCTTCGCGGAACGCGCGGTTGATCTGATCGAGCAGAGGCTTGATCAGGAAGGACAGGATCGACCGGTTTCCGGTTTCGACAAAGACTTCCGCGGGCATGCCCGGCTTGAGCGAGATCTGCCGCGACCGCGCCATCTGCCCCGCGTCCAGCCTGATCTTGATGCGATAATAGCTCGCGCCGGTGTGCTGATCCTGGGCGAGATCGGGCGAGATGAAGATGAGCGTCCCCGCCATATCGGGAGTCGTCTGGCGATCGAGGCCGGAGAAGGTGACGCGGGCGGCCTGGCCGATCCGCAGCTGATCGACATCGTTCGGGCTGATGCGTGCGGCGACGATCAGCGTGTCGCGATCGGGCACGATCTGCAGGATCGGCTGGTTCGGGGGTACCGCGCTGCCGATCGTCGAATAGGCCAGCTTGTCGATCGTGCCCGATTGCGGGGCGCGGATGACGCTGCGGCCATAGGCGTCGGCGGCCGAGGCCTTGCGGACCGTCTGGTCGTTCAGCTGCGCTTCGACGGTGGCGAGCTGGACGCCAGCCTCGCTGCGGCTCGCCTTCTCGATATTGAGCATCTGCTCGCGCGTTTCGGAGATGCGCGCGCGCGCCTCGGCGATGTTCGCCTGCAACGCCGACTTGCTTCCCTCGAGCTGCACCGCGGTGCGCTCGAGCGCATTGATCCGCGCGAGTGTGACGAGCTCGCGCTTGTAAAGCTCGCGAAGGCCCGCCAGCTCGGGCTCGATCAGCTTCGCCTGCCGGTCGATCGCTTCGATCTGCGCGGTAAAGCTGCGGATCTGGTCTTCATATTGATGGACGCGCTCGGTGAGGAGCGCGAGCGTGCCGCGGCGCTCGTCCCTGCGCAACGCGAAGAGGCGCTGCTCGCGCGCGACAAGCTCGCGCACCGCGGGGTCGCGGCTGGCGGCGATGCCCGGCGGAAACACGATGGCGTCCGCCCCGTCGCGCTCGGCTTCGAGCCGCGCCCGCGTCGCGATCAGCGCTTCGAGGCCCAGCGACGCCGAGGACGAGCCCACGCTCGACACCGATGTGTCGAACCGCATCAGCTCCTGCCCCTCGGTGACATGGTCGCCGTCGCGGACGAGCAGCGCGACCAGCACCCCGCCATCGGTATGGCTGATCGTCTTGATGCTCGAATCGACGGTGATCTCACCCGCGCCGATGACCGCACCGGCGACCTGGGTGACCGCGGCCAGGCCGAAGAAGCCGAAGACGAGCAGCGCGACGAGCAGGAATGCGCGGCGCGTGCGCCGGCGCAGCCGCGCGCCGATATCGGGCAAGGTGCCGGGGATGTCGAACGCTCCGGGCCGCGGCTGATCGTTCACCGCTCAGCCCCGTTTCGCGACGACGGTCAGCCCGCCGGGCCCGCCGGGGCCGCCGGGCCCGCCGGCTTTGGCATTCATGCGCGCGAGCACCTCGTCGCGCGGACCGAAAGCCTGCGCATTTCCGCCGCGCATCAGCAGGATCAGGTCCACCGTGCCCAGAATCGCCGCGCGGTGCGCGATCAGCAGGACGATTCCCCCGCGCGCCTTGACTCGCTCCACAGCGGCGGAGAGCGCGGCGTCGCCCTCCGGATCGAGGTTCGAATTCGGTTCGTCGAGCACGACGAGGAAGGGATCGCGATAGAGCGCACGGGCGAGCGCGATCCGCTGGCGCTGGCCCGCCGAAAGATTGAGGCCCTCCTCGCCCACCGGCGTTTCATAGCCCTCGGGCAGCTGAAGGATCATCGCATGGACCCCGGCCGCCTCCGCCGCGGCAAGGATCGCCTCGGCCGGGGCATCGGGTTCGAAACGGGCGATATTCTCCGCGACTGTCCCCGCGAACAGCTCGACCGATTGCGGAAGATAGCCGATATGCTGCCCCAGCGCGTCCGCATCCCATTGGTCGAGCGTGGCCCCATCCAGGCGCACGGTCCCGCGCACCGGCTTCCACACGCCGATCACGCCGCGCACCAGCGACGATTTGCCCGAAGCGCTCGGCCCGATGATCCCCAGCGCCTGGCCCGCTTCGACATTGAACTGGATATCGGCGACTGCAGTGCGGTTGCTCCCCGGCGGCGTCAGCACCAGCCGCTCGACCGCGAGCGAGCGCTGCGGCGGCGGCAGCGCGGTGCGCGCCTCGCTCTCCGCGGGAACCTGGCGGTACAGCGTGTCGAGCCGTCCCCAGCTCTGCCGCGCCATCACGAAGCTGCGCCAATTGGCGATCGCCAGCTCGACCGGCGCAAGCGCGCGGCCCGACAGGATCGAGCTCGCGAAGATCACGCCCGCCGTGGCCTTGCCGTCGATCACCAGGATCGCGCCCACCGTCAGCACCAGCGACTGGAGGAACATCCGGAACACCTTGCTGATGCCGCTCAGCATCAGGCCGTTGTCGGTCAGTCGCGATTGCTCGCTCAGGAAATTGACATGGAGCCGGTCCCACCCGGCAATCACGCGATCGCGCATGCCCATGCTGGTGATGAGCTCGGCGTGACGCCAGTTTCGCTCGCCCATAGTCCTGCGCTGGTTGGAGGCATGGGTGACTGCCTCGACATGCTTCTTGCTGACGCGCTCGGCGCTCACCGCCAGTCCGGCGAGCACGATCGCGCCCAGCAGCGTCACGACGCCGAGCCAGATATGGATGAGCGACAGGATCAGCAGGAAGAAGAAGATCCAGGGCAGGTCCATCAGCGCGGGCGGACCCGAGCTGGCAACGAACCCGCGCACCACATCGAGGTCGCGCGTCGGGCTCAGCCGCTCGCGCGCGTCGGGCCGCTCGAGCGCGAGGCGCATCTCCAGCGCCTGCGTACGTGCCGTCAGCCTGCGGTCGAGCGCCGTGGCGATGTCGGCCAGCAATTGCGATCGCATCACATCGAACGCGCCCTGGAAGGCAAAGGCGATCGAGACCATCAGGAACAGCGTGAACAGCGTCGGCAGGCTGTGCGACGGAAGCACGCGATCATAGACCATCATCAGATAGATGGAGCTGCCCAGCGTCAGCAGGTTGATCATCGTGCTGAGCGCGAGCACGCCCGTCAGGCCGCCGCGAAGCCTCGCCAGCTCAGACCAAAGTTCCGATCGCTGGCCGGTCGCTAGCGCCATACTCAAACATCCTCAGACTTCGGCCGGAAATACCCCGTATCGGGGCGGATGAACAGCAGGCTGAAGCGAGGCGCCCAATATAGCCAAAATACGGTCGTTGCTGGAAAAAATGCCCCGGGAGGGACAGCAACTACCTGCGCCTGTTGGCGCCTCCATTTCCGCGCTGGAGCGGAAAACATCTGAGGATTGCTCTGCCGTGACCGTATTCAGCCCGGTCGCGGCCGCGGACCTTGGGAACAGCGAGGCGGCACCGCGCCAGCGCACCGACGCGAGACATCCTCGCGGCGAATGCCACCGCGCGTGCCGAATCGAGACCCAGACGCAATCGAATGCGTCACCTAGCCGCCAGCGCGAACCTGCCAGAATCGTGCGATTCGAGCGACGGCACAGACTCGTTTTCCGAAGAAGCCCGCGCCGGCTTCGATCTCCGCCGGTCAGCTGAACACGAAATCGGACGCGTTGAGGTCCCCAAGTGTAACCTGCTGCAGCGTGATCTGATTCTCCTCGTCCAGCGCGATGACCGTGTCCGCGCCCATCTGCGTCATCCTGGCGAGCAGGGCGGCGAAGTCGGCGATGCCGTATCCGTGGAGGTCGATCACGTCGCCGCTCGAATTGCCTGCGGTGAAATCGGTGATCGTATCGAAGCCGTCGCCGCTCCGGAAGCTGAAGCGGTCGTCGCCGGTGCCGCCGGTGAGCACGTCGTTGCCCCGGCCGCCGACGATCAGATCGCCGCCCGCCATGCCGTTCAGCGTGTCGCTGCCCGCGAAGCCATACAGCACATCGGCGTTCACGCCGCCGAGAAGCGACATGTCCGTTGGGAAGGTGCCGTAATTGGCGAAGGCATCGGAATTGATGTCGAACGGCGTCGCGTACCAGGCCAGCGTGTCGAACGCCTCGGCGATCTCGGTAAAGCTGGTCACGCTGCCGCCGGCGTCGCGCGTGCCGGTCACCGAAACGATCTGCCAGTCGGCGGTGAAGGTGATGACCGCCTGCGTCCAGGCATAGGCGTTGCCGACATCGTTCATCATCAGCGTATGCGTGCCGTCGTCATAGGTCACGGTTTTCTGGACGACGGCGCCGCCCGGGGCATAGTTGGTGGTCGACCACAGCACCGACGATGTGTTGCGCGTGTCATAGGTGTTCACCCAGGTCCGGCCGGTATCGAGCACGACGGTCTGGGCGAGGATGCTGTCCCCCGAATCGAATTCGGTCATCTGGAGCGCCCAGGGCTTGTTGTCCAAGGTGTCGGTGACGATCTGGGTCGCGCGCCGGGCGGTGACGACAGCGCTCTCGGTGCTCGTCACCGATTCGGCGGTTGCCCCGCCATCGGTATAGGTGATGATCACGCGCATCCGGGCGCCGGCATCGCCGGCGCTCAGGGTATAGGTCGCCTGGTCGCTTCCCACATTGGTGAAGACGCCGCCATTGTCGCGCTGCCATTGATAGTGGAGCGTGCCCAGCCCGTCGGCGTCGGCCAGCGCCGAAATATTCGCCGTCAGCACCTGATTGACCAGCGCGGAGCCGACGACCGTTACGCCCCCCGCCGGGCTGTCGTTCGAGGCGGTCACGTCGAAGGTGATCGTGTTTGCGCTCTGATCGAGATCGACGCCGCTATTGGCGGTGCCGCCATCGTCCTGCACCTGGAAGGTGAAGCTGGCATAGCCGGCGCCATTGCCGTTGGCGGCGGGCGTGAAGCTGAGCTTGCCGTCGGCGATGTCCGCCGCCGAAATGACCTGGCCGAGCGTCACCGCGACCGCCGTGCCCGCGCCCGCGCCATCGGCATCGTAGTAGAGCGTGCCGGCGGTCGCGAGCGTGGTGATGGTCACGCTCAGCAGGTCGTCGCCATCGCTGTCCGAGAAGCCGAAATCCGCCGCGGCGAAGGTATAGCTGTCGTCCTCGTCGAGCGTCAGCGTCGCATCGGTGCCCGACGGTGCGTCGTTGACCGAGTTGACGGTGATCGTCGTCGTCGCCGATCCGCCGCGGCTGATGCTGTCGTTGCTGAACAGGTCGAAAACGCGGTCGCCCGCTGCGGCGGCGACCAGGTCGAGATCGCCGTCCCCCTCGAAATCGCCCAGTGCGACCACATAGGGTTCGTCGCCGGTATCGAAATCGACCGGCGTCTGGAAACTGCCGTCGCCATTGCCGACCAGAATCGAGATGGTGCCGGGGGCATCCATATTGGTGACTACGAGATCGAGGATGCCGTCGCCGTTGAGGTCGCCCACCTGAATGTCGTGCGGGCGGCCGGTGGCGGTGGTGACATATCCAGTGGCGGTGCCGAAGGTGCCGTCGCCATTGCCGAGCACCACCTGGACGCCGTTGATCCCGCCGGGGACGCCCGCCTCGTCGACCGAAGCGAAGGCGAAATCGTCAAAGCCGTCGCCGTTGAAATCGCCGACGACGAGGTGGTCGGCGTTCGACACGCCCGTCCAGACCGTCGTGGCTGCAGCGAAACTGCCGTCGCCATTGCCGAGGAACAGATCGACCGATCCCGGCGGCGCGAAGCTGGTCACGTCGCCATAGTTGGAGACGAGCAGATCGAGCACGCCGTCGTCGTTGAAATCGCCCGTCCGGATCGAGACCGTGAGCAGGCTGGTGGTCAGTGAATAGACGGGTGGCGCGAACACGCCCGGCGCGGTCTGGAGCAGGATCGCGATATTGCCACCGTCCGAATTGGCGACCGCGAGATCCATCAGGCCATCGGCATTGAAGTCGCCGGCGGTCAGGTCCAACGCATAGGGCAGGGCGCTGATCACCTCGAAATCGCCGGTGTCGGACGAGCAATAGCCGACATAGCCCGATCCATCCTCGGCATAGCTCGCGACCGCGATATCGGCCTCGCCGTCGCCATCGAAATCGCCGAACGCGAAGGCTTCGGCCGCGCCGCTGGGCAGGTTGAACACGCTGCTGTTCGATATGTTGAGGACGATGCCCGGGTCTGTGCCGTCGCCAAGTCCCAGCAAGAGATCGGCAAAGCCGTCATTGTTGAGATCGGGAAGGGCGAGCGCGCTCGGGAAATCGAAGGAGGACTGGGAGCCGAGCGAGCTGAACGCGAGCGGGCTCGCCGGGGTGCCGTCATTGGCGGTGACGGTCAGTTCGTCCGCGCCGTTGAAGTCGGCGTCGCCCAGATAGGTGAGGCCATTCGCGGCCGCGAGTGTCGCGTTGATCTCGTCCGGCGTCCCGATGATCGTGATGGTGCGCCCGCTGTCGCCGCCCACGATGTTCGACGAATCGATCCCGCCCGAAACATCGGTGCGGATCGTCAGCGTGCCATGCTCGACCGAGAGGTGCACCGTGATCAGCCCGGTCACCGGATCGCCGTCATCGGTGATGGTGACGCCCGTCAGCGCGAACGCCACATCCTCATCGCCGCTCGCGGCCGCGCCGGCGTCGATCACCGGCGGGGTCGGTCCCTGGGTGACAGTCAGCGCGACGGTGGCGATCGCGGTATCCTCGCCGCCATTGGCGGTGCCCCCGCCATCGACGAAGGTGAAGGTCACATCGCGCGTGCCGCTCGCGGGAGTCGCGTCGCTGTTCGAATAGGCGATCGCATAGACGACCTCCTCGACCGCGCAGGCACAGGCATCGGCATTGAAGGTGATGACCAGCGGATCGCCATTGGTGCCGCCGGTGAAGGTGCCGATCAGGTCGCCTTGGTAGAAGATGTCGTTGCCGACGATGCTGGTGTCGTAGGTAAGGCTCTCGTCGATGACGAGTTGGTCGTCGGCGGTCGCGCCGGTGATCGCGATGGTCAGCGTCGCGCCGTCCCAGTCGGTATTGTCGTCGTCGAACGTCGCATAATAGGCGATCGGTGTCGCGGGATCGCCAGAGATGTAGGTCGCGAGCGCGTCGTTGCCCGGGGTGAGATAGTCGAGATCGAGCTCGGCTGCGTCGTTGACGGGGGTGAGATCGATCGTGACGGTATCGGCGGCGGTGTCGAAGCCGTCGTCGATGGTGACGCTCAGCTCGATGGTCGCGAGCGGCAGATAATCGTCGTCATAGGTGTAGGTGACGGTGCTGGTCGGGTCGCTTCCGAGCAAGGCCTGGATCTCGGCGAGCGTGCCGGTGAGGACGATGTTCTGCTGGTCGCTGTCGTCGACGGTGACCCCGCTGGTGCCTGGATCGACATTGAGCACGCCTTCGGTGACCGAGAGGGTGACGGTGATGATGTCCGAGCCCGCATCCGTGTCGCCGATGGTGATCTGGCCCTTGAGGTCGAGCGCGACCTGCTCGGTCGCGGCGAAGTAGCCCGCGAAATGCTGGGCCTGGATGCTGCCAGAATCGCCGTCCTGTGCACCGCTCCAGGCGATGACGAAGCTGCCATCGGCCAGGCCGGCCAGCGCTGGCGCGGAGCCGCCGGGCAAGGCGTTGACCTGGAACGCGGCGCCCAGAGCGGCGGCGTTCGCATCATAGCGGCGAGCGTAGATTTCGTCGGAGGACAGCTCGGAGCGCCAGCTGATCACGAAGCCGCCATCCGCGAGCGCGGTCACGCGCGGATCCCAGTTCAGTTCGTCCAACGACGGGCCGCTCCGCACGATGAAGCGGTTGCCCAGCGGCGTGCCGTCCGCGGCAAAGTGCCGGCCGTGGATATCGGCGTCGAACTGCTCCAGCGAGGTCCAGGTAATGACGAAGCTGCCGTCCGCCAGCACCGCGATGTGGGGGTCGCGCTCGTCATAGGCCGTGATGTCGCTGACGCGGAACTCGCTGCCCGCCGGATCGCCGTCGGCGTCGAAGCGCTGGGCATAGACGCCACCGTCGGCGCCGTCCTGGCCGCTCGAGGTCCAGGTGACGATGAAGCCGCCATCGGGCGTCGCCGCGATCTCCGCATTCATCTGTGAGCCGTTGGTGTAGCTGTTGATCGTGAACGCACCGCCCACGCGATCGCCGTTCACATCATAGCGCTGGCCGAGAATATCGAAGCCGGTGCCGGGCGCGTGCCATACGATTACCCAGCCGCCGTCCGCGAGCGCGCCGATGGCCGGCTGGCCCTGGAGCCCGGCGGCGCTGCTGACCTGGAATTCGCCATCCACGGGATTGCCCGCCGAATCGAAGCGCTGCGCCTGGATCGTCGACTCGGCGGTGGTGTCGGCGTTCCAATTCTCCCAGGTCACCACGAATCCGCCATCGTCGAGCACCGCTACCGCCGGCGCGCGAAGCTGGGCGTCGTCGATCGTATTGACCCGGAACTCGTCCCCGATCGCCGTGCCGTCGGCGAGGAAAAACTGGCCGCGGACGGACATGTCGCCGCCCTCGTCGGTCAACCAGACCACGATATAGCTGCCGTCCTCGAATGCCGCGATGCTCGGCGAGCCCTGGTTGCCCGCACTGGCCTGGTTCACCGTGAATTCGCCGCCGACGGGTAGCGGTACGCCGGGCAGCGCGAACTCGACCGTCGGCGCGTCGTTGCCCCCGCTCACGCTGATCGTGACATCGGCCGAGGCGCTGTCGAAGCCGCCATAGGCAGTGCCGCCGCCATCGACGAGCGTGATGGTCACGGTGCGGTCGGTCTCGTCGGGCGCGGCGCCGACGTTCGAGAAGGCGATGCTGGCGATCGTCAGCTGCACCGCGCAGTGGCACGCGTCCTCGTTGAAGGTGACGACCAAGGGCGTGCTGCCATCGGTGCCGCCGGCGATGCTGCCGACGAGCGTGCCTTCATAATAGAGGTCGCTGCCGTCGACGCGGATCTCGCCCAGCCCGTCGCCGACGCTGATGATGGTGAGCCGGTCGTCGGCGGTGCCGTTGGCGGTGAAGGCGGCGGTGACGGTCGCGCCGTCGAAGCCGTCATTGTCGTCGTCGAGCTCGACCGCATAGGCGAGCGCCACGGGCGCATCGCCGTCCTGCCACGCCGCGGCGGAATCGAAGCCGGATGCGGTGGAATCGGTGAAATCGAGATCGAGATAGGGCGCGTCGTTGACCGCGGTGATCGGAATGAAGATGGTCCCGGACGTGATGTCGGTGCCGTCGCTGATCGTCACGCTCAGCGTCGCCCCGGCGGGTGGGGCGTCGTCGCTGGTGACGAAGTTCACAAAGCTGAAGGGCTCGCTGCCGAACAGCGCCTGGATATCGTAGAGTATGCCGGTGATGACGATGTTCATCGGATCGGCGGCATTGATGCTGACGCCGGTGAACCCCGCGGAGATGTCGATCATGCCGTAATCGACCGACAGTGTGACCGTGTAGGTCTGGCCGCTATTGTCGAGATCGTCGAACGCGACGACATTCTTGAGCTCGAGCGCGACACCTTCGGTCGCGGCGAAATTGGCGTCGAAGCGCTGGCTGTAGATACCGAGCCCGTCGCCGTCCTGGGCCTCCGACTGCCACGCGATCACATAGCCGTTGCCGACTGCGGCGATCGCGGGGATCCACTGCGCGTCGGCTGTTTCGCTGTTGACCTGCTGCTCCTCGCCGTCCGGATTGCCGCCGGCATCGAAGCGGCGCGCATAGATGCCGCGCTCATCGCCGTCCTGTCCGAACGAATCCCAGGCGATGACATAGCCGCCATCGGGCAGCCCCACCACGGCCGGCCGGCGCTGATTGTCGTTGGTATAGCTGTTGATCTGAGTCTCGCCGCCAACCGCCGCGCCCGATGCGTCGTAACGCTGCGCGAAGATGCCGAGATCGCCCCCGTCCTGGCCCATCGATGACCAGACCACGATATATCCGCCATCCGCGAGCGCCGCGACTGACGCCTGGTCCTGCTGGTCGTCGGTGGTGGTGTTGACCATCGTCTCGCCGCCGACCGGCGCGCCCGACGCATCGAAGCGCTGCATGTAGATGTCTTCTTCGACCTCCCAGGTGACGACAAAGCCGCCATCCGCCAGCCCCGCGATCGCGGGATCGTCCTGGTTCCCGGCGGCGGTCGCGTTGACCTGCGTTTCGGCGCCAGCGGGCGCGCCCGCCGCATCGAAGCGCTGCATATAGATGCCGCTCCCGTCGCCGTCCTGCTCGCCCGATACCCAGACGACGACATAGCCCCCGTCGGCAAGCGCGCCGATCCTCGGAGCGTCCTGCGAATCCGACGTGTAGCTGTTCACCGCGGTCGCACTGCCGATCGGCGTGCCCGAGGCATCGAAGCGCTGCATGACAATTCCGAAATTGTCCCCGTCGAGCGCCTGCCAGACCACCGCAATGCCGCCGTCGGCGAGCGCGGCGACGTCCGGATTACCCTGAATGCCGCCCGGACCCGGATTGAAGCTCGTTTCGCCGCCATCGGGCGCGCCCGATGCGTCGTAGCGCTGCATGTAGACGCCGGCCACCGAGCCGTCCTGACCCAGCGACATCCAGACGACGATATGGCCGCCGTTCGGAAGCCGGGCGACCATGGGGGCCATTTGATCGTCGGCGGTATAGCTATTGACCTGCACTTCGCCGCCGGGTGCGGCCTCGTAGGCGGTGAAGGCGATCGTCGGCGTGTCATTGACCGCTTCGACATCGAAGGTGATCGTGTTGGGCGTGGTGTCGATGTCGTTGCTTCCGCCATCGTCCTGCACCTGGAAGGTGAAGTCGGTATAGCCGGGGCCATTGCCGTCGGCGCCGGGGCGATAGACGAGCAGGCCCGCGTCGATATCGGCGGCGGGGATGCTTTGGCCGCCGATCACCTCCGTCTCGCCGCCGAAGCCGTCGAGCAGGTAGATCGCGCCCGCGCCGGGCAGCGTGGTGATCGTCACCGCGACGAGATTGTTGTTCTCGACCCCGTCGTCGAAGCCGAAATCGGCGGCGGCGAAGACATAGTCGGTGTCCTCCTGCGCCGTCAGCGTCGCATCGGTGCCATTGGGCTCATCGTCGAGCAGCCCGTCATAGCTGTCGATCCCCGCGCCGGTGAGCGGAACCCCCGCCTCGATCGCGCCGCTGCGCAGCTCGAGCGTCCAGTCGCCGCCACGCGCCGCCGCGCCGGTCGGGCCAGTCGAGGCGGCGACATCGGCGCCGGTCGCCTGCGCGAGCGCATCGACAAAGGCCTGCCCCGGCGCTCCCGCCCCGGTGTCGCAGCTCCACAGCAGGATGTCGCCATCGCCGCTCAGCGCCTCCCCGATCACGGCCAGATCGGCGGCATGCGCGGCAAGGTCGGCGAGACGGACGCTGCCCGCGCCGAAATCGATGCTGCCCTCGCCGCCATTGGCGATGATGTGAATCGCGCTCACCGAATTGCGGCCCGCGAGTGCTGCGGCGATCTGCGCCAGCGCGTCGCCCGCCGAATCGAGCATCACCACTTCGACCTCCGGGTCGAGTCCCGCGAGCAGGCCGGCGAGATCGGCGACGCTCGTATCGACAAAGGCGATCTCGCCCGGAGGAGAGACGAGATTCGCGGCGCCGAGGATTGCCGGTCCACCGACCCGAACAGGCGCAAGCAGGCTCCGCGACATCGTGATTTCCCCCCATGAGCCGGGGCGGCGAGCATTGCCCCGTCGACCATCCCCCGCCCCCGGACGCTCAGGTCCGGAGTCGCGCCGTGACGTAGCGTAACAGATGGTTAACGGCGCGCAATTGCCCGCGATGGGACGGCTCTACCGGCTATGGGCGGCCGGCGGGGGCGATCCGAAAAGCTCAGCCCCCGGTAAAGCCGCTGTCGTAGAGGCGCTGGACGAACGCGGCGGTGGGGCGGGTGCGGACCTCCTCCATCAGCGTGCGCAGCGGATCGGGCATCGCTTCGACCGGGGGCATCAGCGCGCCATAGCCGCGCGGCAGCAGGAGCGGGGCGAAGGCGCCGCACAAGGCGATGTCGCTGATGGTGAGCCGGTCGCCCGACAGATACATCCGGCCATCGGCGATGCGCTTGTCGGTCGCGTCGAAGGTCGCGCGGATGCGCATCTCGGCCGCCGCGGCCGCCGCCACCGAGAGTTTGAGCCCGAATTTGATGAAGGCGCTGAGCAACGGATAGGTCAGCGGCAGCAATGTCCGTTCGAGCCAGGGCACCGGCGCGGCGAAGATCGGCTGCATCAGCGCGCGCTGCGGCAGCAGGTGCTGATAGGCGAACACCGCGACGTCGGTTCCCATCCCGCCATTATAGGTCTGCCAATCGGCCGCGACCTCAGCCGCGAGCGGCTGGGCGGTGGGGATCAGGCGGCGCGGGGCGGGCAGCGCCGCGTCGAAATGCTGCGCGACGGGATAAGGGCTCGTGATCGCGAATCCCTGGCCATAGAGCAAAGGGACATGGGCGTTGCCGCCATGGAAGAGCGTGCGGACCATCGCCGAGACCAGCAAGTGATCGCGCTCGGTCACGTCGATCCCGTAATAGCGAGTCACCAGCCGCGTCGTCTCGCTGTCGATCATCGGCTGGAAGGTCAGCATCGTCGCTTTGACGCCGGCGCCGCTCATGTGTCGAACTCGAGATGGAGATGCTGCGGGAAGGGCGTGCCGGCCTTGTCGATCTGCCCGCGCTCGCCCGCCGCGCGGCGCAGATTGGGCTGGGCGAGCAAGGGCTTGAGCATCGCGGGCAGCACCGCGCGGTTGATATGCGCGCCGAAGCAGGCATGCATGCCATAGCCCCATAGCATATAGGTTTCCCACGGCCGGTCGGTGCGGAAGCTGGTAGCGTCGGGAACCACCAGCGGATCGAACATCGCCGACAGGTTCGACGCCATCACGATGCTGTCCTTGACGATTCTGCGGCGGCGGAGCTTGCCGCCCGCGATCACCGTGTCATGCATCGCCCGGCGATAGACGACGGGGTTGAGCGGACGGAAACGCAGCGCCTCGAACACATGCGCCGCCAGCGTTTCGTCGTCGCCGATCCGCGCCGCGGTGCAGGCGGCGGCGAATGCCTGCGGCCGGTTCAGCAGCTCGTCGAGCGCGAGGTTGGCGGTGGCGGATAGCGTCGGCAGCTCGCCGATCAGCAGGCCGATCAGATTGTTGCGGATATCGAGGTCGCTCATCCCCGGCATCTCCGCGCTGCCCATGGCGAGGCAGCGGCCGAGCACATCGTTCCTGTGCGGCCCCTTGCGCCGCTCGGCGATATGGCCGTCGAGCCACGTGCGGAAGCTCGCCGCGGCCGTCCTGGCGCGCGCGTCCAGATCGGGATCGGCCCCAAGATCGATGAACAGGTACCAGAAGAGCGTCGAGGTCCAGTCGGCGATCGCCGCTTCGGACGGGCCGGGCGTGCCGAAATAATGGTCGAGCAGGCGCGCCGCGACCGGCTGGGTCAGCGCCTGGGGCACGTCGATCTTGCCGGGCACCATCGCGACGATCTCGGCGGCGGCGGCGGAAACAAAGGGGGTGACGATCCCCGACACATCGTCGCGCCGCACGACTAGGCGCATGTTCGAGGTGTCGCGCGTGTATCGCGGGGTATCCTGCATCCCGAGGAAGAAATTCTCGCCCCCGGTGATCATCTCCATGCGCGGGGCATAGACCACTCCGAAATCCGCATCGCGGCTGAGGATATCGGTCACGTCGGCGTGCCGCGTGGCAACCGCGGTGATGCCGTTGTTCGGATAGGACATGACCGTCCGGCGCTTGAGCACCAGATTGGGCTGGAGCAGGCGCAGCACCGCGAACGCCATGCGCTGGCCGGTGGGCCCGCCGATCGCCGCGCCCAACCGGCTGCCGAGCGTCCCGCCGCTACCGAACAGGGCGCCCAGCCCCGCGGCAATCAGCCAGAGCAAGGCCCATAGCCCCTGGAGGATCAGCATCAGCCGCCGCCACATCACGGTCGGCAGGTTGAACAGCCATTGCATCCGCGCGCTCCTTTTCCGGAGGTTCTTGGTTGTTCAGGTCGGGTCGATGATCCCCATTCCGATCATCCGCAGCGCGGTCATGCTGGGGAGGAAGAAATAGTCCCCACCCCGCGGCTCGACGAGCTGGGGAAGCCGGTCGCAGATGAAAGGCAGCTTGCCCGCTTCGGGATCGACCGCGATCACCAGCTTGGGATCGTCCTTCTCGGGATGGTTGCCGATCACCGGGCAGGTGTCGCTGCCCGCGTTGAAATCGAGCCCGTATTGCATCCATTGCTGCTGCACGAATTCGAACTGGCGGAAGAGATTGGTGCAGATCGCCATGAAGATGATGCCATGGTCGCCATCGTCCTTCGGCGCGTCGCGGTCATATTGGCCATAGGGCAGCCCGCGGCGCAGGATACGCCTGCGGTTGATGATCGCTGATCCGTCGTTCGACATGCCGTTCGCGGCGAAGGTCGGCCCCAGCGTGTCGCGCGGATTGGCACGGCGCAGGTGCGAGGTGACCGGGCATCTGGAGCCCGCCGGATCGGACGCGTAGATGAAGTTGGTGAACTTCAGCGCGATCTCGGCGAGCTTGGCCTTGTCCTTCTCGGCCCGAGCCTTGTCCAGCTCGGCCCGGAACTGCTGCCACGCGGCGAAGGTGGGCGCGACCATCAGCGGCACGCCGTCTTCCCAACGGCCCACCATCTTGGCCTTGATCGTATCCACCGCCTCGTCGTGCGGCACATGGTTCATGGCCGCGTAGCGCTTCGCCTGGCCGTCGATATAGGCGTGGAAGGTGCCGACATCCTCGTGCAGCTTGCGATAGGCCATGAAGGTGCCGTTGCGGCTGAATTCGATCGGCATCGCCGCGCCCGGAATCTCCTGTGCCTCGTCGGGGTAGCCGAGCAGGAACTCGCCGGTCGCCAGCGGTTGCCAGCTGCCGTCCGCCATCAGCTTGCCGCCGCCCGCGACGCGTACCCGCTCCGCCTCCCCCGAGAACTGGCCCGAAAAGACCGGGTCGCCAAAGCCGTCGGACAGGCCGAAATGCTCCTTGTTGGTCGGCCAGCACTGGTCGCCGTCCGGGCGCATCACCGCGGAAAGATCCTGCCATTTTGCATTGTTCGGCCCCACGCCGTCGAGCAGCACCACGCCGTTCCTCGACTTCTTGCAAAGCGCGACGATCGCGTCGGTCTCCGCGTCCAGCTCGGGGCAGGCGGTGCCGTCCGGATTCTGCTGGGCGTAGAGGGTCAGCAGGATATGGACGCGCTTGTCGCCGCGCGAATCGCGCCACACCGCGTCGCGCTTGTCGAGGAAGCCGTCGTCGCCCAGCAAGGCGGCGCGCGCCTCCATCCCGTCGATGAAATCGTCGGGCATGCCGCGCAGCGTGCGCGTCGGCACGCCGAGCGCGAGCAGGCCCATGAAGGTGAAGCCGATATTGAGCGTCACCTTGGGCTTCATCAGCTGCACCCGGCCCGGATAGTCGGGCACGCCCTCGGCGCGGGCGATATCCTTCACGCGCGGGTTGCGCGTGCGCACCAGCGGCTCCTCGCGGTTCGGGTCCTTCCAGCGCGCGGCGGTGGTGATCTTCGGCCGCAGCGCCTCGACAAAGGCGCGGCCCTTCCGCGCGTCCCGCACGGTCAGGTAGAAATTGCGCCCCTTGGGAAAGCCGTCGCCATAGGTGCGCAGGATGCCGCCCTGGATATCGGCAAGGTCGAGCAGGGTCGCGGCGGGGGCGGTGTTGGTCGCGTTGGTCATGCCGCGTCTCCCCGAAGCTTGCTGCGGATCACGCCGGGGGGCTGAGTGGGCCCGTCGAGGTCGGCGGGCCGGGTTTCCGTCAGAAAGGCGCGGAAGGCCGCGCCCCATTCGGCAGGATCGCGGCGCTGCTGCGCCATTGCGAAGCGCGTGAAGGCCTGTTGCAGATACAGGCCCTTGAGCACGTTGCGCAGGTCGCTGCCCGGTGCGGCGGGATAGGGTTGCCTGCCCTTCGCCAGTACCCAGTAATAGTCGATCACCAGCCCGAGGATCAGCAGCCCGAGCCCCGCCCAGGGCATCCACGACCAGCCGCTCCACCCGGCAAAGCCCGCCGCCCAGGACCAGCCGGTCCAGCGCAGGAAACAGGCGAGCAGCGAAGCGAGCAGCATCAGCGCACCCGCCCCGGGGATCAGCGCGAGGCCGGTCGTCGAGATCGGACTGAGCTTGGGCGGCACGTACCAGTAATCGTGGAACGGCATCGTCGTTTCGATCTGGCAGCCGATCATATAGGTGGCGAAGCCGGCGGCATCGGCCACCTTCTCGAAGCCGTAGCAATATTGGAAGATCGACCGGAGCTCGGGCTCCATCTGACCCCACAGCTCCTCGAAATAGCGGCGCGGCTCGCCGGTGCCGCCGGGATCGAGCAGGTCGAAATCGATCGTCCAGAAGAGATAGGGACAGGTGATCTGGTCGACCGGCTGGGGGGCGAGCAAATTGGTCCCGACCACCGCGTTGACCAATGCGTTGCTGTGATCGCGGCCGTTGAAATAGGGCTGGTCGAGAATGACGAACCGCGTGAAATGCGTTCGCAGGTTGCGCGAGAAGGGGCTGTTGAGGCCGATCTCCTCGGTCGCATGCGATTGCAGCGCGGTCGGCAGGGTCTCGAGGATCTCGCGCACCATGTGGATCGGCGAGCTCTTCATGCCGTCATGTTCGACGATGCCTTCGTTGCACACGGGCACCGCCGCCGTGAAGAAATAGGTGCTGACATCGATATCAGGCATCGGGAGTCTCCCCGGACTTGTCCGCGCCGGGCTCGGCGGGTGGTGCCTCGACCCTCGGAGCATCGGCAGTGCGCGGCGGCGGGGCGAGCGCGCCCAGCGCGGCGGCGACCGCGGCGCGAACCGCCGCCCGCTCGTCATCGTCCTCGTTCGCGGCGGAGGCGATGACCACCGCGGCGGAAACCGGCTGCAACTCGCGCTCGGCCTCGAGCGGGCCGGTGCCGCCTTCGCCCCAGCGGCCCAGCTCGGCATCGGCGCGGTTGCGGTCGGCCGCGGCGGTGTCGCAGCTCGCGACCGGGGCATAGCCCGGCGAGCCCAGGCCGCCCTGATTGGCGATCAGCAGCCGCTCGAACGCGGCGGCGAGCTGGGCGTCGGTCTGCCCCTCGGCCCTGGCGGCGATCGCTGCGAGATCGTGCGACAGCTTGAGCGCGAGCTTGATGTCGCGCTGCCCGCTGCCGGGCGTGGCGTTGTAATAATAGTTGGTGTCGATCTGATTGGCGCGGATATAGTTTTTGAACGGCGTGATCGGGATCGAATTGGGATATTTGGTGCTCGAATACCAGAACAGGTCGAGCCCGCCCGGAATGCCGTCCGCGAATGCGTCGATATATTGATCCCAGGTGCCGTTGAAGTTGCTGCAGAACAACATGTAATCATTGGACAGTTTAGCCTCGGACTGACCCAGCTGCGGCCATTGATCGCGTCGAATAATCACCCAGCGCGCGAAATGAATAAATCCAAGCCCCAACAATCCAGACAGTGTCGAGGGAAGCGCTCGCGAGAGCATGAATATGAAATTGTTGATCCATGTCACGCCCGGTCGCATCGGCGTGACAACATTCATGCCATAGGCTTTACCGGCCAGGTTGCTCATTGATCCATCCCCCTGGGAACAACGCATGGTACCGATCATCAAGCAAAACACGCGAATCTATCAGTCAACGCGGCTCGGCCTGGATTTATATTGACCTAGGGTCGCAATGGTTGTGGTTGCAAGAGATTTTATCGCGAATCATTTATTCAGCATTGTTCGGCACGGTCATCAATCCAGAAAGCCCGCACCAGATGGATCACATCTATCTGCGTCGTACCCGGGAGGCCGCCGGCACGCTGGCTCTCGAACAAGCCAACCTTTATTTGGCCGCGCCTATTATGATCCGGAAACCGCTCAGCAGACGCTCTACGCGGGTCATTTGAATATTCCGGGCGGCGGCACCTTCCGGCTCGACGGGCCTTGTTCCGATATCTCGCACTCGACCGGTTCGGGCGGGTTTCGGCGCTGGCGGAGCGGGGTTCCGGCGCGACCCGCTAGCCCGCCGCGCCCAGTGAGAGTTTAGCCCGGCCAGGCCCCGTAAACCGCGCGCTGAAACAGATCGAGGCCGGGCCGCGGTCGCGCCGCCGGGCCGAGGGGCGCGGCGTGCTGGATCAGATAGATCAGCACCGCATCGAGCACCGGATCGGCCTGCCACCAGGTGCCCCATACACCCGGCCAGCTGAACGCGCCCGGGTTGCCTGGTCCCATCCATGCATGGCGGACCGGATCGGTGACGATTCCCAGCCCGAGCCCGAAGCCCATGCCGGACCAATAGGGCCTGCCGAGGAAGGGGATTTTGCGCTGGGCGGGGGTGAGCTGGTTGGCGCGCATCATCGCGACGGTTTCGCGCCGCAAGATACGGATGCCGTCGAGTCGTCCGTGATCGAGCAGCATCCGCGCGAAGCGAAGATAATCATCGGCGGTCGAGACCAGCATCCCGCCCCCGGCGCAGAAGATCGGCGGCGCGGCCGGGATGCCGATATCAACCGGACGGAGCGCACCGCCCTGGGAGCGATAGAGCGTGGCGAGCCGGTGCCGCTCGGGTTCGGGGACATGGAATGCGGTGTCGTGCATGCCCAGCGGATCGAGGATGCGGGTGCGCAGGAACGGGAAGAAGCCGGTGCCCGAGACGCGCTCGATCAGATAACCGAGCACCTCGCTCGAATGGCCATAATGCATGCGGCTGCCCGGCTGGTGGAGCAAGGGCAGCGCCGCGAGGCGCGCGAGCCACGCGTCGGGCTTGAGGTGGACGCGGGTGATATCGCCGAGCGCGGCCTCATAGGCCTCGGCAATGGGTCCAGCGGCGCTGAAGCCATAGGCGATGCCCGAACGGTGCGTGAGCAGATCGCGCACCGTGACCGGCCGCGCCGCCGGCTCGGTCGCGTCGAGCGGGCCTTCGGGATCGCGCAACACGCGCATCGCGGCGAATTCGGGCATCCAGCGCGCGATCGGATCGTCGAGCGCGAGCTTTCCCTCCTCGACGAGCATCAGCGCCGCGACGGAGGTGACCGGCTTGGTCATCGATGCGATCCGGAAGATGGTGTCGCCGGTCATCGGCAGCGCCAAGGCAATGTCGCGCCACCCGGTTTCGCTGCGATGGACGATCTCGCCGCCCTGCCAGAGCAAGGTGACGGCGCCCGAAATCGTCCCGCGATCGACGAGTTCGCCGAGTTGCCCGGGCAGCGCGTCGAGGCGCCCGCGCACTGTCAGAGGCCTGCCATGCAGAGATATTTGACCTCCAGATATTCGTCGATTCCCATCCGCGCGCCTTCGCGGCCGATCCCCGATTCCTTGACGCCGCCGAACGGCGCGACCTCGGTCGAGATCAGCCCCGTGTTGATCCCCACCATCCCGCATTCGAGCGCCTCGGCGACGCGCCACACGCGCGCGAGATCGCGGCTGTAGAAATAGCCGGCGAGCCCCACCTCGCTGGCATTGGCGAGCGCGATGGCCTCGTCCTCGGTGTCGAAGACGAAGACCGGCGCGACCGGGCCGAACGTCTCCTCGCGTCCGACCAGCATATCGGGGGTGCAGCCGGTCAGGATGGTAGGCTCGAAAAAGCGGGCGCCGGCCGGATGGCGCGCGCCGCCGAGCGCGAGGCGGGCGCCCCGCGCGAGCGCGTCAGCGACATGTTCCTCGACCTTGTCGACCGCATTAGCGTCGATCAGCGGGCCCTGGGTCGTCCCCGCGTCCGCGCCGTCGCCGACCGCGAGCCCCGATGCGGCGACGGCGAAGCGGCGGGTGAACGCGTCCGCCACGCCACGCTGGACATAGAAGCGATTGGCGCAGACGCAGGTTTGGCCGCTGTTGCGGTATTTGGAGAGCATCGCCCCTTCGACCGCGGCATCGAGATCGGCATCGTCGAAGACGATGAAGGGTGCGTTGCCGCCCAGCTCCATCGACACTTTCTTGATCGTATCGGCACATTGCCGGAGCAGCAGCTTGCCGATCCCGGTCGATCCGGTGAAGCTGAGCTTGCGCACCGCCGGGCTCGCGGTCAGCGCCCCGCCGATCGCCCGCGCATCGCCCGTCACGACATTGAGCACCCCCCCCGGTATTCCCGCCTCCTCCGCCAGCCACGCCAGCGCCAGTGCGGTCAGCGGAGTCTGCATCGCCGGTTTAACGACCATGGTGCAGCCCGCCGCGAGCGCGGGCGCAGCCTTGCGCGTGATCATCGCGGCGGGGAAATTCCACGGCGTGATCGCGGCGGTAACCCCCACGGGCAGTTTGAGGACGAGCAGCCTGGCATCGGCGCGGTGCGAGGGGATGATCGCGCCGTCGATGCGCCGGGCCTCCTCGGCGAACCATTCGATAAAGCTCGCCGCATAGCCGATCTCGCCCCGCGCTTCGGCGAGCGGCTTGCCCTGTTCCGCGGTGAGGATGCGCGCGAGATCCTCCTGCGCATCGACGATCAGGTCGAACCAGCGGCGCAGCAGGCGCGACCGTTCCTGGGCGAGCAACGCACGCCAGGCCGGGAGCGCAGCTTCGGCGGCGGCAACCGCGGCCTCGGTGCCGCTCGCGCCGAGATCGGGCACCTTGGCGAGGATCGCGCCGGTCGCGGGATTGTCCACCTCAACCGCGGGTTCGCCCACCCAGTCGCCGCCGATGAAGGCGCGGTCGCGCAGCAGCGCGGGGTTGGTCAGCGCGATCATGCCACGATGCCCAAAGGCTGCTCGATCAGCTGGCGCAGGCGCGTGAGAAATGCGGCGCCATCAAGCGCCGCGTCGTCGGCCAGCAGGTTGCACCGCATCGCCGTCACCACCGCGGGAACGCCGCCGCGTGGCAGCACGCGCTCGGCCGGCGCCGCGAAGACGAGCTGCGCCATACCGGGGATATGGAGGGCGGGCGCGGCGTCTTCCGGTCCGCCGTCGGGGATGCAAGTCACATGGAGCTCGGGGCTGGCGAGCCGCCAGGCGGGTCCGGCCGGAAGGATGCGCGAAAGCGCCGCCGGGCCGATCATGCGCAGATCGGCGCCCTCGAGCCGCACCCCGTCGCCATCACAGGCGAGATCGACGGCCTTGAGCAGCAATGCATCGAGTGAGACGGGTCCCGTGCGGCTCTCGCTCAGCATGGCCTGAAGGGCGAGTAGCGCTTCCACGGAAACGTCGATCGACTGGCGCAACGCAGTCCCCGGCTGCACCGCTGGCGCGGCAACGGGTCGCGATGCTTCGGGCTGGGGACGGGCCGCCGCGTTCTCGATATCGAAGCGAATGATGCGCCCGCCCGGCCCGCTGCCGCGGACGCGATCAAGCACGATTCCACGCGACGCCGCCAGCCGCCGCGCGATCGGCGACACGCGCAAGCGCGGCGCCGGAATTGCGGAAGCGATCATGCCCAGGCCCGCTTGCCCTGGTCGGCGATCACGCGGCGCAGCCCTTCCTCGATCTCGCCGGGCCCCGCGCAGGCGGCACGTTCGAGCACCTTCGAGATGCTCGGCGCCGCCTCGCCGCCATGGACGCGCTGGACGGGGCCATCGAGCATGTCGAAGCAGCGATTCTGGATCTCGCCCGCGAGCATCCCGCCATAGGAGGTGCCGATCGATCCCTGCTCGACGATCAGCACATTGCCGGTCTTGTCGATCGAGGCCTCGATCGTCGCCCAGTCGAGCCCGGCGCGGTCGAGGCTGCGCAGGTCGATCACCTCGGCGTCGATCGCCAGCCGCTCGACCGCTTCCACCACCGGGCGGACCATCGCGAGATAGGTCAGGATCGTCATCGCGCTGCCGGACCGCACGACCTTGGCCTTCCCCAGCGGGATGAAATAGTCGAAATCCTCGGCCGGCGCGGGGCCCTTCGAGTTGTAGAGATCGACATGCTCGAGCACGAGGACCGGGTCCTTGCACGCGAGCGCGCTGTTCATGAGACCGACGTAATCGAACGGTGTCGAGGCCGCGACGATGCGCCAGCCGACCGAAGTGGCGAAGATGCCCGCCGGGTCCATCGAATGCTGCGAACCGTATCCGGTGCCCATCGCCACCTTGGTCCTGAGCACCAGGGGCATCTCGCTGTCGCCGCCGAACATGTGGCGCGCCTTGGCGATCTGGTTGAACACCTGATCGGCGGCGACCCACATGAAATCGGGATACATGAACTCGACCACGGGCACGTAGCGCCCGTCCATCGCGAGCCCGCCCGCAAGCCCGACAAAGGCGTTCTCGGCGATCGGAGTGCCGAGCACGCGGTCCGGATAGATCGCCGAAAGCCCGCGCGTCGCGCCGTTGGTGCCGCCCTTGAGCCGGTGCACATCCTCACCCATCACGACGATGCGTTCGTCGGTCGCCATGCGGCGGCCCATCACATCGGCGACGACATCGACGAAGCGGCTCGCGGTCACCGCGCCGGTGAAGCTTTCGAGCTCGGCGGTGCGCACGCCTTCGAGTTCGGACAGGTCGCCACGGATGCCGAAATCGCGGAAATCGGGCGAGGGCCAGAGCGCGGGGACGATGCGCGGCTTGCCCTCATGCATCTCGAGCAATTCGCCCGCGACCTTCTCCATCAGCTCGCGCGCGCGGATGCGCGTTTCGGCGATACCCTTTTCGCCGATCAGCTGGCGCGCGGCCATCTCGCTCGCGACGCGGTCGATCGGGTCGCGCTTGCGCCACTCGGCCTCCTCGGCCTTGCTGCGATAGCCGAAGGCGCTGCCGGGCAGCGCGCCATTCTGGTGGAAATAGCGATAGACATCGGCCTCGATGATCGTCGGTCCGCCGCCCGAGCGCATCACCTCCGCCGCCGCGCGGGTGGCAAGATACACCGCGAGCGGGTCCATCCCGTCGACCTTCCACGAGGGAATCCCGAAGGCGAGCCCGCGTGAGGAAAGCCGCGTCTCGGCGGTCGCTTCCTCGACCGTAGTCGAGACGGCGTAGCGGTTATTCTCGATGAAGAAGCAGAGCGGCAGCTTCCATGCCGCCGCGAGGTTCATCGTTTCGAGCACCGATCCGATATTGACCGCGCCGTCGCCGAAATAGGTGACCACCGCGTCGCCGGTGCCCGCGCGCTGGTGCGCCCAGGCCGCGCCTGCCGCCATCGGCACGCCGCCGCCGACGATCGCGTTGGTGCCGAGATTGCCCGCCTCGGCCCAGCGCAGGTGCATCGATCCGCCGCGTCCCCGGCAATAGCCCTGCGCCAGCCCGAGGATTTCGGCGAGCGCCTTGCGCGACAATTCCTCGACCGGCCCGTCAAACGCGCGCCCTACGGCCATGCCGTCGGGCTCGAGATAATGGAGCGCCTTGGCGATGAACTGGTGGTGCGCGCGGTGCGATCCGTTGATCTGGTCCGAACCGCGCAGCGCCAGCGCCGATCCGGTAGCGCCCCCCTCCTGCCCGATCGCCGAATGCGCGGGGCCATGGACCAGCCCCTGCCCGGCGAGATCGAGCACCTTTTCCTCGAACGCGCGGATCAGGCACATCGAATTGAGCATGGTGGCGAGCAGCGCGGGGTCGGCCGCGCTCCAGTCATCGGGAGTCGCGCGGAGCTCGACCCAGGGCGCGGCCGGGGCCAGATTCTCGACGAACGTCATTCAGGCCTCGATCGGTTTGGAGCGCAGCCAGCCCATCTTACGGGCGGCGACGAAATAATGGGCGGCTGCCCAGAGGAAGACGAGCAGGACGAGGACGATCCCGTCGCGCGTGCCGAGGCCGCTCGCGGCGGAGCAGGCATCGGCGAGCGCGGCGTCCGCACCGACGCGCGCGATACCGCCGGGGCATTGCGCAACGAAATCGCCGAAGCCGAGCCCCGCGAACCGCCGCTCGACCGCCGCGTCGATCACCGCGCCGGTGGCATAGGGGCCGAGACCGAGGCCGATCAGATTGACCACGACGAAGAACAATGCGGTCGCCATCGCGCGCATCCGCGGCTCGGCGATATTGTGCATCGTGCCGAGCGTCGGGCCGATATAGGCATAATGGAACAGCCCCGGCACAAGCATCCACCACAGCGCCAGCATCCAGGAATCGCGTGTGAAGGCGATGATATAGGTCGGCGTCGCGATCAGCAGCCCGATCGCCGGGAGCAGCGCATACCAGTGGCGGCGATGCCGCCCCGCCCAGTCGCCCATCACGCCGCCGAGCAGCGTTCCCAGCCCCGCCGAGAGCCCGCCGACCAGCCCGAAGGCGAGCCCGACCTCGGCATAGCTCAGATGGAACATGCGGATGAAATAGGCCTGGGCGAATGTGCCGGTGCCGTAGCCGACGAAACCCACCAGCGTCGCGCCGATGGTGATGTGGAGAAAGGCGCGGTTGCCGAACACGTGCCGCGCGGTCTCCATCACGCCGGGCTGGCGCTCGGCCTGCCCCGCCGGGTCCATCGCCCCGCGCACCGGCTCGCGCGCGACAAGGCGGAAGATCAGCGCCAGCACGACCCCCGGCAGCCCGACGACAAGCAGTGCGATCCGCCAGCTGAAATTCTGCGCGAGCCATCCGCCGCTGACCGCGCCGATCATCGTCCCCAGCGGGATGCCGAACGAGTAGATGGCAAGCGCAGTCGCGCGGCGGCGCGGCGGATAGAGGTCGGCGATCAGCGAATGCGCGGGCGGCGAACACCCCGCCTCGCCCACGCCGACCCCGACGCGGAACAGGAAGAGCTGCCAGAAGGTCGCCGCGGTGCCGCACAAGGCAGTCATCGCCGACCAGATCGCGAGGCAGATCGAGATCAGCGACACCCGGCTGACCTTCTCGGAAAGCCTGGCGAGCGGGATGCCGAGCGCGGTGTAGAAGAGCGCGAAGGCGAGCCCCTGGAGCAGCCCGAGCTGGGTATCGGTGATCTTGAGATCGAGCTTGATCGCCTGGCCGAGCGTGGCGAGGATGGTGCGGTCGATGAAGTTGCAGGTGTAGATCAGCACCAGGAGGGCCAAAGTCGCGCGATTGCGGAAGGAGCGGTCCGCCTGCGCCGAATGTCCATCGCTTCCCTGCATCGTCACTCGCCCTATCGGCGGGGGCGCGCGGCCCCCGCCCTACGCCCTAGAACCGCTTGCGGAGGCCCAGCTTCACGGTACGTCCATAGGGACTGCCGATGAAGGGGTCGTAGCTGAGCTCGAGCCGCGCCTCGGGCGGCTTGGTGTCCGCCAGGTTGAGCACCGCGAGGCTGAGCGTCGTGTCCCAGGGCAGCGCGACGGTATAGTTCAGGTCGAAGGTCTGGAACGCCTTCACTTCCTGCCCGAAGGTGACGAGCTGGCATCCGGCCGCGCTGGCATTGGCGAGCGAGCAGCCCGCGGCATTCGCGCCGGTCTGGGTCGCGGTGGCGCCGCGATTGTCGATCACGCCGTCGATATAATTGTAGGTCAGGCGCAGCACGTGCCCGCCGCCGGCATATTCGACGTAGAAATTGCCGCGCCAGTCGGAAACGGCGCCGGGCAGCCGGTCGTAATTGGCAAAGCCCTTCGCGCTATAGGCCGGCGACACCAGGATGCCGTTATAGACGAACGCGTCCTGGTCATAGGAAAGGACGATGCTCGCCGCGGCGTCGAAGGTCAGCGTGCCGCCGAGCACATCGTCGAACCGGTAGCTCAGGTTCGCGTCGATGCCCGAGGTGCGGATCTGCGGTCCGTTGGTGGTGTCGGAGCGGACGCGGGCGATGTCGTTGGCGACGGTGACGCCCTGGGTGCAGCTGTTATTGTTGTTGAAGGTGATCAGGCCGCGCAGCGGGCTGGCGCAGTTGACGGTCTGGGTGCCGCTGCCGACCCCGCCGACCGCGGTGGCGATCACATTGGCGGGGACCGTCACGATCTGGTCGTCGAGCGTGTAGTCCCAATAGTCGACCGAGGCGCGGAACCCGCCGGTCTGGACCAGCGCGCCGACATTGAACGAAAAGGCGCTTTCGGGCCCGACCGCCGGGTTGCCGAAAAAGTCGACCGCCTTGAAGGCATTGCCCGCCGCCGAGATGCCGGTGAGGCCGGTGGTGCCGCCGGGCGAGCGATTGCCCGGCGCGGGCCCGCGGAAGGTGGTCTGCACCGATCCGCGGATGCCGAACCAGTCGGTCAGGTCCCATTTCGCGGCGAATTTCGGATTGGTGGTCGAGCCGGTCAGCCCGCCATAATCCTCGAAACGGACCGCCGCCTGGGCGTTGATCCGGCTGGTGATCGGCAGGCTCAGCTCGGCGAACACCGCCTTCACATTCTCGGTCAGCCGCACCGGCACCGTCTGCCCCTGGAAGAAGAATGCCCCGGTGCGGAACGCACAATTGGTGACGCCTTGCACCGGGCAGGGGTGGAGATTCGCGTTCGAGAAGGCGTTGAGCGGATCGTAATCGTACGACAGGTGCCGATACTGCGCGCCCAGCGCGAAGCCGATGTCACCGCCGGGCAAAGTGATCCCGGTCTTGCCGTCGAGCACGGCGTCAATGACGACATAGTCCGACTGGGCGTTCTGGAGGATGTCGCCGAATAGCCAGCGATTGAGCTCGGGGCTGTTCGCGTTCGCCGGAACATAGCCGGGGTTGACGCCGCCTAGCGCCGGATTGGTCTGAACCGCGTTGGAGAAGGGATTGAACCACTGGCAGCCATTCGCCCCCGGGGTGGCGCCGGTGCAGTTGGGGCCGCCAAAGCCGTTGAGCGCGGACTGGAGGCGCGCGGTCAGGATGTCGGGCGTGCGCGCATAGGCATCGTCCCATGAATAGGTGGCCGCGAGTGTCCAGCGCAGCGAATCGCCGATATCGCCCTCGAGCGCGAGCGAGGTGCGGAACAGCTGGTAGCGCCGATCCGACGAGGCACCGCCAAGCCCGCCCGAAAGCGGATTTCCGCCGGTCGCGAAGGGCCGCCAGAAGGTGAGGAAGATCGTGCTCGTCCCCGCGATCTGCGCCGGGGTATAGCCCGTCTGCTGGAGCGCGGTGACCGCGCCCGGGTTCGCGATCGGGGTCGAGAAGACGTTGACGCTGCCGGGGCCGGCCAGGCCCGAGGTCGGCGGATAGCCCGGCGACGAGCGCAGGTCGGGCGTGTCGTTATAGGCATACATCGCCTCGAGATGGACGCGCAACGACGGCGTCAGCTCGACATTGAGCTCGCCATAGACCTGGAACCGGTCTTCGCGCTCGACGAGGTTGAGATAGGGCGCATAGGCGAAATAGCAGGCCGGGAAGGCGCCGCTGAACCCGTCCTCGCCCCCCAGCGCCGCGCAGTTCGCGTCGCGCGCGGGCGCGGTGCCGCTCGGCAGGCCGAAGGCGTTGACCGGAAAGAAGATGCCCGGATTGCCAAGGATCGAATAGCTGGTCGGGTTGACCGTGCGCGGCAGATACGACCAGTCGCGGTCCATCACCGACAGTTCGGAGCGGTGCTGATACCCGGCCGAGATCAGCAGATTGGCGTTATCGCCCTTCCAGCCGAACGCGACCGATCCGTCCCAGTCGCCGTCGGAGCCCGGGACGTAGCGATAGTTGGCGGCGACATCGAGGCCGTCGAGGTCGGTCCGCGTGATGAAGTTGGCGACTCCAGCGATCGCATCCGATCCATAGGTCGCGGCGCCGCCGTCCTTGAGGATCTCGACCCGGCCCAGCGCGGCCAGCGGCAGCATGTTTGTATCCACCTGGCCATATTGGAAACGCCGGTTGTTGAGCAGCACCAGCGTGCGCTGCGGCCCCAGGCCGCGCAGATTGATCGAGCCACCGCCGATGCGGAACTGGGCCGCGGTGGTGAACTGGTTGGTGTCGCCGAGCGCGGGGCCCGACTGGGGCAGCGACTTGACGATATCGACCATCGAAGGCGACCCGCGGCGGATCAGCTCCTTCGACGAGATCACCTCGACCGGCAGCGAGGCATCCTCGGGCGTGCCGGCGATATAGGAGCCGGTGACGACGATGTCGGGTTCATCCTGGCCGGCATTTTGCGCCAGCGTCACGGGCGCGTCGCCGGTGTCCTGCGCATGCGCCGGCGCGACCGCCGCCACCAGCGCGAGCACCGATGCCGCGCCGAGTCCGCGCCACTTCGCGGTCCTGCTGTGAATCTTCGCCATTGCGACCTCCCTCCCGTAACGGCGCCGGTCAAGCCGCGCCTCATTATTGCCCGCGCCGCACGGCGCGCCTCATCGTCCCTTTAGGCGAGGCGTTTCGGGCGCGTCAACAGATTGGATACAATTAATGTGCTTCTGTCGTCATATACGTTGCGATTTGGTATGTTTTGCGTCAATTCGGCAACACAATGTATCCGATTGGAGGGGCTATGGGCGAGGATCGCCGCTACCTGAGGGGCCTGCCAACGCTTCGCGGCGTCGAGCATATCGGCTTCACCGTTCCCGATATCGAGGAGGCGACGCGCTTCTTCACCGAGGTGATCGGCTGCGACCATGTCTATTCGCTGGGGCCGTTCGCCGACCCCGACGGCGACTGGATGACCGAGCATCTGGGCGTTCCCGCGCGCGCGGTGGTGCGCGAGATCCGCTTTTTCCGCTGCGGCTTCGGCCCCAACTTCGAGCTGTTCGACTATGAGGCCGGGGATCAGAACCGCGTGCCGCCGCGCAACTGCGATGTCGGCGGGCATCACCTTGCTTTCTATGTCGACGATTTCGATGCAGCGCTGGCCTATCTCGAATCGCACCGGCTCACGATCCTGGGATCGCCGACGGTGCGGACCTCAGGCCCCAGCGCCGGCCAGACCTGGGTCTATTTCCTCAGCCCCTGGGGCATGCAGCTCGAGCTGGTGAGCTTCCCGCGGGGCAAGGGATATGAAAGCGGGGCGCGCGTGCGGCTATGGCATCCCGCTCGCCCCGATGCCTGACTATGGTATCCAACCGCGCGCTGGGGCTATGGTGCCTGACGGGCACCGGGCGTGGCGCCGGAGGAGAGAGAGATGGATACGCTGAGCTCGGGAACCGAGGGCGCCGACCCGTTCGCGGATGCGCCGGCGAACACCCCTGAAGCGAGCGACGCATCGCGCCCCGAGCTGATCGGCGACCGAATCACCGAGGGCATCCGCGCGCTGATCCTCTCCGGCGAACTCGCGCCGGGCAGCCGCATCGGCCAGGAGGCGCTGGCACTGCGTTTCGGCGCGAGCCGGATTCCGGTCCGCGAGGCGCTCAAGCGGCTGGAGAGCGACGGGCTGGTCGTGCTCAAGGCGAACAGCGGCGCCTGGGTCGCAAAGCTCGATCTCGACGAATGCCTCGAAATCTACAAGATCCGCGAACGGATCGAGCCGCTGGCGCTGAGCGAAGCAGTCGCGCGCATGTCGGACGAGGAGATCGGCCGGCTCGAGACGCTGGTGCGCGACATGGAGCGGGCGGTCGACAACGAGACCTTTCTGAGGCTCGATCGCGAGTTCCATCTCGCCAGTTATCGCGCCGCAGGGATGCAGCAGCTGCTCGGGATGGTCGAACGATTCTGGAACACCACCCAGCATTATCGCCGCGCCTTCACCAACCTGCTCGGCACCGAGGGGAGCTGGATCATCCATTCCGAGCACCGGCTGATGATCGACGCGTTGCGGCGGCGTGACGCGGAAGGCGCCGGACACTTGCTCTACGAGCATATCCGCCGCACCCGCTTCGAACTCGAGCGGCACAAGGAATTGTTCGCCGCGCATGCAGGCGAGGATATTGTATCCAAACCAAAGAGAAAGCCCGCAGTATCCGGCTGATTGCGGACTATAGACTCCGAATCGTATCCAATCATATTGACACGCTTCGGAAGCGATGCGATTGAAGGCGCGCTGGCAAACCGCCCGCACCCATTAGCGACCGCGCGCAACGGCGCGGCGTCAGGAGGGGGTTTCATCATGCTCATCACGCGTGCCTTGCGCGCGGCGGCCCTGCTGATGTGCGCGACCTTCGTCGCACTTCCGGCCCATGCGGTCACGCTCACCGAATATACCGGCTTCGGCTCGAATCCGGGCAATCTGCGGATGTTCACCTATGTTCCCGCGGGCTACCCCGCCAACGGCCCGCTGGTGGTCGTCGCGCCCGGCTGTGCCATGACCGCACAGACGATCGCCGACACTTCGGGCTGGCCGAAGATCGCCGACACCTACAAGATCGCGCTGATCTTTCCCCAGACCTCGACCGCGAACGAGCCGACCGGCGGCTGCTTCCGCACCTGGCAGCCCGCGCATCAGGCACGCGACGCGGGCGAGCCGCTCTCGGTCAAGCAGATGATCGACTATCTGCGCACGCTCCACAGCATCTCGACGAACAAAATCTACATGACCGGGCTCTCGTCGGGCGGCCATCTCACCAACATCATGCTGGCGACCTATCCCGACGTCTTCGCCGCCGGGGCGCCGCATTCGAGCTTCCCGTACAAATGCGCCACGACCTATGCCCAGCTCTCGTCGTGCAGCTTCGGCTATGTCAATTACACCGCGACCGTCTGGGGCAATCTCGCGCGCTCGGGCTATCCGGGCTATGCCGGCCCGCGGCCCAAGGTGCAGATCTGGCACGGCAGCTACGATCCGCTGATCTACCTCTCCAACCAGTATCAGCAGGTGCTGCAATGGACCAACGTCCATGGCACCGACGGCGTGGTCGACCAGTATCTGTCGATCCTCGGCCACCCGCACAATGTCTACAAGCTGGGCGGCACGCCCGTCGTCGAGACGGTGACCGTCCTTTACATGGGCCATGCGGTCGCGGTCGATCCGGGCACGGGCACCGCGCAGTGCGGCGCGACCGGCACCTACGCCGCCGACTTCAACATCTGCGCCGCCTATTGGATGGGCAAATTCTTCGGGGTGGTGCCCTGAGGTAGCCGCGAGGCGAGAAGGGCGGAGCGGGAAGAAATCTCTGCTTTCGCAATATGTCTCTGAACTTGCCTGGCGATTCTACGCAAAGCCCTTCTCTGCCCCCACATTTTTCCCCACACCGGATATGAGGTGGCGCGGTGGGCTACGGCCTCCGCTGTCCGCTTCGCGCCTCGACAGCCGTTGGATCCGCAAGCGCGCAGCCATCGAAAGCGGCCATTCGCTTGTGGTGAGCGCCACTCGCCGCATTCAAGCCGGTGCTGACCTCGGCTGCCGGAATCATGCCCAAAGGTCACGCACCGCCTTGCCGCGCGACGGGAGGTCTTCGAAGCGGTCCGCACCATCGAAGTGGTCGATCGAAAGGCCGGCGACGGCGTCCAGCGGCGCCAGCCTGACGTTCACCGCCATCCGGGTTCGGCCATCCGCTTCCGCCTGCAGCCCGCGCCATGCGAGAACGCCTGCGCACGTCGGGCAGAACAGCATCTCGAGCGCCGGATCGTTCTTTCCAGGCCTTCCAAGCCTTCGGTATGTTCGCGTTTCGCCTGCAACGGCGATCCGCTCGCCTTCATAATCATAGGCCCAAAGCGCCCCGTACCGGTGGCAGAGCGTGCAGTTGCACGCGGTGACCGCACCGGGATCCCCAACAAGCGTCCAGCCCGCTGCGCCGCAATGGCATGATCCCGACAATATCTGCATCGTCGCCTCAGGCCTTCTCGCCACGGGCTTCCGATCCCGTGGCGAGGAAGCGCGCGACGATCGCGGGCAGCATCGGATCCATGGCGAGCGTGTAGTGGATCGCATTCGGAATGATCGCGAGCTGGTTTGCGGGCCGCAGCGAGCCATCGATTCCGGCATCGCGCTGACCCCCTCCCAGCGCCTTCCAGAACTTGACCATATGTTCGGGCCGCTGGGCGTCGGCGTCGGCAAAGACCAGCAGGGTGCGCGCCCGCACCCCGGCAACATCGGCGCTCCAGTCATAGTCGCGCTTCGTCAGGTCGCCGAGCTTGCGGAACAGGTTCGTCCAGTCGACCTCGGGATAGGCTTGTCCCAACGGCGATGCCTTGACGCTGGGACCATAGGCGGCAGCGTTGGCCTCCAGCTGATTGAAGGCCGTCACGCCTTCCGGATAAAAGCCGTCCTTGCTCATCGCCCCCGAAACGAGCACCAGCCGGTCGACCGCGTCCGGATGGCGGATCGCCGTCTGCAGCGCGACGCCGGCCCCCAGCGAATAGCCCATGATGTCGGCCTTGCCGAGCTTGAGATGGCCGATCAGCGCGGCGATATCGTCACCCATGGTTTCGTTGCGCAGGGGCCTTGCGGTGTCCGGCGTGCGCCCATGGCCCTGGAGATGGACGGCGATCACTTGCCGGGTCCTGGCAAGTTCGGCGAGATTATCCCCGAAGCAGCCCGGGTCGATGCCGCCGTGAAGGAGAATGAGCGGCTTGCCGGCGCCGTGCACGCTGTAGAAGATATGCTGCCCGTTGACGTCGGCGAAATCCCCATTCTGCATTGCGAGGCTATCCTTGGCTTGAGCGGGAAGGGCCACAGTCAGGGCTGCGGTGGTTGTGACGGTTTTCAGGAAATCGCGTCTGAGCATATCGTCCTCATGTCGCGGCAAATCGGATGCTGGAGGGAGCCGCTTATGTACCCCACAGCGTCAGCGCCTCCGCCGCAACGATATCGGGCATCTCCTCCGGGAAGAACAATTTTGATCCCGGTATCACGCGGACGCCGCGGGATTTGGGCAGCGTCCGGTCGAGCCACTTTGCGCTTTCCACCGGGAAGCCTTGCGCCAGCTCGCTCCACAGCATCCGGGCCGGCGCCGGAAACCGGGCGAGCTTCGGCGCGATCGCGACCAGTTCGTTGTGATCGAGCGCGATCGTGTAGGCGTTGAACTGGGCGATCCGCTCCGGCGACGCGATCAGCGGACGGAAATAGGTCTCGATGCATTCGTCGGTGAGGTTCGCCGGATCGGTATAGGCGCCGCCCAGCGCGCTCGGCCCCCGCGCGGCATCGTAATTGGCCAGTCCCCCGCGCAGCATATAGAGTTCCAGCAGGCCCCTTCGCGCCAGATCGATCACGGGCCGGAACGATGGCGGCGGGTTGTTCTCGTGCACCTCGGTGGTGGTGAACAGCACGGTCCGAACCCGCTCTGGATAAAGCGTCATGAACAGCTGAGCGACGACGCCGCCGCTATCGTTGCAGATGATATCGACCATATCGACCGATAGCGCGTCGAGAAGCGCCGCCATCATCCGGGCCTGGGCAGAAGGCGTCACATCCGCGCCCGCAGGCGCCTCGGTATAGCCGAGGCCGACAAAGTCGGGAGCAATGCAGCGGCGATGCCCCGACAGCCGCTCGATCGCGCCGCGCCATTGAAAGCCGTTGAGCGGCCAGCCGTGGAAGAACAGCGCGGCAGGACCCGATCCGCGTTCGACATAGGCGATGCGGCCATATGGCGTCGGCACGAAGCGCCGCATCCTGTGGAATGCCGCCGCATCGATGCGGTCGCCCGGCGCGACTCCGTCCGCGCGTGCGGGGACCGGCCAGCCGACACCGCCAACCGCAACTGCGGCCGCGCCCAACCCGAGCAATTCCCTACGACGCATCTCGATTCTCCGCTGTTTGCCCTTCAACTATACAGTGTATAGCTAAAGGGGCAAGGGCCTCTATGCCTGAGCGGTACCGAGCGGCGGCTAGGCTTTGGAAGTGGCGCGCAGGCCCCTGACCAGCCGCGCCAGCGAGCGATGATAGAGGGCGCGAAACGCTGCCTCGTCGAGCGTGAACCAGCCCGCGCGGTACAGCGACACCAGGCCATGGCCATGCGCCCATATCTGGAGCGCGACTTCCCACGAATCGTCCCGCTCGAGCTCGCCCGCCGCCATCGATGCAGCCACGTCCTCCGCGAGCGGGGTCAGCGCCGACTTGCCGGCCTTGAAATCATCGGGATAGCGGACCGGACGCGGGCGAGGCGCCGTATAGATATAGTCGAACATGTGCGGATGCTCGAACGCATAGTCCAGGAAGGCGTCGGCGGCATGGGCCAGATCCGCAGGGCGCGCGCGGGGCGGAATATTCGCAGCCAGCGCCTTCAATCGATCCATCTCGCGATAGACCAGCGCCTGCAGCAGCGCCTCGCGATTGGCATAATGATGGTAGATTGCCATCGGCGTCACGCCCACCCGCTCGGCTACGCGGCGCATCGATACGGCCTGCGGCCCCTCACGCTCCAGTATATCCAGCGCGGCGCTGGCGATGCGATCGCGTAAGGCCGGGGCTGGCGGTTGTTTGGCGAGCCTGGCGCCACGATCCTGAGACATTGCGGGACTCTTCCTGCTTCGGGAGCGACGGACAAGCGGCATGGCGCGAAGCCTCTATACCGGACGGAGATCGCCAATCCATTTTCGAATGGACGGATCTATCGATTTCCGGACCTCGGCTTGTCACCGCCCCGCCCAAAGCATCGGAACAGTCCTGCCGGTTTCCGGCGAGGAGCTGGAAGCCGACATCTCTTCGCCAGGCGACCGCCTTTAATGCGGCTGAGAAGGACGCCGGGGCGAACAGCGACGCGGCTCCGCATGCGGCTGGTCATGCGGAAGCCGCGGCGCCATGGGTCAGTGCTGATTGCCGCGCGCGTGCGAAAGCTGCCACTCCAGCCGCTTTATTTCGCGCAGCACCCGGTTGGCCTCGAATGTCGGCCACAAGGACATCTTGAGGATAAGCGCGCCGATCAGCAGGACCGCCGCCGGCAGGCCCCATCGAAGGGCGGCCATGGGCTCGGTCGCCTCGAAGAAGTTCCAACTCGCCCAGACGCCTGCCACGAACATGACCGACTGGGCGACGATGAGGACGACGCCCACCCAGCCCAGCGGCCCACGAAACAGGCCGAACACCTGGCCCACAAATCCGCGCTCCTCGCCAATACTGCGGAGAAGCTCGCGCTCCTCCTCGTCGACGGCGCGATCAATCAGTTCGTCAATGTTCCGCATCGTCATTCTCCTTCGAGTGCTGCGCGCAGCTTGTTGCGCGCGTGCATGAGACGGGTTTTTGCCGTGCCCGCCGGAACGTCGAGCGCGACGGCTACTTCCGCCACGCTCAATTCATCGAAATAGAACAGCGCGATCGCCGCGCGTTGCTGGGGCGGCAGCGCGCGGATCGCGGCCCGAAGGCGCTCCCCCTCGGCCGCGCAGAACCCGTCGAATGCGGCGGGTTCGTCGATAACGGCGACGGCCAGCGCACTGTCCTTCAGCCGATCACGCTGCACCTGGTGAACCAGGCGCGCGCAGCGGCGCGTCGTGATCCTGTAGGCCCAGGCCGGGAACGCGCGGTCGTCGCGTAGCCGCTGCAGGCCCCGAAGGATTTCGACCCAGCTGTCCTGCACGGCCTCGCGCGCGCCGTCGCGGTCATCGGTCAAGCGGACGGCGTGCGCGAGCAGCCTTTTGTCCCAACGCCGCACCAGCAGCGTGCGCGCGGCGGCATCGCCGATCCTCGCCGACGCCACCAGCAGTTCGTCCAGGATCCGCTCGCTATCCACTCCGGGGCCCATTCCTCGAATTCCATGATAAGGTGCGTCCCCGGCGATTTCCGGTTCAAACGGTGCCCAAATTCCTGTCCGGACCGGCTCACCGTGCCCGCGGGCGCCCCCTGGCTGGCGCGCTCTCGCGGCGGACGCGATCGTCTTGCTTTCCCATGCTTCGCGCGGGGGACAGGACGAAGGTCAGCCGTAGCGCCAGCTCAGCACCGCGGCGGCGGTGACCACCACGAGCAATACCAGCGGCGCGCCCATTCGCGCATAGTCGGTGAAGCGATAGCCGCCGGGTCCCATGACCAGCAAATTGTTCTGGTGGCCGATCGGGGTCAGGAAGTCCGACGAGGCGCCGACCAGCACGGCGAGCAGCGCGGCGTCGGCGGGCACCCCGAGCAGGCCGGCGGCGTCGACGGCGAGCGGGCCCATGATGATCGCGGTCGCGACATTGTTGAGGAAGATCGACAGGAGCAGGGTCAGCGCGGCGATCGCGGCAAGGACGGCGAACAGCGGCATTCCGGCAAGCGCGCCGCCCAACGCACTGGCGACCAGATCGGCGGCGCCGCTCGTCTCGAAGCTCTGTCCGACCGGGATCATCGCGCCGAGCAGCACGATGATGCTCCAGTCGATCGAGCGGTAGATCTCATCGCCCGGGATCAGCCGTGACGCCGCCAGCGCGACCGCCGCGCCAAGAAAGGCGAGCGCGGGCGATATACCCGCGAATACGACCGCGACGACCGCGAGCAGGAAGATCGCTACCGTCCCCGCGGCACGCGCGGAAGCGACCGGCACGGGATCGAACCGGTCGATCTCGAGCAGTCGCGCGGTGGCCAGGAACCGCGCGAGCGCGGAGGCCGCACCGCGCAGGTAGAGCTGGTCGCCCGCCTCGATGCGCAGCCGGGCGAGCGGGAGCTTCTGGCGCGCGGCGCGAGGGCCGATGGCAATGACGCGAAGCTTCCCGTCGCTCCGCAGCGGAACCGCCTCATAGCCCTGGCCGATCAGCAGCGACCCATGCGCAACCACCACGCGCGCGGTCACGCACCCAGGCGCGCGCTCCTCCTCCATGAGCGTGTCGAGTCCGCTGCGCTCGGCGACGGTCCATTGGTTATCGCGCGAAACGACCAGCAAATGGTCGCCCGTCTCGACGCGGCTCTCGGCGTTGACAGGGAGGCGTTCCTCGTGGCGAAACAGCGCCAGCACGCGCGCCGTGCCGCGACGCAGCGCCGCGGCCAGTTGCGCCGATGTCTGCCCGCCGAGGCTGTGCGGCACCACCAGTTCGAACACGCGCCAGGGCGGCCTTGCACGCTGCGCCTCGGACTGGCGGACCGGCAGCAGCCGCCATCCCGCCAGCGTCAGATAGGCCAGGCCGATCAGCGCCACGGCGCCGCCGACCTCGGTCATGGTGAAGAAGCCGAACGGGCTACCCAGCTCCTCCTCTCGAACCGACGAGAGGATCAGGTTGGCGGGCGTGCCGATCAGGGTGGTCATCCCGCCCAGGATGGTCGCGAAGGCGAGCGGCATCAGCGTCGCGGCAGCCGACTTGCGCGCCGAGCGCGCGATCTCGGCGGCGAGCGGCATGGTGATCACCAGCGCGGCGATATTGTTGATGAAGGCCGACAGCAGCGCACCGACACCCAGCAGCGCCACCATGCGGAGCGTGAACGGCGCGTGCGCGGGGATTGCGACGCGTGCGATTCCGGAGGCTACGCCGGACAGCTCGATCGCGCGGCCCACCACGAGGATTGCCGCGACGGCGATCACCGCTGGGTCGGCAAAGCCCTCCAGCGCTTGCGATGGCCGCACCAGCCCGAGGACCAGACAGGCAAGCAGCGCAAGCAATGCCACCAGGTCGTGGCGCACGCGCTCGGACACGAACAGCGCAAGCGCGATGACCAGGACCAGCGCGCTCAGCGCCGCGTCGCTCATCCCGCCTTGGCGTCCAGCCGGCGTTGCGCCCCGGCGAGCACGCGCTCGATCGTGCCGCCCTGAACGATCACCGAGAACAGCACGATCGCATAGGTGGCGGCGAGCGCGACCGATCGCGCCGGTCCCTCGGGCAGGCCGAGCACCAACGCGATCGAGATGCCGCCGCGCAGCCCGCCCCAGATCAGCGTCACCGGTGCGAGCCGGCCGAGATCGAGCAGCGGCCGCATCACTGTGAGCGGGGCGAGCACCGACAGCGCGCGCGCGGCGATCACCAGCGGGATTGCGAGCAGCCCGAGCACAAGCAGCCGCATCTCGTCGGGGACGGTCACCACCTCGAGCCCGATCAGCAGGAACAACACGGCGTTGAGGATGTCGTCGATCAGCGACCAGAATTTGAGGAGGTAATCGCGAGTGGTGTCGCTCATCGCATGCGCCACGCCATGATTGCCGATCAGCAACCCGGCGACTGCCATCGCCACGGGACCGCTGACATGGAGCTGGCTGGCGAGCGCATAGCCGCCCATGACGACGGCGAGGCTGATCATGACTTCGGTCTTGTACTCGTCGATGGACCGCATCGCCCGGAATGCGATCCAGCCGACGACGAGCCCGAGCAGCGCGCCGCCGAGCGCTTCGACCAGGAACAAATGTCCGGCGCGCGCCAGCGTGAACGGCTCGGTGCCGAGCGCCGCTGCGAGCAGGATGGTGAAGACGACCACACCGACGCCGTCGTTGAACAGGCTCTCGCCCGCGACCGTCGCCTCAAGCGTCGGCGACACCTTGGCGCGCTTCAGCACCCCCATCACCGCGACCGGATCGGTCGGGCTGATCAGCGCCCCGAACACCAGACACCAGAGCAATGGCAAGCCAATGCCCAGCGCCGACGTCAGCAGCCAGAAGCCGCTGCCGACCAGCAATGTCGAGATCAGCACGCCGACCGTGCTCAGCACCAGGATCGGCCAGCGCCCGCGCCGCATCTCGGTCCAGTCGACATGGAGCGCGCCCGCGAACAGCAGGAACGAGAGCATCCCGTCCATCAGCGTGGTGTGGAAGTCGATTCCGGCAAGGAACTCGACTACCTGCTCGCCGGCGTGGCTCGCGGGCAGCGCGCGGTCGATGCCGATCACGATCAGCGAGGCTACCGCGCCCATGATGGTGAGCCCTATCGAGGGGGGCAGCTTGAGCAGGCGGTGGTTGATGTAGCCGAGCGTCGCCGCGAGCACGATCAGGATCGCGGCGGCATCGAACGGGGTGATCGCTGGGCCATGCATTAGCGCGTTTCCTCGGTCGGGCGGCTCAAGGCGAAGGGTGCAGCGGCAGCGGCAGCGGGCGCCGGCGCCGGCTCGATCCCCTGCTCGCGCAGCAGCGCGGCGATCGCCAGCGCGCGGCGCGCCGCGAGGCCGGGCGATTCACCGGGCGGACCCTCGGGAAGGCCGGGAACCGCAAGCGACCGCAGGTTCCAGCGCCGTGCCGCCCAGGCCGAGGTCAGCACCGCTTCGCGCGCGGCGGGGCTCAACGTATCGGCGTTTCCGTCAAAGGCGATCACGGGCATCGCCATCTGGGGCGGCGTAATCTCGATCGTCCAGCCCTCCGAAGCCGCGGTTACGCGCTGCTCGAGCGCGCGATAGGTGGCGAGCGTCGCATTGGGCAGCGGCATGCCGGCCGCCACCACACGCTGATGCTCGCGGTCGATCGTCACCGATGCGGGATCGGCGCCGGCGGCGAGCGCGACCAGCGCCGCCACTTCACGGCCGCGGTCGATGCCGTCGGTTGCCGCGGCATTGGCCCGTTCGAGCGCGGCGCGCTCGGCGCCGGCACCGGCGGCTCGATCGATCAGCACCTGATCGACCTGCAGCGTCACCGGACGGCCGAGCTGTTTGGCGATATCGGCGCGCAGGTCAGCCGAGCCGACCGCCTTGTCGCGCGGCGCGATCACCACCGCGCGTACCAGCCACGGCGCCCGCTTGAAATCGACGTCGAGCTGGGTGATCCGCGCGTTCGGTCCGAAGCGCGAGGTGAGATAGGTTCGCACCTGGTTGGCGATCAGCGCCTCGCGCGCGATCTGGCCGAGCGACAGCGCCAGCGGCGCGGCCATCGCCGCGAAGGCGAGCAGCAGAACCGCGGACTGCATCCAGCTCTGCTTGCTCGAAAGGAAATGGCCGAAGCCATAGACTCGCGCCATGATCGTCGCGGCGAGCGCGATGGTGACGAAGTTGGTCGCGAACAGCGCGAGACTGCCCATCAGCACCGGCACGTTCCAGGTGGCGAGTCCATAGCCGACCACCGCGAGCGGCGGCATCAGCGCGGTGGCGATCGCGACGCCGACAATCGTCTCGCCTCGGCCGCGGATGATCGCGAAGGTGCCCGCCAACGCTGCGAACAGCGCGACGAGAAGGTCAAACAGGTTGGGGCGCGTGCGCGCTAAGATCTCGACGGTCGCCGCCTTGAGCGGCGAGGCGAGCACGATGATCGCGGTGAACGCCACCGCCGCCAGCGAGCCGACCAGGAATGCCGTGAAGGCGCGGCGCAGTTCGGAGAAGTCGAACAACGCGAGCGAAAAGCCCAGGCCCAAAATCGGTCCCATCAGCGGGGAGATCAACATCGCCCCGATCACCACCGCGGGCGAGGACAGCAGCAGCCCGAGCACCGCGATGCCCGCCGACATCATCGTCATGAACACATAGCGCGCCGTGAGCCCGCTCTCCTCGACGATCCGGTCCATCACTTGTTGATGGTCGACCGAACCGACGACCGACCGCAGCCACCAGCGGGTCAGGGGCACGCGGTTCCATTGCTCGCTGCTGAAGGGCCGGCGGGCGGCCAGTGTCGATGATTCGTTCATGGGGCCGCTCCAATCTCCTTCGGCCTAGCCCGTTCCAGGGTTCGATTGAAGCGCGATCGGAACAGTCCGCCCCTTCGCGCCGTTCCTTGAGAAACCCTGGAATCGAAAGGAAACATCATGGAGCGGTTCGCCGCCGCCTTTCCCGTATGGCTATCGAGCATTGTCCTCATCGCCTTCGCGGTTTGCGCCGCGCTCGCCGCGCATTGGCTGGTTCTCAATTTCGCCAAACGCGCCGCGGCGCGCACGCATACCGGGATCGACGATATCCTCATCGCTCGGCTCCACGGTCCGACGCGCTGGCTGCTGATCGCTTTCGCCCTGTCGGCGATCCAGGCCGGCCTCGTACTGGGGCCGCACGTGCTCGCCGCGTGGAGCCGGGTCGCGGGGCTGGTGTTCCCGGCGCTGCTCGGCTGGATCGCGGTCGCGCTGCTCGGCGTCGTCGCGGATATGGTGAAGGCGCGCGCGGACATCACCGCCGCCGACAATCTTCAGGCCCGCCGCCAGCGCACCCGCGCCGACATCCTCCACCGGATCGGCGTGTTCCTGGTGCTGCTCGCGACCTTCTGCATGATGCTGATGAGCATCCCCAGCGTGCGCAACATCGGCGTGACGCTGATCGCCTCGGCGGGACTCGCCGCACTCGCGGTCGGCGCCGCCGCGCAGCCCGCGCTCAAGAACCTGATCGCCGGCTTCCAGATGGCCTTTACCGAGCCGATCCGAATCGACGACGTGGTGATCGTCGACGGCGAATGGGGGCGGATCGAGGAAATCCGCCTGACCTATGTCGTGGTGAAGATCTGGGACGAGCGGCGGCTGGTCGTGCCGGTCTCGAAATTCCTCGAGGAGAGCTTCCAGAACTGGACGCGGCAGACCAGCCAGATCCTCGGCAGCGTGTTCTGGTATCTCGACCCCGCTGCCGATGTCGGGCGGCTGCGCGCGAAACTGGAGGAGCTGGTCAGGGGCAATGCGCGCTGGGACGGGCGCTTCTGCAACCTGCAGGTGACCGACGCCAAGCCCGAGGCGATGGAGGTCCGCGCGCTGATGACCGCGAAGGATGCGTCGACCGCGTTCGACCTCAGGTGCGAAGTCCGCGAGGCGATGCTCGCCTTCATCCGCGCCGAGATGCCCGAGGCCATCGTCCGCTACCGCGGCGAGCTGGGGTTCAGGCAACCGGAACCGGAACCTGCATGAGCGCGTCGGTGAAGCATTTGCACCACCACATCACGTCTTCCTCCTGAACACCCCGCATCAGCGCCTGCCAGCGCGCGACGCGCTCGTCCCGCGGCATCGCCAGCGCCCGGCGGATCGCGTCGGAAATCTCCTCGGCGCTGTGCGGGTTCACCAGCAGCGCCTCCTTCATCTGCTCGGCCGCGCCGGCGAAGCGCGACAGGATCAGCACGCCGGGATCTTCGGGATTCTGCGCCGCGACATATTCCTTGGCGACAAGGTTCATCCCGTCGCGAAGCGGCGTCACCAGCCCGATCCGGCTGGCGCGGTAGACGCCCGCGAGCACGTCGCGCGGATAGCCCTGATTGACGTAACGGATCGGCACCCAGTCGAGCCCGGCATGCGCGCCGTTGATCCGTCCGGCAAGGCTCTCAAGCGTGTTGCGGATGCGCTGATAGCTCTCGACGGTCCCGCGCGAGGGCGGTGCGATCTGGAGCAGCACCACTTCCTTGCGTTGCTCGGGGTGCCCGACAAGGTAGCGCTCATAGCCGAGGAAGCGCTCTTCGAGGCCCTTCGAATAGTCGAGCCGGTCGACGCCGACGATGATATCGCGCCCGACGGCGCTTCGAACCACCCGCTCATGCGTCTCTTGCGCGCGCTCGCTTGCGGCAAGCGCGGAGAATTCCCTGGCGTCGATCCCGATCGGACAGATGATCAGCTGCACGCGGCGCTTGCCGAGCGTCAGCACGCCGTCCTCGTCGATCGTCCCGCCGAGCTCGTCGCGGGCATAGTCGCCGAACGAGTCGAGCCACTCTTGGGTGTGGAAGCCGATCAGGTCATATTCGAGCAGCGACTGGACGAGCGCGGGCGCTTCGGGAAGCGTCACCAGCAGGCGGCGCGGCGGCCACGGGGTATGCAGGAAGAAGCCCATCCGGTTGGCAACCCCGCGCTTGCGCAGCTCGGCGCCGAGCGGGAACATGTGATAGTCCTGGACCCAGACCACGTCGTCGGGCTCGATCAGCGGCCGGACCGTGTCGGCGAAGCGCTCGTTGGCCCGCTGGTAGCCACCGGCAAAGTCGCGTTCATATTCGGCGAGATCGATCCGATAGTGGAACAGCGGCCACAGCGTCCGGTTGGCGTAGCCGTTGTAATATTCCTCGATGTCCTGGTCCTCGAGATCGACCGTGGCGGTGGTCACGCCCTCGCGGCGCTGGAAGTTGATGTGGCCGGTGAACTCCTCGGTGCGCTCGCCCGACCAGCCGAACCAGATGCCGCCTCGCTCGCGCAACGCCGCGGTCAGTGCGACCGCGAGCCCGCCCTGCGCGCCGCCGCCCGCGCTCACGCGGTTGGAGATGACGATCAGCCGGCTCATCGCACCGAGCTCCAGGGCTTGCTCAACAGGACGGCGCAGTTGATCATGCCGACGAGCGAATAGGTCTGGGGGTAGTTGCCCCACAGCTCGCCGGTCAGCGGGTCGATATCCTCGGACAGGAGCCCCGCGGCGGTGCGGCGCGACAGCATCTCCTCGTAGAGCGCGCGCGCATCCACTGAGCGGCCCGTATAATGCAGCGCTTCGATCAGCCAGAAGGTGCAGACGTTGAACGCGGTCTCGGGCAGCCCGAAATCGTCCTCGGTGGCATAGCGCAGCATGTGCGTTCCGCGCCGCAGCCCGGTCTCGATCGCATCGAGCGTTTCAAGGAAGCGCGGATCGTCGAGCGACAGGAAGCGGATGTCGAGCAGCTGGAGCACGCTGGCATCGAGATCGTCGCCCGCGAAAGTCGCCGACATGCGCTTCGTCTCCGGGCGCCAGGCACGATCCTCGATCGTCGCGCGAATGCGGTCGGCGCGCTCCTGCCAGAAGGTCGCCCGCTCGCCGAGCCCCAGCGCATGGGCGGCGTTGGCGAGGCGGTCGCATGCCGCCCAGCACATTGCCGCCGAATAGGTATGGACGCTCTGGCGCGTGCGCAGCTCCCACAGGCCCGCATCGGGCTGGTCGTGGAAGCGCCACGCGCGCTCGCCGACCTTTTCGAGCGCCTCGAAATCCTCGATGCCTGACATGCGGAACAGGCGGCGATCGATGAAGCCCTGCGTGTTCGACAGCACGATCTGGCCATAGGCGTCGTGCTGGACCTGGCCATAGGCCTGGTTGCCGACGCGGACCGGACCCATGCCGCGATAGCCCGCGAGCCTGTCGGCCACGCGCTCCTCGAGCGTCGCTTCGCCGAGGACGCCGTAAAGCGGTTGGATATGGCCTCCCTTTGCGCCGTCGACGATGTTCCGGAGATAGGCAAGATAACCCTCGAGCACGTCGAGCGCGCCAAGACGGTTGAGCGCCTGCACCGTGTAATAGGCGTCGCGGATCCAGCAGTAGCGATAGTCCCAGTTGCGCTGCGACCCTGCATGTTCGGGGATCGACGTGGTCAGTGCCGCGACGATCGCGCCGGTCTCCTCGTGCTGGCAAAGCTTGAGCGTGATGGCGGAGCGGATCACCGCATCCTGCCATTCGATCGGAATCGCAAGCCCGCGAACCCATTCCAGCCATTCGCGCGCAGTGTCGGCGAGCATCGCGTCGATCGTCGCGGCGATGTTGCCGGCGAAGCTTTCGTCGGGACCGAGGAAAAAGTGCAGCGCGCCTTCGAGACGGAAGCAGCGCTCCTCCTCGACCATGCCGACCGGGGCGGTGGTCGTCAGGCGCAGCGTCATCGCGTCCATCTGGTAGCGGATATGGTTGGTGCCGCCGATGCGGATCGCGCATTCGCCGCCCCAGCCACAGGTCGGCCGCAGCCGGATGCGGATGCGTGGGGATCCGGCGATCGGGCGGACGATGCGGGCGAAGGCCACCGGCCGATAGCTGCGCCCCATGCGGCGGAAGTAGGGGCAGAAGTCGATGACCTCGATTGCCGAGCCGCCGGCATCGGTGTGCCGCGTCACCAGGATCGGTGTGTTGCGCTGGTATTCCTGACTGGTCTCGACGCAATCCTCGAGATCGACCGCCCAATAGCCCGTCGGCGCGTCGTCGCCGCCGACCAGCGCCGAGAACAAGGGGTCGCCATCGACGCGCGGCACGCAGCCCCAGACGAACCGGCCCGCGCGATCGACCAGCGCGCTGACCTGACAATTACCGATCGGCCAGAGATCGAGACCGCTCATACGGCCTCGCACGCCGCTTCCAGCCAGGCCAGCGCGGTGGCGACATCGGGCAGGCCATAGACCGCCGCGCTGGGCCGGTTCGATCCGACCAGAATGCCCGCTCCACCCAAGGCGGCAGCCGACACGAAGGCCGGCTCGTCGGTGAGATCGTCTCCCATGCAAACCGGACGCGTTCCGGCAAAGGAAGGTTCCGCCATCACTATGCCAAGCGCGCCGCCCTTGTCGCTGCCGGCGGGGCGCACTTCGGCCACCATCTTGCCGTGCTGGAGGTGAAGGCCATGTTCGTCCGCCAGATCCTGCGCGAGCGCGACGCAGTCGGGTTCCGCGGCGGGGACCTGCCGGAAGTGCAGCGCCGCGCCGAGCGGCTTGTCCTCGACGACCACGCCTGGAAGCCGCGCCGCCAGCGCGCGCATCGCGCCCAGCGCGGCGTCGAGGCCCCGGGGCCGATCGACAGCGTGTGCCCGGCCGTCCGCCCATTTGAATTCCATCCCGTGACTGCCGACGACGGTGCAGGCGTAGAAGCCCATGAGCCGGCGCACCTCGCTTGCCGGCCGACCGCTGATCAGCACCAGCCGGCCGTGCAGACGCATGTGCAGCGCCTTTATCAGCGCCTGAAGCGATGCATCGACGCGCACGGCGTCGGGCCGCTCGGCGATCTCGACCAGCGTACCGTCGAAATCGAGAAACAGGCTCGCGCCGCGGAGCAGCGTCACCGGCGGAATTGGCAGCGGCATGGCGCTTCCCTGTGCCTCCGCGATCTTCTCGAAAAGCCGGTCCGCCGCAGCGGTCGCTCCATTCATCTCAGGTCCCGTCAAGCGAGCGGCTCCGGCGGAAGCGCGACACAATCATGATAGGGCCCGCCGGCGGCGCCGACCAGCACCGCGCGGTCGCCATCCTGGGCAAAGGCGACCGTATCGGAGCCGTAGCGGATGCCGACCGAGAGCGGACGCGCCTCGAGTTCGTAGCGGCGGCCCTGCGCCAGGACGACCGCGCGCGCTTTCGAGAAACGCACCGAGAATTCGATGCCCAGGGCGCAGGCATAATGACGCTCGAGGACTTGGGGCGGTCGCGTTCGAAGGCCCTGCTCGGCAAGCGGGGCCGCCTTCACCAACAACAATATCGAGATGCCATACTCCAACAGATCGGACGCCCTCATCACGTCACGCTCTCGGTACAGCGAACGGCGTCGGGGCGTTACTATAGGTTTTTTATGCATGGACCGGTTCGGGCCGGGCAACCTATGGCGCTTCAAACGGGCGCAGTTGACCGCCTTCGACCGACCGGACCGGCCGATTCCGGGGCGGGCATGCGCTGAACCCACCGCGGCGGCAGGGACTGCTCCCTCGCCAGCCCCTGTCGTCGCGGACCAGCACGGGAAAGTCGCACGGCGTTGACGATCATCGACGATAGCCTGGCCGAGACGCCAACACCGGTGCATCCGGCTGTGCGTCAGGCGCTGGTTACCGCACTCGTCGTCGCGATGACCGCGCTCCTTGCACTCGCGGCGAAGGCGCTGATCGGCCCGGTGGCCGCCGCGCTGATCTTCGTCCTGGGGATCACCGTGACCGGCGCGCTGTGCGGCCTGGTCGCGGCGCTGGCCGCATCGCTGGTCGCCTTCCTCTTCTACAATTTCTTCCTGACCGAGCCGGCGTTCAGCTTCCGGTTCGCGACAAGCCGCGACATCGCGCCGCTCGTCATCTTCAATCTCTGCGGCGTGGTCGCTGGCATCCTTGCGGGCCGGCTCAAGGACCACGCCGAAGCGGCTCGGCTCGGCAATCTTCGGCTCGAGAACCTGCTCGAGCTCAGCCGCGCGCTCCAGGCGGCGGTGAGGCAGCAGGACGTCGTCGCCGCGGTCGCCAAGGCGGCCTATCATGTGGTCGGGGCGAGAGTATCGCTGTTCCGCCCCGAGGGCGCGGGACTCGCCCCGCTGGAGGCACCGCCCCACGATCCCGAATGGCAGGCGCTCGCCGAGCGGGCGCTCGGCACCGATGCGCCGATGATCGAGGAAGGCGAGCGGGCCGCGTGCCGGCTCGAGGGTAGCGAGGGCAATCTCGGCGTGATGGTAATCGAGACGTTCCGCCCCGGGCGGCTCGACGCGACCTTCGTCGATGCGCTGGCCAACATGGTCGCACTGGCGCTCGAGCGCGCGGCATTGTCCGAAGAGATCACCGAGAGCCGCGCCTCGGCCCGCGCCGAGGAGCTCAAGACCGCGCTGCTCGAATCGGTGAGCCATGACTTCAGGACGCCGCTGGCGGCGATCAGCGCGTCGGCCTCGAGCCTGATCACCTATCGCGACCAGCTCGACCCGCCGACTTCGGCGCGCCTGCTCCATAGCATCGTCGAGGAAGGCGAGCGGCTCAATCGCTACACGGCCAACCTGCTTGAGATGAGCCGCCTCGAAGCCGGGGGGGGCCTCGCGGGGCTGCAGCTGCTCAGCGTCGCCGAGATGGTTGGCGCCGCCATCAAGCGCGTGCGGCCGCGCGCCGGCGAGCGGTCGATCCGCCGCTGCGACGAGACCGATCTGATCGTCCGCGCCAATGCGGCGCTGTTCGAGCTCGTGCTGCACAATGTGCTCGACAACGCAATCCGCTACAGCGGCGACGGCAGCTCGATCTGCATCACGATCGACAATCGCGACGGCTATTGCGTGCTGACGATCGCCGATGAGGGGATCGGCATTCCGCCGGGCGACCTCGAGCGCGTGTTCACCCGCTTCCACCGGGTCTCGCGCGCCGAGGCGGCGCCGCGCGGCAGCGGCCTCGGCCTCGCCATCGCCAAGGGCTTCGTCGAGGCGCTCGGCGGGACGATCGCGGCAAGCGTGCCCGGCATAGGCTCGGCGGGAACGCGGATCGTCATCTCGCTGCCACTCGCCGAGGAGGCGGTCCAGCCATGACCCACATCCTGCTGGTCGACGACGAACCGGCGCTGGTGGCGGTGCTCGAACCCGTGCTCGGCGCGGCCGGCTACCGCGTGACGACCGCGTTGGACGGCGGTTCGGCGATATGGAACGCGAGCGCCGAGCAGCCCGACGTCATCCTGCTCGATCTCGGGCTGCCCGACATGGACGGGAAGGACGTTATCCGGAGCCTCCGCGCCAAGACCCATGCGCCGATCATCGTCATTTCCGCGCGCCATCAGGAAGGGGAGAAGATCGCCGCGCTCGACGAGGGTGCCGACGACTATATCAACAAGCCATTCGAGATCGGCGAGCTGATGGCGCGCATCCGCGCCGCGCTGCGCCGAAGCTCGAGCCTCCAGCAGGAGCCGCGCGCGTATAGCGGCGGACCGCTCGAGATCGACTTTGCCGAGCGGCGTGTGTCGATCGCGGGCGAGCCGGTGCGGCTGTCGCCAAAGGAATATGAATTGCTCGTGGCGCTCGCGCTAAGCGCTGGGCAGGTCGTCACTCACAAGCGGCTGCTCACGGCGGGCTGGGGTCCCGAGGGCGCCGACGCCCAGTATCTCCGGGTCTATATCGGACTGCTCCGGCAAAAGATCGAGGAAGATCCGGGCGAGCCCCGATTGATCCTGACCGAGCCCGGCGTCGGCTATCGCCTGGTCGCACCCGAAGGGGGTGCGGAGGCTTGATCGATGCGTATCCGCCCGGGCCCAGCGTCTGCGCCACTCAAGGCAGTCCGCCGAACTTCGCGATGAAGTCGACCACCTCCGCCACGCCCTTGCCGGCCCGGATGTTGGTGAAGACAAACGGGCGCTCGCCGCGCATCTTGCGCGCGTCGCGGTCCATCACCTCCAGACTGGCACCGACATAAGGCGCGAGGTCGATCTTGTTGATGATCAACAGGTCCGATCGTGTGATGCCCGGCCCGCCCTTGCGCGGGATCTTGTCGCCCGCCGACACGTCGATGACATAGAGGGTTATGTCGGCCAGTTCGGGGCTGAAAGTCGCGGCAAGATTGTCGCCGCCCGATTCGATCAGGATCAGGTCGAGATCGGGATATTTACCGCGCATCTGCGCCACGGCGGCAAGGTTGATCGAGGCGTCCTCGCGGATCGCGGTATGGGGACAACCGCCGGTCTCGACTCCCATGATCCGCTCGATCGGCAGTGCGCCCGAGCGTTCGAGGAATTCGGCGTCCTCGCGCGTGTAGATATCGTTGGTGATCGCTGCCACCGACCAGCGGTCACGCATCGCCTTGCACAGCGCGTCCATCAACGCCGTCTTGCCCGAGCCCACCGGGCCGCCAATGCCCACCCGCAGCGGGCCGTTTCGTGTGCTGGTCATGAGCGGAAGAGCCTCACATGCTGGGTTTCATGGCGCATCGCGGCGATATCGGCGCGGAAGGCGCAGCCGCCGATATCGTCAAGGGATGCGGTGGCGGCGTCGCGCGCGATCTCGATCACGGTCGGCATCAGCGCCGCCTGCGCGCGCTGTCCATCGGTCTGGCCGAGCGGCACCAGCCGCACCGCCGCCGAAACGAGATTGGCGGCGAACGCCCAGAGATACGCTTCAAGCATTTCGTCGAGCGGGACGTCATGCGCTCGCGCGGCAACGCCGACGGCGGTCGGATAGGGCAGCGGCGCGGCGTCGATCGCGTCCGCCGGCCAGACTTCGGCGGTGACGAGCTGGAAGGCCGCGCCCTGTGCCTCGCTCTCCAGCAAACGCTCTCTGGACGGTTGAAGCGCGGTCGCCAGCTCGGCCAGCTCGGCACGCGTTTCGGCATCGCCGGCGCGCCACGCATGGGCCGCGATGATCGCGTCGCTGCGACCCGCGCCGTGGCGCAGGCAATCCTCGAGCCATGCGACGAGGCTGGCGCGGTCAATCACCAGCCCGGCCTCGACCGCATTTTCCAAGCCGTGCGAATAGCTGAACGCGCCGACCGGATAGGCCGGCGAGAGCCAGGTCATCAGCCGGTAGCGCGCCTCAGTCATGATGGTGGTGATGGGAGCCATCGCCATGGTCGTGGCCGTGCGTTCGGCCATGGCCATAGGCGCCGCCCTCGGGATTGAAGGGCCGGTCGATGAAACGCACCGTCGCGCCGAGCTGTTCGAGCATCGCCGCGATGACATGATCGTGGCGCAGGTACAACGTCGTCCCCGCTATCTCGGTTGGCAGATGGCGGTTGCCGATATGCCAGGCGAGGCGTGGCAGCTTGGCCGGATCGCCGGCGGTCACTTCCATCAGTGCTTCGGCCTTGGCGGTGACGCGGATGCGCCGTCCATCCTCGGCGATCAGCGCGTCCCCATCGGCGAGCGCCACGGTCTCGGCGAGATCGAGCAACAGCTCCTCGCCGCCCTCGGTGTGCAACAGCATCCGGCGCCGATGCCGCCCGTCGAAGTCGAGCAGCACGCTGTCCCTCGCGTCCCGCGCGCCATGCGGCACCACCTGGATGATCCGGATCGCCATCAAAAGAGGAAATAGCGCTGCGCCAAGGGCAGCACTGTCGCGGGTTCGCAGGTCAGGAGTTCGCCATCGGCGCGCACCTCATAGGTTTCGGGATTAACCTCCATGTGCGGGGTCAGATCGTTGAGCACCATCGAAGCCTTGGAGATACCGCCGCGCGTATTGCGCACCGCCAGCAAGGTCTTGGACAATCCCAGTCGCGCCGCGATGCCATCGTCGAGCGCGGCCCGCGAGACGAAGGTGGTCCCGGTCGCGGCGAGGGCACGGCCATAGGCGCCGAACATCTTGCGGTAATGCACCGGTTGCGGGGTGGGGATCGACGCATTGGGATCGCCCATCGGCGCCGCGGCGATCATCCCCCCGATCAGGATCATCGCCGGCTTCACCGCGAAAAAGGCGAAGTCCCACAGCACCAGATCGGCGCGCTTGCCGACTTCGACCGATCCGACCTCGTGCGCGATCCCCTGCGCGATCGCCGGATTGATCGTGTATTTCGCGATGTAGCGCCGAACCCGCAGATTATCGTTGTCGCCGCGCTCCCCGGGCAGAGCGCCGCGCTGGCGCTTCATCTTGTCGGCGGTCTGCCACGTCCGGATCAGCACCTCGCCGACCCGGCCCATCGCCTGGCTGTCCGACGCGATGATGCTGAAGGCGCCGATATCGTGGAGGATATCTTCGGCCGCGATGGTTTCCTTGCGGATGCGGCTCTCCGCGAAGGCCACATCCTCGGGGATGTTGGGGTCGAGGTGATGGCACACCATCAGCATGTCGAGATGTTCCTCGACCGTGTTGGCGGTGTAGGGGCGCGTCGGATTGGTCGAGCCGGGCAGCACATTGGGCAGGCCGCACACCTTGATGATGTCGGGCGCATGGCCGCCGCCCGCGCCCTCGGTGTGGAAGGCATGGATCGTCCGCCCCTTGAACGCCGCGATCGTATCCTCGACGAAGCCGCTCTCGTTGAGCGTGTCGGTGTGGATCATCACCTGCACGTCGTGCGCGTCGGCCACCGACAGGCAGCAATCGATCGTCGCGGGCGTCGTGCCCCAATCCTCATGCAGCTTGAGCGCGCATGCGCCCGCCCTGATCTGTTCGGCCAGCGCCTCCGGCGTCGAAGCATTGCCCTTGCCGGTCAGGCCGATGTTCATCGGGATGCCGTCAGCCGCCTGCAGCATGCGCTCGAGATGCCAGGGTCCGGGTGTGCAGGTGGTGGCGTTGGTGCCGGTTGCGGGTCCCGTGCCGCCGCCGATCATGGTGGTGACGCCGCTCATCAGCGCGTCCTCGGCCTGTTGCGGGCAAATGAAGTGGATGTGCGAATCGATCCCGCCCGCGGTGACGATCTTGCCCTCGCCCGCGATGATCTCGGTACCCGGACCGATCACGATGGTGACGCCGGGCTGGGTATCGGGATTGCCCGCCTTGCCGATCGCTGCGATGCGGCCGTCCTTCAGCCCGATATCGGCCTTCCAGATGCCCGCCGCATCGACGATCAGCGCGTTGGTGATGACGGTATCGACCGCCCCCTCGGCGCGCGTCGCCTGCGACTGGCCCATCCCGTCGCGGATCACCTTGCCGCCCCCGAACACGACCTCCTCGCCATAGAGAGTGAGATCGCGTTCTACCTCGATGATCAGTTCGGTATCGGCGAGCCGCACCCTGTCGCCCGCGGTAGGGCCGTAGAGATCGGCGTAAAGACTGCGGGGGATGGCGATACTCATGCGTCGAGGTCCCCCATCACCGCGCCGTTGAAGCCGATCACACGCCGCGACCCGGCAAAGGCAATCAGCCGCACCTCGCGGCTTTGCCCGGGCTCGAAGCGCATAGCGGTTCCGGCGGGGATATCGAGCCGCCGTCCGCGCGCCGCATCCCGGTCGAAATCGAGCGCGGCGTTGGTTTCGGCGAAATGATAATGGCTGCCGACCTGCACCGGCCGGTCGCCGCGATTGGCGACGGTGAGGGTCAGTGCCTCGCGCCCGTCGTTGAGCACAATCTCGCCCGGCGGCGTGAAGACCTCGCCCGGGATCATGCGAAGGCCAGCGCCAGGCCGCCCGCCACGGTCGCCGCACCGGCGGCACGGCTCCAGCGAGTTCCGGTGAGGTGGTGGAGCGCCAGACCGGCGGCATGCAATCCGGCGCTCGCCATCAGGAAGCCGGCGGCGAAGCCGGCTATCGCCTGCGATCCGGCCTCGGCGGCATGCGCCTGGCCATGAAACACGCCGAAGGCCGCGACCAGCGCCACTCCCGCGACAAGGTTGACCGGCACCGCGGCCATCGCCAGCAGCCCCAGCAGCAGGACCGAGGCGAGGATCACCGGCTCGACCATCGGCAAGGTGAGGCCGAAGCGCCCGGCGCCAAACCCCAGCCCCGCCGCGGCGACGAAGGAGAGCGGCAGCGCCCAAGCCGCACGCCCGCCGCGCATCGCCGCGACCAGACCGACCGCGATCATCGCGAGCAGATGATCGGCCCCGGTAAACGGATGCGCCAGCCCCTGCGCCAGACCGCCGCCATGCCCGTCATGCGCGAATCCGGGGCTCGCCAGTGTCAGCAGCATCAGCGGAGCGATCATTCGGGCGGCGCGCATGGCAGTCTCCTCAGCGGATCGGATGGTGGATGGTGACGAGCTTGGTGCCGTCGGGAAAACTCGCCTCGACCTGGATGTCATGGATCATCTCGGCGATGCCCTCCATCACCTGATCGCGCGTGACGACATGCCCGCCAGCCTCCATCAGGTCCGCGACCGATCGCCCGTCCCGCGCCCCTTCGACGACGAAATCGCTGATCAGGGCGATGGCTTCGGGGTGATTGAGCTTGACCCCGCGCTCAAGCCGCTTCCGGGCGACGATCGCGGCCATGGCGATCAGCAGCTTGTCCTTTTCGCGGGGGGTAAGATGCATGGGATCAGGCCTGCCAGACACGAGGGAGCGCGGCGCCGCGCAGGGTGAAGAGCAGCCGCGCCAGCGCCGGACGCAGGAGATCGCCATGCGCGGCGATCAGCCGTACGACGGTGACGTGCGGCAGCGCCGAGGCGCCCGCTTCCAGCCCGTCGCCGCTCGGCAGCATTGCGCGCAAATCGTCGATCGGCATTCGCGCCGGCCCCGCGAGCAGCAGCGTCGAAAATGCCCGCCCGCCACCGAACGTCGCCCGGCGATCGACCAGCGCCGCGATGTCGCCGTCCATCCGCACGGCATCGGCATAGATCAGACGTCCGCCGCACCGCACCCGCCACTGATCGCGCAACGACCCGGACCGCACCCGCTCGCCATGCGCTCGCCGTCCCAACACCACCGCTTCGACGGCGAGCAGATTGCTGGATTCGGCAAGATCGATCGAGAGCGTGCGCGAAAGCCGGCTGCCGTCGAACAGGATCGTCTCCTGCGGCAGCCATTCCAGCGATGCGCCTTCCGCCACGCCGAGGCGCGTCTCGACCCGCGCCTCGCCGCTGTTCGACCGATAGACCCGTTCGGCGGTTTGCGTGGTCACGCGCATCGTCACATCGCGCCCGGCCGATGCTTCCCAGCAAAGCCGGTCTCCCCCCGCCAATCCGCCGGCGGTGTTGAGCAGCACCGCTTCGAACGCGGTGTCCAGGTGATTGCGAGGGCATAACAGCTTCGCCGCGCCCGATTGGCGCAGCCGGGTCACGCGCGCGCAGCCCTCGGCCTGGCGCTCGACGGCAATCACTCCCTCACCCGTTGCGCGCTGCAACATGCCATGTCCGGCAGGGACCTGCGCAGCATCAAGTTGCGAGGATAATGGCGCCCAGGTGTTGCTGTCGGAGAATCGCAGCATCATCCCCGCAGTTTCAATGGAGGACGCGGTCCTGGCAAGCACCCGGCCAAAGATTTTTGCAGTGCAACATTCCGAGCGGCTGCGGTGGCGTCAGCCTATCGCCGACAGCGTCAATGTGACGGCGACGGGCAATCCCTATTGGACGGTGCGGGCTTCACCCGCGCGCTTTCCCCAGCTGCCGCGGATCGCCCGGACAATGCAGGGCGGCCTTCTGGTCTGGCGCATCCGCCGAGGTGTCGCTCAGGGCTGCACCTTCAGCATCACAACGCCGTGGCCGGGAACCGTGGCGGAGTAGCGGGCCGTGACGGGCTTCAGGTCCTGATGGGTCCAAAGGTCGCGAACCCGCGCTTTCAAGGTGGCGGGGTAGCCAAGCGCCTCCCAGCCCACGGAAATCGTCTCGGGATGCTCGCCGCGGTTGAACAGGATCACCGCACGGCCACCGCCGGACAGCGGCTTCACCCACACTTCACGGTTGCCGTCGCGGCTGACGCGACGGCCTTGAACCCCGAGCGCATCCTGGTTCACCGCGATGACGTCGCGGTTGAGAAGAATCTCCCTGGTGGCGGCACTCATATTGGCGATGTCGTTACCCGCGATGAGGGGCGCGGCCATGATCGCCCAGAGCGAGAAGTGTGAACGATACTCGGTATCGGTCATTCCACCATTACCGACTTCCAGCATATCGGGATCGTTCCAGTGACCCGGTCCCGCGAACGGCCAGAGCGGCTCGTTCATGTCGAGGATGTTGAGCATCCCCCAGCTATAGCCGTATTTTCCTTCCCACTTGTCGGTGATGTCGCCCGTGGTCCGCCACAGGTTGCCGACCGTTTGCCCCCATAGCCAGGGCTGGTTGTTGCCCCATTCGCAAAGCGAGAACACGATGTCGCGGCCGGTCGCGCGCAGCGTGTCGGCCATCAGCGTATATGCCTCCTGCGCATTGCGCGTTCCCGTGTTGCACCAGTCATATTTGAGATAGTCCACGCCCCACCGGGCATAGGTGAGTGCGTCCTGATACTCATGGCCCTGACTACCGGGCCGCCCGCCGCAGGTCTGACGCCCCGCATCGGAATAGATGCCGAATTTCAGTCCCTTCGAATGAACATAGTCCGCGAGTGCCTTGATCCCGGACGGAAACTTGGCGGAGTCGGCGGTAATGAACCCGTTCTCGTCGCGCTGCCCATGCCAGCAATCGTCGATGACGATATATCGATAGCCGGCTTCCTTCATCCCGTTGGAGGCCATCGCATCCGCCGTATCGCGGATGATTTTTTCGTTCACGTTGCAGGCGAACTTGTTCCAGCTGTTCCATCCCATCGGCGGCGTGAGCGCGAGACCGTTGGCGACCCGTTTCTGGTCAACCGGGGGCGCGACCGCATTGGCATCCGCTTCCTGTGCGCAAGCCGGCACGGCGCCGGCGAGGAGAAGCGCCGCGGTGAGGGTACCGAAGGTCATTTTGCCGGTCATGCGTGATTTTCCCGAGTCGCTGCTGCTGAATCAACTGTTCCCGCCGAACAGCCGCTGCTCATGTGCGAAGTTGAGGAAGAGCGGGAGCCATGGGCCATCGGGGTTGCCCGCCCCGCTACGCACGCCGAAACCGTGCCCGCCATGCGCGAACAGATGGGTCTCGACCGTTATCCGGGCTGCTACCATGGCGTCACGCAACCGCACCGTGTTGGCTACGGGGACGAGCCCGTCGTCCTCGGCATGCACCATGAAGGTCGGGACGGCGACGGGCGTGACATTGAGATCCGGGGACCATGTGCGGATCTGCGCCGCGGTCGGGGGTCCGCCAAACAGGGACGGTGCGGCGCCTTCATAGGCATAAGCGGGGTCGACCGACTGCACGGGATAGATCGGCGCGGTCAGAAAGGGCCGCGCGCTGAGCAGGTCCGTGTCATCGACCGGCGCGCAAAAAGGGGCTGAATGCCGCGTTGCGAGCGTGGTCGTCAGGAAGCCGCCGGCGCTGAAGCCCATGACGCCCACCCGTTCGGGATCGAGCCCGAAGCGCGCAGCCTGGGCGCGGATGACGCGCATCGCGCGCTGGGCGTCGGCGGGGCCGACGCTCGCCGCGTCGCGCCAGCCGTCCTGCGCGAGGCGGTAGAAGAGGATGAAGCAGGTGATGCCGGCGCGATTCAGGACGTTCGCGACGTAATGGCCTTCATGCTCGAAATAGTTCCAGGCGAAGCCGCCGCCCGGGATCACCAGCATCGCCGAGCCGTTGGGCCGCTCCGCGGGGAAGACCGTCATGCGCGGCCGCGAAATCCCCTTAATGCGGCGGCTGCTATAGGCCGGGCTGGTCGAGGACTGCTCGACCCGCTCGGTCATGTCGGGATGCAGGGCGCCGGGGGGCGGACTGGGCCACAGCTCGATGCTCTCGCCGGCCGCGGCGGCGGGCGGGGCGCCGAAGGCAGCCGATGCTCCCAATCCGATCGCCGAAGCGCCCGCCAGAATCAGCGGGGACCTGACGAGATCGCGCCGCGAAAGGCCATTGCTCACTTCTTGCCCGCACCCTCGAGCAGCGCGTCGAGGCCCTGCTGGTCCTTGACCGCGTAGGTCGAGCGATTGATCAGGTCACCCGTGTCCCACACGAAGGGCATGATGCCGTTCGCAAGCGCCTTCTGGGTTACATATTTCATCCAGTAGGCGCGCGACGCGAGATGCTTGGTCAGATCCAGCGGCGTGGTGCGCCGCGGGGCGCCGTATTCGCCGAGCAGGACCGGGACGCCCTTGCTTGCGAACAGCGTGTTTGCCAGCACCATATGCTCGTCGACCGTCTCTTCCTCGCCCCAGGTGGCGTTGCGATCGGGCTCGATCGTCGAATGATAGTCCTTGCCCCAATAGTAGAACATCTTCCCCCAGCTCGCATCCTCGGTCAGGATGCAGAAATTGGGCGGCGTGTAGAAATGCGGCTCGACAATCAAACGGTTGGCGGCCGGATCGACCGGCGTCTTGGTCCATAGCGTCTTGGCAAGATCCGTGCTCGTATTGGGCAATTGCAGCACCAGCGTGCGGTATGCGTTCCTGCCGCCGGTCGAGCGGACGGCGTCGATGAAGGTCTGGTGATAGGTGAACAGGACGTCCATCTGCTCCGCGGTTTCGCAATTGGGCTCGTTCGCGCTGGCGAACATCAGCCGCTCGTCGAAATCGCGCAGATGCGTGGCGATCTGCTCCCAGAACGCCTTCTGTTTCGCGGCGACGGCATCCTTCTTGGCGGGCGTGACATTGTTCTCGAGCCAGCCGCCGTCCCAATGGATGTTGAGCAGGACCTGCATGTCGGCGTTGATGCAATATTGCACCACGTCCTTCACGCGGCTGAGCCAGAAATCGCCGATCTTGGCGGTCGTGACATTCGCGTATTGATCCCAGGAACAGGGCAGCCGGATCGCATCGAAGCCGAGCGCCTTGTACTTGTCGATCAGCCCCTGGGTGATCGACGGATTGCCCCACCAGCCCTCCTGGGAAGTCGTGTGCGGGGGAGCGTTGTTGTTCACCGCTTCCAGTGTGTTGCCGATGTTGATGCCGAGCTTGATACGCGCGGCGATGGCGGCCGCGGTGCTGGCCATGCCGGTGGGATCAGCCGGGGCCGGGCTGGTATTGTAGCTGGGATAGGTGCCCGTCGGAGTCGGCGTGGGAGTAGGTGTCGGAGTCGGCGGGGGAGCCGGCGGCGGCGGCGGGGGTGGAGCGGGCGTCGGGCTGGCCGCGCCTCCCGAGCAACCCGTCGCGAGGATCGCGACCGTCGATGCCAGAATCTGACGCCTGCCGATCCTCACGCCCATACTCCCCAATTTGTTTTCATTCCGGTTGCCCGCCATTGACGGGCCACCGTCTTGTTGCTTCGACAACGCTGTCTGCATCTCGCACGGTTGATCGCTTGGCAATGGCGGGTGCCTTGCCGAGCCGCGGAAAGCGCCTGAAAATCGCCGCAAAATCGGAGTCCTGGAACCGTCTTACGGCACCCCTGGAGCGGCTTAGATACCCCAGGTCCGGCTAACAACAATTCGGGCATGTTCCGGACCGCGAGCCACCGGGACGGATAAGGAAAACGGTGTCAGCCTGATGCCGTCTGGGCGCAGGCGATCGCCAAGAACCCTATGGCATCGATCTGCCGCGGGAGCGCCCCGGGCGCGACGCCTCAGGTCAACTTGAAAAAGGCCGACTGGTGCTCACGCAATTCGAGCGCGATCTTGGTATCCGCGTCGCCCACGCGCCCGGTCCACAGATTGAGCGCGCGCGCCTTGCGAGGCGCATCAATCGCCTTGAGCTCCTGCTCGACGACGAGCGGGTGGTCGCCGATGTTGAACAGCGCCAGATACCGGCCCTTCCCGTCCGCGGTTTCGGCGGTCCAGACCACGCGCTCGCCGTCACTGGAGACCTGGCAATTGCCCCGGCTGTTCTGATTGACCTCAATCACTTCGCGGTTGGTCAGCAGTCGCAGCGTCGGCGCGTCGAGCGCACGCAGATCGCCGCCCATGATCAGCGGCGATCGCGCGATTGCCCACAGGGTCATCAGCGTCTCCTGCTCGTGGGGCGTGAATTTGGTCTTGCGCGATCCCATCGCCAGCAGCCCGAGCGGCAGCATGTCCGCGTCGGGCCACGCACCCGGGCGGCGATAGCCGTTCCACGCGGCGAGTCGCGCGAACTGCTCCTTGAGCAGCCGCCATTCATCCCAGAAGTCATCGGAAATGCGCCACATCTGCGCATATTTCTGTGCGTGCGGACCCCATTTGATGTCGGTCTCACCCGGCGAGAGGCTGAGGATCATCGCGCGCCCCGATGCCCCGATCGCCGCCTGCGCCGCCTCGATCTCGGCCCAGTTGATGCCGTAAGGCCGGCTCATATCGTCCATCTTGACGAAATCGACGCCCCATTCGGCGAACAGACGGAACACCGAGTTGTAATAGTCCTGAGCGCCGGGTTTCGACATATCCACGCCGAACATGTCGGTATTCCAGGTGCAGATCGAATTCGGATTGGCGATGTCTCGCGCCGTATAGCGCGTCCCCAGGACCGGGAGGTCGCGCTCATAGGCGATCCGCGGAATCCCCCGCATCAAATGGACACCGAACTTCAGGCCGAGGCCATGAATCTTGTCCGCCAACGGCTCGAATCCGCGCCCCCCGGCCGATGACGGGAAGCGATTGGGGGCGGGAAGCAGCCGCCCGTTCGCGTCGATCGCCAGGTCCGCGCCCTGGCGATAGGTGTAGCCGGCCGCGTCCGGCTCGTACCACTGAATGTCCACGGTGAAGACATCGTATCCGAACGGCAGCAGCTTCTCGGCCATGATGTGAGCCGTTTCGAGCGCCTGGGCCTCGGTCAGCGTCGTGGCGAAGGAATTCCAGCTGTTCCAGCCCATCGGTGGCGTCGGCGCACGGACGGCGTTTGGGCGCGAGGGCGCGGCCTGGGCGGCGGCGCTACGGCTGCCCAGCCCAGCGAGACACAACAGGGCCGGCAAGCCGAATATATCCCGACGATTCATGGAACCCTCCCTTTTTTCCGAGCGAACTGGCGGAGCGGGAGGGATTCGAACCCTCGATACGCTTTTGGCGTATACTCACTTTCCAGGCGAGCGCCTTCGACCACTCGGCCACCGCTCCGCATGCTCTGGAAGGGGCGGTCCCTAAAGGCTCCGGGGGGCCTAGGCAAGCGGCGTGGGGCGTGCCAGTTTCCGGCCATGCTCAAGCCCCTGATCGCGCTCCTCGCGCTCGCCGCGGCGCCCGCCGCCTTCGCCCAGACCGCGCCCCAGCCCTGGGACGCCGCCGACGAGGACTGGAAGACCATCCCCGACAACGAGATCCTGGTGATCACGCTGCGATCGGGCAACCAGGTCTTCATCCGCCTCGCTCCGCGCTATGCCCCGGCGCATGTGGTGAACATCCGCAAGCTCGCCGAGGCGCATTGGTGGGATGGGACCGCAGTGGTGCGCGTGCAGGATAATTACGTGACGCAATGGGGCAGCGACGGGAAGGCGCTGCCGCCGCTGGTGATCGAGAACCCGCCCGCCGAGTTCGAATATCGCGGCTATGACGGCGTCACCACGCTTGCCAAGAGCGATCCCTATTCGGTGAAGACCGGGCACAGCGCCGATGGCTGGAGCCTCGCGACCGACGGCAACACGAGCTGGCTGCCGCATTGCTATGGCGCGGTCGGCGTGGCGCGCGGCGTGGCGCCGAGCACGGGGAGCGGGGCCGAACTCTACACCGTCATCGGCCATGCGCCGCGGCATCTGGACCGCAACATGGCGATGGTCGGCCGGGTGATCGAGGGGATGCAGTGGCTCTCCAGCCTGCCGCGCGGCACCGGGCGGCTCGGCTTCTACGAGGAGGGCGCGGAGCGGATGCAGATCCTGTCGGTCCGGCTGGGCAATCAGTTCCCCGAGGATGAGCGCCCGCGCTTCCAGTATCGCGCGACCGACAATGTGCGCTTCGCCGCCTGGATCAAGATGCGCGAGAACCGGCCCGAGGCATTCTTCGGGACCAAGGCCGGCGGAATCGACATCTGCAATGCCGAGGCGCCGATCCGGCGGATGCCGGCGGGGTGACGACCGGTGGGGTTACTGCCCCACCCAGTCCGCGACTTCCGCCGCGACCTGGTTCGCCGCCTGGTTGAGCGCGGCGCCGACCGGGCCGGCCTCGACCGGGCTGACCGGCACGCGCGCCTCGAAGCGGCGTTTCTCGAAGACCGCCGCGTTTCCGCGGACCAGCACCGCGTCATAGACCACCACCGCTTCGCCGCGATCGGCATCGACCCCGAACATGCGCAGCTCGCCGCTGAGCTGGGCGCCCGGGTCGATCTGCGACTGGCGGTGGCTGAGCACGACGCGCCCGGTGCGCACCGTCACCGTATCGGCGACCAGCCGGGCGAAGAGGCGCGAGGGCGGCTCGACCCAGACGGCGTCCTTCACATAGGCCACCGCCGTGCCCCCCGAATGAACGGGAACGCGCGGGGCGGCGAGCTCCTGCGGGACCTGCGGCACGCCGATGGTGATCGTCGCGGCCGTGCTCGTGCTGCGCGTCTCGCCCGCCGGCAGCGTGACCGCCGGGGTGATGGTGAGCAGCGACGGCGGCGGCTTGCCCCCGCCGAACGAGATGCAGGCGGTGAGCGCCAGCGGGAGCGCGACAAGCGCGGCAAAACTACGGGCCATCACTTTCTGTTGCCTCCCTTGGGATCGTAATCGGGCAGCTTGGGCGGGCCGAGCAACCCGGTCGCGCCGCCCTGATCGAGCTTTTCGGCGACCGAGGAAAGCGCGGCGGCCATCTGGCGCAGGTCCTGGATGAGCTGGCCGATCTCGGGGATCGTCTTGCGCGAGAAATTCTGCAGGCCCGGCCGCGCGTCGCCGATCGTCGCATCGAGCGTTTCCATGCTCTTGCGGGCCGAGGCGATCGCGCCGTTGAGATTGTTGATCGCGGGCTTGATGTCGTTGGAGAGCACGCCGTTGGTGGTGGCGGCGAGCTCGCCGATCTGCTCGGCAGCGGCGCCGGCCTTTTGCAGCATCGTCCGTGTCTCGGCGAGCGTGGCCGCGATCTCCGGCCCGCGATCGGCGAGCGCGCGCGTCAGCCGGTTGGTATTGTCGAGAATGCCCGCGATCGAGGCCTGGTTCTTGTCGCCGATCAGCTCGGTCAGCCGCTCGGTCAGCGTCGAAAGCCGCTCGAGCAGGCGGGGGGCGGAATTGAGCAGGGCGCCCAGCCCGCTGGTCTTGGCCGGGATGACAGGGACGCCGAGCGGGCAGGAGGAACGCGGATTCTCGCGCGGGCAGACGATCGGCGGCGCATCCTTGACCGCGCCATCGAGCTGGACGGTGCTGGGCCCGGTGAAGCTGCCCTGGATCGCGGCGGTGGTGCCCTGGAGGATCGGCACGTCGGATTTGACGGTGATGCGTACGCGCACGAACTGAGGATCGGTCCAGAAGGCGATATCCTTCACCTGGCCGGCGGGGACGCCCGAGAAGGTGACCGTCGAGCCCTGGCTCAGCCCATCGACCGATTGCTTGAAGAAGATGTCGTATTCGCGGTCCGATCCGGTGCTGACGCGCGCCAGCCACACGGTGAACAGCGCGAGCACCGCAAGCAGGATCAGCACGACGGCGCCGACAAGGACATGGTTCGATCTTGTTTCCATCAGACCCTATTTCCTCGTCCTTGTCCGGCCCGGCGATCGCGGCGGATCGGCGGCGGCGACCGCGTTGCGGCCGCGCGGGCCGTTGAAATACTCCTGGATCCAGGGATGATCCAATGCGAGCAGCTCGGGGATCGTTCCGACCGCGATCACGCGCTGGTCCGCGAGCACGGCGACGCGATCGCAAATGGCGTAGAGCGTGTCGAGATCGTGGGTGATCAGGAAGACGGTGAGCCCCAATGTCTTCTGGAGCGAGGCAGTGAGCTCGTCGAAGGCGGCGGCGCCGATCGGATCGAGCCCGGCGGTCGGCTCGTCGAGGAACAGCAGCTCGGGATCGAGCGCGAGCGCGCGGGCCAGCCCGGCGCGCTTCTTCATGCCCCCCGAAAGCTCGGCGGGATATTTGGGCCCCGCATCGGGCGGCAGGCCGCTCATCACCACCTTATAGGCCGCGATCTCCCGCAGCAGCGTGTCATCAAGCCCGGGGTAGAATTCCTTGAGCGGGACCTGGACATTTTCAGACACGGTCAGCGTCGAGAAGAGCGCGCCGCCCTGGAAGAGAATGCCCCAGCGCTTGCGGATATCGACCGCCTCGGTCTCCTCGCGGCCGATCGTGTTCTCGCCGAACACTTCGATATCGCCGGCATCGGGCGTCTGGAGTCCGATGATCGAGCGCATCAGCACCGATTTGCCGGTCCCCGATCCGCCGACCACGCCGAGAATCTCGCCCGGCAGCACATCCAGATCGAGATCCTTGTGGATCACCGCGTCGCCGAACGAGTTGCGCAGGCCGCGAACGCGGATGATCGGTTCGTCCGAAGGCTTGGCGCGGTTCAGAGCCATCCGATTTGCTCGAAAAAGACCGCGAAAAAGGCGTCGAGCACGATCACGAGGAAGATCGCCTGGACCACCGCGGTGGTGGTGCGGTGGCCGACCTGCTCGGCGTCGTTCTCGACGAGCATGCCCTGATAGCAGCCCGCGATGGCGATGATCGCACCGAACACCGGCGCCTTGACCAGCCCGACCCAGAGATCGGTGAGCGGCACGACTTCGCGGATCTTCTGGACGAAGGTGACCGGGGGAATGTCGAGCGCGACCCAGCAGAGCAGGCCGCCGCCGATGATCCCGATCAACGAGGAATAGAAGCCGAGCAAGGGCATCATCAGCACCACCGCGATCGTGCGCGGGACCACCAGCGCCTCCATCGGCGAGACGCCGATCGTGCGCATCGCATCGATCTCCTCGGTGAGCTTCATCGTGCCGATCTGCGCCGCGAAGGCGGATCCCGAGCGGCCCGCCACCATGATCGCGGTCATCAGCACGCCGAGCTCGCGCAAGGTGATGCGGCCGACCAGGTTGATCGTGAAGATCTCGGCGCCGAACTGCCGGAGCTGCACCGCGCCCTGCTGGGCGATGACGATACCGATCAGGAAGCTCATCAGCCCGATGATGCCAAGCGCCGAGACGCCAACCACCTCGAACCGGTGAACCGTGGCGTTGAAGCGGAAGCGGCGCGGGTGGAGCGCGATGTTGACGAAGGCGATGATCGTCGCGCCGAGAAAGCCGAGCAGACCGTAAAGCGTGTGCCCCGCCTGGACCACCGCGTCGCCGACCTCGCCCACGACGCGCTTGAACGGATCCTGCGGCTTGGGCATCGGCGCCATGGGCTGTTCGGCGGCGGCGACCTGGTCGAACAGATATTGGGCATCCTCGCCCAGCCCCACGACCGATGCGCCGCGATCGCGCGCGAAGCGGTGGATCACCCAGGCGCCGACCGTGTCGATCCGGTCGATATCGCTGAGATCGATGGTCTTCACGCCATCGGGCAGGGCATCGAGCCGGGCGGGCAGGTCGCCGATCCGCGCCAGCGACAGATCGCCGGTGAAGCGGAGCGTTCCGCCGCTTTCCATCTCGCCGAACTGGGCATAGGCGCTCATGCCGCGCACCTTGGCGCGATTTGGGGTGGAACGGCAAGCAAGGACCGACTTACATGAGTCAATGCAGCTTCTCGCCGTCTACGACATGGACAAGACGATCACTCGCGCGCCGACCTGGACGCCGTTCCTGATCCATGCGGCAAAGGCGCGGGCGCCGTGGCGGCTGGTGTTGCTCCCGGCAGCGGGGGCCGCGGGGATAGGCTATCTGCTGAAGCTGGTGGGCCGGGCGCGGCTCAAGGAAATCACGCAGCGGATGATGCTGGGGCGCGCGCTGCCACACGAGGAGATGCGCGCGTTGGCGGAGGCTTTCGCGGACCGGGTCGCGGCGGGCGGGGTGCTGGAAAAGGCGCGTGCGCGGATCGCCGCGGACCGCGCCCAGGGCTACCGGATCGTCATGGCGACTGCTTCGCACAGCTATTACGCCGCCGCGATCGCCGCGCGGCTGGGGATCGGCGATGTGATCGCCACGGGCGCGAAACGCGATGCGCAGGGCCATGTCCTTCCGAAGCTCGAAGGAGAAAACTGTTACGGCGCCGCAAAGCTCCGCATGGTCGAGGCATGGCTGGCGCGCGAGGGGATTTCACGGGGCGACGCGCGGGTGCGCGCCTATTCGGACCATGTCTCGGACGCGCCGCTGCTCGAATGGGCGGACGAAGCGTTCGCGGTGAACGCGCATGACCCCCTGGCCGCGCTGGCGAGGGCGAGGGGCTGGGCGGAACTGGACTGGCGCTGACGGCCTAGAGCAGAGCGTCCACCGCATGAATCGCGACGCCGACCAGTCCGCCGACCAAAGTCCCGTTGATGCGGATATATTGGAGGTCTCGCCCGACGGCGTTTTCGAGGCGGCCGGTGACGGTGCGCGCGTCCCAGCCCTTGATCGTATCGGAAACGAGCCGGACGATCCCGTCGCCATAATCCGCCGCAGCGCCGACCGCGGTGCGGCGGACGAAGCGGTTTATCGTGCTGGAGAGGCGCGGATCGCTCTGGAGCGTCGCGCCGAACTGAGTCATCGCCTCGCCCAGCTTGCCCGCCATCGCGCTGCCCGGATCGCGCGCGATGCGGAGCAGGCCAGCGCGGCTCGCCTCCCACAGCCCGTCGATCCATTGCTGGAAGGCCGGGTTGCCCAGCATCTCGTCCTTGAACGCCTCGACCTTGGCGCGCAGCTCGGGCTTGGCCTGCAGGTCTCGCGCCAGCGTGGCGAGCCCCTCCTCGGCCTTGGCGCGCAGCGGGTGCGCGGGGTCGGTCGCCATTTCGTCGATCAGCCGGTGCAGGCCGTCGATGATCTTGTTGGCGAGCGTCTCGTCGAGCCCGGTCCAGCGCATCAGCCCGCCGGCCCGGGCATGGACCATCTCGCGGATCAGATGCTCGTTATGGAGCAGGATGCGCGAGGCCCAGCGGATCATCCCGTCGAGCATCGGCACGTGCCGGTCGCTGGCGATCGCGGCTTCGAGCGCCTTGCCGAAGAGCGGGGCGACCTCCACCGCGCGCAGCCGCACGGCGATCGCGCCCTTCACCATCCCGCCCAGCCGCTCCTGATCGAGCGATTCGAGCAGGTCCGCGACAAGGCGCGAGGCGCCGGTGCCGAGCCGGCCGCCAGCCTTGTCGGGACGTTCCAGCCAGCGCCCGAGCGCGCCCGCGGCGTCGACCCGGCGCATCCGCCGCGCGACCACGCCGGGGGTGAGGAAATTGTCGCGCAGGAAGGCGGCGAGCGTGGCGCCGATCCGGTCCTTGTTGCGCGGGATGATCGCGGTGTGGGGGATCGGCAGCCCGAGCGGGTGGCGGAACAGGGCCGTGACCGCGAACCAGTCGGCGAGCCCGCCCACCATCGCCGCCTCGGCGAAGGCGCGGATGAAGCCGATCGCGGGGTGCACGGGCCCGATCCAGCGCGCGGCGAGGAAGACCCCCGCCATCGCCACCAGCATGCCGGTCGCGATCAGGCGCATCCGGCGCAACTCGGGCGCGACCGCGTCCGATATGCGTGGGGAGCGCGTGAACAGGTTCATGCGCTAGCCAACGTTTGAGGCGACGCCCTTCTCCCCTCCCGCTTGCGGGAGGGGTCGGGGGTGGGCTGGTTGAGGCGCATGATCCTGCAAGACATGCCCACCCCTAGCCCCTCCCGCAAGCGGGAGGGGGACGGGCTCACTCCGCCGGGTGGGGATCGTCGGGCTTGTAGTCGATATGCTCGCCCTTGCTCAGGTCGATCACGCGGCTCCCGGCCTCGTCACCCGGCGAATAGGTGAGCAGCGACTTGCGCAGCTTCGGCCCCAGCCATTGCTCGACCCCGGTCGCTAGGCTGAAGGTCGCGGGGACGATCACCAGCGTCAGGATGGTCGACAGGATCAGGCCGCCGATCACGGTGATGCCCATCGGCGCGCGCCACGAGGCGTCGCCATTGAGCGAGATGGCGGTGGGGATCATGCCCGCCACCATCGCGATCGTGGTCATCACGATCGGCTGGGCGCGCTTGTGGCCGGAATCGAGGATCGCGTTGAACTTGTCGACGCCCTTGTCCATCTCCTCCAGCGCGAAGTCGATCAGCAGGATCGAGTTCTTCGCGACGATGCCGAACAGCATCAGGATGCCGATGAACACCGGCAGCGACAGCGGATTGCCGGTGATCATCAGCGCGAGCAGCCCGCCCAGCGGCGCGAGCAGCAGCGAGCCCATGTTCACCAGCGGCGACATGAAGCGGCGATACAGCAGCACCAGCACCGCGAAGACCAGGAAGACACCCGACGCCAGCGCGATGAAGAAGTTGGTGAGCATCTCCGCCTGCCACTTGGCCTGGCCGACGGTGAGCTCGCCGATGCCGATCGGCAAATTCTTCATCACCGGCAGATCGTGAATCTCCTTCATGACTTCGCCCGAGACCCAGGGCTTGCCGGTCTTGGGGTTCACCGCGAGATCGGCGCCGACGACGATGCGGCGCTGCAGGTTGAGCCGCTCGACCTTGGTCGGGCCCGCGCCGAAGCTGATATCGGCGACGACGCGCAGCGGCACCGATCCGCCGGTCGAGGTATTGACCGGCAGGTTCTGGATATTGGCCAGGCTGGCGCGGGCATCGCGGTCGAGCGCCACCCGGATCGGGATCTGGCGATCGGAGAGCGAGAATTTCGCGCTGTTCTGGTCGATATCGCCCATCGTCGCGAGGCGGATCGCCTGGCTCAGCGCAGCGGTGGTGACGCCCAGATTGGCGGCCAGATCGAAGCGCGGCTTGATCAGGATTTCGGGACGCTGAAGATCGCCCGAGATGCGCGGCGCGGTGACGCTCTTCATCTGGCTCATCGCGTCGACCAGCTTGAGCGCGGTCTCGTTGAGCAGCACCGGATCCTCGCCTCCCAGCGTGACCGTGATGTCACGTCCGCTCGAGCCCCAGCCCTGCTGCGAGCGGAAACCGACGCGAGCGTCGGCGATCGCCAGCAGTTGCGGAGACAGGCGGCGCTGGAAGTCGTTGCTCTTTTCCTTGCGGTCGTCCTTCAGGATTGCGACCACGCGGCCGTTGCCGACGCCGCTGCGCGAATAGACGTGCTGGACGGTGCCGGTCTCCTTCTGAAGGATCTGCTGGACCTGATCGACGACGCGCTGGGTCTGTTCGAGCGTGGTGCCGGGCACCATCTCGATCGTGGCGGTGACCGCGTCATCGTCCTGCTCGGGCTGGAAGGTCATCGGCAGCATCATGAAGCAGGCGATGGTCGCGGCGAACGCGACGAAGCCGGCGAGCACCGCCGACCAGCGATGGCGCAGCGTCCAGCGCAACAGGCCCATATAGGCGTTCATCACCGGGCCCTCGCCGTGCGGCTTGTGCCCCTTGGCCTTGAGGAAATAGGCCGAGACCATCGGCGTGATGAGACGCGCCACGGCGAGCGACATCAGCACCGCGGCGACGACGGTCATGCCGAAATTCTTGAAGAACTGGCCCGACACGCCCGGCATCAGGCCGACCGGAAGGAAGACCGCGACGATCGACATGGTGGTGGCGACCACCGCGACGCCGATCTCGTCAGCGGCGTCGATCGATGCCTGATAGGCGGATTTGCCCATTCGCATGTGTCTGACGATGTTTTCGATCTCCACGATCGCATCGTCGACCAGCACACCCGCCACCAGGCTGAGCGCGAGCAGAGTCATCTGGTTGAGCGTGAAGCCCATCAGATCCATGAAGAAGAAGCTGGGGATCGCCGATAGCGGGATCGCGAGCGCCGAGATGAAGGTCGCGCGCCAATCGCGCAGGAACAGCAGCACGACGATGACGGCGAGCACGGCGCCTTCGATCATCGCCTCCATCGCCGAGTGATATTGCTGCTCGGCATATTTGGACGAGTTGAACAGCAGCTCGAAATGGACCTTGTCGTTATTCTTTTCGAGCTTCTTCAGCGCGGCTTCGGCATCGTGGAAGACCGTGACGTCGGAGGCGCCCTTGGCGCGGTTGATGTCGAACGCGATCACCTGGTTGCCGTTGAACTTGGCGCGGCTGCGCTGCTCGGCAAAGCCGTCATGGACATTCGCGATGTCCGAAAGCCGCACGGTGCGGCCGCCGCCCAGCGAGATCTGGGTCTGGCTGAGCGAATAGGCGTCGCGCGAGTTGCCGAGCACGCGGACCGACTGTTCGGTACCCGAAATCTCGGTGCGGCCGCCCGGCGCGTTGAGGTTCACCTGGCGGAGCTGCTGGTTGACCTGGCTCGCGGTGAGCCCGAACGACTGCAACTTGGCGACATCGAGATCGACGCGGATCTCGCGATCGACGCCGCCCGAGCGGCTGACCGCCGACATGCCGGGAACCGCGAGCAGCTCCTTCGAGACGGTGTTGTCGATGTACCAGCTCAGCTGCTCGACGGTCATGTCGGGCGCGATCGCGGTGAAGCTGGCGATCTCGTTGCTGGTCGTATCCGCGCGGCCGACCTGCGGTTCGAGGATGCCGTCGGGCAGGTTCGAGCGGATCTGCTGGATCGCCGAGCGGACGTCCTCGACCGCACGGTCGATCGGCGTACCGATCGCGAGCTGGACGATCGTCTGCGAATTGCCCTCCTGGACCGTCGAGTTGATCTCGTCGATGCCCTGGAGGCTCCGGACCGCCGACTCCACCTTCTGCGTCACCTGCGTCTCGAGCTCGCTCGGCGCGGCGCCGGGCTGGGCGATCGAGATCCAGACGATCGGGAATTCGATATCCGGATCGTTGTTCACGTCCATCCGCGCGAAGCTGAAAAAGCCCGCGATGGTGAGCGCGATGAACAGGACGAGCGAGGGGACCGGGTTGCGGATCGCCCAAGCGGAGATGTTCCGGAAGCTCATGACCTAGTTCGCCTTCTTCTGCGCGACTGGAATGACTTGCTGGTTCGGCGTGAGGAACGCACCGGCGGTGAGCACGACCTTTTCGGAGCCGTTCAGGCCCTCGGTGATCGTCACGCCCGCTTCGGACACATCGCCCGTCCGGACCGACACGCGTTGCGCGCGGTTATTGCCGTCCAGCACATAGACGTAATTGCCCTTTTCGTCACTCTGCACCGCCGACTGGGGCAGGATCACCGACTTCACGCTGCCTGCGAGGATTCGCGCCGAGGCGAAACCGCCCGGGCGGAGCGCGGGATTATAGTTGAGCTGGATGCGGGCGATGCCCTGACGATTCTGCGGATCGATCACCGGCGAGACCTGCCACACCGTGCCGCTGAACTCCTGCGTGGTGCCCACCGGAACGATCGAGGCGCCGACACCGGCACGGACGCGCTGGAGATCGGCTTCGCTCAACTGAGCGCGAAGCTCCATCTGGCCGCCCTGGGCGATGCGGAACAGCACGCCCGAGCCGGCGCTGATGATCTGGCCGGGCTCGACCGCGCGGGTGAGCACCAGCCCTGCGGCGGGGGCGCGGATATCGAGCCGGCGGTTGCGCGCGCGGGTTTCGTTGAGCTGCGATTCGGCGACGCGGACGCGCGCCACCGCGGCGTCGCGGGTTGCGGTCTTGCGGTCGATATCGGCCTGCGAGACGAAGCCGCGCCCGACCAGCGCCTGGGCGCGCTTGAGATCGGCCTCGGCGAGATTGGCATCGGCGCGCGCGACGCGGACCTGAGCGGCCTGCGATTCGGCGGTGTTCGACTGGACCGAACGATCGACGGTGGCGAGCACCTGGCCGGCGCCGACCCACTGGCCGGGCTCGACGAGGACGCGCGTGACCATGCCGCCCTCGCCGGCGACGCCGACGGGCATTTCGCGCTTGGCGGCGAGCGAGCCGGTGCCGGTGATCACCAGCTGGACATCGGTCACGCCGGGAACGCCATAGGTCACTGTCGGCTTCAGGGCGTTATCGCCCTTCTTCGCGGCACCGGCGGCCTTGTCCTCGCCCTTTTCGGCGCCCTTGGCACCGGGCTGCGGCCGGCTCATCATCATGAAGGCGACCGCCAGCAATGCGAGGACGATCAGGATGCCGACGATCCACGGCCAGCGCCGCCGCCGCCCGATCTCTCCGTCCAGTGCCAGCTGATCCCCGTTTCTACCGAACATGCCTGCCTCTTAAATCATGTGCGCATTCCCGGACCCCGCCGAAGCCGACCCCGGAAGCGCTGTATTAGATGAATAAGGCACCGACCACAAGCGGCCATCTCGCCCCCGGGGGCGCATTGCCTGTTTTCACTGCTTTTCGCAATAGTTCGGCCAGAAACGACCCAGCCAAATCGGAGACACAGTTAAGAAAGCGGTTGCAAAGGCGCCCCGGGGGCGCGACGCTCGCTCCAGGCTCGCGGGAACGGGCCGCATACAGGAGGAAACACCATGCCTACCGGTATTTTTGGCTGGCTTCTGATCGGCCTCGTCGCGGGGGTGCTCGGCAAGATCATCATGCCGGGGAAGGATCCCGGCGGCGTCATCGTCACGATCCTGCTCGGCATCGCGGGCGCGCTGCTCGCTTTCTATCTCACGCCGATGATGGGCTATGACCTGACCCACGCCATCTGGTGGCAGCAATATCTCGCCGCGACCGCGGGCGCGATCCTGCTGCTTGCCGTATACAGGCTGGTGATGGCCAAGCGCGCCTGAGCGCGCCAACCATCTCCGTTCAGTTTACATTAGTCCCGCGTGCGGCAGCGCCGTGTGCGGGACTTTTCGTTTCTGGAGAATGACATGCGAGCGATGATCTTTGGGCTGGCTGCGCTGGCCGCCCTGGCCGGAATGCCCGCGCGGGCGCAGGTAGCTGCCCCGCCGCCGCCACACATGATCGACGGCACCCTTCTCGAAGTCTCGGCCGAGGGGCGCACGACGCGCGTTCCCGATCTCGCGATCGTCCAGGCCGGGGTCACCAGCCAGGCGCCGAGCGCGGGCGAGGCCTATGCGCAGGCGAACGCCAAAATGGCGCGGGTGATTGCGGCGCTGCGCGGGGCGGGAATCGCCGAACGCGACATCCAGACCTCGAGCATCTCGCTGCAGCCGCAATACCGGAACCGCGACAATGAGGCGCCGGTGATCTTCGCCTATCAGGCATCGAACAGCGTCACTGTCCGGTTTCGGGACGTATCGAAGGCCGGCGCGATCCTCGATATCCTCGTCCGCGAGGGCGCGAACACCATTTCGGGGCCGAATCTGACCCTGTCCAGGCCCGAGGAGGCGATGGACGAAGCGCGCGCCGACGCGGTGGCGAGGGCCCGCGCCCGCGCCGAGCTTTATGCCAAGGCGGCGGGGCTCCGGGTCGACCGGATCCTGCTGATCTCGGAGAACGGGTCGCCCGGCCGGCCGGTGATGATGGCGGGGAATCGCGGCTTCATGGCCGACCAGAGCCTCGAGATCGCGGCGGGCGAGAGCGAGATCACGGTTAATGTGACGGTGCGTTTCCTGCTCAAATAAGCGAAAGGGCCGCCGGAAACCCGGCGGCCCTTATCGCACCGGCATGTCGAGTGCCGGACACGGTTCGATTCGTCCCGATCAGCGCACCGCGCCGCGGCGGACCAGATTCACGACCGCGAGCAGGATGATCGCGCCGAGCAGCGACACGATGAAGGTGCTGGCGGTGATCGCGCCGTCATTGATGTCGGCCGAGCCGAGCAGGAAGCCGCCGATCGCCGCGCCGACGATGCCGACCACGATATTGAGGAAGATGCCCTGCTGGCCATCGGTCCGCATGACCATGCTCGCGAGCCAGCCGACGACACCGCCGATGATGAGCCAAACAATGAGTCCCGTCATGTCATTCCCTCCGTTAAGGGGCCCGGTCATCCGGGCGTGTGGAGGAAAAAGCCGTAACGGTGTCAGTTGGTTCCGCTTTTTGTTGCGCTGCGCTGAGCCGCCGCACCAGCCCGCTCCCCCACCCGGCCTCCCACTAGCTCACTATCGTATGGGAGGCCGGGTGGGTGAGCGGGCTGGCGCGGTACCGTCGCCGTGAGGAGACCGCAGAAACGAAATCGGCCCGCCTCCCTCGCGGGAAGCGGGCCGCCATCGTACCCGGTGGAACCGGATCAGTATTTCTGCTGGCGCTCGTAGAGCGAGCGGTAATGCTGGATGCGCGTGACGCGCAGGCCCGGCATGCCCGAACGGTCGATCGCGCGCTGCCAGCCGGCGAATTCCTCGACGGTCAGATTGTACCGCGCACAGACCTCGTCGACGCTCAGCAGCCCGCCATTGACCGCGGCCACCACCTCGGCCTTGCGCCGCACGACCCAGCGGGTCGTTTCGGGCGGCGGCAGGCTGTCCAGCGTCAGCGGTTCGCCGAGCGGGCCGATTACCTTGGCGGGGCGAATCTTCTGGTTCTCAATCATCTACTGACCTCATCGGGGCGGGGGCCCCATTCACTCACAACGTTAAAACGACCAATATCTTGCCGACTTGAACATCGGATAAAACGGCAGGGTAAACGGCCGCTTCATTCGTGTTGCCACCGCGTTAGCGCCTGCGCGGAAGCGATCGTGCTCGTTAGCGCCCGCGCGGAAGCGCGATGACGCGTGAAAGCCAGCGCGGTCGCCCGATGGAAGGCGCCGTGCACCGGCGCCAGCAATGCCTCCATCGGAGTCGTCACCATCAATTTCGCCTGGGCCCGCGCGGTCGGGCTCGCCGCCTGACGCGCGGCAATGCCCACCAGCAGCACCGCCAGCTCGGTCGGCATTGCCGTGACCGCGAAATCGCGATCGAGTCTGGCGAAGCTCAAATCCACAAATACCCATCCGTTCGAATCTCTTCGGATGGCCATTCCTACGGAAGAAGGCTGAAGGGGCCGTAAAGCTCGTGAAAACTGGCGCTTAACCCTTCGTCCCGTTATGGGGCGCGTCGATGGATTCCGCAGACTTTCAACTGACCCCGCCGCTCACTGCGCGCCGCATCGTCGTCGCCATGTCGGGCGGCGTCGACAGCTCGGTCGTGGCCGCGCTCACCGCCAGTACCGGTGCCGAAACAATCGGCGTAACGCTTCAGCTTTACGATCATGGCGAGGCAGTGGGGCGCGCCGGAAGCTGCTGCGCGGGACGCGACATTCGCGACGCGCGGGCGGTGTGCGACCGGCTGGGAATCGCCCATTATGTGTTCGATCACGAAAGCAGCTTCCGCGAGCAGGTGATCAACGATTTCGCGGACGAATATCTTGCCGGCCGCACGCCGATTCCGTGCGTGAAGTGCAATATGGGGCCCAAATTCACCGATTTGTTCAGGCTGGCGCGCGATCTGGGCGCCGATTGCCTCGCGACCGGCCATTATGTCCGTCGCATCCTGGGCACGGCTGGTCCCGAACTGCACCGCGCGGTCGATCCGGCGCGTGACCAGAGCTATTTCCTGTTCGCGACCACCCACGCGCAGCTCGATTTCCTGCGCTTCCCACTGGGCGGCATGCCCAAGGCGCGGGTGCGCGAACTCGCGGCGGAATTCGGGCTGGGGGTTTCGGCCAAGCCCGACAGCCAGGACATCTGCTTCGTCCCCGACGGCGACTATGCCCGGCTGGTCAAGAAATTGCGGCCCGAGGCGGGCGCTGGCGGCGATATCGTCGACGAGGCGGGCAACAAGCTGGGCGAGCATCCGGGCCTGATCCATTTCACCGTGGGGCAACGCCGGGGCCTTGAGATCGGCGGGCTCGCCGAACCGCTTTACGTGCTCCGGCTCGAACCGAAGACGCGTAAGCTGGTGGTTGGGCCAAAAGCCGCGCTGGCGGTGCGCGCGGCGCGAATCGAGAATATCAACTGGCTGGGCGAAGGCCATGCCGGCCCGATGACCGCCAAGGTGCGCTCGCTCGCCAAGCCGGTGCCCGCGCGGCTCGAGGGCGACAGGGTGATTTTCGATACCCCCGAAATGGGGGTGGCGCCTGGTCAGGCGGCCGTGCTTTACGCCGGTGACCGCGTGCTGGGCGGCGGCTGGATCGCCGAGACCGAGCGGGCGGAGATGCTTGCGGCCTGAGAGGCCAATGGAGGATTGCATGCTCGCGCTTCTGCTCGCCGTTCTGATCGCCGCCGTTCCCACACCACAGGACCGGCTGTTCGAGGAAGCGGCGGGCTGGCGCGTGTTCAAGACCAAGGACGGTTGTGTCGGCTTCTTCACCCAGCCTGGCGCCGCGTCGGTCAGCGCCTTTTATCCCAATTCGCGCGACGTGCTGACGCTGATCGTCATCGGTGCCGATGTGCCGCAACTGTCCGACACGCCGCAGACCATCTTCCTGCGCGCGGGACGCACGCAGTGGGGCCCGGCCGAGGGCAAGGCCTATCGCAGCGACAATGGACAGCCCGGCGTGATCTTCGGCGTGAAGCGTCCCAAGGCGCTCGCCGAGTTCGGCAGGGCGGGCGAGATCGCGATCACCAAGCGCTTCACCCCACCCCGCGTCATCCCGCTGACCGGCGCCGACAGGGTAGCCGACATGCTGGGCCGCTGCGTCGGCTAGAGGCTGAACTCGCCCTCGATCACCGTCACGCACGTGCCGCGCAGAATCGCGCGGTCGCCCGACAGCTCGCAGCCGACATGGCCGCCGCGCCTGCTCGCCTGGAACGCGGTGAAGCGGTCGCGCCCGAGCCGCTTCGCCCAATAGGGGGTGAGCACCGAATGGGCGGAGCCGGTGACGGGGTCCTCGTCGATCCCCGCGGCGGGGGCGAAGACGCGGCTGATGACGTCGCTGTCCTTGCCCGGCGCGGTGACGATGTTGAGTGTGTCGCCGATCGCCGCGAGCGCGCGGAAATCGGGAGCGAGCGCGAGCACGGCTTCGGCGCTGTCGAGCACGGTCAGATCGTAACCGCCGGGATGGTGGAGGGTTTCCGCCGCCGTCAGCCCGAGCGCTTCGAGCAGGCCGGGGATCGCCATGGGCTCGGGCGGATAGGCGGGAAGCGCCATGGCGTAGCGATCCCCGTCCCGCGCCACCTCGAGGATGCCGGCCTTGCGGGTGCGGAAGGTGACGCGCTGGCGGTCGGGGAAACGCCCAAGGACATAATGGCCGCTCGCCAGCGTGGCATGACCGCACAGCGCGACCTCGACCGCGGGGGTGAACCAGCGCAGCTCATAGTCGGCCGCGCCGCTGGCATCGGGGATGATGAAGGCTGTCTCGGCGACATTATTCTCCTCGGCGATCGCCTGGAGCACCGAATCGTCGAGCCATGCCTCCAGCGGCATCACCCCGGCCTGATTGCCGGTGAAGGGACGGTCGGCAAAGGCGTCGATCTGGGCGAAGGGAAGCTTCATCACTGTGAGTCCTTGAGAAGATCGGCTTCCGCGAGCGGATTGCCGGGCTCGTCCACTTGGCCCTCGGGATCGATATGGATCAAGATTTCGGTGCCGGGAAATTCTTGGGCGAGGCGTAGCTCGACTGTTTCCACCACGTCATGGGCTTCGCGAACCGTGAGCTTCGGGTCCATCCAGATGTGGAACTGCGCGAAATCCGTGTTGCCGCTGGTGCGGGTGCGCAGATCGTGCATCCCCTTGAGCTCGGGGTGCCGGCCCGCGATCTCGACAAAGCGGCGCCGTTTTTCCTCGGGCCATTCCTTGTCCATCAGCTGATCGATCGCCGAAGCGGACGCGCGCCACGCCCCGAAGAAGAGCCAGAGCGCGATGGCGATGCCGAACACCGCGTCGGCGCCCGCGAACCCGGCGCTGTTTTCGAGCAACAGCGCGCCGATTACCGCGGCATTGAGCATCAGGTCCGAGGTGTAGTGGATCCGGTCGGTCGCGATGGCGATCGATCCGGTGCGCGCGACCACCGATCGCTGATAGGCGGTGAGGCCCAATGTCACCGCGATGGCGACCAGCGAGACCGCGACGCCATATTCGGGATCGGCGGGGGCGCCGCCCGCCAGCAGCCGCTCGATAGCGCGCCACAGGATCGCGAAGGCGGAGACCGCGATCACGCCGACCTGGAACAAAGCCGCCAGCGCCTCCGCCTTGCCATGGCCGAAGCGATGCTCGCGGTCGGCGGGCTGGGCGGCGACATGAACGCCGGCGAGGGTGACGAGCGAGGCCAGCAGATCGAGCAGCGAGTCGGCGAGGCTGGCGAGCACCGCGACCGATCCGGTTTTCCACGCCGCCCAGGCCTTGAGCGTGCCAAGCAGCAGCGCGGCCGCGACACTCAGCAGGGCGGCGCGGCGGGCGAGATTGCTCACGGGTAAAGCAGGCCCTCGGTCCAGCCGTCCGGCGCGCGCCGGAACAATCGGCGTTCGTGGAGGCGGTGCGCGCGGTCCTGCCAGAATTCGATGCGGCCGGGGGTGAGGCAATAGCCGCCCCAATGCGGGGGACGGGGGACGCCCTGTCCGTCGAAGCGCGCCTTCACCTCCTCGAACCGCGCCTCGAAAGTGGCGCGGTCGGCGAGCGGGCGCGATTGATCCGACGCCCACGCACCGAGCTGCGAATCGCGGCTCCGCGAGGCGAAATAGGCATCGCTCTCGGCATCGGCCACGAGGCTGATTGTGCCTTCAATGCGGATCTGCCGGCGCTGCGACTTCCAGTGGAAGAGCAGCGCGGCATGCGGATTGGCGGTCAGCTCGCCCGCCTTGCGGCTCTCGCGGTTGGTATAGAAGACGAAGCCGTCGGGTCCGTGCCCCTTGAGCAGCACCATCCGCACCGAGGGCCGCCCGCTCGCATCGACCGTCGCGAGCGCCATCGCGTTCGAATCGTTCGGCTCGCTCGCGCGCGCCTCGGTGTACCAGATGTCGAACAGGGCGAAGGGATCGGTCATGGGGGCTCCCTACACGATCCTCCCCGGCACGGGGAGGTGGCATGCGAAGCATGACGGAGGGGCTATCCGCAAGCGATGCGTTTGCGGCACGCCCCCTCCTCCACCGGCTTCGCTGGCGGTCCCCCTCTCCGTTCCGGGGAGGATCGGAACGACTTCGGCCCTCACGCTTTGAATCGGCCTCGCAACGAAGGAACCGGGCATGGCCGCGCGCGCCTATTGGCAGGGACAGATCAGGCTGGCGCTGGTCTCGATCCCCGTCGAGATCTACACCGCCACCAAATCGGGGGCGACGATCGCCTTTCACCAGATCCATGAGCCGAGCGGCAAGCGGATCAAGTACGAGAAGGTCGCGCCTGGCGTCGGCCCGGTCGATGCCGACGAGATCATGAAGGGCTTCGAGTATGAGAAGGGCGAATATGTCCTGCTCGAACAGGACGAGATCGACGCGGTAAAGCTCGAATCGAAGAAGACGCTCGAGCTCACCCAGTTCGTCGATGCCGACGAAATCGACGTGCTCTATTACGAAAAGCCCTATTTCGTGGTGCCCGCCGACGATCTCGCCGAAGAGGCGTTCATCGTGCTGCGCGAGGCCTTGAAGCGGTCGCGCAAGGTGGGGCTCGGCCAGCTCGCGATGCGCGGGCGCGAATATGTTGTCAGCCTGAAGCCGTGCGGGCGCGGGATGGTGCTGGAGACGCTGCGCTATGCCGATGAGGTCAACAAGGCGCAGGGCTATTTCCGCGACATTCCGGACAGCGAGCCCGATCCGGAGCTGCTGGGGCTGGCGGAATCGCTGATCGAGAAGAAGGCGGGGAAATTCGACCCCAAGGTCTTCCACGACCGCTATGTCGATGCGCTCAAGGATTTGATCGCCCGCAAGCGCAAGGCCAAGGGGCGCAAGATCATCGAGGAGAAGGAGGACGGCAAGGAGAGCCGCGGCTCGAACGTGGTCGATTTGATGGCGGCGCTCAAGAAGTCGCTGGAGAAGCCGGGAGCGAAGTCCAGCGCCGCGGTGAAGACCAGGCCGGTCAAGGCGGCCGCGAAGAAGGCGCCGGCGAGGAAACGTGCCTGATCTTCTCTCCAGATATAACGCCAAGCGCGATTTCTCGAAGACCGCCGAGCCGGCGGGCAAGGTCGCGAAAGGCAAGGGCAACCGCTTCATCGTCCAGAAGCATGACGCCAGCCGGCTCCACTGGGATTTCCGGCTGGAGGCCGACGGTGTGCTCAAGAGCTGGGCGGTGACGCGCGGGCCGAGCCTCGATCCCGACGAGAAACGCCTCGCGATGCGCACCGAGGACCACCCCATGTCCTATGCCGATTTCGAGGGAACGATCCCGAAGGGCGAATATGGCGGCGGCACGGTGATGCTGTGGGACAAGGGGACCTGGGCGCCGATCGAGGGGAAATCCGCGAAGGACCTCGAAAAGGGCCATCTCCACTTCACCCTCGATGGTGAGCGGATGAAGGGCGAGTGGCTGCTGATCCGCCTCAAGCCGCGCGGCAAGGAGCGCGGTGAGAATTGGCTGCTCCGAAAGATCGACGACGAGGCGGCGGGAGCGACCGATTTCCTGGTCGAAAGCGCGCTTACCAGCGTCAAGACCGGGCGGACGATGCAGGAAATCGCCGAGGGGCGGAAGGTCAGCCCCAGGAAACCGGGCAAGGCGCCAGGCTTTCACAAACCCCAACTCGCGACCTTGGTCGACAGCGTGCCGAGCGGCAACCAGTGGCTGCACGAAGTCAAATATGACGGCTATCGCGCGCTGCTCAGCATCGGCGCGGGCGGGCCGAAGGTGTTCACCCGCACCGGGCTCGACTGGACCGAGAAGTTTCCGGGAATCGCCGAGGCCGCGGAATCGATCGCGGGATCGGCGCTGATCGATGGCGAGATCGTCGCCTACAAGGACGGCAAGCCCGATTTCTCGACGCTGCAGGAAGCGATCTCGAACGGCGGCGAGGGGCTGACCCTGTTCGCGTTCGACCTGCTTTCGCACAATGGCGAGGACCTGACCAAACTCCCTCAGATCCAGCGCAAGGAGCGGCTGCGCGCGCTGCTGACGGGCGCGGACACGCGGATCCAGTTCTCCGAGCATGTGCTGGGCTCGGGCGAGCAGCTGTTCGAGGCAATGTGCCGCGAGGGCTATGAGGGGGTGGTCTCGAAAAAGGCCGACGCACCCTATCGGGGCACCCGGACCAAGGCCTGGCTCAAGGTGAAATGCACCCGGCGGCAGGAATTCGTGATCATCGGCTGGTCGCCCAGCTCGGCAAAGGGGCGCGGGTTCCGTTCACTGCTGTTGGCGGTGAACGGGCCCGATGGCCTCGTCTATGCCGGCAAGGTCGGCACCGGGTTCAGCATGGCGACGCTCCACGCGCTTCGCGAGAAGTTCGAGCGGATCGCGGTGGAGAAGGCACCGGTCGCGGTGCCCCGGGCCGAGGCGCGCGGCGTCCATTGGGTAAAGCCCCAGCTTGTCGCGGAGATCGCCTTCGCCGAATTCACCGCGGAGAATGTCGTCCGCCACGCCAGCTTTCTCGGGCTGCGGGGGGACAAGAAGGCGGGCGATGTGGTGAAGGAGGAAGCGGTGGCCGCCCCCGAACCGTCGAGCATCAAAATCACCAACCGCGACCGCGTGATCTATCCCGAATCGAAGCTCACCAAGGGCGAACTCGCGGACTATTACGCGCAAGTCGCGCCGATCCTGCTTCCATGGCTTGCCGCGCGCCCGATCAGCTTGGTGCGGTGCCCACAAGGGCGTGCGAAACACTGTTTCTTCCAGAAGCACGACGCCGGATCGTTCGGCGAGCATGTCCATCATGTCGATGTCCGCGAGAAGGACGGGTCGGTCGAGCCGTACCTCTATGTCGACGATGCCGATGGGGTGCTGGCCTGCGTCCAGATGGGGACGATCGAATTCCATGGCTGGGGTTCGCTGGTCGCCGATATCGAGAAGCCCGATCGGCTGGTGTTCGATCTCGATCCCGACGAAGGGCTGGATTTCGTGGCGGTCAGGAAGGCAGCCGAGGATCTGAAGCAGCATCTCGCCGATATCGGACTGACCAGTTGGCCGATGCTCTCCGGCGGAAAAGGCGTCCATGTCGTGGTGCCGCTGATCCCCAGCGCCGAGTGGCCCGCGGTAAAGAGCTTCGCCGAGCGCTTCGCCCGCGCGCTGGCGCATGCCGAGCCCGATCGCTTCACCGCCAACCTCAAGAAAGCCCAGCGCAAGGGCAAGATCTTCATCGATTACCTCCGCAACCAGCGCGGCGCGACGGCCGTTCTCCCCTATGTCGCCCGCGCCCGCGAAGGCGCGCCGGTCGCGGCGCCGGTGACGTGGAGCGAGTTGCGCGACCTCGACAGCCCGAAGCGCTTCACGATCCGCGATGCCGCCGAGCTGATCGAGCGCGCGAACAGCCGTGCGCTGTCCGGATGGGGGACGGCAAACCAGAGCTTGCCCGACGTCTGAGAAATCCCTGTGTTGCATGGCAGCATCGATTGCCCCATTCGGGTTCGCGAACGGGGCAGGGAGTGCATGTGGCAAGTCGCGCCGCCACGGGATTGTTCGACGCCGGCATGATCGCCGACCGGTGGATCGCGGACTATTGCGCGCATGGGGCCCAAGGCGACGTGCTGTGCGACCGCGCGCCCGGCGATACCGGCTGGGCGACACTGTTCGAGGAATTGGCTGGGCTGTCGGGCGACGCGCTGGAGCATGCCCGGGAGCGCGCCCAGCGCCATGCCGACGATATCGGCACCGGCTTCCGCATCGCGGGCGAGGGCGAGGAACGTCCCTGGCCGCTCTCCCCGGTCCCGCTGCTGATCGAAAGCGCCGAATGGGCCGGCATTGCCGAGGGTGTCGCCCAGCGCGCCGGGCTGATGGAGAAGATCCTCGCCGATCTTTATGGCGAGGGCGCGCTAGTCCGCGACGGGCATGTCCCCGCGGCGCTGGTCACCGGCAGCCCCTATTTCCTGCGTCCGCTGGCGAACCTGACTCCGCCGGGCGGCTATCATCTCCAGTTCGTCGCGGTCGATCTGGGGCGCGATCCCGATGGCGGGTGGCGCGTGCTGGCCGATCATCTGCGCGCGCCCGCTGGGGCCGGCTATGCGCTCGAGAACCGGCTGGCGATGGGGCGGACGCTGAGCGGGCTGCAGTCGCGGCTCAATATCGAGCGCCAGGCCCCCTTCTTCGCCGCCTTCCGCGACGGGCTCGCCGCATTGTGCCGCCGCGTCGATCCGCGGATCGGGTTGCTGACGCCGGGACGGTTCAATCCCAGCTATGCCGAGCAGGCGCATCTAGCGCGTTATCTCGGCTTCCTGCTGGTCGAGGGCGCCGATCTCGCGGTGCGCGACGACAAGCTCTATATCCGCACCATCGCGGGGCTGAAGCGGATCGACGCGCTGTGGCGGCGAGTCGATCCGCGCCTGCTCGATCCGCTCGCGCTGGACTCCCACTCCGCCGTCGGCGTGCCGGGGCTGATTGACGCGATGGCGGCGGGCAATGTCGTGCTCGCCAATGCCCCGGGCAGCGCGGTGCTGGAGGCGCCCGCCTTCGCCGCCTTCCTGCCGCGCCTGGCCGGGCAATTGCTCGGCGAGGAACTCAGGCTCCCCAATATCGCGACCTGGTGGTGCGGGCAGGACGATGCGCGGCGCAAGGTCGGGACCGGTCTCGATTCGCTGCTGATCGCCCCCGCCTTCGGGCCGAACCCGCTGGGATTGCCGGACGGCGCCGCGCTGGGATCGGCGATTACGGGCGAGGCGCGCGCGGCGTTGCTCGCCGACATGAAACGGCGGCCGCAGGATTATGTCGGACAGGAAGTCGCGCGGCTTTCGACGATGCCGGTGGTGGCGGAGAATGCGCTGGTGCCCCGTCCCTTCACGCTGCGCGTCTTCGCGGCACGGGGCAGCGACGGCGAATGGACCGTGCTCCCGGGCGGCTTCGCCCGGATCGGCGAGCATCCCGATCCGCGCGCGGCGGTGATGGGCGAGGGCATGTGGTCCGCCGATGTCTGCATCCACGGCTCCGAGCCGGTCGCGCCGGTCTCGCTGCTGCCTTCGGGGGACTCCATTCAGTTGCGGCGCAATCCGGGGACCCTGCCCAGCCGGGTCGCGGACAATCTCTTCTGGCTCGGCCGCTATCTGGAGCGCGGCGAATCGCAGCTGGCACTGCTGCGCGTACTGCTCGGCCATTCGATCAGCGCGGATACCGGCGGGGCGCTCTCGCCCGATACGGTGCAGAAGCTGGTCAACCTCGTCGTCGCGGCGGGATCGGCGCCAGCGCCAAAGACCCTGCGCCGCGCCGACCTGACCCAGCTGGCGCGCACCGCGCTGGAGGATGAGAGCGGCCATTACAGCGTGCGCCTCGTCAACCGGCAGGCGCGCTCGATCGGCGAAGTGTCGCGCGAGCGGCTGAGCGCCGACATGATCCACCTGCTCGAGGCGCCCTTTCCGGTGAAGGGCTCGCTGCTCGACCGAGCCGGGTCGCTCCAGCGGCGCTATTCGGCGCTCGCGGGGTTCTCCGCCGAGCATATGGCGCGCACCGATGCGTGGCGCTTCCACGATCTGGGGCGGCGCATCGAGCGCGCGGCGGCCGCAGCACGGTTCGTGCGGGCATTCGGGGGCGTGCAGGCGACCGCGGACGATCTCTCGACCCTGCTCGATCTCGCCGACAGCCAGATCAGCTATCGCCAGCGCTATCTGACCGGGATCGCGCGGATCCCGGTGCTCGATCTGGTGACGCTCGATCCGGGCAATCCGCGCTCGATCGCGTTCCAGGTCGGCAAGCTCGCGGCGCATCTCAACACGCTGCCGGTCCTTTCGGACGACGGACTCGCCGAGCCCCAGCAGGAACAGGCGCGCGAGCTGGCGGCGATCCTGGTCACCGCCAATGCGCTGCGCATCGACGACGCGGCCTTTGGCGAGATCGAGCTGCGGCTGGCGAAGCTCTCCGATGCGGTGGCGCGGCGCTATTTCCTGCAGGGCGCCGAGCCGTTGCGCGCCGCCGGCATGACTCTCGCCTGATGCTCTACGCGATCCGCCATGTGACGCGCTTCGACTATGCGCGGCTGGTCGGGTTCGCGCGGTGCAATCTCAGGCTGCGGCCGATCATCTGGTCGGGGCAGGAGCTGCTCGACTACGGCCTGACGATCGAGCCGAGCGGGCGGACCGCGCCCGCGCGCGCCGAGGCGGGGCTCGCCAATGTGGTGCGGCTGGTGGTCGATGCGCCGGTCCGCACGCTGACCATCACCAGCACCGCGCGGATCCGGGTCGACCGGCTGATCCCGGTGCCCCGCGCGAGCGATCCGACGCTCGCCGAGATCGCGGCGCTGGCGCGCGCGAGCCGCGACATGTCGCCGGCCAGCCCCGCCGCCTATCTGTTCCCGACCGAGCAGATCCCGCTCGATCCGGTGATCGCCGCGTGGTGCGCCGGCGATCTCGATCCCGCGCGCGGGGTGCTGGAGGCGGCGTTCGCGCTGGCCTGCCGCATCCAGCGCGAGTTCGAGTTCGATTCCAAGGCGACCCTGGTCGATACCCCCCCGCGCGAAGCCTTCGACAAGCGCCGGGGGGTCTGCCAGGATTTCGCGCAGATCATGATCTCGGGGCTGCGCGCCGCGGGGCTCCCCGCCGCCTACGCCTCGGGCTATCTGCGCACCCTCCCTCCGCCGGGCCAGCCGCGGCTGGTGGGAGCCGACGCCACTCACGCCTGGGTGCTGGTCTGGGCGGGGCCGCAGCTCGGCTGGGTCGGGGTCGATCCCACCAACGGCATCTGGATGGCAAGCGACCATATCGTGATCGCGATCGGGCGGGACTATGCCGATATCGCGCCGGTCGACGGGGTCGTACTGGGATCGGGGGCGCAGAAGATGGTGGTTTCGGTGGATGTCGAGCCGCTGGACGAGGCTTAGCTTCGCACTTTTCACGTGTTTCTTGAACGATCGTTGCGCGAATGCGTAAGATCATTGCGCTGTCATGTTGGATGAAATTCGGCGGACAATGTCAAAGAGCGGTGCCGATCGGCCCGGGCATTGCAGCAACCGAAATCCAACATTGCAAGGCTCAATCCCGGCGAAGCCGGGCCCTCTAACACCTTGAGGAATGGGCAGCGAACGCCCACGCGAACCCTCTTCGCGTCTTTGCGTCTTCGCGTGAACCCCTTCTTCTTCTCATGCGGCGGCGCGACGGCCGCGCCGAAGAAGAAGAGAGATTTCACACAAAGACGCGAAGACGCGAAGAGAAAAAGATCTTGAGCCGGCTTCGCCGGGGGTTAGCCGTTGACGATCGTCCCGCCATTGGGGTGCAGCACCTGGCCGGACATGTAGCTGGCATCCTCGCACGCCAGGAACAGGAAGCTCGGCGCCACTTCGTTGGGCTGGCCGGGGCGGCCCATCGGGGTGTTCTCGCCAAAGGTTTCGAGCTTCTCGGGCGATGCGCCGCCGCACGGGTTGAGCGGGGTCCAGATCGGGCCGGGCGCGACCGCGTTCACGCGGATGCCCTTTTCGATGAGGTTCTCCGAGAGTGAGCGCGTGAAGGCCGTGATCGCGCCCTTGGTGCTGCTGTAATCGAGCAGCTCCTTCGATCCTTGATAGCTGGTGATCGAGGTGCAATTGATGATCGCGGCGCCCGCCTTCAGGTGCGGCAGCGCGGCCTGGGTCAGGTAGAACATGCCGAAAATATTGGTCTGGAAGGTGCGGAGCAGCTGCGCCTCGCTGATGTCGCGGATATCCTTGTCGGGATGCTGCTCGCCGGCATTGTTCACCAGCACGTCCAGCCGTCCGAATTCGGACACTAGCTGTTCGATTGCGCGCTCGCACATCTTCTTCGAACCGACATCGGCCTTGATCGTGATGGCGCGGCGGCCCTCGGCCTCGACGATGTGCTTCGTCTCCTCGGCGTCGTCATCCTCGAGCAGATAGAGGATGCCGATATCGGCGCCCTCGCGCGCGAACAAAGCCGCGACCGCGCGGCCGATGCCGGAGTCGGCGCCGGTGATCATCGCGACCTTGCCGGCGAGGCGGCCGGAGCCGGGATATCGGGGTGTCCAGTCGGGCCTGGGATCGAGCGCGCTTTCATGTCCGGGCAGCGCGTCTTCGTGGATCATTTCTGCGGTATCGGTCACGGCATCTGCTCCTGGAGGGGATGCCGGAGAAACCTGCGTGGAAGGCCGGAAGTTCCGTTTTCTAAGCTACTTACACGTTACTGGGTTGCCCGCGTCCGCGGGCGGAGGGTTCAGGCGAGGAAGCCCGAACCCTGCGCGCCGCTGACGACGATGAGGACGGCGGTCAGCGCGAAGGACGCGACCCCGAAAGCAATCTGACGAACCATTTTCTGTCTCCCTGGGTGTTCGAGGGCTGGGCCGATCAGGCGACCGGCACCAGCGGAGTCGAAGCGAAGAGCAGCGCGGCGGTGAAGAACAGCGCACCGAAGACGGCGACGGTGTTGTTGAGCGAGCTGAAACGAGCGGTCATTGTGGTAACTCCCTGACGATTGGCTGGCCGGACCATCCGGCTGCCGATGCCCGACAGGATTGCAGGGAGCGTGCCAGTTTCGCTAAGTCATTGAAAATACGTGGGCCGCATATACGGGGGTTTGCGTAGTTGGGAATTCACGCGCGGTTAACCGGGAAATTTTCCCAACTTACGGCGCCAAATGCCGGAAAATCTCAACTATCGGTGCGGACCTGGTTCCGCCCGCCTTCCTTGGCCGCATAGAGCAGCCGGTCGGCGCGCTGGAACGCGGTCGCGCACATTTCGTCGGCCTGGGCCCGGGTGAGCCCGGCCGAGAAGGTGACCGCGCCGAGCGGCGCGTCGCTTTCGCGCAGGCGGTAATTCTTGGTGGCGACGCTGGCGCGCGCGGTATCGAGGACCGCCCGCCCCGCCGCCACGTCGATCCCGGTGAAGAGCACCGCGAACTCCTCGCCGCCATAGCGAGCGACCAGATGCCCGGTGCAGGCCTGGGTGAGCGCGGCGGCGATCGCCTTGAGCACCCGGTCGCCGACCGCGTGGCCGAAGCGGTCGTTGACCGACTTGAAATGATCGACGTCGCAGACCGCGAGGCACATATTCGCGCCCGAGGCGGCCTGCGCGGCATAGGCCTCTTCGAAGGCGCGGCGATTGGGCAGGTCGGTCAGCGGGTCGCGGCGGGCATTGTCGCGGGCTTCCTCCAGTTTGGAGCGCAGCTCGCTCGCCTCGCGCGTCGCGGATTCGAGGCGGCTTTCGGCGGTGCGGACGCGCTCGAGCATCTCGGTGGCGATGCGGGCGACTTCGGGGACCTGGCCGGGGACGAGGCGCATCGCCTCGGCGCTCGCGGCGAGATCGCGGCCGAAGTCCTCGGTTTCGGCGCGCATCGCCTGCACCATGTCCTGGAAGCCCTCGACCTGCATCTGGGTCTGCGCGACCAGCCCGTCGGCCTTTTCCTTCGCCGCGGCGCCGCCGGTATCGGGCTTGATATCGGTGCCGAGCGATTCGATGTCGCGCTGTGTGAGGCGGACCCCGCCATCGGTGAGCGCGTGGACCGCCTGCGCCAGCGAGCCGTTCGGATCGGCGAGCAGGTGATAGGCGAAGGCGAAATTGCCGGGATTGGGCTCGAGCCGCTGCTCGAACAGGAAATCGCCGATATGGTCGTACAGGCGGCGCGCGGGGTTGGCCCCACCTGCTACCCGAACGGCCTTCGCACCGGACATAGATTCCAAATCCCCAAAGCACCCGCAGCCGCGGATTCGCGGCGGAGCGGGCTCAACGGCCCTTTGGGTAAGGCGGAACTGCTAATATCCGGTTTTCGAAACCTTCACCTTTCGTGAAAGATGCAGGCTTTTCGCGCCGCTTTGGAGGTGTTTTGTCTGATCGCCTCACGGCGATGTGCGGCACCTATGCCGAAACCCTATCAGCGCCGGTTGCCCACGCGCCTGGGATGCTCGGCGCGATATTTGCGCACGGCCGCCAGCGCGCCGGTGATATGATCCGCCGGGTTCATGTCGTTATGGACGAAGATCACACTGCCATCGGGCGCGATGACATAGGAGGTGCGGCTGGTGATGCTGGTCGGCTTGCCGTCCTTGCCCATCAGCCGGACGTCATAGGCGTCGATGATCTCGGTGGTGGCGCCGACCACCGGGAACTTGCCCGCGCAATGCTCGCTCGAGAATTTGACGAGCTTTTCCTGCGAGGCGTTGCCCGCGGTCAGCCCGACCACGACAGCGCCTTCCTTCTGGAAATCGGGCATCGCGTCGGCAAAGGCCTTCGCCTCGACATTGCAGCCGCCGGTGAAGGCGGCCGGGAAGAAATAGGCGACGACGATCTGCCCCTTCCGCAGCTGTTTCGACAGGGTGAAGGTGACCGGCTGGCCCGCGACCGCGCCGCTCGCGGCGAAATCGGGGGCCTTGGCGCCGACGGTGAGGTTCGCGGCGGCGGTACCCGCAAGCGCGGCGATGGCGGCGACAGCGGCAAGGGCGTGGATCGGGCGCATGCGAATCTCTCCTTCAGGCTTTGTATGAGGTTAGTGCCGGGCTTGTCCGTCGTCCAGTTTCAGCGGGTAAACGCGATCCGTTTCAGCGCGTAAAGGCGATGCCGATGCGGGCATGGGTGTCGCGCCTGTTCCAGTCGTCGAGCGCCTCGCCATAACCGGTATAGGCCTGGCCGAAGATATAGAGGCCGAGACCGCCGATGCGCGTGAGCGGATAGGAGACCATCACTTCGCCCGAGGCGCGCCGCGTCTCGAAATTGCCGCGGGCGCTGAGCTGGACCTTGATCCCGTCCGCCTTCTGGATCGAGGCAGTGAGCGAGGTGTAGCCCAGGGAGTCGGCGATGTTCGGCGCGACGCCGGGCGTGCTGGTGTAGAACCAGGCCTGGGGCGCGACATCGAGGCGCCAGTCATTGCCGAGATCGAAGGACTTGGAGACGCGGACGAAGATGCGGTTGACGTCGATCGAGCCGGCGGGGCCGCGGCCATTGCTGTCGTGGCGATAGCCGAGCGAGAAGACCATGGTCTCGCCCACGGGGATGTCGGCATAGACTTCGGGGCTGTAATTGGTCGAACGGAACGGGCCCGAGGGACGGTCCAGTGCCCAGAACATCGTCTGGGTATAGGCGAAGCGCAGATTGCCGAGCTTGAGCGGGGCGTTTTCGGCGAAGGGGCGGAAGGCGAAGCTGACCTGGAGTTTCGCGCCCGCATCGCCCGGGCCCCAGACGCCATAGGTGGGCTCGTGCGGCTCGAACCGGTCGACCAGCGCCGAGGAGGCGCCGGTCGAGCTGGCGACGGTGGTCTCGCCCTCGGGCGGCGCCGGCGCGGCGGGATGCTCCTGCGCCGGGGACACCGCGACGCCGGCGATGCCGGTCGGCACATAGCGCGCCTTGACGAAGCCGCCGGGCGCGACGGTGGCGCGCGGACCGGGGACGCGGCGGAGGATCAGGCGCGTGCCGTCGGTGGCGGTGACCTCGAGCTCGGCCGGGCCCTCGGCGGGCAGCGGCGCATCGGTCTCGTTGATCAGGAACACCTCGACTCCGCGCAGCGCCTCGCGCTCGGAGGGGATCTGCTCGGGCACCGCGCGCAGCTGCGCCGCCGCGGGAGACGCGGCGAACAGGCAGGCGAGAAGAAGCAGGCGGCGCACGTGGCGGGAATTGGCAGCGCTTTGTTACCTTGGCGAGTCAAAACTGGACGGCTAGGGCCATGGGATGCCCGTATCCGAGACAGACATCGCCCTCGCCAACCGCCTCGCCGATGCGGCCGGGGCGGCGATCCGCCCGCGCTTCCGCGCGGAATTCGGGCTGGAGACCAAGGCGGACGAAAGCCCCGTGACGCTCGCCGACCGCGAGGCCGAGGAGGCGATGCGGCGGCTGATCATCGCCGAACGGCCGATGGACGGGATCTTCGGCGAGGAGTTCGGCGAACGGCCGGGCACGAGCGGGCGGCAATGGGTGCTCGATCCGATAGACGGGACGCGCAGCTTCGTCGCGGGACGCGCGATCTTCGGCACGCTGATCGCGCTGATCGAGGATGGCTGGCCGGTGCTGGGCGTGATCGACCAGCCGGTGCAGCGCGAACGCTGGGTGGGCGTGGTGGGGCAGCGGACGGTTTTCAACGGCGCGCCCGTCACGACGCGCGCCTGCCGCGAGCTCAAGGGGGCACAGCTGGCCACCACGAGCCCGCACCTGTTCGGCGAACATGACGGCGAGCATTATCTGGCGCTGGCGGCCAAGGTCGGCAGCCCGCTCTATGGCGGCGACTGCTATAATTACGGGCTGCTCGCCAGCGGCCATCTCGATATCGTCGTCGAGACCGGGCTCAAGCTCTACGACTTCGCGGCACTGGTGCCGGTGGTCGAGGGCGCGGGCGGGCGGATGTGCGACTGGGCGGGCGATCCGCTCCATGCCGGCAGCGCGGGCGACGTCATTGCGGCGGGCGATCCGGCGCGAATCGACGACATATTGGAAGCGCTGGCCTGTCACGGGCATTGAGGCGGCGCTAGAAAATCCCGAGGAAGCGCTTGCGCTGCTTGCGCTTCTCGCTTTTCGACTGGCGGCCGCTTTCGGACTTGGCGGTGGTGCCCTTGCCGACATCGTCCCTCGCCCGCCCCTTTGTGTCGCGCTGGCGGCGCGCCGAAGCGCCCGCGAGCACCGGGCCGCAATCCGCGGCCTTGGCGTCGCCGACATCGACGAAGGAAATGATCGAGGCGAGCGGGCTGACCAGCGCGCCGAGCCCGAGGCCGATCCCGGCGCGCGCGGCCAGCTCACCGCTGATCACGTCGAGCCTGGGCGCCGCGAACCAGCCGTTGATCCCGACCGGCGACTGGCCCGAGAAGAGGCTGAACTTCTTGGCGTCGGCCTCGATCGCGAGATCGAGCGATTCGTTCTTGAAGCTGAACCCGCCGCGGCCCGCGACGACATTGCCCGCGGTATCGATCAGGATCGGATCCGCCGCGCCGATGCCGTTCCGCACGGTGAAGGCGATCAGCCCGCAATTGATCTGGACGGGCTCCTTGAGCTTCTTCTCGAACATCTTCTGGATGAAGACGCCGATATCGAGCTCGGAAAGCTGGACGTTGCGGGTCCATAGCGTGCCCTTGGGGATGATGAAGGCGATGCGGCCGTTCGCGGTGCTGAGCGAATCATGGACGGTGTCGCCGGTGCCCTTCAATTGCGCGCGCGCCTTGATCGTGCCGGTCGTCCCGGCCTCGATCACCCCGAAGCCGCGCAGCAACGTCCCCATCGGTGTCGGCGAGAGCCGGATATCGTAATCGGTGACCACCGCGGGAACGCGCGCGTTGATGACGATGTCCGAGCTCACCCGTCCGCGCGCCATCGCGAAGTTGAGCGGGCTGAGCGTCAGCAGCCGGTCGTCGAGCGTGAGCCCCAGCGTGATGTTCGAGATCGAGGGCAGATCGGGCGCGCGGACGGCGCGGACATGCCAATCGACCTTCGCGTCGAAATTCCGGAGCGCCTCGGCACGGAGCGGCGCATCGGGGAGGACACGCGGGGCGCCGCCCACCATCGTCGTCGCGCCCCGCGCCGCGAGGCGATCGGGATTATAGCCGATAAAGGGCCCGGCATCGACGATATCGAGGATGCGCGTCCTGAGGCTCGCATTGATCATCAGCCGCGGCTCGCGATTGATGACGGTGAACTTGCCTGCGAGATCGCTCTCGCCGAATCGCCCATTCACCCCGGTAAAGCGCCATTCGTGCCCCAGCTTGGTCAGCGCCGATTTGAGCCGGTAGCCGCGCGTGTCCGGCACCGCGACGCCCATCACCTCGAACAGGTCGGCGAGATTGCGCCCGCGCACGTCGACGCGCAGGTCCGCACCCTCGATCTCGGTCGCGCCGGGGAGCGTGCCGGTGACGTCGGCGATGGTCGAAGCGCCTCGAATATGGAGTTCGAGGCGATTCTGGCCGCCGCCCACGGTCGCGTTGGGCGTGAGCAAGGCGCCAGTGACGGTGAAGGGCGTGCCGCGCGCCACGCCCTTGCCGTCGAAGCGGATCGCCGTGGAGAATTGCGTGTCGCGCGCTTCGACGGTCGAGAGGCCGATGATCGCGGTCAGCGCCATCGCCGGATCGCGGTAGCGGATATCGGTGCCCGCGGCGCGCGCGGCGCGGATCAGCGGCAGATCGAGCGGCTCGCCCTTCCTGTCGGGATTGCCGAGCGTCCAGCTGTTGCGCTGGTGCTTCGCATCCCATTGCAGATCGAGATTGGCGTCGTCGAGCGCCAGCCAGTTGATGCGCCGGTTGCCGGTGATCAGCGACCAGGTGGAGATGGTCGAATCGATCTTCTTCGCGGTGAAGAGATTGCCGCGCAGCCATCTCGGATTGGTGACCGTCAGCCCCTCGGCGAGGAATTTGAGGTTCCATGGATTGAAATAGAGCTGGAAATCGCGCGCGACCTTCACCTGGCGCTCGGTTTGCGCGCTGACGATCCGCTCGAAGGGGTGCTTGAGGAACCGGCCCTTGGTGACGAACAATATCGCCCAGGCCAGGACGAGCAGACCGATGAGCGTGGCGAGGACGGAGATGCTCGCGGCAAGGGGCTTGCCGAGTGCGCGGGCCGGTCGCGCGGGGGTGGTTTCGTCAGCCATGCCACGATTAAAGCCCTGCTGAGCCCCCGGGTTCCCATCGCCATTCCGAATCGGTTGCGTTGCAGCACGGGTTCGGCTAAGCGCCCGCCTTTCCTCGAACGTCAGGAACACGCCCGGCCATCAAGGGCTGCCGCGGCTGTTCGCACGTTCGAGTTTGCAAGGAGACCAAAATGCCCAAGCTCAAGACGAAGAGCGGCGTCAAAAAGCGCTTCAAGTTCACCGCCACTGGCAAGGTGAAGCATGGAGTCGCCGGCAAGCGCCACCGCCTGATCTCGCATAACGCGAAATATATCCGGACCAATCGCGGCACTTCGGTGCTGGCGGATGCCGATGTTGCCCATGTGCGCCTCTGGGCGCCCTACGGCCTGAAGTAAGGAGACCGGATAGATGGCACGCGTCAAAAGGGGTGTTACCACCCGCGCCAAGCACAAGAATATTCTGGAACAGGCCAAGGGCTATCGCGGCCGCCGCAAGAACACGATCCGTGTTGCGCGCCAGGCCGTCGAGAAGGCCGGCCAGTACGCCTATCGCGACCGCAAGGTTAAGAAGCGGACCTTCCGGGGCCTGTGGATCCAGCGCATCAACGCCGGCGTCCGCGCCGAGGGCCTGACCTATTCGCAGTTCATGCACGGGCTGAAGCTCGCCGGCATCGAGCTGGACCGCAAGGTTCTGGCCGACATCGCCATGCACGAGGGCGAGGCGTTTAGCGCCATCGTCGCGCAGGCGAAGGCGGCACTCCCCCAGGCCGCCTGAACCGGCCTGCAGCGACTGCGCCAAAAGGGGCGCCGGTGGAGACACCGGCGCCCTTTTTCTTTCCGCCCGCCCCCGCTAGAGCCCAGCCAGTTTCCTTGAGGACCGCATGACCACCGATCTGAACCAGCTTAGGGCCGACCTGCTCGGCTCCATCGACGCCGCGAGCGGGCTCGACGCCGTGGAGGCGATCCGCGTCCACGCGCTGGGCAAGGCGGGGGCGATCACCGGACTGCTCAAGACGCTGGGCGGGATGACCCCCGAGAGGCGCCAGACCGAGGGACCGCGTATCCATGCGCTGCGCGAGGCGGTGACCGAGGCGCTGGGCGCGCGCAAGGCGCTGCTCGAGCGCAAGGCGATGGACGCGAAGCTGGCGAGCGAGACGCTCGACATGACGCTGCCCGCCGATGGTGTGCCCCCGGGCAGCGTGCATCCGGTGAGCCAGGTGATGGACGAGCTGGCCGAGATTTTCGCCGATCTGGGCTTCGCGGTGGCGACCGGGCCCGAGATCGAGGACGACTGGTATAATTTCACGGCGCTCAACATCCCGGAGACGCATCCGGCGCGCGCGATGCACGACACTTTCTATTTCCCCGAGACCGAGGGCGGCGAGCACAAAATGCTGCTGCGCACCCACACCTCGCCGGTGCAGATCCGCGCGATGATGGCCGCGGGCGGGCAGCAGCCGGTGCGGATCATCGCGCCAGGGCGGACCTATCGCTCGGATTCGGACGCGACTCACACGCCGATGTTCCACCAGGTCGAGGGGCTGGTGATCGACAAGGGGATCACGCTCGGCCACCTCAAATGGACGCTCGAGACCTTCCTCAAGGCGTTCTTCGAGCGCGACGATATCGTGCTGCGGCTGCGCCCGAGCTATTTCCCCTTCACCGAACCCTCGGCGGAAGTCGATGTCGGCTACAGCCTGGTGAACGGCAAGCGCGTGATCGGCGGGAGCGAAGGCTGGATGGAAGTGCTGGGCAGCGGGATGGTCCACCGGACCGTGATCGCGGCGGGCGGCTACGATCCCGACGAATGGCAGGGCTTCGCGTTCGGCTGCGGGATCGATCGCCTCGCGATGCTCAAATATGGGATGGACGATCTGCGCGCGTTCTTCGACGGCGATGTCCGCTGGCTGAGGCATTACGGCTTCTCGGCGCTCGACGTGCCCACGCTGAGCGGGGGAGTGGGGGCATGAAGTTCACGCTTGGCTGGCTCAAGGAGCATCTGGAAACCGACGCCGGTCTCGACACCATCGTCGAGGCGCTGACCCGCGTCGGGCTCGAAGTCGAGGGCGTCGAGAATCCGGGCGAGAAGCTCGCCGCGTTCCGCGTGGCGAAGGTGCTGACCGCCGCGCCGCATCCCGAGGCCGACAAGCTTCAGGTGCTGACCGTGGATGCCGGGCCAGAGTTCAATGGGGGCAATCCGCTCCAGGTCGTGTGCGGCGCGCCCAATGCGCGCGCAGGCCTGGTCGGGGTGTTCGGATCGGCGGGCGCGGTGGTACCGGCAAACGGCATGGTGCTCAGGGTCGCGAAGATCCGGAATGTCGAATCGAACGGCATGATGTGCTCGTCGCGCGAGCTAGAGCTGGGCGACGATCATGACGGCATCATCGAGCTGCCCGCCGATGCGCCGATCGGGGCGGTCTTTCCGGAATATGCGGGGCTGAGCGATCCGGTGATCGATGTGTCGATCACGCCCAACCGGCAGGATTGCATGGGCGTGCGCGGCATCGCGCGCGACCTCGCGGCGGCGGGGCTGGGGACGCTCAGACCGCTCGCCGAGGTGTACCGGATGGAGGCGATCGAGCCGGTGGCGGGCGAGGGTCCGGGTCCGGATGTGCGGACCGACGATCCCGAGGGCTGCCCGGCATTCTACGGCCAGGAAGTCCGCGGCGTGACCAATGGCGCGGCGCCCGAATGGATGCGCCAGAAGCTGACCGCGATCGGGCAGAAGCCGATCTCGGTGCTGGTCGACATCACCAACTTCGTCTCGATCGATCTGGGGCGGCCGCTCCACGTCTATGACAAGGCGAAGCTCTCGGGCGGTCTTGTCGCGCGGCGCGCGGCGGAGGGCGAGGAAGTGCTCGCGCTCAACGGCAAGACCTACCGTCTCGACGCCAGCATGACCGTGATCGCCGATAATGCGGCGGTCCATGATATCGGCGGCATCATGGGCGGCGAACATTCGGGCGTGTCCGAAACGACGACCGATGTCGTGATCGAATGCGCCTATTTCGATCCCGAGCATATCGCGCGCACCGGGCAAAAGCTCGGCCTCACCAGCGACGCGCGCCAGCGTTTCGAGCGCGGCGTCGATCCGGCCTTCCTCGACGACGGCCTCGCCATCGCGACCACGCTCGTCCTCGCGCATTGCGGCGGAACGCCAAGCGGCGTGACCCGCGCGGGCACGCCGCCGACCACCCGCAAGACCGTCGCCTATGATCCCGCCAAGGCCGAATTGCTCGGCGGGCTGGCGGTGGACGAAGGGCGGCAAAAGGCGATCCTCGAAAGCCTCGGTTTCGAGGTGGCGAGCGACTGGGTGGTCACCGTCCCGACCTGGCGGCGCGATGTCGATGGCTGGGCCGATCTGGTCGAGGAAGTGATCCGCATCGAGGGGATCGACACCGTCCCCTCGACGCCTTTGCCGCGCGCGCCCGGCGTGGCGCGGCCGACCGCGACCGCCGAGCAGAAGCTCGAACGCCGCGCCCGCCGCACCGCGGCCGCGCGCGGGCTCAACGAGGCGGTGACCTGGAGCTTCATTTCCGAGGGCGAAGCCGCGCCGTTCGGCGGCGGGGCCTGGACGCTCGCCAATCCGATCAGCGAGGATCTCAAGGTGATGCGCCCTTCGCTGTTGCCCGGCCTGCTCGCCGCGGCGGAGCGTAATTTGAAGCGCGGCGCGCAAAGCGTGCGGCTGTTCGAGATCGGGCGGCGCTATCTGGCCGATGCCGAACGGCCCACGCTCGGCATCGTGCTGGCGGGCGCGAAGTCGCCGCGCGGCTGGCAGGCTGGCAAGGCGCAGCCCTTCGGCGCGTTCGACGCCAAGGGCGAGGCGATGGCGCTGCTCGAGGCGATAGGCGCGCCGGCGGCGAATTTGCAGGTGATGGGCGAGGCCGGCGACGTCTATCATCCCGGCCAATCGGGCACGCTGAGGCTCGGCCCCAAGACCGTGCTCGCCGCATTCGGGATGGTCCATCCCGGCGTGCTCAAGGCGTTCGATCTCGACGGCGATGTCGCTGCGGTCGAGCTCTATCTCGATGCGCTGCCCGCCAAGCGGACCAGCGGCTTCATGCGCGCGCCCTACACGCCGCCCGCATTGCAGGCAGTGACGCGCGACTTCGCCTTCCTCGTCCCCGAGACGCTGGCGGCGGGCGATCTCGTGCGCGCGATCAAGGGCGCCGACAAGGCGGCGATTACCGAGGCGCGGCTGTTCGACGTCTTCGTGGGCGCCGGCGTGCCCGAGGGTCAGAAAAGCCTCGCGATCGAAGTCACGCTCCAGCCGGGCGAGAAGAGCTTCACCGACGAGGAATTGAAGGCGGTCGCGGACCGAGTGGTCGCCGCCGCGGCGAAGCTGGGCGCGGTGCTCCGCGGCTAGATCGAGCGCAAGGATCGGGAAGCGTCGCGCCCCCGGCGGCTGCCAGAGGGCGGGCTTTTGGGGAGGACCGCGTGAGCGAATATGAAGCGATGGCGCGGGCGGCGGAGGCCGCCATGGCCTATCGGCGCGGCATCGGCGAAGCCGAGACCACGCCGGTTGCCGATTATGCCGCGATGCTCGCCGCGTTCGACGCGCCGGTGCCCGAACGCCCGGGCGATGCCGACGCGATCATCGCCGAGCTGATCGAGAAGGCCACGCCGGGTATCCGCGCCGCCACCGGGCCGCGCTTCTTTGGCTGGGTGATCGGCAATTCGCACCTGACCGGAGTCGCCGCCGACTGGCTGACCGCGGCTTGGGGACAGAATGTCGGCAACCTCATCTCGGCGCCGGCGGCATCGGCGGTCGAGAAGGTAGCGGCGGACTGGCTGCTCGATCTGCTGGGGCTGCCGCGCGAATCCTCGATGGGGTTCGTGACCGGGGCGACGGTGGCCAACTTCGTCTGCCTCGCCGCGGCGCGCAGCGAAGTGCTGCGGCGCGCGGGTTGGGATGTCGAGGCCGAGGGGATGTTCGGCGCGCCGCCGGTCGAGGTGGTGATCGGGGCGGACGCCCACGCCACCGTCTATTCGGGGCTCAAATATCTGGGGCTGGGCGCGAAGCGCGTGAAGATCGTCGAGAGCGATAGCTCGGGGCGGATGCTCGCGGGCGATTTCGAGCGCGTCGTCACATCCTGCGCCGGACCGGTGATCGCGATCGCGCAGGCGGGGCAGATCAATACGGGCGCCTGCGATCCCTTCGCCGAGATGGCGCCAGTCGCGAAGGAGGCCGGGGCGTGGCTGCATGTCGATGGCGCGTTCGGGCTGTGGGCGCAGGTCGCCCGGGCGCGCGCGCATCTGACGCGCGGGGTCGAGGCGGCCGACAGCTGGGCGACCGACGGGCATAAATGGCTCCAGACCCCCTATGATTGCGGCTTCGCGATCGTCCGTGATGCCGAGGCGCACCGGCGGGCGATGGCGATTTCGGCCTCATACCTCCCCCCCGCCGCGGGAAGCGAACGCGACCCTTCGGCCTATGTCCCCGAACTTTCGCGTCGCGCGCGGGGCTTCGCGACCTGGGCGATGATCAAGCAGCTCGGGCGCGCGGGGCTCGCCGAGATGGTCGAGCGCCACTGCCAGATCGCGCGGCACATGGGCGAGCGGCTGGCGGACGAAGCCGGCGTCGAACTCGTCGCGCCGGTCGAGCTCAACCAGTTCATGGTGCGCTTCGGGGACAGCGACGATGCGACGCGGGCGGTCGTCAAGCAGGTTCAGGAGGACGCGGTCGCCTTCATCGGCGGGGCGCTCTGGCGCGGCGAATGGGTGATGCGCGTCTCGGTCAGCTCGATCGCGACGACGATGGCGGAGGCCGATGTCGCCGTGGACGCGGTGCTCGCTGCGTGGCGCAAGGTGCGCGGATGATCGAGATCGGCTCGGATGCGCTGACCGCGACGATCGACCCGTTCGGGGCGGAGTTGTCGAGCCTGCGCGACGCCCAGGGCCGCGAGCTGATGACCGATGCCGATCCGGCCTATTGGACCGGCCATGCGCCATTGCTGTTCCCGATCGTGGGGCGGCTGAACGGCGATGTGCTGCGCGTCGATGGGCAGGCCTATCCGATGAAGCAGCATGGCTTTGCGCGGCGGATGGCATGGGATGTGGTCGGGGCGGGCGCCGATGCCGTAACGCTGCGGCTGGGCGACGACGCGGCGACACGGGCCAGCTATCCCTTCGGCTTCGCGTTGGCGGTGCTCTACGCGATCGAGGATGCGACGCTGACATGCGCGGTGCGGGTGAGCAACACGGGCGACGTGGCGCTGCCGATGAGCTTCGGCTTCCACCCCGCCTTTGCCTGGCCGCTGCCCTATGGCCAGCCGCGCGAGGCGCATCGCATCCGCTTCGAGCGCGAGGAAGGCGCGGGCATCGTCCGGCTCGAAGACGGGCTGTTCGCCGGCGAGCGCCCCTCGCCGCTCGAAGGCCGCGTGCTGCCGCTCTCGGACGATCTGTTCGCCGACGACGCGATGATCTGGTCGCCGGTCGCATCGCAATCGGTGACCTATGGCGCCGAAAGCGGGCCGCAGCTCCGGATCGATTTCCCCCGCACTCCCGATCTCGGCATCTGGACCAGGCCCGGCGCGCGCTTCATCTGCATCGAGCCGTGGCACGGCCATGCCGATCCGGCGGGCTATGCGGGCGAATTCAGCGACAAGCCGGGGGTGATCGCGGTCGCGCCCGGCGCGGAATGGCGCTGCACGATGAGGGTGACGCTGGAAGCATGACCCGCTAGAGGGCGCGGCCATGCCTTCCAACGACAGACGTACCTTCGCGATCATCTCGCACCCCGACGCCGGCAAGACCACGCTGACCGAAAAGCTGTTGCTGTTCGGCGGCGCGATCCATCTGGCGGGCGAGGTCAAGGCGCGCGGCGCGGCGCGGCGCGCGCGATCGGACTGGATGAAGATCGAGCAGCAGCGCGGGATTTCCGTCACGTCGAGCGTGATGACCTTCGAGCGCGACGGGATCACCTTCAACCTGCTCGATACGCCGGGCCATGAGGACTTTTCCGAGGATACCTATCGCACGCTGACCGCGGTCGATTCCGCGGTGATGGTGATCGACGCCGCCAAGGGCATCGAGCCGCAGACGCGCAAGCTGTTCGAAGTCTGCAGGCTGCGCAGCGTCCCGATCATCACCTTCGTCAACAAGGTCGACCGCGAGGGCCGCGAAGTGTTCGCGACGCTCGACGAGATCGCCGACATGCTCGCACTCGACGTGGTGCCGATGACCTGGCCGGTCGGCATGGGCGGGCAGTTCGAGGGCATTTACGATCTCAACGACCACCGGCTGCTGCTCCCAGAGGGCGACAGCCGCGAGTTTCAGGGCAAAGTCGAGCAAACCTCGGGCCTCGACGACCCCAAGCTCGACGCGATCCTCTCCGCCGAGGGCGTGGCGAAGCTACGCGAGGAGATCGAACTGGCGGGAGTCGGCTATCCCGAATTCGACGCCCAGGCCTATCGCAACGGCGATCTCACCCCGGTCTATTTCGGATCGGCGCTCAAGGAATTCGGCGTCGATTCGCTGATCGACGCGATCGCGCGTTTCGCCCCGCCGCCGCATGCGCTGCCCGCCGAACCCGCCCCGGTCTCGCCCGACGAGAACCAGGTCACCGGCTTCGTGTTCAAGGTCCAGGCGAATATGGACCCCAATCACCGCGACCGGATCGCGTTCATGCGGCTCGTCTCGGGCACCTTCAAGCGCGGCATGAAGCTGACCCCGACCGGACATGGCAAGCCGATCGCGATCCATTCGCCGATCCTCTTCTTCGCGCGCGAACGCGAGCTGGCGGACGAGGCGTTTCCGGGGGACATTATCGGCATCCCGAACCATGGCGTGCTGCGCGTCGGCGATACGCTTTCGGAAAAGGCGGATGTGCGCTTCACCGGCCTCCCCAATTTCGCGCCCGAAATCCTGCGCCGCGTGGTGCTCAAGGACCCGACCAAGACCAAGCAGCTTCGCAAGGCGCTCGACGACATGGCCGAGGAGGGCGTGACGCAGGTCTTCTATCCCGACATCGGATCGAACTGGGTGATCGGCGTGGTCGGGCAGCTCCAGCTCGACGTGCTGCTCAGCCGCCTCGATGCCGAATACAAGGTCGCGGCGGGGCTCGAGATGGCGCCGTTCGAAACCGCGCGCTGGATTTCGTCGGAAGACCCTGCGGACCTCAGGAATTTCGCCGAGCTCAACCGCGGCGGCATGGCCAAGGACCGCGACGGCAATCCGGTCTTCATGGCGAAATCGGTGTGGGAAGTCGGCTATCTGACCGAACGCTATCCGAACGTGAAATTCGCCGCGACACGCGAGCGCTGAGGAAACGGGCCGGACGGTAGCGAGGGATTAGCGCCCGCCCGGCCCGCAAACTCCCGAAAGGTAGAACCCTCGGAGGCACGGCGGTGGAATGGACCAAAATGGACCGTCGCGTCAGTCAGGGAAATGCCGGAGTCGCTTCGTTACTTCCCGCTAATCTACCCATTCGTCGCTGAGCGGCTTGGCCGCCAGCCACATCAGCAGCGCCGCGATCAGGTAACAGACGAGGCTGAACAGCATCGCATAGCGCAGCGCCTCGGTGCCGAAGCTCGGCGCCAGCGCGTCGGCGAGCCCGCCAAGGACGTAGATGCCGACCCCCAGCCCGATCAGATTGTTGATCAGCAGGAAGCTCGCCGAGGCGGTGGCGCGCATGTGCGACGGCACCAGGTGCTGTACCGCGGTGATGACCGGGCCGAGCCAGATATAGGCCAGCGCCTGGGGCACGACGAAGAAGAGGAAAGCGGCGGTGACGGTGGAGGACATCACCCCGCCCGCGAAGAGCGGCACCGCGAGGACGAAGGCGATGGCGGGAAGACGCGCATAGGCGGCGCGGTCGTTCCTCCCGAGCCGGTCGCCGACAAAGCCGCCCGCGAGCACCCCGGCGATCCCGCCCAGCAACAGGATCGCGCCGTAGAAATTGCCGGTCTGCGCGGGATCGAGCCCGAAGCTCTCCTTCATCAGCGTCGGCAGCCAGAAGGCGAGGCCATAGCCCAGCATCGAGCTGGCCGAGGCGCCGAAGGCGAGCAGCCAGAAACTCCGCTTGCGCGCGAGGATGGCGAAGACCTGACCGAAGGGCGTCGTCTGGACCGCATCGCGATCACGCGGCGCCTCGCGGACGATCAGGCGGAAGAGGGGCGCGATCAATACGCCGATCACGCCGACGACGATGAAGGCCGTCCGCCAGTCGACCGACTTGGCGATGTGCCCGCCGAGCATCACGCCCGCCGCCGATCCGATCGGAATGCCCAGCGAATAGATGGCGAGAGCGCGGGCTCGGCTGCCCGCAGGGAAATAATCGGCGATCACCGCATAGGAAGGCGCGACCCCGCCCGCTTCCCCCACGCCCACCCCGAGCCGGCACGCGAAGAGCTGCCAGAAGCTGGTCGCCACGCCGCACAAGGCCGTAAAGCCGCTCCACACCGCGAGGCTCCCGGTGATCACCCAGGTGCGGCTGGTGCGGTCGGCGAGCCAGGAGAGCGGAATCGCCAGCGTCGAATAGACCGAGGCGAAGGCGATCCCGCCGAGCAGCCCGAACTGGCCCTTGGTGAGGCCGAACTCCGCCATGATGCCGGGCGCGAGGATGCTGAGGATCTGCCGGTCGACGAAATTGAAGATGTAGACGAGCAGCAGCATCGCCAACACGACCCCGCGATAGGCGGGGGTGGCGGGTGCGGGAATGGGTTCGGCCATGGCATGGTCCCGGAAAAGAAACGGGCCGGGAGTCGAGACGCCCGGCCCTTGAGGATGGTGCGAGAAGCTCGCCTCAGAACTTGATCGTACCGGTCACGAAGATCTGGCGCGGATTGCCGTAATAGGCGGTCAGCACGCCTTCGTTGCCCAGCGTCGGCGTATAGGCGCCGCCCGGGGTCATGATGAAGGCGCCAGTGTCCGGGTTCTGCGCGAGGAAATTATAGCCCGCGACGATATAGCGCTCGTCGGTCAGGTTGCGGCCATGCAGCCCGATCGAGAAGTGATCGTTGATGTCCCAGACGATGTTCGCGTCGAACAGGGTGTAGGCGGGCTGGTCGAGCATCGGGGTAGCCAGCTCGAACTGCTGCGAGGCGCCGCGATAGGCCGCGGTGCCGCTGACCGTCAGATTGCCGTCGCCGAGCGGCACGGCATAGGTGAGCGTGCTGCTCGCGGTCCAATCCGGGGTGTTCTGGATCGCCCGGCGATTGGCGACGTCGAGGCCGCGCGAGTCGATATAGGAGAGATATTTCGCGTCGAGATAGCCGAGGCTCCACGAATAGGTGAGCGTGCCGCCCGAGCCGCGCACCAGCGCGACATTGCCCTCGAACTCGACACCGCGGATGCGCGCCTTGGCGGCGTTGGTGGTGATGCCGATAAAGGTCTGCATGCCGCCGACCGTGGTGCCGATCGAACCTGGAATCTGGACGTCCTTATAGTCCGAATTGAACACCGCGATGGCCCAGTTGAGCCGGCGGTCCCACATCGCCGCCTTCCAGCCGATCTCGTAGGTGTCGACCGTCTCGGGATCGAACGCCATGAAATCATAGACTTGCTGCGCGTTGCAGGCACCACCCGCGCTGGTGCGGCAGGCGCTGGTCTGGCCGCGCGGATCGAAGCCGCCGCCCTTGAAGCCCTGCGACCAGCTCGCATAGAGCGTGTGATCGGCGCTGGGGCGGAAGGTCAGCGAGGCGCGCGGCGTGAATCTGGAGAAGGTCGCGTCGCCGCGGAAGTCCGACGTGGTCGCGAACAGCGTGCCGGTGCCGCCGAAGATCGGCGAGCCGCCGCCCAGATAGGTACGTCGCAGCACGACCGCGTTGCGCTGATCCCAGGTCTGGCGGCCGCCGACCGAGATCGAGAACATGTCGCCGAAATCATAGGAGAAGTCGGCGAACAGCGCGACCGTGTCGGTCTTCACCGCGCCCAGAGTCTGCGCGGTCACGCCGCCGGGCAGGCGGACGTCGAACACGGTGTCGGCCTTGGCGTCGAGATAATAGAGGCCGACCAGCCCGTGGAAGCCGCCGGTATCGATCAGGAACTGCGCTTCCTGGCTGAACTGCTCGTTATTGTAATAGGCGGGCACATCGACATTGACCGATGCGAGCGCGTCGAAATCGATCGGCGTGGCGCTGTCGTCCTTGCGATAGCCGGTGATGCTGCGGAAGGTCAGCCAGTCGCTGGGCTTCAATTCGACGAACAGCGAGCCGCCATAGGCTTCTACGTCCTGCGTCGGATCGAGCAGGCCGCCGCGCGAATCATAGACATTGGCGAGTACCGGCGCGCCGGTGGCGATGCCCGCGATCAGGCGGTGGCCGCCGCGGGTGTTGCTCTTGTCCTTGGTATAGTCGCCCGAGAGGCGGACATAGACGGTGCCGTAATCGGGGGAATATTCCAGCGTGCCGCGCGCGGCCCAGATATTCTTGTTGTAGTTTTCCTGGCCGGTGGTGAGGTTGTCGCCAAAGCCCTCGCGCGTCAGCCGCGCGACCGCGCCGCCGATCTTGAAGCCCGCGCCCAGCGGCGTGCTGCCGCTGATCACCAGATCGGCCTGGTTGTAGCTGCCATAGGCGCCGCGCACGCGGACGGTCGGGTCGTTGCCGATGCGGCGCGTGACATATTTGACCGCGCCGCCCACGGTGTTGCGGCCGTAGAGCGTGCCCTGCGGCCCGCGCAGCACTTCGACGCGCTCGACATCGTAAATGTCCATCACCGCGGCCTGCGGACGGTTGAGATAGACATCGTCGAGATAGATGCCGACGCCCGCCTCGAAGCCGGCGACCGGATCCTGCTGGCCGACGCCGCGGATGAAGGCCGAGAGCGTCGAGTTGGTGCCGCGCGACACTTCGAGCGTGACGTTCGGCGTGGTGGCGGCGACATCGGTGATATCGATCGCGCCGTTATTCTCGAGCGTCTCGCCGCTGAACGCGGTGACCGCGATCGGCACGTCCTGCAGCGATTCCTCGCGGCGGCGCGCGGTGACGACGATCTCGCCGTCATAGCCTTCGCTGGCCTGCGTCTCTTCCGGCGTGTCCTGCGCATAGGCGGGGACGGCGGTCAGCGCGGCAAAGGCGGCGCCGGCATAGAAAATCGTGCGGGCTGACGGAAACAGTCGCGACATTGGTTCTTTCCTCTCCTGACGGGACCCGCTCTTATCGGGACGGGTTGTAAGCAGTTGCCGGACGCTATACTGAAACCTGAACCAGGTTTCAACTTGGATCGAAGGGGAGTGTCTGAAAATGGCGAGCGAGAGTGGCTTTGGGGCCACATCCGAGCTGGAAGCCGCCAGTGCAGGGAAGGAGCCGCGCACCGCGAGGGGCCGCAAGACGCTGCGCGCGATCCTCGACGCAGCGGCGGTCGAATTCGGCGAAAAGGGCTTTCACGAAGGCTCGATCAGCGGGATCACGCGGCGGGCCGGCGTCGCGCTCGGCAGCTTCTACACCTATTTCGACTCGAAGGACGCGGTGTTCCGCGCACTGGTCCGCGACATGAGCGAGCAGGTGCGCGAGCGTGTCGGCCCCGCGATCCGATCGGCGCCGGACCAGATCGCGGCGGAGCGCGCGGGCCTGCTCCACTTCATCCGCTTCGCGCGCGAGCACAAGGAGATCTACCGGATCATCGACGAGGCCGAGTTCGTCGATCCGGAGAGTTTCCACATGCATTATGCCACCACCGCCGAGCGCATCGCCACGCGCCTGAAGGCAGCGGCCGAGCGCGGCGAGGTGCGCGACGATATTTCGGAGATTCACGCCTGGGCGATCATGGGGATGAACGTGTTCCTGGGGCTGCGTTATTCGGTGTGGGACGACGAGATGGCGCCCGAGGCGATCGCCGACGCGATGGCATCGATGCTGGCCAGGGGGATCGCGAAATAATCCTCTAGCGCTGCGGAGCGCTCAGACCGCCAGCACCGCCAGCACGAAATCCGCCCGCGCCGCCACATCCACGTTGGGCAACAGTTGCAGCGTGCACCCCAACCTCGCATGAGCGCGCTCCAGCCGCGCATATTCGGCAAGCGCCTCGTCGAACCCATGCCGGCGGGCATCGTCGCGCACATGGATTTCGGGCCAGGGCGGGGCGAGGAAGGCATGCCGGTTGACCGGATGCGCCTGCCCGATCCGCGCTACCCAGGGCGCGCCGGTCAGATGCTCAAGCGACGCCGCGGCAATCGATCGGGCCGCGATCGAAGAAAACCGGGCCAGGCAGGGATGCGGCCCCCTCCCGATCCGCCAGCGCCATGGCGAGCGCGCGGTGGGCGAAGGCGAGGGGATCGACCCAGGGCAGGGCCGCGCCGCTGCCCGCCTGTTCCTCGGCAACGATGCGGCGCCCCGGCTCCGCGACAGTCGCGAAGCCCCGCCGCGCGAGTTCGGCGATCAATGTCGACTTGCCGCCGCCCGAACAGCCGGAAATGGTGACGAACGCGTCCAGCGGCCCTCAATCCCTCTTGCCGAGCTTGTCCTTCAGCACCGAAAAGGCATTGAACGGCTGCACCTCGTCTTCGCCTACCACGCCGGCCTCCTTCAGCACCTCCGCCGCGCGCGGGCTTCTCGGGAAAGGATCGAGCGCCAGCGCCAGCGTTTCTGCGGCCGCCTCGCCCAGATCGACTGTTCCGCCGGTGTAGAAGACCGTGTCGAGCTCGCCCGAATCGACTTCGACCTCATCCTCTTCGCCCGAGGGCTCGGGAACGAAGCGCAGGTCGAAATCCTCCTCGACCGCGGCCGGCACCGGATCGCCCGTCGCCACGCAGGTCTGCGTCACCCGCGCCGAGAGATGCCCGCTCGCGCGCACCGCGTCGCCTTCGCGGCGCAGCCGGTAATCGGCGGCGAGCGACTCGATCGCGATCAGGCCGAACCGCCGCGCCAGCCGCGCGCGCTCGCCCTCGTCCGCCAGCACCGTTTCGCGCGATTCACCCGCGCCGATCCGGTCGAGCGGGTGCGGACGCGCGAATTCGGGGGTCATCGCGGAATCTCCCCCGCGACGAGCGATTCGATGCTCACGCGCCCGAGCGACTCGTGCAGCGCGAGCAGCGCCGATTCGACATGCGCCAGCGCTTGGGGCGCGGGCGCTTCGCCGCGATAGAGGTTTCGGACGAGCGCAGGCTTGAGGTCCGCCGCCGCCAGCCCCTTGCGATAGGCGCCGATCCGTCCGCCCAGCATCGCCATCATTCGCCCGACATGCTTGCCCACGACGATGTCGCCGATGCCGATCTGGCGGAGCTGCGCGTCCATATCGTCGATAAATAGCTCGGTGAGCACCGCGCCGCGCGCGACCCCCGCCGGCTCGGCTTCCAGCCGAATCAGCACCAGCGACAGCACCGCCGCGATCATGTCGAATCGCCCGTCGATCGTGTCGGGCACCAGCCCGTCCGCATACCAATGCGGCTCGCGCCCGCGCGCGACCACCGCGTCGTAAAGCGCGGGAACGGTGCCGCGATCGGGCTTGCCGAAGAGCCGCTGGAACAGTCGCATCATCTTTCCGTAAGCCAGAGTGTTTTTTGGCACGACCTTGTTTGGCCGCAATTAGGCGCATATTGAGGCCTTCGTTGCCGCGCAATGCGCGGCGTGTGGCGTATTGCCTGGAGAATTCGATGCCGGTGTTTCCTGTCCGCCTTCTGGCCTCGGCCGCGGCGCTTGCCGCCCTCGCAGGCGCTTCGGCCTGCACGCCGGTGCGCACGCACCAGGGCTATGTGGTCGATGCGGAACTCGTCGCGGCGATCCAGCCGGGTGTCGACAATCGCGAATCGGTGCTCCGCACGCTGGGCCGCCCGACCTTCACGAGCCAGTTCGACCAGAAGGAATGGTATTATGTCTCGCGCGACAGCTCGAACATGGCGTTCAACTCGCCCGACCCGAAGCAGCAGGTCACGCTGCGCGTGACCTTCGATCCCGCGGGCAACGTCGCCTCGGTGCAGCGAACCGGCATCGAGCTGGTCGCGTCGGTCAATCCGTCGAACAAGACCACCCCGACGCTGGGCCGCAAGCGCAGCTTCTTCGACGACCTGTTCGGCAATATCGGCCAGGTCGGCGCGGGCGCCGGGCAGCCGGGCGGCGGCGGACAGTAAGCGTTTTCGAACGTTTTTTGATCGCCTTACGGCGATGAGCGGCACCGGCCCGCTCCCCCACCCGGCCTCCCATAGGTTACTATCGTGATGGGAGGCCGGGTGGGGGAGCGGGCCGGTGCCGCCTCGAAACTCGCACTTTCGCGAGTTTCGCAAAGACGCCCAGTAACCATTCTGTCTATTCGCTGACACCGACATTCAGCATCGGGCCACGCACCATCCTCCAGAAGCGTGATTGCAGGCGGGAAGCCCCGGGAAGGGCCACCGCCGCGGAGACTGCCTTTTGAGGAGGACAATATGAAGAAGTTCATCGCCGCCGCGCTCGCGGTTGCCGTCATCGTTCCGATGGCCGCGCCGGTTGCGGCCCAGGCCCAGCATCGCCAGCATCGCGGTGACGATCATCGCGACCGCGACCGTGGCCGCCACGATTATCGCGGCGACCGCCGCGGGTTCGACGAGCGCAATCACAGCTGGCGCGACAATGACTGGCGCGACAACCGCAGCCGCAACCGCGGCATCTATGCCCGCGGCAACTGGCGCGCGCCGTTCCGCTATCAGCGGTTCCGCCCGGGCCTGCGCATCGGCGTGAACTTCTATGGCCCGCGCTACGTCATCAACGACCCGTGGCGCTATCACCTGCCGCGCGCCGGCGCCGGCCGGGTCTGGGTCCGTCACTATGACGACCTGCTGCTCGTCGACACGCGCCGCGGCACCGTGATCCGGGTGATCAACAACTTCTACTGGTAAGCCGGTAGTTTGCGCAAAAGCCGGACCCCGGGGTGGCGATGCTGCCCCGGGGTCTGGCCGCGCCGTTGTTGGGGAGCGGCGCGGCCGGTGCCCCAGAGCACCAGTCCCGAAAGGGTGGGACCGAAACGCGCAACGCACGAAGGCGGAATTGGTTCGACTCGGAAATGATTCTTTTGATCGCCTCCCGGCGATGAGCGGCACCGGCCCGCTCCCCCACCCGGTCTCCCATAGGCTACTAAATTCTGGGAGGCCGGTTGGGGGAGCGGGCCGGTGCCGTGACCTTGCCGACGCAAGACCCGCTCAGCGGACCGTAAAGAAGACCTGATCCACCACGCGGCCGCCCAGATCGACCAGCTTCAGCGTGTGCCGTCCGGGCGGCGCAACGATCATCGGACGCGAATCCGCGGCACCCAGATCGCGCTTGTCGAGCAGCAGCCGGTGCCCCGTGACATCGCCATTGACCGCGATCGCCATGCGCTGCCGCTCGGGCGGAATATCGGGATCGAGCGCATAGACGCTACCCGCCACCGGATTGACGATGCGCGGGCGACGCGATTCGGCGGGGGCCACCGCGACCCGGGCCATCGCGGTGCCCTTCACGAAATATTCGCGGCGCGGCTGATCGAGACCGCCGGCGAAGGTCACGCGGCGCTCCTCGATATCGGCGGGGCGTGCGGATTGCTTGCCCGGCTGGCCGGCATGGAGCGCCATCATCACGTCGCGCCACACCGGCGCCGCGCCGCTGGTGCCTGAGACGGCGCGCATCGGATCGCCCTCCAGATTGCCGACCCAGACCGCGACGGTGAAGCGGTCCGAAAAGCCAATGCACCAATTGTCGCGCATCGCCTTCGACGTCCCCGTCTTGGCCGCCGCCCAGAAAGGCAGACGCAGCGCCGAATCGATCCCGAAGGTCGCGGCGCGGGCATTGGGATCGGCGAGCATGTCGGCGGTGATCCATGCCGCCTGCGGCGTCGTGGTGCGGCGCTCGCCCTCGATCTTCTCGCCCTTGACGATGCGCAGCGGCGTCCAGCGCCCGCCGAGCGCAAGGCTGCGATAGGCCGCCGCCTGCTCGACCAGAGTCACTTCGGCCGATCCGAGCGCGAGGCTGAACCCGTAATAGTCGCCCGCTTCGGTCAGCCCTTCATAGCCGGTGTCGAACAGCCGGTCCCTGAAGGCATCGACTCCGACCAGCAGCAAGGTGCGCACCGCCGGCACGTTGAGCGATCCCGCGAGCGCCACCCGCGCCGAAACCGGGCCCTTGAACCCCTTGTCGTAATTCTGCGGCACATAGAGCCCAGATGCGGTGTCGAGCTGGACCGGCGAATCGTCGAGGATCGAGGCGGCGGTAAGATATCCCTTCTCGATCGCCTGGGCGTAGAGGAAGGGCTTGAGCGTCGATCCCGCCTGGCGATAGGCGGTCGCGCCATTGACCGAAGGCGCGGTCGAATTGCCGCCGATCCCGCCGACCATCGCGAGCACATCGCCGGTGGCGTTATCGACCACCACCACCGCGCCATCGCGCGCCCTTGTTCCGCCCAGCCCCTGAAGCTGGCGGCGCAGCGCCTCGATGACGATCCGCTGGATATCCAGATCGATCGTGGTGGTGATCTTCAGCCCCGGGCTGGTGAGCAGCATATTGGCCACGTGCGGCGCGAGCCCCGGATCCAACGCAAGGCTGCGCGCGGGGCCGAACATCGCGGCGGCCATGCCGGTGAAGCGGGTGCAATCGCCGTCATGGCTGAGCGCGCAGGCGCGCTTGGCCACGCGGTCCGCCGTCGCGCCCGGTTCGGGGAGCAAGGCGGCGAGCAACAGCGCATCGTCGCGGGTGAGTGCGGCGGGAGTCTTGCCGAACAGCCCGAGCGCCGCCGCGCCGATCCCCTGCGCCTCGCCGCGAAAACCGGCGAGGTTGAGATAGGCTTCGAGGATCTGATCCTTGGTCCAGCGCGACTCGATCGCCATGCCGGCGCGCATCTGCCTGAGCTTGGTCCAGGTCCCGCGCGATCCCGGCCGGTCGAGATCGGGCGCGAGAAAGGCGGCGACCTGCATCGACAGCGTCGAGGCGCCGCGCCCGCTCTTGCCCTCCAGCCGGTCGCGGACCGCGCCGCCGACCGCCCACCAGTCGACGCCCCAATGGCTCGCGAAGCGCTTGTCCTCGGCGGCGATGATCACCTCGCGCGCCGCGGGCGAGATCTGGTCGAGCGGGGTCCAGGCGAGGCGGCGGACGGCGAAATCGACGCGGGCGCTGTCGATCAGCCGGCCGTTGCGGTCGTAGAGCCACGCCTCGGACGGCGTGTATTGCGCCCTGGCGGTGGCGTGGTCGGGAAGCGGCGGCGGGAGAGTGCGCCAATCGAGCGCCGCATAGGTGACGATCAGCGTGACCGAGACGATGAGGACGATGCGGGGCGGGGTCGCGATCCCGCGCCAGCCTTTCTCGTCCCATTCCTTGTAGAGGCCTCGCGCCTTCTCGACCGTCGTCCCCGCGAAAGCGGGGACCCATCTCCTGAACCTTCCGATCAAACCACGGGCGCGGTCGAGGAAAGCATCCGAGATGGGCCCCCGCTTTCGCGGGAGTGACGATTCGGGCTTCTCCTCGCTCACGTCACCGCTGCGCCACGGTCACCGGCTGGTTGGGCACCTGCGAGCGGATCTCGGGGGAGTACATCGCCTCGACGCGAGTCGAGGGGAGGCTGAACGTCCCGGCCGAATTGACGCGCATCACATAGGACACGGTGAAGCTGCCCCGCGGCACCCAGCCGAAATAGGCGCGCCAGGCGTCGCGGCCGCGCTCGACATAGCTGGGCTGGACTCCCGATCCGCTGTCGGCCCGCTCGGCGAGCATCTGCGACTGGCCGCCCAGCCCGCCGATCACCGTCGCGCCCGCGGGCACCGGATCGCTGATCACCACCCAGTTGCGTTCGGCGCTGGCTTCGACGGTGATGGTCACTTTGACCACGTCGCCCCGCGTGAGCGTGCCGGGCTTGAAGGCCTGGATGACCTGGGTCGTCTTGGTCATCTTGTACCCGGCGTTGAGCGGCTGGGTGAGCGGCACCGCCGCCTTGACCGAGACCAAAGCCCAAGGGCCTACCCCGCCCGACTGACCGAGCGTCAGCGGCATGCTGGCCGAGGGCAGCGCGAAGCTGAAGCTGCGCTGCGGCTCGAGCAGCGGCCAGGACCGGGCGATCGACTGGCCCGAAAGGCTGGCGGTGGTCACGCCCGCGATCGCCTCGGCGGGATAGAGCGCCATGAACTTGCGCGCGGCGATGCTGCCCCAGGCATTGGCTGTGGTCGTGTCCCAATGGCCGCGCGTCTGGCGCATGCCGACGCCGATCATCATCTTGCCCGAGTCATTCTGCCAGCCCGGCCGGCCGAGCGTGGCGATGACCGCCTTGATCGCGGCCTCGTCGCCCGAAGACATCAGCCACCAGGCCTGATTGCCCTGATCGACCAGATCGATCCGCGTGCCCTCATAGGTCAGGCGCGTGCGCAGCGCCTTCTCGGCCTCGGCGCGGAGCTGGTTGCCGTTGGCGAGCCCCTCCACCCTTGCGAGCGCGGCGATATAGTCGGCCAGCTGCGCGGTCGGCATCTGCGCGGGCGTGATGCCGAGCGACCCGAGCATCGCCGGGGTCGCCGCGCCCTGCCGCGCCAGCGCCGCGAACGCCGCGACCTTCTGGAGCCCCAGCTCGCTGCGATAATCCTCGTTGCGCAACCGGCCATCGAGCACTGCCTTCATCGCCTCGATCATCTTGGCGCGCGGCCCATCGGGCAAGGGAAGGCCCGCTTCGGCGGTGACCGAGAGGATGTACGCGGTCAGCGCCTCCGATCCCGGCATGCTGCTCGTCGCGAAGTAGCGGAGCAGCCCCTTGTCATCGAGATAGGCGGGCATCTCGGCCGCGATCAGCGTCCAGGCGCCGGTATCGCCCTTGGCGATGGCGCGCGAGGTGCGCTGTTCGAGGCAATTATAGGGATAGGCCGACATATAGTCGCGAACGCCCTGGAGCGGCGGCGCGAGCGTATCGATCAGCACGACATCGACGCTGCCGCGGCCCGGGAGGAACCCCGCGGGCGGCGCGACGGTGAAGGTCGTATTCTCCCCCACCCGTCCGATTGTCGCGGCCCAGGTCTCGACCGGCACCGCCGGCGCGACATCCTGCGTCACCGTCACCTGGTCGGTCGCCTTGCCGTCGGCCGATTTGGCGGTGACGGTCCAGCTGAGACTGCCTTCGTTGGCCGGGGCGGTGAGGTTCCACACCACCGGCACCGCGCCACCCGCGGGGATATCGACCGTCATCGGTTTGCCGGTCGCGATCTCGGGCTTGAGCTTGACCGAGGCGGTGACTCGCATCGGCTTGTCCGATCCGTTGCGCAGCGTGAAGGTCGCGCCGAACGTGTCGCCGGTGCGGACCAGGGGCGGAAGACCCGAGAAGAGGCTGAGATCCTGCGCGGTGCGGATGCTCGCCTCGCCCGTGCCGAACTGCTGCGCGCCGTTGGTGGCGATCGCGACGAGACGGAAGCTGGTCAGCGCGTCGCTGAGCGGCACCTTGACCTGGGCATGGCCGTTCGCGTCGAGATCGACCCGGCCCTTCCACAGCAGCACCGGCTGGAAATTCTCGCGGTTGAGCCCCGAAAGATCGCCGCCGCCACCGCCGCCGGCCTCGACCGCCTTCTTGCCGTAATGCCGTTTGCCGACGACCTGCATCTGCGCGGTCGAGGTGAGCACCGAGAGCGGGCGCTCGCCCATCATCGCGGTCAGCACATCCCAGCTGTCATTCGGCGCGAGCTGGAGCAGCGCATCGTCGACCGCCGCGAAGGCGACGTCGGCGCTGGCCGCGGGCTTGCCGTCGGGCGTCTTGATCGTGACGTCGACCGTCGCGGTATCGCGCGCGCCGTACTTCTCCTTGTCGGCCTTCACCGCGACACCGAGCCGGTGCGACTCCCAGCCCACCTTCACCCGGGCGATACCGACGCGGTAGCTCGGCTTGGCGAGATCGACCGTCGCGGTGGGCTTGCCGCCGTCCTGCGAGAAGGGCAGCCCCCAGTCGCGCGCGACGTCGGCGCTCCAGCTCGTCCAGCCGCCGATGCGCCCGCGCACCGCCATCACCGAGACATAGACGTCGGGCGCGTAATCGCCCGGCATCGGCACCTCGATCACCGGATCGGTGCCGGTCAGCCCGACCACGAAGCTGGAAAGCACGCCCTCGCGCTCGACCGTGACGAGCGCGGTCGCCTCGCGGAAGGGCATGCGCACCTGGAAGCGCGCGGTCTCGCCGGCCTTGTATTCGAGCTTCTCGGGGATGACGTCCATGCGGTCGCCATTGTCGCCGCCGAACCACCAATCGTCCGCGCCCGCGAGCCACACCGAGCGCACCGAGCGCGCGACATTGCCATTGGCGTCCTTGGTGGTGGCGACGGCATAGACTTCGCCCGACACGCCCGGGTTGATGGCGCATTGGGCGAGGCCGAGGCTGTCGGTGGTGGCCGAGCAGGTTGCGCCGAGTTTGGTCACCTTCACCTGATTGTCATAGGCATAGAAGCCGCCGATCAGCCGGCGCCGCGCGGTCAGGATCTCGCGGCTGTACAGCTCGACCGAGATGGCCTGCCCCGCGATCGGCTTGCCGTTCACATCGACCGTGACGAAGCGCAGGCGCATATCGTCCTGCTTCATCAGCCAGCCATCGGTCTTCATGCCCAGCTGGACCGCCGAGGCGTAGAGCGGGATGCGGCTCGAGGCGGTCAGCACTTCGCCATTGGCGTCCTGATAATCCATCTCGACCAGCATGTTGCTGTCAAGCTCGAGCGTGGCGGGCACATCGATGCTCGCGCGCGCCGAGCCTTCGCCGTTGAGCGAGAGGGGGAGCGTCTGGGTCGGCGGCAGCGTCGAGCCGCTATCCTCGCCTTCATCGTCATCGCCGTTGAGCGGCTTGACGCCCTCGACCAGGGGCTGGCCGCCAAAGCTATAGCTTTCATAGCCCGCCGGGGTGCGGCTGCCGTTGAAATAGCCGACGCGGACCTCGACCGGCAGGTTCGACGCGCCCCCGCCCGAGAGATAGCCGACGAACAGGTCGAGCGGCACCGCGGCAGGGCGGATCAGCGCTTCCTTGGGCCCAGCGACGCTCGCCTTCATCGTCGGCAGCCGATATTCGTCGACCTTGAACGACTGGCTGGTCCAGATCGTCTTCTCGTCCTGCTTCACGTCCTTGTAGATCACCTGCAGGTCGTAATCGCCCATCGGCGCGCCCTGCGGCGCGGTCCAATTGGTCTCGCCCGAACCATTGGCGTCGATGGTCAGCGGAATATCGAACTGGGTGTCCGACCCGCGATGCGTGAGGCGCAGCGTGCCCGTGAAGGCCTTGCCGGCGGCGAAACCCGCCGCGACCGGCTTGCGCACGACATGCTTCATGTGGATCGCCTCGCCCTGACGGACCAGCGCGCGATCGAAGACGGTGTGGAACACATCGTCCTGCGCATCCCAGCCATAGGGCAATTCGAAATCGCCCGGGGATATGCCGTCGCCCCATTCGGTGAGGCTGAAGCTGAAATCCTCGCCCGCGCGCGCCGAGATCATCAGCGGGTGCGCGTTGCTGGTCGGATCGCAATCGCCCCAGGTTTCGGGCTCGGGCAGCCCTGCGGGAACGCCGAGCCGGCCCGATGCGTCGGTCTTGCCCTGCGCGAGCAATTGCCCGGTGCAGCTGTCCGAAATGCGGATATCGGCGGCGTTCACTCCGGCGCCGCTGTCGAGCGCGGTCACCCAGACCAGCGAGCCCTCGCGGCCCCATTTGAAATGGACCGCCATGTTGGTGACGAGCGCGCCCGCCGCGACATAGCGCGTCGCCTTGCGCCCGAGCAGCGCCTCACCGAGGCGCGGCGAAGCGAGCTCGACCACATAGAAGCCGGGCTTGTTGAGCGGCACGCCCACTACCTCGAATTCCTTGCCCGCGCTCGGCAGGCCGAGATTATAGGTGGCGACGCCCGAAACCCCGGTGAGGATCGGCTTGGTGCCCGTCCGGTTGATGCGCAGTGTTTCCTTGCCGCGCTTCACCTCCTCGAACTTGGTGTCGTCGGCATCGTCGATCTTGCGCAGCCACGCCGCGACTTCGCCGTCGCTGTCGACCTTCAGGCTCTGCCCCGAAAGCGCGAGGCGGCTGCCCGCGAGCTGGCCTTCGACATTGCGGACGGTGAGCGGCAGCACGCCGCCTTCCTTCCATTCGAGGATGCCGAAGGGCGCGGCGAACTTCACCAGCGGCGGCGCCTCGTCGAACTTGACGTCGAGCGGGAAGCGCTCGCCATTGGAGAGCTTGCGGCCGCTTTCGTCGGCCATGTCGGCGGGCAGGCTCAGCCGCGCGGTGGCCGACATCGGCAAGGGCGCCTTGAAGGTCACCTCGGTCACCGTCGCGCTTTTGGCGTCCCCGGTGAAGACGGGCTCGAGCTGCTTGCCGTCGGCGAGGGTGATGCGGATCGCCGCCGCCTTGTCGCGCGCGACCGGCGCGGAGAAGCGCACCCAGGCATTCTCGACCGGGCTGCACCCCGCCTGCGGATTGACCCGCGAGCATTCGAAGCGCGCGGTGAAGGGTTTGCGCACGGTGAAGTCGAAGCGCTGGTCGGCGCCGGCGAGGCGGCCCGTGGGGCTCTTGATTCCCTTGCCCCACATCAGGGCGACGTCGCGTCCGGGGGGAAGCGGACGGTGGCATTTGAGCGCGACCAGGCTCTCGGTCGCCTTGGCGCGGTCCTCGGCTTTCGCGGGAAGCGTCTGCGGCAGCCCGGCTTCCTCGAGGAAGTTGCGCACGTCCCAGCGGTCGGTGCCCAGATCGGCGACCAGCTTGCCGGCGACCTCGGGGCCGAGCACATCGACCGGAATCTTCTCGCCCAGCCCATCGACCGCGCAATAGGCGTTGGCCGCGACCGAGGCGCGATCGACTCCCATATTGGCGGCGACGAGGAAGACCTGATCCTCCTCGATCTCGCTGCCATAGCGGCTCGGCAGCACCGCGCGCGCGATCGGCCCGCCCGAATCGACGGTGAACTCGCTCTGCCCGGTGACCGCATAGCCGGCGAGGCTGCGCAGCTTGTCGCGAAAGCTGAACTTGCAGGTCACGCCGCCGGGGAGCGGGTTCGCGAATTCATAGACCCAGGTCGTCTGATCGACCCAGCGCCCCTCGCCCGCGACCGCGCACTCGACCTTGAACGGCCCCTCGGCGCGCGGATCGCCCAGCGGCACCATCGCCTCGGTGAAGCGCACCGTGAAGCGCTCGATCGCGCCGTCGCCGATGCCGGGGGTGGCCATTTCGACCTGGGGGCTGTTGTCCCCATAGGCGGCGATCGCACCGATCGGCGACAGCGCAAGCGCGAGGACGGCAACGCGCGTGATGAGCTTCATTGTAGCATCCCCCTACAGGCAGCACGCGAACGATAGCCGGGCGCGGGGGCGAGTCCAGCGCGGAAATTAAGCATGTCGGGACGGCGGCTTGATCACATTCCCGCCACTTCGGATAAGGTCGCCTCCGAATCGGGGGGAATTGAGTGGAGGGGACCACACTCATCGCGATCCTGGACGCGCTGCTGCGCGAGGCCACGCTGTTCGCTGCGATCTGGTTCCTGGTGGGCGGGCTCGACGATCTGCTGGTCGACTTCGTCTATGGCCTGCGCGCGGCACGGGCCTGGGGACGAACCTGGCTCTATGGGCCTGACGAGACCGAGGCGCCGCCCCTGCCGCACCCGGCAGGACGGATCGCCGTATTCGTTCCCGCCTGGCAGGAAGCCGATGTGATCGGCCCGATGCTCCGCACCGCGCTCGCCCGGTTCGATCATCCCGATTACCTTATCTATGTCGGCACCTATCCCAACGATCCCGCGACGATCGCCGCGGTGGCCGATATGGCCGAGTCCGATGACCGCGTCCGCCTGGTGATCGGGCCGCGCGAAGGCCCCACCACCAAGGCCGATTGCCTCAACACGCTGTGGCGCGCGCTGCTGCGCGACGAAGGCGACGGCGAGGTCCTGGCGGTGGCGCTCCATGATTCGGAGGATGTGGTCGATCCGCTCGAGCTGCGGCTGTTCGCCGACCGGCTGGCGCGGTTCGACGCGGTTCAGCTGCCGGTCATGCCGCTGCGCAAGAAAGGCTCGCCGCTCGTTTCGGGCCATTATTGCGACGAGTTCGCCGAAGCCCATGCCAAGCAATTGCTCGTCCGCCAGACGCTCGGCGCCGGCATACCCTTTGCCGGGGTGGGCTGCGCGATCCGGCGCGGGATGCTCCAGCGGATCGCCGATGCGCGCGGCGGCGCGCCCTTCGACGAAGCCAGCCTCACCGAGGATTATGAGCTGGGGCTCACGATCGCCGCGATGGGCGGCAGGACGCAGTTCGCGCGGATGCGCGATCGTCCCTATGGCCGGTTGATCGCGGTGCGCGCCTATTTCCCGGACACGACGCGCGCCGCCGTGCGGCAAAAGGCGCGCTGGATGACCGGGATCGCGCTGGCCGGATGGGACCGCACCGGATGGGGCAAGGCCGCGCGGATCGGCGATCACTGGATGCGGATGCGCGATCGCCGCGCGGTCCTCGAAATCCCCGTCCTCGTCTTCGCCTATTGCGCGCTCCTGCTCTGGGGACTCTCGGCGCTTTCGCACGCGATCGCCGGCGGGGAATCGGCGCCGCTCGCGCCGTGGATGCGCGGACTGATAGCGATCAACATCGCCCTGCTGAGCTGGCGCGTGCTCGTGCGGGCGGCGTTCACGGGCAGCGCCTATGGCTGGCGCGACGCGCTGTTGTCGATTCCGCGGATCGCCGTCGGGAACGCCATCGCGATGCTGGCGGCGCGAAGGGCGTTCTTCGCCTATCTGCGGATGCTCGCAGGCGCCGTCCCGCAATGGGACAAGACCGCGCACCATTTCCCCGACGATCCCGGGCGGGTCGCGGCGTGACGGCGGCGCTCCAGGGGCGGGGACGCCCGCTGCGCTTTCTCGCACTGGTCGTGGCGGGCTGGGTGGCGCTGCGCATCCTGATCCTCTGGCCCCAGACCGGATCGCTTCCCGAAGCGATCCGCGCGGTGCTCCCGCTGCCGTCCTTCGCGCCGCGCGAAGAGGCCGACCCCGTCGCCCCGCAGATCATCGCCACGCTCCCGGCGAAATCCGCCGGCAATTTCGGCACCAGTGCGCTTCACGCGCTCGTTCCCGGGCGCGGCCCGGATCCAGTGCGCGTCGAGCTGGCGACGCTCGGGCTGATCCAGTTCGGCCCGGCCGAATATGTCGACAGCCCGGCGGCGCCGGTGCGCCCCGACCAGACCCGTTTCGAACCCACGCCCTCGCGCTGGTCGGCCAGCGCCTGGCTGACCGCGCGCCCGGGAAGCGGGCTCAGCACCGCGCCGGGCGGGCAGCTCGGCGGGAGCCAAGGGGGCGTCCGCATCGCGTGGCTCCTCGACCCGCGGCACCGCGTCGCGCTGTTCGGCCGGTTCGTGACGCCGCTCGCAGGCGAGGGGCGCGAGGCCGCGATCGGCATCGAGTGGCAACCGACCCGCGCACCCGTCCGCCTCGTCGCCGAACAGCGTTTCGCGATCGACGGCGGCCAGGGCGGACCCGGCCTCGGGCTCGTCGCGGGCGTCGATCGGGCGATTCCCGGCGGCTTCCGCCTCGAAACCTATGGCCAGGCGGGCGCGATCCGGCGCGATCGGATCGAGCCCTATGCCGATGGCGGCGCGCGCGCGACGCGCGTGATACCGGGCACGCGGCTGTCGCTGGGCGTCGGTGCCTGGGGCGCCGCGCAGCGCGACGCGGCGCGAGTCGATGTCGGGCCCTCCGCGACGCTCGCCGTCCCGGTCGGCAGCCAGCGAGTCCGGGTCGCGCTCGACTGGCGCCAGCGCGTCGCGGGCGACGCGCGGCCGGGATCGGGGCTGGCGCTGACATTGGGAAGCGATTTCTAGCGCCCACGCCTTTTGCTGCACCAAAAGGCAGGGTATCGCCCCAGCGTGGACCTTTACCTCCCCATCGCAAATCTCTCGGTCAATGCCTTCGTGATCGTCGGGCTGGGGCTGGGCGTCGGGCTGCTTTCGGGAATGTTCGGGGTCGGCGGCGGGTTTCTCACCACGCCCTTGCTGATCTTCTACGGCATCCCGCCCACCGTCGCCGCCGCATCCTCGGCGAGCCAGGTGACCGGGGCGAGCGTTTCCGGCGTGTTCGCGCATGTGCGCCGGAATGGTGTCGATTTTCATATGGGCGCGGTGCTGGTCGCCGGAGGGATGCTGGGCAGCTTCGCGGGCGCCTGGCTGTTCGCCTGGCTCCAGTCGACCGGCGCGATCGATACGGTGATCGCGATCCTTTACGTCCTGATGCTCGGCTCGATCGGCGGGCTGATGCTGTACGAAAGCATCTATGCCGTCCGCGTGACGCGCGGCGCGGTGCCGCCCAAGCCCCGGCCCAGGCGGCATCATCCGCTGGTGGCGATTCTGCCGCTGCGCTGGCGCTTCTATCGCTCGGGCCTCTATATCTCGCCGCTCGCGCCCGCGATCCTCGGCTTCCTTACGGGCGTGCTGACCATGCTGCTCGGGGTCGGCGGCGGATTCATCCTGGTGCCGGCGATGATCTATCTGCTCGGCATGGGAACGGCGGTGGTGGTCGGCACCTCCCTCTTCCAGATCCTGTTCGTCACCGCCTGGGCGACGATGGTGCATGCCACGACCACCAAGGCAGTCGATATCGTGCTCGCGGCCTTGCTGTTGCTCGGATCGGTGGTGGGCGCGCAGCTCGGCGCGCGCTTTGCCTCCAGGGCCAAGCCCGAGCAGCTCCGTCTTGCGCTCGCCATCATCGTGCTGGTCGTGGCGCTCCGGATGCTGCTCGGCCTCGCGTGGCGGCCCGACGAGATCTATTCGGTGGAAGTGCTGTGAGGAGAGCGCTGGGCCTGATCCTGCTCGCCCCGCTGCTGCTGGGCCAGACCAAGCCCGTCCTCATCCCCGACGTCTCGCAGCGCGACATCGAGATCGCTTACTCCTTCACCGGCGCGGACCTGCTGCTGTTCGGCGCGATTCTCTATCCGCGCGGGACCGCTCCGGCCGAAGGGGAAAAGCCCGCGGAAGTGGTGGTCGTCATCAAGGGGCCGGCGCAATCGGTGATCGTGCGCGAGAAGGAGAAGGTCGCCGGGATCTGGGTCAACGCCGACCGGATGCGCTACCGCTCGGCACCCAGCTTCTACGCGATCGCCTCGTCCAAGCCGATCAAGACCCTGGTCGATGAGCGCACTCGCGCGATCTACGAGCTCGGGGTCGACAGCCTCCAGCTCTCGCCCGCCTCGGGCGCCTCGCCCGAGGTGCAGCGGCGTTTCGACGCCGGGCTGGTCGATCTGCGGCGGCGGGGCGGCCTCTATTACGAGGCGCCCGGCGCGGTCGAGATCACCAGCGGCGTGCTCTACCGCGCCCGGCTGACGATTCCCGCGCGCGTGCCGGTGGGCAAGTTCACCGCCGAGACTTTCCTGATTCGCGACGGCCGCGTCCTTGCCGCTGCGGTGCGTCCGATCGAGATCCGCAAATCGGGCTTCGAGCGCTTCGTCGCACGCTCGGCGGAGCGCTATTCCATCGTCTACGGCTTGATCGCCGTGGCGCTTTCGGTGCTGTTCGGTTGGGGCGCCGGCGCGATCTGGCGAAGATTTTAGTGATACCAAACACCTAATCTTTACCTCCGCTTGCGCATGGTGGCTCCCGGGGAAACGGGGAGCAGCCGATGGAAGGCCAGTTTGGCGCGCGCGCGTTCGAAGGTGCAGCGCCAGTTTCAGCAGACGCTTTGCCGTCGCAATCGCCGCTTCGCGCGATTGGCGCGGTGCTGGAGATTGCCGGCTCGTCGAGCGCGGTGATGCTCGATCCCGCCGCGCTCGAAGCGTTCGCGGGGAGCAGCGACCTCGCGCTCGCCAATGCCGGCACCGTCGGCAGCCAGGTCAAATTGCGTGTCGGCAGCACCTGGCTGATCGCGAACGTCCGCTCGCTCAAGCTCGCCGATGGCGGGATCGCCGCGCAGGTCGATTTCCTTGGCGAAGGCGATGAGGAGAAGCTGACCGGCAAGCTCTATCGCTTCCGCCGCGGCGTCACGCGCTATCCCGTCCCCGGCACTCAGGTCTTCCCCGTCTCGACCGCCGACCTCAAGCAGGTCTATGCCGCCGAGGACCGCGCGCATATCGAGATCGGCAATGTCTATCCCACCAAGGATATCCGCGCCGCGCTCTATATCGACGCGATGCTCGGCAAGCATTTCGCGCTGCTGGGCTCGACCGGCACCGGTAAATCGACCAGCGCCGCGCTGATCCTCCACCGCATCTGCGAGGCCGCGCCGCAGGGCCACATCGTGATGATCGACCCGCACGGCGAATATTCGAGCGCGTTCAAGAATATCGGTGCGCTGTTCGACGTCTCGAACCTGCAGATGCCCTATTGGCTGATGAACCTTGAGGAGCATTGCGAGGTCCTGCTGACCAGCGAAGGCTCGGACCGGCAGGTCGATACCGACATTCTCGCCAAATGCATCATGCTCGCCAAGGGCAAGAACCGGCTGGCGCAGGAGATCAAGCTCACCGTCGACGCTCCCATCCCCTATCTCCTCAGCGATCTCACCACGATCCTGCAGAACGAGATGGGCAAGATGGACAAGGCGACCGACACGGCGCCCTATCTGCGCCTTCGCGGCAAGATCGACGAGATCAAGGCCGATCCGCGCTACGCCTTCATGTTCTCGGGCATGCTGGTCGCCGACACCATGGCGAGCTTCCTCGCGCGCATCTTCCGCCTGCCGGGCGACGGCAAGCCGATCTCGATCATCGACGTGTCGGGCGTGCCTTCCGAAATCACGTCGGTCGTGGTCGCGGTGCTCAGCCGCATGGTCTTCGATTTCGCGATCTGGTCGCGCAACGAGCCCAAGCGGCCGATCCTGCTCGTCTGCGAAGAGGCCCACCGCTACGTCCCCAACGAGCGCAACGCCGACGGTTCGTCGGTCGGCCGCATCCTCAGCCGGATCGCCAAGGAAGGCCGTAAATATGGCGTCTCGCTGGGGCTGATCACCCAGCGCCCGTCCGACCTGGCCGAAGGTGTGCTCTCGCAGTGCGGCACGATCCTGTCGATGCGGCTCAACAACGAGCGCGACCAGGCATTCGTGAAGGCGGCGATGCCCGAAGGCGCGCGCGGCTTCCTCGATTCGATCCCGGCGCTTCGGAACCGCGAGTGCATCGCGGTGGGCGAAGGCGTCGCGACGCCGGTCCGCCTGCTGTTCGACCCGCTCGAAGAGGCCAAGCGCCCGGCGTCCGAAGACCCGCAATTCTCCGAATTGTGGCGCGAGACCGGCGGCGAGGAAGGCATCCTCGAACGCACGATCAAGCGCTGGCGTTCGCAGGGCCGATAGACCCGGAAAAAAGTTTCGGCGACTTTGTCGATTCCGTCGTAACCCGTTCGTCGTCTGGGCAGCGAGGCCATATCGGCCCCGATGAGCAGAGGAGAATGACGATGCGTGTGATGGTATTGGTCAAGGCGACTGAGGACAGCGAAGCGGGCATCATGCCCCCGGCCGAACTGTTCGAAGCGATGGGCAAATATAATGAGGAACTGGTCGCGGCGGGCATCATGCTCGACGGCGACGGGCTCAAGCCCAGCTCGAACGCCAAGCGCGTGGCGTTCGACGGCGCCAGCCGCACCGTGATCGACGGCCCCTTCGCCGAAACCCGCGAGCTCGTCGCCGGTTACTGGATGTGGGAAGTCAAGGACATGGACGAGGCGGTCGAATGGGTGAAGCGCTGCCCCAATCCGATGCTGGGGCCGAGCGAGATCGAGATTCGTCCGCTTTATGAAATGGCCGATTTCGGCGAGGCGCTGACGCCCGAAGTGATCGAGCGCGACGAGCGGCTCCGCCAGGCGCTCGAGAACCGCTAAACCCGCAAGTCGACGCCGCCGCGCCCCCGGGCTAATCCGGGCGCGTGGCGGCGAGCGACACTCATAAAGCAATCGAAACCGTGTTCCGGATCGAACGCGCCCGGCTCATCGCGAGCCTGGCGCGGATGGTGCGCGACGTCGGCATGGCGGAGGAGCTGGCGCAGGACGCGCTGGTCATCGCGCTCGCGGAATGGCCGAAGACCGGGGTTCCGGCCAATCCGGGGGCCTGGCTGACCGCGGCGGCCAAGCGGCGCGCGATCGACGGCTTTCGCCGCGACGCGATGCGCGCCCGCAAGCATGAAGAGATCGGCCGGGACCTCGAAAGCCGACGCGACACCGGCGTCGAGGAGCTTGAGGCGGCGATGGACGACGATCTGGGCGACGAGCTGCTGGGGCTGATCTTCGCCGCCTGCCATCCGGTCCTGTCGATGGAGGCGCGCGCGGCGCTGACATTGCGGCTGATCGGCGGGCTCACCACCGACGAGATCGCGCGCGCCTTCCTGACCAGCGAACCCACCGTGGCGCAGCGCATCGTCCGGGCGAAGAAGACGCTGGGCGGCGCGGGCCTGGCCTTCGAAGTGCCGCGCGGGGCGGAGCGCGCCGAACGGCTCGGCGCGGTGCTCGCGGTGATCTACCTGATCTTCAACGAAGGCTATGCCGCCACCGCGGGCGAGGATCTGGTCCGCCCCGCCTTGTGCGCCGAGGCGCAACGGCTCGGGCGCATCCTTGCCGGGCTGATGCCGGACGATAGCGAAGTCTTCGGCCTGCTCGCGCTGATGGAGATCCAGGCGTCACGGCTTCACACCCGCACTGCGCCCGACGGGGCGTTCGTGCCGATCACCGAACAGAATCGCGCACGCTGGGACCAGTTGCTGATCCGCCGCGGCCTCGCCGCGCTGGAACGCGTCGAGGCGCTGGGCGGCGCGGACGGACCCTATGCACTCCAGGCCGCGCTCGCCGCCTGCCATGCCCGCGCGCGCCGCGCCGAGGATACCGACTGGCAGCGGATCGCCGGGCTTTACGACCGGCTGCGGCAGGCGATGCCGTCGCCCGTGGTCGATCTCAATCGCGCGGTGGCGCACTCCATGGCGTTCGGCCCCGAGGCGGGGCTGGAACTGATCGACGCGATCGAGCGGCTCGATTCATTGCAGGGCTATGCGCCACTCCCCGCGGCCCGCGGCGATTTCCTGTTTCGCATGGGCGCGCTGGCGATGGCGCGCGCCGAATTCGAGCGCGCGGCCGCACTCACGCGCAACGAGCGCGAAAGGGAATTCCTGCTGGGAAGAGCCGCCGCCTGTAGCGGAGGCTAGTCTTCGTCGTTCGGCCGCGCGCCGGCACCCACCGGCACCGCCATCAGCTTGCCCAGCCGCCCGCGCAGCTGGCTCATCGCGCCGCCATCGAGCTGGCGCTCGACCGTGAAGGCGACCGAGCGCGGGTTGATCGCCGCGCCGTTGCGGTAGAGTTCGTAATGGAGGTGCGGGCCCGTCGAGAGGCCGGTATTGCCCACCGCGCCGATCAGCTGGCCGCGGCGCACGCGCTGGCCCGGGCGAACCATGATGCGGCTGAGATGGCCATAGCCGGTGCCGTAAACCCCGGCATGCTTGACCTTGACGAGATTGCCGTAACCGCTGGCGCGGCCGGCGAACTGGACCACGCCGTCGCTCGCGGCATAGACCGGCGTGCCCCAGGGCGCGGCGATATCCATGCCCTTGTGCATGCGGGTATAGCCGAGCAGCGGATGGCGGCGCATCCCGAAGCCCGAGGAGATGCGGCCCGGCGTCGGCATCGCCATGCTGCCCCGGCGCTCGCCGCGGCCCGACGCGTCATACCATTCGTCGCGCCCGTCGATCGTCATGCGGACCAGCTGGATCTTGTTCGAGCAGCCGGTGACGCCGGCATAGAGCAGCTCGCCCATGCGGACCTCGCCGGTTTCGGCGCGTGCCTGCTCGACGATGATGTCGAAGCGGCAGCCCGAGCCCATGCGGCTGATCGGCGTCCGGGTGCCGACCGAGCGGATGAACGCCTCGACCGCCTTGGCCGGGGCGCCGGCGGCGCGCGCCGAACGATACAGGCTGGGGCCGAACGCGCCCTGGATTCGCAGCGGCGTATTGTCGATCCGGATCGGCATTTCCTTGAGCGAAAGCTCGCCGTTCGGGCCGCGGCTGATCTGCAGGCTGAGATCGAAGCGCGCGCGGAACGCCAGTGCCTGCAGCGGCCTTGGCTGCGACTTGTCGGCGCGGCGCCCCAATATGATGTCGACGGGCACGCCGCCCTCGATATCGCCCAGCGCCAGCGCCTTGCCGATCAGCTCGACCGTGGCATCGGCATCGTCGCCGCCGACGCCCGAGCGCTTGAGCATGGTCATCAGCGAACCGCCCGACGCCAGCTTGGCGTTGATCTCGATCTGCGGCCGCTCGGGCGTGTCGCTCAAGGGCGCGACCAATTGGGTCGCGGCCATCTTGTAGCCTGTGGTGGCGCCCTTGCTCAGCGGCGCGATCGCCTGCGCGCGCGCGGCCTCGAGCTCCTTGCCCTGGAAGGCGGCGGGCGCGAAGCCGTAGATCGGATTCTCGAAGCCCGGCGAGAGCAGGAAGGTGAGCGCGCACAGCCCGATGCAGGTCGCGGCGCCGCGATACCAGGTCAGCGTGCCGATGCGCGATCCGAGGTCCGGCGTGATATCGAAATCGGGGAAATGGCGCTGAATCAGTCCGGCACGCGCCTTCACGCTGCCGCCGCCGCTCTCCAGTCCATAATCATGGCGCGTGAACAAGGCGCGCTGCCCCCACAAAGGATCGTCGTTGATGGTCGTGCCGCTACCCCCGGCATGGCCAAGATCACTGTGGAAGGAGGTGCTTAAAGTCAAACTAACCGGCCCTTTACGCGGCTCACCTTGCGGCCACCTGTGCCACACCCAAGATGAAGGGAAGCTTTCACGATATTCGCTAACTAAACCAACATGGTTAACGACAAATGGCTAGCCGGGAGTGTTGCTTAAGGCGCGACTCGGTACGAGATTGTACGCTATCCGTGTCGCGGTGCCGGCCCGCTCCCCCACCCGGCCTCCCTTACTTTAGTATCCTATGGGAGGCCGGGTGGGGGAGCGGGCCGGTACCGCACCATCGCCGAGAGGCGATCAAATAAAGAGCAAGATGAGTCGGTTCGCGCGTTCCCCCATCACTGCAGTCCTTGGGCCGACCAATACGGGCAAGACCCATTTGGCGGTCGAGCGGCTTTGCGGTCATGCGTCTGGAATGATTGGATTCCCGCTGCGCTTGCTGGCGCGGGAGATTTACGACCGGGTCGTCAAGCTGAAGGGGCCGGGCGAGGTCGCCCTGCTGACCGGCGAGGAGAAGATCCTGCCGCCGAACGCCCGCTGGTTCCTCTGCACCGCCGAATCGATGCCGCTCGGCGGAGGCATGTTTGCCGGAGCCGACAACAAGAACACCAGGGAACTGGCGTTCGTCGCCCTGGACGAGGCGCAGTTGGGGGCCGACCCCGAGCGCGGGCACGTCTTCACCGACCGGCTGCTGCGCGCGCGCGGCCGCGAGGAGACGATGATCCTCGGCTCCGATTCGCTCCGCCCGATGCTTTCCGCGCTGGTGCCTGAGGCCGAGATTGTCGGCCGCCCGCGCTTCTCGACGCTCAGCTATTCGGGGGCGAAGAAGCTCTCCCGGCTTCCGCGCCGCTCCGCGATCGTCGCGTTCAGCGCCGAGGAGGTTTATGCCGTTGCCGAGGCGCTGCGCAGGCTGAGGGGTGGCGCGGCGGTAGTGATGGGCGCGCTCAGCCCCCGCACCCGCAACGCGCAGGTCGCGATGTTCCAGGCGGGCGAGGTCGATTATCTGGTCGCGACCGATGCGATCGGGATGGGGCTCAACATGGATGTGGCGCATGTCGCCTTCGCCAGCCTCCACAAGTTCGACGGCCGCCGCCAGCGCCGCCTAACGCTGGCAGAGATGGCGCAGATCGCCGGCCGCGCCGGGCGGCACCAGAAGGACGGCAGCTTCGGCGCGCTCCACGAACAAGGCCCCGAGGCCTTCACTCCCGAGGAAGTGCTGGCGATCGAGGCGCACCGCGTGCCCCGGCTGGAGAAGCTCTACTGGCGTGAGGGCGAGCCCGACCCTTCGAGCATCGACGCGCTGATCGGGAGTCTCGAGCGCAGGCCGCTCGATCCGGTGCTGCGCGCCGCGCCCGAAGCGGTCGACCTCGCGGTGCTCAAGCGGCTGGCGGACGAGCCCTGGGTGCGCGACCGTGTCCGCTCGCCGGCGATGGTGCGGCGGCTCTGGGCGGCATGCGGCCTGCCCGATTTCCGCAAGCTCGGCGCCGATCCGCATGCCCGCTTCGTCGGACGGCTGTTCGGGCATCTGAGCGAGGGGAACGGCCATGTTCCCCATCAATGGTTCGCCGACGAGATCGCGCGGCTCGACAATATGGGCGGCGATGTCGAGACGCTCGCCGGGCGGATCGCCGCGGCGCGCAGCTGGGCCTATATCGCGCACCGGCAGGACTGGCTGGCGAGCCCCGAGCATTGGGCCGAACGCACGCGGGCGATCGAGGAGCGGCTGTCCGACGCGCTCCATGCCAGCCTGACCCAGCGCTTCGTCGACAAGCGGACGACGGTGCTGCTGCGCCAGATCGGCGCGGGGGCGTCCAGCCTGCCGGTGACGATCGGGCCCGAGGGCGAGGTCAGCGTCGAGGAGCATGCGCTGGGCCGGCTGGAGGGCTTCCGCTTCGTCGTCGACCCGCAAGCGCGCGCGGCGGACAAGCGCATGCTACTCGCCGCGGCGGAGAAACGGCTGGGGGCGGAGCTGCGCAAGCGGGGGACGGCGCTTGCCGAGGCACCTGACAGCGAACTCTCCCTCGCCCCCGTTCGCCCTGAGCCTCTTGAAGGGCGCCCCGCCGCGAGCGATACGCCGGGGGAAAGCCGGGCTTCGACGAGCTCAGCCCGAACGGTGTTTTGGGCGGAGGTTCCTGTCGCACACCTCCACCCCGGCCCCAATCTCGCCCGCCCGCGCATCGCCCTCGACCGCGCGCTCGATGTGCTCGATGCGCAGACCCGCGCCGCGATTCAGGCGCGCGTCGAAAGCTGGTTCGCGGCCCAGCTCGCCAGGCACCTTCCCGTCCTCGCCAAACTCGACGCCGCCACCCGCGACGCCGCGGCCGGTCCGCGCCTGCGCGCCATCGCCGGCGCGCTGCTCGAAGCCGCCGGGCTGCTCCCCCGCCGCGCCGCCGGGCCGATGGTCGAGGCGCTCGATCCTGACGCCCGCAAGGCGTTGCGCGCAATCGGGGTGACCATTGGCACGCTCGACCTGTTCGCCCCTTCGCTCCTCAAGCCCGCCGCCGCGCGCTGGCGCCGCTTGCTGATAGGGCTGGAGGCCGCCCCGCCCGATGGCGCCACCGTCCTCCCGCGCAGCGCCCCCGGCGCCGATCTCGCCCACGGCTTCCGCCCGCTGGGCACGCAGGCCGTGCGCGTCGATCTGGTCGAGCGCATCGCCCGTGCCGCGCACGACAGCCGCAAGGGCAGGAAGCCTTTCTCCCCCGATCCCGCGCTCGCCACCTCGATGGGCGTCCAGCCCGAGACGCTCGCGCGGCTGATGGCGCAGCTCGGCTTCCGTACCGCGCGGGGCCAAGCGGGCCAGTGGATTTGGCACGGCCTCACCCCGGCCGCCAAGCCGAGGGCGGCGTCCGAAGGCAATGCCTTCGCGGCGCTCGCCGGCCTTCGCGATGGCTGATGGCAGCATGCGCCTCGACCGGTTCCTCTGGTTCGCGCGCCTCACCAGGACGCGGAGCTGGGCGCAGGACATCGCGCATGGCGGGCATTTGCGCATCGACGGCCGCCGGATCGAAAAGGCCGCCGCGCCGGTGCGCCCCGGCAACGTCGTCGCCTTCGTCACGCATGATCGCAAGATCCGCGTCATCCGGGTGGAAGCGCTCCCCGCCCGGCGTGGCCCCGCCGCGGAAGCACGGCTCTGCTACACCGATCTAAAGAATGAGAACGTCTCGCAGAAAGACCCAATTGATTGACGCACCCGAATCGCAGGCATAGCAGAGGGTCGTTTCGGGGCTTCTGCCCCACGCTAGAGGGCTGCTTCCATGACCTATGTCGTCACCGACGCCTGCATCAAATGCAAATATATGGACTGCGTCGAGGTCTGCCCGGTCGATTGCTTCTATGAGGGCGAGAACATGCTCGTCATCAATCCCAGCGAGTGCATCGATTGCGGCGTGTGCGAGCCCGAATGCCCCGCCGAGGCGATCCTGCCCGATACCGAGAGCGGGCTGGAGCAGTGGCTCGAGCTCAACAAGACCTATTCCGAGGAATGGCCCAACATCACCCAGAAGGGCGAGCAGCCCGCCGATGCCGACGAGCACAAGGGCGAAACGGGCAAGTTCGACAAATATTTCTCGGCGGAGCCCGGCGCGGGGAGCTGACCCGGCGGCGCTCCTTTCGTCGCGGCGCCCGCTTTCCCCAACACCGTCCACAGGAAGTTGCAGCTTCGCGCAACTTTCGTTCGCGTGCGTGCGACGCAACACTGGTAATTTTGTTGCAAACGTGTTAAATGCACGGAGACGGAGGAAATTGTCCTTCGCCCGGAGAAAGCAAGAGAGTCGCCCCGATCCGCCTGCCCGCCGCGCCCCCGCGTGAGCGAGCGACACCTTGATCGTCGGGGCCGGTAATTCACGAAAGGCTGAGTGCAAATGGCTGCCAAGGCGCTGTCCTTCGACGTCGGCGATTATGTCGTTTACCCCAAGCACGGCGTTGGCCGTGTCATCGAGCTTCAGAAACAGGAAATCGCGGGCATGCAGCTCGAGCTGTATGTGCTCCGCTTCGAAAAGGAGCGGATGACGCTCCGCGTTCCGACCAACAAGGCCGAGAGCGTCGGCATGCGCAAGCTGTCGAGCGACAAGACGCTCAAGGAAGCGCTCGAGACGCTCAAGGGCAAGCCGCGCGTCAAGCGCACCATGTGGTCGCGCCGCGCGCAGGAATATGAGTCGAAGATCAATTCGGGCGACCTGGTGTCGATCGCCGAAGTGGTCCGCGACCTGTTCCGCGCCGACGACCAGCCCGAGCAGAGCTATTCCGAGCGCCAGATCTTCGAAGCGGCGGCATCGCGCCTCGCGCGCGAGCTGGCCGCGATGGAGCAGGTCGACGAGCCGACCGCGCTGGAGAAGATCCTCGAGATCCTGCGCAAGTCCGCGGCGATCTGGAACAAGGACAAGGTGCCCGCATAAGCGGACCCGATCCGGAAGACGGGAGGGGCGGCCCGCAACGGCCGCCCCTTTTGTTTTGGCGCGTCATGGCCGTCCGTCGCTGAACTCGATCAGGTCCCAGCGGTTGCCGTACAGATCGAGGAACACCGCGACCTTGCCATAGGGCTGGAGCGCGGGCGGGCGGACGAACACGACGCCGGCGGCGACATAGGCCGCATAGTCGCGGTCGAAATCGTCGGTGCGCAGGAACAGGAAGACGCGGCCGCCCGCCTGATCGCCGATGAATGCCGCCTGCTCCGGGGTCGCGGCGCGGGCGAGGAGGAGCGTGGTGGCATCCTCCGCCGCGCCGGGCGGGCGGACCAGCACCCATCGCTTGTCCTGCTCGGGCTGGTAACTGTCCTCCACAAGCGTGAAGCCGAGCGTGCCGACATAGAAGCCGAGCGCCTCGTCATAATCGCGGACGACAAGCGCGATATGGGCGAGCGACTGGATCAGTTGCGCCCCCCCTTCCCCTCGAGCTCCTTGCCCAGTCGCCGCCGCACTTCGGTGCGGGTCGACGCCGCCGAGACGATCGGGTTGCTCGCATAGAAGGACTTGATCACGCCCAGGTCCCAGCTGGTCATGGTGATCGGGATCGCGGCGCCCATCGGAGCATCGATGATGCGCAGGATGGTGGGCGCGGCCGAATCGCCGAGCCGCGCGGGATCGCTGGCGACCAGCGTGCGCATCGCCGCGTAATCGGCGATCTGAGTGATGGTGAGACCGTCGATCGCATCGCTGTCGATCACCACGATCGCGGCGGCGAATTGCGGGCGCGCGGCGAAGCCGATCCGGCTGGCGGGCCGGGTGGTGCGGTTGACATAATAGCCCGCGCCCGAATCGTAATGAAGCTCCTGCCCGTCGGCGTTGCGCGGCGGGCCCTTGACGTGCCAGGCGGCGACGGGATTGGCGGGATCGGTAATCGCGCGGCGCTCGGCGCGAGTCACATCGCCGAAATAATAGGGGCGGCGCTGGAGCATGGCGGTGATGAAGGCCGGCTTGTCCGGCGTGACGACCACCATCAGATTGGGTTCGCAACGATCGCCCGCGACCTGGACGCCCGCCGCGCGCGCGACCGCGCGGATGCGCTGCTCGGTGGCGGCAGCCTGTGCGGGGAGCATGCCGAAGGCGCGCGGGCAGACCGCCCAGAAGCGGGCGATCTGGCTCTCGCCGGCGCGCCGGGGCAGCGCGGCATCGACGAAGCTCTCGATGGCCTCGGCGCTGGGGCGCTGGCCGGTGACGACGATCTGGCCCTCGGCGGCGGAAAGGTCCTGCGCGGCGGCGGCGGCGGGCGCGAGGAGCGCGGCGGCGAAGAGCAGCGTGGGCGGCAGGGGGCGTAGCAGGCGGGGCATCTCGGCTCTCCTGGCTTGGGATCCGGTCGACGGGCCGCCGGACCATGTTGCGGATCGTATCATGTTGGCGGCGGGAGATAAATCGCCGCGTGCGCCGCGGGCACGACAGGCCTGCGACAGCGTCACCCCGGGGCCGCGCGGAGCCGCCAGCGGCCATGCTCGACATGAGTCGTCTTGCCGACCACGCTTTCCATCAGGATCACCTCGTCCACCGTCCAGCCGATCATGGGCATCTTCTGCGCCCCCTTGCGGTCGCCATGATAGTTGATCGTGACATGCGGCTCGGGCGTGGTGCCCAGCATCATCGGCGCCTTGCGCTCGAGCAGGTGGCGGACGAGCGCCGCCTGGAAGGCGCGCGCCTCGGCCAGCGGCGCGCGAGTGCGCAGCGTCACTGCCTTGCGGTTCTCGATCCGGTCGAAGGCGAGCGGGAAGGCGGCGCCCTCGAAACTGTCGAGCGCGGCGATCACCTGCGGCAACCATTCGGGCGGGGCGTAATGGAGATCGAACAGAGTGACGAGCGTGACGTGCAGCAGTTCGGGCCCGCGCCCGGGATCGTTGCGGGGGAGCGCGGCGATCAGCGCCTGCGCCTCCGGCGGCGGCTTGGCCATGACGTAGAGCGGGCGGCGGGAGCGCATAAGCGATGCCTAGCACGGCTTATGTGGAATTAAATGGAGGCCAAAAGCGGGTTTTGGCGCTCGCGCCCCGGCCTAGCCGGACTCCTCCCCGTCCTCATCCCAATCCTCCAGTCCCTGGGCCCGCCACGCCTCTCGCTTCGCGGCTTCGAGCTCGCGTTCGAAGGCTTCGCCAAGCGGGGCTTCGACCGGGGCATAATCGCGCGGTTCGGAATCGTACCAGTGCGGCAATTTGCCGTCGGCCATGTCGGCGACCTGAACCTCCACGTCGAGCTCCTCGGGCGCGAGCAGCAGATGGGGATCGGGCGGCGTGACGGGTTCGAGCCGGGCGATCGCCCGTGCCAGCGGCTCGACCGGCGGCGCGGGCGGCTCGTTCGCCAGGCGGACGTCGCGATGCGCGTGGCGATAGCGTTCGGGCAGGTGCGCGCGCAGCAGGAACATCAGCAGCCGGTCGTTCTGGCGCATGCGGCGGCCGACGCGGTTGCCGTTCTTGTCGAACACGGGCTCGTCCGAGCCGTGGATCGCGCGATCGAAGGCGATATCGGCGAGCTTGTGCGCACCCTGCTGGAGCGCGGCGAGCCACGCGGCGGCGAACGCCTCGCCGCCCGGCGCGCGCCGCAGCGCATAGGCGCTGCTGACCGACATGCCGACCGCGCGCGCGGCGGTCTCCACACAGGCGGTGTCGGCCAGCTCCTCGATGAAGCGGCGCTGCTTCGCCTCGGTCCAGCCATTCCTGTGCTGGCGCTGGCGGCGGACGGGGATCCAGCGGAAATCGGCGGGGTCGAAGCCGTTTTCGTCGATATAGGGCGTGAGGGAGGCTTCCTCCTCCGCGACGAGCGCGGGCGGGGCGGCCGGCGAGGACGCCACCGCGAGCGCATTGGCGGTTTCGGGGGCGCCTTCGGGCAGCGGGCCCGGCGGCGCGAGATCGGGCGCGGGGGCCGGATCGGCGAGAGTGGCGGAATCGCGGGCACCAGCGGCGCGCGCGAAGGCTGCGGGGTCTGATCGCTTGCTCATTGACGAGGGTGGAGCAGGCGAAATCCAAATAGGAAAGGGTTTTTTTGGGGTCACTTGCCGGAGCGATACCTTTGCTATACATGTATAGCGAAGGAGACTGGAAATGCTTGCAGTCAGGCTCGATGGGGAAACCGAAGCGCGGCTGGATGCGCTGGCCGCGAAGACGGGCCGCACCAAGACCTTCTATGCGCGCGAGGCGATCGTGGCGCATCTCGACGATCTTGAGGATTTCTATCTGGCGGAACAGCGGCTGCGCGATTTCCGCGCGGGCGATGCGATCCCGCTAGCCGATCTGAAGGCCGAGCTTGGCCTGGAAGATTGAGTTCCTGCCCGAGGCGGCGAAGGAACTGAAGAAGCTCGACCGCACTGCGGCGGCGCGGATCATCAAGACGCTGGAGACGCGGATCGCGGTGCTGGACGATCCCCGCGCGCTGGGCACCGCGCTGGTCGGCGATCATGCGGGCTATTGGCGCTGGCGGATCGGGGAGTATCGCGTAGTGGCGCGGATCGAGGATGACCGGGTAGTGATCCTGGTGGTGCGCGTGGCGCATCGGCGAGAGGTTTATCGGTGAGGGATTTGACAGTTACCATCGGTGTGTGAAACCTCCTCGTGAAAGGGAGGGCGTCTGATGGCGGAGGAGCCAAAGAAGACCATCAAATATTCTATTCACCTCGCCCGCCCTGAGGTGAAAACATTTGAGGGATTTCTTACTGAGAATGCAGCTGCGAGCGCCAAGCAGGTCAAGCCTCGTCCGGGATTTCCTATCGACGCCACGCTCTATTACAGCTCAAGACCGCCCGACGCTCCAGGGTGGGCAAAAATGCTCGATGCCTATCTCGCCATAGACGGAGCGATCAAGAGCTCGAGCGTGTCAGCTGTTCTCTTGTTCAAGCACAAGAACCGGATATTTGCATGCGCTTATGGCTTCGGACATGCGCTGCTAGATGCGGACAAGCGTGAAAACGAATTCGGCCTCCTCATTGCCGCGAATGCGTTATCCGACTCTAATGTGAAGCTGGTTGAAAAAGCTAACCTTGGAAGCGTGATCCGCGACGCTACTCAAGCGGCAGGCCTAACCAAGCTTGCTGAGTTCAACGTCGACCGCGCCCTGAGTCTCATCAGAAAATTGAGCGGAAGCAGCTCAAAAGTCGGCACTGCCCTTAGCGGATCAGCGTCAATAACATTAACATCGGAACACGATCCGTCGGAATTGGCGAAACTAGCGGACACATTGCTCGAGCTATTTGAAGATACGGCCTATCAAAAAACAGGGTTCGGAATCATCGACAAGATTAAACCTGTCAGGGATATCTTGCTCATAGATAAGCTGGATAAAGCTCTTGTGATAGATCTAAACACAGCGAAACCTTCCTTCGAGCTTGGCTTACCCGAAATCGCGACCGAGCCCATGGGCCGGATATCCCTGACTGGGACGGGGTTGCAGACCAACTTCGCGGACTTGAATTTGGCAGCCGCGCTTTCTGTGACGGGGGCGCCAAGCGATATCGACGACCTACATAAGCATAAAGTTCGGGTTCACAGCATAGATGATAAGTACATTGTGAAAGAGTGGTCAGTTTATCGAGGGCTTGTTGGTTCGCTTGATGTTAATAATGACCGATATGCTCTTAACGAAGGAACATGGTACAAAATTGACGACCTTCTAATCAAGTCGGCCAATGAGGCGTTTGATAAGACATCAAAAGGGCTAGACAAAACCTTTGATGCGTGGCCGATCAAGATCGTGAAGAAAAAAGGAAGTAAGGAAAAATCATACTATCAAGAAGAATATGATTACAACAAGCATATTGCCGACAATAAGGATGGATTTTACTTATTTGACACCGAGCTATTTCGCATTCCTGGGAATCCTGGGCCCGGAATTGAAATATGCGACCTTGTGAATATTAAAGAAAGGCGCATAGTTCATGTTAAGCGTAGTGGCCGAAGATCAAGTGTCATCAGTCACTTCCTCAATCAAGGTGCGAACTCGGCTAGACTCCTTAAGTCTTATCCTCTTATGAAGAATGGACTATTCGACCGACTTCGTAAAATCGCCGACAAAAATGAGGTCGATGAGGCCGAAAAAGATTTCCCGGATAAATGGACTATCGAGTATAAATTTGGGGATTCTACAAATGCCAAAGGGGATTACATAATCCCTTTCTTCTCACGCATTTCGCTCGATGAAACTCGTCGGGAAATTTTAGCCCTTGGGTTCAAGGATGTAGAGGTGTCTTTTATTAGGCTCTCAAACGACCCTGCCGCGACGGGCGGTAAGAAGCCAAATCCCTAGTCCCGCTCCCGTCCCCCGCTGCCCATATATAGTTCGCTGCCCGTCTCCTTGAACACCTTGCTCATCTCTTCCATGCCCTTGAGCGCGGCGGCTTCGTCCAGACGTGGGCCCCCTCCACCATTTGGCTCCGCCAAATGGTCCCCCTCCCCGTTCCGGGGAGGATTTGTGGCGGCGATGAAGCTGTCGGCGGGCTGATTTTGCTTGGCGGCGAAGGCCCTCACCTCCTGCGAAATCTGCATCGAGCAGAATTTAGGCCCGCACATCGAGCAGAAATGGGCGGTCTTGGCGCCTTCCGCGGGGAGGGTCTGGTCGTGATATTCCTCGGCCGTGTCGGGATCGAGCGACAGGTTGAACTGGTCGCGCCAGCGGAACTCGAAGCGGGCGCGGGACAAAGCGTCATCGTGGAGGCGCGCGGCGGGATGGCCCTTGGCGAGGTCGGCGGCATGGGCGGCCAGCTTGTAGGTGACGACGCCGACCTTGACGTCGTCGCGGTCGGGCAGGCCGAGGT
>CBINJP010000005.1:0-188917 GCA_966251045.1 uncultured Sphingomonas sp.
ATCCCGCAGCTCGCCGAGCTGAACATCGGCCATTTCCTGATCGGCGAGGCGATCTTCGACGGCCTTGCCCCGGTGGTCCAGCGGATGCGCGCGCTGATGGACGAGGCGCGGTGAAGGGCCGCCTTAAATCCTCCCCCGGAGGGGGAGGGGGACCGCGTAGCGGTGGAGGGGTAGTCTCCACATGCACTACGCCCGGTATTTGGGGCGGCTACCCCCTCCACCAGCCTGCGGCTGGTCCCCCTCCCCCTCCGGGGGAGGATTGAGTCATGATCATCGGCCTCGGCTCCGACCTCTGCAATATCGAGCGGATCCAGAACTCGCTGGATCGATTCGGGACGCGTTTTGAGAACCGCGTCTTTACCGAAATCGAGCTAAGCAAGGCCCGGCGCCGCCCGCACAATTACGCGGCGACGCTGGCGAAACGGTTCGCCGCGAAGGAGGCCTTTTCGAAGGCGGTGGGAACGGGGTTCAAGGCCGGCGTGTTCATGAAGGATATCGGTGTGGTCAATTCGCCCTCGGGAGCGCCGACGCTGGCGCTGACGGGCGGCGCGCGCGAAAGGCTCGATTTGCTGATTCCCGAAGGCCATGCCGCCAAGGTTCATCTGACGCTCACCGACGACCATCCATGGGCGGCGGCATTCGTGGTCATTGAAGCGGTACCGAAGGACGATTGATGGCCACCGACGCCGAAAGCCTGCCCTTCGAGGTCGACGAGGAGCACGAGCATCGCCGCACCGACTGGTGGGCGGAGGTGCGCGGCATCTTCTGGCTGGTCGTGGCGGTGCTCGGCTTTCACAGCCTGATCGCCAAGCCCTTCTACATCCCGTCCGAATCGATGATGCCCGGGCTGCTGGTCGGCGACCGGCTGGTGGTGACCAAATATCCGTACGGCTATTCGTTCGTCACCCCGACCTTCCATCTGCTGCCCTTCATGCCGGGCCGGGTGTTCGGCAAGCTGCCCGAGCGGGGCGACGTCGTGATCGTCACCCCGCCGGGGCGCGACACCGATTATATCAAGCGCGTGATCGGGCTGCCGGGCGACCGCATCCGCGTGACCTCGGGCATCGTCTATATCAACGATGCCGCGGTGCCGCGCGAGCCGCTCGGCTACCGGATGATCCCGGTCGACGCCAACACCCGCTGCCTGCCCAACGAATATCCGGGCGCGCTGGTGATGGGGCAGAATGGCAGGCAATATTGCCGCCTGCCCATCTATCGCGAGACCTTGCCCAACGGCGTCAGCTACGACACGATCGATCTGGGCGTCGGGATGAGCACCGGCGACAATTATGCGGAGCGCCGGGTGCCGAAGGGTCATGTCTTCCTGATGGGCGACAATCGCGATCACAGCGCGGACAGCCGCTATTCGGTGGCGAATGACGGGCTGGGCGGGCCGGTCCCGTGGGAGAATATCGGCGGGCGCGCCGAATTCATCACTTTCTCGCTGGATGGCAGCGCGGGCTGGAACCCCTCGACCTGGTCCAGATCCTTCCGCTCGGGCCGCGCGGGCGCCTCGCTGCATCCGTCGCGCTCGCCGGCGGCGAAGTGAGCGAGGCCAGCGCCGACGAGGCCGCGCGCGAAGCCGTCGCGGTAGTGCATGAGCCCGGCCCCAACGAGATGCGCGATCCGGTGCTGCGCGCCGAGCTGCGCAAGGCGAGCGTCTGGTTCGGGGTCGCCGCGGCGCTGGGGCTGATCATCCTGCTGGTCCAGCCACTGCTCATCATCTTTGGCGGGCTGGTCTTCGCCTCGATGCTCGATGGCGGCGTCCGCCTGATCGGCCGCGTGCTGCCATTGCCTCGCGGGCTGTTGCTGCTGATCGTCGTGGTGCTGGTGATCGCGTTCGTGACGAGCGTCTTCTACCTGACCGGCATCCAGGTCGCTCAGCAGATCGGCGAGCTGCGCGAGCGGCTGTCGGAACAGACCGAGCGCGTGACCGGATGGATCGCCAGCCTCGGCCTGTCGCCCGGCGCCTCGGACCTGGCGAGCATGGCGCAGCAGGCCCTGGGTTCGGTCGGACGGCTTACGTCGGCGGTCGGCACCGTGCTGGGCGCGGTCGGCAGCCTCATCATGGTGATGACCATCGGCCTGTTCGTCGCGATCGAGCCGCGTCTTTATGAGCGCGGGCTGCAATGGATGGTGCCGGTGGGCGCGCGCGACGAGTTCGCGGTGACGCTGGCCCGGATGGCTCGGACGATGCGGGTGCTGCTCGCGGGGCGGCTGCTCGGCATGTTGTTCGAGGGCGTGCTGACCGGCATCCTGCTATGGATCGCGGGCGTGCCGATGGCGATGCTGCTCGGGATCATCACCGGCATCCTCGCCTTCATCCCCAATATCGGCGCGTTCGTTTCGGGCGTGCTGATGATCTCGGTGGGCTTCAGCGCGGGGACCGACCAGGGGCTGTGGGCGATCGCGGTCTATTTCGGGGTGCAGACCTTCGACGGCTATGTCCTGATCCCGCTCGTCGCCAAGCGCACCGTCGACCTGCCGCCCGCATTGACGCTCTCGGCGCAGATCCTCGCCAGCACCCTGTTCGGCGTGCTCGGCCTCGCGCTGGCGGACCCGATGGTGGCGATGATCAAGGTCGCGCTGGAGCGCGAATCGGAGCGCGCGGCCAAGGCGGGCGTGGCGAAGGACGGCAAGCCGCGATGGCGCAAGCGCGAGGAGCCGCACGATGCTGCTCCATGACTATTTCCGCTCCTCGGCCGCCTATCGCGTCCGAATCGCGCTGAATCTCAAGGGCGTGGCGTACGAGCGGCGCGATGTGAAGCTGCTCGAGAACCAGCATCGCAGCCCTGAACATCTCGCGCTCAATCCGCAGGGCCTCGTCCCCGCGCTCGAGGTCGACGGCATGGTGCTGACCCAGAGCCTCGCGATCATCGACTGGCTCGACACCGCCTATCCCGAGCCCCGCCTGATTCCCGCCGAGCCCGCCGCGCGCGCGGCCGCGCTGGCGCAGGCGCTGGTGGTGGGCATGGATATCCATCCGATCAACAATCTGCGCGTGATGCGCTATCTCGCGCACGAGCTTGCCGTCGAAGAGCCGAAGCGCAACGACTGGACGCGCCACTGGATCGCGGAGGGCTTCGCCGCGCTGGAGGCCATGGCAGGCGAGGGCCCGTTCCTCGGCGGCGCCGCGGCGAACATCGCGGACGTGTTTCTCGTGCCCCAGATGTTCAACGCGCGCCGGTTCGATACGCCTCTCGACGCCTATCCGAAGCTGGTCGCGGCCGATGCCGCGGCGACTGCGCTATCTGCCTTCGCGGCGGCGCATCCGGATGCCGTAGGGACATGAAACTACGGTTCCCCGGCGAAGGCCGGGGCCCAGTTACGCGCGGTCCGAGCCTGGGTCCCGGCCTTCGCCGGGGAAGCGCGATTGTGTTGGTCTTTCTCCCCCTCCCAGCCCTCGCCCAGCAATCCGACGACATCACCGTCACCGGACACGGCCTCGAAGCCCCGCCGGGTGACGCCGCCTATGCCACCACCACCATCACCCGCGACCGCCTGACCGGCACCGCCAGCGGGCGCCTCGAAGACGCGCTCCGCGATGCCGCCGGGATCGCCCAGTTCCGCCGCTCGGATTCGCGCTCGGCGCATCCGACGTCGCAGGGAATCACGCTGCGCGGTCTTGGCGGCAATGCGTCGAGCCGCGCGCTACTGATCCTCGACGGCGTGCCACAGAGCGATCCATTTGGCGGCTGGGTGGCGTTCCCCGCCTATCTCCCCGAACGCCTCGGATCGGCACGAATCACGCGCGGCGGGGGTAGCGGCTATGCCGGCCCGGGCGCGCTTGCCGGGACGATCGAACTGACGAGCGGTAATCCGCGCGAACTCGGCCCGCTAAACGCGAACCTGGCCTATGGCAGCCGCGACAGCATCGACGCCACACTCGTCGGGTCGGCCAGGCTAGGCGCCGGCTTCGTCACCGTCGCGGGGCAATATGCGCGCGGCGACGGCTTCGTGCCCGTGGTCGCCGAGGATCGTGGCCCCATCGACCGCGCCGCGCCGTACGAACAATTCAGCGGCGCCGTCCGGACGGTCGTCGATCTCGGCGGACCCGAGCTTCAGGCGAACGTCTCGGCGTTTCGCGACCGGCGCGACCGGGGCGTGCCCTTCACCGCGATCCGCAGCGACGGGGCGGACGCCAGCATGCGGATCGTGTCGCGGGGGGAATGGAGCTGGTCCGTGCTCGCCTATGTGCAGGCGCGCGATTTCGGGAGCGGCTTCGCCAGCATCAACGACGCGCGCACCGCCGCCACTGCGACGCTCGACCAATATAGCGTCCCCGCCACCGGCATCGGCGGCCGGATCGAGATCGCGCCACCGCTCGGCAATGGCATCACACTCCGCCTCGGCATGGACGCGCGCGCGGTTTCGGGCCGCACGCAGGAACTATTCACCTATGTCGCCGGCCTGGCCACGCGCCGCCGCGAGGCCGGGGGGAACAGCACCACGCTGGGCGGGTTCGCCGATGCCAGCTTCGAATCCGGACGGCTCACCCTCAATCTCGGCGGCCGGCTCGATCGCTGGACCATTACCGGCGGCCATCTGGCCGAGACTCCGCTCGCGGGCGGCGCGGCGCTCACCAATGCCGGCTTCCCCGATCGCAGCGGCACCGAGGCCACCGGCCGGATCGGCGCGGCGTACGATGCAGGACCGGTCACGATCCGCGCCGCCGCCTATCGCGGCTGGCGGCTGCCGACGCTCAACGAGCTCTACCGCCCGTTCCGGGTCGGCGCCGACGCCACCGCCGCCAATGCCGCGCTCGATCCCGAACGGCTGACCGGGGCCGAGGCGGGGATCGACCTGCGCCCCGCGCCCGATCTCGTGGTCCGCGCCACCGGCTATTGGAGCCGCCTCGAAGGCGCGATCGCCAACGTCACTCTTGCCAATGGGCCGGGCGCCTTTCCGGGGGTGGGTTTCGTCTCGGCGGCGGGCGTCTATCGCCAGCGGCGCAATCTCGATGCGGTCGAGGCGCGCGGGATCGAGGTCGACGCGCATTACGATTTCTCCCCGTTCCGCCTCTCGGCCTCCTGGTCGCTCGCCGATTCGCGTGTCCGGACTTCGGGGCTCGCCGCGCCGCTCGACGGCCTGCGCCCGGCGCAGACGCCGCGCAACCAGGGGTCGGCGACGCTGGCCTGGTATCGCGGAGATCGGAGCGTAGCGGTCACGGGGCGCTGGACCGATGCGCAGTTCGAGGACGACCAGAATCTTCGCCGCCTCGCGCCCGCCTTCACTGTGGATGCGGTGGTCCGCATGCCGGTCACGCACGGCCTGAGCGTCGAGGCGCGGGGCGAAAATCTCTTCGATGCGCGGGTCGAGGCCGGGATCAGCGGCCCGGGCGTGATCGAGCGCGCGACGCCCCGAACCCTCTGGGTCGGCCTCCGTTACGCCGTGCGCTGAGCGACCAGCCGGTCGAACAGCGCCAGATAGTCCGCCACCGAATCCCCGGCATCGCCCACCGGCTCCGGCCGCGACACGCCCGGCGCGAGCCAGCGGTCGAGTGCTGCGACCAGCGCATCCTCGTCGCCGCGAGGCACGACGGTCCCCTGCGCCGGGCGCTCGATCAGTTCGCGCACCGCCACGCTCGAATCGGTCGAGACCACGGGCGTGCCGAGCGACAGCGCCTCGCGGATCACGCCGGGCACGCCCTCGAATTCGCTGGTCAGCGCAAGCAATGCCGCGCGTGCGATCGCGGGCGCCGGATCGGCCGCGTAACCGGGCAGCCACACGCGGTCCGCGATCCCCAGCGCCGCCGCCTGCGCCTCCATCTCGCCCCGCAAGCTCCCTTCGCCCAGAATCATCAGCCCCACCTGCGGGTCCGCCAGCCGCGGCATCGCCGCGATCAGCCGGTCCCAGCGCTTCTGCGGCTCGAGCCGTCCGATTCCCAGCACGAAGCGGCCCGGCGGGATTGGCGCGGACTGGGCATCGGGCGGGGCCCAGGAAGGCGGATTGGCGATCACGCTTACCCGGCCCCGCGGAATCCGCATCTCCGCCACCGCCTGGTCCGCCATTGCCGGGCTCATCGCCACGACATGATCGAGGAAGCGGGGATGCAGCCTCAGCCAGCGCCGATAGCCCCATGCGACGAGCGCCCCATGATCGGGCCGGACCAGCGCGTTGGAGATCTTGGCGACGATCGGCGGGCAGCCGCGCCCCAGAATCAGCCTGCTATATCCTGCCACACTGGTGTAATGATTCCCGGCGCAAAAGATCACGTCCGGGCGCGCCTCACGGATTATTCCGGGAACCGCCCGCGCCAGTGAACCGTAGTCCCGCTTGTGGAGATTCAGAACCGTTACCCCCTCGGGCAACTCATCCCGCAACGGCCCCTCGGTGCTGCCGATCACCAAAGTGACCCGGCGGCCATTGGCGATCCATCCCCGTGACAGCCGCAGCAACACCCGCTCCACGCCTCCGCCGCGCAGCGTTTCTGCAAAGCCGAGAATATGTTTCGCTGGAGGAACGTTTTCGGGGGCTCGGACGTTGCGGTGCGGCATGACTTGTAACCGGCCTTCCTGCTGCCCAAATCCCTTCCAGAAGAAACCGCAATCTGCTGTCAGCGCGGCCGGAGAGGGTGCTACGGAATCCTACCTAGTCCAGAGTGATCTGTTGCGTGAGAGTTTCATTTCGAATGCGGATATTTTCTAAGTGAGCGGCACCGGTCCCGAAGCCTCGCTCAAGTCCCCCTTGACCGCGGCACTCACAAATACCCCCGATCTCGCGGGGTTGGAGCCGATCGAGCGGATCAAGCGCCGCTGGCCGGTGGTGCTCGGCGCGTTGCTCAGCCTGTTGATGGTTGCCGCGCTCGGACGCGAACTGCTTGGCCACGGGCTCGCGGGGCTTCAGCAGAAAATCCCGGCGCACCCGCTATTCTACATCGCTTTCGCGCTCTTCTATCTCGGTCCGCCGACCTTCGATTACCTGATCTTCCGCCGCTTGTGGGGCATTCCTCTCGACGGAATGGTTGCACTGCACAAAAAGCGGATCGCGAACGAGGTGCTGGTCGGCTATTCGGGCGAGGCCTATTTCTACGCCTGGGCGCGGCAGCGCACCCAGATGGTCGCGGCTCCCTTCGGGGCGGTGAAGGACGTCACGATCCAGTCGGCGATCGCGGGCAACACCTTCACGCTGATCATGATCCTGATGGTGATCCCGTTCATGGGGATGCTTCCGCCGGACATGGTCAACTGGAGCACGATCACCGCATCGGCGGCACTAATGGTCGCGATGAGCCTGCCCTTCTTCCTCTTTTCGAAGCGCGTCTTCTCGCTTCCGCGAGGCACGCTCTGGTGGGTCTTCTGGATGCACATGGCGCGGCTCACTTTGGTGACGCTCACCGTCGCGGTGGCATGGCATTACGCGCTGCCGGCAGTAGCGATCGGCACCTGGCTGTTCCTCGCGGCCGGCCGGATGCTCGTCTCGCGCCTGCCCTTCCTGCCCAACAAGGAGCTGGTCTTCGCCTCCTTCGCGATCTTCCTGATCGGGCCCGGCAATTCGCTCACCGAATTGATGGCGCTGATTGCGGCGCTCACGCTTCTGGCGCATATCGTGCTGATCGCAGGCTTCAGTATCCACGCGTTGCTGAAGAGGTTCGGATTGATGCCATCCGCTGACGCTCCCGAAACGTTCTGACCGCGATGCGCGTCGTCGACGTCAACGAGAATTATTCGCCCACCGGCGGGGGCGTGCGCACCTATCTCGACCGCAAGATGGGGATCATGGCCGATATGGGCCATGAGCTGATCGTCGTCGCGCCGGGCGACCGGACCTGGATCGAGGAACGGCCCGGCGGCGGCAGCATCTACTGGCTCAAGTCGCCGTCGCTGATCGTCGACCGCAACTATCGGATCTTCGTCGACGAGGTCGGCGTGTGGCAGGCGCTCGACGCGCTCAAGCCCGATATCGTCGAGAACAGCTCGCCGCACATGTCGGCCTGGTCGGTGGCGCGGTGGCAGGGCGACGCGCTCAAGGTCTTCTTCGCGCATAACGATCATGTCGGCGCCTATCCGCAGCGCTGGCTCGATGGCATCGCCAGCCGCGAGCAGGTCGAGCATGCCTTTGGCTGGTACACGCGCTACATGAAGCGCTTCCTGGGCCGCTACGACGCCTTCGTCACCAACGGGCCCGAGCTCGCGCACCGCTATCGCCGCCGCGGCCTCCATGTCGACGCGGCGATGCCGCTCGGAATCGATGTGGGCGACTTCTCCCCCGATCTGCGCGACGAGAAGCTCCGCGCGGCGCTGCTCGCCCAGTGCGGCCTCCCGCCGAGCGGGCATTTGCTGCTGGGGCTGGGCCGCCATCATCCCGAGAAGCGCTGGCCTTTGGTGCTCGACGCGGTCGAGGCGGCGGGCGCCGATATTCCCGTCGGGCTGATCATGATCGGCGACGGCTTCCAGCGCCCCCGGCTGGAGGCGCGCGCCGCCGGCAGCCCGCATATCCGGATGTTCCGCCCGGTCTATGACCGCAGGCGCCTGTCGCGGATCATGGCAAGCTGCGACGCGCTGATCCACGGCGCCGATTCCGAGCCTTTCGGGCTGGTCGCGGTCGAGGCGGTGGCTTCGGGCCTGCCGCTGATCGTTCCGGATCAGGGCGGCGCGTCGCTGATCGCCGAACCGCCCTTCGCCGAGACCTATCGCGCGCGCGACGCGCGTTCGGCGGCCGAGGCGATCTGGCGCATGTTCGCGCGCGAGCCCGCGATCCTGCGCGCCGCCGCTCGCCACGCCGCGGGCAAGGTGCGCACCGATTTCGATCACACCGCCGAGCTGATGGCCTATTATTCGGGGCTGCTCGCGGCGCGCTCGGGCGCCAAAGAAGATGGGGGCACCCGGCTTTCGGCCTGATAGACGTCGAGCATCAGATTGCCGATCGGCCATTGGCCCTTCAGCCGGTATCCGTCGGTCTTGAGATGCGCCAGCACGCGCTCCCGCGCCTCCAGCCGCTCGCCGATGAACTGCGGCCGCATCACCACCATCTCGGGCCGCTTCGCGAAGATGCGGTCGACTTCCTCAAGCTGATCGACCCCCAGCGCGCCATTCTCGCGTTCGCGCGCGATATGGCTGGGGAATATCCACGCGGTCACGGTGCAGCGGCCGGTATAGGCATAGAGCATCGAGGTGCCCGAATAGACGTACATGCAACCGGGGCCATGCCCGATCGCGTTCGACATCGTCTCGAGCTGCCGCGCATTGCCGCGATACCAGGCGTTGCTGATCAGCACTGCCTGCCCGATCACGAACGCGCCTGCCACGATCGCCCGGGCCCATTTGCGGCCCCTGGGATGCCCGCCGAGCACCCCGGCGGCGCAGATCGCGGCGGGGACCATCACCGGCAGCGTGTAGTGGTTGAACCACGAGCCGAAGATCACGAAGCCGATCACCGCCGCGATCAGCCAGCCGAACATCAGGTCGCGAACCGGCTTTTCTTGCGGCGCCACCGCGACATGACGTGAGAAACCGCTCAGGATCAGCAGCGGCGCAAGGATCAGCGCCGCCTTGAGCGCCGCGCCGAGCAGCCGGAACCACGGTTCGCCCCGCCGCTGGAGGATCGAGGTGAAATTGGCATAGACGAACGCGTCGCCATGCCCGGCGGCCGCGAACCAGGCCCAGGCCGCCGCAGTCGGCGCCACCGCCGCGGTCACCATCGCCGCGCCATAGGCGATCACCTTGGCGAGCCCGGACCCCAGCCGCCACTCGCGCCACATGAGCCACAGCCCGAGGAAGATTCCCTCGAACATCGCGGTGTATTTCACCTGCATCGCCAGCCCGACCAGCAGCAGCGCGAGCACCCCGCGCGCCATCCGCCGCAAATCGCCCGCGCAGTCCTCCGTCACCGGCAGCACCAGCGCGAAGGCGCCAGCGGCCATCAGATTGTAGAAGACCGGCGCCTGCCCGCCCTGCCCGTCGGCGAAGTTGAGGCAGAGGATGTAAAGGATCGCGCCGGGCAGCGCCCCGCGCCCGAACCCCGCCCGCTCGGCCATGCGCGCGATCAGCGCGGCAGTGCCCACCACGCAGGCCAGCGCCATCGCCTGATAGGCCCAGATCCCGAGCGGCACCCCGAGCGCGGCGGCGGGCAAATAGATCAGGAACAGCCCGATCGGCTTGCGGTCCCACACATCGACATAGGGGATCGCGCCCTCGGCGATCCGCTGGGCGGTGACGAAATAGAATTCCTCGTCGACATGGACGAGCGGGCTGCCGAAGGTCACCGCGCGCGCGATCAGCGCGGCGAGCAGCAGCAGCGTCCAGCGCGGCAATTGGGCGAGACGGTCGAGCACGGCAATCCGGAGTTGTTGGCGGGGGCCCAAGCGCTTAGCGATGGGCGCCGCCACTGTCACGAACCCGCCGCAGAGACGGGGCAGGGTGGCCGCAGGGAGAGCTCCACATGACGCTTCGCATCGATCGCCGCACCTTTGTCCTTACCGGAACGCTGGGCATCGGCGCGCTGATGATACCGGGCCTCGCCCGGGCGGCCTTTCAAGGCGATCACGGCTTCACGCACGGCGTGGCGAGCGGCGAGCCGGGGCAGGATTCGATGCTGTTCTGGACGCGCTACGTGCCGTTCGGCGGTCCGCCGGCTAAAGTCGGGCTCGAAGTCAGCGAGACACCGGATTTCGCGCGGATCGTGGCGGGGGGCGAGATGGTGACCGGCGCGTGGCGCGATTTCACCGTCAAGATCACCGCGACGGGGCTCAAGCCCGGCACGCGCTATTTCTATCGCTTCGTCTCGCCCGACAGCGGTTTCTCGCCGGTCGGCCGGACGAAGACGCTGCCGCAGGGCCGCGCGCCCTCGTTCAGGATCGGCGTCTTCTCCTGCTCGAACATCGCCTTTGGCTGGTTCAACGCCTATGCCCATGCCGCGCGGCGCACCGATCTCGATCTGGCGGTCCATCTCGGCGACTATATCTACGAATACGCCCCCAATATTTACCCCGATCAGGCCCATAGTATCGCCGCGCGCCTGCCTGCGCCGATGGCCGAATGTATTCAGCTCGCCGATTATCGTCTGCGCTATGCCAGCTATCGTTCGGACTCCGACCTGCAGGCGCTCCACGCCGCGATGCCGATGGTGATCCAGTGGGACGATCACGAATTCGCCAACGATGTCTGGGAAGGCGGCGCGCAGAATCATCAGCCGAACGAGGGCGACTGGAACGCGCGCCGGATGGCCGCGATCCAGGCCTATCGCGAGTGGCAGCCCGTGTCGGAAGAGCCGTGGAAGGCCTATGAGGTCGGCACGCTCGCCACCCTGTTTCGCACCGATTGCCGCTCGGTGCGCACCAGGCCGAACGAACTCGAGCCTTTTTTCAAGACACCGAACCCCGAAAAGGCCCTTGCCGAATTCCGCGACGGCGCGTGGCGGGATCCCGCGGCGACGGTGCTCGGCTCGACGCAGGAGGCGTGGCTCGCCAGCGCGATGAAGGCGTCGGTCAGGGCCGGGCAGCGCTGGCAGGTCGTCGGCTTCGGCACGATCATGGGCGACGGAAAATCGCCCGACGGCGCGCTCGGTTGGCTCAGCCCGGACGCGGCGCCCTATGCGCGCCAGCGCGTGGTGGCCGGATCGACCGTCGCCAAGGTGGGGCTGCCTTATAATCTCGACGGCTGGGGCGGCTATCCGGCGGCGCGGGCGCGCTTCCTCAAATCGGCGCAGGCGGCGGACGCCAATTTGGTCGTGATCAGCGGCGACAGCCATAATGGCTGGGCCTTCGATCTCGCGCAGGACGGCAAGCCCGCGGGGGTCGAGTTCGCCGGCCAGGCCGTCAGCTCGGCGGGGTTCGAAGACACGTTTTCCGCCGACCCGAAGATCATCGCCGCGGCGTTGGTCGCGAAGAATCCCGAGCTCAAATGGTGCGACACCTCACGCCGCGGCTATATGGCGCTGACGCTGACGCCCGAAAAGGTAAGCAACGACTGGGTGTTCATGGATACCGTGGCGAGCAGCAATCCGGCGGGCAGTGTCGGCCATACCGCCACCGTGACTCGCGGGCGGAATGTGATGGGGTGACCATAGTTCCTCCCCCGGAGGGGGAGGTGGCAGCCGCAGGCTGACGGAGGGGGATTTCCTCAGGCGGTATCGCCCGTGGCGAACCCCCTCCACCACCCTTCGGGTGGTCCCCCTCCCCCTCCGGGGGAGGATTGGATTAGTCCAGCGACTTCGACGCCTGCTCGAACATGTCCTTGCTCAGCCCGGGCGTCGCCACGATCCGCTCCAGCTCGGCGCGCATCTTCGCCGCGCGTTCGGCGTCGAAGCGCTTCCAGCGCCCCAGCGGCGGCACCAGCTTCGCGGCGGTTTGCGGGTTGAGCTTGTCGAGCGCGATCAGCTGGTCGGCGAGGAAGCGATAGCCCTCGCCCGATCCCGAATGGAAGGCGCGCTGGTTGACGCTGAACGCACCTACCAGCGCACGCGCGCGGTTGGGATTGGCGAGGGTGAAATCGGGATGGCTGGCCAGCGCCTCGACCGCCTGCGCGGTATCCTCGCGGGTCGATAGCGCCTGGGTCTGGAACCACTTGTCGAGCACCAGCCCGTTACCGGCATAGCGGCGGTAGAAGGCGTCGATCGCCGCCGAGCGCTTGTCCGAATGGCCGTTGACCAGCGTGCCGAGCGCGCCCTGCCGGTCGGTCATATTGTCGGCGCCCTCGAACTGGGCGAACGCCATTTCGGCGGCATCCGCCGCGCCGCTTGCCGAGAGATAGCCGAGCGCGACATTCTTGATCCGGCGTGCGCCCTTGCCCGCGGGCGAATATTCGAAGCGGTTCTCGCGCACCGCCGCATAGGCCGAGCGCCACAGATCCTCGAGTTGCTTACCCAGATCGCGGCGCAGCGCCTCGCGCGCGGAGAAGATCGCCTCGGGATCGACCACCGCCATCTGGTCGCCGATGAAGCTGTCCGACGGCAGCAGCACCGCCTCGGCGATGAAGCTGGGATCGAGCGCGGTATCGGTCAGCGTGTTGCGCACGGCCTCGATCACCGGGCCATGATCCGCCGCGCCACCCTGCACCGCGCTCACCAGCGTATCGAGCATCAGCTGCTGCATCGCCTCGTAGCGCGCGAACGGATCGTCGTCATGCGCCGAGAGGAAGGCGAGGTCGGCAGCGCTGCGGTCACTCTCGACGATCACCGGCGCGGAAAAGCCGCGGTTGATCGACAACACCGGCCGGTCCGCGATGCCCTGGAACTGCAATTCGAGCACCGGTTCGTTGAGCAGCACCAATTGGTCGGCGGTGATCGGCGCCTTGCCGGTCTCGCCGAACAGCCGCAGCCTGACCGGCAGCACCATCGCCAGCTTTTCGGGTTGGCCGGGGGTCGGGGGCACCTTCTGCTGCAGGCTCAGCGTCGCGCGCTGCTTGGCGGCATCGTGCTTGAGGCTGGCGATCACGCGCGGTGTTCCCGCCTGGCTGTACCAGCGGCGGAACTGGGTCAGGTCGACCCCGCCCGCCTCCTCCATGCAGCGCACGAAATCCTCGCAGGTCGCCGCGGTGCCGTCGAACCGGTCGAAATAGAGATCGGTCGCCGCGCGGAATTTCTCCGGCCCCAGGATGGTCGACATCATCCGGATGACCTCGGCGCCCTTGTTGTAGATCGTCGCGGTGTAGAAGTTGGAGATCTCGATATAGCTGTCGGGGCGCACCGGATGCGCCAGCGGGCCGGCATCCTCGGGGAACTGGCTCGCGCGCAGCGCCCGGACGTCCTCGATCCTTTTGACCGCCTTCGATCCCTGATCGGCCGAGAAGCTCTGGTCGCGGAAAACGGTGAAGCCCTCTTTCAACGAGAGCTGGAACCAGTCGCGGCAAGTGACGCGGTTGCCCGACCAGTTGTGGAAATATTCGTGCGCCACCACCGCGGCGATCGCGTCATAGTCATAGTCGGTCGCGGTATCGGCGTCGGCGAGGATGTAGCGGCTGTTGAAGATGTTCAGCCCCTTATTCTCCATCGCGCCGAAGTTGAAATCGTCGACCGCGACGATGTTGAACACGTCGAGATCATATTCGCGGCCATAGACCGTCTCGTCCCACGCCATGCTCAGCTTGAGCGCGTGGAGGGCATGGTCGGTCTTGGCGAGGTCGGGCGCGCGCACCCAGATGCCGAGCTGAACCTCGCGGCCCGACATGGTGGTGAAGGTCGCGCGGTTGGCGACCAGGTCGCCCGCCACCATCGCGAAGAGATAGCTGGGCTTGGGGAAGGGGTCGTGCCACTCGGCCCAGTGGCGGCCGCCGCTCAGTTCGCCCTTGTCCACCGGATCGCCATTGGCGAGCAGCACCGGGAAGCGCGCCTTGTCGGCGGTCATCCGCACCCGGTATCGGCTCAGCACATCGGGCCGGTCGGGGAAGAAGGTGATGCGGCGGAAGCCTTCGGCCTCGCACTGGGTGCAGAGCATGCCTTGCGAGGCGTAGAGCCCCTGCAGCTGGGTGTTGCGCTCGGGCGCGATCACCACTTCGGTCTGGATATGGTGCTCGGGGCCGGCCAGCGCGATGACGAGATCGGACCCGTCCATCGTCCAGTCCGCGGGCGTGCCATCGACCTGAACCGAAAGCGCGGTCAGCCCGTCGCCATCGAGCCGCAGCGGCCTGTCATGATCGCCGCTCCGCTCGACCCAGAGCGAGGTCTTCACTCGCGTCTCGGCCGGGTCCAGCTCGAAATCGAGCGCGATCTCGGGGACGAGCCAGTCGGGCGGCCGGTAATCCTCGCGGCGTGTAACTTTGGGGGTCTGGGTCGCGGTCTGAATATCGGCCATCGGTGCGATATAAGGGCAAGTCCGCGCCCTGCCACCGGAAAACCGACGCGGCGCCCCCGACATTGCGAATCGGAACTTGCTTGGCGCCGCACCCATGCTTACCGAAGCGGCATCAAATCTTCAGGGGAACTCCATGCTCCGCCACTTGCTCAAGCCTCTCGCCGCGCCGCTCGCTTATCTGGCGCTCGCTTCCACCGCATTCGCCCAGACCGCCGATCTCACGCCCGCCCAGAAGAACGCGGTCCTCAACGCCGAGCTCCCCGCCGATCAGGCGGCGATGAAGGCGCATGTGATGTTCCTCGCCTCGGATCAGCTGCGCGGGCGCGACGCGGGCAGCCCCGAATATGATATCGCCGCGCAGTATGTCGCCTCGCAATTCTATGCCGCGGGCCTGCGCCCGGCGGGCGATGACGGCTCCTATCTCCAGAAGGTGCCTTTGCTCTCGTACAAGCTGGCCGGGCAGGGCAGCATGACACTGACACCCAAGGGCAAGAACGCCACGCCGGTCGCGCTCGAATTCGGCAAGGAATATGTGCCCTCGCCCGATCCCACCAAGGCGGAGACCAAGGTCAGCGCCCAGGTCGTGTTCGTCGGCTATGGGATCGTCTATCCCCAGGGCAAGCGCGACGATTACAAGGGGGTCGACGTCAGAGGCAAGATCGTCGCCTTTTTCGGCGGCGCTCCCAAGAGCTTCCCGGGCGAGGAACGCGCGCATTTCGGCGGCGCCAACACCAAGGCGGCGATCGCCCGGGAACGTGGCGCGGTCGGCTTCATCACCATCGAAACCCCCGCCGCCGTCAAGGCGGGGCGCCCGCTGACTTTGGGCTGGGACCGGGGCCGCATGACCTGGGCGCATGCCGACGGCACCGGCTTCTTCATCGCCGCCGGCACGCCGCAGCTCGGCAGCATCAGCATGGCCGGGGCCGAGAAGCTCTTCGCGGGCTCGAAGACGCCCTGGGCCAAGGTCGCCAAGCTCGCGGAGGACGATAACGCCACCTTCAAGGCCGAAGTGCTGCCGACCACGCTCAGCGCCGAGCTGAAGACCGAGACGACCAAGGTCACCAGCTACAATGTCGCCGGCATGATCCCGGGCAGCGATCCCGCGCTCGCCAAGGAAGTCGTCGTCCTCTCGGCGCATCTCGACCATGTCGGCGTCGGCCGCGCCAATGCGAAGGGCGACACCATCTATAACGGCGCGATGGACAATGCCGTCGGCATCGCCACGCTGATCGAGGAGGCCAAGCGCTTCAAGGCATCGGGCAAGCCGCCGCGCCGCTCGATCCTGTTCCTCGCGGTCACCGCCGAGGAGAAGGGCCTGATCGGCGCCGACTATTTCGCGCACAACCCGACGGTTCCGAAGGAAAACCTGGTCGCCAACGTCAATCTCGACATGCCGATCATCACCTACAAATTCACCGACATCATCGTGTTCGGCGCGCCGCGCTCCACGCTCGGCCCGATCGTCGAGCGCGCGGCGGCGGGGATCGGCGTGACCATCTCGCCCGATCCGCTGCCGGAAGAGGGGCTGTTCGTCCGCTCGGACCATTACCGCTTCGTCCAGCAGGGCATCCCCACCGTGTTCCTGTGGCCGGGCATGGCCGGGCCGGGCAAGGAGGGCGTCGAGCGCTTCCTGGCGGACAATTACCACAAGCCCTCGGACGAGCTCGTCCAGACCCCCGCGAGCGACTGGGAATCGGGCGCCCGCTTCATTGAGGTGAACTACCGGATCTCGCGCGAGATCGCCGATGCCGATATCCGGCCGCTCTGGCACAAGGGCGACTTCTTCGGTACGCTCTATGGCGGTCCCGGGGCGAAGTAAGTTCCTCGAACATCGAAACGATATCGCGGGCGGCGGCCGCCGCCCGCGTCCTTCACGAGAGGCGCATGATGCTGCGTAAACTGATCCTTCTTCCCCTGCTGCTGCTCGCGCCGATCGCGCAGGCCCAGGTCGCGCCTGCCCGGGTCGCTCCGGCCTGGTCGCCGACCGCGCCGGGCGTCGCCGCCGCCACGCCCGAGGAGGTCGAGCTCAAGAGCCATGTCCAGTTCCTCTCGGCGGATTCGATGCGCGGGCGCGAAGCGGGCACGCGCGATTTCGATATCGCCGCGGACTATGTCTCCACTCAGTTCCAGTCGATGGGGCTCAAGCCCGGCGGCGCGAATGGCGGCTGGTTCCAGCCCGTCTCGCTGGTGTCGTACCGCCCGCTGCGCGACGGCACCATGTCGCTGATGCAGGGCAAGACGCCGATCCCGATGGCCTATGGCAAGGATTTCCTGTCGAGCGCGGTGCCGAGCTCGCCCGAGTTCAAGGCCGCGGGCCAAGTCGTCTTCGTGGGCTACGGGATCGTTTATCCCGAGGGCAAGCGCGACGACTACAAGGGCCTCGACGTGCGCGGCAAGATCGTCGCGATGCTGCCGGGCGTGCCCAAGGGCTTCCCGACCGAAGTCGCCGCGCATCTGGGCGACGACGATCAGAAGGCGCGCTTCGCCGCGGCGCGCGGCGCGGTGGGCGTGGTGACGATCGAATCGAACCAGACCCATGCCGATTATCCGTTCGACCAGATCGTTCCCTATTGGGACTATCAGCGCACCACCTGGGCCGATCCCCAGGGCAAGGCGCATGACGTTTCGCCCGAAGCGCCGGTCTTCGCCTATATCAGCTGGGCGGGGGCCGAGAAGCTGTTCGCCGGCTCGAAGATCAAATGGGCGAACGTCATCGCCGCGGACAAGGCGGGCACCAAGATGCCCACCGGCCCGCTCGCGGTCAGCATGGAGGCGGTCAGCAGGACCCGCAACCGCGTGACCAGGAGCCATAATGTGGTGGGCGTGCTCGAAGGGTCCGATCCGGTCCTCAAGAACGAATATATCGTCCTCTCGGCGCATCTCGACCATGTCGGCGTCGGCCAGGCGGTCAATGGCGACACCATCTATAACGGCGCGATGGACAATGCGGTGGGCACCGGCTCGATCCTCCAGGTGGCGCGCATGTTCCAGCGCTCGGGCAAGCGTCCGCGCCGTTCGATCATCTTCATCTCGCTGACCGCCGAGGAGAAGGGGCTGATCGGCTCGTCCTACTATGCCCATTTCCCGACCGTGCCGAAGGGACAGATCGTCGCCGACATCAACCTCGACATGCCGATCCTCACCTATCAGCTCGAGGATCTGGTGGTGCAGGGCGGCGAGCGGTCGAGCATCGGCCCCGTCGTGGCGAAGGTCGCGGCGGAGGAGGGGCTGAAGGTGGTTCCCGATCCGGCGCCGGAGGAGAATTTCTTCGTCCGCTCGGACCATTACAGCTTCGTCCAGGCGGGCATCCCGTCGGTGTCGATCGACACCGGCCCGGGCGGCCAGGGCGCCGCGGCGCAGAAATATTTCCTGGCCACCAATTATCACAAGCCCTCGGACCAGATCGACCTGCCCTGGCATTGGGATTCGGCCGCGAAGTTCGTCCGCATCAACTATGGTGTCGCGCGCATCCTCGCGGATTCGGACCAGCGCCCGAGCTGGAACAAGGGCGATTTCTTCGGCGTGCTGTTTGACGGCTACGGCGCGAAATAGGTCCTCGCCAAGGCGAATGCGAAAGGGCCGGGGAGCAATTCCCGGCTCTTTTCATATCCGGCGAAGGCGGAAGAAAGAGTTCTTCCTTTCCTCTCTGCGCCTCTGCGCGAACCAATTTTTTTTGCGCGCAGGCGCAGAGGACGCAGAGAAGAAGAAAGGGTAGATGGCGCCATGCGCCTCTTCATCTTCGGCCTCGGCTATACCGCCACTCGCCTCGCGACTGCGCTTGAGGCCAAGGGCTGGATCGTCTCGGGCACCACGCGCGAGAGCTTCGCGCATCGCGAGCCGGACCTCGCCGCCGCCACTCACATCCTCTCCTCGATCCCGCCCGACGGCGAAGCCGATCCCGTCCTCGCCACCTATGGCGACGCCCTCGCCCGCAGCACCGCATGGCTCGGCTATCTCTCCTCCACCGGCGTCTATGGCGACACTGGCGGAGCCTGGGTCGATGAGACTGCGCCCACCGGCGCCGGCCGCCGCGCTGCCCGCACCGAGGCCGATGCCCGGTGGCTGGCCCTTGGCGCCCGCGTCTTCCGCCTCCCCGGCATCTATGGCCCCGGCCGCTCGGCGCTCGACCGCATCCCCGGCAGCCGCGTGCACGCGCCCGGGCAGGTCTTCAGCCGCGTCCATGCCGACGATATCGTCTCGGGCGTGATCGCCGGGTTCGACGGGCCGCCCGGCGCTTATAATCTTGCCGACGACGAACCCGCCCCGCAGGCGGAGGTCATCGCCCATGCCTGCCAGCTCCTCGGTCGCCCCGCGCCACCGTTGATCCCGCTCGAAGAAGCAAATCTCAGCCCGCAGGCCCGCGCCTTCTATGCCGAGAACCGCCGCGTCTCGAACCTCAAGGCAAAGCGCGTCCTGAACTGGCGCCCGCTTTATCCCAACTACCGGTTGGGCCTGCGCGCCTTGAGTGCGACCACCAGACCCGCGAGCGCCAGTGCCGAACCCGCCGCCGCGATCCACGACCAGCGATAGCCCTCGAACAGGGTCGACAGGATCATCGCGATCACCGGGATCGCCACCCCGGTATAGGCCGCCTTGGTCGGCCCGATTTCCTGGATCAGCCGGAAATAGAGGTTGAAGGCGATCGCCGATCCGAACACCCCCAGATAGAGGATGCCGATGACATAGGCCGGCCGCGTGTCGAACATGGGCGGGCCGACGGTGGCCAGCGACCAAGCGCCGTCGAGCGCTGCGCCGATCAGCATCGCCCAACCGAGCATCGTCGCCATCGGATAGGCTTTCGACGTCCGCGTGCCCTGCATCACATTGGCGATCGACGCGAACAGCAAACCGGCGAAGGCGATGCCGATCCCCAGCGTCACGGTGCCAGCAGCGATCCCGTCGAGCCGCGCTTCATGGACGAAGAGCAGGCCGACGCCCGCGATCGCTATCGCCGATCCGATCGTCAATTGCGTGCCCATCCGCTGGCCGAGGAAGAGCCGCGCAAGGATCGCATTGGGCACGAGCAGCAGCGCATAGACTACCGCCACCACGCCCGAGGTGATGTATTGCTCGGAAACGTAGACGAAGTTGTAGTTGAGCACGAACTGGGTGATGCCGAGCACCGCCGCGAAGCCGATCCCGCGCGCGTCGAGCCCCAGCCGTTCCTTGCGCATCTTTGCCCAGACCAGCATCGCCGCCCCCGCGACGGCGAAGCGATAAGTCACCGACCAGCTCGGCGGCACGCTGTGGAGCTGATCCTTGATGACGAGCCAGGTCGATCCCCAGATCAGGGTGACGATCGCGAAGGGGATAAGGACGCTGAGCCGGGTCGAGCGGGGGGCGGTGTCGAACGACATCAATTCCTCCCCCGGAGGGGGAGGGGGACCGCGAAGCGGTGGAGGGGGATTTCCGCAGGCGACACCGCTCGTGGCAAGCCCCCTCCGTCGCCCTGCGCGCGCCACCTCCCCTTCCGGGGGAGGATTTGATATTGACCCCTCACAATCCCGCGATCGCCTCCGCCAGCGGCCGGATCGCCGCCTCGCTCTGATCCCATGAGATCACCAGCCGGGCTTCGCCGACGCCCCAGTCGTAGAAATCGAAGCCCAGCGCGCGCAGCCCCGCGGCTTCCTCGCTGCTCAGCCGCAGGAACACTTCGTTCGCCTCGACCGGATAGACCAGCCGCTCGCCCGCCGCCCTGGCCAGCATCGCCGCCCCGGCATTGGCCGCGCGCGCATTGGCGAGCCACAAATCGCCCTCGAGCAGCGCGAGCAGCTGCGCCGCCAGATAGCGTCCCTTCGAGAAGAGCAGCCCCGCGCGCTTGCGCCGGATCAGCGTGGCGTCCGCCAGCTCGGGCCTGAAGAACACGAGCGCCTCGGCGCTCATCCCGCCATTCTTGACGAAGCCGAAGCTGAGCGCGTCCACCCCCGCGCGCCACGTCACGTCGGCCGGCGAACATCCGAGATGCGCGACGGCATTGGCGAAGCGCGCGCCGTCCATGTGCAGCCCCCAGCCTTTGCCGCGGCAAAGCTCGCCGATGGCGCCGACTTCGCCCGGGGTATAGGCCAGCCCATATTCGGTCGCGTTGGTCAGCGACACGGCGTGCGGCTGGACCTGATGTACGTCCGGACGGATCGGATCGGTCACCGCGCGGATCGCCTCCGGGGTCAGCTTGGCGCCCGGACCCTCACCGAGCATGAGACTCGCGCCCCCGGTGTAGAAGCCCGGCGCGCCGGCCTCATCGACCTGGATATGCGCATGGCGGTGGCACACCACCCCGCCAAAGGGCGGGCAGAGCGCGGCGAGCGCGAGGCTGTTCGCCGAAGTCCCCGTCGGCACCCAGATCGCGCGCACCCTGGTCTCGAACACATCGGAGAATGCCGCGTCGAGCGACTGGCTTAGCTTGTCGCCGTCATAGGCGGTGTCGAGATGGTTGGCCCGCGCCAGCGCGTCGAGCACCTGAGGGCAGACCGCTGCCGCATTGTCCGAGAAGAAGCGCATGGGGGAGCCCTTGGGACCCCCGGGGGCGAAGGTCAACCGGCGCTAATTCCCCCGCGCGCCTTCCGCCGCCCTGGGCCGCGAGGGCGGGCGCTCGATCCTGGTCTCGATGCGCGGTCCGGCCGGGACCACCGCGTCCTCGCGCGGGCGGCGGGGCGCTTCCGGCGGCGTTTCGCGTGGCCGTTCCCCGTCGCCGAACTCGACCTCGGTCTCGACCGTCCCGTCGCCCAACGCCTTGCCGATCCCGTCGATGATGTCGTCGAACCCGACCGAGCCATTGTCGGTCTCGTTGCTGACAGGTTCGGGTTCGGGCGCCGCCACCCTGATGTCGAGCGCATTCACCATGAAGTCGCGCCAGATCCGCGCGGGCAGGCCGCTGCCCGACAGGCCCGGATTGGGCGAGTTGTCGTCATTGCCCAGCCACACGCCGACCACCAGGTCGCCAGCATAGCCCACGAACAGCGCATCGCGATTGTCCTGCGTGGTGCCGGTCTTGCCGAACGCGTCGATGCTCAGCGCGGCGCCGCGCCCGGTGCCCGACTGGACCACCGATCGCAGCATCGATTGCATCGCGATCAGCGTCCGGTCCGGGAAGTCGGTCGGCGCGCCGAACCAGCCCTGATCGTCCTCCTCGAACAGCCCGCGTGGCCGCACCGGATAGCTCCCGTTCGCGATCGCGGCATAGGCGGCGGTGAGCTCGAGCAGCGACACGGTCGAAGTGCCCAGCCCGATCGCCGCGTCGTTCCCGATCGGCGTCGAGATGCCGAGATCGCGCGCGGTCTGGATCACGGGCTGGACGCCCAGCTCGCGCATCAGCCGCGCGGTCACGACATTGGAGGATTTGGCGAAGGCCTGGCGCAGCGTGATCTTGCCTGCGTAGCGCCCGTCATGATTTTCGGGCGACCAGCCGCCGAAACTCACCGGCGAATCGTCGACGATGGTATCCGGCGTCATCCCCGCGCGCAGCGCCGCGAGATAAACGAACAGCTTGAAGGCCGATCCCGGCTGGCGCCGCGCCTGGGTCGCGCGGTTGAACGGGCTCTGCGAATAATTGGTGCCGCCCACCATCGCGACGACGCGCCCATCCTTGTGCATCGCCACGATCGCGACCTGTGACTTGCGCAGGCCCGCGTTGCGCACCGCGCGCTCGGCCGCCTTCTGCGCCCGGGTCTCCATCGTCGTGCGCACCGTCTGCTCGGTGGCGATCTCGCCCGCGCGGTCGCGCGCCTGGGGCAGCACCCAATCGGCGAAATAGCCGCCATTGGGCAATTGCCTTTCCCTGGCGGGACGCAAGGTCGCCGGCTTGATGCCCCGCGCCTTGGCCTCGTCGATCAGCCCCGCCTCGACCATCGACTGGATCACCAGCCGCTGGCGCGCCTGCGCCCCCTTCAGATTGCCCGTCGGCGCCAGCCGGCTCGGCGCCTGCACCAGCCCGGCGAGCATCGTCGCCTGGCTGATCGTCAGCTGCCGGGGTTCGCAGCTGAAATAATGGAGTGACGCGGCGCGCAGCCCGTACACATTGTCGCCGAAATAGACGTAGCTCAGATAGCGCGACAGGATCTCGTCCTTGGTCAGCCAGCCTTCGAGCCAGAAGGCGATCAGCACCTCCTGGAACTTGCGCGTCGCGGTCCGGTCCGAATTGAGGAAGGCGTTCTTGGCGAGCTGCTGGGTGATCGTGCTCCCGCCCTGCGAGCGCCCGTCGCTGGTCATGTTGTTGACCAGGGCGCGGGTGATTCCCCGCAGGTCGATCCCCCAATGGCTGTAGAAGCGCCGGTCCTCGATCGCGACGAAGGCGTCGCGCACATGCGCGGGCATCGTGCGAAGCTCCTCGGGCGTGATCGGCGCGGCGATCTCCGCGCCGCGCTTGGCGATCGCGGTCTGGCCGTCCGCCGCCAGCAAGGTGATCGAGGGCGGCGCGGGGGGCTCGAGCGATTTGGAGAGCGGCGCGGTGAGCGCGAGCCAGCCGACCGCGAGAATGAAGAAGACGATGAACGCGGCGATCCCGCGCATCACCCATTTCCATGGGTTCAGCCGGTACCGGACCGGCAAATTGGTGGTGTAGCTGCCCGCCGGAACCGCCTCGACCAGCTCGAGCGGCGGCGGGGGAGGGGGCGGCGGGGCGGCGTAGCGCGCCTTGGGCGGCGGGGGCGGGAGCGGCGCGCGCGCCCGCGGCTGCGCGCCCGGTGGCGGCAGCCCACCGCTCAGCTCGAGCGTGTCGAGCAGGTCCTTGATCTTCGCCTGGCTCTTGGCAGTCCAGCCGCCCGGCGCGGCAGGACGCGGCGCCGGCGCCGGCTCGGGGGGCGGCCTGCGCAGCGGAAAGCGCCGTTCAAAATCGTCGTCGTTCGCCATTCACGCCCAAGCAACTGTATTGTTCACATAATACACGCGCGCCCCGTCGACGCAATCCTAACGCGCTCCATCCACCGCGCCAATTCAGGCATTCGGCTTAGGTGCCTCAGCGGACGGGCGTGAAATCGAGATGGTGATAATCGTAGCTGAAATCGGCCAGCGGCGAGAGCGCCTTCATCGTCATCCCCGTGACCGCGCCGTTCTTCACCGCGAAGCGCACCACTGCATCCTCGCCGGCTTCCTTGGCAAAGCGCGTGCGGAACGCGTCGGGCCCCCACGGATCGAGCACCGACTTGAACACCGGCGTCGGCACGAAATCGATCCAGAGTTTCCCGCCCTTCTCGCTCACCACGACATCGCCATACCAGGGATCGCGGTAGCGCCCGGCATAGGCCTTGAGCGGCAGCGAGGGCCCGCCCGCGGGCGCGGTGTCGATGCCGCCCTCGATCGAGGCGAGCGCTTCCTTCTGCCCCTTGTCGCGCCGCGCGACATAGATGGCGGTCCAGTCGATCGGCGACACTCCGGTCAGCGCGTCGAGCAGCGCGTTGCGGATGCCCTGCGAGACATTGTCCTCGGTATTGCTGAACACCGCGACGCCCAGCCCCAGCGAGGGAATCATCGCGGTCTGGGTCACCTGCCCGGAAAGCCCGCCCGAGTGCGAGATCATCCGCCGCCCGCGATAATCCTGGACGAACCAGCCCAGCGCATAGGCCGCCATCACCGCGCGCACCGGATTGTCCGGGGTCGGTCCGTCGCTCGACGCGACGATCGTCTGCGGGGTCCACATCTGCTTCGCCTGCGCCGGGCTCCACAGCACGCTTTCGGGCAGCTTGCCCTGGTTGAGCTGGACCTGCAGCCATTTGGCGATGTCCGAAACGCTGGCGTTGATCCCGCCCGCCGCGTCGATCATCCGGCTCTCGTCGGGCTGGACGGTTCCCATCGGCCCCATGCCCCGCACCGGCGGCCCCAGCCGGACATGGCGCCCCCCGACATTGTCGGTCTGGAGGTCGAAGCGCGAGGGCACCGCGTCGGTCATCCCCAGCGGCGCGAGGATGCGCGTGGTGACGAACTGTCCCCACGGCATGCCGGACACCCGCTCGATCAGCAGCCCGGCGACGAGATAGAGGATATTGTCGTAATCATAGCCCGCGCGGAAACCCCGCGCGGGCTTGAGATGCGGCAGCGCCTTGAGCACGTCCCCAGCGACATGCGTCGAGGTCGGAAAATACATCAGGTCGCCCGCGCCGAGCGGCAGGCCGGATCGATGCACCAGCAAGTCGCGCACGGTCATCATCTGGGTGACGGCGGGATCGTGCATCCGGAAATCGGGCAGGTGCTTCACCACCGGATCTTCCCAGTCCAGCTTGCCCGCATCGACCAGCATCGCCAGCGCCGCGGCGGTGAAGGCCTTGGAATTGGAGGCGATCCCGAACCGCGTATGGACATCGACCGCGCCGGGCTTCCCCATCGTCCGCACGCCATAGCCCTTGAGGAACGGCACTTGCCCCGGCCGCACGATCGCGACCCCGATCCCGGGCGTCTCGAACGCCGCCATGAAGGGCTTCACCAGCGCATCGACCGTGCCTTCATCGACCTCGGCCGGCGCCAGCGCCGCATGGGCCCAGCCCGGAACCGCCAGCGCCGCCGCGCTCCCCAACCCAAGCGTCAGCGCCTGCCTGCGATCGACCTGAAACCCGCTCATGCTTCTCTCCCGCGCAATTCCATGCGCTTTGCGCCCTCCCGCGCCGAAGGCGCAAGAATCTTTCTCTTCTTCGTGCCTTTGCGCCTTTGTGTGAGAAAATTCTTGCTCACACAAAGCCACGAAGTCGCGAAGAAGAAAGGATGATTGCGCTGCGCGCGGCTTACGCTTCCAGCTCGACGTCCCAGTACAGCCAGTCGTGCCAGGTCTCGTGCAGATGGTTCGGCGGGAAGCGCCGGCCATGGTCCTGGAGCTGCCAGCTGGTCGGGCGGATCGGCTCGACATGCAGCGGCATCGCGGCCTGTTTCGGAGTGCGCCCGCCCTTTTTGAGGTTGCACGGGGCGCAGGCGGTGGCGACATTCTCCCAGGTGGTGCGCCCGCCCTGCGCGCGGGGAATGACATGGTCGAAGGTCAGGTCCTTGAGGCTGCCGCAATATTGGCAGGCGAACTTGTCGCGAAGGAACAGGTTGAACCGGGTAAAGGCGGGAAATTGCGAAGGCTTCACATATTGCTTGAGCGCGATGACCGAAGGGAGCTTCAGCCTCGCGCTGGGACTTCGGACCTCGCGTTCGTAAAAGCTCACCACGTCGATGCGGTCGAGGAACAAGGCCTTGACCGCGGTCTGCCAGGGCCAGACGCTCAGCGGATAATAGCTCAGCGGCGTATAGTCGGCATTGAGCACAAGCGCGGGGCAACCATCCGGATGGCGGATCAGATCGGGATGGTACATACGCGCCCTCGCCCCAATTGCGTGCATCCGCTTGTTGCCAGCAAGCGTGACATGGTCATGACAGCACAGCCCGCGACTCGCGGTCAAGAGCCACTTTCGTGAGAGTCATTACGCGATTCGCGCCAAGCCCCACCGGGCGGCTCCATCTGGGCCACGCCTGGTCCGCGCTGCAGGCGCATGATTTCGCGAGGGCGGCCGGGGGCATGTTCCTGCTCAGGATCGAGGATATCGACGGGACGCGGAGCAGGCCCGAGCATGTCGCCGCGATCCTTGCCGATCTCGAATGGCTCGGGCTGGGCTGGGACGGCGAGGTCGTCTTCCAGTCCCAACGCCTCGCGCTGTACGACGCCGCGCTCCACCGGTTGCGCGCGATGGGCCTGCTCTACCCCTGCTTCTGCACCCGCGCCGATATCGCCGCGAGCCTTAGCGCGCCGCATGGGCCCGAGGGCGTGGAGTATCCGGGGACATGCCGGGGGCTGGAAGCGCCGGATCTCACCAAGCCGCTTTGCTGGCGGCTGTATATGGATAAGGCCCTGGAATCCTCCCCCGGTGGGGGTGGGGGACCGCGAAGCGGTGGAGGGGGCCTTCCACACGCGGTATCGCCCGCGGCGAGCCCCCACCACCATCCTGCGGATGGTCCCCCTCCCCCTCCGGGGGAGGAATTGGTGTGGCACGATGCCTCTGCCGGCTGGCAGGACGCGCGTCCCCATCTCCAAGGCGACCCCGTCCTCGCCCGGAAGGACGCCCCCGCCTCCTATCACCTCGCGGTCACAATCGACGACGCAGCCCAGCACATCACCCATATCGTCCGCGGCCGAGACCTGTTCGAGGCCACCCATGTCCATCGCCTCCTCCAGGCGCTGCTCGATCTCCCCACCCCTGAATACCGCCACCACCCGCTCCTCATCGCCGCCGACGGCACGCGGCTCGCCAAGCGCCACGGCGCCCCCACGCTCGAGGCGATGCGCCTCGCGGGTGAGGATGGCCGCGCGCTCGCGGACCGGCTGCGCGCCGGCCGACTCCCCGTTGGAATCGCCCTCGCAAAGGACTAGGGTGTGTGCTCGATACCACAACGTCCGCCCCGAAGGGGTCGCCCTGTGAGAGGCGCTGGCTGCGTCAGGCTGCTTGCGCGTAGCACCGCTACGCGACTGCGCGACCTTCCTTGCCAGCGCCTCTCACAGGGCGATCACGGCCATTGTGGGTATTGAGTACACACCCTAAATGAGCGGCATGACCCTTTTCGCCGTCCTGCTCATTGTCGCGCTGATGATCGCGACCTTCGTGGTCCTGATCATGGGGCTCATCAACATGACCAAGTCGGTCAAGGGCGAGGCGGGGGGCGAGAGCGAAGGCGAGGGCCCCAGCGCGGGCGCGCTCCGCTCGAACAAGCTGATGTGGTACCGCATCTATTTCCAGCTGGGCGCGGTGCTGCTGATCGCGCTCCTGCTCTACGCCGCCTCCTCCGGCCGCTAGGGCCTGTGGTCAAGCTCAACAAGATCTACACCCGCACCGGCGATGACGGCACCACCGGGCTGGTCGATGGATCGCGCGTCTCCAAATCCGATCCGCTGATGGCGGCGATCGGCGATGTCGATGAGGCCAACTCCGCCATCGGCGTCGCGCGCACCCATTTCGCCGGCTCGGACGCGTTCGACGCGATGCTCGCGCGCATCCAGAACGACCTGTTCGATCTCGGCGCCGATCTCGCCACCCCGGTCGAGGGCGACCAGACTTACGCCCTGCGCGTCACTGCCGCCCAGGCCGAATGGCTCGAACATTCGATCGACCGGATGAACTCGGCGCTCGAGCCGCTCAGAAGCTTCGTCCTCCCCGCGGGCGAGCCCGGCGCCGCCGCGCTCCACCTCGCCCGCGCGATCGCGCGCCGCGCCGAGCGTTCGGCGGTCGCCGCGAGCGAAAAAGCCGCGATCCGCCCCGAAGTCCTCATCTATTTGAATAGATTGTCCGATTTCCTGTTCGTCGCCGCGCGCGCGGTGAACCAAAACGGCGCCGGGGACGTTCTGTGGGTACCGGGGGCCTCACGCTGACCTATATCTGACGCTCCGGGCGGTTGACGAAGCGTGTTTCGCGGCCGATATGGAGAACATAATGCGAACAGAGTCGGCCCCCGCGCTTTCCGCGCTCGCCCAGCGCTTCGCCGCCGTGCGCGCGCTCAGCGCGGCGCTTGTCCGCCCGCTCTCCGATGCCGACGCCACCGTCCAGTCGATGGACGATGCCTCGCCCGCCAAATGGCATCTGGCGCACACGAGCTGGTTCTTCGAGACCTTCATCCTGCGCGATCATGTCCCCGGCTACACGCTCCACGACGAACGCTGGCCCTATCTGTTCAACAGCTATTACGAGGCCGAGGGCGAGCGCCATGCCCGCCCAATGCGCGGGATGCTGACGCGGCCTTCGCTCGCCGAAGTGCTGGCGTATCGCGCCGCGGTCGACGCCGCGTTGCTCGATGCGCTCCCTAACCTGCCGGACGAGGCACAGGCGCTGGTCCAGCTCGGCTGTCACCATGAGGAGCAGCACCAGGAGCTGCTCCTCACCGACATTCTCCATCTCTTCTCGGTCAACCCGCTCCAGCCCGCGCTCTGGCCGGGTGAGCCCAAGGTGCCGGTGGCGATGCCGGGGCCGATCGGCTGGATCGAGGGGCGGGCGGGCGAAGCCGAAATCGGCGTGGACGGGCCAGGCTTCGCTTTCGACTGCGAAGGCCCGCGCCACCGGGTTCTTTTGACGCCGCACGCGCTCGCCGACCGCACCGTCACCAATGGCGAATGGGCGGCCTTCATCGCCGATGGCGGCTATGCCGATCCGCGCCACTGGCTCAGCGACGGCTGGGCCTGGGTCAAGGCGAACGGGATTCGCGCCCCGCTCTATTGGGAGCAGCTACGCGGCGGCTGGACCCGCTTCGGACTCGATGGCCGCCGCCCGGTCGATCCCGCCGCGCCCGTGACGCATGTCAGCTTCTTCGAGGCCGACGCCTATGCCAGCTGGGCCGGCGCGCGCCTGCCGACCGAGGCCGAATGGGAAGCCGCCGCCGCCGCGCACGATCCGCGTTCGGGCAACCAGCTCGACGCCGCCGGCCCGGTCGAGCCGCGTCCCGCCACCGCCGGCCCCGCCTTTTTCGGCGATGTCTGGGAATGGACCGGCAGCGCCTATCGCCCCTATCCCGGCTTCAGGCCCGCCAAGGGCGCGGTCGGCGAATATAATGGCAAGTTCATGAGCGGGCAGTTCGTGCTGCGCGGCGGCAGCTGCGCCACGCCGCGCGGCCATGTCCGCCCCAGCTACCGCAACTTCTTCTATCCCCACCAGCGCTGGCAATTCACCGGCGTGCGCCTGGCGAAGGATCTGTGATGCTTCTCTCCTTCCGTCATGCTGAACTTGTTTCAGCATCCATGGCGCCACAAGCGACGGCATCGCAGGTGGAGAGATGGATGCTGAAACAAGTTCAGCATGACGGCGCATTGGATGGTGCGCGGGAGGGGCTCCCATGCTGAAGCAGGAAATCGAGGACGGCCAGCGCTCCTTCGCCGACCCCGCCTTCCGCCACGACGTGTTGCACGGCCTCGCGAGCGACCCGCGCGCCATCCCCGCGCGCTGGTTCTACGACCGGCGCGGGTCGGAACTGTTCGAGGCGATCACCGACCTGCCCGAATATTACCCCACCCGCACCGAAACCGCGTTGCTCAAACAGGTCGGCCCCGAGCTCGGCGCGCTCGCCGCGCGCAATGCGGCGGTGGTCGAATTCGGATCGGGCTCGTCGATGAAGACTCCGATCCTGCTCCGCGCGATCGGGCCCGCGGCCTATGTGCCCATCGACATCTCGGGCGACTTCCTCCGCCAGTCCGCGCGCGATCTGGGCCAGGCCTTTCCGGGCCTGCCGGTCTATCCGGTCGAGGCCGATTTCCTCCGCCCGGTGCCGCTGCCGCCCCAGGTCGCGGACCTGCCCAAGCTCGGCTTCTTCCCCGGCTCGACCATCGGCAACATGAATGCGTGGCACGCGGTCGATCTGCTCCGCGCGATGCGGAACTGGCTGGGCGAGGGCGCGCGGCTGCTGATCGGGATGGACCGGGTCAAGTCGCCGGATGTGCTGATCCCCGCCTATGACGACGCGCAGGGCGTGACCGCCGCCTTCAACCTGAACCTGCTCGAACGCATCAATCGCGAGCTGGATGGCACGATCCCGGTGGAGGCCTTCACGCACCGCGCGATCTGGAACCCCGGCGCCGCCCGGATCGAGATGCATCTCGAGGCGCGGCGCGACATGGCGTTCGATGTCGATGGCCGGCCCTTCTCGATGCGGGCGGGCGAGACGATCCATACCGAGAACAGCCACAAATACGGTCCCAACGGCGCCCGGATGCTGCTCCGCGCGGGAGGCTGGACTCCGATCGCCGAATGGACCGATCCCCAGGACTGGTTCGCGCTGATCCTGTGCGAAGCGCAGCCGATCCGCAGCGCACCCTGAGTTACTTGAACACCGGCTCCGCTCGGTAGCGGTGGAGATAATTGCCCGACAGCCGGCACGCATCGAGCGCGATGTAGCGGATCATGCGGAAGCGCTGGCCATCCCACACCCAGCTCTGCGCACTGCCGCAATCGCCCAGCCCGCGGCTCTTGGCGCGGCTGTCCAGCTCGGCGGCGGCGGGATCCCATTCGGCTTCCACCAGCAGCGGCACCGCGCTGAAGCCGGCTGCCGGCGGAATGTCGAAGGGCGCCGGGCTCACCTTGCCGCCGGCGATGACATAGAGGACGTAGGAACTCTGATAGGCCCCGCTCGAGCACGGAATCAGCGCCAGGGTCGAGCGGTCGTCGAGCCGATGGAAGCTGGGGACCAGCCCGTCGAAAACCTCATAGCCCTCGCATCCCCCCTTGCTCCGCAGCGCGTCGGTCTCGCTTTTGGGCAGCGTCGCCGCGCGGCCCTTGCCGGGCTTCACCGCCTGAATGCGCGGCAGCGGCTTGGCGGCAGGCACAGCGGCCGCCGAGGCCTTGCCCCGCGCCACCAAAGCGGTGACTCCGCCCGCGCGCCCCTGCTCGGCATCGATATAGCGCATCGCCGCCGACGCCCCGGTCAGCGAGAGCGTGCCCAGGATCTTGCCATGCGCGCGCAGCGTCACCTGCCGGCCCGTGGCCATCGCCCGCGCCAGCCCCTCGGCGGTCGCCCCGGTCAGCGTGATCGTGCCGTCGCGGATCGCGCCGGAGCTCATCAGCCGCCGGTCGATCAGGATATCGACGATCCCATAGGTCTCGGCGCTCGGCGACAGCGCGATCGTCACCTGTCCGGCGGCGCCCGGCTCGCGCGTCAGGTCGAGCGCGGGCGCCTGGTCGCCATGCCAGTTCGCGGGCATGAGCGCCGTCGCCTCGCAGCGCTTCACATTGTCGCAGGTGACCGCCCAATTGCCGAACTGCCGCTCCTGCCCCGGCCCGGGCGCGGCCGCGGTGAGCGCCAGCGGCGCGGCGAGCGCCGCCATCTTCAGCAAACGTATCAAGCGAAGATCCTCATTGGGGCAGCGATCCGGCGCGATAGACGGTCAGCCAGTTCATCGATCCGCGGCATTCGCCCATCGCCCGCGCCTCGACCAGCCGGAAGCGCGCGCCGTCCCACACATATTCCTCCGCCGCTCCGCAATCGCCGACGCCGCGGCCCTTCGAATAGCTGGAGAGCCGGCCCGTGCGGGCATCCCAGTCGGCATTGACCAGCGTGGGCTCGCCATCCTCCGCCATCGTCATGCCCGGGGGATAGTCGAACTGCGCGAGCACCGGCTTGCCGGCAGTGATGATGAAGGGGACCGTCGAAAAATTATAGGCGCCGCTCCCGCACGGCAGCAGCGCGAGCGTCTTGCCCCCGCCCAGCGCGACAGCCTCGACCGCGGGCAGTTCGCCCTCGCCCCCCGCATAGACCTCGGCGCATTCGGTGGGATCCTCCATCGCCTTGCGCAGCGCCGGGGTGATCTTCGCCGGCGTTCCGGAGGGGCGGACGAAGCGCACCACCGGCGCAGCGACCGCCGCGGGCACCGCGCTCGCGGGCTTGGTTCCCCTGGCGACCGCCGCGGTCACCGTGCCCGCGCGGCCCTGGTCGGCGTCGATGAAGCGCAACGCGGCCGAGGAACCGCTGAGCGACACCCGCCCGATCAGCGAATCGGCCATGTCGGTGATGTGCATCTCCTTGCCCTTCACCATCGCCGCGACGATCGTGGCCGCCTGGGCGCCGGTGAAGCCGATCAGCCCATTCTTCGGAATCTTGCCGGTGATGATGTTGGCGTCGATCCGGATCGAGACTTCGCTGCCGTCCTCGGTCTCGGGCATCTGGACTTCCACCGAAAAGCCGCCCGCCGGTCCCGCTTCGCGGACGACCGAGAAGGAAATCTCGTCATAGCCCGCCTCCGCCTCGACTCCGTCGCCCGGCACCAGCGAGGTCATCTCGCAGCGATGCAAATTGTCGCACGCGACCGCCCAGTCGCCGAAACTCTTGAGCGGGCCCGGCACGGGATCCGCGATCATCAGCAGCAGCGGCAGGAACGGCATCGCCAGACTCCTTGGCGTCGGAGGAAGGTTGAGCGTAGAGAGCCGCAAATCCTGACGGAGACAAGAGATGAAGACGGTCGGCGTAATCGGTGCGGGTCAGATGGGGGCGGGAATCGCCCAGGTCTCGGCGCAGGCGGGGTATCGCGTGCTGCTGTCGGACATGGATCTGGCGCGCGCCGAAGCGGGCAAGGCGGGGATCGCCAAACAGCTTAACCGGCTGGTTGAAAAGGAAAAGATCGCGGCCGACACGCGCGATGCGGCGCTGGCGCTGATCGAGCCCGTCGGCGATGTGTCCGCGATGGCGCCGTGCGAGCTGGTGATCGAGGCGGCGACCGAGCGCGAGGCCATCAAGCGGGCGATTTTCGAGAATGTCGGGAAGGCGCTGGGCGATTCCGCGATCCTCGCCAGCAACACCTCGTCGATTCCCATCACCCGGCTCGCGCAGGCCGCGCCCGATCCGGCGCGCTTCATGGGGGTGCATTTCTTCAATCCCGTCCCCGTGATGGGGCTGATCGAGCTGATCCGCGGCCTCGCCACGTCGGACGCCACCGTCACCGCGGTCGAGGTTTATGGCCAGTCGCTCGGCAAGCGGATCGTCCATGCCAATGACGCGCCCGGCTTCATCGTCAATCGCGTGCTGATGCCGATGCTCAACGAGGCCTGCTTCGCGCTCGGGGAGGGCGTGGCGACCATCCCCGATATCGACGCTGCCTGCCAGCTGGGGCTCAATCACCCGATGGGCCCGTTCACGCTCGCGGATTTCATCGGGCTCGATACGTGCCTCGAGATCACCCGCGTGCTGTTCGAGGGCACCGGCGACCCCAAATTCCGCCCCGCGCCCTTGCTCGTGAAATATGTCGAAGCGGGCTGGTACGGCCGGAAAGCGAAGCGCGGCTTCTATGACTATTCCGGCGCCGAGCCCGTGCCCACGCGGTAACGTTCCCCGGCGAACGGCAAGTCAGAACTCCAACGCCATCGCCCCGCCCACCGGCACCGCGTCCCATTCGCGAGTCAGCTCCGCGATCCGCCCCCGAATCGCGTCGATCGCCGCGGCATCGACCGCCAGCATCGGGCAGCCGCGCGCCTCGCAGGTGACGCGGTAGAGGCCGATCACCTCCGCCGCCGGCGCGGTGCCGCCCGACCAGCCATCGCCCTGGATCGCCTCGACCAGCCGCTCGACCCCGTCGCTTTCGGCGTTGCCCGCCATGGTGAAGAGCGCGGCCTCGCCCGCCGCGACCCGGCTGATGAAGCCGCGCGCCGCCAGCACGGTCTCGACCGCGTAGTGGACCATGTCGTGCGGGACGATCCGCTGCTTGGGGCAGTCGAGCGCTTCCGTCCGTCCGTCCGGATGGATCATCTCCATCCGGTCCATCTTGCCCGCGCCCTTGGTGAAGATGAGCCGCATCCTACATCGGCGGCAGCAGCAACCCCGCCAGCGCCGCGCTCATCAGATTGGCGAGGCTGCCCGCGATCAGCGCGCGGATGCCCAGCTTGGCGATCGTCGGGCGCTGGTTTGGCGCGAGGCTCCCGGTCGAGGCCATCTGGATCGCGATCGAGCTGAAATTGGCGAAGCCGCACAGCGCGAACGTGACGATCGCCTTGGTGCGCGGCGCCAGCTCGCTCATCCCGCCCAGGTCGATAAAGGCGACGAACTCGTTGAGCACCACCTTGGTGCCGAACAGCCCGCCCGCCGCGCTGGCATCCTGCCAGGGCACGCCCATCAGGTACATGACCGGCGCGAACAGCGTGCCGACGATCTTCTGGAAGCTGAGGTCGGCGAGCCAGGTCTGCGCCCAGGCGCCCGCCGAGGGGCTGATCTGCTGCGCGGCCCACACCACACCATTGCCCGCGCCGCCGAGCAGCCCGTTGGCGAGCGCGACCAGCGACACGAACGCCAACACCATCGCGCCCACCGCGACCGCGATCTTGACGCCGGTCAGCGCGCCGTTCGACGCGGCCATGATGATGTTCGCGGCCTTTTCTTCCTCGATGTCGTGCTCGACCGCGCGGATCACCTGCTCCTCGGCGGGCGCCTCGCCCTCGAGCGGCAGTTCGCCCTCCACGGCCGCGGGCTCGTCGGGCATCATGATCTTGGCCATCAGCAGCCCGCCCGGGGCCGCCATGAACGAGGCCGCGAGCAGATAGGGGAGATAGTCCGGCCCGAGCAGGCTGGCATAGGCGGCGAGGATCGTCCCCGCGACGCCCGCCATGCCGACGCTCATCACCGTGAAGATCTGCGATTGGGGCAGCCGCGCCAGATAGGGGCGGATCACCAAAGGCGATTCGCTCTGGCCGACGAAGATGTTCGCCGCCGCGCACAGGCTCTCGACCTTGGTCACGCCGGTGATCTTCTCGATCGCGCCGCCGACCCATTTGATGATCAGCTGCATGATGCCGAGATGGTAGAGCACCGCGACGAGCGCGGCGAAGAAGATGATGATCGGCAGCGCCGAGATCGCGAAGGCGAAGCCCGAATGGGCGCATTTGACGTTCTGCACGACGCCGACTGGCTGGGTGCCCTGGAAGCTGTCGGCCGCCTGCAGCGTGCAGGCGGTGCTGGCGAGATCGCCGAAGATCAGATTGGTGCCCGCCGCGGCATAGCCGAGCAGCGCCGACACGCCCTCGGACATGCCCTGGATCGCGGCGATGCCCCATGGCGTGCGCAGCACCAGCACCGCCATCCCCGCCTGGAGCACGAAGGCCGCGGCGACGACGCGGATGCGGATCGCGCGCTTGTTGCTCGAAAGCAGGAAGGCGATCGCGAGGATCGCGCCGATGCCGACGATGCCGATCGGGAAGCCGCTCATTTGCCGCCCGCCTTGGCGAGATTGGCGAGCATCGCCGCGCCGGTATCGAAGGGCAGCTGGCGTCCGGCGGCGGTCGCGCCGGTCTTGCCCTTGCTGCAGACGAAGTCGGCGACGCTCGCGCCTTGCGTCGCGGGCTCGACCGGCGACCAGTCGCCCGTCATCGGTGTCTCGCCACGGGGGTTGCGCGCGCTGTCATAGACTTCGGCCGCGACCAGCCGCGATTCTTTCGAGCGGCAATTGAACTCGATCTCGAAGCGATAGGCCAGCGCGTCGTCATCCTCGGGCTTCGCCAGCAGCGAGAACATCGAGGCGCGGGTGAGGCCCGCATCGTCCTCGCGGATGCTGTCCTTGTCGATGAACGAGATGTTGGCGTAATTCGATGCGTTGCTGACATAATACCAGTCGGCGGCATAGGCGGGCGTGGAAAACGCCATCAGGATCGCGGCACCGGCCAATCGCAACATCTTGCAAACCCCCAACGTCGCCCGCGCGCGGGCACAAAGGGCGAAGCTTGGCGCGGTGCGGGAGCGATGGCAAGCCCGGCTCAGGTTACGACGATATCCGGTTCGGGTTCGAGGATGCGGCAATTGCGGGCGGGATCGCGCAGCTGCGCATCGAGCGCCATGCGCGCCATGCGCGCCGCGGGCGCCAGGCGCGCGGGCTCGTCGAACATGGCCAGGGGCAGGGTCGCGCGCGAAAGCTCGCGAAAGCGCTCGCCGCTGGCGATCACGGTGAGGTGTCCGCCGCTCGCCATCGAACGCAGCTCGCCCCATCGGATGGTGTGCGCGACATGTTTGGGCGTGGCGCCGGCCTGCCCGATCACGCGCCCCACCACTTCCCCGTCGCGCGAATCGCCGCGCCGGATTCGCATCTCCGCGAATCCGCGTTCGCGCTTCGAAATGCCGACGAGCGACAGATCGACAAAGGCCGTGTCGGGGACCCCGAGCGTATCGCCGGACCAGAAGGTCTGGAATGAAAGCGGGCCGCTCGCGCCGGTCCAGCTAAAGCGTATTCCGGACAGGCCGCCCCCGAGCACCACGTCGCGGGCGATGCCCAGCGTCCCATAGGTGCCCTTCACGCTGACGACGCAGACGCGGGGTTCGACTTCCTGCGCCGCGGCTGCCGGAACCGGGCCGATGAGCAATGCCAGCATCGCGATCGTGCGGATCATCACGGCGTGCCTCTCCCCGCGGAATGGCGTGAACCATAGCCTGAAGCCGGCCAGGCGCGCCAGTGCGCGGCGGGGCTTGCGGCGGCGGCGAATCGCGTTAGCCTTTCGCCCATGGAAACCACATCTCCCGCGATCTCGCGCTCGCTCTTCGTCCTTTCGCTGCTCTATGGCGGCATGGTCTGCATCGCGGGGGTGCTCGGCAACAAGCTGGTCTCGCTCGGGCCGATCTCGACACTGGGGCCGATGGTGGGGCTGGGGCCGCTCGCGGTGGAGGCGGGGATCTTCGCCTTCCTGCTGCTCGTCGCCATCTCGAGCGCGGTCGCCGAGGTTCATGGCGGCCAGACCGCCAACCGGCTGGTGCGGATCGGTTTCGTGCCGCTGCTGACCTCGATGGCGCTGATCGAGCTGGTGCTGCATCTGCCCGCGGGCGGGGGGATGGATCCCGGCCGCCTCGCCGCGTTCGAGACGATCCTGGGCCAGAGCGCGCGGATGATGCTCGCGGGCCTGATCGCCTATGGCACGTCGCAGACGCTCAACGTCACCATCTTCAGCGCGCTCAAGGGCAAGGAAGGCTCGAAGCTGCTCTGGCTGCGCGCCGCGATCGCGAGCGTGCTCAGCCAGGTGGTCGATACGCTCCTGTTCATCACCATTTCCTTCTATGGCATCTTCCCCATCGGCGGGCTGATGGTCGGGCAGATGGCGACCAAGATCGTGCTGTCGGTCGTGCTGGTGCCGGTGCTGATCTACCTGTTCGTGGCTATCGCCACGCGGCTCGCCGGCACGCGGGCGGCGGCTTGATTCTCACTTGACCCACCCCCGGTGGGGGTGGGGGACGGCGTTGTGGTGGTGGGGGCTTGCCACGGGCGGTATCGCTTGTGACGCTCCCCCTCCGTCAGCTGCGCTGCCACCTCCCCCTCCGGGGGAGGAATGCGAACGTTGCGGCATCGTCCCCCAGGCCCTAATGGCGCGCCATGACCGATAACGCTCCCGATCCGGCGCTGCTCGCCAAGGCCGAGACGCTCACCGAGGCGCTGCCCTATCTGCAGCGCTATGCGGGGGCGACCTTCGTTGTGAAATATGGCGGCCACGCCATGGGCGATCCCGAGCTGGCGCGCGATTTCGCCGAGGATGTGGTGTTGCTCAAGGCGGTCGGGATCAACCCGATCGTCGTCCATGGCGGCGGGCCCCAGATCGGCGCGATGCTCAAGCGGCTGGGAGTCGAATCGCAGTTCGTCGGCGGGCTGCGCGTCACCGATGCCGCCACCGCAGAAGTCGCCGAGATGGTCCTGGCGGGCAAGATCAACAAGGAGATCGTCTCCTGGATCGCCGATGCCGGCGGCAGCGCGGTCGGCATTTCGGGCAAGGATGCGCGCCTTGTCACCGCCGAACGCGTCAAGCGCACCGAGGCCGATCCCAATTCGGGCATCGAGCGCCATGTCGATCTGGGGTTTGTCGGCGATCCGGTGAAGGTCGATCCGACCATCCTGCACACGCTCGCCGCGCAGGGCTTCATCCCCGTGGTCGCCCCCGTCGCGCTGGGCGCGGACGGCGCCACCTACAATATCAACGCAGACACGATGGCGGGCGCGATCGCCGCGGCGTGCAAGGCGTCGCGTTTCTTCCTGCTGACCGACGTCGCGGGCGTGCTCGACAAGTCGGGGACGCTGCTCACCGATCTCGACCCCGCGGGCATCGCCGCGCTCCAGGCCGACGGCACCATCTCGGGGGGCATGATCCCCAAGGTCGAGACCTGCGTCAACGCGGTGAACGCCGGGGTCGATGCCGCGGTGATCCTCGACGGGCGCGTGCCCCACGCGATGCTGCTCGAAATCTTCACCCGCAGGGGTGCGGGAACGCTGGTGCATGCCTAACTTGAGGCAAGCCCCGTTTCGGCTATGCTGACGGGATAGGTCGCCGGAGAGAGAGTTTGGTCGCGCTGCTGTTCAATATCATCGAGATACTGCTCGACGTGGTCTGGTGGATCATCGTCGTCCAGGTGATCCTGTCGATCCTGATCTCGTTCAACGTCATCAACACCTATAATGATTTCGTCCGCGCGCTGTGGCAGGGGCTCGAGCGGCTGACCGAGCCGCTCTACCGCCCGATCCGCCGCATCCTGCCCGATGCGCGGCCGCTCGATCTGGCGCCGATGGCGGTGCTGATCCTGATGCTGATCCTGCGCACCCAGATCATGCCCTATATCGCGATGCAGCTCGTCGCGAATGGGATCGCCTGAGCGCCCCTTCGCGGTCGTTCCCGACGGACTGACGATCGCCGTGCGCGTGACGCCGCGCGCGGGGCGTGACGCGTTCGGGCCAGGTACAGCCGGGCATTTCGCCGCAAGGCTCGCGGCGGCACCCGTCGATGGCGCGGCCAACGAAGCGCTGATCGCCCTGGTCGCCAGAGTTTTCGGCGTGGCGAGGCGCGACGTCAGCCTGATTTCGGGCCAGACCGCGCGGCTCAAGCGTTTGCGGATCGACGGCGACAGCCAAACGCTGGCGGAGCGCGCGGCGAGCCTCTATGGGAGCGGCCCATGAGCGCCCAAATCATCGACGGAAAAGCCTTTGCCGCGGGCCTGCGCGCCCGCGTCGCGAGCCACGTCCCCGCCTTTCACGCCGCGACCGGGCGCACCCCCGGGCTCGCGGTGGTGCTGGTCGGCGAGGACCCCGCCTCGGCGGTCTATGTCCGCTCGAAGGGCAAGGCGACGCGCGAGGCGGGGATGGAGAGCATCGAGCACCGCCTCCCCGACACGACGACGCAAAGCGAGCTGATCGCGCTGGTCGAGCGGCTCAACGACGATCCCACCGTCGACGGCATCCTCGTCCAGCTCCCGCTCCCCGCGCATCTCGACGCGCAGGAGGTGCTGCTGCGGATCGACCCGGACAAGGATGTCGATGGCTTCCATCCGGTCAATGCCGGCCGCCTCGCGACGGGCCTCACCGGTTTCGTCCCCTGCACCCCGCTCGGCTGCGTCATGCTGCTCGAGGACCGGCTGGGCGATCTTTCGGGGCTCGACGCGGTGGTGATCGGCCGCTCGAACATTGTCGGCAAGCCGATGGCGGCGTTGCTCACCGCGCGCAGCTGCACCGTCACCATCGCGCATTCGCGCACGCGCAACCTGCCGCACTATCTGGCGCACGCCGATATCGTCGTCGCGGCGGTGGGGATCGCCGATTTCGTCAAGGGCGAATGGCTCAAGCCCGGCGCGACCGTGATCGATGTCGGGATCAACCGCGTTGACGGGTCCCTGCGCGGCGATGTCGATTTCGAGGGGGCGATGTCGGTGGCGGGCGCGGTGACCCCGGTCCCCGGCGGTGTCGGCCCGATGACCATTGCCTGCCTGCTGCGCAACACCTTGGTCGCCGCGCATCGCCGCGAGGGCGTGCCGCTCAACGAGCGCGGGATTTGATCGGCACCCACTCGTCACCGCTTCTTGCGGACGACTGGAAATCGGGAGCGGCCGAGCGCTATCCTTTCGCCCGCCAAAGGATGGACCCATGCTGCTGACCCTGATGCTGCTCGCCCAAAATCTTTCGGAGCCGGACCCCGAAACCGCGATCGACGCCGAACGCGCGTTCAACCTGTCGGCGCAGACCGAGGGGCAATGGACCGCCTTCCGCAAATTTTCGACGCCCGACGCGCTGCTGTTCACGCCCCAGCCCGCTAAGGCGCACGACATCCTGCCGCTCAAGGATCCGCCGATCGCGGTGCAATGGTGGCCTGCCGAAAGCTATGTCTCGTGCGACGGCATGGTCGCGGTGAACACCGGGCCCTGGGTCCGGCCCGGCAGCATGGGCTATTTCACCACCGTCTGGGTGCGCCAGTCCGACGGCCATTTCAAATGGGTCTATGACGGCGGCGAGGCGCTCGCGACGCCGCGTCCCTTGCCGGAGAAGCCCAAAACCCGCACCGCCGCATGTAGCCCGCTGCCGCCCGCGGTCGCCGAGGTATCGAGCGCTGGCGGCACGGTCGGGCGCGGCCAGTCGCCCGATGGGACGCTCCGGTGGTTCTGGCGCGTCGAGGCGAACGGCGCGCGCCGCTTCGTCGCCAATCTGTGGAATGGCAAGGCGTTCGAGCCCGTCCTGACCAACGAGGTCGCCGCGCCCAAATGATCGAACTCTTCATCTCGGCCTTCGCGACGCTCTTCGTGGTGATCGACCCGCCCGGCTGCGCGCCGATCTTCGCGGGGCTCACCTCGGGCGCGACCCAGGCGCACCGGCGCGCGCAGGCGATGCGCGCGGTGTTCGTCGCGGCGATCATCCTGGTGCTGTTCGCGCTGTTCGGCCGCGCCCTGCTCGGCGGGCTGGGGATCAGCCTCTACAGCTTCCGCATCGCGGGCGGGATCATGCTGTTCCTCATCGCGCTCGACATGGTGTTCGAGAAGCGGACCGAGCGGCGCGAGGACCGGGCGGAGAAGATCAAGGCCGAGCCCGTCGCCGATGTCTCGGTCTTCCCGATGGCGATGCCGATGATCGCCGGGCCGGGATCGATCGCTTCGGTGATGCTGCTGATGTCGCACAGCGACACCTATCAGGAGCAGCTCGTCGTGTTCGGCGCGCTCGCGGTGATCCTGGTGCTGACCCTGCTCGCGCTGCTCGCGGCCGGGCCGCTGATGCGGATCGTCGGGGCGAAGATCGAGGCGGTGATCTCGCGGCTGCTCGGCGTGCTGCTCGCGGCGCTGGCGACGCAGTTCGTGATCGACGGGATCAGGGCCGCTTTGGTGGCTGGGCGCGCGGCGGGCGTGCACTGACCGGATCCTCCGGCGCGGCATAGTCGATCTTCCACAGCCGGTACGGCGCGCCTTCGGGCAGCTTCACCGGCACCAGCCATCTGGGCACCTTCCCCTGGTGGAGCTGCGCGTAGAAGCCGTTCTTGCTGCGCGCGCGGTAGAGCGTCGTCTCGGCGAGGTTGGGGCAGATCAGCACATACGTCGCGCCATGCGCCTTCGCGATCGGGCGGAACGCCTCGCGCGTGCCCATGAAAGCATGGTGCACGTCGAGGATCGCGCGCTCGTTGCGGTGATAGGGGCCGGCGATCCCGTCATGGTGCGTCATCGTGATCAGCCGCGGGCCCATGTCGACATGCGTGAACATGATCGCGCGCGGGATCGAATCGAGCATCGCCATCGAGGTCAGGCTGGCGCAATTGGCATTGGCCCGGTTGACCCGGGCGCTCCCCGCCGTCGACATCTCGCGTGGCAGCCATTTGATGGCATGGACCGCGAACAGGCCCGACACGATCAGGAAGGCGACGGCCGAGCCCAGCACGCGCACCAGCAAGTGGCGATTGGCGAGGCACCAGGGAATGATCATCCAGATCAAGGCCGTCGCGCCGGGAACCCCGAGCATCTGCGCCGCGGCGCCGGTGCGGACCTGCCACAGCAGGGTCATGCCGGAAAAGGCGACGAACAGCGCGACCGTCGCCCAGCCCGCGAATTTGTCGGTCCCGCGCGCGCGCCAGGTCGCCGCGGCCGCGCCGATCACGCCGATGATCGCCAGCGCCGCCATGGGGAAGACCGTCTCGAGCGAATGGCGGTAGATCGGTCGCGCCTCGCGGACATTGTTCAGCCAGATCCGCTCGAGCTCGGGCGAGACGCCCTCGGGCCGGCCCAGGCATTGCGGGAAGAGCAGGGCGAACCCCGCGGCGATCGCGGCGCCCGCGAGCGCGCCGAGCAACAGCCGCACCCAGCGCTGCTTCGGATTGACGAGCGAGAGGATGAACAGCAGCACTCCCGCCGCCATCACCGTCGAGAGCCAGACCGGAGTCAGCGCGTCGCATCGCATCGCCTGGTTGGCGTTGGAGGCGAACAGCGCGAAGCCCAGTCCGCTCGCGCCGGCGAGCGTGATCGCATAGACCTGCATCCGCCGCGCCTCATCGCGGTCCCACACCCAGCGCAGCCCCAGGATCGCCCCCGCCATCGCGCAATAGGGCAGCATCTCCAGCCCGATCGTCAGCGAGAAGGCGCTCGACGCGCCCACCACCGCGCCGCCGCGCGCGCAGCGCGGATCGGCGAGCCCCGCCACCGTGATCGCCAGCGCCGCGATCTGCCAGCCATGATGGTCGATCCGCATCGGCGCGTACATCGACAGCGTCGTGTTGCAGCTCGCGATCAGGATCACCAGCGCGACCGGCCAGGCCACCGGCGACACCAGCCGCCGCACGGTCAGCGCCAGCCCGATCATCGTCACCGCGAGCGGCAGGAGCGGCGCGATTCCGCACGCCCATTTCTCCGCCGCCACCTGGCCGATAAAGGGTTTGAACAACAGGATCAGCCCCGCGATCGGCAGGTCCACAAGGCGGCTCCAATGGATATTGAGCCCGCCCAGCGCCGGGTCGAGCCGGTAATTGGTGAGATCGTACCAGCCCTGGCCCGCGAGCAAGGCGCGGACCTGCATCAGCCGCATATTGTCGTCGGTATCGCCCAGCGCGAGCCACTGGATCTGGCCGCCGCGGTACCAGAGGAACCAGGCGGTCACGCCGATCCACGCCATCAGCGTCCAGCTCAGCCAATGCCGGCCAAGTTCGGTTTCAAGGCGGGAACCGCCGGCTGGCCCAGACGTCAAATTCGCTTCCCTCGCAAGGATGCGCGCATTAGTGCGGCCCCCGGTGCAAGGGCAAGGCATGACGGCGATCCTTCGACAAGTCGAGACATTGAAAGCGAACGGGACGCTCGGCCAGCTGGTCCGCTTCGGTATCGTCGGCGGGCTTTCGACGCTGGTCTATACGGCCGTCTACTATCCGCTCGGCACCTATGTGATCCCGCCGGTGCTCGCGTCGATCGCGGGTTTCCTCGTCGCGGTGGTGTTTGGCTATGTCTTTCACAGCCGCTGGAGCTTCAAGGGGCACGAGGCCGAGGGGGGAGTCGCCACCCAGTCCAAATTCTTCATCGTCCAGTCGATCGGCATGGCGATGAACGCGGGCTTCACCTGGGTGATCACCGGTCCGCTGCATCAGGCGACCTGGGTGCCGCTGCTTCCGGTGGTCTTCATCACCCCGCTCGTGACCTTCGTGCTCAACCGCTATCTGGTGTTCAAGTAAGATGGACCGCATCGTTTATGAGCGGATGGCCGCGCACGACACCACGCATTGGTGGTACCGCGCCCGGCGCGACGTGCTTTCCGACTATCTGAAGCGCTACGCCGATCTGCCGGCGGACGCGCGCATCCTCGAGATCGGCTGCGGCACCGGGCACAACCTCCCGATGCTCGCCGGCTTCGGCGAGGTCGATGCGATCGAGATCGACGAGACCGCGGGGAAATTCGCGAGCGAAAGGCTGGGCAAGCCGGTCGGCACCTCGCCCTTGCCCGAGCTGGCGGGGGTCGAGGCCGGCAGCTACGATCTGGTCGCGGTGCTCGACGTGGTCGAGCATGTCGAGGACGATGTCGCGGCGCTCAAGGCGATCGCGCGGCGCCTCAAGCCCGGCGGCAAGATCCTGATCACCGTTCCCGCGCACCAATGGATGTGGAGCGCCCATGACGTGGTGAACCACCACAAGCGCCGTTATTCGAAGGGGACGCTGACGGCGGCGCTGGAGAAGGCGGGGCTTGGCTGGCGCAAATTGCGCTGGTTCAACTCGCTGCTCTTCCCGGCGGCGGTCGCGGCGCGGATGGTCGGCAAGCTCACCGGCAAGGACGATAGCGACGATTCGCCCCCGCCGGGCCCGCTCAACACGATCTTCGAAACGGTGTTCAGGCTCGAGCGCCACCTGGTCGGGCGCGTGCCGATGACCCCGGGCCTGTCGATCATCGTATTGGCCGCGCCCGAATGATCCGGCGGATCGGCATCGCGGTGCTTTCGCTGCCGCTGGTGCTGATCGGCCTGCTGGTGCTGCTCTGGCTGCTCGCCATGGCGCGCGAGCATGACACCAGCGTCCCCGCGACCACCACGATCGTCGAGACGCGGCTGGGCCATGTCGCCGCGACGATCAGCGGGCCCGCCGATGGGCCGGCGATCCTGCTGGTCCATGGTTCGGCGGCATGGAGCGGCTTCTGGCGCGATGCCGCCGGGCATCTGGCCGGGCAAGGCTGGCGCGTGATCGCGGTCGACCTCCCGCCCTTCGGCTATTCGGACCGCGACCCGCAGGCGCGCTACGACCGGGCGAGCCAGGCGGCGCGCCTGTCCGACCTGCTCGGGACAGCCGCCGGGCGGCCCGTGGTGGTGCTCGGCCACAGTTTCGGCGCGGGCGCCGCGGCCGAGCTGGCGCTGCGCCATCCCGATCAGGTCCGCCAGTTGGTGCTGGTCGATGCTGCTTTGGGCAAGCTCGATCCCGCCGCGCTTTCCTCGCCCGGCCTGCTGGGCGCCGCCCCGGTCGCCCAGCCGCTGACCGCCGCGACGATCACCAATCCGCTCGCGATCGGCCCGCTGATGCGCAGCTTCATCTCGAAGAAGGAAGCCGCCGCGCCCTGGCTCGAAACGCTGCGCCAGCCGATGCGCCGCCCGGGCAGCACCGCCGCCTATGCCGCGTGGCTTCCCTCGCTGCTCTCCACCAACGATGGCGGGCTCAGCTGGAAATCCGGCGAGCTGGCGAAGGTCCGCATGCCGGTCGCGATCATCTGGGGCGAGACCGACACCGTCACGCCGATCGCGCAGGGCGAGGCGCTGGCAAAGCTGATGCGACCGCAGCATTTCGTGCGGCTCCCCGGCACCGGCCATATCCCCCACATCGAATCGCCGGCATTGTTCCTGAAGGCGCTCGACGGCGTGCTGATTCGTTAGCCATTGCTGTTCCCCGGCGAAGGCCGGGGCCCAGTATCGGCGAACTGGCGAAGGCGCGAGAAACGCGACGCTATCCCAACTGGGCCCCGGCCTTCGCCGGGGAGGCGCTTGAATCAGATATTGGCCTTGGCCCGCACCCGCTTGGGCTTGGCCGGAGCCGCCGCCGGTTCCTCCGCCGGCGCCGGCTCGAATTCCTGCGCCTCGGCGCTGTCCTCGAACCGGTACCCCAGCCGCGCATGGCCCTTCACCGGCCCGGCGATATCCGCGACCAGATAGAGCGGCCGCCGCTTGGACTCGACATAGAGCCGCCCCAGATACTCCCCGATCATCCCCAGCACGAACATCTGCACCGCGCCGATCAGAACCACGACGAGCATCAGCGATGTCCAGCCCTGGATCGCGCGGCCCATGAGCCACGCCACGACGATATAGAGCGCGAGCAGCACCGAGACACCGGTGAGCGCGAGCCCCGCATGGCTGGCGAAGCGCAGCGGCGCGGTCGAGAAGCCCGTCACCGCGTCGAGCGCGAAGCGGATCATCTTGGAGAGCGGATATTTGCTCTCGCCCGCGTGCCGCTCCTGCCGGTCGTAGGGGAAGGGCACCTGGCGGAAGCCCACCCAGGCCACCATCCCGCGGATGAAGCGCGCCTGCTCGGGCAACGCGAGGAACGCATCGAGCGCGCGCCGCGTCATCAGCCGGAAATCGCCGGTATCGAGCGGGATCGGCGTATCGGTGACGCGGTCGAGCACGCGGTAGAAAGCGGCGGCGGTGGCGAGCTTGAAGATGCTCTCCCCATCGCGCTTGCGGCGCACCGCATAGACGACGTCCGCCTCCTGCGCCCGCATCGCCGCGCGCATGTCCGCGAGCAGCTCGGGCGGGTCCTGCAGATCGGCGTCGATGATCAATATCTCCTCGCCCGCGCACAGATCGAGCCCCGCGGTCAGCGCGAGCTGGTGCCCATGATTGCGCGACAGGTTGATCGCGACGAGATGCGGGTCCCCGGCCGAGATCTGCTGCATGATCTTCCAGCTCGCGTCGCGCGAGCCGTCATTGATCAGCACGATCTCGTAGCTCTCGCCCACCGCCGCCCGCGCCGCGGCCGAGACGCGCCCGTGGAGCATCTCGAGGCACGCCTCTTCATTGTAGCAGGGGATGACGACGGAGAGCTTGGGCCTTTGCATGGTCGCGCGCTTTAGCGCCGCTCGCGCGCCAAGTCGATTGCACCGTTTCTCGACGAAACTTCCTCCAACAACTGGTTGGCCGCGCCCGCGCGCCGTCCGCTACTTGCTCCGGGACACTCAAGGGGTCCCGCCATGCGCATCCTGCTGATCAACGTGCCGCATCCCGCGATCGGCAGCCGCATTCCCAGGGAGCAATTGCCGCCGCTCGGGCTGCTCTCGGTCGGCGGGCCGCTGATCGATGACGGGCATCAGGTCAGCCTGCTCGACGCCGAATTCGGCCCGATGACGCCCGCCCAGATCATCGCCGAGGCGGTGCGCCGCGCGCCGCAGGTGGTGCTGTTCGGCCATTCGGGATCGTCCTCGGCGCAGCCGATCATCAGCGCCACCGCGCGCGCGATCCGGCAGGCGATGCCGCATGTCCATATCGTCTATGGCGGGGTCCATCCGACCTATTTCTGGCGCGAAATCCTGCGCGACGATCCGAGCGTCGATGCGATCGTGCGTGGCGAGGGCGAGGAGACCGCGCGGCAGCTGATGCGCGCGGTGGAGGCGGGGGAGGAGCTCGATCCCATCCGCGGCATCGCCTTTCGCAGCTTCGGCGAGCCGCACGCCACGCCCGCCGCGCCGGTGATCCAGGACCTCGACGCCTATCGCACCGGCTGGGAGCTGATCGATCACGCCCGCTACAGCTATTGGGGCGGCAAGCGCGCGGTGGTGGTGCAATTCTCGCGCGGCTGCCCGCATCTCTGCAATTATTGCGGGCAGCGCGGCTTCTGGACGCGGTGGCGGCACCGCGATCCCCAAAAGCTCGCCGCCGAGATCGCCCGGCTCCACCGCGATCACGGCGTCGAGGTGTTCAACTTCGCCGACGAGAATCCGAGCGCCGGGCGCAAGCCATGGAAGGCCTTCCTCGAGGCGCTGATCGCCGAGAATATCTCGGTCACGCTCGTCGGCTCGACCCGCGCCGACGATATCGTCCGCGATGCCGATATCCTCCATCTCTACAAGGCGGCGGGGTTCGAGCGCTTCCTGATGGGGATGGAGAATACCGACGAGGCGACCCTCAAGCTGATCCGCAAAGGCGGTGCCACCACCACCGACCGCGAGGCGGTGAAGCTGCTCCGCCGGCACAATATTCTCTCGATGGCAACCTGGGTGGCGGGCTTCCACGAAGAGGGCTGGCGCGATCTGCTGCGCGGCCTGCGCCAGTTGATCTCCTACGATCCCGATCAGATTCAAGCGCTCTACGTCACCCCGCATCGCTGGACCCCCTTCTTCCGGATCGCGGAGAAGCGGACCATCGTCCAGGACGACCTGACGAAGTGGGACTATAAGCATCAGGTGCTGGCGACCGAGAAACTCCGTCCCTGGCAGCTCTTCCTGATGGTCAAGCTGATCGAGGCCTGCGCCCAGCTCCGCCCCCGCGCGCTGATGCGCTGGGCCTGGAACCCCGACCCGAAGATCCGCCACGCGATCCGCTGGTACTACCGGATGGGGCGGCGGGTGTGGCTCCACGAGATGATCGACTTCTGGTTCCGCGACACGGTGCGCGAGCGGGGCCGCACACTGGCGGCGTTCCTGGGCGCGCCGCAGGATGCGGAGGAGGAGGCATCGGCGGTGGAGCGGCGGGGGAGGGCGGCATAGCCGCGGGAAAATGGCGCGGCAGTCGCCGCGCTCAGTCTCTCGCTCGACGCTTAAAGCCCTCTACACCGCCGCGATTAAGCCATATGTACGCACATGGCCAAAGCAACCAAGGCAACGCAATTAATTGCCGCCAACCACCATTATGTTCCGAAATTCATGCTGCGTCATTTCCTCGCGATTGAGGAGAAAGAGCAGGTCGCCGTCTTTGACAAAAAGACCGGGGAGGTTTTTCCGACTTCTATCGCAAACATTATGGCTGAGCGGCGCTTCAACGACTTCAAGGTGGATGAGAAATGGCGCGTCAGCTATGAAGGCGCGATGTGCGGGGTCGAGGACCAAGTGCTGCCAACCTATGAGCGTGTGGTGGCTGACCGGCGCTTAGACAGATCAGACGATGAGCGCATGAACCTTGCGCTGCTCATGACGATCCAGTTCCTTCGCACCAAGGGGCACCGCGAACTCCTGTTGCAATTCGACCAGATGATTACGGACAAGACCGAAGCGATGGGTTTCAAGGTGGAGGATATTGAGGGCTACGTCCCGCCTACCGAGGACACCATCAAGGCTCGCCACCTAGACAGCATCGGGAGGGCGCTAGCGGAGTTCGCCGGGATCATCGCGATGAAGGACTTTCTGCTAGTGAGAGCTGCGCCGGGACGCGCTTATTATCTGGCCGACAACCCAGTCACCTTACACAACGATCAAAAGCTCGGTCCCTACGGAAACCTCGGCCTCGCTGTGCCGGGCATCCAACTTTATCTCCCCTTATCGGCAGACTTGGTGCTTTGCGCGTTCTGCCCGAGCATCTTTGGCAAGGCTCGCGAGGCATATGAGCAAGGGATGCAGGCAGCGCGAGCTCAGGCTTTCGAGGCATTTGTGGCTGGCCGAATTACCGCCCAGTGGATGCGCAAGTCGATTGAGGCAGCTGAGCGCGCAATTGCTCCCCAAATGGAGATGCTGCGACATTTCCGGGACGGCACCGCCTATCAGGCGACGGACGACCTCATGGATTTCAATAACTCCTTGCAGGTGAAATATGCGACGCGGTTTCTCGTCTGCAAGAACGGTGATTTCGATCTCGCACGCCGGTTCGTCAAAGACTTCCCCCACGCGCGAGGCGGTACCATCAAGGTCGACTAGATGCTTTTGGCCTTCGAAGACTTTGGCAATCGCCCGAAATGTTCTGCCAGTCTTGCACAGATGAGGCCTCGAGCTACCCCTTGAAATGTTGGATTTCCCCTGCTCCACTCCCCGTGCCGGAAGCTCAGGCCGCTCTTTGACCCGTCCATCCTCCACCCCCTCCGCCGGTTCGCGGGGCCGCCATCGCTCGCCCGCGAACCACGAAGTTTTTTCCCGATATAGGCGTCAACCGCATCAACCAGGTGTAAACCGGCCGCGCCCGCGCGGGCATGCGCCTGAACGAAGCTTGGCCTCCACTTAAGTCCACATAAGCCGCGCGTCCGCGCTCGCACGGCGCTTCCCCGCTGCGACCAACGCTTACCCCAGGCGAGTAAGCGCGCCGTCCAAAGAGTCACAACGCCCGCTCACCTATGGGACTGTGACTCTTCAACCACCGCTGACCCAGCCGGGGTAAACCTGCCTCACACCCAGCTTTTCGCCCGTTCCTCCACCAGCCGTTCGAGGATCGTCAGCGGCACCGCGCCGGCGCGGATCACTTCGTGGAATTGCTTGAGGTCGAACTTCGCGCCCGCGATCTCCTGCGCCCGCTTCCGCGCCCGCACCCAGCTGATATGCCCGATCTTGTAGCTGCACGCCTGCCCCGGCTGGGTGCAGTAGCGCTCGACTTCGCGTTGCGAGCGCGGGCGCGCGAAGCCCACCGTCTGGACCATGTAATCGGTCGCCTGCTCGCGGCTCCAGCGCTTGGTGTGGATGCCGGTGTCGATCACCAGCCGCGCCGCGCGGAACAGGAAGGACTGGAGATAGCCCGCGCGTTCGAGCGGGCTCGCATAGGCGCCCAGTTCGTCCGCGACCTGCTCGGCATAGAGCGCCCAGCCCTCGCTATACGCGCCGAAGAAGCTGGTCTTGCGGATCAGCGGCCCCTCGGCCTCCTGGCTGGTCGAGATCTGGAGGTGATGGCCGGGATGCCCCTCATGATAGGTCAGCGAGGGGAGGGTATATTTGGGCCAGTCGCCCACGCTCTTGAGGTTGATGAAATAGATGGCCGGGCGCGATCCATCGAGCGCGGCGCGGCGGTAATAGCCGTTCGAGGCGCCGTCCTGGATCTCGACCGGCACCGCGCGGATCTCGAGCGGGGCCTTGGTCACGTTGAGGAAGGCGCGGGGCAGCATCGCGGTGACGTGCGCGAGGCCCTCGTTGAGCCCCTTGATCAGCTCGGCGCGGCCTTCCGCCGTGTCGGCATAGAGTTGCTCGGGCCGGGCGTTGAGCGCGGTCAGCCGCTCGGCGACCGAGCCCTGGGTAAAGCCCTGCGCCTTGAGGATCGCGTCGAGCTCGGCGCTGATCCCGGCGACCTGGTCGAGGCCCATCTGATGGACCTCGGCGGCCGTGAATTTGGTGGTGGTCGAAGCCTCCAGCGCGGCGGCATAGATCGCCTCGCCCTGGGGCACGTCCCACACGCCGGCGCTGGTGCGGGCCTTGGCGCGGAGCTTCTTGATGAGGGCGATCTGGCGGTCCAGCGCGGGATAGACGCGGCTCGACACCATCGTCGCGGCGCGGCTGCCCCAGTCGCCGGGGATCTGGCCGGTGCGGCGGACCAGCGACGCGGTGAGCCCGCTCGCCTCGGGCGCCTGCCCACGCAGCGCGGCCATCTGGCCGAGCGTCAGGTCGAGGCAGAAATCGGGGGCGACCACGCCGCGCGCGGCATCGGCCTCCTGCTCGGCGGTCTCCTCGTCGAGCACGCGGGCAAAGGCGTCGAGCCGGTCGAGATAGGCCTCGGCATCGTCGGCATTGGCGATGGTGTGGGCCGAGTTGAGGAAGTCGGGCGTCGAGAAATAGGCGCCGCCCTGCTGGAAGATGGTGAAGGGGCGGACCGCCGAATCGAGGTTGAACTTCTCGGGCCCGACGGTGCGGGCCCTGAGCGAGTAGAGCACGACTTCGCGGTCGAGCCGGGACTGTTCCGAAAGCCCGTCGGGGCCGATCGCCTCGATCTGCTTGATCGTGCCCTGGAGCGCGGCGAGGTTGCGCTTGCGCGCGGCGGCGGTGCGCGGGCTCAGCAAATGCTTGAGGCCGGCGTTCTCGCCCTTGTCGAGCCCGAGCTGGGTCGCCGATTCGGGGGATCTGCGCAGCGACTCCTTGAAGGCGGCGTCGAAGACCCTGGCGAGCTCCGCATCCTTGCCCTCGGCGGTGGCGGCGCGGGCGGCATAGGGCAGGAGCGCCAGCGCGGCGGCGGCGCTGGTCGAATGGAGAAAGGAACGGCGATCCACGGGCAGGCCCCTCTTGATGTGATGGGCCCAGCCTAGCGAAACGCAGTATCGCCGCAAGGCGCCTGTGCTCCGGCGCGCAAGGGTGCCGGCGTCCGCGCCATCCCGAAGGTACGAATTTTTCGGGGTAGCTGCGGCATCGGGCCTGGCCTAGATTCCGGGCAGCTATGAGCACACGGGCCGACGCTGTTTCCTGGGCGCTCTCCGAGAAGGAGAAGCAGACGCTTCGGCTGATCGTCCGCGGCCACGACGCCAAGTCGATCGCGCGCAGCCTCGATCTTTCGGTGCACACGATCAATGAGCGGCTTCGCGACGCGCGGCGCAAGATGGCGGTCTCGAGCAGCCGCGAGGCGGCGCGGCTGCTGCTGGCGGCGGAAGGCGGCGCGACCCCCGATTTCCTTGGGGACACGGGAATCGGGGAAGACGCGGACCGCGACCGGATCGATCAGGAAGCGGCGCCGATCGGCGGCGCCGGACGGGCATACCGTCCGTCCCTGATCTTCGGAGTTCCCGTAATGACGCTTGCTCTCGGCCTGTTGGCCTTTGCCGCTTTCCCCCAATTCGCTCCCGCCCCGCCGCTCGCGCCGGCTGCGCAGCGCGTGAGCCCCGATGCCGAGGTGGTGGATACCGCGCGGCGATTCCTGGTCCTGCTCGACCAGGGAAACTGGCCCGAAAGCTACCGCGCGACCGCATCGTCGTTCCGCAAGATGAACACGCTGCAGGTCTGGTCGGACGCATCCGAACAGGCGCGGACGCCGCTGGGCGCGATGATCTCGCGCAGCTTCGTCAGCCAGGAGAATCTTCCCGCCCCACCGCACGGCTATGAGGTGGTGAAGTTCCGCACGCGCTTCGCCAACAGGGCCGAGGCGACGGAGACCGTCACGCTCGATCGCGAGGACGGCGCCTGGCGCGTGGTGGGCGTGATGATCGAGTGAGACGCCTCACAGCGGGAATTGAGCGACCGCGCCGGGATCGCGGGCGAGCTCGGAGAGCATCGCCCCGATCGCCGGCGCGAACTTGAAGCCATGCCCCGAACAGGCCGAGGCGAAGACGATGTTCGGCCGGCCGGGGCAGCGATCGACGATGAATTCCTCATCGGCGGTGTTCGAATAGAGGCACGTGGTCGTCGCGCGCAGCGGGCCGGCCCCGGGCACGAATCGCTTGAGCTCCGCCTGCACCTGCGCCAGCGCCGCACGCTGCGTCGCCTGGTCCGGGCGCGGGCTGCCGGGACTCCATTCGGGGCCATGGGCATGCGCCGCTGCCTTCACGCCGAGCCCGGCAAAGTCGGGGAAGCCGTACAGCAGTTCCATCGCGTCGCCAGTCTCGAACGCGAAGACCGGCATCTGTCCGAGACCCACGGGCGCGGCCGGTGCGGGCGCGAACCAGCCGATCGTCTGCAGCGTCACCCGGATCCGCCCGGCAAGCGCGGGGATCAGCGCGGTGATCCAGGGGCCCGCGGTCACCACCGCCGCCGCCGCCGCGATGCGCTGTCCGTCGGCGGTCGTCACTTCGACCCCATCTCCTCGCTGCTCGATCGACACCGCGCGCGCGATGCGGACCGCGTCCGGCTGGCGCACGCTTTCGATCTGCCGCCGGATCGCGGCATCGGCGCGCAGGATTCCCGCGTCGCGCTGGAAGGTCGCGGACCAGCCGTCCGGCAGATCGAAGACCGGATATCGCGCGTGCACATCGGCGGGTGAGAGGCGTTCGAGCGACGTGTCGCCCGCGCGCCCGGCGATGATCGGCGAGTCCGACGCGCCTGCCTCGAGCAGGCCGGTGGGCAGATAGACTTCGCCTGCTTCCCGCTCCAGCCCCCGCCAGACCGCGAGCGATTGCTCGGCGAGCGGAGTATAGGCCGGGCTCTCGAAATTCGAGACGCGAAAGATCCGGCTCTCGCCATGCGACGAGCCGCCCGCATGCCCCGGAGTCGCGGCTTCGAGCCCGATCACGCGGCCATGTTCCGAAAGCGAAGCGAGCGCCGCGCTGCCCATCGCGCCCAGCCCGATCACCACGAAGTCGCAGACTTCGCGCACCGCGGGTCAGACCCGCTCGGCGGTGCTCACCGCGTCGGCGGCGCGCAGCGCGGCGAGCAGCTTCATCAGATGCGCGGCGTTGCGCACCTCCACGTCGATCGTGTTGAGGTGGAAGGTGGTGTCGCGATTGTCGAGGCGCAGGCCGAGGATATTGGCCTTGTGCGCGCCGATCAGCGTCGCGACCGCGCCGAGAGCGCCGGGTTCGTTCTTGAGCGTCACCGCGATGCGGGCGACGCCGCCCTCGGCCTTGTCGCCCCAGGTGAGATCGACCCAGTCCTCGTCGTCCGAAAGATGCGCGCAAGTGATCGCATGGACCTCGATCGGCTCGCCGGGACGGCGCACGCCGACGATGCGGTCGCCGGGGACCGGACGACAATCCTCGGAGAGGGTGAAGGCGACGCCCGGCGTCAGCCCCTTGATGTCGATCGCATGCGCCTGGGGCGGGTGAGCGTGATCGGCGTCCGACGCGGAGCCGGGCATCACCGCCTCCATCACCTGCGCGTCGGTCAGCTTGCGCCGCGCGATCGCGTCCATCAGCGCGCTTTCGTCGGGCAGCTTGAGCCGCTTGAGCGCGTCCTTGAGCGCGCTGTCTCCCGCGGGGGTGGGCAGGCGGTTGACGATCTCGTCATAGAGCTTGCGCCCCAGCGCGACCATTTCGAGCCGTTCCTTGTGGCGGATATGGCGGCGGATCGCGGCGCGGGCCTTACCGGTGATCGCGAAGTTGAGCCAGTTGGCCTGCGGCTCCTGTGCCTTGGAACGCAGGATCGCGACCTGATCGCCCTGCTCGATCTCGGTGCGCAGCGGCACGACGCGGCCGTTGATCTTCGCGCCCACCGCCTGGTCGCCCAGATTGGAGTGGACCGCATAGGCGAAATCGATCGGAGTCGCGCCCTTGGGCAGCTGGATCAGCTCGCCCTTGGGGCTGAAGGCGAAGATCCGGTCCTGATACATCGCCATGCGGGTGTGTTCGAGCAGCTCTTCCGGACTGTCGGCATGGTCGAGGATCTCGATCAGGTCGCGGATCCAGCTGACCTGGGTATCGGGGCGGACGCTGTCCTGCTTGTAGGCCCAGTGCGCGGCGAGGCCATATTCGGCCTGGGCGTGCATGTCCTGCGTGCGGATCTGGATCTCGACCCGCATATTCTCGGCATGGATGATGCTGGTGTGGAGCGAGCGATAGCCGTTGCGCTTGGGGGTCGAGATATAATCCTTGAAGCGGCCGGGGACCATCGGCCAGCGGCGATGGATCACCCCGAGCGCGCGATAGCATTCCTCCTCGGTGGCGACGGTCGCGCGGAAAGCCATGATGTCGCTGAGCTGTTCGAGCGAGACGTGGCGCTCGGACATCTTCTTCCAGATCGAATAGGGATGTTTCTCGCGCCCCGTGATCTCGGCCTCGATGCCGTTGCGGCTGAGCAGCAGCTTGAGCCCCGAGGCGATCTTGGCGATGCGGTCCTCGCCCTCGATCTTGAGCGCGTCCAATCGCTTGGTGATCGATTCATAGGCTTCGGGTTCGAGTTCCCTGAAGGCGAGGCTCTGCATCTCCTTCATGAATTCGTACATGCCGATCCGCTCGGCGAGCGGAGCATAGATGTCCATCGTCTCGCGGGCGATGCGGTGGCGCTTCTCGTCGGACTTGATGTGATGGAGCGTGCGCATGTTGTGGAGCCGGTCGGCGAGCTTGACCAGCAGCACGCGGATATCGTCCGACATGGCGAGCAGAAACTTGCGCAGATTCTCCGCGGCGCGCTCATTCTCGCTCTGCGCCTCGATCCGGCTGAGCTTGGTCACGCCATCGACCATGCGGGCGACATTGTCGCCGAACAGGCGCTGGATATCCTCCGGTGTGGCGACCGTATCCTCGATCGTGTCGTGGAGGATCGCCGTCGCGATCGTCTCGTCGTCGAGATGGAGGTCGGTCAGGATGCCTGCCACCTCGATCGGGTGGCTGAAATAGGGATCGCCCGAGGCGCGCTTCTGCGAACCATGCGCGTTGACCGAAAACACATAGGCGCGGTTCAGCAGGGCCTCGTCGGCCTCGGGATCGTAGCTCAGCACCCGATCGACCAGCTGATATTGGCGCAACATCGTCCCTAGATGGGGCCGGAAACTGTTGCCTTGCAACATATTCCAGCAAAAAGGGGCGCTCCGGATGCCCGGAACGCCCCTTTTTGTGGCCGGATCGCGATCAGATCAGCGCGCGCGGGCGTTGCACTTCGCGAGGGCGTCGGCGTCGAACGCGGCGCCGCCGGCGCTGAACGACTGGAGCGTGCCGACTTCGCGCGCGACCAGCTCGCACATGATGGCGTCGCGCGAGGTCGCCTTGGACGCGACGCAGGTGCCGCCGCCGCAGTTCCACACGGTGGTGCGGGTGACGATGCTCGACTTGGCGGGGGCGGTCACCGGGGTCGCGGAATAATAGCCGCGCGTGGTCTGGGCAAAGCCCGACACGGGGGCGAGCGCCAGCGTTGCCGCGGCAGCTGCCGCGACGGCGATCAAACGGTTCATGTCTTCCTCCTGGGGTAGTCTCGATTGCAACTAGGTTGCGAATCACTACTTAATTGAGCTAGAGATAGGTTGCAAGCAGAAACTGGTGCTGCGTTGCAAAAATCTATGTCGTTCCGTTGCAACGTGAAATGCGATAGGGTGTGTGGTTATGGGTGGTATGCTCCGTGAGGATCTTCAGGCTTTGTGCAGCCTTCCGGCTGCGCTGGAGGCGATGGGCGAGCGCTGGTCATTCCTGATCCTGCGCGGCTCGTTCAACGGGCTGCACCATTTCGAGGAGTTTCAGTCCGAGCTGGGGATCGCGCGCAACATCCTCGCGAACCGGCTCGCGCGGCTGGTGGGCCATGGCATCCTCGAGCGCGCGCCATGCCCCGACGATCGCCGCAAGATCGAATATCGCCTGACCGACAAGGGCTTCGCGCTGTTGCCGACGATGGTCGCGCTGCGCCAATGGGGCGAGCGCTGGGAGACCGGCGTGCCCGCGACCCCGGTGCTGGTCGACGCGCGCGACAGCCGCCCGATCCGTCCGGTCGAAGTGCTGAGCCATGACGGCCGCGTGCTGAGCAAGGGCGACCTGCACTGGGCGCTGCCCGAGGATGTGGCGCGCGAGGACGAGCCCGAGGTCAAGGCGGCGGAATAGATGCGCGGGGGCTGGCTCTTCGCGGCGCTGCTGCTGAGCGCATGCGGGGTTCCCCGGTCGGAGGCGCCGCTGATTGCGACGAGCGAGAGCCCGACCGAGCTGAAATCCGGGCTTTATGCGGTGATGGTGGGGAATAGCCCGGCCGAACTGGCCGAGCTCAGCGCCGAAGCGCGTTCGAAGTGCATCGACTTCGGCTACTCCGAAACCGACAATGACGTGCGTCGTCAAATGATCCATTGTCCCGGCGAGAGCGATGCGCGCATCGATGCGGTGGCGGGCGGCTACAGCCTGAGCGGGCGCGGAGATGAGGAGGGCGGATTCGCGCGTTTCGATTTCCGGCTGCGGCGGCTGCCTGGGACCGATTTCTACGTCGTCCAGGCCAATGAGGTACCGCCCCAGGGCTATTATTATCCGCTGCTGCGCTTCCGCGATGGCCGGGCGGAGCTGTTTACGGTGCCGTGCCACGATCCGGACATGCCGCGCCGCGTGGGCGTCCCGCCGCTGAAGTTCAAATGCGCGCTGACCACGCTTGCCGCCGCCGAGTCCGAGTTTCGCGCGGAGATCGGGCGGATCGAGCGCGGCGAGGCCCGGTTTGCGCCCGCCATCTTCCGCCGGATCGGCGACTAGCCGCCCAACGCCTCCAGCCGCGCCTTCACATTCACCGGGATCGGCACCGATTTTCGCGCTTCCAGATCGACATGGACGCTGACGATCTCGACGCTCGCATGGAGCTCGCCGGTGTCGGCGTGGCAGAGATGGATCATGTGGGTCATGCTCGAATTGCCCACCCGGTCGATCCGCACGAACGCCTCGATCATGTCGTCGAGCTTGAGCGGCTGCTTATACTCGACTGTCGCGCGGACGACGTTGAACTCGGCGTCGAGCCAGTCGGGACCGATCTCGGTCAGATCCGCCCAGCGCCAGAATTCAGTGATCGCGACATCGGCATATTCGAGATAGCGCGAGTTGAAGACGATCTTCTGCCCGTCAATCTCAGAATAGCGGACGCGAAAGCGGGTGGAAAAGGGGAAGCCGGTCATGCGCGCGGCTTTGGCGCAATCGCGCTCGCCAAACAACCGCCGCTAGCGGTCGCGTTGGGCGAGCCGGAACATGAGCGCCGCGAGGACGAGACAGGCGAAGCCGCCCAGCATCAAGCCGCTGGAATCGGGCGCCCTCGCGCCCGGCGCGTCCGCGAAGCTGGCGCCGAGGAAGGAGAGGGCCATCGAAGCGAAGATCATGGCCAGGCTCGCCAGGAAGGTCAGGCAGCCGAGGACGATAAAAAATATGCGGCCGTGCGGCCGGCCATTCCCGTCCCCGGCCACCCGCTAGCCTGCCTTCGCCGATGGCGTGTTGACGCCCATGCTCTGGAGGTACTTGCGCACGTTCCTCGCCGCCTGACGGAGGCGCTGCTCATTCTCGACCATCGCGATGCGGACGAACCCCTCGCCATTCTCGCCGTAACCCACGCCGGGCGCGACCGCGACCTTGGCGTGGGTGAGGAGCTGCTTGGTGAATTCGAGGCTGCCCAAATGCGCGAGCGCCGGCGGGAGCGGCGCCCAGGCGAACATGGACGCGGGCGGTGCGGGAATGTCCCAGCCGGCGCGGCCGAAGCTCTCGACCAGGACGTCGCGGCGTTTGTGATAGAGCAGGCGGTTCGCCTCGACGATGTCCTGCGGGCCGTTGAGCGCGGCGCAGGCGGCGGCCTGGATCGGGGTGAAGGCGCCGTAATCGAGATACGACTTCACCCGCGTCATCGCCGCGATCAGCTTCTTGTTGCCGACCGCGAAGCCGATCCGCCAGCCGGCCATCGAATAGGTCTTGGACAGCGAGGTGAATTCGACCGCGACATCCTTGGCGCCCTTGACCTGGAGGATCGAGGTTGTCGGCCTTCCGTCGTAATAGAGCTCGGAATAGGCAAGGTCGGAGATGATCCAGACCTGGTTCTCCTTCGCCCAGGCAACCAGCCGCTCGTAGAAGCCGATATCCACCGTTTCCGCCGTCGGGTTCGACGGGTAATTGACGACGAGCACCGAGGGCCGCGGCACCGTGAAGGCGATCGCGCGCTCGAGGCTCTCGAAATATTTCTCGTCGGGCGTGGTCGGCACCGCGCGGATCGTCGCGCCGGCGAGGATGAAGCCGAAGGTGTGGATCGGATAGCTCGGATTGGGCGCGAGCACGACGTCGCCCGGCGCGGTGATCGCGGTCGCGAGGCTGGCAAGGCCCTCCTTCGATCCCATCGTCACCACGACCTCGGTCTCGGGATCGACATCGACTCCGAAGCGGCGGCCGTAATAATTGGCCTGCGCCTTGCGAAGCCCGGGAATGCCCTTCGACGCCGAATAGCCGTGCGCGTCGGGCTTTTGCGCCACTTCGCACAATTTCTCGATCACGTGCGGCGGCGGCGGCAGATCGGGATTGCCCATGCCGAGATCGATGATGTCCTCGCCTGCCGCACGCGCTGCTGCCCGCATGCCGTTGACTTCGGCGATGACGTAGGGGGGCAGGCGCTTGATGCGGTAGAACTCTTCGGACATTTCCTCGTTCTCTCTTGGGTTGGAGGGAGGTGCGTCAGTGCACCCGGAAGTGTTGATAAGCCATATGCGCGCTGACGTGCAGCAGAAAAGTCGGTAGGAAGGTTCATGCCCGAAACGACCCCGCCCGAACCGACTCCATCCGACCCTCCCAGGCTCGAAGACCTGCAGCACTGGACCTGGGTGCTCGGCCGCGCGCAGCAGATGATGCTCGAACAGGGCATCGACGCGCTCGAAAAGGCGCCCGCCATGCCCGCGATGATGGACCCGACCGCCGCGGTGCGCGCGACCGCGAGCTTCTGGGCGGACACGATGCAGCTATGGCAACGCTTCCTCGATCCCGCGAGCGCCGAGCCCTTTGCCGAGACCCCCGAACAGGCGCGCGACAAGCGCTTCAAGGCGGCCGCCTGGCGCGAGGAGCCGGTGTTCGATTTCCTGCGCCAAAGCTATTTCATGATCGCCGATCACATGCTCAAGGGCGTCGACGCGATCGAGGGGGTGGACGAGAAGCAGAAGGAGCAGGCCCGCTTTGCGACCAAGGGGTTCATCGACGCGGTGAGCCCAACCAACTTCCCCGCGACCAATCCCGAAGTGATCGACAAGGTGATCGAGACCAAGGGGGAGAGCCTGCTCAAGGGTCTCCAGCACATGATGGCCGATATTCAGAAGGGCCAGATGACGCAGGGCGATCCGAACGCCTTCGAGCTGGGGCGCAACCTGGCGATGACGCCGGGCAAGGTGGTCAAGCGGACCGACCTGTACGAGCTGATCCAATATTCGCCCGCGACCGAGAGCGTCTACAAGATCCCGCTGCTGATCTTCCCGCCCTGGATCAACCGCTTCTACATCCTCGACCTGACGCCCGAGAAGAGCTTCATCCGCTGGGCGGTCGAGCAGGGGCTGACGGTGTTCGTCGTCTCATGGAAGTCCGCCGATGCCTCGATGAAGGATATCGTGTGGGACGATTATATCGAACGCGGGCAGATCGACGCGATCGATACGGTGCGCGAGCTGCTGGGCGTCGAGGGGGTGCACGCGATCGGCTATTGCGTCGCGGGGACCACGCTGGCGGCGACGCTGGCGGTGCTGCATGCGCGGAAACAGGCGGCGAAGGTGAAGAGCGCGACGTTCTTCACCGCGCAGGTCGATTTCTCCGAGGCGGGCGACCTGACCATGTTCGTCGACGACGACCAACTCGCCTTGATCCAGAGCCTGGGCGGGGAAGGTTTCCTCGACGGACGCTATATGGCCGCGACCTTCAACCTGCTGCGCGGCCGGGATCTCATCTGGAACTACGTCACCAACAATTACCTGATGGGCAAGGATTACGCGCCGTTCGACCTGCTCCACTGGAATTCGGACGTCACCAACCTGCCCGCCAAATGGCATCTGGATTATCTGACCGACCTCTACCGCGACAACAAGCTGGCGCAGCCCGGGGCGATGTCGGTGGCGGGGACGCCGGTCGATCTGGGAGTGGTGACGACACCCACCTATGTCCAGGCGGGCCGCGAGGACCATATCGCGCCGGCGGCGAGCGTGTGGAAGATCACTCACCACTTCAAGGGCCCGCTCAAGTTCGTGCTCGCGGGATCGGGGCATATCGCCGGCGTGGTGAACCCGCCCTCGTCGGGCAAATATCAATATTGGACCAACGACAAGAAGGTCGAGACGCTCACCGAATTCTTCGCGGGCGCGAAGGAGACCAAGGGCAGCTGGTGGCCCGACTGGATCGGCTGGATCGACTCGGTCGACGCGGAGAAAGTGCCGGCCAAGGGCGCGCGTGTTGCCGGGAAAGGGAAGTTCAAGCCGCTGGGCGACGCCCCCGGAACCTATGTGCGGACGCGCTAAGGGGCTGAAATAGGCTCGAATTACGTTTATGTTGCAGTGCACAAAAAGCCCCTTGCATTGTGCGGCGCACACGCATATATGCTGCATCGCAACAACGTCATTTCGAGGTGAGTCCAATGGCAAGCAAGGGTCCCAGGAACGGCAAGGCCAAGGCCGCCGCTTCGAAGGCCGGTGCGCGTCCCAAGGCCGCGCCGAAGCCCAAGGTTGTTGCCGTGGCGGCTGAGAAGCCCGCGCCGGTCGCCGTGGAGCCTGTCGCTCCCGCCGCGATCGAGCCGGTCCCGGCCGTCGAAGCAGCGCCGCAGGAAGTGGAAGTTCCGGCCGTGGCCGCGGTCGAAATGGTGGAAGCCATTGTCGAGCCGGTCGAAGCCGCAGTCGAAACCGTTACCGAAGCCATCGTCGAGACCGCCGAGCCGGTCCTCGAAACCGTAACCGAAACGATCGCCGCCCCCGAGGCCGCGACCGCCGCCATCAAGGAAGCCAAGATCATGGAAACCATCGAGACCAACGTCGCCAAGGCGCAGGCCTTCTTCGCCGACTTCAACGACCGCGCCAAGGCCGCCGTCGAGAAGTCGACCGTTCTGATCGCCGAAGCCAATGAGTTCGCCAAGGGCAACCTCGAAGCCGTCGTCGAGTCGGGCAAGATCGCTGCCAAGGGCCTCGAGTCGTTCGGCCAGGACGCCGCCGACTATGGCCGCAAGTCGTTCGAGACCGCGACCGCCGCGCTGAAGAGCATGTCGGCCGTCAAGTCGCCGACCGAGCTGTTCAAGCTGCAGAGCGACTTCTTCCGCACCTCGTTCGACTCCTATGTCGCCGAGGCTTCGAAGAACACCGAGGCGCTGATCAAGCTCGCCGGCGACGCCGCGCAGCCGCTGTCGAACCGCGTCGCGGTTGCCGCCGAGAAGGCCAAGCTGGCCGCGTAAGCGTTCACCGGTACAAGCGTAGATGAGGGCGTCCGCTGCGAACCGGGCGCCCTTTTTCTTTATGCGGGACCGGAAACAGGGTTTATCGGCCCGATGCGGCCTTGCCTCTCCACCGGGCGCGGCATATTTTCATATCCGTGACACCTCCCATCACAGTGAACATGGCCGGCGATGATGACCGCGACGATACCGGCGGGGGCGACGACCCCTCGGTCGGCATCGCCACGCGCACGCGGACGCGGACCAAGAAGCCGACGCCCTATCGCGTTCTGATGCTCAACGACGATTATACGCCGATGGAGTTCGTCGTCCTCGTCCTCCAGCGCTTCTTCAAGATGACGATGGAGGAGGCGACACAGGTGATGCTCCACGTCCATCAGCGCGGCGTGGGGGTGTGCGGGGTGTTCAGCTATGAGGTCGCCGAGACCAAGGTGACGCAGGTGACCGACTTCGCGCGGCAGAACCAGCATCCGCTGCAGTGTACGCTGGAGAAGGCCTAGGAAGGCTCGCCATTCAGCCCATGCGGGACTGCAAAGCGCGATTTCCTCCGCTCCGGTGCTCACGTGCCTTAAGCACGCTGCGCTCCGGTGCTCGCAAATCACACTTTTCGCCACCGCCTGAACTGAATGGCGAGCCTTCCTGGCCGCCCTTATCGCACCGTCCCGTTGGGGCTCACGGTCTCGGCAGCCAGCTCAGGTCGAGGCGCTCGAAGCGGTTCACATAATTGGCGGCGCGGCTGAGCGAGGGTTCGTCGACCAATGTCACCCGGCCATTTTCGCGCGCGATCAGCCCTTCTTCCTCGAGCTGGCGGAGCATGCGGTTGACATGGACCGCGGTGAGGCCGGTGGCGTCGCCGACTTCCTCCTGCGTCAGGCCCAGCGCGAAATCGCTGTCGATCGACTTGTCGGTGGCGCGCAGACGATTGCGGAGCTCGAGCAGCAGCGCCGCGACGCGCGCCTTGGCGCTGGTGCGGCCTAGCGCGGCGAGGCGGTCGGTGAGCGCGACCCGCTCGATCTGGCAATAGACGAGGATCATCGCCGAGAGCCGGGCATGGCCGGCGATCAGCGCGGAGAGCTGGTTACGGTCGAAGGGGCTGACCACGCATTCCGAAAGCGCGCACAAGGTCTCGGGCGCCTCGCGGTAGATCACGCTCGACACGCCGAGCATGTCGCCAGGGAAGAGGAAGCGCAGGATCTGGCGGCTGCCGTCGTCGAGCAGCACATAGCTCATCATCAGCCCCTTGCGGAGGATGTACAGCTCGCCGCACGCCTCGTTCTCGCGCTGGAGGATCGCCCCGCGGCGGACAGGCCGCTGGCGTTCTTCGAGTTTTTCGAGCGCTTTTCGTTCCCCCGGCGTCAGGTCGACGAGTTCACTCAACACATCAGCGAAACAACTACCTGCCACTCTGTTCGCTTCCCCCCACGGGCAATGCAAAGCAGCGCCGTGAAATCATTGCATTAAAGTCGATCAACCATGCCCGTTACGGGCTGGTCTTGCGCGCGCGCGGCGAGGGGCTAATAGCCCGTCAATGGACCGTATCCTCATCCGCGGCGGAAACCGGCTTTCGGGCCGCATCGCCATCTCTGGCGCGAAGAATTCGGCGCTCACCCTGATGCCGTGCGCACTGTTGACCGACGAACCGCTAACGTTACGGAATCTGCCACGACTCGCCGACGTTGACAGCTTCGGTCATTTACTTAACCAGTTCGGGGTCTCGACGACGATCGAGGGAGGCCGTCCCAGCGACTTCGGCCGTGTGATGACGATGCGCGGGCAGCAGCTGACCTCGAGCGTCGCACCCTATGACATCGTGCGCAAGATGCGCGCCTCGATCCTGGTGCTGGGCCCCTTGGTCGGCCGGATGGGCGAGGCGACGGTCTCGCTGCCCGGCGGCTGCGCGATCGGCAACCGGCCGATCGACCTGCACTTGAAGGCGCTCGAGGCGATCGGCGCCGAGATCGAGCTCGCCGCGGGCTATGTGAAGGCGAGCGCCCCGGGCGGAAGGCTGGCGGGCGGGCGGTACAGCTTCCCCGTGGTTTCGGTGGGGGCGACCGAAAATGTGCTGATGGCGGCGGTGACCGCCAGGGGCGGCACGATGATCGAGAATGCCGCGCGCGAGCCCGAGATCGTCGATCTGTGCAACCTGCTGGTCGCGATGGGCGCGTCGATTTCGGGGATCGGCACCGAGACGCTGGAGATCGAGGGCCGCGATCGGCTGCATGGCGCGACCTATGCGGTGATGCCCGACCGGATCGAGGCGGGCAGCTATGCCTGCGCGGCGGCGATCACCGGCGGCACGCTTGACCTGGTCGGGGCGAATGCGGCGGACATGCGCGCGACGCTCGACGCACTTGTCGAGGCTGGCGTGACCGTCGAGCAGAAGAAGGACGCGGTGCGGATCGCCGCGCCCGAGAAGCTCAAACCGCTGACGCTGTCGACCGCGCCGTTCCCGGGCTTCGCAACCGACATGCAGGCGCAGTTCATGGCGATGCTGCTCAAGGCCGATGGCGCAAGCGTGCTGACCGAGACGATTTTCGAGAATCGCTACATGCACGTGCCCGAGCTGGCGCGGATGGGCGCGCATATCGATGTGCGCGGGCGCACCGCGGTGGTGCACGGCAATGCGCAGCTGGTCGGCGCGCCGGTGATGGCGACCGATCTGCGCGCGTCGATGAGCCTGATCCTCGCGGGCCTCGCGGCCGAGGGACAGACGGAGGTCAATCGCGTCTATCACCTCGACCGGGGTTACGAGCGGCTGGAGGAGAAGCTCCAGGCGGTTGGGGCTGATATCGAGCGCCTGGGCGACGGCTGAGGCTTACCGCGCGGGCAGGAACTTCGGATTGCGAAGCAGCCCCGCCGAGAGCAGCGGCACGACCAGCCCGAGCGGCACGATCAGCTCGACCATCGTCATCGGCACGCGGAAGAGCGGATTGGCGTAGCTTTCGAACAGCGCCTTCATCTCCGCCATCTTGCGGGCGATCTCGGCGGGCGGCGCGTGCGCCGCCACCAGCTTCAGGCGTTCCGACTCCATATATTCGTCGGCAAAGGTGTAGTTGGTCGAAGCCAGATAGACTTCCCAGACCAGCGCATAGGCGACCGCCGCGGTGAGCGCGATCGCCAGGCCCAGTCCGAGCGCGGGGAGGAATTTGATCACGCCGCCGCGCTCGATATCGCGGTATCGCTTCACGCCGACGAAAGCGAAGGTGAGCCCGACCAGCTGGACGAGATAGCCGAACCACAAGGTAGCGAACGGCCCTTCCTTGCCGAAGAGCGCGAGCATCACCGAGATGATGCCTGCGATGACGGCGCCGACGAGCAGGCCATAGATGAGCGTGTACCGCGTGAAGGTCATGGTCTTTCCCCCTGAATGGATGCGCCCCAGCTCAGCCGATGGCGGTCCTACGCGCCATCGCCCGAACGGGTGATTTTCGCGAAACCGCCATCATGAGGCCGGGATCAGCGACAGGAAGCGCGCCTTTTCGATCGCCTGGACGCGGCGCTCGACCTCCAGCTTCTCGTAGACGCGGGCGAGGTGGGTCTTGACCGTGTTGGGCGAGATATGGAGCGCGTCGGCCATCTCCTGATTGGTGCGGCCCGAGGCGAGCAGCTCAAGGATCTCGCATTCGCGTGGGCTAAGGCCGAGCGCGGCGATGGCGGCGGTGTTGCGCTCGAACGGTGCGGGCGCGCGACGCGCGGTGAGGCGATGGCCTGCCCAGAGGCCGAGCAGGGTGAACCCGATCGCGATCGCCGTGACGTAGAATTCGGGCGCGAAGAGGCGCATCAACCGGCCATATTCGAGCCATTGGAGCAGCAGCGCCGCCGCCGCGAGCGCGCCGGCATAAAGGAGGACGGTGCGGATCATCGGACCCGAGGCTAACCCCGGGCCCGATCAAGGGCTAGTCCTCCCGCTTCGCCAGCCGCGAATCCGGCAAATAGCGGCTGTAGAGCCAGCCCACCCCGATCAGACTGAAGCCGAGCGCTGCGAACGAGGCGATGCGGAGCAACCCGTCGAGCCCGGCGGCGTCGCGCAGGAAGACCTTGCCGACCGCCCCGAGCATCAGCACCAGCGAGGCGATCCGCCAGTCGCGCGCGCTCTGGCGGATGCCCCATTGCAGGAAGCCGATCGCGAGCGCGATCGCGAGCAGCGACCGGCCGATATCCTCGGCCTGGCCGACCTCGCCGAGCGTCAGATCGCTGCCGCGGAAGACCTGGCTGAGCGCCGAGAGGGCGAAGACCAGGATCAGCGCCATCTGCAGGATCCCGCGGACCCGATCTCCGGGCTGGTCGGGCGCCGGATATTTCGAGAGCCAGACGAGCGCGAAGGCGGTGCCGTATGCCGGGACCAGCCACGGGCCGACCGCCTGATGATAGGCCAGCGGATTGTGGATCAGCAGCGTGAACCAGCCGAAATGGAGCAGGCTCGCAAGGCCGAGACCAAGCGCGATCCGCCGCGCATCCAGCCGCCAGGCGAAGAGCGTCGCGCCGAGCAGCAGCATCTCCCACAGCGTGCGCTCGGCCATGCCATAGGCAGTGAAGGCATCGGGATCGGCGATGGCGAAGAGCTGCTTCCACACGACATGGGCCGCGATGGTGGCAAGCACCGCCGTCTCGATCGCGCCGATCTTGCGCAACTGATCGGGCAGCGCCTTGCGCCAGAGCAGTAGCATCAGCGCAAGCGTGGGTGCGGCGATGCGGATCGCGACGGGCGCCAGTTCGGGCAATGTGGTGACGTAGAGCGGGATGCCGGCCAGCGCCCCGACGCCGGCGGTGAGCCAGATCAGCAGAGGATCCGCCGCCCAGGCGAGCGACAGCGCGGCGGCGGCAGCGAGCGCCGGAGCCGCGATCCGGTCGCGGCTTCCTGTCAGCGCGAGACCGGCGATCAGCGCGGCCGGGAGGAGCGCGAGATACTCGCCGGGGAACAATTGCGCCGCAGCGACATAGCCCAGCAGCACCGCGCCCGCCTGCATCGCCGGACGCAGATAGGGCTCGTCCGACCATCGCGCGAAGGCGAGCAGCGCAGCCGCGGGGATCAGCCAGCGGATGAAGGCCGGAAGCATCTGCGCGAGGACAGGCGCGAGGCCGGCGGCGTGGCGCAATTCGTCGGTTCCGTTCGCTCCCAGAAGGAAGAAGAGCGAGGCCAGCACGAAGGCGAGCGCGGAGACCTGGATCCGGCTATCCTGCGAGCGCCTGCCCAGCAGCAGCGCGCCGGACGCCGCCGTTGCGGTTGCCGGGGCGAGCGCCCAGCCGGGAAGGCCGAGACCGGCGGCGAGCAGGGCGAGCCCGATCGCGGTGACCGAAAGCAGGGCGAAGCGCGGATCGGCGAGGCGATCGGGATGGCGCCAGCCCAGCGCGGCGGCGAAGGCGGTGATCGCGGCACCCGCGAGCGCCAGCGTCGAGAAATTCTGCCAGCCGAACTGCGCGTGGAAATGGAGCAAAGGAACCAGCCCGACCGCGAGCGCGAGCCCGGCGACCTGGAGCGCATCGCCAGGGCCGCCGTCGCTGCGCCAGACACGCCACAAGGCGGGTCCGCCATAGATTGCGAGGCCGCCGCCGAGGACGAGCGCGAGCATCGTCGTGGTGGGGCTCGGCCAGGCGATGGTCAGCAGGCCACCGATGGCGAGCCCGATCAGCGGCGCGTTGGCGAGCAGCTTCTGGCGGCGCGAGAGCCAGACGATCGCCGCCGAGAACAGGCCGAACATGCCCCATTCGAGCGGCGCGAAGCCGCCAGAGGCGACGATCGCCGCCATCTGGGCGGCACCGATCACCGCCGCGCCGAGGCGGAGAAAGACGCCGCGGTCGCCGAGCAGAAGCAGCGGGAAGGCGATGGCGAAGAGCAGGGTCAGCGTGCCGACGGCGAGGATCGAGGCCATGTCGTTGAGGCCGCCAACGATCAGCAACATCCCCCAGCCGAATCCGCCCGCGACCGCGAGCGCGCCGAGCCACCACCAGCGCTGGCTGCGCCCAAGCGCGCACAGCCCGCCGACGGTGAAGGCGAGATAGGTGGCGAGCAGCGGAACATTGGGCGAGTCCGCGCCGACCAACGCCGGTGCGGCGAGGCCGCCAACCAGTCCGAGCACCGCGCTGGGGGCGCCGAAGCGCAGCGACAGCCCGGCGGCGAGCGCGGTGACGATGGCGAGGCCGACGAACGCCGTCATCGGATCGACGAGGAAATAGACGTTCGCCGCCACCAGGATCGAGGCATAGAGCGTGGCGATGCCGGCGCCCGCGAGCGCCTGGCGGATGCGGTCGTCGATGACGAAGCGGTGGCTACGCAGCGCGACTTCGGCGCCCGCGATCAGGCCGGTGCCGAAGAGCAGGCCCAGGATCACCCGGATCGTGGGGGAGAGCAGGCCAGCGTCGATCGAATATTTGACGATCAGGAAGCCCGCGACCGCGAGCGTGACTCCGCCCGCCCAGATCGGAAGATAGCGGCCGAAGATATCCTCGAAGCCGAGGGTGCGGCGTTCGGGCGCTTCTTCTTCCTCCGGGGCGTCGTCCAGGCGCGTGACGATAACCGGCGCGGGGATCGTCGCGTGAGGCATGGGAGGCGGGGGAGGCGGGGGAGGGGGCGCCTGCGCCGGAGCCGGCGGCGCGACCGGAGCCGGTGGAGCTTCGGCGGGGGCTTCCTCGAACGCACGCGCCGCCGTGCGCTCATGGCGGCGGGGCCGCGTGCCCGCGAAGAGCATGTCGTGGAGCGATTCGACCTGACTCTCGAGCGCGTTGACGCGTCCCCAGAGCACCGCGCACACCACCATCAAGCCGAACAGGACAAGCCATTCCATCGCCACGCTCCCCTTTGCTACTGCGCCGGAATAGCGGAAACTGAGCGGTGTTCAATAAAATAATTAGACACCGTTCAATTGTGCTTCTATCCCGCGCCGATGGGGCGTCGATCCGACCATAGCCGCGCCGAGCTGGAGGCGCTGATCCTTGCAGAGGGGCATGCCCTGATGGCCGAGGTCGGCTATGCGCGTTTCTCCGCGCGCGAAGTGGCCAAGCGGATCGGCTATTCGATCGGGACGATCTACAATGTCTTCGGCAGCCACAACCGGCTGGTGATGGCGATCAACAGCCATACCTTCAGCCTGTGGGCGACGGCGATGCGCGCGCGGCTCGACGCGGATCCCGCGGACCGGATCGCGGTGCTGGTGGAGAGCTATTTCGATTTCGCGTCGAGCAATCCGAATTTGTGGATGGCGATCTATGACCACCGCATTCCCGCCGATGAGGAATTGCCCGAGCCCTATGCGGCGCAGCGCGCCGGTCTGACCGGCATGGTGGAGGCGGAGATCGCGCGCGTGATTCCGGCGGAGCGCCGGGACCGCGCCCAGCCGCTGGCGCGCTCGCTGGTGGCGACGGTGCACGGGCATTGCGCCTTCGCGCTCACCGGCACCTTCGCGCTGCTGGGCGAGCACGACCCGATGGGCACCGCGCTGGCGCGGGTGCGCGAGACGCTGGCGGCGGCGGCGGCTTAGGGCTTCTTACCGCAGCAATTGCAGGATCAGCTTCTGGTTCTGATTGGCCTGGGCTAGCATCGCCATCGAGGCTTGCGCGAGGATCTGCGCCTTGGCGAGCGCCATGGTCTCGGCGGCGTAATCGGTGTCCTCGATCCGGCTGCGCGCGTCGGTGAGGTTGGTGACGTTGGTGGTCAGGTTGTTGATCACCGAATCGAGGCGGCTGATCGATGCGCCGAGCGCGGCGCGGCGCGTGCCGACGGCCTTCAGCGCGTCGTCCATCGTGTCCAGCGCGGCGGTGGCGCCGTCGGCGGTCGACAGGTCCACCGTATCGAGATCGATCGCGTCGGTGGTGAGCGTTACCGTGTCCTCGGCATTCGCGCCCGTCTGGATCGTCACGTCGACCGCGCTTGCCGGGCTCAGGGCGAACAGCGTCTCGCCGTTGAAGCGCGTTCCGGTCAGCGTCTGGTTGATTTGCTCGCTGAGCTCGGCGGCTTCGATCTGGAGATTGGCGCGGACGTCGTCCGAATAGGTTCCGCTCGCCGACTGGACCGCGAGTTCGCGGATGCGCTGCATCATGTTGGTGACTTCGCCCAGCACGCTTTCGGCGGTTTGGAGCCGGGCGATCCCGTCGCCGGCATTGCGGATCGCCTGGTTCATGCCGCGGATCTGCGCGGTCATCTGGCTGGCGATCGCGAGACCCGCGGGGTCATCGCTCGCGCGGTTGATGCGCTTGCCGGTCGACAGCCGTTCCATCGAGATGGCGGCCTGCCGCTGTGCGGAGCGCGCCGCATTGGCCGCGCGCATTGCCGCCATATTCGTGACCACCAGCATCGTCCGCGGCCCCCTTTCCGCTCCTCATAGAACGGCGAGGGGGCGCGGATTTTAACCTTAAAGCACCTGCTTGCGGCGGATCACTTCCTTGTACCACTCAGCGGTCAGCTTGGGGGTACGGACCTGGGTCTGGAAATCGACATAATGGATGCCGAAGCGCTTGGTATAGCCATCGGCCCATTCGAAATTGTCGAGCAGGCTCCACAGGAAATAGCCGTCCGCCGGATAGCCTTCCGACACCGCGCGATGGAGCTGGGTGAGATAGTTGCGCAGGAACATCAGCCGATCGACGTCATCGACGCGGCCGCCCACCAATTTGTCGTCCGCCGAGCAGCCATTTTCGGAGATGAAGACCGATTTGGGCGACCATTGATCGCAGATGTGGCGGACCGCCCAATAGAGCCCCTCTGGCCCGCAATAGAGCCAGGGCGACGCCATGCGCGGGAAGCTGCTCGGCATCTGGATGATCTCGTAACCGAGGCGGTTGTCCGATGCGCGGGCGTAGAAGGGATTATAGACGTTGAGGCCGACGAAATCGACCGCGCCGCCGATGATCTTCATGTCGCCTTCCTGCACCTTGGGCGCATTGGCGCCCTCGGCTTCCAGATACTGGTCGATATAGCGGCCCTCCATCACGGCAGTGAGGAAGGGGGCGTTGACCACCCGCGTGGCGCGGCGCGCGGCGGCGATATGCTCGGGGGTCTCGATCACGGGGACATAGATGGTCGGGTTCTCGGCCAGACCGATCTTCGTCCGGCCGGGCACCTTGGCGCGCATCGCCTGCAGCGCGAGGCCGTGCGCCAGCGTGCCGTGATGGCGGACCTGGTTGACCTCGGCGGGGGGCAGCTTGAGCCCAGGCGCATGGATGCCGACCTGATGGCTGAGATCGGTGTAGCAACGGATCTCGTTGGTGGTCATGAAGTTCTGGACGCGGTCGCCGATCTGGCCCGCCATGTAGCCGGCATAATCGGCGAAGGCGTAGGCGGTGTCGCGATTCTGCCACCCGCCGGGCAGTGCCGCCGGATAGTCCCAGTGGAACATGGTGACGTAGGGCGTGATGCCCTTTTCGAGCAGGTCGTCGATTACCTTCTTGTAATGGTCGACGCCCTTGGGGTTGGGCTTGCCGCGGCCTTCGGGGAAGATGCGGCTCCAGGCGAGCGACATGCGGTACATGTCGACACCCAGATTCTTGAGGAGCGCGCTGTCCTCCTTGTAGCGATGATAGCTGTCGGTCGCGACATCGCCGGTGTCTCCGTTCGCGGTCTTGCCGGGGGTGTGCGAGAAGACGTCCCAGTTGGTCTGGCCGCGCCCGTCCTCGTTGGCGGCGCCTTCGATCTGAAAGGCGGCGGTGGCGCAGCCCCATTTGAAGCTTTCCGGGAAGACGCGGTTGGCGAGACCGTCATGGCCCAAAGCCGCCTTGGCCGCGGCGGGTTTTGCCGCGCTGGCCGCCGCCGCCGGGGCGGCACCGGCGCTGCCAACGAGCGAGGCGGCCGCGGCGGCGCCGAGGGTCTTGCCGACATCGCGGCGCGAAAAATTGGTCATCTGCCTCTCCCGGATCTTGTTTCGCGCACTGACTAGCATTCGGTGACAACGCTGTCTAACCGCAACAGTAACCCTTTTCGTTGAGCGGCTGGCAGCACTCCTAAGGCAAATTACCCATTCTCCAAAGGTGTCAGGGATGACCGGCCCACGTGCGGGAAGAGGGGGCAGAATGGATAATTACGAGGCGCACGACCTGACGGCGGTGTCGCTCAGCGAAACACTCCCGTCCCCACCCGAGCGGCGGACCGAGGAGCGGCACACCTCGCTGCTGCGGGTCGGCAAGCTCGTCACCGCCGGCGAGCAGCGGCTGTGCATGATCCGGAACATCTCGAACGCGGGGGCGATGCTGAGGCTGTACCAGCCGATCGAGGCCGGCGTGGCGGTCGAGGTCGAGATCACGCCCGACTGCCCGGTCCCCGCGACCGTGCTCTGGGTGCAGGACGATCTGGCCGGGATCGCATTCGCCGAGCCGATCGATGTGGTCGCGGCGCTCAAGGGCGGCAGCCGGATGGGCCCCTATCGCCGCGTCGCGCGCACTCCCCGGCTGCGCGTTCGGCGCCCCGCGACGATGCATACCGACGATCTCGAATGCGATGTGACTCTGTGCGACCTGTCGCTCAACGGCGCCAAGTTCGAGACCGAGGCGGCGCTGGCGAGCGAGATGGAAGTGGCGCTGTTCGTCGATGGGCTGCCGCCGCTCACCGGACGGGTCCGCTGGTGCCACGACCATCATGCGGGGATGGAATTCGACATCCCGGTGCAGATGGACGTGCTGGCCGAGTGGATGGGCTCGGGGTCGTCTGCGCCTGGCGAATAACGCCTAACTCCTACATTTCACGGCATCTTAACCGCGATGCCTCCAAAATGGACCTGGATCGAGCGATTCCGGCACTGTGCCGATTCGCGTCCCGTGGAAGCCGGTCATGATCGATGTCGCCCTGTGCATCGCGCGCGAACATGATCCCTGGCTGGTCCTGCTCGCGGTTTTCGTCTGCTGCACGGGCGCTTTCGCCATTGTCCAGATGCTCGGCCGGGCACAGGCCACCGCCGGGGTGCAGAGCCTTGGCTGGCTGTTCCTGACCTCGGTCGGCGCGGGCGCGACGATCTGGTGCACCCATTTCGTGGCGATGCTCGCCTATCGCGCCGGGGTTCCCGTCACGCTCGATCCGGTGCTGACGATCGTCTCGCTGATCGTCGCGGTGATCGGAACGGGCGCGGGGTTCGGCGTCGCGGTCTGGCGGCCCGGCATGGCCTGGTCGATCGCTGGCGGTGCGATCGTCGGGCTGGCGATCGCGATGATGCACTTCACCGGCATGGCCGCGTATCGCGTCGACGGGCTGGTCGCGTGGCGGACGCCCTATGTCGTCGCATCGGTGCTGTGCGCGGCGATCTTTGCGGGGGCGGCGCTGGGCGCGCTCAGATGGGAACGGCTCGACCGGTATCGTGTCGCGGCCGGAACCGGGCTGCTCGTCACCGCCATCGCGACGCTGCATTTCGTGGCGATGACCGCGCTCCAGATCACGCCGCTCGCGCTCGATTCCAATCCGCTTCATCCGGGACAGATGCAGGCGCTGGGGCTGGCGACGGCCCTGGTCGGGCTGGTGGTGATCGCCGCCGGGGTTTCCGCCGCGGTGATCGACCGCTCGACGCGATCGGACGTGACTCTGCGGCTGCGCCACATGGCGCGCAACGACGCGCTCACCGGCCTGCCCAATCGCGCCACCCTGCTGGAGGAGCTGACGCGCGAGATCGACCTGGCGCGCGCGAACGGCAGCCGGGTCGGGATCGTCGCGATCAATGTCGACCGGTTCAAGGTCATCAACGACGTGCATGGCCACAAGGCGGGCGACGCGGTGCTCGAGACGCTGGCGCAGCGCCTGCGCGGCCAGATGCGGCGGCATGAGATGGTGGCGCGCTTCGGCGGGGATGAATTCGCCGCGATCATCCGCTTCGAGCTCCCCGCTCAGCTGAGCGGCTTCGCCAACCGGATCGAGGCCGCGCTCGAGGCGCCGGTGTCGATCGGATCGCTCAACGCGCGCGTCGCGGCGAGCATCGGGGTCGCCGCCTGGCCGCAGGACGCCGATGATGCCGAGACACTGTCCAACAAGGCGCATCTCGCCATGCATCGTGCCAAGAGCGCGGGGGTGGGCGTGCCGTGCTTCTACGATGCGCCCATCGACGAGGCGATCCGCGAGCGGCGCGAGCTGGCGGCCGATCTGCGCCGCGCGATCGACGCGAACGCGCTCGAAATCCAGTATCAGGTGCAGGCGCTGGCCAGCACGCGCGAGGTCAGCGGGTACGAGGCGCTGGTGCGCTGGACGCATCCCGAGCGCGGGCCGATCCCGCCCGATGTCTTCGTGCCGATCGCGGAAGAGAGCGGGCTGATCCCGGCGCTGGGCGAATGGGTGATGCGCCGCGCCTGCACCGACGCAATGACGTGGCAGCATCCATGGAAGGTCGCGGTCAACGTCTCGCCCGCGCAGCTCGCGCATGCCGGGCTGGCGTCGCTGTTTCACCAGATCATGGTCGATACGGGCATGCCGCCACACCGGCTCGAGATCGAGCTGACCGAGACCGCGATCATGACCAATCGCGATCAGGCGCTGCATATCCTTCGCCAGATCAAGGCGTTGGGCGTCGGCGTTGCGCTCGACGATTTCGGGACGGGCTATTCGTCGCTCGAGACGCTGCGCGCCTTCCCCTTCGACAAGATCAAGCTCGACCGACTGTTCGTCTCCGAGCTCGACAGCCCGCAGGCGATCGCGATCATCCGCGCGGTGCTCGCCTTGGGCAAGAGCCTGCACATCCCGGTGCTCGCCGAGGGGATCGAGACCGAACGCCAATTGCTCGTGCTGCGCCGCGAGGGCTGCGACGAGGTCCAGGGCTATCTGTTCGGCCATCCCCAGACGCTGCCGGCGCCCGCGGCCGGGGCGCCGGACGAGACGGTGGGGAAGGTCGCCTAGCTATTTCCGCCGCTCCTTGAGCACATCATTCGCCGCGTGGACCAGCGCGATATAGCTGGGGCCGAGGTTGATCACATATTCGTTCTCGCCCCAGAAGAAGGGCCATTGCTCGCTATTCTCGGGCAGATCGGGCTTGATGATCAGCACGCCGGGGACGACCCCGCCCGCAATATAGCTGAAGTCCGCGCGGTTGGAGCCATAGGCGACTTCCTTCGAGCGGGTGCCGACCCCCGAGATGAAGGAGATGTCGGATCCCGGATGGGTGCCGTGGAGATAATCGAGCGAGCGGAACACTCCGTCGCCGTTCGACAGGTCCGGGAAGGCGCGGTGGATCGCATAGTCGGTGAGGCCGACGCTGACGATGAGGCCGTTGCCGGCCCATCCGCCTTCGGTGATCGGGACGCCATAGGGGTTGGGGCGTCCGGGTGGCGTGCTTTTCTGCCACGCGATCACGGCGGCGCGGATGTCGGCCTTGTAGCTGGCGGGCATGAACGGAATCGCGCGGAGCGCCGTGGTCAGCGCGAAGGGCATGCGCTTGAGCATGTCGGGCAGCAGCGCCGCGACGCGATCGGCATATTTCTTCTCGCCGCCGGTCGCCACCAGCAGCTCGACCGCCGCGCCGAATTCCTCGGCGTCGAGCGGTCCACCGGTGGTGTTGCCGTGGCGGAAGGTATCGGGAGCGTGGCTATGCTCCTCGTCCCACACGCGTTTGGCGATGGCGATCGCCTTGCCGGCGAGTTCGGGGCGATGCTCGCTCAGCGCGCGGCTGGCGGCGGCGAGCGCGGCGATCGAGCCGTAGTTGAGCGCCGAGGACTTGGAGGTGAATACCCAGCGGTCGTCATCGGTGCCGACGATATTGTCGGTCTTCGACGCCGCGTCGCCAAGATGGGTGTATTGGGCGACATCGGGCTCGACGATGCCATGGATGGCATGGCCGACCGCGTCGAACTGGGCGACGAGCTGGAGCGTGCCATGCTCGATCTGCTGGACGATATCGGGCGCGCCGTCGGGGACGTGGAGCTCGACATGGCGCGTCGACTGGTCGATCAGGGTCGCGTCGCGGGCCGGGCGCCAAGTTTCCCAGATGCCGACCAGCTCGCGGACGACCGCGTAGTTGGTCTGCGTCCGCATGTCGAAATCGCCCGCGTCGAGCCAGCCGCCGACCGCGAGGCCGGGGATATGCTCGCCGGGCTTGAACCTGGTGTCGGTGGTCGGCCCCTGCCGGTAGAGATCGATATGCTCGTGGTTGACCGGCGCCTGCTTGGCGTCGTCGCGGTGGGGATCTCCGTGCCAGACGCGGTACGCCTCGTTGACGAACATATGGTCCATCTGGACCGGGATGAAGACGTCGTTGGTGGCGTGCCACGCCTTGGCATAGACGTCCGCCGCGATCCGGAAGGGCGCGGTGCGGGTGCCGGCATAATCGAGGACATAGATGCCCGGGGTCTTCACGGCGGTGAAGTCGAAGGTCCGGTAGCTGTAGCGCAGATAATTGCCCCAGGGCTTCGGGTCTGCGGAGGCGGCTTCGGTGAAGCTGCCATCGGGCCCGACGCGGAGCAGGCGCGCCGGGCCTTCGGGCTTCGCATTCCGGTCGAGCTCGATCACCGCGACCTTGGCCTGTTCGGGGGCATAGCCGAGCTGCGAATGGCCGATCACGGGCGCGCGGACATAGTCGGCGACGCTGTTGGGCTGGATCGTCCATTCGACGACGCGTCCGGTCTTGCCCGAGGGCAGCTCGGAGCGAAGCACGAACCAGCCATTCTGCGCCTGATCGCGGCCGTCATAGAGGCCGATGGGGGCGCTGCCGGTGATGGTGACGCGGCGCGCGGGGTCCTCGGGGGCGAGGACGAAGCTGGACGCGGTGGCGAAGGGGAGCGGCTCGGCGCCGGGGCCGATATTGCGCCCGCTCGCGGCATTGCGCGGTCCGCCCGCCTTCATGTCCGACGACGGATGGAGCGGGAAGATTCCCCCGGTGCCGTCGGCGATGAAGCTGCGGTGGAAATAGGCCGAGGGCAGGAATTCGAGGTTGAATCCCGCCTTGCCCGCAAGCGCCGCCGGGAGGGGCTGGTCGAGGATCACCGCGATCACCACCGCGCCGCCCTTGCGCTCGGCGCGGATGTGGTAACGAAAGCCGTAATCCTTATATTCGAGCACCGCTTCGATCGCGCCGGTAGCCGGGTCGATGTTGCGGCTGACCAGCGCGCCGATAGGGTCCCACTGGCCGGGCGTGGCGGAGAGGCGGACATCGCCATTGGTCGCGGTGCGCACATCCTGCTGGACGATCTCGATGCCCGAGATCTTGGAATCCGCGAACAGCCCGTCATACCAGTTGGAGAAGACGAGGACATTGACCCCACGCGCCTCGAAATAGCCTGCCTCGCCCAGCCCCAGCGACTGGGCGGCGGCGGGCGCGGCCGCGAGCAACGATGCGGCGCACAGCAAGTGGCGCAGATTCCTGGCCTTCATCTTATCCTCTCGATCTGTCGGCGGGCGAATCCCGCTCGACCGTTAGCGCTAACATGGCGCGGCGACGGCGCCTAGCGCAACGATGTTTCCGGGGGAAGTGGCGGATGGGCTGAGGGGAATCCCTTACGATCGTTAAGGGCTTCATTTACCTGCATCAACTAGTGAGTCGCTTCGGGCCGGGGGTGTGGCCGGAGTGAGCGTATGTCTCAGGATCCTCATCATCAGGATGCCGACCCGGGCGGGCGGCGCCAGCGGCTTGTCTTCGGCTTCGGCGCCCTGCTCATCATGGCCGCGCTGTTCGCGGGGATCGTGCTGAACGCCAACAAGGCGGCGGCCGAGCGGCGCGCGGCGCAGGCCTGGTATGTCCATACCTTTGAAGTGCTCGTCACCAGCGCGACGATGCAATCGTCGGTCAACGCCTCGATCAGGGGCGAGCGCGGCTATCTGATCACCGGCGATCCCAAATTCCTGGCCCCCTATCGCGACGGCGCGCGCGAGGCACGGGTCGCGCTGGAACGGATCGCGGGGCTGACGCGCGACAATCCCGCACAACAGCGCAATGTCGCGGCGCTGCGCACACAGACGGCGGATTTTCACGCCGCGATGGAGCGTGCGATCGCGCTGCGCCGCGCCGGCGACGAGGCGGGCGCGGTGGCGCTGGTTCGCGGCGGCGCGGGAATGCGCGCCACCGACGGGGTGCTCGGCACGCTGGAGGCGATCGAACGCGAGGAGCGGAGGCTGCTGGCGGTGCGATCGGCCGCGAACGAGCGCGCCAGCGCGGCGATCCAGACCTCCTATTACACGCTGGCGATCGCCGGGCTGGCGCTGCTGGCGGTCGCCGCCGCGGTGGGCGTCTCGACCGCGAAGGCGCAGCGCAAGGTGCGCGACATCGCCGCGCAGCTGCGGCTGAGCGCCACCACCGACGAGCTGACCGGGCTGCACAACCGGCGCTTCTTCATGCACTCGCTCGATATCGAGGTGGCGCGGGCGCGGCGGAGCGGGATACCGCTCTCGGTCGCGGTCGCGGACGTCGATCATTTCAAGCGGGTCAACGACAAATACGGTCATGCCGGCGGCGACGAAGTGCTGCGCGCGCTCGCGCGAATCTTCGAGGCGATCATGCGCACCGGCGATGTGGTCGGGCGGCTGGGCGGCGAGGAATTCGCGATCCTGATGCCCGATACCGACGAGATCCAGGCGCGGATCGCGTGCGAGCGGCTGCGCGGGGCGATTGCGGGGCGCAAGATCCGGCTGCCGGGCGGCGAGGAGATCGGGATCACGCTGAGCACCGGCATCGCGCTGTTGGTGCCGGGGGACGACCGCGACAAGCTGGTCAACCGGGCCGACCTGGCGCTCTACTCCGCCAAGGAAGGCGGGCGGAATCAGGTGCGGCTGGCGGCGTGAACGCACCCGTGCTCCGGCGAAGGCCGGAGCGTTGGCCGCTAGCGTTGTCCCCGAGCCTCCAGCGCTCCGGCCTTCGCCGGAGCACGGCATCTTACAAGAAGCCCAGATTCCGCCCCTGGAAGTTGCCGATATTCGGCAGCACCGTCGCCATCTCGCTGTCGGGCACGCCGAACCATTTCGCCAGCGTCGCGGCGTACTGGTCGATCGAGGTGCTGGGCAGCAGCCGGCCCTGGCCCACCTGATCGTCGGTCGAGGCCGAGACATGCGGGGCGGTGCCGTAATATTTCCCGCCCTTCACCGCGCCGCCGATGATGAAGTGATGGCTGCCCCAGCCATGGTCCGATCCGTCGCCATTGTTGACGAGGGTGCGGCCGAAGTCCGAGGCGGTGAAGGTGGTGACGTCGCGCGATACCCCCATCTCGACAGTGGCGACGTAGAAGGCGGCGATCGCCTCATCCACCTTGCTCATCAGCTCGTTATGCTTCAGCGACAGGTTCGAGTGATGGTCGAATCCGTCGAGGCTGACAAAGAAGACCTGGCGGCGGCTACCCAGTTCCTTGCGCGCGCCGATCAGCCGCGCGACGATCTTGAGCTGATCGGCCAGTGAATTCTCGCCCGGCACCAGATCGAAATTGGTCTTGAGATCGACCTTGGACAGCGCGCCGTTGACGATGCCCTCCATCTTGATCGAGCGCCGCGCGACGATGCCGAGTTCGTTCTCGAAGGCGTGGCTGCTTTCGGCGGTGATCAGCTGGTGGAGCGCCGCGCTGATCTGCTCCGAACCATAATCGAGCTTCTGGATCGCCTTGACCGGAATCGCGCCCGAGGGGCTGATCTGGTACTGGAGCGCCTTCTCGCCCGAGACGAACACGGCGTTGCCCGACGCCGAGATGCAGGTGAGCAGCGCCTGATCGTTGCTCGACAGCGCATAGTCGCCGATGCGTCCGCCCCAGCCCACGGTCGAGCCTTCGCTGCCCAGCGCCTGCCAATAGGTCTGCTGGTCGTTATGGCTGAACAGCTTGGGCGGCAGCGGGTAGAGCGCGCGGTTCGATCCGTCGAACTGCGCGCGCGTGATCGGGGTGATCAGCGAGCCGACATTGAGCAGCGGCGCCAGCTTGCCGCCGTCGAACAGTACCTTCAATCGCGGCAGATAGGGAGCGAAGGCAAATTGCAGATCGTCGGTGAGGACCTGCTTGTCCCGCGGCGTGAGCGCGGTCGCCTCGAGGTCCTTGCGCTGGAAAGAGACCCCGCCACGGATGCCCATATATTTGCCGTGATTGGTCCGGTCGAACGGGATCAGCGTGTTGGGATGGTCGTTCCCGCCATAGAGGAAGACGCAGACCAGCGCCTTGTAATCGTCGCCCGCCGCGGTCGCGGCGGCGGCGTCGCCCATGCTGGCGAGGTTGAGCGCCATCGGCGCGGCGGCGCCCATGAAGCCGATCTCCGAGGCGCGCTTGAGCATCGCACGGCGCGAGACGGGGGTGGTGACGATGCTGTGAAGTTCCTTTGGGGTCATTTCTGCACCAGATATTCGGGGGCGCTCATTACGAGCAGACAGGCGGCGGCGATCATGTCGAGCTTCTCGTTATCCGGGCTCGCCTCGGTGATGTTCTTGCTCGCCAATGCGGTCGCGATCAGCGTGACGGTGGCGGGCGAGAGCTGGTTCGCGGTCAGATGGAGGTTGAACCAGTCGACCACCGCGGGCGGATCGTGCGCGATCGGCTTGAGCGGCAGATAGGTCGGCTTGAACTGCCAGTTGCCGAAGCGCAGCGCGGTCTGCAGGAAGTTGATGTATCCCGCGACGCTGGTCTCGTTGGTGATCTGGAATTCGGGGGCCTGCTTGCCCGCCTTGGCGATCGCGGTGTGGGGGGGCACATAGCCCGGGCGGAAGAAGTTGAAGACCGAGGCGCTGCGCAGCGGGCTCTGGCCGATGCCGGTGTCCTCGCGCGACAGATTGTAGATCTTGTACTTGCCGTCGCCCGGATCGAAGCCGACGGTGCGCGCCCAACTGAGGATGCGCTGGACCGGCTCGCGCAGCTTGCCGCCCATCGCATCCTTGGGATCGGCCGCGGCGAGCGCTTCGGGATCGGTCAGCACCGCTTTCCACACGGCCTTCAAATCGCCGCGCACCCCCGCGCCGTTATCGTCGAACGCGGCAGCGACGCGTTTGACATAGGCAGGGCTGGGATTGCTGGTCACCGTCCGCTGGATCATCTGGCGCCCGAAATAGGGGCCGACATTGGGGTGGGCGAAGAGCCTGTCGAGCGCGATCTTGAGCGCTTCCTCGCCGGGGGTGCCCGCGGGGATGGTGGTGCCGAGGAAGGTCACCGGGCGCTTCGAATGGTTCTTGGGCTCGAGCCGCATCGGGTCGCTGGTGAACTCGGTCGAGACCACCGGATAATTCTGCCACGCCACGCGCTGGAACTTCACCCGGCTCATGTCGTGATCATAACCGGTGAAGACATGCGCCAGGTTGGTCACATCGGCCTGGACATAGGTCTCGACCGGCTTGCCGTCCTTCAGCTTCTCGGTGCCGTCGGGGTTGAGCTCGTACAGGCCGATGGTGAAGAGCTGCATGATCTCGCGCGCGTAATTCTCGTCCGGCTCGCGCCCGGTCTTGGCGTCTTCCTTCAGATTGCCTTTGGTGTTGAGGTACATGCCCATGCCGGCGTTGAGCGTCACGCGCTCGAGCAGAGTGCGGAAATTGCCGAAGGCCTCGTCGAGCAGCACGTTCCACCAGGCGGCCATGATATAGGGCGGCCAAAAACCGTCGATCGGATTGAGCGAGATCACGAAGAATTGGGAGAGCGAGAAGGCGCAGCGCTGGCGCATCTCGTCGGGCTGGGCGAGCAGCTGATTCCAGATCATGAAATCGCCCGCGGTCGGGTTGAAATATTCGGCTTCCTTGGTGACCGCGTTGTGGCCCTGTGAATTGAGCCAGTCCGCGCCCGATTGCCCGCGGGACGACTTGAACTGGTCGTCGAGCCAGCCCGCATAGCCCTTCGCCTTGACCGCGGCGATGTCGGCGTCGGTCGCGCCGAACTTCGCGCGCAGCAGGAAACGCGCGGCCTCCGCATCCGTGATTGCAGCCAACGTTGTCGGCCTGTTAGCCTGTGCTTTCATTGCGCCCCTCTCCGTAGGGGCATTGGGCCGGATGCTGACCGCTGAGTCAAGCGGTTGGAACGGGACGGATTTGGGGAGAGGTCGAATGCGGCGTTTGTGGATTCTCGGCGCGGTGGCGCTGGCGGCGGCGGCGCCCGCATCGAGCCCGGTCACGCATGTCGGGGGGCGCGTGGTGGACGCGGACGGCGCGATGCGCTTCGGCTGGCCCGCGGTCTATTTCGAATCGCGCTTCATGGGCGACAGCGTCGAGGCGACGGTCGAGACCGATACCGAGATTTTCCGCCTCTATGTCGACGGCAAGGATCGCGGGACGCTGCGGCCGGGCGCGCTGACGCTCAAGGTGAGCGGCCTGACCCCGGGGCCGCATGAGGTCCGGCTCGAAAAGCTGACCGAGAGCCAGTCGGGCGGGGCGGTATTTCGCGGCTTCGTCTATGGCGGCAAGCCGAGCCCGGCCGGGTATCGCAAGCGCCGGATCGAATTCATCGGCGATTCGCATAGCGCCGGTTACGGCAACACTTCGCCCACCCGGACCTGCACCCAGAAGGAAATCCACGACACCACCGACACCCAGCAGGCATTCGGTCCGCTGGTCGCGAAGCGGCTCGATGCGGATTACCGGGTCAACGCCTATTCGGGCGCGGGGATCGTGCGGAATTACAATGGCGTCGCGCCCCAGCAGAACCTCCCGATCCTCTATGCGCGAGCGATTCCGGGCGATGAGAAATCGGTCGCGGACGACAGCGGCTGGCACCCGCAGCTGATCGTCATCAAGCTCGGCTCGAACGACTTCTCGACTCCGCTCAACCCTGGGGAGCGCTGGAAGGATCAGGCCGCGCTCCACAGCGATTACGAGGCCAGCTATTCACGCTTCCTTAGCATTCTGATGGCGCGCCACCCGCAGGCGCAGTTTATCCTGATGGCGCACGATCCCTTCCTCGAAGACGTCAAGGCCGTGGCCAAACGCGCCGGCGCGCGCGTGCGCGTGATCCGCACGGTCGATATGGAGCTGACCGGCTGCGATTGGCACCCCTCGCTCAAGGATCACCGGGCGATGGCCGACCAGGTGATGGGGGCGATCGGAGCGATTCCCGGGCTGTGGGACTGAAAGGGCCGGACCCTGCGTGACGCCGGTCACGCGGGCTCTCCTCGCCGCCGGGCTAGGCCGCGAGCGAAGGAGGGCCCGCTCATGGCCAAGACCAGCAAGGCGAAAAAAGCCAAGACCGTCGCGAAGGCGGGGAGCACGCCGGCGTTCGACCGCATCTGCAATCTCGTGCCCTCGCGCGGCACCGAGAAGGATTGGGATTTCCAGGTCGCGCTCGCCGCGAACGCGATCGGCGCGCCCGCGCAACTGCCCGCCTCGGTCGATCTGCGAGCGGACGATTGGTGGGCGATCAACGATCAGGAAACGACGGGCTCGTGCGTCGGCTGGGCCTCGACCGACAGCGTGCTGCGCTATCACATGGTGCAGGCCATGCGCCTTGCCAAGGGCGACATGCTCTCGCCGCGCTTCACCTGGATGGCTTCCAAGGAAACCGACGAGTTCGACACGCGGCCCGAAACCTTTGTCGAGGGCGCGGGAACGAGCCTGAAGAACGCGCTCGACATCCTGCGCAAATATGGCAGCCCGCCCGAGGCGATGCTGCCCTTCCACCTGAGCACCAGCCTCTATCTCGGCAATCCCGACACGCTGTTCGCATCGGCCGCCAATTTCCGCATCGCTTCCTATTTCAACCTGAAGCTGAACCTGCGGCGCTGGCGCGAATGGCTGGCGACGCAGGGTCCGTTGCTGGTCGGGCTCAATGTCGACGCGACCTGGGACAATGCACAGGCGACCGGCGGCAATCTCGACGCCTATCAGCCGGGAACCCAGCGCGGCGGGCATGCCATCGCGGTGGTCGGCTATACCGCCGATGGACGGTTCATCCTCCGCAACAGCTGGGGGCGGAGCTTCGGCGATCGCGGCTATGGCTATGCGACCGAAGCCTATATTCTCGCCGGGTTCTTCGACGAGGCGTACGGCATCAAGCTGTGAGGGGTGGGCGGGCGGCGCCACGCCCGCCGCAAGGGCTCACACCGCCTTCAGCGCCTCCTCGAAGTCCGCGATCAGGTCGTCCGCGTCTTCCACGCCGATCGAGATGCGGACGAGATTGTCCGAGATGCCGAGCGCGTCCTTGCGGGCCTGGGGCACCGACAGATGGGTCATGCCGGCAGGGTGGCTGGCGAGGGTCTCGGTGCCGCCGAGCGAGACCGCGAGCTTGGCGATCTTGAGGCTGTCGAGGAAGGCGAAGGCCTCCCTCTCGCCGCCCTTGAGGTAGAGCGAGAAGGTCGATCCCGCGCCGATGCAGTGGCGGCGGTAGATATCGGCCTGGCGGGCATCGTCGCCGCCTTCCAGGAAGCCGAGATAGCCGACCTTCTCGACCTTGGGATGGTCCTTGAGGAAGGCGCAGACCTTGGCGGCATTTTCGCCCGCGCGCGACATGCGCAGCTCGAGCGTCTCGAGCGAGCGGAGCAGCATCCACGCCGTGTTGGGATCGCAGATCGTGCCGATCGTGTTGCGCATCAGCCGGATCGTGTTGATCTGGTCCTTGCCGCCGACGACGCCGCCCGCGACGAGATCGCTGTGCCCGCCCGCATATTTGGTGAGCGAATAGACCACCAGATCGGCGCCCTGCTTGAGCGGCTGCGCCCAGATGGGCCCAAGAAAAGTGTTGTCGATCGCGATCGGCGGCTTGTTCGCGCCAGTGAAGATCGCGTCGCGGCTGGCACGGACGGCCTCGACATCGACCAGCGCGTTGGTCGGGTTGGCGGGCGATTCGAGATAGATGAGCGCGACATTGCCGGTCGCGGCCTTGCTCATCACCGCATCGATCTCCGCGCGGGTCGCGCCGGCGGGAAAGTCAAGCCAATGGACGCCGAAGCGGCCGAGGATGCGCGCGATCAGCGTCTCGGTCGCGGCGTAGAGCGGGCCCGAATGGACGATCGTGTCGCCGGGCTTGACCATCGACAGGAACAAGGTGGCGATGGCGGACATGCCGGAGGAGAAAGCGAGCGCGTCCTCGGCCTCTTCCCACACGGCGAGCCGGTCCTCGAGGATCTCCTGGTTCGGGCCGTTGAAGCGCGAATAGACCAGCCCCTCGGCACCGCCCGGGCGTTTGCCGGTGACGCCTTCGAAATGGCGCTTGCCCGCGGCGGCGCTGGGGAAGACGAAGGTCGAGGTGAGGAAGATGGGGGGCTTCAGCGAGCCTTCCGACAGCATCGGATCATAGCCATGGCCCATCATCATCGTGCTGGGCTTGAGCTTGCGATTACCGATCTTCTCGGCCGAGGGCTTGGGGCGGCGGCGGGGCGCGGCGCCGGTCAGCTCGGCTTCGGTTTCGTCGGTCATCTACTGTCTCCGGATTCGGGGGTTGCGGCCCCCCTAGCCGAAGAGGCACGCGCAATAAAGTTTCAATTGATACCAATGATCGAAATCTGGCGACCATAGTCCGGCTCGCCCCGATGCGCGGCGCGGCGGAAGCTGAAGAAACGTTCCGGCTCGGCATAAGTGTCGAGGCCGAGCAGCTCGACGCGGGCAAGGCCAGCGAGCGAGAGCCGATGCGCGACATAGGCTTCGAGATCGAACTGGTAATGGCCCGGCCTGCCATCGGCGAAGAAGCGTTCGTTGGCCGGGTCGGCCTCGGCAAATTTGGCGAGGAAGCCCTTGTCCACTTCGTAGCTGGCGCGGGCGATGCAGGGGCCGATCGCCGCGGCGATGCGGTCGCGCCTGGCGCCCAGCGTCTCCATCAGCGAGATGGTGGAGTCAGTCACGCCACCCAGCGCGCCCTTCCACCCCGCATGCGCGGCGCCGACCACACCGGCCTCGCGGTCGGCGAAAAGGACGGGGGCGCAATCGGCGGTGAGGATACCGAGCGCGAGGCCGGGGGTGGCGGTGACGAGCGCGTCGGCGCGGGGACGGACGCGGTCGTCCCAGGGCGCGATCACCGCGACCGCGTCGGCCGAGTGGATTTGGTAGAGCCCGACAAGGCGCGCGCCGGGGAGTACCGCTTCGACCGCGCGGCGGCGATTCTCGGCGACGGCTTGCGCGTCGTCCTGCGATCCGATGCCGGTATTGAGGCCCTCGACCAGCCCGGTCGAGACGCCGCCGCGCCGGCCGAGAAAACCATGGGCGACCCCGTCGAGGGCCCGGGCGCGGTTGATCTCGACACTCACAGCGCGAGCCGCACGATGTGATCGGTGTCGATCTGGTCGCCGACCGGGAAGCCGTAATCGCCGATATGGACGAAACCGAGCCGGTCATAGAAGCGGCGCGCGCGGTGGTTGTTTTCCCACACAGTGAGCAGCAGCGCGGGCGCGCCGGCGTCGCGCGCGGTGGCGATGGTCCAGTCCATCAGCACCTGCGCAATGCCCTGGCCATGATGGCTGCTCGCCACATAGATCTGGCTGAGCTGGAGCGCGCCGGGTTCGGCATCGGGAAGCCAGGGCGGGATCAGCTTGGTGTAGCCGACGATCCTGCCGCTGTCGGTCGCGAGATGGACACGGCGCTCGGGATCGCCGAGCTCACGGATCAGCGGACCATCGGGGCCATAAGCGTGCGCGAGATAGGCGGCGATGTTGTGCGGCGGAGCGGAGTGCTCGAACGTCTCCAGCCAGATTTTACGCGCCATCGCGTCCAGCTCGGGGCCGTCGGCGGGCACGGCGTCGCGATAGGCGATCATTCGAACCCCGCGGGAATGGGCCAGCCCGGGGCAGTGAGCGCGATCACCTTGAACAGCTCGCCCATCTTGTCCTCGTCGACCAGCCGGGCACGGTCTTCGGCAATGCTTTCGGCACGGTCGGGCTGGGCGCGGGCGAGCGCCTCGGCGCGCGGATCAATGCCGAGCGCGGTCAGGAACGCGCCCTGCGTCACCGGGCCATGGACGGTGAGGCCCTCGACTTCGGCTGCCTCGCGGATCGTCGCGAAATCGACATGCGCGGTGAGGTCGGCCTCGCCGGGATCCTCGAACGGGTTGACATAGGTGTGGCCGCGCACCGCCTGGAGCGTGTCGCCAACCAGTGGTCCTTCATAGCCATAATCGACGATCAGCGCCGCGCCGCCTTGCTCCAGCAGCCGCTTGGCAAGCGCGCGCAGGATCGCGACTCCGGCAGGCGAGGTCTCGAGGATCGATCCGGGATCGGCGTCCTTGAGCTGGTGCGGAATGATCTGATCGAAGCCGCGATTGCCCACCACGGGGAGGAACAGCGTGTCCTGGCAGGCGACCAGCCGCTCGCGCCAGCCCATGTCGGTCTTCACGAGCTGCCGGATCGGCAAAGCGTCGAAGAATTCATTGGCGACCGCCAGCAGCGGTGCATCCTCCTCGATACCGACCAGGTCGAGGCTCCATTCGGCCTGCGGCACTGCCTCGGCCTGCGCGGCGCGCAGCACGGGGCTCGTCTCGACGAAATGGACCGGCGGGGCGAAGCCGGCCTTGCCCATCGCGCGCAGCGCATCGGCCGCCAGCGTACCTCGGCCCGGCCCGAGTTCGACATAGCGCGCCTCGGGCCGGCCCGCGCGGTCCCATAGATCGGCGAGCCAGAGCCCGATCAGCTCGCCGAACATCTGGCTGACCTCGGGCGCGGTGGTGAAATCGCCGCGCGCGCCCAGCGGATCGCGCGTCGCGTAATAATGCGCATTGGCGGCGCCCATGAACTGCGAGAGCGGGATCGGTCCGCCCAGCGTGATGGCGCGGGCGAGGCGTTCGGGGAGCAGGGCTTCGGCGGCGTTCTCCGTCCGCTCTTGCGGCGTGGCGGAGAGGGGGTTGTCGTCGGTCACTACAAATCCGTTCGTTTCGAGCGAAGTCGAGAAACTGGTTTCAGCCTGCCGCCACCGTGTCTCGACGTCGCTCGACACGAACGATGGGGTTCAGGCGACGCTCTGGTCGCCCGCGACCGGCTCGACCCGTTCGCGGCGCTTCTTCGCGGTCGCGATGAGGTAGATGCCCCCGGCGATCATCGGCACGCACAGCCACTGGCCCATGTGCAGCCCGGTCGCCGCGGTGAATTCGGCGAGCTGCTGGTCGGGCTCGCGGAAGAATTCGACGAAGAAGCGGAACAGCCCGTAGCCAAGGATGAAGGCTCCAACGAGCTTGCCCGGCTGGTAGCGCGAATCGGTCTTCCAGAAGAGGAACCAGAGGATGCCGAACAGCACGAGCCCCTCGAGCCCCGCCTCGTAGAGCTGGCTGGGATGGCGCGCGGGCTCGGCCATGCCGGCGGGGACAGTGTTGTTGAAGACGAGGCCCCAGGACACATCGGTCGGCTTGCCCCACAGCTCGCCGTTCACGAAATTGGCCAGCCGGCCGAAGAACAATCCGAATGGCGCGACGCAGGCGACATAATCATGGACGCGCAGCCAGTTCAGCTTCTGCTGGCGCGCCAGCCACAGGATCGCGAGCATGACGCCCAGCACACCGCCATGGAACGACATGCCGCCGTCCCACAGCTTGAGCACCTGGAGCGGCGAGGCCAGCATTCCGGGCTGGTAGAATATTACGTAGCCAATGCGACCGCCCAGGATGACGCCGAGGGTGGCGTAGAAGACGAGGTCGTCGGCATGGCGGCGGCTCATCGGCGCACCGGGCTGGGCGAGCAGCTTGAGCAGGTACCACCAGCCGACAAGGATGCCGGTGATATAGGCGAGCGAATACCATTTGATTTCGAACGAGCCGATCGAAAGCGCGACCGGATTGAGGCCGAGATCGGAGAAGCGGGTATGCGTGGCCGCGGTGGCGAGCGTTTCGAGAAGCACGTTACTGGGTCCCCCGAGAGGTGTTGCAGTTCCTTAGAACGGTTGGGGGGCAAACCCAAGGGCTCTTGAATCCTCCCCCTCGCGGGGGAGGATTGGGCATCTGGCGTCGCCTGTTTCCGCGCGGTAGAGCAGGCGCCGATGGCGGATCAGGCACCTGCGACACTCAAGAGCGGCCCCTCCCGGCGGACGCTGCTGATCGGTGGCGGCGCGGGGCTGGGATTGCTGGTCGCCTGGGCCGTGTGGCCGCGCACTTACCTGCCCAATCTCGTCGCGGAGGAAGGCGAGACGCTGTTCGGCGCCTGGCTCAAGATCGGCACCGACGGGCATGTCGCGGTCGCGGTGCCGCAGGCCGAACTGGGGCAGGGGGTGTTCACTGCCTTTGCCCAGATCATCGCCGACGAACTGGGCGCCGACTGGAAGATGGTGGGAGTCGAGCCCGCGCCGCTCAATCCGCTCTACGCCAATCCGTTGGCGGCCTCGGAGCTGTTCGAGGTCGCGCTCGGGAGCCTTTCGAGTCAATTGCAGCGCACTCATGCCGCGCGCACCGCGCTGGTGCTGACCGCGGGTTCCTCGTCGATTCGCAATTTCGAGGCCGAGCTGCGCCAGGCCGGCGCCGCGGCGCGAGTGATGCTGTGCAAGGCGGCCGCGCGGCGCTGGGGAACCGAATGGCGCGCGTGCGGGACGATCGACGGCACGGTGGTTCACGGCAGCCAGCGGATCGGCTTCGGCGAGATCGCGGCCGAAGCGGCGGACGAGACCCTGCCCGACACGGTGCCGCTGCGCGGCGAGGAAGCCAACCGGCTCGCGGGGCAGACGGTCCCGCGCCTCGACGTGCCGGGCAAGGTCGATGGCAGCGCCAACTATGCCGCCGATATCAGGCTGGAGAATATGGTCCATGCCTCGATCCGGCAGGGTCCGCTCGGCGAGACCAGCCTCGCCAGCGTCGATGAGGCCGCCGCGAGCAAGGTGTCCGGCATGCTCGCGGTGGTGCGCACGCCCAAATGGGTCGCGGCGGTGGCGAACAACTGGTGGGCGGCGGACCGCGCGCTCGATGCGATGCGCCCGCGCTTCGTCACCCCCAAGGACGTCCTCAACAGCGACACGATCGAGAGCGCGCTGACCGCGGCGCTCGATGGCGAAGGCGCGCGGATCGCGAGCGAGGGTGATCTGGCCGCGACCTTCAAGGGCGCCCGGGTGGTGAGCGCCGAATATCGGGTGGGTGTCGCGCTCCACGCCGCGCTCGAGCCGATGACGGCGACGGCGGTCTTCGACAATGGCCGGCTGAGCCTGTGGATGCCGACACAGGCGCCGGGCCTCGCCCGCGCCGCCGCGGCGCGCGCGATCGGGATCGGCGAGGAGCGGGTGACGATCCATCCGATGATGGCGGGGGGGTCGTTCGGCGCGAAGCTGGAGAATGACGTGGCGGGGCAGGTCGCGGTGATCGCGAAGCAGCTGGGGCGCCCGGTGCAGCTCACCTGGTCGCGCGCCGAGGATTTCCGGCACGACCGTTACCGCGCCGCCGCCGCCGGCCGGCTCACCGCGCGGCTGGGCGATCAGGGCGGCGTCGCGGGCTGGCTCGCAAAGATCGCGGCGCCTGCGACCGGACGCGCGCTGGCGGAGCGGCTGATGGGGGGCGATCCGGTGGTCGCCGCCGGCCTCGCGCTGCCGGGCGCGGGCGACGCCCAGGCGGTGGCAGGCGCGGTGCCGGCCTATGGCATCCCCAATTATGCGGTCGACCATCATGCCGCCGATCTGGGGCTGGAGTTCGGCCATTGGCGCTCGGGCGCGCACAGCTACACCGCCTTCTTCACCGAGAGCTTCATCGACGAGCTGGCGCATGTCGCGGGGATCGACGCCTTGCCCTTCCGCATGGCGATGCTCGGCAATAATCCGCGGCTGGCGCGCTGCCTCCAGGTGGTGACCCAGCTGGGCGGCTGGCAGGGTGGGCAGGTGGGCAGCGGCCAGGGCATCGCCTGTCACAGCTTCAACGGCTCCTATATCGCGGTGATGGCCGAGGCGCGGCTGGCGGGGCGCAAGGTCAAGGTCGAACGGCTGGTCGCGGCGGTCGATTGCGGGCGGATGATCAATCCCGACCTGATCAAGCAGCAGATCGAGGGCGGGATGATCTTCGGCATGGCGGCGGCGGTGGGGGGATCTACCGGCTTCACCGACAATATGGCGGACGTGAAGACGGTCGACGAGCTGCTGTTGCCGACGCTTGCCGATGCGCCGGACATCACGGTCGAGCTGGTCCGCAGCGAATCGGATCCGGGCGGGGTGGGCGAGCTCGGCGTGCCCGCGGTCGCGCCCGCAATCGCCAATGCGCTCCAGGCGGCGTCGGGCGTGCGGTTTAGACGGCTGCCCTTGCTGTCCGAAGTCGCGTGACCCCGCCGGATCATCCGCGGGTGCAGCATGGCCGGGTCGGCGTGCTGCTCGTCAATCTCGGCACGCCCGATGCGCCGACGCCGGACGCGGTCAGGCGCTATCTCGCCGAGTTCTTGTCGGACCGGCGCGTGGTGGAGATCCCGCCCTTGATCTGGCAGCCGATATTGCGCGGCATCATCCTGAACACGCGGCCGAAAAAGTCGGCACATGCCTATTCGCTGGTCTGGCGCGAGGACGGGTCGCCGCTCGCCGCGATCACACGGGCGCAGTCGGAAGCGCTGGATCTGGGCGGGGACGTCGTCGTCGATTGGGCGATGCGCTATGGCAATCCGGCGATCGGGGAGCGGCTGGCGGCGATGAAGGAAGCAGGGTGCGACCGCATCCTGATCGCGCCGCTCTATCCGCAATATTGCGGCGCCACGACCGCGAGCGCGTTCGACGCGGTCTGCGCCACGCTCGCGAAGATGCGCTGGCAACCCGCGATCCGCACGCTGCCGCCTTATCATGACGATCCCGCCTATATCGACGCGCTCAAGGCCTCGGTGGAGGCGTCGCTCGCCGCGCTCGATTTCGAGCCTGACGCGATCGTCGCCAGCTTCCACGGCATGCCACAGCGAACGCTCGATCTGGGCGATCCCTATCATTGCCACTGCTGCAAGACCGCGCGGCTGCTCTCCGAAGCGCTCGGGCGGCCGCTGACCGTCGCCTTCCAGTCGCGCTTCGGCCGCGCCAAATGGCTCGAACCCGCGACCGACGCGACGCTGGCGCGGCTGGCGGGCGAGGGCGCGAAGAAGGTCGCGGTGCTGGCGCCCGGCTTTTCGGCGGACTGCCTGGAGACGCTCGAGGAACTCGCGATCCGCGGGCGCGAGCAATTTCTCGCCGCGGGAGGAACGGATTTCGCCTATCTGCCTTGTCTCAACGACAGCGATGTGGGCATGGAAATGCTGCGCAACATTATCGGCAGGGAAGTTGCGGGCTGGGTGAGCAATGACTAGCGCCGGGGCAACAGGAACAGGAGAGTGATGCACATGGCACGGGTAGCGATCGTGACGGGCGGAAGCCGCGGTATCGGCGAGGCGATCAGCCTCGCGCTGCAGGAGGCGGGCGTCACCGTCGCGGCCAACTATGCCGGCAATGACACCGCGGCGGCGGCTTTCACCGAGCGCACCGGGATCAAGGCGTACAAATGGGACGTGGGCGATTTCGACGCCTGCGCGGCGGGCGTGGCGCAGGTCGAGGCCGAGCTGGGACCGGTCGATATCCTGGTCAACAATGCCGGCATCACCCGTGACGGCACGATCCTCAAGATGAGCCGCGAGATGTGGGAGGATGTGATCCGCATCAATCTGGGCGGCTGCTTCAACATGGCGCATGCGACCTTCCCGGGGATGCGCAACCGGAAATGGGGCCGGATCGTCAATATCGGCTCGATCAACGGACAGGCGGGGCAATATGGCCAAGTCAATTATGCCGCGGCCAAATCGGGTATCCACGGCTTCACCAAGGCGCTGGCGCAGGAAGGCGCGCGCGCCGGCGTGACGGTCAACGCGATCGCGCCGGGCTATATCGACACCGACATGGTCGCCGCGGTGCCCCCCGAGGTGCTCGAGAAGATCGTCGCGAAGATCCCGGTCGGACGGCTGGGTCAGGCGAGCGAGATCGCGCGCGGGGTGACTTTCCTGTGCTCGGAGGAGGGCGGATTCGTGACTGGGTCCACCCTCAGCATCAATGGCGGTCAGCACATGTATTGAACTGCGCTGATCCCCGGCCTTCGCCGGGGAACCGGTCCGGTGAAGCCGCAACATACGAAAAGGGCCGGCCCTAAGAAGGACCGGCCCTTAACCCTCGATACGCTACCCGAGGGAGTTCGTACGCCTACAATGCAGATAACCATAGTCTGGTTCCGTTGAGGTCTCGCTGAACGACATGGTTATCTGGCGTTCATCTTTGCCGCACCGGCTATCGCGGCGCGCGGCAGGGGCTATGGTCGGGTGCGATGCGCCTGTTGCTTTCGGTCCTGCTGATTCTCCTGCTCTCGCCCACTTATTCGGGGGAGGAGCCGCGTCCGGTCTTTGCCGGCCGGCCCCGGATGAGCGTGGCGCGGGTTGCGATCGATTCCGGCGACCCGGCGAACACGAAAATCGGCGAGCTGGTCTATATCGGCGGTGTACGCCTCAAAAGCCGTGCGCCCGCCTTTGGCGGCTTCTCGTCGATGCGCACCGACGGCAGGCGCTTCGCGCTGCTGAGCGATGGCGGGCATATCGTGCGGTTCGACATGGATGCTGGGTTCCGTGTCAGCGCCCTTGCGTTCGGACAGCTGCGCGACGGGCCGGGAACCGGCTGGCTCAAGGCCGACCGTGACAGCGAATCGGTCACCACGGACCCCGCGACCGGGGATTTCTGGGTCGGCTTCGAGCAGACCAATGAAATCTGGCGCTACGACGCCGGCGGCCACGCCCGGGCGCATCTGACTCCGCTGTCGATGGTGAGCTGGGTGACCAATGGCGGACCCGAGGCAATGGTGCGGCGGCGGGACGGGACCTTCATCGTGATCAGCGAGAAGACGTCACCCCCGGGCGACGAAGCGCGCGCGACGCGTCAGGCGGTGCTGTTCCGCGGCGATCCGACCCGGCCGCGGACACGGGCGCTCGGCTTCTCCTATCGCCCACCGCCCGACTATGATCCCACTGATATGGCCGAACTGCCCGATGGGCGGCTGCTGATTCTCCATCGCCGGCTCAACCTGTCGAGCGCGCTGTTCACCGCCAAGCTGGTGATCGTCGACGCGCGCGCGATTCGCGAAGGCGCGGTGGTCGAGGGGCGCGAGATCGCGACGCTCCAGCGGCCTTTCCTCCACGATAATTTCGAGGCGCTGGCGGCGACGCGGGAGAATGGCGCGACAATCGTGTGGATCGCATCGGACGATAATCGCGAATGGTGGGAGCAGTCGCTGCTGCTGAAGTTCAGGCTCGAGGAGCGCTGAAACGCGAACGGCCCGCTCTCATGGGGAGAGCGGGCCGGTTCAGCCGTTCAGCGAATCGCTGTCAGGCGGCTTCGGCGGTCGCCGCGCCGGCCTTGCGCACTTCGCGCTTCAGGCGGCGGGCCTTGAGCGAGAGATCCTCGTCGCTCGTCTTGAGCAGCCAATTGTCGAGGCCGCCGACATGCTCGACCGAACGCAGGCCGTGCGTCGAGACGCGCAGCTTGACGCTCTTGCCCAGCGCGTCCGAGATCAGCGTGACATTCTGCAGGTTGGGCAGGAAGGTCCGCTTGGTCTTGTTGTTGGCGTGGGAAACATTGTGACCCACCTGCCGGCCCTTGCCGGTCAGCTCGCAAATGCGCGACATCGCTGTAAATCCTGAGTTTGGCCGGAGCCGGAAAGGCCGCGCCGATAACCGGAATGGGACGGGGCGTCAACCGATTCGCCCCGAATAGCGCTTGTGCGCGTGCAACCCGCATGGTGAATAGCGCGTTATTACGCAGACGGAATCAATAGGGGAGCTGAATCGATGCGTGGAATCCTGGTTCTTTTGGGCCTGCTTGTGCTGGCCGCCGTGGTGCTGATCTCGCTCGGCATGCTCAATATCAACTGGAAATCGGGCCAGATGCCGTCGGTCGAATTCAAGATGGATGGCGGCAAGCTGCCCAAGGTCGAGACCGGGACGGTCGAGGTCGGGACCACCAACACCACGGTGGCGGTGCCCACGGTCGAGATGAAGAACACCGTGGTCACGCTGCCCACCGTCGAGGTGAAGCCGGCGCCCGCCGCGACGCCCGCGAAGAAGTGAGATGAAGGCGTCGCCCGGCCAGATAGCCGCGGCGATCCTCCTGCCGCCGCTGGGCGCGTACCTTGCCCGCGGCGGTTCGCGTGAATTCGCCATTGCCTGTGGACTGACATTGCTCGGGCTGTTGCCCGGCATGGCCTATGCCTTGTGGGTGGTGCTGAGGCCCGTCGCGGGCTAGTTCCGCCGCCCATGTTCCCGCTCCCCGAACCGATGCGCGCCGCGCTGGAGGCCGCGCGTGCCGCCGCCGAGACCGGCGAAGTGCCGGTCGGCGCGGTGCTGGTCCATGGCGGCCGGGTGATCGCCGCGGCGGGCAACGCTCCGCGCGGGCTCGCCGACCCTACCGCCCATGCCGAGATGCGCGTGATCCGGGAGGGCGCGGCGTTGCTCGGGCGCGAGCGGCTCGAGGATTGCGACCTGTGGGTGACGCTGGAGCCCTGCGCGATGTGCGCGGGCGCGATCGCGCATGCCCGGATCGCGCGGCTCTATTACGCCGCGTCCGATCCCAAGGGCGGCGCGGTGGAGCATGGCCCGCGCTTCTTCGCCCAGCCGACCTGCCACCACCGCCCCGAAATCTATTCGGGGATCGGCGAAAGCGAGGCGGCCGAGCTGCTGCGCGGCTTTTTCAGGGATCGGCGCGGCTGATCGCCTGCACCCCGTTGTGAAGCGGGCGCGACTGGCTGTAAGAGGGCCGCAGCCCATGGTCCCACCCTTCCCCTGGATCGACGTCGCGATCATCCTCGCCCTGGTCGCGCTCAACGGCGTCTTCTCGATGTCCGAGCTGGCGATCGTTTCCGCGCGCACCGCGCGGCTGGAGGCGCTGGCGCGCGTCGGTAAGCATGGCGCCAAGACCGCGATCCAGCTCGCCGCCGATCCCGGCAAGTTCCTCTCGACCGTCCAGATCGGAATCACCCTGATCGGCATCGTCGCGGGCGCCTATTCTGGCGCGAGCCTGGGCGATCCGGTGGCGAAGCGCATCGAATTGCTGGGCCTTGGCGCGGAGACCGCCGAGACGGTCGGGCTGGTGCTGGTGATCGGCCTGACCACCTATGCCAGCCTCATCATCGGCGAGCTGGTGCCCAAGCAATTCGCGCTGCGCTCGCCCGAGCCGATCGCGGTCATCATGTCGGTGCCGATGCTATGGCTCAGCCGGGCCACCGCGCCGATCGTGTGGCTGCTCGACAAGAGCAGTGCGCTGATCTTCCGCCTGATCGGGCTCAACCGCGAATCGGAGAATCGCGTCACCGCCGAGGAGCTCCACCTGATCGTCGCCGAAGCGACCAGGTCGGGGGTGATCGAGGAACATGAGCGCTCGATCATCTCGAGCGTTGTGCGGCTCGCCGACCGGCCGGTGCGCGAAGTGATGACGCCGCGCACCGATTGCGACTGGCTCGATGTCGACCTCGACGATGCCGGGATCCGCAAGGCGCTGCTGGCGACACCGCACACAAGGCTGCCGGTGGGGGAGGGTTCGATTGACGCGGTGATCGGCGTGGTACAGGCGCGCGATATCGTCGGCGCCCTGTTCCGCGGCGAGGAACTGAGCCTGCGCAAGCTGATGCGCGCCGCGCCGATCCTGCCGGATCAGGTCGACGCGATGGACGCGCTGGGCGCGCTGCGGCGCGCCGAGGTGCCGATGGGGCTGGTCCATGACGAATATGGCCATTTCGAGGGGATCGTGACCCCCGCCAATCTGCTCGCGGCGATCGCGGGCGAGCTGGCGTCGGACGCGGTGCCGGGCGAGAATCCGAATGTGGTGGTGCGCGAGGATGGATCGTTGCTCGTCTCCGGCGCGATGCCGGCCGACGCGCTCGCCGAGCGGCTGGGCATCGATCTGCCCGAGGACCGCGACTATGCCACCGTCGCCGGACTCGCGCTCGCGATCCTCAAGCACCTCCCCGTCGAGGGCGAGGCCTTCACCGAAAAGGGCTGGCGCTTCGAGATCGTCGACATGGACGAACGCAAGATCGACAAATTGCTCGTCAGCCAGATGAAGAAGGCGGAGTAACACCCTTCTTCGTCACCCCGGAACAAGTCCGGGGTGACGGCCTGGCAGTGTGGCGCGTTAGAGCTTCCCGAACCGCTCCTCGAAGCCGGCGATGTCGCCATTGGCGAGGAAGCCTGCCTGCTCGATCCAGCGGTCGCGTTCGAGGCGGCCCTGGAAATCGCCGAGCTTCGAATCCAGTTCGACCGCTTCCTCGGGGCTGAGCGCCGCGATCTGGGCGAAGCTCGTGACGCCGACGGCGTTGAGCCGGTCGGCGAGGCGCGGGCCGACCCCCTTCATCCGGGTTAGCTCGTCGGGCGCGGCGGCCGCGGGCTCGGTTTCAGCGGGCGCGGGCTCAGGCTCAGGCTCATGCTCGGGCGCGACTTCGGCGGCGGCCAGCTCGGGCGCGGATTCGACGGCAACATGCTCGGCCTCGGCAGTAGGTTCGGCGAGATCGGCGGCAAGGGCCGCGGGCGATGCCTCCAGCGGCGCGGCGGCGGCGATCGGCTCGTCCGCCAGAGGCTGGGGCTCGGCAACGGGCTCGGGAGCCGTTTCAACGACCGGCTCGGGCTCGGGCAGCGTCTCGACCACCGGCTCCGGCTCGGCTTCGGGAGCGGGCGAGATTTCGGCCTCGCCTTCCGCGGCGACGGGCGGGTCGGTGAGCGCATGGGCCTCGCCGGCGGGCGAGGCGTCGATCGGCTCGGCTTCGGCGCTGGGCGCTTCGGGAAGCGGCTCGGCTTCGGCGCTGGGCGCTTCGGGAAGCGGCTCGGGTTCCGGTTCGCGCGCGGGGGCGCCTTCAAGCATTTCCGGCTCGGCTTCGGCAACGGGCTCGGGGACCGTTTCGACCACCGGTTCGGGCTCCGGCGCGGCCGCGACCGGCTCGGGCTCAGGCCGGGGCTGAGGCGGGGTGATCGGGCGCGCAGCCGGTTCGGGTGCGGCATAGAAAGCGGCGTCGCGTTCCCTCAGCTCGCGCGCGTCACGGGCCTTCCTGCCAGCAAGGCTCGCAAGCCACCACAGGATCAGCAGCCCGACGAGAACGCCGCCGCCAATCAGTGCAAAGGGAAAGGTGAGCCATTCCGGCCCGCCGTCAACAAGCGGCGTGGTCGACTGCAAGTTCATCATGGCGCCCTCCCGACGCTATTCCCCGACTCCGAAGAGCGAGGAATAGCGCCGGATTGGACGCAGTCGAGTCAATCCCCGCGTGGCTGGCGCGGGAATTGTGCATCGGCGAGACGCACCAGCCGCGAGAATTCGGTCCGCCAATAATTGTCGGAGCTGCCGACAAGTGCGCCGATTTGAGAAAAGCTGAACCCGTTCAGATATTTGTCGCCGCGCAGCCGCTGGCCGAACGCCGCCACCGCGCTGACGAAGGCCATGTCGCCGCTGGGCAATTCGGCGAAGCGGATTTCCCGCGCGAGAACCGGCTGCGAGATCAGCCGCGATTCGCGCTCGCCGGGCAGCTTGTAGCGCAGTTTGACGAACGCAGCCTCGGGCGCGACGCTGCGGCCGACCGGGGGCGACGCGTCATAGCGCCGTTCGGGCAGCCAGCCGGCGCCGTCGGCGGGCACGATCTCGTACAGCGCGGTCACCTGATGCCCCGCGCCGATATCGCCGGCATCGACCGCGTCATTATCGAAATCCTCGTTCGCCAACGCGCGGTTCTCATAGCCGATCAGGCGATATTCCTTCACCTGCGCCGGGTTGAACTCGACCTGGATCTTGACGTCCTTGGCGATGGTGAAGAGCGTCGCGGAAAGCTCGTCGTCGAGCACCTTCCGCGCCTCCATCGCGCTGTCGATATAGCAATAATTGCCGTTACCCACGTCGGCGATGCGCTCCATCATCGCCTCGTTGTAATTGCCGTCGCCAAAGCCGAGCGTGGTGAGCGTGATGCCGCTGTCGCGGTTCCGCTTGACCATTTCCTCCAGCATCTTGTTGTCGCTGATGCCGACATTGAAGTCACCATCGGTGGCCAGCATGATGCGGTTGATCCCGCCCTGGATATAGTGTTTGCGCGCGGTCTCATAGGCGAGCTGGATCCCCGCGCCGCCAGCGGTCGATCCGCCGGCCTGGAGACAATCGAGCGCTTCCTTGACGTAGCGCGGGTTCGAGGTCGGCTCGAGCACCACGCCCGCGGCGCCGGCATAGACGACGATCGAGACCTTGTCCTTCGGCGTCAGCCGGTCCGCGAGCATGCTGAGCGATTGCTTGACCAGGGGAAGCTTGTCGGCGCTCATCATCGAACCGGAAACATCGACCAGGAAAACAAGGTTGGCGGCCGGGCGCCCCTTGGCGCTCACGTCATAGCCGCGCAGCCCGATCCGCAGCAGCCGCGTATTCTTGTTCCACGGCGTCCGCGCGACATCGGTAGTGACGCTGAACGGCACCGCGCGGTCGGTGGGGCGCGGATAATCGTAGCGGAAATAGTTGATCATCTCCTCGGTGCGCACGGCCTCTGCCGGAACCATCTGGCCCTGGTTGAGGAAGCGGCGGACGTTGGAATAGGCGCCGGTGTCGACATCTACGGAGAAGGTCGAGATCGGCTGGGCCTGGACCGAGACGATAGAGGCGATCGATTCGCCATTATAGCGCTCGGTATTGCCCGGCGTGCCATAGGGCGCCCCCGAGACGGGTGCCCGCTGCACGCTTCCCGCAGTGAAGCCGGGGGTGGTCGCTTGCGGTAGCGCGTTGAGATTGTCTCCGGAAACGACAGTGACCGGCATGGCCATATCCAGGCTCGGCCGCTGGACGCGCGAGCCGGTGACGGTGATCCCGCTTTCCTCGCGAACCTTGGGCGCGTTCGGTGGCGGTGGCGGTGGCGGGGTCGGGGCGGGTGGCGGCGGGGGCGCATAGACCGGGGCGGGCTGCACCGGCGCATAGCGGGGCCTGCCCATGTTGCGCGGGCCGCGATCGTCATCGTCGTGGCAGCGGACCGGCGAGCGGTCCTGCCGCGCGACTCGGGGGGCATCCTGCGCCATCAGGGGCGCTGGGGCGGCGGAGGTTACAAGCAGCGAAAAACAGCCGATCAGCAGGGCGGAACGCGACATGAGCTTACTCCCCTAAGACAGCGGGCGGCCCTCTCCCGGCGGCCCGAACGGGGAATGTCGCGCTTGCGTTATGACTGGCGGATGAACGAGATATAATGTATCATCACGCTTCCTCTCGCGCGACTTCGCGCCAGCCAATGTCGCGGCGGCAGAAGCCGGTGGGGAAATCGATTCTGTCGACCGCGCGATAGGCGGCGGCCTGCGCGGTGCGGACATCCGCGCCGGTGGCGGTGACGGTCAGCACGCGGCCGCCCGAGGCGACCAACTTGCCGTCATCGCGCCGCGTGCCCGCGTGGAAGACGCGCGCGCCGGTGGCTTCGGCCGCATCGATTCCATCGATCGATCCGCCGCTTTCGGGGGTGCCGGGATAGCCATTGGCCGCCATCACCACGGTCAGCGCGACGTCGTGCGAGAAGACGGGCGCGGGCATCTCGCCCAGCGTGCCCTTGTCGCACGCGATCATATAGTCGAGCAGGTCGGACTGGAGCCGGCCCATCAGCACCTGGCATTCGGGGTCGCCGAAGCGGGCGTTATATTCGATCAGCTTGGGGCCCTGCCGGGTCAGCATCAGCCCGGCATAGAGCACGCCCGAATAGGGATTGCCCTGCCGCGCCAGCGCCTCGACCGTGGGGCGGACGATCTCGTCGATCGCCCGAGCTTCCAGCGCCGCGGTAAGCACGGGGGCGGGGCTGTAGGCGCCCATGCCGCCGGTATTGGGGCCGGTATCGCCCTCGCCGACGCGCTTGTGATCCTGCGCGGAGCCAAAGGGCATCAGGCTGACGCCGTCGGTCAGCACGAACAGGCTGGCCTCCTCGCCTTCGAGGAATTCCTCGATCACCACGCTCGCGCCCGGCGCGGAGAAGATATCGGCGATCGCGCCCTCGGCCTCTTCGGGGGTGAAGGCCACCGTCACGCCCTTGCCCGCGGCGAGGCCATCGGCCTTGACGACCACCGGCAGCCCGAAATCTTCCAGCGAGGCCCGCGCGCCGTCGCGCGTCTCGCAGCGAACATAGCCGGCGGTCGGGATATTCTCGCGCGCGCACAGATCCTTGGTGAAGCCCTTCGACCCCTCGAGTTGCGCGGGCACCTTGTTCGGCCCGAACACACCGATCCCCATGGTACGCAGATTGTCGGCGAGCCCCTCGACCAGCGGCGCCTCGGGCCCGACCACGACGAAGTTGATCGAATGGCGCAGGCAGAAATCGATCAGCGAGCGATGGTCGCCGGCGGCAATGTCCACCACTTCGGCATGGTTCGCGATTCCCGGATTTCCGGGCGCGGCCCACAGCTTGTCAAGCAACGGCGATTGCGCGAGCTTCCACGCGAGCGCATGTTCGCGTCCTCCCGATCCCACCAGCAGGACATTCATGCCCGATCCCTTTTCCGACGATTCTGCCCGGCTGGTAGCCGAGGAGGTGCCGGGCGACAACGCCGCGCCGTTCAGCGTCGGCGAGCTTTCGCAAAAGCTCAAGCGCGTGGTCGAGGGCGAGTTCGGCCATGTCCGCGTGCGCGGCGAGATTTCGGGGTGGAAGAAGGCGGCCTCGGGTCATGCCTATCTGGCGCTCAAGGATAGTGATGCGGTGATCGACGGGGTGATCTGGCGCGGCGCCGCGAGTGCGCTGCCTTTCACCCCGCAGGACGGGATCGAAGTGATCGCGACCGGCAAGCTGACCATCTATCCCGGCCGCTCGAAATACCAGATCGTGATCGAACGGATGGAGCTGGCGGGCGAGGGCGCGCTGATGGCGCTGCTCGAACGCAACAAGGCGCAGTTCAGAGCGGAAGGCCTTTTCGCGAAATCGGAAGCCCGCCGCCCACTGCCCTTCATGCCGCGCGTGATCGGCGTGGTGACTTCGCCCACCGGCGCGGTGATCCGCGATATCCTCCACCGGCTCGAGGACCGCTGCCCGACTCATGTCATCGTCTGGCCGGTCAAGGTGCAGGGCGATGGCGCCGCCGGCGAAGTCGCGGCGGCGGTCCGCGGCTTCGATTCGATCGCGCCGGGCGGACCGGTGCCGCGCCCCGATCTGGTGATCGTCGCGCGCGGCGGCGGCTCGATCGAGGATCTCTGGGCGTTCAACGAGGAGGCGGTGGTGCGCGCCATCGCGGCCTGCTCGATCCCGTTGATCTCGGCGGTGGGGCACGAGACCGACACCAGCCTTTCCGATTTCGCCGCCGATCTGCGCGCTCCGACGCCCACCGCGGCCGCCGAGATGGCGGTGCCGGTGCTCGCCGACCTGCGCAACAGCATCGCCAGCCTCGTGCTGCGCTCCGAACGCTGCGCGCGGCGCTATCACGAGCGCGCGGGCGAGCGGCTGGCCGCCCTGGTGCGTGTGCTGCCGCGCCGCGATGCGCTGCTCGGTCCCCAGCGGCAGAAGATGGACGATCTGGGCGGGCGGCTCGACCGCGCGCTCGAACGGCGCGTGACGGTGGCGCGCGGGGCGCTCGATCGCTCGGGCGGCGCGCTTCGCCCCGCGGTGCTCGACCAGAAGCTCGCGACCGCGCGCCACCGGCTCGAAGGCGCCTCGCGGCTGCTCGACTCGGTCAATCCCGACAATCTGCTCCAGCGCGGCTATGTCCGCGTCGGCGCCAAGGCTTCGGGCAAGGTCGTCACGACGGCCGAGGAGGCCCGGGCCGCGGGTGCCATTACGCTCCAGTTCAGGGACGGTCCGGTAGACGCCCGGGTTGAGCGGACGGGCAGCAAATCCTATGTTGGGGACAAGCCGGAACAACCGAGCCTGTTGTAAAGCCTCCGAGTATTTTAAGGTCGCATGCCATGTTGATGTCCAACACCGATCGCCCCGCGCGGCTGCACTATCTCGCCAATGGCTTTCGCGTGCTCACGCCCGGCGGCCATGTCACCTGCGCCGTGAGCGGCGAGGCGATCCCGCTCGACGAGCTGCGTTACTGGAGCGTCGCGAAGCAGGAGCCCTATGCCAGCGCCGAGATCGCGCTCAAGGCGATGCGCGGGTGAGGCTGGTGGCGCGCGCTTTCACCGGTTCCCTCTTCGTCGCCCTGCTGGGCACCTGCACCATCCCCGGCCTGTCTGGCACGGCCCAGATGCAGGCGACCGCCGCACCCCCTCTTCGCGCGCCCGCGCTGGCGCTGCCCGCTCCGGCCGCGAGGGGCCCCGACCTGCCGCCGCAACCGGGCCGCTTCCAGTTCCAGGGCCAGATGATCCAGGGCGGCGTGGTGATCGGCACCGCGCCCGCGGGCACGACCATGCTGACCTTCAACGGCGCATCGATCCCGCTTGCCCGCGACGGCCGCTTCGTGATCGGCTTCGACCGCGACGCGCCCGGCGCCGCGACCCTCGTCGCGACGCTCGGCAATGGCAGCCAGCTGAGCCATGCGCTCACCGTCGCCCCGCGCAGCTGGGACATCTCGAAGCTTTCGACTCTCCCCAAATATCCCGTGCCCCAGCCCGAATTCGAGAAGCGCCGTCCCGCCGAGCTCCAGCAGATTGGCGCGGCGCGCGGGATGCAGACCGACGCGCAGGGCTGGAGCCAGCCCTTCATGTGGCCAGTGACCGGGCGGATCTCCACATTGTTCGGGTCGCAGCGCATCTATCAGAATGGCGAGGCCGGAGCCTATCATTCGGGCGTCGACGTCGCGCGGCCGACGGGAACCGTGGTGCTCGCCCCCGCCGACGGGGTGGTGATCCTCGCCGCGGCCGCACCCTTCACGCTCGAAGGCTATCTGCTGATGGTCGATCACGGCATGGGGCTCAACAGCGCCTTCATGCATCTCTCGCGGATCGACGTGAAGCTTGGCGCGCATGTCCGCCGCGGCCAGCCGATCGGGCTGGTGGGGATGAGCGGCCGCGCGACGGGCCCGCATCTCCATTGGGGAATGAAGTGGCGCGATGCGCGGATCGACCCGCTATTGCTCGCGGGCCCCATGCCGGTCGCCGACTAGGGTGTGATTGAGTCACACCCTAATCTTGCGGCAGATCAAGCGGCCGGTTGCGAATCGGGACCTTTGCTGCGCACGCTGGCCGCAGGCGCAGCAATATTCCGGAAATATTTGGCCGAAACCGATCCGAGCCGATCTAGTTGACCCGCGCCACCTTGGCCGAGGTCGAGCCGTGGAATTTGGCGAAGAAGGTGCCCAGTACCCCGCGCGTCAACGTCACCTTGGTGCCGACACGCACGCCGACCACGGTATGGTTGTCGGTCTGCACCCAGCGCGCGCCGTCCTCGATCGTGAAAGTCAGCTTGCCGTCGCGGCCGCGGCCGACCGAGGTGATGACCGACTCGAGCGCCGCGACCTCGTCGTCATCGCCGCCGAATAGCTTGATCTTGGGGAGCTTCAGCCCGAAAACCGAGCGCCGCGCCTCGTTCACCTGGTCCCTGTCGACCACCACGACCTCGCGCGTTTTCTCGGCGATATCGAGGTCCGCGACCGCCTTGTCGTAGCAGGCGAGCCGCTCGCCGGAGTCCGCGATCTTGCGGCAATCGACCACCGCCGAAAGGCGCTTCGAACGGTCCTGCGCGAGCGCGGGCGATGCGAGCAGCACAAAAGGTAGCGCTAACAGGACGAGCCGCATGATTTCTTTCTCCTTACAATAACTAGCGGTTCGGCGGGCGCGGCTGTCAAGTCATGCTGTGTTGCAAAAATTACACAGTGAAGACACCTTCTCACACTGGGACGACTAAGGACATTTACAGAGTGCCCGGGGCCTGCTTTGTCCAACGAATCCGGCGGGTAGCCGCTGAGGATTCAGGGGAAAGGACGTTCCATGAAGAAGAATTTGGCAAGGTTCCTGAAGCAGGGCGCGGCGCCGCTCGCGATCGGCGTTGCGCTGATCGCGTCGCCGGCTTTTGCTCAGGACACCCCGGCGGGGGATGACGACGAGATCCTCGTCACGGGTTCGCGCATTCCGCAGCCGAACCTGGAGGGCGCCAGCCCCGTCACCGTCGTCGGTCCGCAGGACATCCAGCAGACCGGTACGACCCGCGTCGAGGACCTCCTCAACTCGCTGCCGCAGGTTTTCGCCGGCCAGGGTTCGAACATCTCGAACGGTTCGTCGGGTACCGCGACGGTCAACCTCCGCGGCCTCGGCTCGGAGCGCAACCTGGTGCTGGTCAATGGCCGCCGCCTGCTCCCGGGCGACCCGGGCTCGTCGGCCGCCGACCTTAACGCCATCCCCGCCGCGCTGATCCAGCGCGTCGACGTGCTGACCGGCGGTGCTTCGTCGGTGTACGGTGCCGATGCCGTGACCGGCGTCGTCAACTTCATCATGGATACGAATTTCGAAGGCTTCAAGATCGACGCCCAGTATTCGGCCTATCAGCACAACAACCGCGCCGGCACCGAAGTCACGAACGCGCTCAACGCGCGCGGCTTCCCCTATCCGACCGGCAGCAGCGGCCTTGACGGCGGCACCATCGACGCGACCGTCGCGTTCGGCGCCTCGTTCGACGACGGCCGTGGCCATGTCACCGCCTATGCCGGCTATCGCAAGACCAACGCGATCCTGCAGGCCGAGCGCGACTATTCGGCTTGCACGCTCAACGCCAACACCACGACCCAGGGCTATACCTGCGGCGGTTCGGCGACGTCGGCGAACGGCTCGTTCATCATCTATGACTCGGGCGGCGTCCCCGCGAACTTCACCTCGACCTTCTTCCAGGTTGGCGCGAACCGCACCTTCGTTCCGGGCAGCACGCCCTACAACTTCGGTCCGGTGAACTATTTCCAGCGTCCGGACGAGCGCTACACCGCGGGCTTCTTCGCGGATTACGAGGTCTCGGCCGAGCTGAAGCCCTATCTCGAGTTCATGTTCATGGACGACCGCACGGTCGCCCAGATCGCGGCCTCGGGTGACTTCGGCAACACGCTGTCGGTCAACTGCGACAACCCGCTCCTCTCGGCACAGCAGCTCGCGATCGTCTGCGACACCGAGAACCTGCTGGTGAGCAACGACCCCGCCCGCGCGTTCGACGTGGTCGGCAATTCGGGCCCGGGTGCGGTGCCGTTCGCGTTCACCGATCCCACGACCGGCGGCACCTACAACCGGGGCTTCATGCAGCTCCTGCGCCGCAACGTTGAAGGCGGCGGGCGTCGCGACGATCGTCAGCACACCAGCTATCGCGGCGTGTTCGGCGTGAAGGGCGATCTCGACAAGGTGTGGTCGTACGACGCCTACTTCCAGTATGGCCGCACGATCTTCTCCGAGACCTACTTCAACGACTTCTCGGTCACGCGCCTGAACCGCGCGCTCGACGTGGTCGACAATCCCAACACCCCGGGTGTCGATCCGGTCTGCCGCTCGACGCTCGACGGCACCGACGCGAACTGCGTGCCGTGGGATATCTACGCCACCGGCCAGGTTTCGCAGGCGTCGCTCAACTATCTCCAGGTTCCGGGCTTCCAGCGCGGCATCAACGGTGAGACTGTCGCGTCGGCGGTGATCACCGGCCGTCTGGGCGATTATGGCATCCAGGCGCCCTGGGCCGATGAAGGCGTGGGCATCGCGCTCGGCGGCGAGTATCGCAAGGAGTCGCTGGAATTCAGCGCCGACGCGACGTTCCAGACGGGCGATCTCGCCGGTCAGGGCGCGCCGACGCTGCCGGTTTCGGGCTCGTTCGACGTGAAGGAACTGTTCGCCGAAGCGCGTATCCCGCTGGTGAACAACAACTTCATCGATCTCGCGACCGTGACCGCGGGCTATCGCTACTCGTCGTACGAGAATTCGGCGGGTGCGACGTTCTCGACCAACACCTACAAGGTCGAGGGCGAACTCGGGATCATCCCCGACTTCCGTTTCCGCGGCGGTTACAACCGCGCCGTCCGTGCGCCGACTGTCCAGGATCTGTTCTCGCCGAACTTTGTCGGCCTGGACGGTTCCAACGATCCGTGCGCGGGCTTCGTGATCTCCGCCTCGGACGCGGGCTGCCTTGCGCAGGGCCTGACCGTCGGTCAGTTCGTCGCTCCGAACCCGGCCAGCCAGTATAACGGCCTGTTCGGCGGCAACGCGCTGCTCAACCCCGAAGTCGCGGACACCTACACGGTGGGCATCGTGTTCCAGCCCACCTTCGTCCCGCGCCTCGCGGTCAGCGTCGACTGGTACAAGATCGACCTGACGGGTGCGATCGGTGGCATCGGTGCCGACACGATCCTGAACGTTTGCGACAACACGGCCGACGCATTCTTCTGCGGCCTTGTCCATCGCGACGCGTCCGGCTCGCTGTGGCGCACGAGCGATGGCTATGTGAACGACACGACGCAGAACATCGGCGGCGTGAAGACCACGGGCATCGATATCAATGCCACCTACAGCTACGAAATCGCCGGCATCGGCCAGCTCTCGGCCAGCTATGTCGGTACCTTCCTCGACTCGCTGATCACCGATACCGGCCTCACCGGTCCCGGTGTGACGCCGACCTATGACTGCGCCGGCTTCTACGGCAACGTCTGCGGCACGCCCAATCCGAAGTATCGCCACACGGCGCGCCTCGGCTGGACGAGCACCTTCGGTGTCGGTGCGACGCTGCGTTGGCGTCACTTCTCGGGCGTGATCGTCGATACGCGGAGCACGAACGCGAACCTGAGCGGCGTGTTCGCTCCCTCGAACGCCCGGATCGACCCGGTCGATTATTTCGACCTGTCGCTTAGTGCCCGTATCGGCGAGCATTACAGCTTCCGTCTGGGCGTCAACAACATCCTCGACAAGTCGCCGCCGATCACCGGTTCGGGTGGCCGCTCGGCCTGCCCGTCGGGTCCGTGCAACGGCAACAGCTGGGCGCAGGTGTACGATCCCCTGGGTCGTTACCTCTTCGCCGGTGTGACGCTCGACTTCTAAGCGTCCCACACAGTGGAAAAGGGAACGGCGGGCCTTCGGGTCCGCCGTTTTCTTTTGTGACGAACGCTGTAAGAGAATCGGCGTGGCGGACCTTTCATCATCTGAGGCGACGCGGCTCGAGGCCGAAGCCGATGCGCATGCGGCGCGCGGCGATCTGGCCGGTGCGCGCCGGTCGCTCGAGCGGGCCGCGGCCGCAGGGTCGGATCGCGTCGAATTGTGGCTCAAGCTGGCCGGGCTCTGCCGCGGATCGGGCGACCTGCCCGCCGCGCTGAACGCGGTCGCGGGCGCGCTCAGGATCGAGCCGCTGGGCTTCCTTCCGCTGCTCCTCAAGGCGAGCCTGCTCGAACAGCAGGGGCTGACCGCGGAAGCGGGCGAAATCTATGGCTATGCGCTCGCCCAGCTTCCGTCCGCGCCGCCGCCGGGGCTGGCAGGGGCGATCGCGCAGGCGCGCAAGGCGCATGACGCGCACACCGCGCGCAAGTCGGAAGGGCTGGCGGCCGCTCAGGCCGCGGCGGGCGCGGCGCTGAACCTGCGCGAGGCGGCCCGGCTCGACCGGTTTCGCAGCAACATCGTCCGGCGCACCCGGCCCTATCATGCCGAGCCGACTCATTTTCATTATCCGGGCCTTCGCGAACGCGAATTCCATGACCGCGAGGATTTTCCGTGGCTCGCCACGCTCGAAGCGGCGACCGACGCGATCAGCGAGGACTTCCACCGGCTGATGGCGTCCGAGCGCGCCGAGCTGGTGCCATATGTCCAGTATCCCGACGATGTGCCGCTGCGCCAATGGGCCGAGCTCAATCATAACCGCGCCTGGACCGCGATCCACCTCGTCCAGAGCGGCACGGTGATCGAGGCGAATGCGCGGCATTGCGCGGCGACGATGGCGGTGCTTGATGCGCTCGACCAGCCCGACATCCCGGGGCGCGGCCCTAATGCGATGTTCTCGCTGCTGGCGCCCGGCGCGCATATCCCGCCGCACCATGGCGTTTCGAACGCGCGGCTCGTCTGCCACTTGCCCCTGATTGTGCCCCCGGGCTGCTGCTTCCGCGTCGGCGAGGAGAAGCATGATTGGGAGCGTGGCCGCGCATGGGTGTTCGACGACACGATCGAGCATGAGGCGATGAATGGCGGCGACGCCTTGCGCGTCATCCTCATCATCGACACCTGGCATCCGGACCTGTCGGCAGAGGAGCGCAAGGCGGTGAGTGCGGTGGTGGCGGCGAGCGATTCGGCCGGAACGGAGGGGTTGTGAGCATCAGTTTTGGCCGGGCATTCGGTCCCCAGGCGGACGAATTGTTCCGTACCGCCGCGAAGCTGGTCCGTGAGGGGCGCGAAGCCGAGGCGCTGCCGTCGCTGGAGGCCGGGGTGCGCGATCATCCGGCCGATCCCCGCCTGTGGCAGCTGTACGGCCTGGCGCTGCGCAATCTCGAAGAACTCGAGCCCGCGCTAGCCGCCCTGCACCGCGCGGCATCGCTCGCGCCCGAGGACCCGCTGACCGCGCATACGCTCGCGCGCGCGACGATGGAGGCGGGGCTGCCCGCGGCATCGCTGTTCGAACGCGCCGGAGAGCTCGCGCCGATGGACGGCACGGTGATGCTCGGCCATGCGGCGACGCTCCATGCCGAGGGCCGGGCCGGCGATGCGATCGCCTGGCTCGACGACAGGCTTGCCCAATATCCCGACTGGTTGCCCGGCCATGGCGCGATCGCGCGGATGCGATGGGCGCAGGGGCAGGGAGCGGAGTCGGTCGCCAGTTTCCGCCGCGCGCTGGCGGCATTGCCGCGCGAGCTGACTTTGTGGCGCGAATTCATCAATTTCTGGATCGAGGGCGAGCAGTACGAGACCGCGCTCGAAACGATCGAGCAGGCGCGCGCGGCCGCGGGCGACACGCCGATGTTCCTCGGCATGGAGACGGTCTGCCGCGCCGAGCTCGGCCAGACCGAGGCCGCCGACGCGCTGTTCGAGCGGATCGGACCGCAGCTTCATATCGCGCTGGTGGTGCACAAGGTGCGCCACCTGATCCGCGCCGGGCGCATTGCCGAAGCCGCCACACTCGCCGAATCGCGCAAGGGCGAGCCGGGATCGGAATCGCTCTTGCCCTATCTGTCGCTGACATGGCGACTGCTGGGCGATCATCGCTGGGGCTGGCTCGAGGCCGATCCGAGCCTGGTCGGCGTCTATGATATCGCCGATGCGGTGGGCCCGCTCGACGCGCTCGCGGCGCGGCTGCGCGCGCTCCATCTTTCGACTCACCAGCCGATCGAACAGTCGCTGCGCGGCGGCACACAGACCGATGGTCCGCTGTTCGCGCGGATCGAGCCCGAGATCCGCCAGCTCCGCGCGGCGATCCGTCAGGCGGTCGAACGGCATATCGCCCAGCTCGCACCGGCCGATCCGCGCCATCCGGTGCTGAGCCTCGGCCGGGCCGCGCCGGTCCGCTTCACCGGCTCCTGGTCGGTGCGCCTCACCGGGGGCGGGCACCATGTCAATCATGTCCATCCCGCGGGCTGGTTCAGCTCGGCCTTCTATGTGGCGCTTCCCGAAAGCGGGATGGGCGGCGACGGCAAGGCCGGTTGGCTGACGCTGGGCGAGGCCAGCGAGCTTGGCGTCGGCCTGCCGCCGATCCGCGCGATCGAACCCAAGCCGGGCCGGCTGGTGCTCTTCCCCTCGACCATGTGGCACGGCACACGCAAATTCCCCGCGGGCGAGCGCCTCACCGTGGCGTTCGACGTCGCCCGCCCCGTTTCGTGAGATCCCAGTGACCCAGACCAGCATTCCCGCACCCGCGCTCGAAATGCTGCGCGGCGGCGACGTCGCCGGCGCGCGCGCGCTGATCGAGACCAGCCTCGCCGCAGCGCCGGGCGACCGGCAATTGCTCGAGCTCGCCGCCCTGCTTGCCGGCCGGTCGGGCGATGCCGCCGCCGCCGCCGGCCATTTCCGAAGCCTGCTCGCGGCGGCGCCGGACGATCGCAAGATGCGCCTCAACCTCGCGATGGCGCTCGCCGGGGCAGGAGAACTCGACGAGGCGATCGCGGTCTGTGGCGATGGCGGCGGCGATCCCGCGCTGCTGCGCGTGCTGGGCTATGCCCATCAGCAGGGTGGCCGGCTCGATCAGGCGGCCGCCGCCTATCGCGCCGCGGTCGCGCTGCTGCCGGACGATTTCGAAAGCTGGAACAATCTGGGCAATGCCCTGCTCGCGCTGGGCGATGTCGAGGGGGCGATCGATGCGCTCCAGCGCGCGATCAACCTTCAGCCCGACGCGATTCCGATCTACAAGAATTTCTCGGAAGCGCTGGGCCGGGCCGAACGCCATGACGCGCGTCAGCGGGTGATGCGCGCCGCCGCGCGCCGCGCGCCGAAGAACGCAGAAGTGCAGTGCGAGCTGGGGCTCGCCGAATCGGCCGCGCAGGATTTCGCTGCCGCCGAGACCGCGTTTCGCGCCGCGATCGCGCTCAGCCCGGGCTTCACCCCCGCCTATCTCGAACTCGGCCTTCTCCTCGAGAACCGCAACCATATCGACGCGCTCGAAGCCCTGGTCGAACAGGCCGAAGCCAAGGGCATCGCGAACGACGAGATCGCATTCCTCAAGGCCTGGGTCCACCGCCGGCGCGGCCGTATGGAGGAAGCGCTGCCGCTCGCCGAGGCGACGCCGCATACGATTAGCCCGGTCCGGCGCCACCAATTGCTCGCCGAGCTGCTCGACCGCACTGGCGACACCGCGCGCGCCTTTGCCGAATTCGAGGCGATGAACGCCGCCGCGCTGGCGACCAAGCCCCCGCCGCCGGGGCCGGGCTATCGCGATACGATCGCCGCCGATGTCGCGCGCCTCACCGCGCCGGCCATCGCCGCATGGACTCGCGCGGATATCGGTTCGACGCCCCCCGCGCCGGTGTTCATTGTCGGCTTCCCGCGTTCGGGAACGACTCTGCTCGATACGTTGCTGATGAACATGCCCCAGCTCCATGTGCTCGAAGAGCTGCCGGTGCTGATGCGCGTCGAGACCGAACTGGGCGGGCTCGATCGGGTCGCGACGCTGGACACCGAGCGCGCGAACGCGCTGCGGAGCCATTATTTCGCCGAGCTGGAGCATCTATCGCCGCCGCCGCCGGGCGCGACGGTGGTCGACAAGCACCCGCTGCACATGGCCCGGATCCCGCTGATCCACCGCATCTTCCCGGGCGCAAAGGTGATCCTGGTCGAGCGCCATCCCTGCGACGCGGTGCTCAGTTGCTTCATGGCGAATTTCCAGCTCAACACCGCGATGCGTGAGTTCGTCACGCTGGAGGGCGCGGCGCGGCTGTACGACACGGTGTTCGATCACTGGACGCGCGCCACCGCGCTGCTCCCGGTCGAGATCCACCGGGTGCGGTACGAACGCATGGTCGCCGATCTCGAAGGCGAGATGCGTCCGCTGCTCGATTTCCTCGGGCTTCCCTGGGACCCCGAGGTGCTCGACAACCGCGCGAGTTCGGCGAAGCGCGCGCATATCCGCACCGCCAGCTATTCGCAGGTCACCGAGCCGATCTATTCGCGCGCCGCGGGGCGCTGGGAGCGGTACCGCCCCCAGATGGCCGAGGTGCTTCCGCTACTCGCCCCTTGGGCCGAGCGGATGGGCTACGCGATCTAGAGATATCCGACGTCCACCGCCCATGGCGGCGGGTGTCACATGTCCTGGGTCGAACGCCGGGTCTGCTCCTGCTCAACGCGGTTGCGGGTCTCGCGCTTGGTAGCGGCCCACTCGTCGGCGGTCATGCAGACGCGGCCGGATTTGACGCGGCTGCCGGTGACGCCCGAGGTGCGGCAGATCATGCGGCTGCCGTCGCCGACCTCTTCGCTCCGCTCCCGGTGCACCCTGGTGTCCTGCGCGGAGGCCGCGGCCGGGACGAGCAGGAGGGCGGGAATCGCGGCGATGCTCAACAGGTTCATCATCATGACTCTCGATTGGATGGCGCAGCCAGGACCGCCGGCTATTCGACCAGCGGGCGGCGCTGCTGCTCCTGCTCGACCCGCGCGCGAGTCTCGCGCTTAGAGGCGGCCCATTCATCGGCGGTCATGCAGATGCGGCCGGATTTGACGCGGCTGCCGGTGACGCCCGAGGTGCGGCAGATCATGCGGCTGCCGTCGCCGACCTCTTCGCTCCGCTCACGGTGAACCTTGGTGGTGTCCTGCGCCGAAGCCGCCGAGGGGACGAGGAGAAGGGCTGAAATCGCAATGGTGTTCAACAGTTTCACTAGCAATCATCCCGCAAAAGACGGTGTATAGACTAACATTGCTTCCCGCTTGTGTCAGCCCGTATTTTTGCAGTGCGGCAGAAGGTTACGCCACGCTCAGCTTCAGCGCGCCATCGCCCTCGTCGACCTTCACCGTCGATCCGTCCTTGACCTCGCCGCGCAGGATCAGGTCCGCCAGCGGGTCCTGCAAATGGCGCTGCACCGCGCGTTTCAGCGGCCGCGCGCCATAGACCGGATCATAGCCGACGCGGCCGAGCCAGGCCCGCGCGCCATCGGTCAGCTCGATGCGGATCTTGCGGTCCGCGAGGAGCTTCGCGACGCGCCCGACCTGGATATCCACGATCGGCGCCATGTGATCGGCGCGCAGGCGATGGAAGAGGATGATCTCGTCGAGCCGGTTGAGGAACTCGGGGCGGAAATGCTGGCGGACCAGCTCCATCACCTGCGGCTCGACCGACGACACGAGATCGTCATCGCCCACGGCCGACAGGAACTGGCTGCCGATGTTCGAGGTCAGGATGATGATCGTGTTGGAGAAGTCGACCGTGCGGCCCTGCCCGTCGGTGAGGCGGCCATCGTCGAGTACCTGCAGCAGCACGTTGAACACGTCGCCATGCGCCTTTTCGACCTCGTCGAACAGCACGACCTGATAGGGGCGGCGGCGTACGGCCTCGGTCAGCACGCCGCCTTCCTCGTAGCCGACATAGCCCGGGGGGGCGCCGATCAGCCGGGCGACCGAATGCTTCTCCATGAATTCGCTCATGTCGATGCGCACCATCGCGTTGCCATCGTCGAACAGGAATTCGGCGAGCGCCTTGGTCAGCTCGGTCTTGCCGACGCCGGTTGGCCCCAAGAACAGGAACGAGCCGAGCGGGCGGTTGGGATCCTGGAGGCCCGCGCGCGAGCGGCGGACAGCGGTCGAGACGGCGGCCACCGCGTCGGCCTGCCCGATCACGCGCTTGCCGAGCTGCTCCTCCATGTGGAGCAGCTTCTCGCGCTCGCCCTCCATCATCCGTTCCATCGGAATGCCGGTCCAGCGTGCGACCACCGCGGCGATATCGTCGGCGGTCACTTCCTCGCGCAGCATTGCGTCCTTGGTGGTGAGTTGCGCTTCTTCGAGCTGCTTGGTCAGCGCCGGGATGGTGCCGTAATTCAGCTCGGCCATCTTGCCGAGATCGCCGCTCCGCTGCGCCTTTTCGAGCTCGAGGCGCGCTGCCTCTAGCTGCTCCTTGAGCTTGCTCTCGGCGGTGATCTTGTCCTTCGCCGCCTGCCAGCGCGTGGTCAGCTCGGCCGATTGCTGCTCCTGGTTGGCCAGCTCGGATTCGAGTGCCGCGAGCCGGTCCTTCGACGCGGCGTCGCTTTCCTTCCTCAGCGCCTCGCGCTCGATCTTGAGCTGGATGATCCGCCGGTCGAGGCTCTCGATCTCCTCGGGCTTGGACTCGACCTCCATGCGGATGCGGCTCGCCGCCTCGTCCATCAGGTCGATCGCCTTGTCGGGCAGGAAACGGTCGGTGATGTAGCGGTTCGACAGGGTCGCGGCGGCGACGATCGCGCCGTCGGTGATCCGCACGCCATGGTGCAGATCGTATTTCTCCTTGATCCCGCGCAGGATCGAGATCGTGTCCTCGACCGTGGGCTCGCCGACGAATACCGGCTGGAAGCGGCGCTGGAGCGCGGCGTCCTTCTCGACATATTTACGATACTCGTCGAGCGTGGTCGCGCCGATGCAGTGCAACTCGCCGCGCGCGAGCGCGGGCTTGAGCAGATTGCCCGCATCCATCGCGCCCTCGGTCTTCCCCGCGCCGATCAGCTGGTGCATCTCGTCGATGAAGAGGATGATGTCGCCCTCGGCGGCCTTGACCTCGTCGAGCACGCCCTTGAGCCGCTCCTCGAACTCGCCGCGATATTTGGCGCCCGCGATCAGCGCGCCGAGATCGAGCGCCATCAGCGTGCGGTCCTTGATCCCGTCGGGCACGTCGCCATTGACGATGCGCAGCGCGAGCCCTTCGGCAATCGCGGTCTTGCCGACGCCGGGCTCGCCGATGAGGACCGGGTTGTTCTTGGTGCGGCGCGCGAGGATCTGGATCGTGCGGCGGATTTCCTCGTCGCGGCCGATCACCGGGTCGAGCTTGCCTGCGCGGGCGTCGGCGGTCAGGTCGCGCGCGAACTTCTTGAGCGCGTCGTAACGGTCCTCGGCCGACGCGGTGTCGGCGGTGCGGCCGCCCGCCAGCTTGTTGATCGCCTCGTTGAGCGCGGGCGCGGTCACCCCGGCGGCGGCGAGCGCCTTGCCCGCCGCAGTGCCCGACAGCGCGATGGCGAGAAGGAGCCGCTGGACGGTGACGAAGCTGTCGCCGGCCTTTTGCGCGACCTGCTCGGCCTGATCGATCACGCGGACGCTGTCATTATCGAGCCCCGGCTGCTGCTGCGCGCCGCCGCCCGAGACGGCGGGGACCTTGGCGAGCAATGCGTCGGTTTCGGCCAGCGCCTTCTTCGCGTCGCCGCCCGCGGCGGTGATCAGGCCAGAGGCCATGCCCTGCTCGTCTTCGAGCAGCGCCTTGAGGATATGCTCGGGGCTGATCCGCTGATGGCTCATCCGGATCGCGACGGTCAGCGCCGACTGGAGGAAGCCCTTGGCGCGGTCGGTAAATTTGTCGAGATTCATGGCGGTCCCTGTTACACCTTTGCCCCAGGGAAATAGTGTTGCATATCGGCAACACAAGGGGAGGGCTTATGAAGTTCGTGCGGCGCGGCCTATTGGGGTTGTTCCTGATCCTCTTCGTCACGGCCTTCGGCCTCGCCACTTGGGAGCCGTTACTCGCTACCCGCGCCGCGCTGCCGCCCGAGCACAAGTATAACGCCGAGATCGTCCGCGACGATTTCGGCGTGCCGCATATCTTCGGGGTGACCGATGCCGATGTCGCCTATGGCATCGCCTATGCGCAGGCCGAAGATGATTTCTCGACGCTGCAGGAAGTGCTCGCGATGACGCGCGGGCGGCTCGGCGCGATCAATGGGCAGGATGGGGCCAGGACCGATTTCGTGGTAGCGCTGCTCGCCGCGCGCGACACGGTGGCGCGCGATTACATGAAGCAGCCGGCCGACGTTCGCACCTTGCTCGACGGCTATGCCGCAGGGCTCAACCGTTATGCCGAGAAGCATCCCGAAGAGATCCGCCTCGCCAAGCTCTTCCCGGTCAATGGCGAGGATGTCGCGACTGGCTTCGTGGTGCGCTCGCCCTTCTTTTTCGGGCTCGACGCGGTGCTGGGCGCGCTCGCCGGCGACAAGCCGCTGCCCATCGAAAGCGCGGGCGCGCTCGATGCCCCCAATTTCACGCCGCTCGGGCCCGAGCCGGGCCAGGCGGGATCGAACGCCTTCCTCGTCGCGCCGAAGCGTTCGTCGGACGGAACCACGCGGATGGTTTCGAACTCGCACCAGCCCTGGCGCGGCGGTGCGGCCTGGTATGAGCTGGTGGTGCATTCGAAAGCCGGGTGGAACTTCGCCGGCGCGAACTTCCCCGGCGCGCCCTATCCGCTGATGGGGCATAACGAGCATCTCGGCTGGACCAACACGGTCAACCGGCCTGACCTGATCGATGTCTACAAGCTGGTGCTCAACGATGCGGGCGACCAGTATCGCTATGACGGCGCATGGAAGCCGCTGGAGAAGCACACCGTCTGGCTCCCGGTGAAGCTGTGGGGGCCGTTCGTGCTGCCGGTGCCGCGCACCGTCTATCGGGCGGTGCAGGGCCCGGTGATCCAGAACAAGAGCGGCAGCTACGCGCTCCGCTATGCCGGCGCCGACCAGCTCAAGATGGTCGAGCAATATTACCGCATCAACCGCGCCCGGAATTTCACCGAGTGGCAGGCGGCGATGGCGATCCAGGGGGTGCCGGGCACCAATTTCCTCTACGCCGATGCCGAGGGGAATATCGCGCATTTCTACAATGCCAGCTTCCCGAACCGGCAGCCCGGATACGACTATTCCAAGGTCCTGCCCGGCGACACCTCCAAGGCTTATATGCCCGGCACGGTTCCCTGGCCCATGATCCCGCGCAATGTGAACCCCGGATCGGGCTTCCTGATCAACGCCAACAACTCGCCCTATCAGGCCGCCGGCGAAGGCTTCGAAATCCCCGAGCAACCGGCGCTGCTGGGGGTCGAGACCGACACCACCAATCGCGGGACGCGCTCGCTTGAGTTGATGAGCGCGGACGGATCGATCTCGTACGACGACCTCATCCGAATCAAGTTCGATTCAGGCGTGAGCCGCGAGGGCTATCTGGGGCGCTGGTACACCGAGATATTGTCGGTCGATCCGAAGGGCGACCCGCTGCTCAGGCGCGCGCACGACCTGCTGGCGACATGGGACTGGAACTATGACGGCAAGGGCGCGGCCGACAGCCTTGCCTTCTCGATCCTGCGCGAGCCCAACCGCTGGCACTATGCCCGCAAGCGCAAGCCCGATCCGCGCGAGGTCCTGCTCGAAGCGGCGAGCTATTTACAGACCCATTTCGGCAGGCTCGATATCCCGCTGGGCGAGTTCATCCGCCTGCGCCAGGGCAGTGTCGACCTGCCGATGGACGGCGGCCCGGACGCGCTGCGCGCCGCGACCAGCTATGACGAGGCGCCCGATGGCCGGCTACTGATCAAGCATGGCGACAGCTTCATCATGGTGGTGACATGGGACCGCAGCGGCCGGGTCAATTCGGAATCGATCCAGCCCTTCGGCGCCGCGATCACGCGGCCCGCGTCGAAACATTACACCGATCAGGCGCGGATGTTCGTCGAGCATCGCTTCAAGCCGGTGCGCTTCTGGCCCGCGAGCCTGAAGGGGCATGTGGAGCGGCGATACCGGCCGTAAAACGCCCTCTCCCCCTGGGGGAGAGGGGACTTACTTCGCCTTCGCCACCGGCTTCGGCGCCCTTGGCTGCCCCGGCGCGAAGCGGTCGCCGAAGCTGTTCCCCTCATACCAGCGCGGCGCCTCCGCCCCGTCGGCGATCTCGCGCGCGATCAGATAGTTGATCGTCGCGAACTTCGCGCCCGCATTCCAGTTGAAGGGCAAGGTCGTCTGGTCCGAGACCTTGTGATAGTCGGTCGCGAGGAAGTGGCGGAACGCCTTCTCGCCGCCATTGGCGAAGCCGGTCACGAGGAAGACCGAGGGCACCCCGGCCTTGACGAAGCTGTAATGGTCCGAGCGGACGAAGAGCTGTTCCTCGGGCATCGGATCGGGCGAGAGCGTCACGCCGATCCGAGCCGCGGCGCGCTCGACGATCGGGCCCAGCGTCGAATGCTCGGCGCCGAACGCGACCACGTCCCTGAAGTCGTAGAGCAGGATCGGCATGTCGAGATTGACATCGGCGACCACCCGGCCACCAGCGCCAACCACCGGATATTTGGCGAGATATTCGGAGCCGAGCAGCCCGTCTTCTTCCGCGGTCAGTGCGACGAACAGGATCGAGCGCCTGGGCGGCTGCTTGCTCTCGGCAAAGGCGCGCGCGGCCTCGAGCATCGTCGCGACCCCCGCGGCATTGTCCATCGCGCCGTTATAGATCTTGTCCTTGCCCGGCAGGTTCGGGTCGACGCCCTCGTGATCGAGATGCGCGGAGAGCACGACAAACTCGCTCTTCAGACTGGGGTCCGATCCCGGCAGCAGGCCGATGACGTTGGGGCTGTTGACGATCTTGACCTTGCTGGTGCGCTCGATCGTGATCGGGGCTTTCAGCGCATAGCCCTTAGGCCGCGCGCCGCCGGCGAGCGAGTCGAACATCGCGTCGGCGCCTTCGAGCATCCCCTTGGCGACCGAGGATCGGGCATAGGCGCCGATCGCGACCCCCGGATCATTGCCGAGCGGCGCGCCGTTGGGGCCGAGCCAGGTCGATTGCGTGCGCGTGGCATATTCGCGCGCCGAGGGCCAGGAGATGCGCCGCTCGTCCGCCGGGCTGAAGAGATAGACGATGCCCGCCGCGCCATGCTTGCCCGCGACGACATTCTTCTCGATCGGCGCGAGGGCGCGCGCGTCCTGCGCGCTCAGGCCCTTGGGCACGCCGAACAGCACCACGACGATCTTCCCCTTGGCATCGAGCCCGGCATAATCCTCTTCGAACCCATAGCCCGCGAAGACCGCGGGCGCGCTGACCGTCTGGGTCGCGTTGCCGCTCTGCGGCGCGGGGCCGATCAGCACTTCGTCGCCATTGGCGAACTTCGCGCTGCCGACGCTCAGGCTGGCGGGCTTGGCGGGATCGAGCCCGAAATCGGCGAGCGGCACCATCTGGTACCAGCTTCCGTTTGTACCGCCCGGCTTGAGCCCCATCGCCGCGAACTGCTTGGCGACATAGTCCGCCGCGCGCTCGTGCCCGGGCGTGCCGGCATTGCGGCCCTCCATCGCATCGCTGGCGAGATATTCGACATGCGCCTTCACCGCATTGGGGCTGATCTTCGGAATCGGGGGCGCGACCTGCGCGCTCGCGGCCAGCGGGGCGATGGCGAGCGAAATGGCGGCGAAAAACTGGGAAAGACGCATCGATAAACCCCCGGGAAGGCGCGAAAAGCCGGTTCAGGCTAACGGAAAAGCCCGCGCGCGCAAGGCCGTGTTCGGGACACACGGTTTCGGTTGCGGACAGTCGGGCGGCCGCTATTCTCCGCGCCAGCAAAGCCTTCTCCGGGGATTCCCACGCGATGAAATCCGTCTTCACTTTCGCCAGCGTGCTCGCCTGCGCGCTCGCCATTTCGTCCACGCCGCTCCAGGCCCAGACCGCCGCGCCCAAGTCCGCCAAACCGGTGCCGGTGTCGCAGCTCGTAAAGGCGGTCGATATTCCGTACCAGGAATTCACCCTCGAAAACGGCCTGCGCGTCATCGTCCATACCGACCGCAAGGCGCCGATCGTCGCGGTCTCGGTCTGGTACGATGTCGGCTCGAAGCACGAGCCCAAGGGCAAGACCGGATTCGCGCACCTGTTCGAGCATCTGATGTTCAACGGGTCCGAGAATGCCCCCGACGATTTCTTCGAACCGCTGCGCCAGGTCGGCGCGACCGATTTCAACGGCACCACCAGCTTCGACCGCACCAATTATTTCGAGACGGTGCCGACGCCCGCGCTCGACCGCGCGCTGTTCCTCGAGAGTGACCGGATGGGCTATCTCACCGGCGCGATCACTCAGAGCGTGCTCGACGAGCAGCGCGGCGTCGTGCAGAACGAGAAGCGCCAGGGCGACAACAACCCCTATGGCCTCGTCTTCTACAGCCTGCTCAAGGGCGTCTTCCCGGGCGAGTTCCACCCCTATAGCCACTCGCCGATCGGCTCGATGGCGGACCTCGATGCCGCCAGCCTCGACGATGTGAAGACCTGGTTCCGCTCGCATTATGGCCCCAACAACGCGGTGCTGGTGCTGGCCGGCGACATCGATGTCGCGACCGCGAAGCCGATGGTCGAGAAATATTTCGGCGCCATCCCGCGCGGGCCCGAGAGCCATGCGCCGGCGATGACCGTGCAGCCGCTCGCCGCGCCCGTCACCGAGACGATGAAGGACCGCGTCGCCAATACGCGCATCTATCGCGCCTGGCCGGTGCCGGGCCTCAACGATGCCGATGCGGTGCCGCTCGACATCACCGCGAGCGTGCTCGGCGGGCTTTCGAGCTCGCGGCTCGATAACGCGCTGGTCCGCAAGGAGAAGCTGGCGGTCAATGTCAGCTCGGGCATCCAGTCGTTGTCGCAGGGCGGCATCTTCATCGTCGTGGTCGATGTGCGGCCAGGGGTCGATCCCGCGGTCGCGATGAAGCGGCTCGACGAGATCGTGGCGGAGCTGATCGCCAAGGGCCCGAGCGCGGACGAAGTGAACCGCGTCGCCGCCAACAGCGTCTCGGGGCGCATCGGCGGGCTCGAATCGGTCGGCGGCTTCGGCGGCAAGGCCGTGGCGCTGGCGTCCGGCGCGCTCTATTCGAACGATCCCGGCTTCTTCAAGAAGCAGCTCAACCGCCTCGCCGTCACCACCCCGGCGCAGGTCCGCGACGCCGCGCAGCGCTGGCTGACCAAGCCCAGCTATACGCTGACGGTCGAGCCCGGCGCGCGCGAGGCCTATACCGAGGCAGCGGCGGTGGCGAAGCCCGCCGATGGCGCCGCGGCCGCCACGCCCCCGGTCAAGGGCACGCGTGGCGCGATGCCGAATGTCGGCACGATCGGCGATCTCGACTTCCCCGATGTCAGCCGGGTCAAGCTGAGCAACGGCGTCGAGGTCATCTATGCCCAGCGGACCGCGGTGCCGGTCACGCAGGTGGTGCTCAGCTTCGATGCCGGCGCGGTTGCCGATCCCGACGACAAGCTCGGGCTCCAATCGCTCGCGCTGTCGGTGATGGACGAGGGCACCACCTCGCTCGATTCGATCGCCATCGCCGAGGCCAAGGAGCGGCTGGGCGCGCGGATCAGCACCGGCAATTCGGCCGACCGCACCTATGTCACGCTCTTCACCCCCAGCCCCAATCTGGCGGGTTCGCTCGATCTGTTCGCCGATGTCGTCCAGCACCCGGCCTTCGCCCCCGGCGAAGTGGAGCGCGTCCGCAACCAGCTGCTCGCGGGCATCCAGCAGGAGCTGACCAGCCCGGGCGGGCTGGCCGGGCGCCAGATGCCGAAACTGGTCTATGGCAATTCGCCCTATGCCAAGCTGGCGGCGGGCAGCGGCGATCCCGTGGCGGTCGCCAAGCTGACCCGTGAGGATCTGACCGGTTTCCACCAGGCGTGGATCCGCCCGGACAAGGCCAAGATCTTCGTGGTCAGCGATCGTCCGCTCGCGGAGGTCCAGGCCGCGCTCGAGGCGCGCTTCGGCACATGGAAGGGCACCGGCACGCCGGGCACCAAGGCGTTCGACGTCAAGCCGGTGCAGGCGTCCCCACGCATCGTGCTGATCGACCGGCCCGATTCGCCCCAGTCGCTGATCGTCGGCGCGCAGCTCACCGGGCTCGCGCCGACCGGCGACCTGCTCGACGTGCTGACCGCGAACGAAGTGCTCGGATCGGGCTTCCTGTCGCGGATCAACATGAACCTGCGCGAGGGCAAGCATTGGTCCTACGGCTCGCGCGGCGGCTACAACCGCTACGAATATGCCGTTCCCTATGTGATCAACGCCCCCATCCAGGCCGACAAGACCGGGGCCGCGATCGTCGAGCTTCAGACGGAGGTGCGCAACTTTCTCTCGACCAAGCCGATCACGGCGGTCGAGTTCGAGCGCACGATCAACGGCGAGACTCGCGAATTGCCCGGCACGTTCGAAACCTCGGGCGCGGTGCTCGGTGCGATGCAGAGCAACGACCTGTTCCGCCGTCCGGACAATTATTACGACACGCTCGCCGGCCGTTATCGCGCGATGACTCCGGCGCAGCTCGACGCCGCCGCGCGCGGTGCACTGAACCCCGACAATTTCGTCTGGGTCGTGGTCGGCGACGCATCGAAGGTGAAGCCCCAGCTTGACAGCCTCGGCCTGCCCGTCGAGGTCATCCCCGCAACGGCGCTGGCACCCGCCAAGCCGAAGTGAAATCCTGAGAGGAATGCATCATGGCCAATGTTGACGGCACCTGGGACACGCTGGTGAAATCGCCGATGGGCGACCAGAAGGCGACGCTCACCATCACCAGCTCGGGCGACAGCTTTACCGGCACCTATGCCGGCGCGATGGGCACGACCGAGGTGAAGGACGGCCATGTGAATGGCGACAAGCTGACCTGGAAGCTCGACATCACCGTGCCGATGCCGATGACGCTCGACGGCGAAGCCACGGTCGACGGCGATACGATCACCGGCACCGTGACCGCGGGCGCGTTCGGCGCGTTCCCGCTGACGGGCACGCGGGTGGGGTGAACGGTCTCACGGTTTGAGTTGAAAGGGGCTCGCTTCCGGCAAGGAAGCGGGCCCTCTTTCTTTTCAAAGTCCTCCCCCGAAGGGGGAGGGGGACCGCGAAGCGGTGGAGGGGGCTCGCCGCAAGCGGTGCAATGTGTGGAAGGCCCCTCCGTCACCCTTCGGGTGCCACCTCCCCCTCCGGGGGGGATTTCTACCGCGCCACCCGCGTGACATGCCCCATCTTGCGCCCCGGGCGGGCCTCGTGCTTGCCGTAGAGGTGCAGATGCGCGCCGGGCTCGGCGAGCAGTTCCTCCCAGCGCCCGGCATCCTCGCCGATCAGATTCTCCATCTCCGCGCGTACGCCGGTGAGCGCGGTCGAGCCCAAAGGCAGGCCGCAGATCGCGCGGATATGGTTCTCGAATTGCGAGGTCTCGGCGCCTTCGATGGTCCAGTGGCCGCTATTGTGGACGCGCGGGGCCATTTCGTTGAACACCGAGCCGTCGGCGGTCGCGAAGAATTCGAGCGCGAGCACGCCGACATGGCCCAGCGCCTCGGCGACCTTCCCCGCGAGCGCCATCGCCTCGTCCTGCTGAGCGACGATCTCGGCCGGCGCGGGGACGCTGGAGCGGTGGAGGATGCCGCCGCGATGCTCGTTCCACGGCGCGGGATAGACGGCGGTTGCGCCATCCTCCCTGCGCGCGATCAGGATCGAGAATTCGTGGCTGAAGGTCACGAACCCCTCGGCGATCGAGGGCTGGCGTGCGACCGCTTCCCATGCCGCCTCCGCCCCGTCCGGCGCCATGATCCGCGCCTGGCCCTTGCCGTCATAGCCCATGCGCAGCGTCTTGAGGATCGCAGGGGTGCCCGTCTGCGCCAGCGCGCCCGCCAAGTCCGCGCCGGTCTCGACCATAGCGAAGGGCGCGGTCCGCCCGCCCAGATCGCGGACGAATTGCTTCTCGGCGCTGCGCACCTGCGCGACTTCGAGCGATGTCATCCCCGGCCGCACCGGCACCTTGTCCGCGATCAGCCGCAACGGGGCGAGCGGGACATTCTCGAACTCATAGGTGACGACGTCGCACGCCTCGGCGAACGCCGCGAGCGCGACCGCGTCGTCATACTCGGCCCTGGTGAAGGCCGAGGCGACGTCGTTGGCGGGCCCGCTTTCGGGCGCGAAGACATGGATGCGATAGCCGAGCTGCGCCGCCGCCATGCCGAGCATCCGGCCGAGCTGGCCGCCACCCATGATGCCGATCGTCGCGCCCGGCGGGATGGTCTTCATTCGGGGTCCGTTGCCACGCCGTCGGTCTGGTCCGCGCGCCAGTGCCGTAGCCGCGCCGACAGCGCCGGATCGCCGAGCGCGAGGATAGAGGCCGCGAACAGCCCCGCATTGATCGCGCCGGCCTTGCCGATCGCCAGCGTTCCCACCGGGACGCCGCCGGGCATCTGGACGATCGAGAGCAGGCTATCCATGCCCTTGAGCGCCTTGGATTCGACCGGCACACCAAGCACCGGCAGATGCGTCATCGACGCCGCCATGCCCGGCAGGTGCGCCGCGCCCCCCGCGCCCGCGATGATGACGCGGATGCCGCGCTCGGCGGCACCCCCTGCATAGTCGTAGAGCCGCTGCGGTGTGCGGTGCGCGGAGACCACCTTGGTCTCATGCGCCACGCCCAGCGCGTCGAGCGTCTCGGCCGCATGGCGCATCGTCTCCCAATCGGAAGTGCTGCCCATGATGATGCCGACAAGAGGTGCTTCGCTCATCCCCGCCCGTCCCGGTTTCAGGAAGTGCGCTCACTAGAGGCGAGGGGCGGGGAGGGCAACCTCAGCGTTCGGAGAGATAATAGCGATCCGTCGCGTTCAGCCCCGCGTCGAGCTCGTAGACGATCGGCTGCCCGGTCGGGATCTCGAGGCTGGCGATATCCGCGTCCGAAATCCCCGACAGATGCTTGACCAAAGCGCGCAGCGAATTGCCATGGGCGGAGATCAGCACGCGCTTGCCCGCGCGCAGCTCGGGCGCGATCCGCTCGTCCCAATAGGGCAGCACGCGCGCGATCGTGTCCTTCAGGCTCTCGGTCTGCGGGATCGGCACGCCGTGATAGCGCGCGTCCTTGGAAAGGTCCCAGGGCGAGCCTTCCTCGGGCAGCGGCGGGGGAATGTCGAAGCTGCGGCGCCAGATCTTGACCTGGTCCTCGCCGTGCAGCGCCGCGGTCTCGGCCTTGTCGAGCCCGGTCAGCCCGCCATAGTGCCGCTCGTTGAGCTTCCAGCTCTTCTCGGTCGGAAGCCAAAGCCGCCCCATCGCCTCCAACGCCAGATTGAGCGTCTTGATCGCCCGGCTCTGAAAGCTGGTGAAGGTCATGTCGAAATCGAGCCCCGCGGCCTTCAGCGCCTCGCCCGCCGCCCACGCTTCCTCGCGCCCCTGCTCGGTCAGGTCGACGTCCCACCATCCGGTGAAGCGGTTCTCGAGGTTCCAGGCCGACTGGCCGTGGCGGATCAGGACGAGGCTGGGCATGGGGACTCCTTGTTCGCGGGCCCTCTTAGCCCGCATGCCCGCCAGCGCAACTGGCCGCTACAGCACCCGCGTCATGAAGCGGCTGAACGGATCGTCCTGGGGATAATCCCCGAACGCGCCGCACTCCGAAAAGCCGAACTTGCGGTACAGCGCGTGCGCCGCGTCGAACGCCTCGCCCGATCCGGTTTCGAGGCTCAGCCGGTGGTATCCACGCTCCCGGGCGGTCGCCATGATCTGCCGGAGCAGATGCGCCCCCACGCCCTTGCCGAGATGCTCGGGCCTGGTGCGCATCGATTTGATTTCGCCCTCGCCATTGCCCATCGCCTTCAGCGCGCCGATGCCGAGCAGCTCGTCACCGTCCCAAGCGGACCAGAAGCTGATGTCAGGCGTCTTGAGCCCGGAAAGGTCGAGGAAATGGCAGCTTTCGGCCGGGGAATTCTCCAGCATCCCCGCGGCATGCAGGCGGAGCAGATCGATGACTTGGGGCTCGTCGAGCCCGCCTTCGCGAATATCCATTACGTCAACGTAACGTACTGGCGATGGCGGGCAAGCGGGCAGTGCCGGCTCACTGGCCGAACTTGAAGAACAGCACGAGATCGTTCTGCGGAAGCGGGTCACCGTGCTGGCCCTTTGCCGGCTCGAAGCGCGCCTTGAGCAGCGCGCCGCACAGTGCGACGTCGCCCGCATCGGTTCCCGTGGTGATGCGCACCGCGCAGCGAGTCGCGATGCCCTCCGCCGTAACGGCGAGCTCGACCACGGGGCGAGACGGAGGGAGGCTCGATAGCACGCCGGACTGGCGCAGTTCGCCGGGGAGCAGTTTCGCGTTATGACGGACGGCTCCCCGCACCGGGTTTCGGGACATAAGCGGGTGCTCGGCCTGCGAAGTGTACAGCGGCACCGTGCGGGACAGCTGAAGCGTCATTTTGACGCTGCCGGCGACCGGCTTGCCTTCCGGAGAGAGCACGGGGTGGAATTTACTGCGCAGTCGGATCAATTCGCAGGTTCTCGGCAGATAGGCGGGCGGCGTCGATCTTTCGCGCGACTTGCAATCGGTGATGCTGCCATTGGCGGCAACATCGACGCTGAACCTGATGTTGATCTCGCGTCCTTCAAAGGCTTGGGCGGGGAAGTCCTCCGCGACGATCCAATAGCGCCAGTCGCCAATTGGCTGAACGCGCCGCATGACATGTTGCCCCTCGGGGAGATCGACCCAGATCAGCGCGGCAAAGGGCGCTGCCTCCGGCGGCGCCGGCGGCTGAAAAGTCGTCTGTGCGATGGCGGGCGGCGCAGTGAGGACGGTGATCGCGCGCAATGCGCACGAGAGCCAGCGAGAAAGCCCGACCATATTGTTTCCCCTTTCGCGAGCCTCAAATCTCGTCGATCATCCCCGCCAGCGTTTCAAGGCAGGCATGGGCCAGCACCTTGCACCGCGCCGGGCTCCACGCGAACTCGGCGTCGGCGTTCGCCTCATGATCCTTGAACGGCATCTCGAGCGTCATCGACACCGCGCCGAAGCGTTCGGCGAGCTGATTGGTCGACATGGAGAGGTTGGCCTGGCCCGGCGCCGATTTCTCATAGCCGAGATCGAGCTGGAACTCGGGCGTCGCCTTGGCGAGCCGGCGGGCATAATCGTAGAATTTCTCGCCGAGTTCGTCGGTCCAGCTCGGAATGCCCTCGAACCCCGCGAGGAAATTGGCCGGGATCGCCTCGTCGCCATGCACGTCCATCGCGAAATCGACGCCGGTCTCGTCCATCCGGTTGCGGACGAGCAAAACCTCGGGGCTCTTCTCCATGCTTGGCGCATGCCATTCGCGGTTGAGGTTGATCCCCGCCGCATTGGTGCGCAGATGCCCGCGGCGCGACCCGTCCGGGTTCATGTTGGGCACGATGTGGAAGGTCGCCTTTTCGCGCAGCGCCGTGGCGGTGGCATTGCCCGGATCGGTCAGCATCTCGAGCGCGCCTTCCATCCACCATTCGGCCATGCTCTCGCCGGGATGCTGTCGGGCATAGAGCCACACGCTCTTGGCACCGGTGCCGAGCGTCAGGCAATCGAGCGGCTGGCCGTCGAGCGTCTCGCCGAGCTGGAGCAGCGAGACCCCGGGTTGGAGCGCCATCCGGCTGACCAGGTCGTGGTGCCGCTCCATCGAATAGGGCGCGAAATAGGCGAACCAGATCAGGTCGGTATCGATCGCCTTGGTGAAGCTCAGCACGCCGTCTGCGTAACTGGTGTCGGCGGTGGTGCGCCACGCCTCGCGGTCGGCGCTCCAGCGCGTCTTGTACCCCGGCCAGCCGAACGCATAGGCGGCGCCCGCCGCGTTGAGGATGCGGAAGGTGAGCGTCCGCCCCTTCGCCCCCGCCACGCGGAAGTGGAACCATTGGTAGAAATCGGACAGGTGATCCTTGGCGATTTCGAGGTCGATGGTGTCGCCCTCGATCTGGATCACGCGGATATTGCCGCTGTCGAAGCCGGCGCTGATCTGGATGCTCATTTGACCGTGATAGTGATGCCGCTTTCGCCGGGAAAGCCCTTGAACAGCGCTTTTGCGAGGCGCGCGGCCGTCTCGCTCGGCATCAGGCCCTTGGCGCCGCCGGGGCCCTCGGTGATCGCGCGGCCTTCCCACAGGATCGTGTTGTCGGCGCGGCGCTTGATCTGGACCGACAGTTCGGTCGCGATGATCTGTACCGTTTGTCCGCCGATTCCGACGCTCGCGCCGCCGCCGACCCCCACGCCGCCGCGCCGGCCGCCGCCATAGCTGCCCCCGCCCAGGCCGATCGTCACCGGCGGCGGTGTCCGCACGCTGCCGCGCGACATATGCTTGTACGAGAAGGCGGCGATATAGGGCGAGCTTTCGCCCCCGCCCGGGGTGAAGCCCAGCTGTCCGAGCTCGTTCGAGACCGCGCCTGCATAGACGGCATCCTCGGGGCTGACCCCGGCGAAGGAAGTGAGCGGCTGGACCGCGATCGAATCGCCGGCGATCGGCGCGCCCAGATGGAATCGCGTGACGTCGACCGGCCCGGCACGGGGGATGGTGGCGCATCCCGGGAGCAAGGCGGCGGCGGTGGCGAGGATAAAGGTGCTGCGCATGCGGTTCACGGGCCTGCCTCCTGTCGTTACGGAGCCGTTGCTCCCCCGCTGAAACTAGAGTCCGCCCGAGTCGGTTCCGTAACGTCTGACCGCCTTGACTTGGGCGAGATCGGCCCTTAGGGCGGCGCCTCTTTTCCAGCACCAATATTCGAGAAGCGAATCGGTCATGAAGATCGTGAATTCACTCAAGTCGCTCAAGGACCGGCATCGCGACAACCGCGTGATCCGCCGCCGCGGGCGCATCTATGTCATCAACAAGGTCAATCGCCGCTTCAAGGCCCGCCAGGGCTGAGCGCGTGACCCGGCCCCGCGCCGTCATCTTCGATGTCGGCATGGTGCTTTACCGTTGGGACCCCAGGTTCCTTTACGAGCGCCTGATCGAGGACGATCGGGCGCTCGACGCGTTTCTGGCGAATGTGCTGACGCGCGACTGGCATGTGCAGCACGATGCGGGCCGGCTGTTCGCCGATACCTCGGCCGAACTGATTGCCCGGTTCCCCGAACATGAGGCGCTGATCTCGGTCTGGGGTCCGCGCTTCAACGAGACGATTCCCGGCCCCGTCCCCGGCATGACCGAACTGGTCGAGGAGCTCGATGCGGCGGGCGTGCCACTCTTCGCGATCACCAATTTCTCGGGCGAATTCTGGAAGCCCTTCCGCGCGCGCGAAGCCGCGCTGTTCGATCGTTTCCGCGGCATCGTGGTTTCGGGCGACGAAAAGCTAATGAAGCCCGATCCGGCGATCTACGCGCTGGCGCTCGAGCGATTCGGGCTCGAGGCAGGCGAGGCGGTGTTCATCGACGACGTGCCCGCCAATGCCGAGGCGGCGACGCGGGCGGGGATCCAGGGGATTGTGTTCACCGGCGCGGATGCCTTGCGCGGGGTGCTAGTGCGGCTCGGTGTCCTGCGATAGCAGAGGAGAATTTCGCTGCCCGATCTTCAATTCGAGAGAGACGAGCCACTTACCGAGGCTGAGATCGACGAGATCGAACGGGAACTCGGCAGGGAATTGCCGAGTGCCTATCGCGGTTTTCTCAAGGAATTCGGCGGATGCTTTGTCGGTGGCCTGATCGATGGGTCTGTCGACCTGCCGATCTCGCAGTTTCTTGGAACCGGCGAGTGCGGCATCCTGTGGACGTTGAGGGGCGTAGACGAGTTCAAGAAGTATAGTATTCTGCCAATCGCTACTTGCGAATTTGGTAATCTGTACGCGTTCGATCTCAAGAACGCAGTACATTACATCAATTATTACGGAGGGCAGACGTTAACGATGAAGGTCGCCGATTCCTTTCAGGAATTTCTCGACCGCATCGTTCCCGAGGAAGAATGATCCAAACCAACTCTGCGAAGGCAGGAGTACGCGAACGGGTCATCACTTGTCGGGCGTATCGCTCTTCCCGCGATACGTCTTGAGCTCGTCCCCCAGGATGCGCACGACGTGGAGCACATTGGTCGAGCCCGGTGTCCCGAACGGAACGCCGGCGCACACGATCACCCGGTCGCCCGACTTGGCGATGCCGTGGCGCAGCGCCATGCGCTTGGCCTTGGCGACCATTTCCTCGAACGAGGCGACGTCGCGGGTGTGGACCGCGTGGACGCCCCAGAGCAGCCCCAGTCGCCGCGCGGTCTCGATCTTGGGGGTCAGCACCATGATCGGCACCGCGGGCCGCTCGCGGGCGATTCGCCGCGCGGTCGATCCCGATGAGGTGAAGCAGATGATCGCGCTCGCCGATACGGTCGCGGCAATCGTCTTGGCGGCTTCGGAAAGCGCGTCGGCGGTGGTCGGGTCCGGGCGGGTGATGGTGAAATGGACGCGGTCGCCATGCGTGGGGTCGCGCTCGACCGCGTCGGCGATCGAATTCATCATCGCGACCGATTCGACCGGCCATTTGCCCGCCGCGCTTTCGGCCGAGAGCATGATCGCGTCGGCGCCGTCATAGACCGCAGTGGCGACATCCGAGACCTCGGCGCGGGTCGGCGAGGGGCTTTCGATCATCGATTCGAGCATCTGGGTCGCGACGATCACCGGGCGCCCCATCCGCCGCGCGGTCTCGACGATGCGCTTCTGCAGCGGCGGCACGCTCTGCGGCGGCAGCTCGACACCCAGATCGCCGCGCGCGACCATCACCCCGTCGCACTGCTCGACGATCTCGTCGAGCCGCGCGATCGCGCTGGGCTTCTCGATCTTGGCGAGCAATGCCGCCTTGCCGCCGATCAGGCGCCGCGCCTCCATCAGGTCCTCGGGCCGCTGGACGAAGCTCAGCGCGATCCAGTCCGCGCCCATCTCGCACGCAAAGGCGAGGTCGCTGCGGTCCTTCTCGGTCAGCGCCGCCAGCGGCAGCACCATGTCAGGGACGTTGAGCCCCTTCGAATTGGAGAGCGGTCCGCCGACCTCGACCAGCGTGGTCATCCGGTCGGCGCTATGGCTCAGCACGCGCAGCACCAGCTTGCCGTCGTCGAGCAGCAGCCGCGCGCCATCCTCCGCCGCCTCGAAAATCTCGCGATGGGGCAGCTCGACGCGCGTGGCGTCGCCCGGCGCGGGATCGCGGTCGAGGATGAATTCCTGCCCGGTGACGAGCATCACTCGCCCTTCCGCGAACTTGCCGACGCGCAGCTTCGGGCCCTGAAGATCGGCAAGAATCGTGGTCGGGCGACCGAGCTTCTTCTCGAGCGAGCGGATCGCCTCGAACACCGGGCGCTTCGAGTCCTGGTCGCCATGGCTCATATTCACGCGGAAGGCATCGGCGCCGGCATCGAACAACCGCTCGATCATCTCGGCGGTGTTGCTCGCGGGTCCCAGTGTGGCGAGGACGCGCACCTTGCGGGAGCGCGGACTGATGGCCTTTGTCATCACTGTCATATCCCTCGAACTGTACGCGCCTGCCTCTAGCCACTAATGCGCGGGGATCAACCGTGGAGGCACCCATGAAAACGCTCGAGTCGCTCGATGACGCCGTCGCGGCCGCCGCTTTCCGCCGGCTGGTGCGTCATTTGCGGCACCGCACCGACGCCGAGAATATCGAGCTGATGGGTCTGGCGGGCTTTTGCCGCAACTGCCTGAGCGACTGGGTCGAGGAGGCCGGCGGCCTGACCAAGGACGAGGCGCGCGAGATCGTCTATGGCATGCCCTATGCCGAGTGGAAGGCGAAGCACCAGTCCGAGGCGACGCCTGAACAGCTCGCGCGGATGAAGGAGAGTGTCGCGCGCAACCATGTCGAGGAAGCGCTCGATGATGCGCTTGACGACAGCTTCCCCGCCAGCGACCCTCCGTCCATGATCGAGCCGGGGCGCTAAGCCCCGCCACACAGGGGAACAGGGATGTTGAGGACTTTGTTTGCGGCCATCGCGCTGCTCTTCGCTGCGCCCGTGCTAGCGCAAACCGCGCCGCTCAAGGTCACTTACATCCACGCCGGTACCCTGCTCGACAAGCCGGGCCAGAAGCCGCGCGGGCCCAGCACGATCATCGTCCGTGACGGACGCGTCGCCGAGGTCCGCGACGGCTTCGTTGAGCCCGAATCGGGCGCGCGGCTGATCGACCTGCGCGACAGGTTCGTCCTGCCCGGGCTGATCGACATGCATGTCCACCTCTTCCTCGAAGGCGATCCGATGAAGCAGCGGCTCGAGGAGCTGGGCCGCGACGACGGTGACGAGATGATCATCGGCCAGGAAAATGCCCGGCTCGATCTGGAAGCAGGCTTCACCACCGTGCGCGATCTCGGCGCCGATCCGCGCCAGATCCGTTCCCTTCGAGATGGCATCGAGCGCGGCGCGATCGCCGGCCCCACCATCGTCAATGCCGGGCGGATGATCTCGGTCTCGGGCGGGCATGGCGACGGCACCAACGGCGTCGCCGAAATCTACGCCGGCGCGATTTCGGAGCGTCAGATCAACACCTGCAACGGCGCCGACGATTGCAGGCGGGCGGTCCGCCAGCAGGTCGGGCTCGGCGCGCAGGTGATCAAGTTCGCCGCGACCGGGGGCGTGCTCTCGAATGTCGCGGGTGGGCTCGGCCAGCAGATGACCTCGGATGAGATGCGCGCGATCGTCGAGACCGCGCACAGCTTCGGCCGCAAGGTCGCGGTCCATGCCCATGCCAAGGAAGGCGTCCGCGCCGCGGTCGAGGCGGGAGCCGACACGATCGATCACGGCACCTTCCTCGACGACGAGACCATCGCGCTGATGAAGCAACGCGGCACCTGGCTGGTTCCGACCATGCTCGCCCCGCAGACCGCGCTCGCCGCCGCCCGCGCGGGCAAGCTGCCCCCCGCCACCATCCCCAAGGCCGAGGAAGCCGCCGCCGCCGCGATCGACAGTCACAAGCGCGCGATTCGCGCTGGAGTCCGTATCGCCTTCGGCACCGATACCGGCGTCTCGCGCCACGGCCTCAACGCGCAGGAATTCGCGCTGATGGTCGGCGCGGGCATGACCCCGATGGCGGCGATCAAGGCCGCGACGATCGACGCCGCCGAGGCGCTCGGCCGCAAGGATCAGATCGGGTCGATCGAGCCGGGCAAATGGGCGGACATCATCGCGGTGAACGGCGATCCGCTCGCCGATGTGCGCCGCCTCGAAACCGTCGATTTCGTGATGCGCCGCGGCGTTGTCCACAAGCTTGGCGGGCATCGCCAGCCTTTCCCGCCCGAGTAAGGTTGAGCGTCTGGGCGTGATCGCCTAGACGCCCCACTCCACTCGAATCCGAAGGCAAATATTCCCATGAGCGATAGCATTTCCGCCGAGCAGCTGCGGCTCTTCATCGAGCGCATCGAGCGGCTGGAGGAAGAGAAGAAGGGCATCGCCGACGACATCAAGGACGTCTATGCCGAGGCCAAGTCGACTGGCTTCGACACCAAGACGATGCGCGCGATCGTCAAGCTGCGGAAGATGGAGAAGCATCACCGCGACGAGGCGGAAGCTTTGCTCGACACCTACAAGGCCGCGCTCGGCCTCGCCTGAGGAGAGTCACGATGCTGCTCACCACTACCAGCCATGTCGATGGCCGCCAGGTCACGCGCTATCACGGGATCGTCACCTCCGAGGTAATTCTGGGCGCGAACATTTTCCGCGACCTGTTCGCGGGGATCCGCGACATCGTCGGCGGCCGGTCGGGCAGCTATGAAAAGCCGCTGCGCGACGCACGCCGCACCGCGCTCGACGAGCTCGCCGCCGAGGCGCGCGATCTCGGCGCGAACGGGGTGATCGGAATCGATTTCGACTATGAGGTCATCGGCAAGAACGGATCGATGCTGATGGTGTCCGCCTCGGGCACCGCGGTGACGGTCAGCGGCGTCTGAAAACCAAGAGAAGACAATGGCAGGCCATTCCAAATTCAAGAACATCATGCACCGCAAGGGCGCGCAGGATAAGAAGCGCTCGGGCATGTTCTCCAAGCTCAGCCGCGAAATCACCGTCGCGGCCAAGATGGGCTTGCCCGATCCGGACATGAACCCGCGGCTGCGCGCGGCGGTCAACGCCGCCAAGGCGCAGTCGATGCCCAAGGAGAATATCCAGCGCTCGATCGACAAGGCGAGCCGGGGCGATGCCGAGAATTACGAGGAAATCCGCTATGAGGGCTTCGGGCCGGGCGGGGTGAGCCTGATCATCGAGGCGCTGACCGACAACCGCAACCGCACCGCGACCAATGTCCGCACCGCGGTTTCCAAGAATGGCGGCAATCTGGGCGCCAGCGGATCGGTGAGCCATGGCTTCGACCGGATGGGCCTGATCAACTATCCCGCGGGCGCGGGCGATGCAGACACGGTGTTCGAGGCGGCGCTCGAGGCGGGGGCGGAGGACGTGTCCTCGTCCGAGGACGGCCATGAGATCTGGACCGCGCAGGGCGACCTCCACGAAGTCGCCAAGGCGCTCGAGCCCGTGCTCGGCGCGGCCGAAGGCGCCAAGCTGGCGTGGCGCCCGCAGACGATGGTCTCGGTCGACGAAGCCGACGCCGCGACCCTGCTCAAGCTGCTCGACGTGCTCGACGACGATGACGATGTGCAGACGGTGTGGGGCAATTACGAGATCGCCGACGAGGTGATGGAGAAATTGGGTTGATCTCATTCCTCCCCGAGCTCGCTCGGGGAGGGGGACCGCGCCCGCAGGGCGTGGTGGAGGGGCTGCGCCGTCAGGCGCGGACCGGCCTCGCCATCCTCGCCAGCGCTGCTGCGCAGCGCCCCTCCACCAGCCTTCGGCTGGTCCCCCTCCCCGAGACAAGCTCGGGGAGGACTATTGCATGCTGATCCTCGGCCTCGATCCCGGGCTCGGCACGACGGGCTGGGGCCTGATCCGCGCCGAGGGCAATCGCCTCAGCCACCTCGCCAATGGCCGTCTCGTCACCGACACCAAAGCCCCGCTTCCCCGCCGCCTCGCGCATCTCGACGCGATGCTCTCCGCGCTGATCGCCGATCATGCGCCGCAAGCCGCGGCGTGCGAGGAGGTGTTCGTCAACGCCAACGCCCAGTCGACGCTCAAGCTCGGCCAGGCGCGCGGCGTGGTCCTCTGCGCGGCGGCGCGGGCCGGGCTGGAGGTGGGCGAATATTCGCCGACCCTCGTCAAGAAGGCCGTGGTCGGCACCGGCGGCGCCGAAAAGCCCCAGGTCCATGCGATGGTCGCCCGCCTCCTGCCCGGCATCAGGATCGACGGCCCGGACGCCGCCGACGCGCTCGCGGTGGCGATTTGCCACGCGCATCATCTCGCCAGCGCGCGGCGCGGGGTCCGCTAGGCGGCCAGCGCGAACGCCGGCCCTTCGCCATCGTCATTGGCGGCGGGGCGTTGCGGACGCTGGGTCCGTCGTGCGCGCGTCGAACGCGCTCGGCTGAGCCGTTGCGCCGCCAGCGTCCGCATTGCGCGCCAGCCGCCGCTCGATGCCGCCGCGACCAGCAGCACCGCCACGTCCACCGTCGCGCCCAGATCGATCATCGCCAGCGCCGCGGTCAGCTCGGGCAATGCCATGCCGTAGAGCAGGATCCCCTCGTGCCCGATCACCCACCAGCAGGCGAGCCCGATCAGCACCAGTCCCAGCAGCGCCAGCACCGTCTGCCGGTGGATGCCCGCAATCCATGCGGCGGGCTTCTCGACGATCCAGCGATGGAGCGTATCACCGATCGGTGTTCCCCGCGCGAGCAGCATCAGCGCCCATATCCCGATCACGATCGCCAGCAGCATTCGAACCCCTCCCTTGTCTCCTCGAAATGGGAAGCCGCAGAATAGCGTCAAGGGAGCCCCCGATTTCGCTTTCCTACATCGCGCTGTTCCGCTTATGTACCGGTCATGCGCGTGCCTGCTCCTCCTCTCCCGGCCTCACATGGCCTGCGGATCGCCGCGCCGTCGAAGCGGGTAGGGTCGCGTACGCGTAGGAGTGCGACTCTTGTGACTCTTCGGGGCCGCCGGTGATCGCGCATCTCCACGGCCGCCTCGCCTTTACCGGCGCCGATCATGCGGTGATCGATGTGAACGGCGTTGGCTATCTGGTCGGCGCCTCGGCCAAGACGCTGGCCGCGCTCGGCATCACGGGCGATCAGGTGACCGTCCATACCGAGATGCTGGTCAGCGAGGATTCGATCCGGCTGATGGGCTTTGCCTCGGCCGAAGAGCGCGACTGGTTCCGCCTGCTCACCAGCGTGCAGGGTGTCGGCGCCAAGGTCGCGCTGTCGATCCTCTCGATCCTCTCGCCCGAGGAAGCCCAGACCGCGGTCGCCCGCGCCGACGCCGCGATGATCGCCCGGGCGAACGGGGTGGGTCCCAAGCTCGCCCAGCGCATCGTCAACGAGCTCAAGGACAAGGCCGGCGGCATCGCGCTTGGCGGTGCGGGCGCGGCGGCCCCAGCGAGCGGTGCGCAGGCCGATGCGGTTTCCGCTTTGCTCAACCTCGGCTTCAAGCCCGCCGAGGCATCGGGCGCGGTTAGTGCCGCCAGTGACGAACTCGGCCCCGGCGCTACGCTCGACGCGCTGGTCCGGCTGGCGCTCAGAAAGGCAGCGAAATGAGGCCCTTCCCCTCCTTCCGTCATGCTGAACTTGTTTCAGCATCCATCGTGCCTCGAGGAGCAGAGCTCGATGAAGCATCCCTGCGTCTACATCCTCGCCAGCCAGCGCCTCGGTACGCTCTACATCGGCGTGACGTCGGACCTCGTCGCCAGGCTCTATCAGCACAGGACCGGGCAGGTGCCGGGCTTCACTTCGCGCTATGCCGTGCATCTGCTCGTCCGCTACGAATTCTTTGCAAACATGCCGGAAGCGATCGCACGCGAAAAGCAACTCAAGCGCTGGCATCGCGACTGGAAAATCAATCTGATCGAAGCCGAAAATCCGGATTGGAACGATCTCGCGGTGGCGCTCGGGCTCGAGCCGCTGGCTTCGCGCCTGCCGCCCGTTGGATGCTGAAACAAGTTCAGCATGACGGGGTGTGGGCATGACCGGCGCGCCCACCCAGACCGCCCGCTGCCGCTGCGGCGCGCTGTCGGCCACCTGCACCGGCGAGCCCGTGCGCATTTCGGTCTGCCACTGCCTCGAATGCAAGGCGCGCAGCGGATCGGCGTTCGCGGCGCAGGTGCGGTTTCCGAGGGAACAGGTGACGCTGCGGGGACGGCCCAGCGAATGGGTGTTCACCGGCGATAGCGGCAGCCCGACGAGCTTCTATTCCTGCCCGACCTGCAGCACGACGCTCTGGTTCGTGAACTCGGCTTACGCAGACACGATCGCAATCGCGCTCGGCAATTTCGAGGACCCGCGCTGGGCGACCCCGCGCGTCTCGGTGTACGAGAGCCGCAAGCTCGACTGGGTCGATATCGTCGGCGACGGGATCAAGCGTGACTGATGCTCGCCATATCCTGATCCGCGGCCTCGCGATCCTGCTCGCCGTCTGTGCGCTGCCTCAGGCCGCGCGCGCGTGCAGTGGCGAGATGAGCTATTATTTCCAGCGGCAACCGCCGGTGATGACGCCGGACATCATGTTCGTGCGGGTCACGATCGTCAGCAAGACAATGACCAGCGTCGAGGCGCGGCTGGAAGGTCCGTTTGCGAAGCTTTCGGCCAATGGCATGATCCACATCGTGTTGCCGCGGCCGCCCTACGGAGACAATTGCGTGGATTGGGGCGACCTTGAGGGCCCGGTCTATGTCGTGGTGAGTTCGGCGCTCATTCGGGATGGAACCGCGTCGATCATGGCAATGCCGGTCGAGCTGCGCCGTCCGGGTGTACATGGGCGGCCCGAGGAGCGCCAACTTCTGAATCAGTTGCGGCGCGAGGCGCAAATCTGGATCGACCCGGCCTTCGCGACGCCGGACAAACCATGACTGACGCCGACCGCATCCTCGCGCCAGAGCGCCGCAGCGAGGATATCGACGCCGCGCTGCGTCCCAAATCGCTCGACGAGTTCGTCGGGCAGAAGGCCGCGCGCGAGAATCTGCGCGTGTTCATCCAGGCCGCGAAGGCACGTGGCGAGGCGCTCGATCATGTCCTCTTCTTCGGGCCGCCGGGGCTGGGCAAGACCACGCTGGCGCAGATCGTCGCGCGCGAGATGGGGGTGGGGTTCCGCGCCACCTCGGGCCCGGTGATCGCCAAGTCGGGCGATCTCGCGGCTTTGCTCACCAATCTCGAGGATGGCGACGTCCTCTTTATCGACGAGATCCACCGCCTCGCCCCCGCGGTCGAGGAGGTACTCTATCCCGCGATGGAGGATCGCGCGCTCGACCTCATGATTGGGGAGGGGCCGTCCGCGCGCTCGGTCCGGATCGATCTGCCGCGCTTCACTTTGGTCGGCGCCACCACCCGGCAGGGCCTGCTCACCACCCCGCTGCGCGACCGGTTCGGCATCCCCATCCGCCTGCAATTCTATTCGGTCGACGAGCTGGAGCGCGTCGTCACCCGCGCGGCGACCCTGCTCGACCTCCATGTCGCCCCCGACGGCGCGCACGAGATCGCCCGGCGCTCGCGCGGCACCCCGCGCATCGCCGGGCGGCTGCTGCGCCGCGTCCGCGATTTCGCGAACGTGCTGGGCGAGGAGACGGTCCATGCCAGGGCGGCCGACCAGGCACTCACCCGGCTCGAAGTGGATTCGCTGGGCCTCGATGCGATGGACCGGCGCTACCTCACCATGATCGCGGATATCTATCGCGGGGGCCCGGTCGGGGTGGAGACGCTCGCGGCGGGCCTTTCCGAGCCCCGCGACACGATCGAGGAAGTGATCGAGCCCTATCTGATCCAGATCGGCATGATCGCCCGCACCGCCCGGGGGCGCTGCCTCAACGCGGTGGGCTGGAAGCATCTCGGCCTCGATCCCCCGGCCTCCGCGCAGGACGGACTGTTCGACTGAGGGTTTCCCCGGCGGAATCCCTCGGTTAGGGGCTAGGGCAATGGATGCCCTTCCACCCCTCGGCCGCTTCGTCGGCCTCGAGCATCATTTTGTCCTGCGTGTCTATTTCGAGGACACGGACCTGACCGGCGTGGTCTATCACGCCAATTATCTCCGGTTCATGGAGCGCGCGCGCTCGGATATGCTCGTCGCCGCCGGGATCGACCAGCGCGCGGCGCATGAAGGCGGGGAGGGGGCCTATGCGGTTGCCTCGCTCGCCATCAAGTATCGCGCGCCGGCCCGCCTCGGCGACGAACTGGTGGTGGTCAGCCGGCTGCTGCGCCTGCGCGCGGCGTCGGTGGATATTCATCAACGAGTCATGCGTAACGAGACCATAGTGACCGAAGCGGAAGTGGAGGCGGCGTTCGTCTCCCCCTCCGGCCGGCCGCGGCGGCAGCCGCGCTCATGGATGACGGCGTTCGAGCCTTTGGTCTGGAAGGAAAGCTGAAACATTGATGGAACTCGATCCCGCTACCACATCCTTCCTCGGACTCTTCCTGAACGCCAGCGTGGACGTGCAGGTGGTAATGGCGCTGCTCGCGCTCGCCAGCCTGTGGAGCTGGGCGGTCATTATCGGCTTCGGCTTCAAGCTCTCGGCCGCGCGCAAGGCGATCGAACGCTTTGACGCCGAATATCGCGAGGCCGACGATATCGACGAATTCCACCGCCGCTCGGCCGGCCGCGACCAGGCGATCGCGCGGGTTTTCTCGGCGGGAGTCACCGAATGGCGGCGCTCGACCTCGGGCAAGGCGATCGACCGCGAGGGCACGCGCGAGCGGCTCGCGACCACCATGGGCGCAACCATCGCGCAGGAGACCGACAGGTTGGCGGGGCGGCTGAACATCCTCGCCACCATTGCCGCTTCATCACCCTTTGTCGGGCTGTTCGGCACGGTGCTGGGCATCATGCACAGCTTCATCGGCATTGCCGCGGCGCAGAATACGTCGCTGGCGGTAGTTGCGCCGGGCATCGCCGAGGCGCTGTTCGCTACCGCGATCGGCCTGTTCGCAGCGATCCCCGCGCTAATCTTCTACAATGCGTACAGCAACGGCGTGAACACGATCGAGGCGCGGTTGAACCGCTTCGCCGACGGCTTTCACGCGACGCTCAGCCGCCGCCTCGAGAACGAGGCCTGAGCGAACATGGCGATCCATCTCCCCTCCAAGAAGAGCCGCGGCCGCCGCGCGCCGATGGCGGAGATCAATGTCACGCCGCTGGTCGATGTGATGCTGGTGCTGCTGATCATCTTCATGGTCACCGCGCCGCTGCTGACGGCAGGCGTCCCCGTGCACCTGCCGGACAGCAAGGCCAAGCAGCTCGATGTCGAGCGGAAGCCGGTGCAGGTGGCGGTGAACGACAAGGGCGAAATCTATATCGACACCATCCTGACCAGCGACGCCGAGCTGCCGCAGGTGTTCGAAGCCCTGGCGCGCCAGCGCGACGCGGATGGCAAGCCGCCGCTGATCTTCCTGCGCGCCGATCAGCAGCTCGGTTACGGCAAGGTGATGCGGGTCATGGGCGAGCTCAATCGCGCGGGGCTCAACCGCGTGTCGCTCGTCACCAATCCGGTCACGAAGTGAGCTGGGCGCCGGAGTGATCGATCGTCGCGACATCACTGGATTTGGCCTGGCGGTGCTGGGTCATGCCGGGCTGATCGGGGCGATCTTCTACGTGATCCCGCACGAAGCCCCACCACCCCCGCCACCGCCCGAAGGGATTCAGGTGACGCTGGCTGACGATATCGGGCTGACGAGCGCCGCGCCCGATCCGAGCACCGAGGCGCCCGCCCAGGCCGCGCAGGGCGAGGATACGCCGTCCGAAGCCGAACCTGCGCCGGCGGAGCCCGAACCCGAGGTCAAGCCCGATGCGGTTCCGACCAAGCCGCAGCCCAAGCCCGATCCGCGCGATCGCCGCCGCCCGGACGCACCGACGCGCCCGAACCCGAACAGCGGCATCCCCGATTATTCGAAGAACCCGCCCGGACCCGCGCCGCAGAAGACCGATGGCGAAGGCGACAAGCCGCAGGCCACCATGACCGGTCCTGCGAAACAGAACATCATGAGCGCGATCCTGCGGCAGGTGCAGCCCTGCGCTGACCGCCAGGTGATCCCCGCGCCCGAAGCGCGGCAAATCTATGCGATGGTCCAGCTGACGCTTCGGCGAGACGGCTCGCTCGAGAGCGTCCGCATCATCGACCATATCGGTGTTACTGACGCGAATCGGCGCTATGTTCCGCGCGTGGACGATGCGGTTGAGGCGATCTTCGCGGGCTGCACGCCGATCCGCGGACTTCCGCCCGAACTGTATGACGTGCAAGGCGGCTGGCGGTCGTTGAAGTTCCGCTATCGGATGAACAGCTGAGGCAGGTGAAGATGCGTAGTTTGATTGCAATCGCAACCGCGGCGGTCCTGATGGTTTCGGCCGGCCCGGCGCTGGCCCAGACGCCCACTCCAACGCCGACTCCAGCGACGCAGGATGATGACCCCGTCATCGATCTGGAGGGCGGGCGCGAATCCCAGCTCCCGATCATCATCCCCGTCATGCCCACCAATCAGGCGGTCTCCACCGCCGCGGGCTCGACCGACGCGCTGGGCCGTCAGCTTGCGTCGATCATCGACGACGATCTGCGCAACACCGGCCTGTTCAAGACGGTCGGCCCCAACGCCGCCCGCCCGATCGCCTATGGCGAGGTCGCGACCCCCGATTATGACTCGTGGAGCGCCTATGCCTCGCAGGCGCTCGTGCAGGGCTATGTTCGCGCCAATGGCGACGGCACGCTGACCGTCGGCTGCTATGTCTATGACGTGGCGTCGCGGCGGCAGCTGATCCGCGAAGGCTGGGTGGTGAAGCCCAGCGAATGGCGCCGCGCCGCGCACAAATGCGCCGACGTCATCTACACGCGGCTGTCCGGCGACGGGCCCTATTTCGACAGCCAGGTCGTCTATATCTCGGAAACCGGCCCCAAGAACCGCCGCATCAAGCGGCTGGCGATCATGGATCAGGACGGCGCCAATCACCAGTTTCTGACCAATGGTCAGCGGATCGTGCTCACGCCGCGCCTGAGCCCCGATCAGCGGTCGATCCTGTTCATGAGCTATGAGAACCGGCGGCCCACCATCTATATCCTCGACCGCGCCAGCCGGCAGCAGCGCGTCGTGCTCGGCAGCGAGGCGATCAATCTCAGCTTCGCCCCGCGCTTTTCGCCCGATGGGCGCTGGATCCTGTTTTCGATGGCGACCGCGGGCAACACCGATCTGTACCGCGTCGCGGCCGGAGGCGGCACGCCGCAGCGGCTGACCAACTCGCCCGGGATCGATACCGGCGGCAGCTATTCGCCCGACGGATCGAAGATCGTGTTCGAAAGCGATCGCGGCGGCACGCAGCAGCTCTATGTGATGGACGCGAACGGCGCCAACCAGCACCGGATCAGCTTCGGCGGGGGCCGTTACGCCACGCCGAGCTGGAGCCCGCGCGGCGACTTGATCGCCTTCACGCGGACCGGCGGCGGTTCGTTCCGCGTCGGCGTGATGAGCCCCGGCGGCGGCGGCGAGCGGCTGTTGACCGAAAGCTGGGGCGATGAAGCGCCGAGCTGGGCGCCCAACGGCCGTGTGCTGATGTTCTTCCGGGCGGCACGCGGATCGGGCCGGCCGGACCTCTGGTCGGTCGATCTCACCAGCGGTTTCACTCGCAAGATTCCGACCCCGCTGGACGGATCCGATCCCAGTTGGGGACCGATTCGTCCCTGAAACGTTGCACGTCTGTGTGTTATGGGTCTCGTTGAGGCCGAGTCAGCCAAGGAGGAGAAGACATGGCTAGGATTCTGACCAGCGTCGTGCTGGGCGTGGCGCTGGTTGCCACTGCGGGCTGCGCGAAGAAGAAGCCCACCACGGTGCTTGCCCCTGGCGACAGCCCGGCGGGCTACGACACGGGCACCGGGAGCGGCGATGCGGACACGAGCCCGCTCAACGAGCAGTTCAGGCGCGAAGTGACCAGCGACACTGTCCATTTCGCCTTCGATCAGTACGATATCGACGCCGAGGCGCGCGCGATCCTCGACAGCCAGGCCCGCTGGCTGGTCGCCCATCCCAACACGCGGATCACGATCGAGGGGCATTGCGACGAGCGCGGCACGCGCGAATATAATCTCGCGCTCGGCGACCGCCGCGCCAATGCCGCGAAGAATTATCTCGCGGCCCGTGGCGTTTCGCCCTCGCGAATCACCACGATCAGCTATGGCAAGGAGCGCCCTGTGGCGCTCGGCTCGGACGATCAGAGCTGGGCGGCGAACCGCCGCGCGGTGACCATCGTCATCAACTAAAGTCTAGCGATTTCAGGACTTTTCGAAGGGGCGGGCCGCAAGGTCCGCCCCTTTCCGATTCCGCTTGCAGCACCTCCTGGTACGATATAAATATGATATCAGAATTACGGGAGGTTTTGATGACGGACATTCGCGCAAACGCATCGGCGCTGCGGCAGAGCAGTGAGCGGCCGGCGAGCACGAGCAGCGGCTATGTGATGCTGCTCCTCCTGCTCCTGCTGCTGGTCGGAACGCCAATGCTCACCATATGGTTCGGGATGAATGGTTACGATGCCGGCGCGGGACTGACCGGGCTGTTCGGCAGCATTGCCTTCCTCTTTATCGCGATCGGCTTCTTCCTGCTCCAGCCCAACCAGGCTGTCGTAATCACGCTGTTCGGCGACTATAAGGGTACCGAGCGGACCACGGGCCTGCGCTGGACCTGGCCCTGGATGGGCAAGAAGAAGATCTCGGCGCGCGCCAACAACGTGATTTCGGAGCGGATCAAGGTCAACGATCTGCGCGGCAACCCGATCGAGATGGCCGCGCAGGTGGTGTGGCGCGTGACCGATACCGCGCAGGCGCTGTTCGACGTCGACGATTACAAGGCATTCGTCGTCGTCCAGATCGAGGCGGCGGTGCGCACCATCGGCTCGCGCTACCCCTATGACGATTTCGAGCATCAGGAAGTCACGCTGCGCGGCAATCACGACCAGGTCGGCGCCGAGCTGCGGCAGGAGCTGATCGCGCGGCTGACCGTCGCGGGGATCACGGTCGACGAATGCGGCTTCACGCACCTCGCCTATGCGCAGGAGATCGCCGGGGCGATGCTCCGTCGCCAGCAGGCGCAGGCAGTGGTCGCGGCGCGCCAAACCCTCGTCGAAGGCGCCGTCGGCATGGTCGAGATGGCGCTGTCGATGCTCAGCGAGAAGAATGTCGTCGAGCTCGACGACGAGCGCCGCGCGGCGATGGTGTCGAACCTGATGGTCGTCCTGTGCGGCGAGCGCGACACCCAGCCGATCGTCAATGCGGGCTCGCTCTATCAGTGAAAGCGTAAAGTGGCTGCTCCCCCCAAAAAGGCCTTCCCGCTCCGGCTCGATCCCGCGCTCTACGCGGCGATCGAGCGGACCGCGGCGAGCGACCTGCGCAGCGTCAACGCCCAGGTCGAATGCCTGCTGCGCGAGGCGCTGGGGCGGCGCGGGGTGAAGCTGGCCGAACCTGTCCGCGCCCAGCGCGGCCGGCCACCGAAGGAGAAGGGCTGATGTTGCGTTCGAATAGCTGTCCCAAATGCCAGGGCTCGATGACCGAGGGCTTCATCCTCGACGCCGACCAGGGTGGCGGACGCACGGTCAGCGCCTGGGTCGAGGGCGCGCCCGAGAAGCGCTGGTACGGGCTCAAGCTGAAAGGCAAGGCCAAGCACGACATCCAGACCTGGCGCTGCGGGCGGTGCGGCTTCCTCGAAAGCTACGCCAAATGACCGAGCGGTTGCCCGGCGGGGGAAAGCCGTGGTTCGAGCGCCGCAAGAAAGTGCGGCGCTTCGGGGCCAGCTGGCAGCTCGTACCCGTTTCGAAAGAGGGCTGGCTGGTGATCGCGGGTCATGTCGCCGTCATGCTGCTCAGCATGTTGATCCTGTTCCCCGAGCCCACGCCGATGCGGTTGGTGCTGTGGGGCATGGTGATCATCGTCGCGACCGTGTTGCTGGTCGTGATTGCATTCCGGATGTCGCCGCCGGTGTGGCGCGACGAATAGCAAAGGAGACTGTAGATGTTCATGGCCATTCATGCGAACCGCAAGCACCTCCCGGCGCTGATCGCGGTATTCGCCATCGCGTTGCTGGTGGGCGCGGGAGTGCTGGTGCTGTGAGGCGAGCGGCAACCGGTGTGCTGGCGGTGCTGGCGGGGCTGGTCCTCGCTGCTCCGGCCCAGGCGCAACCGGTGCAGACCGGAGTCGAGGTCACCGCGCCCGGGCCGCTTGGGCCGCTCGCGGGGACGTTGCTCGATCCCGATCCCAGGGCGCCTCTGCTGCTGCTGATCCCGGGCTCTGGCCCCAGCGACCGGGACGGCAACAACCCGCTCGGCGTCGCCGGCGGGCCCTATCGGCAGCTTGCCGAGGGCCTCGCAGCGCGCGGCGTGGGCACGCTCCGGATCGACAAGCGCGGTATCGGGGGCAGCCGGGGCGCGGTGGCCGATGCCAATCGCGTGACGATGGCCGACTATGCCACCGACGCGCGCGCCTGGATCGATATGGCGCTGAAGCGCACCGGCCGGCGCTGCATCTGGCTCGCCGGGCATAGCGAAGGCGGCCTCATCGCGCTGATCGCGGCGCAGCGGCCCGAGGGGATTTGCGGCGTGGTGCTGATCGCGGCCGCCGGGCGGCCGCTCGGCACGATCATGCGCGAACAGTTCCGGGGCAACCCCGCCAACGCGCCGATCCTCGACAGCGCGCTCGGCATGGTCGACACGCTCGAATCCGGGCGCCATGCCGATCCGGCGACGCTGGTGCCGCCGCTCGGGCGGATCTTTCCCGATTCCGTGCAGGACTTTCTGATCGATCAGATGCGCTACGATCCCGCCGCGCTCGCGGCGAAGCTGCGCCTGCCGGTGCTGGTCGTGCAGGGCGAGCATGACGTGCAGGTCAGCATTGCCGATGCGAAGGCGCTCGCCGCCGCCGCGCCCGGCGCGACGCTGGCGGTGATCCCGGGCATGACGCACGTCCTGCGGATCGCGCCCGACCCAGGCTTCGCCGCGAGCGTCGCCACCTATGGCAACGCCGCGTTGCCGGTGGCCCCGGCTCTGGTCGATCAGGTCGCCGGCTTCGTGAAGCGCTAGCTGCCCAGCGTCTCGTTGAGCAGCCGCGCGAGCCTCAGCCCGCCGCGCGTGATGTTGAGCCGGACCGGCGCGACCAGCTCGGCGATCGTCTCGTTGCTCAGCCGCGCGCGTTCGGGCACCGGCCCGCACGGATCGCCGCCGAGCGCGGTCGCATAGGTCACGTCGCGCGCGACTTCCCAGCTCTGGCGGCTCCAGTCCTCGACCGTACCCGCCGCGATCGGGGCCGCCTCCTCGGGCGAATAGAAGCGGATCAGCGAGGGCGGGGTCGAGATGGCGCGCTCGGCGAGCCAGCCGTCCCACAGGCTGTGCAGGTTGAACCGTTCGGGCGCGTAGATGCCATATGCCGCCTTGACCCGGTTGCCGCCCAGGTCGCCGCGGTCGCCGGCGTGGAGCGGCATGTGGAGGTCGCCGACGAAATGGATCAGGAAGGCCAGCGCCTGGATCCGCTCGTTGAGCGGAATCTCGGCGTCCTTGAGGATCTTCACGTCGCGCTCGATCTGCGCGGAGACGCAATTGCCGTCGGGGCACGCGGCCTTGAGGTCGAACGGCTTGCAGATGTTGACGTTTTGATAGTGCCAGTTGAACGCATAGCTGAAGCGCGGGCCGAGCTGCTTGATGCAATCGGCCCAGACGCTGGCTTCCTCGATCGTCCTCGCCGGGCATTTTGGGGTCTGCATCAATTGCGAGCGCGCGAGCATCCGGTCGATCGCGCCGCGCACCTGCGGCGTGATATTCCTGTAGGCGATCGCGGCCACCGTCTCATGGCCATACTCCCAATAGGCCTGGGCGGGGGCGGCAGGGAGCAGGCCAGCGAGCATGGCGAGCAACGGGATGAGGATGCGGCGAATCATGTGTGAGGACTAGCCGATCCTCCCCCGGAGGGGGAGGGGGACCGCGAAGCGGTGGAGGGGTAGTCTCCGCACGCGAGTCGGCCCGTTTGGCGTGACTACCCCTCCGTCAGGCTGCGCCTGCCACCTCCCCCTCCGGGGGAGGATTTTAGTCGTCTCCATAGAATGCGACGACCCGCTCGCCATTGGACGAGGCCTTGGCGCGGTACATGCCCGGCGTGTTGAAGCTCCATGCCATCTCGCCGGTGGGGCCTGTGACGATCACGCCGCCGGTGCCGCCCAGCGCCTTGGTCTCGGCCATCACCGTGTCCGCCGCCACCTTGAGCGACTCTCCCCGGAAACGGACTCGCGCGCAGATCTCGTGCGCGACGCCCTCGCGGATGAAGAACTCGCCCGCCCCGGTCGCCGAGACCGCGCAGGCGCGGTTGTCGGCATAGGTGCCCGCGCCGATGATCGGCGAGTCGCCGATCCGTCCCCAGCGCTTGCCGGTGAGCCCGCCGGTCGAGGTGGCGGCGGCGACATTGCCCTGCATGTCCATCGCGACCGCGCCGACGGTGCCGTATTTGAGATCGACGTCGAACCAGTTGGATTGCTGCGACTTGAGGATTTCGAGCTGGCGGCGGCGCTCGGGGGTGGCGAAGAAGCTGTTGTCGACCTGTTCGAGGCCATGCTCGCGCGCGAACTGGTCGGCGCCCGCGCCCGAGAGCATGACATGGGGGCCGGCATCCATCACCGCGCGGGCGAGGCTGACCGGGTGGCGCGTCGTCGTGCTGCCCGCGACCGATCCGGCGGTGCGGGTGCGGCCGTCCATGATCGACGAATCGAGCTCATTATGCCCATCCCAAGTGAAGACCGCGCCCCGGCCCGCGTTGAAATGGGGGTCGTCCTCGAGCACCTTCACCGCGGCTTCTACCGCATCGACCGCGCTGCCGCCTTCCGCCAGCACCTTGCTCCCCGCATCGAGCGCGGCCTGGAGCCCGGCCCGGACTCCCGCCTCCTGCTCGGGGGTCACCCGGTCGCGCTCGATGATCCCGGCGCCGCCATGGATCACCAAAGTCCATCTGGGTTTGGCGGTCTGGGCATTGGCGGGCGAAGATATGAGCAGGGCTCCGAGCAGCAATAGGATGAGGCGCATCACGGCACTCCCGAAGGTTGGCCGGAGTCCCTAGCAGATCGCCCGGACCTTGCCAGCCGTAGGCCGATCAGCGGGCGGAGCGGCGGGATGGCGCGGCCGATCCGGTAGAATAGCCAGCAGCCCAGCACGGTTGCGGGCAGCAGGATCGCGAACTCGGCCAGCGCGGGCAGGGCGAGCGGGAGGAGATACCACGCCACGACGACGATCACCGTCTGGTGGATGATGTAGAAGGGGAAGACCGCCTCTGTCAGCATGGGGCGGAGCCTGTGATCGCGGTTCCACCAGCGGTCGGCGACGCCGATCAGCGCGATGATGGTGCCCCAGCCCTGAAAGACACGCGCGATTTCGAACAGGACATGCTGGGGCGCCGCGCCGGGGAGGACGGGGTCGAGCAGGCTGAGATCGACGGCGACGACCATGGCGTAGCCCGCCAGCGCGACGATCGCCGCGGCCTTCCACCAGCGGCGGATCGCTCCCCAGGTCAGCGGCGCGTTGCGGAGGAAGAAGCCGAACAGGAAAACCGCGAAATAGACGCGGTGCGCCTGCCAGTCATCGACCAGCGCGTGCGTCTCCTCCTGCCCGGGCCAGTTGAGGCCGAGATGGACGATGAACAGCGCGATGGGGACGATCAGGACGCCCGGACCCGCGAAGACGCGGTCGGCGAGCCCGGCGATCTTCGCCCGCAATGCGCCGGGCGTGATCGCGAGCAGCAGCACCAGCGCGCCGGTGTAGAACCAGAGATAGACGACGAACCAGAGATGCTGCCAGGTCGGCATGACGATCCCATGGAGCGCGCCGAAGCGGAAATAGTCGGTCGTCCAGAAATGCCAGAAGCTGCCCGCATAGCCATGCTTGAACTGGAGCTCGACCCAGGGCTGGGGCGGGATCACGACGATCGCGGCGAAGACGAGCGGGATCACCAGCCGCGCGGTGCGCGAGCCGAGGAACGCGCCCAGGCTCCGGCCCTTGCCGAGCAAGGCGGCGCTCGCATAGCCCGAGACGAGAAAGAGCAAAGGCAGCCGCCACGCATTGCTCGCGAGCATGGGCACCGTCACCCAGTGCATCGGTTCGGCGGTCTTCACGTGCCATCCCCAGGGCACGAAGAACATGCCGATATGATAGAGGATCAGCAGCGCGAACGCGCCGATCCGCAGCCAGTCCATCCCGTAATGCCGTTCCATCTTGTTCCTCCCATCCGATGGCAGGCTGGCTATCCGGAGGCGGCCGGGGCAGGTATCGAAGTGTGAGGAGCGGCGGGCAAGCTGGGATGAGCGAAACAGCGGGTGGGACGAACGGCGGAGAGCGAGGGACGAGCGGTGCACGCCGCCGCCGCATCGTCTGGCTCGCGCTCGGCGTGGTGCTGTTCGTCGCGGTCCAGTCGGTCGCCAATGTCGAATCGACGCTCTCCGATCTCGCCAAGGTGGGCGAACGGGAGAGCCCCGCCAATGTCTGGATCTGGCAGCTCAGCAGCGCCGCGGTCTGGATCGCGCTGCTTGCGCCGCTCTGGTGGCTGACGGCGGCCCTGCGCCCGCCGCGTTTCGGCTGGCCGGCCGTGGCGGCGCTGCATGCGCTGGCGACCGTGCCGGTGTCGCTGGTCCATGTGCTGGCGATGGTGGCGATCCGCAAGCTCGCTTACGCCGCGTCGGGTCAGGTCTATGAGTTCGGCGATTGGCCGGGCGAGTTCCTCTACGAATATCGCAAGGACGTCGCGACCTATCTGATCGGGCTGGCCTTCGTCGCCTATGCCCAGTGGCTGCTCGCGCGGCCCGAGCCGGCGGGCGAAGCCGATGTGCTACTGGTCGCGGACGGCAGCGTGACGCACCGCGTGCCCGTCGATGCGATCGACTGGGCGGCCTCGGCAGGAAACTATGTCGAGATCGCCTGGGGGCAGCGCGTGCTGCTCCACCGCTCGACGCTGGCGGGACTCGCCGAGCGGCTGGGGCCGGGCTTCGCGCAGATCCACCGCACCCGCATCGTCCGCCGCGCCGCGGTCGAGAAGGTCGAGACCGACCGGAACGGCGACTTCACGGTGACGCTGAGCGGCGGGACGGCGCTGCGCGGCAGCAGGCGCTACCGCTCGGCGCTCTAGCGCTTCTTCGGCTTCTTCTTCGGCGCGCGCTGGCCCGCCTCCACCCCGAGCGCGGCCCATTCGCGCAGAACCTCGGGATCGTCATAGACGTCCGCCGGGGCTCGCCGGTAGTTCATCGTCTCGATATTGGTCTCGCTGAAGGCGATGGTGAAGCGCTCCGCCCCCGCCTCGTCCCAGATCGCGTCGCTGACCTTGTCGGCCTTGAACCAGATCTCGCCGTCATCGACCACCGCGAAGATGGTGCCGTCGAGATAGAGCGTCGCGGCGCCCATCATCCGCCGCATCGTGACGGTGCCGACCGGCGCCATCGCCTCCGCCACCAGATCGACCAGCCCCTGATCATATGCCATGGCTCAATCCCCCGCGAGTGTCTCAAGCGCATCGCCCTCGATGCGCCACCGTTCCCAGCCATCGACCGATGCCGCGCCGATCGAACGGTAGAAGCCCTTGCCCAGCTCGTTCCAGTCGAGCACCGACCATTCGAGCCGCGCACCCCCGCGCTCGACCACCAGCGACGCCAGCTTCGACAGCAACGCGCGACCGAGGCCGGAGCCACGCGCGTCGGGCTCGACGAACAGATCCTCAAGATAGATCCCCGGCCGCCCCTCGAAGGTCGAGAAGGTCTGGAAGAAGAGCGCGAAGCCCTTGGGGGCGCCGTCGATCTCGCCGATAATGACCTCGGCCGCCGGGCGCTCGCCGAAGAGGTGGCGGCGCAGCGTCTGCGGATCGAAGCGGACCTCGTGGAGCAGCTTCTCATAGTCGGCGAGCTTGCGGATGAAGTCGGCGACCAGGTCGAAATCCTCGGGGGTGGCGGCGCGGATCGTGTTCATGGCAATGCGGCCTCCGCATCATGGGCGACGAGATCGGGCTTGCGGCGCGCGGCGATCAGGCAGGCGCCGACGATCAGCGCCGCGCCGGCAAGCGTGTAGGGCGAGACATGCTCGCCGAAGATCAGCCAGCCGAGCAACGCCGCCCAGACGAACGAGGTATATTCGGTGGGCGCCAGATAACTGGCCTCACCCCGGGCATAAGCCCAGGAGAGCAGGAACAGCGAGACCGTCGCCAGCACCGCCGAGAGCAGGATCGGCCCGGCCTGCGCCACCGGCGGCACAGCGGCCAGCCAGGGCGCGGCGAGCAGCAGCAGCGAGCCCACGGTCACGCTCTGGAAGAAGCTGATCTCCGCCGGATCGGCGACCAAGGCCTGTTGGCGCATCAGGATGATGTTGTACGAATAGCAGACTGCCGATCCGATGATCGCCAGCGCGCCGAGCAGCGCCTCCTCGCCCATCCGCGCCTGCGCCTGCCCAGTCAAAATCACGCCGACGCCCGCGCAGGCGATCAGCGATGCTCCGATCACGCCGCGTGAAATCCGCTCCTTGAGCAATATCGCCGCGAGGAACAGCGCCAGCAGCGGCGCGATATAGGTCAGCGCGATCGCCTGGGCCATCGGCACCCGCGCCAGCCCCCAGAAGAACAGCAAGGCCATCACCACCGTCACCAGGCCGCGAATCATGTGGAAGCGCAGCGCCTCGCGCCCCGGCCATGTTTTTCGCCGCGCGAGATAGACCACGCCCGTCAGGACGAACACTGCGCCGAAGCGCCACAGCATCGCGTTGTAGACGCCCATCGCGATGGTCATGCCCTTCATCACCGCGTCCATCATCGAGAAGAGCGCGATGCCGAGCGTGCCGGCGGCGAAGGCGATGGGAGGCGATGCGGCGCGAAACATGCGAGCCGGTTAGCCGCGAATTGCTCGCGCGGCTATGGGCGCCCGCGCCGGCGCTTCACCCAAGGCCGGATCGCGTCCATCAGAATATGGTCGACCATCAATATCGCGGCGCCCGCGGCGAGGATGGCGAGGCTGAGCCACGCGATCGGGCCGGCGATCTCTGGGCGCATCACGCCGATGCTTGCCAGGCGCAGCAACAGCAGGATCACCGCGACGATCGCGATCCGCCGCATCCAGCGCGCCGCCACGCCGGCCCAGCGCGCTTCGCCGCGGACCGCGACGAGCAGGTAGCGGCCCGCCATCAGCGCGGTGACGATCATCACCGTGTCGCCGAACACGGCGATGGGCTGGGGCGCGGACATGAGGCTCAGCGGGCCGCCGGAGTCACTCGGCGGCTTCGGCGGTGGCGCTGGTGCCGGCCTCGATCTCGGTCGCCTTGGCCTCGACCAGCTTGACGATATGCTCGATCATGTCGGCATCCTGCACATGATGGTCGGTGACGCCCGACAGATAGACCATATGCTTGCCCGCGCCGCCACCGGTGATGCCGATATCGGTCTCGCGCGCCTCGCCGGGGCCGTTGACGACGCAGCCGAGCACGCTGAGCGACATCGGCGTGCGGATATGCTGGAGCCGCTCTTCCAATGCCTGGACGGTGCGGATCACGTCGAAGCCCTGCCGCGCGCAGCTGGGGCAGGAGACGACGCGGACGCCGCGGTTGCGGATGCCGAGCGCCTTGAGGATCTCGAAGCCGACGCGGACTTCCTCCTCGGGCTCGGCGGAGAGCGAGACGCGGATCGTGTCGCCGATGCCGTACCAGAGCAGGCTGCCGATCCCGATCGCCGACTTGACCGTGCCGCCGACGAACCCGCCCGCTTCGGTGATGCCGAGATGGAGCGGGCAATCCACTTGCTCAGCGAGCTGTTGGTATGCGGCGACCGCGAGGAACAGGTCGCTGGCTTTCACCGCGACCTTGAACTCGTGGAAGTCGCGGTCCTGCAGCAATTTGATGTGGTCGAGCGCGGACTCGACCAGTGCCTCGGGGCACGGCTCGCCATATTTTTCGAGCAAGTCCTTTTCGAGCGACCCTGCATTGACCCCTATCCGGATCGCGCAGCCATTGGCCCGGGCGGCGTTGACCACCTCGTTCACCCGCTCCGCCGACCCGATATTGCCCGGATTGATCCGCAGGCACGCCGCGCCCGCATCGGCGGCTTCGAGCGCGCGCTTATAGTGGAAATGGATGTCGGCGACGATCGGCACGCGGCTGGCGCGGACGATCTGTTTGAGTGCGGCGGTACTCTCTACATCGGGGCAGGAGACGCGGATGATGTCGACACCCGCATCCTCGCAGCGGCGGATCTGGTCGATCGTCGCGCGGATATCGGAGGTCGGGGTGTTGGTCATCGTCTGCACCGTCACCGGCGCGTCGCCCCCGACAGGGACATTGCCCACCATGATCTGGCGGCTGGAACGGCGGACGATGTCACGCCACGGACGGATCGACATGGGCGCGATATAGCCCTGCTATGCTATCAAGGAAAGGCGATCAGGCGGCGCGGCGGCGGGAGCGGCGCGGCCCGGTCCCGGGCGCCGCGGCTCCGAGCAGGTGCGGCAATGCCGCCGCCAGCGGCATCGGGCGGCTGAACAGATAGCCCTGGCCATGGGCGATACCGAGTTCGGCCAGCGCCTGGCGCTCCTCGGCGCGCTCGATCCCTTCGGCGACGATCGTCGCGCCGATCCGCGACGCGAAGCTCACCATCGCCCCGGCCAGCGCGCGCCGCGCCGGATCGCGGTCGACGTCGCGGGTCAGGCTCATGTCGAGCTTGAGCATGTCGGGCTCGAGCGCGATGATATGGCGCAGCGTCGAATAGCCCGCGCCGACATCGTCGATCGCGATCCGCGCATGGGGGCGCAGGCTCGCGAGCGCCGCGCGCAACGCGTCATAATCGTCGACCCGCGCATGCTCGGTCACTTCGAGCACCAGATTGGATCGCCCCGCCGCCGCGAGCATGGGCGCGAGCCGGCCCGACAGCGCGGTTTCGGGCGAGATGTTGATCGAGACATAATGATCGGCGGGGACGTGCGCCGCCGCGCTCAGCGCATTGGCCACCGCCGCCAGCTCGAGGTCGACGCCGAGGCCGACCTCGAAGGCATCGGCGAACCAGGCGTTGGGCGGGCGGATGCCGGCGTCGGCGAAGCGCGCCAGCGCCTCGGCCCCCGCGCTGGCGCCGGTGTCGAGCCGGTGGATCGGCTGGAGATGGATCGCCGGCTGCCCCGCCGCGATCGCGCGCTCGATCCGCTCGGTCAGGATCGCGCGGCGATTGTCGGCGAGCTTCTCGCGCTCGATCTGCTCGCACGCCAGATCGGCGAAGGCCCGCAGCGTGCTGAGATCCCGCTCGGTGAGCGTGTAATCGGGGGTCCGGCTGAGGCAGCAGAAGGTCCCGTAGATGCTGCCGTCCTTGAGCCTGAGCGGGACATTGACATGCGCCCCCACCGGCAGCGCCGCGGCGATCGGGATCGTCTGCGCGAAGGGAAGATCGGCGGCATTATGGATCAGCGCGGGCAGCCTGCCTTCGAGGATATGGTGGCAGAAGGTTTCCTCGACGGGCTCCGAATCGCCCGGGGCGGCGGGCAGCGGAATATCGGCGCTGATATGCGTGAACTGCCGGCGGTCGCCGACGAAGCGCGAGGCGAAGGCGATCTCCATCCCCAGATGGTGGCGCACCGCCTCGAGAATCGCGTCGATCTGCGAGCGGCCCTGCGGCTCGCCCGCGCTGAGAAACCCCGCCAGTGGACTGGTGGTCATTGAATTCGCCTCCGCCGTCGCCGCATCATCGGCCAGCAGCGTTGCGAAAGGGTGAAGGCTGGCCCCGGTTCAGCCGCCGAGCACGTTGATCGTGAAGGCGATCACGCCAAGGTTGAACACGAAGGCGGCGAGGCAGTGGAGCGTCACCACGCGGCGAACACGGCCGCTGCTGATCGTCACGTCGCTCGTCTGGAAGGTCATGCCGAGGCAGAAGGCGAAATAGATGAAGTCCCAATAATCGGGTTCGCGGGTTCCCGGAAACTCGATCCCGCCGGCGTCGCCGCCATCGGCGTCGCTGTAGAAGAGATGGGCGTAGTGGAGCCCGTAGATGACGTTGCTGAACAGCCAGCTCATCGCCAGCGTGCCAATGATGAGGGGGATCGACCAGGCCTTGCCGGTCTCGCGCTCCATCAGCTCCGACGCGATCGCCGTAAGGATCACGAAGCTGACCGCGAGGGTGAGGAGCAGGAGCAGCACCCGATTGGCGTCGTTGCGGCACGCGGCGGTGCGCATCCGTCCGGATTGGTGCCTCAGCAGCGGCAGGCAGATCAGGAAGAAGAACAAGGCTGCCCCGTCGAACGCCGCCATCGCGCCGTATCGCAGGCCAAGCGCCGGGATCGCCAGATAACAGCCCCCGGCGAGCGCGAGGACGAACAGGATGAAGCGCGGCGGCGCGATGAGATTGCCGATGCTCCAGTGGTGCTTGCGGGCCGCCATGGCCGCGATGCTACGCCGGATCGGGCCGCTCGGCCAGCGCGGGGCGGATCGAGACCGCGATGGCGACGCACAGCATCAGGATCAGCGCGAAGGCGATCGGCTTCATCATCGCCAGCGGCACGCCGAGCAGCAGGGTGACCAGCGCCGCGCCGCCTGCCGCGATCACCATATAGCCGGCGAAACGCAGCACGAGCCCGTGCCGCGCCAGCAACAGCCCGACCAGCATTTCGCCGATCGCGATCAGCGCGAACTTGACGCGGACCGCCCAGAACAGCCGGTCGAAATCGCCGCCGCCATCGAGGATCGCGGCAAGCGTGGCGTTTTCGGTCAGGTCCGACGCGGCGGCGATCAGGATCGCGGCGATCGCCGCCAGCGCGATGCGGCGGCCCGCGATGCTCCCCAGCCCGGCCGCCCAGGCGGCGGCGATGACGAACAGCCCGTAGAGCGGCACGAACAGGAAGTTGTCGAGCGCGAGCGCCGTCGCTTGCCCCGTGCGGCAGGCATCCGTGAGCAGCACCGCGCCGGCATCGCCGGCGTTGCGGACGAATTCGAAGGCGAGCACGGGCTCGAGTCCGCCCGGATGCCCGCAGGCTTCGAGCCCGGCGCTTTGCCCGATCATTCGCGACACGGCCAGGGCCGGCACGCCGATGACCGCGCAGAGGCGCCAGGCGGTCGCGGCTTTCAAGCTTCGGCCTTGGCCTTGGCCGCTTCGATCGCCTCCATGACGATCCGCCGCGCTTCCTCGGCATCGCCCCATTGGCCGATGCGCACCCATTTCTCGGACTCGAGGTCCTTATAGTGTTTGAAGAAATGCTCGATCTGCTGGAGCACGATCGAGGGCAGGTCCTGCCGCTCGCCGATATCCGAATAATAAGGGAAGGTCGTGTCGACGGGCACGCAGATCAGTTTCTCGTCGCCGCCGGCCTCGTCCTCGAGCTTGAGCACGCCGATCGGCCGCGCGCGGACGACGCAGCCGGGGACGAAGGGCGAGCGCGCGATGACGAGCGCGTCGAGCGGATCGCCATCGGGCGAAAGCGTGTGCGGCACGAAGCCGTAATTCGCGGGATAGCGCATCGGCGTGTGCAGGATGCGATCGACGAACAGTGCGCCCGACGCCTTGTCGAACTCGTACTTCACGGGCTCGCCGCCCACCGGGACTTCGATGATGACGTTCAGGCTGTTGGGCGGGTCATCGCCGACGGGGATCAAATCGATACGCATGGGGGCTCGCTCACTTGGGTGCTAGAAGCCGATCCAGGCCACCCTCTCCTTCGCCGATCTTTTCGAGGTGCGGATAGCGAAGGCCGCCGCGATAGTCGATGGTGACTTCGCGGTAATGATCGCCGCTCTTGAGGAGCAGGCGGATCGGGGCCTTGGCGATCACCGCCGCGCGCAGCCGGTCGCTGGTGTAGCCGCGGCCGTTCACCGCGAGGATCTCGTCGCCCAGGTCCATGCCCGCCTTGAATGCTTCCCCGCCCCACATCACCTGGCTGATCCCGCTGCCGCCCATCGTGAGGCCCAGCGAGTACATCAGGTCGAGCCCGGTACGCGGCGAGGCCTTGTTGGGCTTGTCGGTATAGACCAGCCGGTATCCGTTGCGCTCGAAGCCCTTGAGCGGGGCATGGTCCGCGGTCTCGTTGACCTGCTCGTCGAGCAAGGCGCGCCAGTCATAGGGCACGATGCTGTTCAGCGTCTTGACGATATCGTCGATGGTGAAGGGCAGCACGCCGTAATCGCCGTCGCGCATGCCGTAAAAGGCGCGGTCGTAATCGTCGATCGATTTGGTGCCGCCGCTCTTCTCGCGCAGGATCGAATCGACGTTCATCCAGGTGATGAGTCCGTCGACATAATAATCCTCCGAGCGTTGCCAGCTCAGCCACGCCTTGGGCGCGCGCGCGGTGATGATCGGATCGTTGGTGGTATCGAGCATCGCGCGCCACTGGCGGCCGGGCCGGGTGTCTTGCAGCGCGGCGTAGGAAGCGAGCACCTCAAGCGTGTCTTCCTTGCTCATCAGGCCCGAGCGCGCGCCCAGCACATAGCCGATGAACTGGTCGTGCCCCTCATAGGCCCAGAGCATCGAATTGCGCATGGGTGATCGGAAATCGGCGGTGATCTGGTCCGCGCCGCGGCGATATTTGCCGACCCAGCTATGCGTGAATTCGTGCGCGAGCAGGTTGCGGCCGGTGTTCTGCTCGTCCCACCGCGTGAAATAGCCGAGCCCCGTGCCATTCTCCGAGCTGCGGTGATGCTCGACGCCGATGCCGCCCATTTCGGCGCTGATCGCGAACAGGAATTCGTAGCGGTCGTAATGCTGGGCACCGAACAGCTTGATCGCCTGGGTCACCAGGTTGCGGTGCTTCTCGATCTGTTCGGGCTTCGCCTCCAGCTCCTCGGGATTGTCGGCGAAGACGTTGAGATCGACGCGCTCGCCAAGGTTGAACTCGCGGTAGTAGCGCCCGGCGAACACCGGCGAATCGACCAGCACTTCGTAATCGACCTTGTCGTAGCTGTAGGTCGATCCCTCCTTCTTGGCCGGGATCGCCGAGGCGGCGCTCCAACCCTCGGGATAGGTGGCGCTCGCCTCGACCGGAATGCGGCGCGTGTAATGGCCCGCCGGATAGAGGCTTAGCGAATACCATTGCAGATTGAGCATCGCGGGCGCCATCACGATCCGTCCCTGATCGGACTTGGTGGCCGAGAGGAACTGGAACTCGATCTCGAGCGCCTTCGCGCCCTTGGGCACATCGACATGGAAGGCGAAGACGTCGACCGGGTCGCGCTTCCATGCGAGACGCTGGCCGTTCGCCGAAATCTGCAGCCCGGCCAGTTTCTCGATCTCGCCGCGCGGGCCGTGCTTGCCGGGGATCCATTTGGGATAGAGCAGCACCATGTGCCCGCTCTTCGCGACCGGGATCGTCTCCTTCACGCGGAAGATGCCCTGCTGCACATTGGTCGCATCGACATGGAGCTTGATCGTGCCCGGATAGGCGGTGTCGCGCGGCTTGGGGATCGTGTCGTGGAACGGCACCGGATTGGGCGCGCTGTTCTGGGCGAGCGCCGGGACCGCGGCGGCGAGAAGCAGGGCAGTGAGGAAGCGGGTACGGGGCATGGCTGGCCTTTCGGCTGAATCGGTGAATGGCGGCATCTAGGCTGTTGAAACCGGGCGGGTAAAGCCGGGTGCAGGAAACAGGGACGAACTGCATCCTTCACCGCCCGCTAACCATTCGGACCTATCTGTTTCCCCCATGTATCACGATCCCGAACTGGCCCTTCAGGCAAAGGCCGATCCGCGCCCCAAATCGGCAGTGAGCGGCGCGGTGGGCTTTGCCGGGCTGGCGGGGATGACCGCCTGGATCGTCTTCGCGGCGGCCTACGGCCTCGACGGGCCCTATGCCGCGCTGGTGAATGTCGCCGCTTGCGCGCTGCCGATGATCCTGTGGTCGGTGTTCGTCGACAAGGTGCATCGCAACCCCAGCACGGGCATCGACTGGGCCGATGTGAAGCCGTGGCGCGCGACGCTGGAGGTCAGCCTGACCAAGCTTGCCGGGCTGTGGCTCACCTGGGGCGGGATCGCGGTGATCTATGGCATGGGCCGCTTCTGGTGGGAGACGCGCTTCGCCAATTATCCCTTCGCCATGTGGTGCTTCGAGATGGTCGCGCCCTGGCTTTTCGTCGCCTCGGTGCCCTATGTGCTGTGGCTCGACCGGCGGCTGAAGGAGCCGAAGGACGGCGCCTGGGCGCTGGGCGCCTGGATGATGGGGACGGGCGACGCCGAGAGCGCGAAGATGATTCCCAACCATCTGCGCAGCTGGGCGGTGAAGGGGTTCTTTCTCGCCTTCATGGTCGCGATCGTGCCGCCGGGCTTCGGCGAGTTCGTCCGCTGGGATACGAGCGCGCTGTTCTCGAACCCCGTCGCGCTGGCGAACTACTGCATCACCTATATGTTCGTGATCGACGTGGCCTTCGCGACGGCGGGGTACATCCTCACCTTCCGCCCGCTCGATTCGCATATCCGGACGGCCAATCCGTTCGCGGCTGGCTGGCTGGCGGCGTTGATCTGCTATCCGCCCTTCCTGCTGATGACCGATGGCGGGCCGCTCGATTATCATCCGGGGACCGCCGACTGGATCTACTGGTTCGAAGGGCATCCCTGGGTGCTGGGCGGGCTGGGCGCGGTGCTGGTGGTGCTGACCGGCATCTATGCCTGGGCGACCGTGGCGTTCGGCATGCGCTTCTCGAACCTCACCCATCGGGGCGTGCTGACCCATGGGCCCTATTCGTTCAGCCGGCACCCGGCCTATCTCTCGAAGAACCTGTTCTGGTGGCTCTCGACCATCCCGATGCTGGCGACCACCGGCGACTGGACCGACGCGGTGCGCAATACCTTCGTGCTCGGGCTGGTCAGCGGCGTCTATTACTGGCGGGCGAAGACCGAGGAGCGGCATTTGCGGCTCGATCCGGCGTACCTCGAATATGATACCTGGATGAAGCGCAACGGGCTGGTGCCGCGGGCGTTCGCGTGGGCGGGGCGGCTGGTAGGGTTCTCCAAATAACCGTCACCCCAGCGAACGCTGGGGTCTCATGCGGCACGAGATCCAGGCTTTCGCTGGGATGACGCTTGGCCTTCAGAATTTCGCTTCCTCGTAGACCCGCGAGATGTCGCTTTCCCAATCGCCGTTGAACCGGTCGAGCAGCACCTGCGCGGGGACCTTGCCGGTGCGGACGATCTCGCGGAGGGGATCGAGGAAGCCGCTTTCATTGTCGCCCGAGCTGTTGAGCCGTGCCCGCGCCGTCAGCCCCGCGCCCGCGATGTCGAGGACTTCGCCCGCGATATCGCGGAGCTTGCCGCCGCCGGGGAGGGGGGCATCGAGCGCCAGCCGGGGCACCGAATCCCTCAGGGTTTGCCGCTCTTCCATGTCCCAGTCCTTGACCAGGTCCCACGCCGCATCGAGCGCGGCATCATCGTAGAGCAGCCCGACCCAGAGCGCCGGCAGCGCGCAGATCCGGCTCCAGCGCCCGCCATCGGCGCCGCGCATTTCGAGGAAGGTCTTGAGGCGGACCTCGGGGAAGGCGGTCGAGAGATGATCCGCCCAATCGTCCATCGTCGGGAGCTGGCCGGGATAGGCGGGGAGCTCGCCCTTCAGGAAATCGCGGAAGCTCTGCCCGGCGGCGTCGATATATTTGCCGTCGCGGTAGACGAAGTACATCGGCACATCGAGTGCATAGTCGGCGTAGCGCTCGTACCCGAAGCCGTCCTCGAACACGAAGGGCAGCATGCCGGTGCGCGCCGGATCGGTGTCCGACCAGATATGGCTGCGGTAGCTGAGATAGCCGTTGGGCTTGCCTTCGAGGAAAGGTGAGTTGGCGAAGAGCGCGGTCGCGAGCGGCTGGAGCGCGAGGCTGACGCGGAACTTCTTGGCCATGTCGGCCTCGGACGCATAATCGAGATTCACCTGGATCGTGCAGGTGCGCAGCATCATGTCGAGGCCCATCGTCCCCACGCGCGGCATGTGGCGAAGCATGATCTCGTAGCGGCCCTTGGGCATGATCGGCAGCTCGGCGCGGGTCTTGTCGTGCCACATGCCGAGGCCGAGGAAACCGATGCCGAGCCGGTCGCCCACTGCCTTCACCTGCTCCAGATGCCGCCCGGTCTCGGCGCAGGTCTGGTGGAGATTGTCGAGCGGCGCGCCCGAAAGCTCGAACTGCCCGGCGGGCTCGAGGCTGATCGCGCCATCCTCGCCCGAGAGCGCGATGATGTTCTCGCCCTCATAGACGGGCTTCCAGCCATATTTGGTAAGGCCGATCAGCAGCGCATGGATGCCGCCGGGCTCCTCGTACGAAGGCGCGCGGTGGCTGCCGTCCTTCCAGAACACGAATTTCTCATGCTCGGTGCCGATCCGCCACCGCTCCTTCGGCTTCTCGCCGCGCGCGAAATAGCTGATCAGCTGGGCACGATCCTCGATGACCGGTGCGTTGCTGTTCGAAACGGTCTTCGTGCTCATGGGCGGGCATTTAGCGATTGGGCAGGCGGTCCGCCAGTGGGGTGGCCCTTATGATTGCATAAGCGTCACGAGTGGCCGGCGAAAGGTAACGAAGGTTACGGAGCATCATCGCGAAATTGCGGTGAACCGAGTGGCGCGGTCGCGTGCCGCGTGCTGCAAGTGGGATCGACGGATTCAAAGAGCGCCGGTCAGCCGGACGAGGAACCAAGCAGGCGAAATCCAACATTGCAAGGGGGTTAGCGCCAGTCGCCCGCGGCCGCCATCCAGACGCTGATCGCGGCGGCGGCGGCGGTTTCGGCGCGGAGGATACGCGGGCCGAGCGCGATGCCGACCGCTTGGGGGAGCGCTCGGATCGCCTCGCGCTCGGCCGGATCGAAGCCGCCTTCGGGGCCGATCAGGATCGCGGCGGGGCCGGGGCGCGCTGCCATCGCCTGCGCGGCGGGGAGGCCGCCGGTTTCGTCGGCTAAGAAGAGGGTGCGGTCCGCCGGCCAGTCGCGGAGCAAAGCGGGGAGCTTCACCGGTTCGGCGAGGCTGGGCAACGCGGTGCGGCCGCATTGCTCGGCCGCCTCTATCATGTGGCTGCGGAGGCGATCGAGGTTGAGCTTGTCGACCACCGCGCGGCGCGTAAGGACGGGGAGGAACCGGTCGACCCCCAGTTCGCACGCCTTTTCGGCGACCCAGTCGATCCGCCCCTTCTTGATCGGCGCCGCGCAGAGCCAGAGATCGGGGACGGGCTCGCGCGGGCGGAGTTGTTGCGTGACGTCGAGGGTCAGGTCGCGCCTGCCGATCTGCGCCGCGACGCCGAGCCATTCGCCGGTCTTGTCGTCGAAAAGCTTGACCGGATCGCCGGCCTTCATCCGCATGACGGAGACGAGGTAATGCGCCTGACCGCCGTCGATGCGGAGGTGTGCGCCATGCGCGAGTTCGGTCTCGACGAACAGGCGCGGGGTGGAGTCCGGTGGCCAGGCGGGCGTGGCGGGCATGGCTTCTCGTAGAGTTTGATCCAGCCCTAGGGAAGGTCCCCGGCGAAGGCCGGGGCCAGTTGCGACGTGTCCGCGAATGCCGCGTGGCCCTCTACGCTCTCCCAACTGGGCCCCGGCCTTCGCCGGGGAACTGCTTTGCTTGGGGACGGTCGCGTTCTAATCTGGCCGCGAAGGGGAATTGCCATGGCGGACACGGTGCTGGTGACGGGGGGCAGCGGCTATATCGGCGGCTGGTGCGTGGTCGAGCTGCTCAAGCGCGGATACAACGTCCGGACCACGGTACGCAGCCTCGACAAGGCGGCGGCGGTGCGCGCGGCGATCGCGGCGGAGGTCGATCCGGGCGACCGGCTGACCTTCCATGCCGCGACGCTGACCGACGATGCCGGCTGGGACGAGGCTGTGGCGGGGTGCGACTATGTCCTCCATGTCGCCTCGCCGCTGGGGACGAGCATGCCCGACGATCCGCAGGTGCTGATCGTGCCGGCGCGCGAGGGCGCGCTTCGGGCACTCCGTGCGGCGGCCAAGGCCGGCGTGAAGCGGGTGGTGCTGACGTCCTCGGTCTCGGCGGCGAGCCCGGTTGTGCGCGACGGGATAACCGACGAGGCGCTGTGGACGGATGTTTTGAAGGCCGACGCCTATAGCCAGTCCAAGACGCTGGCCGAGCGCGCCGCGTGGGAGTTCGCCGCGGCGCATCCCGGGCTCGAATTGGTCACGGTGTTGCCGAGCCTGGTGATCGGGCCGGTGCTGACCTCGGAGAATATGGGATCGGTCCAGGTCATCTGGCGGCTGATCGCGGGCAAGGTGCCGGGGAATCCGGATCTGGGGTTCACCCTTGTCGATGTCCGCGACGTGGTCGACGTCCATATCCGCGCGATGACCACGCCCGAGGCCAAAGGCGAGCGCTTCATCGTCGCCAACAAGTTCATGTGGATGGCGGATATCTCGCAATTGCTGCGCGAGCGGCTGGGGGCGCGGGCGGGCAAGGTGCCGACGCGCAACTTGCCGAGCTTCCTGCTGCGCTTCATGGCGCTGTTCGACCGGTCGCTGCGCATGGTGACGCCGGGGCTGGGGCGATCGGGAAGCTTCAGCTCGGCCAAGGCGCAGCGGGTGCTGGGGTGGACACCGATCCCGGTCGAGACCAGCATCGTCGATTGCGCCGAGAGCCTGATCGCGAAAGGCGCGGCCTAGGCGCTATTTGATCCGATGCCAGTGCTGCGTCCGGCAGGCCAGGCCGAGCAGGGTGCAGCCGGTGATCCGCAGCGTATAGCTGTTGAGCTGGATGACCGTGGCCGAGGCACTGGTGTTGATGTCGGGCACGAACACCTTGCCGCGCCACTTGCCGTCGTTTCCGCGGGTCAGGTCGCGCATCAGCACGCTGCCGATCAGCTCGCGGCCGCTGCCCTTCCTGGCGTCGGCGCGCTGCTGGTCGGCGGCCCAGGTAACCGTGCCGCACAAGGCCGCGCCGCAGGGCTGGACGCGCATATGGACGGTGTTCTTGGTGTTGCGCCACTCGCCCTGCAGCCCGTCCTGCGCGGGCGCGGGCGCCGCTCCCCCGAGCAGGGCGGCGCAGGCGATCAGGCGAACAGGCACGGGCGTCATACGGTTCATCTGCCTTCACTTCGGCGGCTATCGTGCCGTTTCAAGGGCGCAATCATGGCAGGATCGGGCTGAACCACAGCTTGCCGGGACGCGGGCGTAACGGATAGGGCGTGTGGATGACCGACGCGCCCGACACGGTTCCCGACACAGAGCATCGCGGGCTGATGCGCATTTTGCCCGGCTTTACGCGTCCCTATGCGCTGCTCGCGCGGTTCGACCGGCCGATCGGCTGGTGGCTGCTGTTCTGGCCCGGCGCCTGGGCGATCGCGCTGTCGGGGCGGGCGGCGGAGCGGTGGGACCTGATCCTGTGGTTCCTGCTCGGCAGCATCGCGATGCGCGGCGCGGGGTGCGTCTATAACGATATCGTCGACCGCGACCTCGACCGGAAGATCGCGCGGACCGCGGCGCGGCCGCTCGCGAGCGGCGCGGTGAGCGTGAAGGCGGCATGGGTGTGGCTGGTTGCGCTTTGCCTGATCGGGCTGGTGGTGCTGTTCCAGCTCAACCTGACCGCGGCGGGGGTGGCGCTGGCGAGCCTCGCGCTGGTCGCGGCCTATCCCTTCATGAAGCGCATCACCTGGTGGCCGCAGGTCTGGCTGGGGCTGGTCTTTTCATGGGCCGCGCCGGTGGCGTGGGCGCAGACAGGGGGCGATTTCGACTGGCTACCGGGGCTCCTCCTCTATGCCGGGAGCGTGGCATGGGTGATCGGGTACGACACCATCTATGCGCTGCAGGATGTCGAGGACGATGCGTTGGTGGGGGTGCGTTCCTCGGCGCGGGCATTGGGGACGCGGGTGAAGCCGGGTGTCGCGGGGTTCTACGCTGTCGCGGTGCTGCTGTGGGGGGCGTCGTTCTGGACGATGCGGGCCGATGTGCTGGCGCTGGCGGCGCTGTTGCCGATGGCGTGGCATCTGGCGTGGCAAGTGGCGACGCTCAGCCCGGCCGATGGCGCCAACGCGCTCGACCGCTTCCGGTCGAACCGGTTCGCGGGGCTGCTGATGTTCGCGGCGTGCTTCGTTGTGGGTGCTAGTCTTTGACGTTCGCCGCAAGGCTACCTAAGTCGCGCCGATGCTGAATACCGACCAGGCCCGCGAGCGCGTCCACGATATCGTGGCCCGCGCCAGCAAAGCGGGTGCCGATGCCGCCGATGCCGTGTTCGCCGCCGACAATTCGCTGTCGGTTTCGGTGCGGATGGGCGCGCTCGAGGATGTCGAGCGGTCGGAGAGCGAGGAACTGGGGCTGCGCGTGTTCGTGGGGACGCGCTCGGCGAGCGTTTCGACATCGGACCTGAGCTCGGAATCGCTGGACATGCTGGTCGAGCGCGCGATCGCGATGGCGCGCGAGGCGCCCGAGGACGATTATGCGGGGCTTGCGCCCGAGGCGATGCTGATGCGCGGCGGCGCGCCCGAGCTCGATCTGGACGATGGCGCGGCGATCGATCCGCAATCCTTGCGCGATGCCGCGCTGGCGACCGAGGATGCCGCGCGCGCGGTGGCGGGCGTGACCAACAGCGAGGGCGGCAGCGCTGGCGCAAACCGCGCGGTGAGCGCGCTCGCCACTTCGCACGGGTTTGTGGGCGGCTATGCGATTACCAGCCATTCGCTGTCGGCCAGCGTGCTCGCGGGGACCGGGGCGGGCATGGAGCGCGACTATGCGTACCACTCCGCCCGCCATGCGGCCGAGCTCGACGCGCCCGAGGCGATCGGACGCGAGGCGGGCGAGCGCGCCGTGGCGCGGCTGAACCCGGGCCGGGTGCCCAGCGGGACGATGCCGGTGATCTTCGATCCGCGCGTCTCGTCGGGGATGCTCGGGCATCTGGCGGGGGCGATCGGCGGGGCCTCGATCGCGCGCAAGACGAGCTTCCTGCAGGACGCGCTGGGCAAGCGGATCTTCGCGCCCGGCATCCGCATCGCCGATGATCCGCTGCGCCCACGCGGGCTGCGCTCGCGTCCGTTCGATGGCGAGGGACTGCCGGTCAGCGCGCGGGATATCGTCGAGGACGGCGTGCTGCTGACCTGGCTGATGGAAAGCGCGTCGGCGCGCCAGCTCGGGTTGACCCCGACCGGCCATGCCTCGCGCGGCGTGGCGGGAGCTCCGGGCGTGTCGCCGGCCAATCTTTACATGATGGCGGGCGCGATCTCGCCCGAGGCGATGATCCGCGAGACCGGGCATGGGCTCTATGTCACCAGCCTGATCGGGCAGGGGGTCAACAGCGTGACCGGCGATTACAGCCGCGGCGCATCGGGCTTCCTGATCGAGAATGGCGAGATCACCACGCCCATTTCGGAGATCACCATCGCGAGCAACCTGACGGAGATGTTCCTCGCGCTCACTCCGGCGAACGACCTGGTCTTCCGCTACGGGATCAACGCGCCGACACTCAGGATCGATGGGATGACGGTGGCCGGTGACTGAACGGCTGACCGAGCAGGTCGCGATGATCGCGGCGGAGGCGGGGCGAGTCGCGATCGACCGGTGGACGAGCGACTTCAAGCGCTGGGAGAAGGTGCCCGGCAGCCCGGTGTGCGATGTCGATCTCGAGCTCGATCGCATGCTGCGCGAGCGGCTGTCGGCGCTGCTGCCCGAGGCGGGCTGGCTTTCCGAGGAGACCGCCGACAATCGCGACCGGCTGGAGGCGGACCGGGTGTGGGTGGTCGACCCGATCGACGGGACGCGCGACTATCTGCGCAACCGGCCGGGCTGGTGCGTGTCGGTCGCGCTGGTGGAGAATGGCCGGGTGGTGATCGGCGTGCTCGATGCCCCCGCGCGCGGCGAGGTGTGGATCGCGGAGCGGGGCAACGGCGCCTTTCGCAACGGAGTGAGGCTCAAGGCGGCGAAGCGCGACGTGCTCGCGGGCTCGCGCGTGCCGGCGGACAGCCTGCCCAAGGTCGACCAGGATCTGGTGATGGTCGAAAAGCCCAATTCGATCGCGCTGCGCATGGCGATGGTCGCGGCGGGCGAGGCCGATCTCGTCGCGACGCTGCGCTGGGGGAATGAGTGGGACATCGCCGCGGCGGTGCTGCTGCTGCAGGAATCGGGCGCGCGGGTCACCAACGCCTTCGGACGGCGGATCAGCTTCAACAGCGCCGGGGGCGAGGCGTTCGGTGTGCTCGCCACGACCCGGGGGATCCATGCCGCCGCGGTCGAGCGGCTGGCCGAGCGCGCGGCGGCGGAGCTGCACAAGCGCTGACCGTTGACCGGCCTTGCCCCGCGCGCGATAGTCGCGGCGGGGGGAAGGCGCGATGAACAAGCCAAGGGCCATATGCTGCGCGGCGGCGCTGGCGCTTATGCCCGGCGCCGCGATGGCGCAGACCACAGGCGGCGAATGGGTTCTGCCCGATCCCCAAACAATCGCCCCGCCGGACATGAAGGCGGGGACCGACCTGGATGCGTCGCCCGATCCCAAATATTTCTATTTCCACAAGCAGGATGTGAGCTTTGAAACAGCGGCTTACGATATCCGCGAATGCCTGTCGCAGGTGCAGCCGATTACGCAATGGCCGGCGAAGATGCCGGGCTTTGCCGTAATCGACGAAGTGCCGCCGATGCCCCCGGTCAAATCCACCAGGGTCGCCACGCCCAAGAACAACCAAATGGGGCTGCTTGGCATGGTGTTGGCCCCGATCCTGATCCGGTCGAACCAGCGCCGGCACCATCAGTCGATCATGCGGATCTGCATGGGCTATAAGGGCTATGCGCGGTATCCGACGACGAGGGAGGCCTATATCGCACTCGTTGAGGGAGAGGACCCGATGCGGGCGATTCTGATGCAGGCGCGGCTTGCTTCGGGCATCAGGCCGGACGGCGAAAGCGCCATACCATGATGCGCGTGCTGATCGTAGCCGCACTGCTGTTCCCGGCAGCGGCGCTGGCGCAGACCCAGGCCGTCGAATTCACCCAGATCCGCGCGGGACAGCCGGTTTCGATCCGCCCGGACCGCGCCTATATCTTTTACCGGGTGCCGAAGATGAAGGGCGCTCACCTGAGCGAGACGATCTTCCTGCGCGAATTCGATCGGGCTACCGGTCCCCGCGGTTACAATCTGACCTCTGGCCGGCTGGGCCAATTCTACGCCGAAACCGCGACCGAGCGCTTTTACCTGATCGAAGCTGAGCCAGCCAGCTACGTGATCGCGGGCCAGGGCTATGGAACGCACTATGCCGCCACCTGCTATTGCATGGGCACGGTGCGGTTCGTGGCGAAGGCCGGGGTGCTGACCGATCTCGGCTATCTTTTGAGCGATGACCCGTCCAACCTCTCACCCTTTCCCGAATTACGTGCGGTCAGTGGGCGAGGGCAGCGGATCGATGACGGCACAAACTCGATCTATGTTGGGGCGATCCGGCCCGTCACGGCGGACGCTCCGGTTCCCGCCGCTCTTCGTGGGCTTCCGCGCGAGCCGGCGCAGTTCAGGGCGGTGGGCAAGTTCCGCAATAGCTTCGCATTCCTGATCAACCGGCTCGCGCCGCTTGATGGCGTTCTCGCCTATGACGAGGATCGCGTGATCGATCTGCAAGCGGTGGCCGAGTGATCTCCGGGCTTTCGGCGGGCTGAACGCCGCATTCAGCGCCCCTGCTGATACGGCTGCGTAATATGTCTCCGCCTTCGCCGGGGACCCCGAAGGTCAATCCTCGTCCCTGTAACGAATCTGCAGATACCGCCCGCGTGTCGCCAGGCTGTCGAGGTCGCCTTGGGCGAGCTGCTCGGTCATCTCGGCGATCTCGTCGTCGATGAGCTGGAGGCCCTGGGCGAGCTGCTGGTCCGGCGTCAGCCCGTGGCGCTCGACATTCCGCAGCGGCTCGGGGACACGGGTATAGCCCTTGACCAGCTCGGGGAGCTGCTCGCCGATCAGCTTGCGGACCTCGCCGGCCGCCGGCTCGCGCTCGTCGAGCGTGGCGAGCTGGAGGGCGAGGGTTTCGAGCTTCACGCCGATCGAATCGATCAGGCTGCTCATCGGCGCGGGAAGCGCGGGGCGTTGTGACTCGAGCCAGCGTTCGGTGGTGCGCGGCAGCGCCTTGAGCGGGGTTTCCGACAGCGCCTCGACGCTCGGCGGCTGGGCGAGCGGGAAGACCGCGAAGGCGAGCGTCGCGACGATCAGCAGGATCATCGTCAGGAATGCGCCCATCACACCGATGCCGGTCGGCAGGATGAGGCCGGCGACGATCGCGCCGAGGATGATCAGCCCGTCGGCCGCCGCGATGCGGCCGATCCGCGCGCCGATCTCGGTCTCGCGCTGGCGCCGGTTGCGCTTGTCGGCGGCGGTTTCCGGCCGCTGCGCGCGAGACCTTGCGATCAGCTCGTTGGCACGCTCACTCAGGCGATCGACATCGGTAGGCATGGGGCCTTACAGCGCCTCCAGCTTGTAGGTTTCGCCCGGCCCCGCGAGCTGGTTCTGCGCCGCCCCCTCGGCGCGGGCGATATAGCCCTTCGACTTCTCGACCTCGCTCGACAGGGTCGTGATCGTGGTCTTCATGCTGTCGAGCGCCTTGAGCTTGAACGTGTCGATCGCGTCCATCGTGTCGTAGATGTTCTGGAAGGCACGCTGGAGCGTCTCGACCGGGATCGTTGAGCTGGCGGCCTGTTCGTGGATCGCGGCGCTCTGGGTCTTGAGCAGCTTGCCGGTCGAATCGATCAGCCCCGCGGTGGTGGTGTTGAGCGCCGTCACCTGGTCGAGCACCAGCTTCTGGTTGGTCAGCGCCTGCGCCACCGTCACCGCGGTGCGCAGCGCCGAGACGGTGGTGGTCGAGGCGCGGTCGACGCCCTTCACCAGTTCGACATTGTTCTTCTTGACCAGATCGAGCGCGAGATAGCCCTGCACCGTCACCGCCATCTGGGTGAGCAGGTCTTGCGTGCGCTGGCGGACATAGAAGAGCGCGGTCTCGCGGATCGCGCGGGCCTTGGCCGGATCGGTCGCGTCGAGCTCATGGGCCTTGTCCTCGAGCCGCGCATCCATCTCCTTCGAGAGATAGATCATCTGTTCGAGCCGCCCCATCGCGTTCCACAGATTGGAGCGCTCCACATCGATCGCGGCGTTATCCATCAGCAGCTCGTCCTTGCCGTTGGACAGCGCCTTGAGGATCGAATTGATGTGCGTCTGCGACGACTGGTATTTCTGGAAATAGCGAGTGAGGCCCGAGCCGAAGAGCCAGGACAGAATCCCGTCCTTGCCGCCCACCAGCTTGCCGTTCTTCGACGGATCGAGGTCCTCGACGGTCTTGCGCAGCGCCAGCAGGTCGGCGCCCACGCCGGTATCCGATCCCAGCGATCGGATCGGCTTGTCGAGGAAGCGATTCGACTGGCCGGCCGCGTCGCGTATTTCCTTCTGGCCCATGTTGGTGATCGCGTCGACACGCTTGCCGAATTCGGGCGAATTGACGTCCTCCGCGACCAGATCGCTGATGAACTGATCGACCCGCGCCTGAAGCTCGGTCTTCTTGGCGTCCTCGACGGGCACCAGCCCCGCCGCCTTTTCGGGCGCCACGACCTTCACCGGCTCGGGCGGGGTCAGCACCAGCTCCTGCTCTACCGTTTCGGTCTGCGTCGCCATTCCTGCCTCCAAAAAGCTGCAGCCCCACATCTAGAAGGATTGCGGCCAGCATCAAGTGTATCACTTACATAGTACACCTCGGGCAAGACGCCAAGGGGCGGGTCCGTCCGCCGCCGGGAGCGGCGGATTGAGGCGGTCAGCTGTGCGTGGCGCGGTGGCGGACGATCTGCTGGCCCTCGACCAGCGGCTTGAGCTCGCAGCCATCGGCCGGGGCCGAGACATCGAGGCAGTAGCGGCTGAAATCGACGATTCCGGTCGCGGTGGCGACGGAGCCCTGCGCGGCGTCGAGCCGGATCACATCGTCCTTGAACACGAACAGCGCGTGGCAGGTGCCGCTGCTCGATTCGCGGCAGGTCATGGTTACGGTGCCCTTCTGGAAATCGGTTTCGAGCATGGCGGAGATGTTCTTGTCGACCTTCTCGCCGCAGCCCGCCACCAGCAATGCCAGCCCCGCGATCATCCCACGCATGACACTTTCCTCCTCGTGTCTTGCCAATATAACACACGAGCGCAGGAGCAATAGCCCTTCTCGTTGTTCCAAAGCTTTGCCAAGCTGCGCGAAATCGAGCGGGAGAGCGTGCGTGATCGAGGCGATGCTGGGTGCGGTGATGATGCTCCTCATGCCCATGGCGGCAGGAGCCGGGGAGCCCTGTTCCATGCCCGCCGCGCTCCAGCAACGGGTGTGCGGCGATCCCGACCTCGCCCGGCTGGAAGCGACGCTGGTGGCGCGCGAGCGGCAGGTGCTGGCGGTGACCGCGCGGCCGGCGACCTGGACGGGGCGGGCGGCCTCGTTCCGCGCCAATCTCGCCACCGAGACCGACTTCGACGGAAAGCTCCTGAACAGGGCCGAACTGCGCGAGCGCATCGAATCGCAGATCCGATATCTGGAGATCGAGATCGCGACCGCCGCGACGGTGGGGCGCGGCGGCGACCGGGCGGCGATCCTCGGTACGCGCTGCCTTGCGGGCTGGCTGCGCATCAACTGCACCGTGCCCAATGCCGGTGTCGTGCGCGACGGCGGGATGACGATCCTGTATCAGGTCCAGACCGGTTCGTCGGAGGAGACCGGCATCGGGGCCGGGATCATGCTGTGGGACGCCAGCGGCCCCGGGGCGCCGAAGCTGATCGGATGGACGTTCGAAGGCGTGGACGCGAAAACGCCGGCCCTCAACGCCGAACACGGCCTGCTATGGGTGCCCGGCACGATGATGGGGACCGGCGGGCACAATGCCGACATCCTGTACCAGAAGCGCGGCGATCGCTGGGTGGAGATCGACATGGGCAGCTGGCGGAGCGCGTTGACCGCGCGGCTGCCCAAGGGCGTGGATGCGTGGCACGGCGTCGCCTATGAATTCTCGGGCGAGAGCATGGGCGCGGAGACCGATTTGTGGCAGGAATCGGACGCCAATTGCTGTCCCACGGCGGGCCGCGCGAACCTCGGCTTCACGATCGCGGGGGATCGGCTGAAGCTCGATACGGTCTCGGCGCAGCTGGGCGGGCCGAAGGAGCCCTGGAAGGACTATTAGGCGCCGCGCGGACGCCTCTCATAGGCCATCGCGCCGATATCGTTGCCCTCGGGATCGAGGAAGCGGATCAGCGCGCCGACGGTGGGGATCACTGCCTTGGGCATGACGATCGTGCCGCCGTTGGCGACGACCAGCGCCGCGATGGCATCGACATCCGCGACCGCGAAGGTCGGCTCGACGCCGTTCAGCCCGGTGCCGGTTCGCGGGGCCTGGCGGGCATGCATCAGGCCCTGGACCCCGGGATCCTCGGCCGTGCCGGTGTGGATCAGGTAGAAGCCGGGCGGCCCCCAGGGCTCGAACTCCCAGCCGAACACGGCTTCGTAAAAACTGCGGGCGCGGTCGATATCGTCGACATGGACCGAGAAGGAGGCGAGGTTCGCGGGCATGGACACACGCTAAGCCCGCTCGCCTGATTGCCGCAATAGCGCTATACCGACATTCAATGTCGCAAAAACGTCGTACCGCGGCCGATGAGCCCTTTCTGGTGTTGCGCAGCACCGCCTCCGATCTTGTGGCGGGCCAAGCGATCGGCGAGCATGCGCATGGCTGGCACCAGCTGATCCACGCCGCATCGGGCGTGCTGATGGTGTGGACCGAGGCGGGATCGTGGGTGGTGCCGTCGAGCTGGGGCGTGTGGGTGCCCGCCGGGCTGCGCCACCGCATCCGCGCGGCGGGGCCGGCGAGGTTCCGGACGGTCTATGTGGCGCCGGGGGCGATCCCGGACCTGCCCCGCGCCTGCGCCGCGATCACCGTCTCGCCGCTGATGCGCGAGCTGATCCTGCGGGTGGTGGCGCTGGGGATGCTCGACCGGCGCGATCCGGTGGAGACCTCGCTCGCCTATCTGCTGCTCGACGAGATCCGCGCCGCGCCGGTGCCGCCCTTCGGCCTGCCCGAGCCGCGATCCGAGGCGATGCGGCGCGTGGTCGACCGGCTGTTCGCGGGCGGCGATACCGGGCTGGCGGCAGTCGCGCGCGAAGTGGGGCTGAGCCCGCGGACGCTCGAGCGGCGCTTCCTCGCCGAGACGGGGATGAGCCTGGGCCGGTGGCGGCGGCGCGGGAGCCTGCTCGCGGCGATCGAGCGGCTGGCGGCGGGCGCGAGCGTCAAGCAGGCGGGCGCGGCGGCGGGCTATGCCGCGCCGAGCGCGTTCGTCGCGGCATTCAAGGCCGAGTTCGGCGAGACGCCGGGGCGGTACTTCGCGGGGGATTAGCCGCGCTGCGCCGCTTTTTGCGTGCTTATGTGGAATTAAGTGGAGGCCAAGACGCGTTTTCCGCTGCTTTCGCAGAAGAACGCACCAGATGAGGGCTGAACGTCTCAAAGAGCGGCCGGATCGCTCCGGGCGACTGACTTCAGCAGGTGGAATCCAACATTTCAAGCACTTAGGCGTCACGGGCGGCCTTGAGGGCGTTCCCCCACCAGATCAGCTCGTCGAACAGATGGTTGAGCCATTTGCTGTCGCGCTCGTCGGGCGCGAAGACGCCGTCCTTCACCTTGCCCCACACGCCCATGATATGGACCGAGGCCTCGAGCGGCGCCATCTGAAGCTCGGACGTGACCAGCCGCAACTGCTCGATCGACCGCGCCCCGCCGTTTCCGCCATAGCCGACAAAGGTGCACGGCTTCCGGTTCCACTCGGCATAGACGAAGTCGAGCGCGTTCTTGAGGACCGCGGGCGGGCCGTGATTATATTCGGGGCAGATGAGGATGAAGCCGTCGGCGGCGGCGATCTTCTCCGCCCAGCGGAGCTGGAGGGGATCGGTGTAGCCGCCGGCGGCGGGGGGCCTGGCGAAGGGGTAATAGGGAAGGTCCCAGTCCCTGAGGTCGACCAGCTCGCAGGCGAGATCGGGGCGGGCGGCAGCTTGCCCGGCGACCCAGTTGCCCACCGGGAGCGCGGTGCGGCCCTCGCGGACCGAGCCGAGGATGATGAGCGTGTTGAGCGGGCTGGCCATGAGCACCTTCGGTTCGACGAGGAGGCGGGAACGGATCGGAATAGAGTGTTGCACGAGGCCGCCGATACGATCAATCTGAGGCGGGTCGATACCGAGGGGGGAATCGATGCTGACCAAATACCTGCTTGCGCTGGGCGCGCTCGCGCTCGCCGCGCCCATCCATGCCGAAGCCGCGACCGGGCCGGGGATCGACTGGGAAGTCGTCAATCGCTTCCGCCTGTTCGACAAGGTCGAGGGGCCGGCGGTGGACGATATGCTGGGCAGGCTTGACGGCGCGTTTGTGCCGGCGGAGCAATACCGGCCGCTGTTCGACTTCCTGACCGCAACACCCGGCGTGCGCACGTCGAACGTGAGGGGCGACCGGTATGACCCCGCCTATCTCTACCCCGCGCGCTATGAAATCCGGGTCACCGCGACCGGGATAAGCGGTGCGCGCTGCACCTGGTTCATCGGCGAAAGGCTTGCCGCCGAACTGGCTTCCTGTTCCGGACAAGTGCTCGCCCTCAAGGCGGCAGAGGACAATCGCGGCGCCGCCGCCCGGATTTCGGTGAGCGTGGAGGGGACCCCGGGGATCGCGGCGGCGACGGACGTCGTGCTGCGCGACGAGCTGATCGTGGCGATGGGGGATTCCTATATTTCGGGAGAAGGGAATCCCGATGTCCCCACCAAGTTTCACGCCAGGAATGCCTATCCGCGATATTTCCGGGGCTATGGCTGGGGGAGCGGCCTGAAAGCGGGAGACGCGAAGACCGGGGATGCCACACCGGCGATCTGGTGGAATCGCGGCTGCCATCGCTCGCTGCTGTCATGGCCCGTCACCGCGACCCTGATTCGCGCCGCGCGCAATCGGCACCGCGCGGTCACGCTGGTGCATCTCGGCTGCTCGGGGGACGAGGTCGATGACGGAATGCTGCGCCATCGCGCCAAATTGCCGGGCGGGGGTAGCGAGACCGAGGGGCAGTTGACCCAGCTCGACAAGCTGCTCGACGGGCCCAAGGATCGTGCGGGGAAACGGCGCCGGGTCGATGCCGTGCTCCTTTCGGTCGGCGGCAACGATATCGGCTTCGCGCCGGTGCTGACCGGGATCATCCTGCCACCCAATGGCTGGCGAATCAGCTTCATGCGCCAGATCATCGTCGGCCGCGGAGGCGCCGCCTGTGCCTATCTGGTCGAGGCGCTGCCGCTGCGGCGGATGTGCGGGCGGGCCGGCCTCCCGCCGCGCCATGGCAAGGACGATCGCCGCTCCGCCCAGCAGCGGCTGACCGAACTGCCCGAGAAATATGGGCGGCTGGCGGGCGCGTTCGACGCGCTTGGCGTCAGCGCGGGCGCCATCATCCAGGCGAGCTATGCGAACCCCTTGTTCGACGAGAATGGCGAGGTCTGCCGGACGCCCTTGACCGACGCGGAGATCGAGGCGCTGCAAAGTCCGCGCCGGGAAGAGGAAGCCGCCTATTCGAAAAGCCGGTTCCAGCCGGACGGTTCGGGCTTCGAGGGCCTGGTCGGCCAGGTTCCGCGTATCTTTCGCGGCGGGCGAAGCTGGCGCTTCCAGATGCTCTACGGGCCGGATGCGGACCTCGGCGAGGTGCTCGACACCGAGCCCGACAGCAAGGCGCGGTGCGACTGGAACCCGTACAAGCTTGATTCCGAGCTGTGCCAGGCATTCTGGGTATGGTCTTCGCTCAACCGCGCGCTCCGCGTTAACGCCGAGGCGCGGGGCTGGACGGTGCTCGACTCGTTTCAGAGCAAGGTGCGCAACCATGGCTGGTGCCGGTCGAACAAAGATTTTCCGCTCGGCCTGCCGGTGCTCGGCCGCGATGGCCGCTGGACGGCGGGCGGGCACCCCAGCACCTTCGATGCCTATGCGGCGGAGCGGCCGCGCTGGTTCCGCACCGGGAATGACAGCCTGATGACCGAGTGGGTCAGCAAGAAGGATTTCCATCGCGGCACGATGCATCCCACCTATCGCGCGCACCTGGAAATCGCCCAATCGGCGATCGTGGCGCTCGACCAGCGCCTGCCATGAGGTAATCGCGACGCGCGCCCTTTCGCAACCGCACAATTTCCTGTAGGGGGCCGCGACCCTTTTCCAGGATACAGCAATGAACCTCCGCAACGTGGCGATCATCGCCCACGTCGATCACGGCAAGACCACGCTCGTCGACCAGCTTTTCCGTCAATCCGGCACCTTCCGCGACAATCAGCGCGTCGAAGAGCGTGCGATGGATTCGAACGATCTGGAGAAGGAGCGCGGGATCACGATCCTTGCCAAGCCGACCTCGATCGAATGGGAAGGCACGCGGATCAACATCGTCGATACGCCGGGCCACGCCGATTTCGGCGGCGAGGTGGAGCGCATCCTCTCGATGGTCGATGGCGTGGTGCTGCTGGTCGATTCGTCCGAAGGCGCGATGCCGCAGACCAAGTTCGTGACCGGCAAGGCGCTGGCGCTGGGGCTGCGTCCGATCGTGGTGGTCAACAAGATCGACCGTCCGGACGAGCGCATCCAGGAAGTGCTCGACGAGGTGTTCGACCTGTTCGTCTCGCTCGACGCCAGCGACGAGCAGCTCGATTTCCCGGTGCTCTATGCCTCGGGCCGCAACGGCTATGCCAACGAGAATCCGGACCTGCGCGAGGGCACGCTGCGCCCGCTGTTCGAGAAGATCGTCGAGCATGTGCCGCCGCCCTCGCTCGATCAGGATGCGCCGTTCAGCTTCCTCGTGACGTTGCTCGACCGCGACAATTTCCTGGGCCGCGTGCTGACGGGCCGCGTCCAGTCGGGCGTGGTCAAGGTCAACCAGCCGATCCATGCGCTCGACAGCGACGGCAAGGTGATCGAGACCGGCCGCGCCTCGAAGCTGATGAGCTTTCGCGGGCTGGAGCGCGTTCCGGTCGAAGAGGCGCGCGCGGGCGACATCATCTCGCTCGCGGGCCTCAGCGTCGCGACCGTGGCCAACACCATCGCCGATCCTTCGGTGACCGAGGCGATCCAGGCCCAGCCGATCGATCCGCCGACGCTGTCGATGCGGTTCGCCGTCAATGACTCGCCGATGGCGGGGCGCGAGGGCACCAAGGTCACTTCGCGCATGATCCGCGACCGGCTCGAGCGCGAGGCCGAGAGCAATGTCGCGATCAAGGTGACCGAGAGCGCCGACAAGGACAGCTTCGAGGTTGCCGGGCGCGGCGAGCTCCAGCTTGGCGTGCTGATCGAGACGATGCGCCGCGAGGGCTTCGAGCTGGGCATCAGCCGCCCGCGCGTGCTGTTCCGCGAGGAAGACGGCAGGAAGATGGAGCCGTACGAGACGGTGATCATCGACGTGGACGACGAATATTCGGGCACGGTCGTCGACAAGATGAACCAGCGCAAGGCCGAGATGACCGACATGCGCCCCTCGGGCGGCGGCAAGACCCGCATCACCTTCTCGGCGCCGTCGCGCGGGATGATCGGCTATCACGGCGAGTTCCTGTCGGACACGCGCGGCACGGGCATCATGAACCGGCTGTTCGAGAAATACGGCCCCCACAAGGGCAATATCGAAGGCCGCAAGAATGGCGTGCTGATCTCGAACGGCGCGGGCGAGGCGCAGAGCTATGCGCTCGGGCCGCTCGAGGATCGCGGCATCCTGTTCGTCGGTCATGGCGAGGCGCTCTATGAGGGCATGATCATCGGCGAGAACGCCAAGCCGGAGGACCTCGAGGTCAATCCGATGAAGGCGAAGCAGCTGACCAACTTCCGCGCCTCGGGCGGCAAGGACGATGCCGTCCGCCTCTCGCCGCCCAAGAAGATGACGCTGGAACAGGCGATCGCCTATATCGACGATGACGAGATGGTCGAAGTGACGCCCAAGAAGATCCGGCTGCGCAAGCGCTACCTCGATCCGCATGAGCGGAAAAAGGCGTCGCGGGCGAAGGTGGCGGCCTGAGATTGAAGGGCGTCCGGGCGATGGTCCGGGCGCCCTTTTTCTTTCCCGTCGGCGCGACTCCGGTTTCACATATAAAATGGCCGTCAGGAATAAAAACGGATTGCCAAGCCCGAGCCTGACCGCCTAGCCTTTCGCGCATCCACGAAGCGGAGAGGGCGATGAGCGGAGTCGATCGGCGTGGGGCGTTGCTGAGCGGGTTGGCTGCGGGGATGCTGCCCGCGATCGGCGCGCAGGCCCGGACCGCGCACGAGCCGGTGCCCGAACCGGGCCGGAAGCTGTGGTACACCGCGCCCGCGCGGCGCTGGGTCGAGGCGCTGCCGATCGGCAACGGGCGGATGGGCGCGATGCTGTATGGCGGCGTCGCGCGCGAGCGGATCCAGCTCAACGAGGACAGCCTGTGGGGCGGGGGGCCGTACGATCCCTCCAGCCCGACCGCGCTGGCCGCGCTGCCCCGGGTGCGCGAACTGATCTTCGCCGGGAAATATGCCGAGGCGCAGGCGCTGGTGGCGCGCGAGATGATGGCGCGGCCGCTCCAGCAGATGTCGTACGCGACGGTGGGCGAGCTGATCCTCGAGATGAAAGGGCAGGCGGCGCCCGCCAGCTATGCGCGCTGGCTGAGCCTCGAACGCGCCGAGCATGTCGTCTCATGGACCAGCGGCGGGCGGGGCTTCCGCCGCACCGCCTATGCCTCCGCGCCGGACCAGGTGATGGCGGTGACGATCGAGGCGCTCGACGGCGGGCCGTTCGAGGCGGTGCTGCGCTTCGCCAGGCCGGGTGCCGCCGCCGCGGGCGATACGTTGAACCTGGCCGGCACGAACGAGGCGCAAAACGGCGTCGCGGGCGCGCTACGCTTCGTCGCGGCGGCGCGGGCAAGCGCGCCGGGCGGGAGCGTGCGCGGCGACGGCGAGGGGCTGGCGATTTCGGGGGTGGGCCGGGCGACGATCCTGATCGCGATCCGCACCTCGTACGTCAGCTGGAAGGATGTGAGCGGCGATCCGGCGGCGGCGGTGAAGCGCGATCTCGACGCCGCGGCCGCCCGTCCGGACCTCGACCGGCTGGGGCGCCACCTCGAGGATTACCGGCGGCTCTATACCGGGTTCGAAATCGATCTGGGCCGCGATCCCGTGCCCGACCAGCCGAGCGACGAGCGCATCCGCTTCAGCCATGACGACTGGAATGGCGATCCGTCGCTCGCCGCGCTCTATGTCCAATATGCCCGCTACCTGCTGATCAGCTGTTCGCGGCCCGGCGGGCAGCCGGCGAACCTCCAGGGGCTGTGGAACGAGAGCAAAAGCCCGCCCTGGGGCAGCAAATACACGATCAACATCAATACCGAGATGAATTACTGGCCGGCCGAGCCGACCGCGCTGGGCGAATGCGTCGAGCCGCTGATCGCGATGGTCGAGGACCTCGCGGTTTCGGGCGCGCGGACCGCGAAGGTGAATTACGGCGCGCGAGGCTGGGTGGCGCACCACAACACCGACCTGTGGCGCGCGACCGCGCCGATCGACGGGGCGCAGTACGGCATGTGGCCGACGGGCGGGGCGTGGCTGTGCAAGCATTTGTGGGACCGGTGGGATTATGGCCGCGATCCGAAGCTGCTCGCACGCATCTATCCGCCGATGCGGGACGCGGGGGTCTTCTTCCTCGATGCGATGGTCGAGCATCCCGATGGATCGGGGCTGGTGACCGCGCCGTCGATGTCGCCCGAGAACAACCATATCCCCGGGGTGAGCATCTGCGCCGGGCCGGCGATGGACCGGCAGATCATCCGCGAGCTGTTCGGCAATATCATCGCGGCGTCGACTCTGCTGGAGCGCGATGCGCCGCTGCGCGGCCGGTTCGAGGCGGCGCTGGCGCGGATTCCGGCGGACCGGATCGGGCGGGAGGGCCAGTTGCAGGAATGGCTGGCGGATTGGGACATGGACGTGCCCGAGATCCAGCACCGGCATGTCTCGCATCTCTATGCGCTCTATCCCGGGCATGAGATCCGGCCCGACACGCCCAAAACCTTCGCGGGGGCGGGGCGCTCGCTGGCGATCCGGGGCGACGATGCGACCGGCTGGGGGATCGGCTGGCGGATCAATCTGTGGGCGCGGCTGGGCGACGGGCAGCGGGCGTGGACCGTGCTGCGCAAATTGCTGGGGCCAGACCGCACCTATCCCAACATGTTCGACGCGCATCCGCCTTTCCAGATCGACGGCAATTTCGGCGGCGCGGCGGGCGTGGTGGAGATGATCGTGCGCGATCAGCCGCAGGGGATCGTCCTGCTGCCCGCATTGCCGCGCGCCTGGCCCAAGGGCGAGATCAAGGGCGTGCGGCTGCGCGGGGGCATCACTGCGAATTTGCGATGGGCCGAGGGCAAGCTGGTGGCCGCCGAGCTGAAGGCGTCGGCGCCGGTGACGCGGCGGATCGTCTATGGCGACTATTCGGACAATTTCACCTTCGGGCGGGGCGGGGCGTGGGTCTGGCCGGTCGGCTGATTGCCGTAATTAGGCTTTAGTGTCGTGGTTGGTTGCGGGCCTGACCCGGAGAGAGCCTCATGATCTTCGCCACGCTGTTGCTGCTTGCCGCGCAGGACGCGCCGCCCGCGCAGGATGCCCCGCCCGCCGGGAAGCCGGCGACCGCGCCCCCGGGATCGACCGTGGTGGCGCCCGCGACCGATGGCGACGGGACGCAGCGCTGGTCGATCCTCGCCGATCCCTGCGCCTCGGTGTCGGGCAACAGGGACGAGGTCGTGGTCTGCGGCAGCGCCGCCGCGGGCAGCCCGCGCATCCCGCTTCCCGCCGAACGCCCCCCGCCCGACCGGCCGATGCCGAGCAACCCCTATGTCAGCGGATCGGGCGCGCTCGCCGCGACCGGCGCGCCCTGCGCGACGCTGAGCCAGGGCTGCACCACGGGCATCGACCTGCTCGGCGGCGGAACCGCGCTGGTCCGGCTGATCGGCAAGATCGCCGATCCCGACAGCTGCTGCGAGCGGCCGGGCGAGGCGACCAACCCGGCCGGATTGGTGAGCGATGTGGTTTCCGGGATCGGCGGCATCTTCAAGGGCAAACCGGACAAGAGGGGCCGGGTGGCGATTCCGCTCGACGACACGCCGATCGACTGGGACGCCGCGCGCGCGGCCTCGCCCAAAGCGACGGTGCCTTAAGTCCCGTGCTCCGGCGAAGGCCGGCGCGTTGGCGGCCGGGCACTTCCTCTCCACGGCTCCGGCCTTCGCCGGAGCACGGCGATGCTCGCCAATGACCTGTCTTCAAGCTTCCGGCCAACCGGAGCAGGGGAGGGGCGAAGCGGACTCACCAGCGCGCCGCGCGTTCGCGGATCTGGTCGAAGCGGTGGCGGACGAGGAATTCGCCGTTGCGCCAGACGGGGATCAGCAGGTCTTCGTCCGGGGCGACGCCGTCGAGGCGGCGGGCGGCGAGCGTGCCGTTCGCGTCGCGGACGACCGCCTGCCGGCCCGCCTTGCTGCCCTTGCCGGGATCGGTGGCGGGGGACTTGCTGACATCGTGCCAGACGCCCGCATCGTCGCGCATCGCATCGGCCTTCATCGCGAAACGCAGCGTGTCGCGGTTGACGAGCTGGAGCAGCCCGCCGCCCATGCCGAACGCGATATTGTCGATCGCGAAGCCGGCTGCCACCATCGCGTCGACAAGGCGGCCGATGCTGTCGACATTCATCCCGTCACCCTGGATCACGCGGACATGCGGGTCGAGGACGCGATAGCCCTTGGCGTTGACGCTGCCGCCGAAGCGCTCCCACAAGGCCGCGACGGTGCGGACGGGGGTCGCGACCGGATCGCCGCTGTCGGGGCGGACGACGAGCGTGCCCTTGCGCGCCAGCACCTTGTCATGGAGCGCGCCGCCCCAGATCTCGTTCACCGCGCGGTCGAGATCGTAGCTGTCGGAGACCACCGCGACGATCCGCCCCTCGCCATCGAACCGGTCGAGCATGTTTGCATAGGCGGCGGTCTCGCGGTCGCGGCCCCAGCTCGTCATCGTGCTGTGCTCGGCGGCGGGGATGGAGAAGCCGGGCATGTCGGCGTCGTAATAGCGGCGCGCGGCGAGCAGCCCCTCCATCGTGTCGGTGCCCATGAAATTGACGAGATGCGCCATGCCGCCCAGCCCGGCGCTCTCGCCGCTGGAAGCGCCGCGCGCGCCGAAATCGTGGAGCTTGAAGGGGAGCTGGCCTTCCGGATCGTCGCTGCTGCGCTCGAGCCCGGCGCGGATCACCGCGCGGCACTTGGCGCTGAGCGTCGCGACCGTGCTGGGGTACCAGACCGCGCGCAGCAGTGCGGTTTCGACGAAGGTGGTCAGCCAGGGCATGTCGGGATCGGTGTTGACGACCTCGACCAGCGGGATGCTGGTCGGGGCGACGGTCCCCTCGGGCAGCGCGCGGATTTCGAGCGGGAGCCAGCCGCCGTGGCGCATGACGATCGCGTCCCAGCCGGGGCGGTTGAAGGGAACGCCATGCGCGGCGCAGATCGCCTCTGCCTCGTCGACATCGGCGGCGCGCACCGGGCTGCCGAGCAGGTCGATCAGATAGGGCTGGAGCCCCAGGAAGATCAGCCGGTCGCTGAAATCGTTGCGCCGCGCCTCGACATAGGCGCTGATTGCGCGGGCCTCGGGCGGATATTGGAGGAAATGGCTCTGCTTGTAGCTGTCGGTCGCCAGGATGATGTTGGTCATGATCGTGAACTCCTCACGGGGGTTGTGGCCTGCCGGACTCCCCGGCGGGTTTTCAAAGGTCTGCCATCTGCTCGATGATCGACCAGTGATCTTCGAAGAACATCGTCGGCGCTAAATCGCCGATGCGATGCCAGTGCGCCTGGGCGGCATCGTCGCCGCCCTTCACGCGGAAAAGCTGCCGCCGTTCGGGGAGGCGGAACAGGAAGGCATGGGTGATGATGCGTCCGCGCAGCGAGCGTAGCGGGGCATCGAACACGCGGGTGCGGTGATCCTCGATGAAGCTGGCGAGCATCGCCGGGGGGATCTGGCCCTTGGCGTCGGCGATGCCGGTCTCCTCGCGCAGCTCGCGGATCGCGGCGTCGCGGATGCGCTCGCCGGGCTCGACGAAGCCGCCGGGCAGCGCGAGCAGGCCTTTTCCGGGCAGGCGCCCGCGCTCGATCAGCAGGATATGCCCCGATTGCACCACCACCGCATCGGCGGTGACGAAGGGGCCGCGGCCCCATTTGCGGGGATAATCGTCGAGGAACTCGCGCTCGGCCAGGAGCTGCGCGAATTCGGGCCCCATCTTGAACGCGTCGAGCCATTTGGCGACCGGCGCGGGGAGGATCGAGGCCGGCACTTCGGGGATACGCTGGAAATAGCGGTGGCGGACATCGGATGAGCTGAACGTGCCGAACTGGCTGTCGAGCTGGACATTGTCCCATTCGGGAAACAGCTTGAGATAGAAGCTGGTGGCGTCCTTGCCATAGCCGGTCAGCGCGACGCTGAAATCGGCGAGGCCGTGATTCGCGTGGCCATGGCCGTTGCCCACCTCCAGCACGACCGCGTTCACGCGCCGCTGGACGGCGGTGACCCAGGCGGTGTCCGAATAGAGATGATCGTCGAGCGGCGCGACGATCAGCCGGCCCTGCGCCATCTCATCGGCGAAGCAGCTCCTGAAATGCGCGGCGCGCTCGTCATAGGTGAAGGGATTGCGCGGATCGCGCGCGACATTGGCGGATCCGATCAGGACGATGAGATGCTTGACCCGCTCTAGCGCCTGGCGGACGACATGGTCGTGGCCGGCGTGCAGCGGCTGGAAGCGTCCGATAAAGACGCCGAAATCAATCTGTTGCATTCGAGGCTCCCTCGATCGCGATGCAAAGGCCGCGGACTCCCCGTGGCCGATTCCGCTTTACGCTTACGTAAGCTGCTTGGCAATCACCTGCCGGCCATTTCGAGCACCACATCCCATTCCTCGGGCGAGACCTTGCCGACCGAGAGGCGCGAAAATTTGACCAGCTCCATCGCGGCGAGGCGGGGCTCGGCCTTGACCTGCTTGAGCGTCACCGGGTTCGGAAGCTTTTCGACGGGCTTCATCTCGACCGAGACCCAGTTACCCTCCTCGCCATCCTTCTTCGCCTCGCGGCTCACTTCCATGATGCCGACGATCTCGAGGCCGATATTGGAGTGATAGAAAAAGGCGCGGTCGCCGACCTTCATCGAACGCAGATTGAGCGCGGCGGTATGGTTGCGGACGCCGTCCCATTCGGTCTTGCCGTCCTTGACCAGATCGTCCCAGCCGAACACGTCGGGTTCGGATTTCATCAGCCACAGCGCCATCGCGTCTTCTCCGGTTGCGCCGCCCCTATGGCGCAGTGCGCGGGCCCCCGAAAGGGGGTACAGGCTCATACTCTTGGGTAGGTCGCGGCGCGCGCGAATGCCGCTAGAATGGGCGCCATGGCCACCGAATCACCCCCCCTCCCGGGCGACGAGCTCGATCCCTCCGATCCCTATGCGCGGCCGGCGCAGACCTTTCCGGTGCTCTCGGCCGAGATGATCGCCCGGGTCTCGGCGTTCGGCCAGGTGGAGGATCTGCCCGAGGGCGCGACTCTGTTCGAGCGCGGCGAGCGCAGTGTCGACTTCTTCCTGTGCCTGAGCGGATCGATCGAGATCCTCGCCGACGACGATGAGGGCACGCCCGAGATCGTCCATGACCATGAGCCGGGCCAGTTCGCGGGCGAGCTCGACCTGTTCAACGACCGCAAGATCCTCGTCACCGGGCGCGCGACGCCGGGGACGCGCGTGCTGCGCGTCCGCCGCAACAATTTCCGCCGGATGATCACCGCCGAGCCCGATATCGGCGAGATCATCATGCGCGCCTTCATCCTGCGCCGCGTCGGGCTGATGCAGCATGGGCAGGGCGGGGTGACCCTTGTCGGCCCCGGTCATGCCGCGGGGACGGGGCGGATCGAGACCTTCCTGACGCGCAACGGCTATCCGCACCGCCGGATCGATACCGAGGTCGATGTCGATGCGGGCGGCTTCCTCGAATGTTTCGAGCTGACCCAGGCCGACCTGCCGGTGGTGGTGGTCGAGGGGCGGGCGCTGCGCAATCCGAGCAATGCGTGCCTCGCCGACGCGCTGGGGCTGACGGTCGAGATCGATCCCGAGCAGGTCCATGATCTCGCGGTGGTGGGCGGCGGGCCGGCCGGGCTCGCGGCGGCGGTCTATGGCGCGTCGGAAGGGCTGGAAACCGTCGTGATCGAGGCGATGGCGCCCGGCGGACAGGCCGGGACCAGCAGCAAGATCGAGAATTATCTCGGCTTCCCCACCGGCATTTCGGGCCAGGCGCTGGCCGGGCGCGCGCAGGTTCAGGCGCAGAAGTTCGGGGCGCGGCTATTGGTATCGCGGTCGGTGGCCGCGATCGATTGCGAGGGCTCGCCCTATGCGATCACGCTCGACGACGGGGCGGTGATCAAGGCGCGCGCGGTGGTGGTCGCGACGGGCGCGCGCTACCGCAAGCTCGACCTGGAGCGCTATGCCGAACTGGAAAATAGCGGCATCTATTACGCCGCGACGGCGATGGAGGCCGGGCTGTGCGCGGGGCAGGTCGCGGTGGTGGTGGGCGGCGGCAATTCGGCGGGGCAGGCGGCGATCTTCCTCGCGCGGACGGTCAAGCATGTCCATATGCTGGTGCGCGGGGCGGGGCTGGCCGAGACCATGTCCTCCTATCTGATCGAGCGGATCGAGGCATCGGACCGGATCACGCTGCACCCGCACAGCGAAGTGACCGAACTGGAGGGCGAGAACCATCTGGAGGCGCTGACCTTCACGCACAAATCGGGGGAGCGCCAGCGGCACGAAGTGGGCGCGCTGTTCGTGATGATCGGGGCGGTGCCCAACACCGACTGGCTGGGCGATTGCCTCGAACTCGATTCGGCGGGCTTCGTGGTGACGGGCCAGGCCGGAGTGCCCTATGCGGCGTCGAAGCCGGGGATTTTCGCGGTGGGGGATGTGCGATCGGGATCGGTCAAGCGCGTCGCTTCGGGGGTGGGCGAGGGATCGGTGGTGGTCTCGGCGATCCACCAATATCTGGACACGCTGGCCTAGCGGAGGCAAAGGCTTCGCGCATGAGCGATACCCCTCCCGACCGGCTGTCGGTCAACCAGAACAGCCCCTTTTTCGACGAGCCGACGCTGATGCGCGGCATCGGCATCCGCTTCAAGGGCGTGCAGCGCCGCGACGTGGAGGAGTATTGCGTCTCCGAAGGCTGGATCAAGGTGCAGGTCGGCAAGAAGATGGACCGCAGGGGCCAGCCGCTGACGATCACGCTCAAGGGTCCGGTCGAGGCGTGGTTCGAGAGCCCGGCGCCGGGCGAGGGCGAAGCGGGCGAGGCCGAGGCTTCGGACGAGGCCTGATTGTTCCCCTGGCGAACGCCGGGGTCCAGAATCCGTGAGCGAGCGGAGGCGCGAGAGCTTTGCAACCGGGCCCCGGCCTTCGCCGGGGAACCGCTCAGCCGGAGGGCGGGTCCTACCCCCGGAACGCCCGGGTCGCTTCCGATTCGAACGCCTTGAGCGCGAGCATATGCGGGAAGGGGCCGTGGCTGATGCGGGCCACGCCGGTTTCGGCGACCTGCTTCGCGCCGGGCGCGCCGGGGAAGGCCATGAAATTGACCGGAAGCGTCACCGCCTTGCACACCCGCTCGAGCAGCCTGAGGTCCGCGAGCCCCGGAACGAAGAAGCCGCTCGCGCCCGCATCGGCATAAGCGAGCCCCCGCTCGATCGCGGCATCGGCCATCGCAGTATCGTGGGTGTCGGCCTTGGCGATCAGGAAGATGTCGGTGCGGGCGTTGATGAAGAAGTCGGGCCCAAGCCGGTCGCGGATCGCGGCGATCCGTTCGGACTGGGCGGCGACATGGTGCATCGTCTTCTCGCCCGGCGCGCCGATCACCTGATCCTCGAAATTGCAGCCGATCGCCCCGGTGGCGGCGAGCGCGCCCATATTGGCCGCGAGCTGCGACGGATCGACCGCATAGCCGCCCTCGAAATCGATCGTCACGGGGAGCTCGACCGCATTCACGATCCGCTCGGCATTGGCGAGCGCGAGCGCCATCGGCAGCGCCTCGGCATCGTGATAGCCATGCGACGCGGCGACCGAGGCGCTGCCGGTCGCGATCGCCTTCGCGCCCGAGCGTGCCGCGATCCGCGCGCTGCCCGCGTCCCAGACGTTGAACAGGATGAGCGGATTGCCCGGTACATGCAGTTTGGCGAACGTCTCGAACTTGCTCATCCCTGCCTCCTTCGTTCCTCTATTGTTCCGATAGAGAAGCCGCCGTGCGGAGGCAAGCGGGGCTCACATGAAATTGACGCAGACCTGGTTGCGGACCGCGATCATGATCCGCGAGATGCGCTGGGCGACGCGGTGGGCGTCGGGGGCTTCGGGGACGGGTGTGGCCTTGCCGATCTTTTTCGACACGCCGCGCAGGTCGCTACAAATCTGCTTCGAGCGGCGGTTATTGTTCGATCCGTGATAGGCCGCCTGGGTCACGGTGCAGACCTGAATCAGCGATTGCGCCCAGCCGGGAAAGGCGAAGCCCTGGCCGATCACGGTGCCGGTGACGCCGGTGCAGGCGCTGTCGAGCCGGCGGCTCTCGCCGCTCTGGATCGCGTCGAAGATGCGCTCGGCGCGCTCGGTCCAGTTGCGCCAGCCCTCCGCCCTGTCGCGGGCCTCGACCGGCGCGGGCAGCAGCAGCGCGGCGGCGATCAGGGCGTGGCGGATCACCGGCACAGCCCCTGGTATAGCCCGTCCATTGCATCGGCGAGCTTCACCGCCGTCGGATAGGCGCGCGGCTCCTCGGCGACCGGGCTGGCCTTGCGCAGCGCCTTGGCATTCTCCCTGGCCTTGCGGCAGAAGCTGCCGCTGCGGCCGCGCGCGAGCCCTTCCTTGAGCGCGTCGCACGTGCCGACGAGTTCGCGGGCCCAGATCGGCAAGCTGGCCATCCCCACCATCTCGCGGGTGATGTTGCGGCAGACGGTATTCACCTGGCTCTCCTCACCCGATTCGAGCGCGCGCATGATCGAATTGGCGCGATAGACCCAGTCGTTCCACTTCTGGCCATTGTCCTGGGGCGGCGCGGCGGCGAGCAGGAGGGGGGCTGCGAGCAGCAAGTCGAGACGGCGCATTCTATTCCCCTTGGGCGTGTCGATGGTCGCCCCGTTCTTGCGAACGGAGCGCCATGCTTACACCCCCATTTGCGGGTACTCAGTGAACGAAGCGCGCCACCACGTCGCGGTAGGAACGGCTGACCTTCACGCTCGCGCCCGAATCGAGCACGAGGAAGCATTCGCCATTGGTGTGCGGCTTGACCTGCTTGACCAGATCGAGATTGACGATGGTCGAGCGGTGGACGCGCTGGAAGCGGCGCGGGTCGAGGCGCTTTTCGAGATCCTTCATCGTCTCGCGCAGGATCAGCGTGTTGTCGCCGGTATAGATGCACATGTAATCGCCCGCGGCGTCGATCCGCTCGATCGTGTCGACATCGACGCGGAAGATCTGGCCGCGGTCCTTGATGTTGATGAGCTTCTCGAAGCGGTTCGAGGCGAGCTCGCCGCCGTCCGCGGCCTCGAATTCCTCGGCCGCCTCGGGCGCGACCTCGGTGAGGACCTCCTTGAGCTTCTCGACTTCCTCGGCGCCGCGCTTCTCGGTCAGGCGCTGGCGGACGCGGTCGAGCGTGTCGGCGAGGCGGCTCTCCTCGACCGGCTTCATCAGATAATCGACCGCATTGGCCTCGAACGCGCGGATCGCATGGTCCGAATAGGCGGTGACGAAGACGAACAGCGGCGGCTCGACCTCCATCAGCCCCTGGACGACCGAAAAGCCGTCAAAGCCGGGCATCTGGATATCGAGGAAGACAAGATCGGGCTTGTGGGTCTTGATGCTGCGGATGGCCTCGCGGCCGTTCGAGCATTTGTCGATGATCTCGACATCGTCATGTTCCTGGAGTCTGAGCTCGAGCCCCTGGATCGCCAGGGGTTCGTCGTCGACCAGGATAGTGCGGATGGTCATGCGGCCTCTCGGTTCGGTTCGTCGATCTGGAACGGTATCTCGATCTCAACGCTGAACCCTTCCCCGGGGTCCGATCGCGTTTCGAATCGATGGTCAGGCCCGAAGGACTGCGCCAGCCGCTCCCTGATATTGGCGAGCCCCACGCCAGTTGAAAGGGTCGGCCTCGCTTTCATTTCGATCAATCCCGGACCCGTATCGGATACGGCGATCAGAACCCTTTCGCCGACGAGTCGAGCCGAAACCGTGATATCGGCCCCCTCCTCCTGCGGGGTGACGGCATATTTGATCGCGTTTTCGACCAGCGGCTGGAGCAGCAGCGAGGGCAGCCGCGCCTTGGCGACGCGCGGATCGATCTCGAAATGGGTGCGCAGCCGTTCGTCGAAGCGCATCTTCTCGATCTCGAGATAGAGCTTCAGCGTCTCGACCTCCTGCGCCAGCGTGAC